>NZ_LMGG01000001.1:0-54322 GCF_001427925.1 Nocardioides sp. Root151
CGCACCCAGCCTCACGACCAAGCCCCGGGGCAACCTGACAAAACTTACCGGAGTGAGATTCGCACAGTCAAACTGAGCGGATCCAGCTTCGGTTCCTGATCCGGCGCACGAAGTGAGACTGATTTCTTTGGCCTCTCGGCACCTGGAAACCAGTCTCACGCAGACGTAGATCAGGGGGTGGCCGCCCGGTCCGGAGCCTCGCCTCTCGGCTTTGCTTCCCGGCGCTCGCTGGCGACAAAGAGAACATTATGCGAGGGCCAACAGACGGTCAAATCGAGACGACGTGACGGCGACCACATTAGCGTTTGTGCAGGTCAGAGGCCCTTTGGCGAAATAGGCGCTGCGGCGTCGACCGCTTCTGCCGGCGTACGGGCTCCCGCCAGGCGCAGCGCTTCGACCAGTTGCTCGGTCAGCGCCTCGTGCATCCGGTGCAGTTGTTCGGTGCCGCCGACCAGCGCCCACAGCGGCAGCCGACCGAGGAACGCACAGTCGGCGCCGAGCGAGAGGGCACCCATGATGTCGAGCCCGGAATGGACTCCCCCGTCGACGTACACCTGGGCGGAGCCGTCGCCGGCGGACCGCACGGCACGGGCGACGGCCGGCAGGGCCTGGGCCGTACTCACGGCTCGGTCCAGCTGGCGCCCACCATGGTTGGAGACCCAGACCGCGGCCGCTCCCGCCTCCACGCACGCCACCGCGTCGTCGGGGTGCAGCACGCCCTTGACCACCACCGGCAGCCCGGTCAGCTCACGTACGTGGGCGATGTCGTCGGTGCCGAGATTGCGGGCCTTGGCCGCGGCGGCCGCTTCATCCTGTCCGTCGGAGAAGTTCACCCGGAGCAGGGAGGGATCGAGTTCGTACCAGACCGTGGGTCCGTCGTCGTACTTCGTGCCGACCACCGGGGTGTCCAGGGTGAGCACGACCGCGGAGGCACCGGCGGAGACCGCGCGGGTCAGCAGCGGCTCCGCGAGCGCACGGTCCTCGGGCACGTACGCCTGCAGCCACCAACGCACCCCGGTCGCGCCGATGTCGTCGAACGGTGTACCGGCGTTGCTCGACACGACCATCAGGGAGCCGGCCTCGGCGGCGGCGCGTGCCATCGCCAGCTCACCGTCGGGATGCGCCGCGCGTTGCAGGGTTGTCGGTGCGACGGCGTACGGCACTGCGAGGTCAGCGCCGAGCACCGAGGTCGTCAGGTCGACCTCGCGGACGTCGCGCAGCACCCGTGGGACGAACCGGATCGACCGCCAGGCCTCCCGGGCCTCCGAGGCGGTCAGGCCCTCCCCCGCCCCTTGCTGGAAATAGCGGAAGACCGGAGCGGGCAGCGCCTGCCGTGCCGTCTCCTCGAGTCCGTCCAGCCAGCGCGCGTCCACTCCGGTCTCCATCAGCCGGGCCTCAGTCCCGCGCCTCGACGCCGACCATGGTCTTCTTGCCCCGTCGCAGGACCAGCCACGAGCCCCCGATGAAGTCGGACTCCACAGGGACGTAGTCGGGGTCCTCGATGCGCACGTTGTTGAGGTAGGCACCACCCTCGCCGATCGTGCGGCGCGCGTCCCCGTTGCTCTTGGCCAGCCCCGAGGTGACCATCAGCGCCACGACGTCTGGGACACCGTCTGCCCTCGAGAAGGAACCGGCCCCTGCCTCGCGCAACGCCGCGCCCAGCGTGGAAGGGCTCAGTGTCGTCAGGTCGCCGCGCCCGAACAGCGCCTGGGCCGCCGCCTTGGCGTGCTCGGTCTCCTCCGCACCGTGCACGAGGGTGGTGACTGCGTCGGCGAGGGCCTTCTGACCGGCGCGCAGGAACGGCTTCTCGGCCGTCTGCGCCTCGAGGTCCTCGATCTCCTGGCGGCTGAGGAAGGTGAAGATGCGCAGCAGCTCGCCGACCTTCTCGTCCTCGACGTTGAGCCAGAACTGGTGGAAGGCGTAGGGCGACATCATCGCCGGGTCGAGCCACAGGGCCCCACCCTCGGTCTTGCCGTATTTCGTGCCGTCGGCCTTGGTGATCAACGGCGTCGCGAAGGCGTGGGCGGTGGCCCCGTCGGAGCGGCGGATCAGCTCGACGCCGCCGGTGAGGTTGCCCCACTGGTCGGACCCGCCGAACTGGAGGGTGACGCCGTGCTGGCGGTGAAGGGTCAGGAAGTCCATCGACTGCAACAGGATGTAACTGAACTCGGTGTAGCTGATGCCCGACTCGAGGCGCCGCTTCACCGTCTCACGGGCCAGCATCCGGTTCACCGGGAAGTGCTTGCCGATGTCGCGCAGGAAGTCGATCACCGACATCGACTCGGTCCAGTCGTGGTTGTTCACCATCGTCGCTGCGTTCTCACCGTCGAAGGCGAGGAACGGCTCGATCTGGCGGCGTACCCGCTCGACCCACTCCTTGACGGTGTCGGCCGAGTTGAGGGTGCGCTCCCCCGAGTCGCGCGGGTCACCGATCATGCCGGTCGCGCCACCGACCAGGGCGTACGGCGTGTGGCCGGCGTCCTGGAGTCGCTTGGCAGTGATGATCTGCACCAGGTTGCCCATGTGGAGGCTCGGCGCGGTCGGGTCGAAGCCCACGTAGAACTTCACGCTCCCCGCGGAGAGCGCTTCACGCAGCGCGTCCGGGTCCGTCGAGTGGGCGATCAGTCCGCGCCACTCGAGGTCGTCGAGGAGGTTCGGGTCGGTGGGCAACGTGGTTCCTTCCGCAGGAAGTCGAGAAGTGGTCCGGGGCCAAGCCTGCCCCATCACCGGTGTCGTGGGGTAGCCGGTTTCACTCGTCGGTCCCTGCCCCCTCCTCGGAGGTGGAGCCTGCGCGCAGGTGTGCCACGGCCGCACGGTCGCCAGGCCCGTCGCGCTGCGCCAGCGCGTCGGCGATGCCCTGTCGTTGGGCGGCCGGCTTGTTGCCGCCGTACTTCTGCTTGGCCCGGACGTGGTCGATCCGGATTCGGAGCCCGCGGATTCCGGGCAGCTGCCGGCGGTCGGACTCGATCGTCGGGCTGGGCGTGACCCGCGTCGAGCCCGGCGGTTCGAAGTGCGCCAGCTGTCGGGCGAGGATGTCTGCCTTCGCCTCGGGGTCGTCGATCACCGTCGCATGCCCGTGCAGCTGGAGAGCCGAGTAGTAGGACGTCGGCACGCCGAGCGCGGGATCGTCGCCCGGGTCGGAGTTCATCGCGGCGTCGACGTAGGTCCAGTCGCCGATCAACGAGAGGACCACACGGTCATCGGACTCCAACGCCCGCCAGACCGGGTTCGGCCGGGCGAGGTGGAGCAGGACCTCGTCGCCCTCGACGATGAAGTGGGTCGGCACGATGACGGGCCAGCCGTCGACATGGCCGGCGGTGACGAGCTGGCCGAAGTCGTTGCCGGGCACGAGTCGGTGCCAGTCGTCGACGGAGTCCCAAGGATGGATCAGCATGGCTCGATCATGCCTTCCGTGCGCGGGGCTTGGCGGGGCGGTAGGCAGAGACGGTCGGATCGTCGGTCAACCAGAAGCGCCAGGGCCAGTCGGGGGCGAGCCGCAGCCCCACCCGAGGACCGGTGCTGATCGCCGAGGTCGGCGCGGCTGCTGACAGGGCCAGCGTGATCGGGCCGGTGGACAGGTCGTTGCCGTCGTCGTCCAGGCCGATGCCGAGCGCCGTGCACAGGCGGGCCGGTCCCCGGGCCAGGTCGCGGTCGCTGCTCCTCGGACGACGCGACCTCGCCACCTCGACACCACTGACCACCTCG
This sequence comes from Nocardioides sp. Root151, assembly GCF_001427925.1. Taxonomy (NCBI): domain Bacteria; kingdom Bacillati; phylum Actinomycetota; class Actinomycetes; order Propionibacteriales; family Nocardioidaceae; genus Nocardioides; species Nocardioides sp. Root151. Next base: position 3,706 of record NZ_LMGG01000001.1, read on the forward strand.
CCGGCCCGCAACAGCACGGCCCCGGCGGTGCCCTCCTCACGACACACGACGTTGGCGCACACGTGCATGCCGTAGGTGAAGGAGCAGTAGAGGTGACCGGGTGGGCCGAACATCACCCCGTTGCGACGCGTCCGACCACCATAGGCGTGCGAGCCCGGGTCGTTCGCACCGTCGTACGCCTCGACCTCGGTGAGCCGCACGGCGACGTCGCCGTGCGAGACCACGGCGCCGAGCAGCAGCGGGGCCACCTCGAGCGGTGCCCCCGCGAGTACGTCGAGACCGGTCGGTCGGGACACGTTCCCGCGCTGCCCCTCAGGACTCGCCGAGCCGGCCGCGGTGCGCCGCCGCGGCCGCACCGAGCTCGGCCAGCTGCTCGCGCACCCGGTCGGGTGCGGTGCCGCCGCGGCCGTTGCGCGAGGCCACGGATCCCCCGGCGGTCAGCACGTCGCGGACCGCGGGAGTGAGGGTCGGGTGGATCTCGGCGAACTGCTCGTCGCTGAGCTCGTGCAGCTCGATGCCGAGCTCCTCGCAGCGGCGCACGCAGGCCCCTGCGACCTCGTGGGCGATGCGGAACGCAACGCCCTCCCGCACCAGCCACTCGGCGATGTCGGTGGCCAGCGAGAAGCCCTGCGGGGCCAGCTCGGCCATCCGCTCGGTGTTGAAGGTGAGCGTGGCGACCATGCCGGTGAAGGCCGGCAGCAGCACCTCGAGGGTGTCGACGGAGTCGAAGACAGGCTCTTTGTCCTCCTGCAGGTCGCGGTTGTAGGCCAGGGGCAGCGCCTTCAGCGTGGCCAGGAGCCCGCCCACGTTGCCGATCAGGCGACCGGCCTTGCCGCGCGCCAGCTCGGCGATGTCGGGGTTCTTCTTCTGCGGCATGATGCTCGACCCGGTCGACCACGAGTCGTGGAGCTTGACGAACTCGAACTCGCGCGTCGACCAGAGGATGACCTCCTCGGCCAGGCGGCTGACGTCGACCCCGATCATCGCGGTGAAGAAGGCGAACTCGGCCACGAAGTCGCGGGCCGCCGTGCCGTCGATCGAGTTGGCGGTGGAACCGCTGAAGCCCAGCTCCGCGGCCACGCGTTCGGGGTCGAGGCCCAGGCTCTGGCCGGCCAGTGCCCCCGAGCCGTACGGCGAGTCGGCGGCGACCCGGGCGTCCCAGTCGCGGATCCGCTCGACGTCGCGCAGCAGCGGCCAGGCGTGGGCCAGCAGGTGGTGGCTGAGCAGCACCGGCTGGGCGTGCTGGAGGTGCGTGCGGCCGGGCATGATCGCGCCCAGGTGGGCGTCGGCCTGGGCCTGCAGCGCGTCGACCAGGTCGAGCACCTGACCAGCGATCACCTTCGCGTGGTCACGGAGGAACACCTTGAACAGGGTGGCGATCTGGTCGTTGCGGGAGCGTCCGGCGCGCAGTCGTCCGCCGACGTCCGGCCCGACCTCTTCGAGCAGGAGCCGCTCGAGGGCGCCGTGCACGTCCTCGTCGCCGGGGTCGGGGGCGAGGTCGCCGGCGGCGTACTTCTCCCCGAGGGCGCCGAGTCCGCGCAGGAGCTCGGCGTGGTCGGCGTCGGTGAGGAACCCGGCGGCGTGCAGCACGTTGGCGTGCGCGCGCGACCCGGCCAGGTCATAGGGCGTCAGGCGCCAGTCGAAGTGGGTGGAGCGGGACAGGGCGTCGAGCTCGGGGCTCGGACCGCTCCCGAAGCGTCCGCCCCAGAGCTTGCCGGTGTTGGTGGTGCTGTCCTGGGTCACGGGAGTCCTCGGTGTCGGTCGGGGTGGGTGGCGGATGGGCGCGCAGTGTCTGTGGAGGTGGGCGGCGGTCACGCCGTACGGCTGTTGGCGAAGCCCAGGAAGCGTTGCGCCAGCGCATCGCCCCCGGTGGGGGTGCGGCCGATCACCAGCACGGTGTCGTCGCCGGCGATGGTGCCGAGCACGTCGCCGATCTCGGCCTTGTCGAACGCGGAGGCGAGGAACTGCGCGGCCCCCGGTGGGGTGCGAAGGACGACCAGGTTGGCGCTCGCCTCGGCACTGACCAGGAGCTCGGCGCACAGGCGTGCCAGTCGGGCGTTGGCCGCCGAGCTGTCGCGCGGGCTGGTCGGAGTGCGGTCGCCACCCTCGGCGGGCACGGCATAGACCAGGCCACCGTCGCGAGCGCGGACCTTGACCGCGTCGAGCTCGACGAGGTCGCGCGACAGCGTCGCCTGGGTCGCGTTGACGCCGCGGGCCGCGAGGAACTCGGCCAGCTCGACCTGGGACTTGACCTCCTGGTGTGCGAGCAGCTCGATGATCAGCTGCTGGCGCGCGTTCTTGGTCAACGGTGTGAGCGCCTGCTCGTTCATCGTCGGGCCTCCAACCACATCATCACGGCCTTCTGGGCGTGTCGACGGTTCTCCGCCTCCTGCCACACGACGCTGTCGGGGCCGTCGATCAGCTCGGCCTCGATCTCCTTGCCGCGGTACGCCGGCAGGCAGTGCATGGCGATCGCGTCGGACTTGGCGTGGGCCAGGAGCGCACTGGTCAGGGAGTACGGCGCGAGCGCGGCCAGGCGGTCGGCCGACTCAGCCTCCTTGCCCATCGAGACCCACGTGTCGGTGATGACGATGTCGGCTCCGGCGACCGCGGCGACCGGGTCGCGCTCGAGGCCGACCGATCCCCCGGTCTCGGCGGCGATCTTGGCCGCGTGGCCGACGATCGACTCGCTGGGCTCGTAGCCCTCCGGCGAGCTGACCACCACGTGCATGCCCGCCGTGGCGCCGGCGATCAACCACGAGTTGCCCATGTTGCAGGCCCCGTCGCCGACGAACGTCGCACGCAGCCCGGCCAGCGGCCCCTTGCGCTCGATCACGGTGAGCAGGTCGGCCAGCAGCTGGCAGGGGTGGAAGTCGTCGCTGAGCGCGTTGATCACCGGGATGCCGGCCCACGCTGCCATCGTCTCGAGCCGTGCGTGGTCGTTGGTGCGCCACACGACCTGCGCGACCTGCCCGGCCAGCACGCGGGCGACGTCCTCGACCGACTCGCGGACCCCGATCTGGGCGAGGTCTCCGTTGATCACCATCGCGTTGCCGCCGAGCTCGGCGATGCCGGCGGAGAACGACGTCTGGGTGCGCAGGGTCGGCTTGTCGAAGATCATCGCGACCGTGCGCGGACCGGCCAGCGGCTTGTGGTCGTAGGGCGCCGCCTTGAGCTCGACCGCGAGGGCCAGCACCTCGGCCTGCTCGGCCGGCGTCAGGTCGTCGTCGCGCAGCAGGTGGCGGGTCATGGCACGACTCCGACTCCGGCCGCGTCGAGAATCCCGGGCCAGGCTGCGAGGAACGAGTCGACGTCCGCATCTGTGAGCACCAGCGGCGGGGCGAGGCGGATCCGGTCCGGCGTCGGGTTGTTGATGATGAAGCCCTGCTCGAGGGCAGCGGCGGTCACCGCGGCCGAGGACTCCGAGCTGAGGGTGAGCCCGATCAGCAGGCCCGAACCCCGCACCTCGGTGACCCGCGGGTCGGCGGCCAGGCCGGCGCTCAGCTTGTCGCCGACCGCGGCGACCCGGGTGAGCAGGTCATCGGCCTCGATGGTGTGCAGCACGGCCAGTGCGGCCGCGGTCGCGACCGGGTTACCGCCGAAGGTGGTGCCGTGGTTGCCGGGCTCGAGCAGGGTGCCGGCCTCGCCGAGCGCGATCGTGGCGCCGATCGGGATGCCACCACCCAGTCCCTTGGCCAGCGTGATGATGTCGGGCGTGACACCGGAGTCGGCGTACGCGAACCAGGCGCCGGTGCGGGCGATGCCGGTCTGGATCTCGTCGAACCAGAGCAGGGCGCCGTGCTCGGTGGTGATCCTGCGGGCCTCGGCGAGGTAACCCTCGGGTGCCACGTTGACGCCGGCCTCACCCTGCATGGGCTCGAGGATCACCGCTGCCGTGCGGTCGGTGACGGCCGCGGCCAACGCCTCGGAGTCGCCGTACGGCACGAAAGTGACGTCGCCGGGCAACGGCTCGAACGGCTCGCGGTAGGCGGCCTTCGAGGTGAGCGCGAGGGCGCCCATCGTGCGGCCGTGGAAGGCGTTCTCGGCGGCCACCACGTGGGTACGGCCGGTGCGCCGGGTCAGCTTGAAGGCGGCTTCGTTGGCCTCGGCGCCGGAGTTGGAGAAGAACACCTTGCCGGTGGGGTCACCGGCAAGCTGGAGCAGCTTCTCGGCCAGCTCGATCTGGGGCTGGCTGGCGAAGAAGTTCGAGATGTGGCCGAGGGTCTTGAGCTGGTCGGTGACCGCCTCGACCAGGGCCGGGTGGCCATGGCCGAGCGCGTTGACGGCGATGCCGCCCAGCAGGTCGACGTACTCCTTGCCGTCGGCGTCCCACACGTGCGCGCCCTCCCCACGGGTCAGCACCAGCTTGGGCGGACCGAAGGTGTTCATGATGGAGGCGGCGTACCGCTCTGGCCACGTGGCGGTCATCAGGACTCCTTCTGCACGGGAGGGTTCTTGGCCTGCCGGATCACGGTGTCGACGCCGGGCAGCACCTGGGTGCCGATGCCCTCGTCTGTGAAGAGCTCGAGGAGTACGGCGTGCGGCTCGCGGCCGTCGACGACCGTCGCCCGCTTCACGCCGTCACGCACGGCCTGGAGGCAGGCCTGCATCTTCGGCACCATGCCGCTGGCCAGCGAGGGCATCAGGGTCTCGAGGCCCTCGGGGCTGATCTGGCCGATCACGTCGGAGCTGTTCGGCCAGTCGCGGTAGAGGCCCTCGACGTCGGTGAGCACGAGCAGCTTCTCGGCACCCAGGGCCGCGGCGAGCGCCGCCGCGGCGGTGTCCGCGTTGACGTTGTGCACCAGTCCGGCCTCGTCGGGTGCCACGCTGGAGATCACCGGCACCCGGCCGGCCTCGACCAGGTCGAGCACGGACTCGGGGCGCACCCTCGCCACCTCACCGACCAGGCCGAGATCGACCTCTTCGCCGTCGACGATGGTGTTGGTGGGCTCGGCGGTGAACAGGCCGGCGTCCTCACCGGAGAGGCCGACCGCGATCGGACCGTGCTGGTTGACCAGCCCGACCAGCTCGCGCTGGACCTGCCCGACGAGCACCATGCGTACGACGTCCATGGCCTCGGGCGTGGTGACCCGCAGGCCACCGCGGAACTCGGACTCGATGCCGAGGCGGTCGAGCATCTTGGAGATCTGGGGGCCGCCGCCGTGCACCACGACCGGCTTGAAGCCGGCGAACCGGAGGAAGGCGATGTCTTCGGCGAACGCCTTCTTCAAGGTGTCGTCGGTCATCGCGTTGCCGCCGTACTTGATGACGACGATCTTGCCGTTGTAGGCCTTCAGCCAGGGCAGGGCCCCGGCCAGCGTTGCGGCCTTGGCGGTCTCGGGACTCTGTTCGGTGTCTGTCATGAGGAGTACGCGCTGTTCTCGTGGACGTAGGCGTGGGTCAGGTCGTTGGTCCAGACCGTGGCCCGCTCGTTGCCTGACTTGAGGTCGATGGTGACGGTGACGTCGCGACCGGTGAGGTCGACGCCGGCGGGGTCCTCGGCAGGGGTGCTCTTGCGGCAGACCCACACGCCGTTCATCGCGACGTCGAGGTCGGCCGGGTCGAAGGCGGCCTGCGTGGTGCCGAGGCTGGCCAGCACGCGTCCCCAGTTGGGGTCGTTGCCGAAGACCGCGGCCTTGAACAGGTTGCTGCGCGCCACCGAGCGGCCCGCCTCGACGGCGTCGTCCTCGGAAGCCGCGTTGAGCACGGTGATCGCGATCTCGTGGTCGGCGCCCTCGGCGTCCTTGAGCAGCTGCATGGCGAGGTCGGTGCAGGCCTGGGTGATCGCGTCGGTGAAGTCAGCGAGGGTCGGCGTGATGCCGGAGGCTCCGCTGGCCATCACCGTGACGGTGTCGTTGGTGCTCATGCAGCCGTCGGAGTCGAGCCGGTCGAAGCTGACCCGGGTCGCGGCGCGCAGTGCCTGGTCGAGGTCCGCGGCGGGGACGACGGCGTCGGTGGTGAGCACCACGAGCATGGTGGCCAGCTGCGGTGCCAGCATGCCCGCGCCCTTGGCCATGCCGCCGATCTTCCAACCGGCGCCCTCGATGACGACCTTCTTGCTCACGCTGTCGGTGGTCATGATCGCCTCGGCCGCGTCGACGCCCCCGTCGACGGAGAGTGCGGCATGGGCCGCGTCGACACCGTCGAGGAGGTTCTGGCGCGGGTTGGCGAGACCGATCAGGCCGGTCGAGCAGACCACGACGTCGATCGCGCCGATGCCCAGCTTGCCGGCCACCTGCTCGGCGACCGCGTGGGTGGTCTGGAAGCCTTCGGTGCCGGTGTAGCAGTTGGCGCCGCCCGAGTTCAGCACGACGGCGCGCACGACGCCGTCCTTGACGACCTCCTGGCTCCACAGGATCGGGTTGGCCTTGCAGCGGTTGGCGGTGAAGACGGAGGCGGAGTCGTAGGTGGGGCCCTGGTTGACGACGAGGGCGAGGTCCTTGGCGCCGGTGGACTTGAGCCCGGCGGCGACGCCTGCGGCAGTGAATCCCTGGGGTGCGGTGACGGTCATTTCTTCTTGCTCTTTCGCGGAGGGGTGACGGGGACGGCGGCGGCAACGGTGTGCCCTCGTCGTCGCCATGCCTCGGTCGCGTCGTCGACCAAGCTCTGCGGCACCAGGATCCAGTCGGTGTCGAACGTGGAGATCGTGAAGACGCTGATCTCGGCCTCGGCCAGGGGCTGCAGCAGCTCGACCAGGACGCCGTACAGCTCGAAGTCGAGCGGGCCCTGGACGGCGAACGCGGTGAACGGCTTCTGGCTCTGCACCTTGGTCGGGACACTGCGGGTGGCGCAGACCAACGAGGTCTCGGTGGCCGTCGCGGTGATCGAGAGCAACGAGGAGGCCTCGGCCCAGTCGGGGATCTCGGCGCCCGGTGCCAGCCGGACTACGGCCAGCTTCTCGGGGAACTGCTGGAGGTTGAATGTCCGTGCGTCGGTCATGGGGCGAGTCCGATCGTGGGGAGTCCGGTGGTTTCCTCGAGTCCGAGCGCGAGGTTCATGCACTGTACGGCGGCGCCGGCCGTGCCCTTGGCTAGGTTGTCGACCGCACCGACGGCGATGAGCCGGCCGGCCGCCTCGTCGACGGTCACCTGCACGTGCACCATGTTGGAGCCGATCACCGACTTGGTCTGGGGCCACATGCCCTCGGGCAGCACGTGCACGAACGGCTCGTCGGCGTACGCCTCGGTGTAGAGGGCGTAGGCCTGCTCCGCGGTGAGGTCACCGGACAGGGGCGCCGAGACGGTGGCCAGGATGCCGCGCGGCATCGGCACCAGCATCGGGGTGAAGCTGACCTTCACCTCGGACTCGGTGAGCAGGTTGAGGTTCTGGATGATCTCGGGCGTGTGGCGGTGGACCCCGCCGACGCCGTACGCACTGGCGTTGCCCATCACCTCGCTGCCGAGCAGGTGCGTCTTGGCGGCCTTGCCGGCGCCGGTGGTGCCGCTGGCGGCGACCACGACGATGTCGTTCTGGATCACGCCGGCGCTGACCGCGGGGGCAATGGTCAGCGTCGAGACCGTCGGGTAGCAGCCGGGCACCGCGATGCGGCGGGCTCCGCGCAGCTCCTCGCGCTGCTGGGCGAGCTCGGGGATGCCGTAGGGCCAGGCCCCGGCGTGCGTGCCGCCGTAGAACTTCTCCCACACGCTTGCGTCGGTCAGCCGGAAGTCGGCCCCGCAGTCGATGACGACGACGTCGTCACCCAACGCGTTGGCCACCTCGGCGGAGGCGCCGTGCGGCAGGCCGAGGAAGACCACGTCGTGGCCGGCCAGCACCTCGGGGGTGGTGGGCTCGAGGGTGCGCCCGGCGAGCGGCACGAGGTGCGGCTGGAGACGGCCGAAGGACTCCCCCGCGTTGGAGCCGCCGGTGAGCGCCCCGATCTCGACGTTGGGATGGGCCAGCAGCAGGCGGAGGACTTCGCCGCCCGCATACCCGCTGGCCCCGGCTACTGCGACGGAGATCTTGTCGGACATGTGCATGACTATACACATGTATGCATGACATCGCATATTGGGTTTCGGGTCTGGCCGCGGACCCCTAGCGTGTGCGCCATGACGCGACTTTCGTACGACGCCTACCTCGACCACCTTCGCACGGATTCGGCTCGCTTCGCAGCGGTGCTCGCCGACGCCGACCCCACCGCACGTGTTCCTGCGTGCCCCGACTGGGACGCCGCCGACCTGCTCTGGCACCTCACCGGTGTCCAGGACTTCTGGGCGTGGATCATCGAGAACCGACCGGCCTCCCCCGACGACTACACCGAGCCCGAGCGGCCCGCGTCGTACGACGACCTGCTCGCGCTCTTCGACAAGCGGTCGGCCGCGCTGGTCACCGCCCTCGAGGCGGCCGACCCGGCGCACCCCGCCTGGACCTGGTCGACCGAGCAGACTGTCGCGTTCACGTTCCGCCGCCAGGCACACGAGGCGCTGATCCACCGGGTTGACGCCGAGCAGGCGGCCGGGCTGCCGAGCGACCTCGACGCGCGGCTGGCCGCCGACGGCGTGCAGGAGGTCCTCGACGTCATGTTCGGCGGCACTCCCCCGTGGGGCACGTTCACCGGGGGCGATCACCACGTGCGGGTCGACTCGATCGACACCGACCACCACGTGTGGGTGCAGCTGGGCCGGTTCACCGGCACCGACCCGGAGGGCACCAGCCACGACGAGGACGACATCAACGTGGTCGCCGATCCCGGGGTCGAGCCCGACGTCGTGGTGGCAGGGAAGGCGGCCGACCTCGATGCCTGGTTGTGGAGGCGCGCCGACGACTCGGCCATCACGGTGGCCGGCGAGCGGTCGACGTACGACCTTTTCCGCAGCTGCGTCAACCACCCGATCAACTGATGCTCGAGATGGTGACGGTTGGTCCCGAGCGGGCCATGTTGGTCAACATGCTCGAGATCAACCGGCAGTCGCTGATCGAGTGCGTGGAGGGGCTGTCCGAGGATGATGCGCGACGCCGGCTGGTCCCATCACTGACCACACCCCTGGCGTTGTTGAAGCACGTTGCCTGCGCCGAGCGCAGCTGGTTCCAGCGTCGGGTCGCGGCGCTGCCGGAGTCGGAGTGGGACGGCTACGGGTACGGCGACGACGCCAGCTTCGCGGTCACCGCCGACGACACGGTGGAGTCGGCGGTCGCCGAGCTGCGCGCGGCGGCCCGGCGGGGTCGCGAGATCGCCGATCCGCTGGACCTCGACTTCACGATCGAGCACGACCACTTCGGGGCGGTGAGCCTGCGCTGGATCTACCTGCACATGATCCGGGAGGTGGCCCGGCACGCAGGTCATGCCGACATCCTGCGCGAGCAGATCGAGGCCGCACCAGCCGGCAGTTCTTGATGCTCGAACCTGCAGTCCTTGCGTCGAGGCATGCGGGTTCGAGGCGCAACAACTGCAGGCTCGTGGGTCAGGCCCCGGAGATGCCGGTGCGGTGCCGTTGGGCCAGCTCGGCGTAGTACGGCGGGTTCGCCTCGACCCAGAACTCCGCCGAGGTGCCGGCGATCGGCTTCTTGACCTGTGCCGGTGATCCCGCCGCCAGTACGCCCTCGGGGATCGCGGTGCCCGGTGTCAGCAACGACCCCGCGGCCACCAGGGATCCGGCGCCCAGTGAGGTGCCGTCGAGCATCGTCGAGCCGTTGCCCAGCAACGCCTTCTCGCCGAGGGTGGCGCTGTGCACGATGCAGCTGTGCGCCACGGTCGCGCCCGCGCCGATCTCGACGACCGAGTCGGGAGTGCCGTGCACGACCGAGTTGTCCTGGATGTTGGCACCCTCGCGCACGACGATGCGGCAGTCGTCGGCGCGCAGCACCGCGCCGTACCAGACGCTGGCGCCCTTCTCGATGACGACGTCCCCGATCAGGGTGGCGGTCGGCGCGACGAACGCCTCGGGATGGACCTCCGGGCGCTTGCCCTCGAACTCGAACAATGGCATGCGCCGACCCTAAGGCTGGCCGCGTCGCGCGGCACGGTCAGGGCCGGGGCACACGTCAAGAATCCACGGTTCGGCCATCAAGAATCCACGGTTCGCGCATCAAGAGCACGCGGTTCGTGACGTCAGCGCTGGACGGCTCCGAGGCGTTCCGCGGCCAGGGCCACGGCGGCGTCGCGGGCGGCACCGGACTCACCCTCCTTGAGGGTGCGGTCGGGCGCCCGGAAGCGCAACGCAAAGGCCAGCGACTTCTTGCCCTCGCCGACCTGCTCGCCGGTGAACACGTCGAAGAGGCGCACCGACTCCAGGAGCTCGCCGGCACCCTCACGCAGCACCGCCTCGACGTCGGCGGACGGCACGGACGCGTCGACCACGAGGGCGACGTCCTCCTTGGCGACCGGGTACGACGCGAAGTGCGGGCTGGGCGTGACGACCTGGGCCAGGCGCAGCAACGCGTCGAGGTCGACCTCGGCCGCAGCGGACCGGGCCGGGACGCCGTACGCCTTGCAGACCTTGGGGTGCAGCTCGCCGGCGTGGCCGAGCACGGTCTCGCCGACGCGGATCTCGGCACAGCGGCCGGGGTGCCACGGAGCGAGCGCCGCGGCGGTCACCTCGACCTCGACACCCAGCGCACCCGCGACGTCGCGGACGGCGCCGATCGCGTCGGACCACGAGCCCTGACGCCCCTCGCCCCACCAGCCGGAGCACTCGCGCTGTCCGGTCAGTGCGAGCGCGAGGTGCTGGGGCTGGTGCGGGACGGCCTTCTCGATCGCGGCCCACTCCTCGTCGGTCGGGCGGCGGTCGACACCGAGGATCGGCGCGGCCTCCTCCCCCGTGGGCAGGAACACGAGTCCGGTCTCGAACAGGGAGGTGTCGGCGTTGCCGCGGGCCACGTTGAGGCCGAGCGACCGGAGCACGCCCGGCAGCAGCGTCGTCGCGAGCTGGGGCTCCTCGGCGTTGAGCGGGTTGGCCATGCGGATCGTGCGGCGCCGCTCGTCGTCGTCGGGCAGGCCCAGGTTGGCCCAGTCGGAGTCGCCGACGAACGGGTAGCTGATCGACTCGGTCCAGCCGGCGCCGGCGAGCACGAGGCCCACGCGTCGGCGCAGCTTCTGGGCGACGGGGAGCCCGCGGCCCGAGGGCGCCGGGGGCAGCACCGAGGGCACCTTGTCGTAGCCGACGATGCGGGCGACCTCCTCGACCAGGTCGAACGGGTCGCTCATGTCGGGGCGCCACGGCGGCACCGTCGCGGTGAGCGTGTCGCCGTCGACGACGACCTGGCAGCCCACCTTCTCGAGGTTGGCCACGGCGGTCCCGGCGCTGATCTCCATGCCGGTGACCCGCGCGGAGAGGTCGGTGGCGGCCGTGACGGTACGACGAGCAGGTGCCTCGCCCACGACCGTCACACCGGGGTCGGCGGTGGCGCCGCCGAGCTCGACCATCAGCTCGACCACACGGTCGGCGGCTGCGGCCGGCAGCTCGGGGTCGACCCCACGCTCGAAGCGCTTGGAGGCCTCGGAGGGCAGCTTGTGCCGACGCTCGGTGCGGAAGATGGACACCGCGTCGAAGTGGGCGGCCTCGATCACCACGTCGGTGGTGGTCCCGGACAGCTCGGTGGTCTCGCCGCCCATGGTGCCTGCGATGCCGATCGGCCCGGAGTCGTCGGTGATCAGCAGGTCTTCGGCGCTGAGCTTGCGCTTCTGGCCGTCGAGCGTGGTGAGCTTCTCGCCCTCGGTGGCACGGCGCACCCGGATCGCGCCGGACAGCTTCGACCGGTCGTAGCCGTGGATCGGCTGGCCGAGCTCGAGCATCACGTAGTTGGTGATGTCGACGCCCAGGGAGATCGGGCGCATGCCGGCCGCAGTGAGTCGCGTGACCATCCAGTCGGGGGTCGGCGCGGCCGGGTCGAAGCCGGTGACGCTGCGGGCCACGAAGACCGGGCAGCCGGCGACGTCGTCGACGACGACCGGGTACCCGTCGCCGTTGGCTGCGGGGACGTCCCGGTCGGCCGGGTCGCGGAACGGGACGTCGAACCCGATGCCGGTCTCACGCGCGATGCCGCGCAGCGACAGGGCGTAGGCCCGGTCGGGGTTGATCTCGAACTCGATGATCGAGTCGTTCATCGCGAGGACCTCGAACGCGTCGTCGCCGGGCTTGCCTGCCTCGGCGGGCAGCACGATGATGCCGTCGTGGTCTTCTCCGAGGCCTAGCTCGCGGGAGGAGCAGATCATGCCCGCGGAGATGTGGCCGTAGGTCTTGCGCGCGGAGATCTCGAAGTTGCCGGGCAGCACGGCGCCGGGCAGGCAGACGACCACCAGGTCGCCCTCGACGAAGTTGTGGGCTCCGCAGATGATGCCCTGCGGCTCACCCGTGCCGTTGGCGTCGGCCACGTCGACGGTGCACCAGTTGATCACCTTGCCGTTCTTCTGCGGCTCCTTCTCGATGGTCAGCACCCGGCCGACCACGAGGGGTCCGGTGATGGCGTCGGCAGGCGTCACCAGTGCTTCGAGCTTGAGGCCGAGCATGGTCAGCGTGGCGGCGAGCTCGTCGGACGTGACCGCGTCGGGCAGGTCGACGTACTCGCGGATCCAGGAAACAGGGGCCTTCATGGGTTCAGATCTCGATTCCGAAGGGCTGGGCGAAGCGGATGTCGCCCTCGAACACGTCGCGGAGGTCCTCGACGCCGTGGCGGAACATCAGGGTGCGGTCGATGCCCATGCCGAAGGCGAAGCCGGTGTACTTCTCCGGATCGACGCCACAGGCGATGAGCACGCGTGGGTTCACGACACCGCAGCCGCCCCACTCGATCCAGCCTTCACCGCGACACGTGCGGCACTCGTCGGAGTTCACGCCACGGCAGACGAAGCAGACCAGGTCGACTTCGGCCGACGGCTCGGTGAACGGGAAGTACGACGGCCGGAACCGGGTCGTGATGCCCTCGCCGAACATGGCGGTGGCGAAGTGGTCGAGCGAGCCCTTGAGGTGGGCCATGGTGATGCCCTCGTCGATGACCAAGCCCTCGACCTGGTGGAAGACCGGCGAGTGCGTCGCGTCGATCTCGTCGGTGCGGTAGACCCGGCCGGGGCACACCACGTAGATCGGGGGCTCGCGGGTCAGCATGGTGCGGGCCTGCACCGGCGACGTGTGCGTGCGGAGCACCAGTGCGGCCTCGGCGGGCTCGAGCCAGAAGGTGTCCTGCATGGTGCGGGCCGGGTGGTCGGCGCCCATGTTGAGCGCGTCGAAGTTGAGCCACTCTGCCTCGACCTGCGGACCCTCGGCGACCTCCCAGCCCATCGCGACGAACACGTCGGCGATGCGCTCGGACATCATCGTGATCGGGTGCCGGGCGCCGGTCAGGGCGCGGTCGGTCGGCAGGGTGACGTCGACGGTCTCCTCGACGAGCATGCGCTCCTCGTGCTCGGCCTCGAGCACGGCGAGGCGCTGGCCGAGGGCCTTGTTGACCTCGCCGCGGGCCTTGCCGACGCGGGCGCCGGCCTCCTTGCGAGCCTGGGGCGGCAGGGCGCCGATCTCTCGGTTGGCCAGGGCCAGCGGGGACCGGTCACCGGCGTGCTCGAGGCGCACCTGCTTGAGTGCCTCGAGGTCCGCGGCCGCGGCGATCGCGGCGAGCGCGGCGTCGCGCTGGGCTTCGACCTCGTCGGCACGCAACGGCGTGACCTCGACGGGGTCGTAATCGGTGTTCGGTCCCGACATGACTGCCTTCCGGGAAGGGGGATGTGCCAGGGCCAGTCTAGGAAGTACGCCGCGGGCGCCGCGACCGGGTTTGGCCTGGTCTCACCCAGCGTCAGAGCTGGCGCCTGTCGTCCTCGGGCCACGCGGTCGCGATCCGGGCTCCCCCGGCGGGTGAATCTCCGATGGTGAGCACACCGCCGTGGGCCCGGACGAGCCCGTTCACGATGTACATGCCGAGCCCGGAGCCACCGCGCTCGCCGTGCTTCCAGAACTTGGTGAACACGCGGCGCCGCATCTCTTCGGGGATGCCGCTGCCCTCGTCGTCCACGGTCAGGAGTACGCCGTCGAAGTCGGCTTCCTCGGCGATCGCGGACAGGGTCACCGAGACCACGCCGTCGCCGTGCCGGATGCCGTTCTCGATCAGGTTGGTGATCACCTGGGTGAACTTGTCGGGGTCGACGTGGGCCTCGGGAAGGCCGGGCCCGACGGCGAGCTCGACCGGCCGGGAGGTGCCGGCGCGCACCGAGTCGACGACGCGTTGGACGAGCACCTCGAGGTCGGCGGGCCTCGGGAACAGGGAGAGCCGACCGGTGTCGATGCGGGCCACGTCGAGCAGCTCCGCGATCAGGCGGCTCAGCCGGTCGGAGTCGGCGTTGACCGTGGTGAGCATCAGCTTCTTCTGGTCGTCGTTGAGCTTGTCCCACCTGTTCAGGAGGGCCTGCACGAAGCCCTTCACCCCGGTGAGTGGAGAACGGATCTCGTGGGCCACGGTGGCGACCAGGTCGGAACGCTCCCGGTCGAGCCGGGCGCGTCCGCGTCCCGACCGCAGGCTCACCACGACCCGCTCGATCGGCTCGGTGAGGCTCGGGCGCAGGATGCGCGCGTTGACCAGCACCTCGGTGCCGTTGGGCAGCACCCACGGCTGCTCGGGCACGCCGGTGCGGGTGGCGAGACCGAGGTACGGCTGGTTGCGGTCGCACCAGGTCTCACCGGACTGGTCCTGGAGGACGAGGGCGTCCTTCAGCTTCTGACCGACCAGATCATCTGCTGACGTCGCACCGAGCATGCGGACCGCCTCGGCGTTGGCCAGCTCCACGACCTCGTCGTCCCCTGCGACGACCACGCCGTCGGGCAACTGGTCGAGGGTCTCGCGGGCGGTCTGGTCCACAGGGCGAGGTTAGCGCCCGGGACGCGGTCGCGTGCGACGTTGCGTGGTGGGTGCGGGCTCAGCGTTGCGCGCGGGCGGACGCGTAGAGGCAGACCGCGGCGGCGGTGGAGAGGTTGAGGCTCTCGGCCCGGCCGGTGATCGGGATGCGCACTCGGTGGTCGGCGAGCGCGGCCAGCTCTTCGGGAAGTCCCCAGGCCTCGTTTCCGAACAGCCACGCGGTGGGCCCGGCAAGGAGCTCGTCGGCCTCGAACAGGTCGATCTCTCCGGCGCCGTCGGCGGCCAGGACGACGAGTCCGGCGGCCTGTGCCCGGCGTACGGCCTCGGCGGGGTCGTCGACGACCGCGAGGGGGACGTGGAAGAGGCTGCCGACCGTGGCCCGCACCGTCTTCGGGTTGTGGGCGTCGACCGAGTTGCCGGCCAGGAGTACGGCGTCTGCGCCGGCGGCGTCACTCGTGCGGATCACCGTGCCGGCGTTGCCGGGATCGCGGACGTCGGCGCAGATCGTGACCAGGCGAGGTCCGCCGTCGAGCACGTGGTCGGCGGGTCGGTCGACGAAACGGCAGACCGCGATCACACCGGCCGGGTTGACCGCGTCGGAGAGCGAGGCGAGGGCCCGCTCGTCGACGGGCGTCCAGTCGACTTCTGCGGAGCTCGCGGCGACCCGCAGGTCGGCGTACTTCTCGGTGGCCTCGGGAGTGGCGAACACCTCGACCGCGCAGCCGCTCAGGGCCAGCGCTCCCTCGACGGCCTTGGGGCCGTCGGCGAGGAAGAGCCGGTGCTCGGCCCGAAATGACCGACGGGCGAGCTTCCGCGCGTTCTTGACCCTCGCGTTCCCGCTGGTCAGCGGGGTGGGGTCGTCGCGGAAGCTCGCCACGTCAGATCGTCCTTGCTGTCTGTCGGTGTGGTTTCGAGACAGGCGCTGGCGCGCCTTCCTCAACCCAAGGGTTTCGAGACAGGNGCCACCGGTGAGACAGATCAGGCAGTCGCGTCTTCGCGGGGCGCGTTGACGTCCTCGGGGAGGTTGGCCTTGGCCAGCTCGACCAGGACGGCGAACGCCGGGGCGTCGTTGACGGCCAGGTCGGCGAGGATCTTGCGGTCCACCTCGACCTCGGCGGCCTTCAGGCCCTGGATGAAGCGGTTGTAGGTGAGACCGTTCGCGCGGGCAGCGGCGTTGATGCGCTGGATCCACAGCTTGCGGAACTCGCCCTTCTTGGCCTTGCGGTCACGGTAGCTGTAGACCAGCGAGTGGGTAACCTGCTCCTTGGCCTTGCGGTACAGGCGCGAGCGCTGGCCCCGGTAACCGGATGCGCGCTCGAGAACTACCCGGCGCTTCTTGTGGGCGTTTACCGCCCGCTTGACGCGTGCCACTGTCTTACTCCTTGTTGCTCGAAAAGTTTGGGGGTGCGGTGTCCGCCGATCGGGGCGAGGTCACCAGCAGGAAGTTGGTCTCAGAGACCCAGCATCTTCTTGGCGGACTTGACGTCAGCCTTGGCCAGCTCGACGGTGCCGGTCATGCGGCGGGTCACCTTGGACGGCTTCTTCTCGAGGTTGTGGCGCTTGCCGGCCTTCTCGCGAAGGATCTTGCCGGTGCCGGTCACGCGGAAGCGCTTCTTGGCACCGGAGTGCGTCTTGTTCTTCGGCATCTCTCTGCTCTCTATCTCTGGATCTGGTGAACGTGGGGGGCCTGGACTCAGGCTTCGATCTCGGGATCGAGGTTCTCGGAGCGCTTGCGCTCCTTCTTCTGGGCCACGGGCTTGGTGCCGGCGGATGCCTTGCGGAACGAGGACTCCTCGGCCTCGCCCGCGGCGCGCTCGGCGGCCTTGGACTCCTTCTCGGCCTGCATCTCGACCTTGGCGTCGGCCTTCTTGCGGTGCGGACCGAGCACCATGATCATGTTGCGGCCGTCCTGCTTGGGCGAGCTCTCGACGAAGCCCAGCTCCTCGACGTCCTCGGCCAGGCGCTGGAGCAGCCGGAAGCCGAGCTCGGGGCGGTGCTGCTCACGACCGCGGAACATGATCGTGATCTTGACCTTGTCACCGGCCTTGAGGAAGCGGACGACGTGACCCTTCTTGGTCTCGTAGTCGTGCGCGTCGATCTTGGGACGAAGCTTCATCTCCTTGATGATCACGTTCGTCTGGTTGCGTCGGGCTTCACGGGCCTTCTGGGCGTTCTCGTACTTGAACTTCCCGTAGTCCATGAGCTTGCAGACGGGCGGCTTGCCCTGCGGCGCGATCTCGACGAGGTCGAGGTCAGCCTCCTGGGCAAGGCGCAGCGCGTCAGCCGTCGGCACGATGCCGACGGTCTCGCCGTTGGGTCCAACGAGCCGGACCTCGGAAACCCGGATCCGGTCGTTGATGCGCAGCTCTGTGCTGATGGGTCCTCCTGGGGACGATGGTGCAAATCTGTGGATGGAACGAATTCGCCCTTGTGGAACGAAAATGGGCTTCCGCTCATTCCAAGCGGAAGCCCAGTCTCCAGATGCACAGGTGCACCACGCGTCTCCATGCCTGCACCACGGCGTACGCCGCGCAGACCTGGTTCTGCGGACCGGACCCGACGACCTCGCGGTCGATGCGGGTGGGAAGTCGAAACCTCCGCTTGTCTGATCCACTCCGCCATGGGGTCATGGCAATGCAGATCGGTCGAGGGACAGACTACGCGCCCTCCGCCCACTCCCCCAAATCGACTCAGTCGGCCTCGGGCTGCAGCCAGGCCGAGCGGCCGTCGACCTCGACCAGCTGCCACCCCGCCGCGAGTCCTCGCAGGTCGTCGCCCTCGACCACGAACGTCACCGGCCCGGCGACGTCGATGACCAGCGCCTCGGCCTCGTCCTGGAGCGCAGACTGGGCAGCGGCGATCGTGGGTACGGCGACCGGACGGGCCTCGGCGTTCCAGGCGGTGAGCTGCTCCGTGCCGGTGAAGGCCAGCAGGGCCATCCGGCCGTCGCCGCCCCGCATCAGCACCGCCGCCATGTCACTGGACTTGTCGTGGGCCAGGCCCTCGTCGTCGTACTCCACCTCGCCGAGCAGCGCGACCACGGGCACCAGCAGGCGCGAGGACTGCACGGCGGCCAACGCCTCGGCGTACCTGCTCCGATCCGCGGCGTACGCCGACAGGGCCTCGGCCACCTCGGGGAACTGCCCGCCGTCGTCGTCGGGAAAGGACGACTCGAGGATGCGGGCGCCCTCGAAGCGATCGGGATTGGGGTTCGTCATGGTGGCGTCAGGATAGGCGGGATCGTGATCGGTGACCCAACCGAGCCGCGTGGTCGACCGGCCGGGTGGGCCCACCGCGTGGGGAGTCCCTCTCGTCGCGCAGGGCCTGCCGGCCCGGCCACATGCCCAGGCCCAGTCCCACGAGGAGCATGACGAACACCGCACCGATGGAGGGAGCGCCCCACACCCCGGCGGCGCCGAGGAGGAGCGGAGAGGCGAGGCCGCTGAGCCGCGCCGACATGCCCATCGCCCCGAAGCACGCCCACGGCCGCGTGGAGTGACGCGCTGCCGCGTGCACGTTCAAGGCGGACACGATGATCGCCGAGGAGACCACCGGGCCGGTCAGGGCCACACCGGCGACGACCTGCCAGGGCGAGGTCGCGGTCAACGCGAGCAGTGCGCCGCCCGCGCACAGAACCACCGCGACCATGAACTCCACGTTGGCGCGGAGCCGTCCACGTCGCGCCAGCAGGGCAGCGCAGACGAGCGCGACGAGCTCCCGGGCGATCAGGCCGAGGCCGGCGGCCGCCGCGTCCGTGCCGTCCAGCGCCGGGAGCACCGACCCGGTGAGCACGAAGACCAGCGGCATCGACATGGCGGGGAGCAACCCCCAGAGCATCGTCCGGGAGCCGGCGGTCTCGCGCCACGCAGCGTGGGCGGCCGCGAGCAGGCGGACTCGGGGCTCGGCCTCACGCACGACGCCGGCGGGCAGCCGGGTGGCACCGAGTGCGAGTAGGGCGCCGCAGCCTCCGACCGCCCACCACAGCGCCGACGGCACCCCGCGGGCGAGTGAGAGGCCGACCACGACAGACGCCGCCAGTGCGCCCAGTCGCTGGACCAGCACGGACAGTCGTTGACCCCTCGCCTGTCGAGCGCCCAACAGGTGGGAGTAGTGGGCGAGGCCGGGGATGTAGATCAGGCTCGAGCACGCCGCGAGCACCAGTGCCACCGGCACGAGGGCCCAGCCGATGTCGCCCAGGGTCAGCATCGCGGCGGCGATCACCACCATGAGCGCGGCCGAGACGGCCACCACCGAGCGCAGGCCGCGATGCGTGGCGACGGACGCGGCGGCTGCGTCGAAGAGCAGCCCGGCTCCCATGTAGACGGTGACCGCCACGGAGGCGATGCCGGCGTCGTCCGCCGTCAGCGGCAGGGCGGTGATGACCAGGGTGTGGAAGGCGAAGTAGAACGAGATGGTGCTGACGACCGGCGCAAAGGTCGCCACGGCTCCCCCGATGCTCGCGTGCCTACCGCTCATGGGTCACGCGGCCGGCAACGTGCAGCGTCTCGGACATGTCCGGCGGAGCCTTTCGGAACAACAGGATCGAACGTGGTGGCCCGGGTCCGCAGGGGCCTGAAGGGCATGACTGGCCCTACACTCGAGCAATATCTGGACTAGGACAAGATCCAGTTTCAGCAATCCGACCAGTCCAGATGGGAGATCGGCATGCCGGCCTCGACGATTCTCGTGAGCGAGGTGTTCGACGGAGTCCCGTCGGTCTTCCCGCTGCACGTGCGGGTCCGCACGATGGTCGAGCAGCTGATCTTCACCGGGTCGTGGCGGGCTGGAGAGCGGATTCCCTCGAGCCGCATGCTGGCCGAGCAGCTCGGCGTCTCCCGCATGACCGTGCAGACCGCGATCGACGAATTGATCGCCGGGGGCTACCTGCGCAGCGCACCGCGCAGCGGCGTCTTCGTGAACACCCACGCGACGGTCGCCGACGCACCCACCGAGTCGGGCGGCGACGTCGCCTGGGCCCGCTGGATCCGGCAACCGGTCACCCCGGGAATCCCCCACCTGCAACGGGTTCCCGAGTGGTGGACCTACCCGTACCCCTTCATCACCGGGCAGCACGACGCCCGCTTCTTCCCCGATCGCCAGTGGCTCTCTGCCGTGCGCAAGTCGTTGGGCGACGACCACCGCCACGCCTCGCTCGACGACAACCTCATCGACGACATGCTCCTGATCGACGAGCTGCGCCGGTCGTTGCTGCCGAGCCGCGGCATCTTCGTCGAACGCGAGAACGTGCTGATCACCCTCGGCGCCCAGGAGGCCCTTGCCCTGTTGGCCGACACCCTGGTCCGGCGCGGCGACCACGTCGTGGTCGAGGATCCCGGCTACGTCGACGCCCGCCACGTGTTCGCGGCCCGTGGGGCCGAGCTGGTGCCGGTGCCCGTCGACGACCAGGGCCTGCGGGTCGACGACCTCACCCGCGAGACGTCCCTCTGCTACACGACGCCGTCACACCAGCACCCCAGCAACGTCACGCTGTCCCCCGACCGCCGACTCGACCTGATCCGGCGGGCCCGCGACGACGACTTCCTGGTCATCGAGGACGACTACGACAGCGAGCTCTGCTACCGCGGACGCCCGACGCCCGCGATCGCGTCCCACGACCCGCACCGGGTGATCTACCTCGGCTCGATGTCGAAGCTCCTCGCCCCGGGCATCAGGGTCGGCTTCGTGGTCGCGGACCCGGCGCTGATCAGGGCCCTGGCCTGGCGGCGCCGCTATGTCCACCGCCAGGTCCCCGGTGTCACCCAACGCGCACTGGCCCTCTTCATGCGGGACGGCTCGTTCACCAGGTCGCTGCACGCCTACCGGCGTGAGCTCGCCGTCCGTTGGGAGGTCGCGACCGGGACGCTGCACACCCGCTTCCCGGACCAGGTCTTCCCTCCCGGCGGTACGGCGCTGTGGCTGCGACTTCCCGACGGCGCGACGAGCGATCACGTCGTGACTGCCGCACGCGAGCGCGGCATCCTGATCGACCCCGGCGAGCTCTACTTCGCCGACGCCGCGACCGGCTCCGGGTTCGTGCGCGTGGGCTTCTCCTGCATCGACACCGAACACGTGCGGCCCGGCCTGCTGGCGTTGCTCGAGGTGATCGAGGAATGCCGCGGTTGAGGGCCCGCCGACGCAGTCGACGACGCCCGCCCGGCACCGTACCCACGCCGGATCACCGGACATGTGAAATGCTGGAGGCATGTCCGAAGTGAGCTGGCAGGCCCTCGCCCTGGCCCTGACCGTGTGCGGCGGCCTGTGGACCTGGTACGCCGCACGCAATCGTGGCGCCGCCTCGGCCACCCGCGGCGCCGCGCTGACGCTGCTGCCGGCCGCGGCGTACTTCACCGGCACCCTCGAGATGTTCGGCGAGATCACCTCGTCGGTGGCCGACTGGGCGACCGGCTTCGTGTTCAGCCCCCTGGTGTGGCTGGGCATCCTGCTGGCCGGCACCTCGGTCGTGCTGTTCGGTGTCTCCGGCTGGCTGTCCGCTCGCGGTGAGTCGAGTCCGGGCGAGGAAACGCCGGAGGTCAAGCCGAAGCGCAAGCAGCGCAAGGCCCTGCCGCCCTCGTCGCAGAAGGGCGCGCCTGCGATCGACGACGACCTGGCCGACATCGAGGCGATCCTGAAGAAGCGCGGCATCAACTGATGGACGACGGCATCGCCCGCCATCGTCTGCGGGCGCGACTCGACGCGGCCGTCGCCGACCTTCCCGGGCACCTGCGCACACCGGCCATGGTGGTCGACCTCGACGCCTTCGACGCCAACGCGGCCGACCTGGTCCGGCGGGCGTCCGGCACGGCGATCCGGGTGGCCTCCAAGTCCCTGCGGGTGCCCGCACTGCTGCAGCGGGCACTGGCTCGGCCGGGCTTCCACGGCGTGCTCGGCTACACACTGCGCGAGGCCCTGTGGCTGCACGAGAACGGCATCGCCGACGACATCGTGATGGGCTACCCGACCGTCGACCGCGACGCCCTCGGGCGGCTGGTCAGCTCACCGTCCGCAGCCTCGGCGATCACGCTCATGGTCGACTCGGTCGACCACCTCGAGATCATCGACTCGGTGCGCTCGTCGAAGGCGGTGGCGATCCGGATCGCGATCGACGTCGACGCCGGACTGAGGATCAGCGGCCAGCACGTCGGCCCCAAGCGCTCGCCGCTCTACGACACGGCCGCCGTGACCGCGCTGGGCCGGGCGATCGCCGACCGACCCGGATTCACGCTCGTCGGCGTGATGACCTACGAGGGACAGGTCGCCGGTGTGCCCGACGACGTACCGTCGCAGCGCGCGAAGTCGATGATCGTGCGCCGGCTGAAGTCGGCCTCGGTCGAGCAGCTGAAGGTGCGTCGCCACGAGATCAACGCGGCGCTGCGCCAGATCGCGCCGCTGGAGTTCTGGAACGCCGGCGGCTCGGGATCGGTGGAGTCCTCCGCCTCCGACCCGGTCGTCACCGAGGTGGCCGCCGGGTCCGGTCTGCTCGTGCCCGGCCTCTTCGACCACTACCAGTCGTTCACGCCACGTCCGGCGTCGTTCTTCGCGGTTCCCGTCGTACGACGACCGTCCGCGAACGTCGTGACCGTGGCCGGCGGGGGCTTCATCGCCTCCGGACCCACCGGCGCCGACCGTGCACCGATCCCGTGGGCGCCGCCCGGGCTGCACCTGACCGGGCTCGAAGGCGCCGGCGAGGTGCAGACCCCCTTGACCGGGCACCCCGCCTCGCGCCTGAAGATCGGCGAGCTGGTCTGGTTCCGGCACGCCAAGTCGGGCGAGCCGTTCGAGCACACCGACACCGTGCACCTGCTCTCCGGGTCCGCGATCACCGACTCCGTGCCGACCTACCGGGGCACCGGCAACGCCTTCTGATGACCGATGTCGTCGCGGCCGTCCTCGAGCACGCGCGGGCGCGACCGGGTCGGCTCGCCGGCGGTCGTCTGGTCTGCGTCGACGGCCCGGCCGGCTCCGGCAAGACCACGTTGGCGACCGCCCTCGCGGAGGCGGTGCCCGGCGCCGTCGTGCTGCACATGGACGACATGTACGACGGCTGGAGCGGCCTGAACGGCGATACCGGCGCGCGCCTGCACGACCAGGTCGTGGTGCCGCTGGCCGCCGGCGAGACGGGTCACTACCGGCGCTACGACTGGGTCCTGGGCGCCTTCGCGGAGCGACACGACGTGCCGCCGTCGCCGTTGTTGGTGCTGGAGGGTGTCGGCTCGGGCGACCGGGCGTTGGCGCCGTACCGCAGCACGCTGGTCTGGGTCTCCGCGCCCGACGACCTGCGGCTCGAGCGAGGCCTCGCCCGCGACCGTGCCCTGTATGCCCGGGAGGGCGAGCCGTGGGACGAGGCGGGGCACCGGGCGTTGTGGGCCGGCTTCATGGTCGACGAGGCGCGGTTCTTCGCGGCACACGGGCTGCCCGGCACTGCTGACCTGCGGGTCGACGGAACCAGAACCATAGGGTGAGTCCATGGTGATGCCTTCGGGGGAACAGTTCGAGATCAGCGGCGGTGGCTACCGGGCCGTGGTGACGGAGAGCGGTGGCGCGTTGCGGCACCTGTCGTACGACGGCACTGAGCTGGTCGACGGGTTCGACGAGTCGGAGACGGCCTCCGGTGGTCGCGGGCAGCTGCTGATGCCGTGGCCCAACCGGATCGAGGACGGGCAGTACTCCTTCGGCGGCCGGGACCACCAGCTCGCCCTGACCGAGCCCAGGCGCCACAACGCCTCCCACGGCCTGGCCCGGTGGGCGGCCTGGACCCTCGAGGAGCACTCGCCGAACTCGGTGTCGCTGACGCTGCGGGTGATGGCGCAGACCGGCTACCCGTGGGCGGTCGACCTGCACGTGCTCTACGACCTGTCCGCCGACGGGCTCACGGTCACCCAGACCGCCACGAACCTCTCCGACTCGCCCGCGCCCTATGCCTGCGGCGCGCACCCGTATCTGCTCGCGGGTGACGGGCCGATCGACGACTGGGAGCTGACCCTGCCCGCGGCCCGGCGCTCTCTCGTCTCCGCGGACCGCCTGCTGCCGGTCGGCAGCGAGGAGGTGGAGGGCACCGAGCTCGACTTCCGGGTCTCGCGGCCGATCCGGGCCACCGTGCTCAACGACTCATTCACCGACCTGGTGCGTGACGAGGCCGGCCGTGCGGTCGTCGTACTCCAGGGGCCGCAGCGGGGCGTGACCCTCTGGGTCGACGACAACGTGAGGTGGCTGCAGGTCTACTCGGCCGACGACGTGCCCGCGACGGCACGCCGCTCGCTGGCAGTCGAGCCGATGACCGCACAGGCCAACGCGTTCCGGTCGGGTGAGGACCTCACGACCCTCGCTCCGGACGGTGGCGAGCTCTCCGTCTCGTGGGGCATCCGGGCGCTCTGAGCCACTCAGGCACTCAGCCCAACAGGGAACGGATCTCTCGGACCGCCTGCTTGGCGCGGGCGCCGTCGCTGCCCTGGATCGCCATCACCGCACACGTGGTGCCGTCGGCCAGGTCGAGCGTGGCCCACGGTGCCCCGCGCGGCAGGTGGATCGCGACGATCTCGGCCCATTCGTAGAACCGGGTCCGGTAGCCGTTGACGACCAGCAGCCCCTCGCTGGTGGCGACCGCCCTGGCCCGGACCAGCGCGTGGACCAGCGACGCCACGAACAGTCCGAGCAGCAGCGCGGTGCCACGCTGGAACAGCGTGAACGTCTCGCGCACCTCGGAGTCGAAGAGGAACCAGGTCGCACCGCACAGCACCAGCAGCATGACGCCGCCAGCGATGCCGGCCATGCGGACGCCCAACGGCCGCCAGGTGTGCGGCAGTGTCAGCTCGGACACGGCCGCGCTCACACCCGACAGGCGTGGATGTCGGTCAGCAGGATGCCGCGGGCACCGATGTCGTAGAGCTCGTCCATCAGTCTCTGGGCGCCGTCGCGGGGCACCATCGCACGCACCGCGACCCACCCTTCGCGATGCAACGGGCTGACCGTCGGGCTCTCGATGCCGGGGGTCAGGTCGACCGCCTTCGAGACGTGCTCGCTGCGGATGTCGTAGTCCATCATCACGTAGGAGCGGGCCACGAGGACGCCCTGGAGACGACGCAGGAACACGTCGAACCCGGCCGGTCGGTCGCCACCGCGGGTGATCAGCACACCCTCGGACTCGAGCACGACCTCTCCGAACGTGGCGAGGCCGGCGGCACGCAGGGTGCTGCCGGTCTCGACGACGTCGGCGATCACGTCGGCGACGCCGAGCTGGATGCTGGTCTCGACGGCTCCGTCGAGGCGGGTCACGGTCGCGTTGATGCCGCGCTTGTCGAGGAACTGCTGCACCACACCGACGTACGACGTGGCGATGCGCTTGCCCTCGAGCTCGGAGGCGTCGGTGAACTGGCCGGCCGGGCCGGCGAAGAAGAACTTCGAACGGCCGAACCCGAGCTGGACCACCTCCTCGGCCTCGGCGCCGGAGTCGAGGAGCAGGTCGCGGCCGGTGATGCCGATGTCGAGCGTGCCCTCGCCGACGTACAACGCGATGTCACGCGGACGCAGGTAGAAGAACTCGACTCCGTTCTCGGCGTCGATGAGGGCGAGTTCCTTGGTGTCGCTGCGCTGGCGGTAGCCGGCCTCACGCAGGATCTCGGTCGCGGACTGGGACAGCGAGCCCTTGTTGGGCACCGCGATCCGGAGGAGCTTCTGGTTGGCGGTCTGCGTCATGTGGGGGTTCCTCAGAGGTGTGAGTAGACGTCGTCGAGAGTGATGCCGGTGGCGATCATGAGCACCTGGGCGTGGTAGAGCAGCTGGCTGATCTCCTCGGCTGCTGCGTCCTTGCCCTCATGCTCGGCGGCCATCCAGGACTCCGCGGCCTCCTCCACCAGCTTCTTGCCGATGGCATGGACGCCGGCGTCGAGCTGTCGCACCGTGCCGGATCCCTCAGGTCGGGTCTGGGCCTTCTCGTTGAGCTCGGCCCAGAGTTCCTCGAACGTCTTCACGGTCGACAAGCCTACGGCGTACGACGACCGCGTCCCGCGCCGGTCTCACGAGCGATCACTCGATGATGCCGCGGCGTACCTGCTTGAGGAGCTGGGCGGTGGCCAGCGCCGCGGACGTGGCCTCCCACCCCTTGTCCTCGCGGGAGTCGGCCAACCCCGCGCGGTCGAGGGCCTGCTGCTCGTCGTCACAGGTGAGCAGGCCGAAGCCGACCGCCGTACCGGTGTCGAGGGCGACCCGACCGAGCCCATCGGTGGCTGCGTTGCAGACGAAGTCGAAGTGCGGCGTGCCGCCGCGGATCACGACACCGAGCGCGATCACCGCGTCGTACGTCGTGGCCAGCGCGGCCGCCACCACGGGCAGCTCGAAGGCGCCGGGCACCCGCACGACGGTCGGCGCCTCCACCTGGTGCGCGCGCAGGGCACGGTCGGCACCCTCGAGGAGGCCGTTCATGACCTCCTCGTGCCAGCTCGAGGCGACCACGGCGACCCGCAGGTCGTGGCAGTCGATCGGCTTCTGGTCGGGGGCTCCCGCTCCACTCACAGCTCTTGTCCTTCCAACGTGTCGTGTCCGTCCAACGTGGGCGCCGGCTCGAGGTCCGGCAGCGCGTGGCCCATACGGTCGCGCTTGGTCATCAGGTAGGCGAGGTTGTGGTCGTTGGGGTGCGGCGTCAGCGGCACCCGCTCGGCCACGGTGATGCCGAAGTCCTCGAGGTTGTTGACCTTGTCGGGGTTGTTGGTCATCAATCGCACCGTGCCGACCCCGAGGTCGCGCAGGATCTGGGTGGCGGTGCCGTAGTGACGCGCGTCGGCGGGCAGCCCGAGGTCGAGGTTGGCGTCGACGGTGTCGCGCCCGCCGTCCTGCAACGCGTACGCCTGCAGCTTGGCGACCAGCCCGATGCCGCGGCCCTCGTGGCCGCGCAGGTAGACGACGATGCCGCGGCCCTCGGCCACGATCCGCTCGAGCGCCTCGTCGAGCTGCGGACCGCAGTCGCAGCGGTGGCTGCCGAACACGTCGCCGGTCAGGCACTCCGAGTGCACCCGGGTCAGCACCGGCGCGTCACCGCTGATGTCGCCGTACACCAGGGCGATGTGCTCGCTGTCGTCGATCGTGATGCGGTAGCCGTACCCAGTGAAGTCGCCGAACTTCGTGGGCAGGTCGGTCTCGGCGACGCGCTCGACGAGCACCTCCGTGCGGCGGCGGTAGCGCACGAGGTCCTCGATCGAGATCATCTTCAGGCCATGCTCGTCGGCAAAGGCGCGCAGCTCGGGGGCGCGCTTCATCGTGCCGTCGTCGTTGACCACCTCGACGAGCACGCCGGCCGGGGTCAACCCGGCCAGCTTGGCCAGGTCGACGGCGGCTTCGGTGTGGCCGCGACGGACCAGGGTGCCGCCCTCGCGGTAGCGCAGCGGGAAGACGTGGCCGGGACGGGTGATCTCCCACGGCTCGGTCGCGGAGTCGGCCAGCACGCGCGCGGTGTGCGCCCGGTCGGCGGCGGAGATGCCGGTGCTCACGCCGTCACGGGCGTCGACCGAGATGGTGTAGGCCGTCCGCAGCTTGTCCTTGTTGTGCGGCGTCATCAACGGGATCTCGAGGCGGTCGAGCATCTCGGCGGGCATCGGCACGCAGATCACGCCGCTCGAGTGGCGGATCGTGAACGCCATCAGCTCCGGGGTGGCCTTGCTGGCCGCGAAGATGATGTCGCCCTCGTTCTCGCGCTCCTCGTCGTCCACGACGACAACTGCCTTGCCGGCCGCGATGTCCGCGATGGCGTCCTCGACACTGTCGAGTCGCACCTTGTCACTCATTGCCTGGTCCTTCATTGGTGCTGTCTCCTTGGTTGATGTAGCCACTGGCCAGCAACTTCTCGACGTGCTTGGCAATGACGTCGGCCTCGAGGTTGACCCGGTCGCCGGGTCCCCGGAAGCCGAGGGTGGTACGCGCCAACGTCTCGGGGATGAGGCTGACGGTGAACGTGTCGCCGTGGGTCTCCACGACGGTGAGGGAGATGCCGTCGACCGTGATGGAGCCCTTGTCGACCAGGTAGCGGCCCATGCCCTCGGGCATCGAGATCTCGACGATCTCCCAGTGCTCGCTGGGGGTCCGGCGTACGACGGTGCCGACGCCGTCGACGTGGCCCTGCACGATGTGGCCGCCCAGGCGCTTCTCGACGGTGACCGCACGCTCGAGGTTCACCTTGTCGCCCGGCTGTACGCCGAGGAGCGAGGTCTTGTCGAGGGTCTCCTGCATGACGTCGGCGGTCCAGACGGCTTCGTCGTGCTCCACGACCGTCAGGCAGCAGCCGTTGACGGCGATCGAGTCACCGAGGCCGGTGCCGTCGAGCACGACGGCCGAGCGGATGGAGAGGCGAATCGCGTCACCCTGGGACTCGATCGCCTCGATCGTGCCGAGTTCCTCGACGATTCCGGTGAACATTCAGCTCTCCTCTGTGTGTGGTTTCGAGACGCTCGCTGGCGCTCGCTCCTCAACCAACGAACTCGGTGTCATGGTGAGGCGGATGTTGGTCTCGGCGCCGGTGCCGAGCACGGTCACGTCGTCGATCGCGAAGTGCAACGCGTCGGTGATCGTGCTGATTCCGAGGTCGGCCACGGCGTTGCGTCCGGCGCCGAGCAGCATCGGCGCGACGTAGGTGACGACCTCGTCGATCAGTCCGGCCTCGAGGAAGGCGGCGGCCAGGGTCGGCCCGCCCTCGAGGAAGACGTGACGGCGTCCGAGGTCGAAGACCTGCTGCAGCGCCTCGCGCGGATCGTGCGTGCGCAGGTGCAGGCTCTCCGCCAAGTCGTTGAAGATCCTCTTCGTCGCCGGGAGGTCGCGCAGCCCCATCACCACACGCAGCGGCTGCGCCTCCACGGGTTGGTCCAGCTCGTCGCGCACCGTCAGCTCGGGGTCGTCGACGTCGACCGTGTTGGCGCCGACCATCATCACGTCGCACTCACCGCGCAGGCGGTGCGTGTCACGCCGGGCCGGCAGTGACGACACCCAGCGGCTGGTGCCGTCGGCAGCGGCGCTGCGGCCGTCGAGGGTGGTCGCGAACTTCCAGGTCACGAAAGGACGCTGGTGCTCGACCGCGAACGTCCACGCCCGGTTGAGTCGTCGGGCGGCGTCCTCGTGAAGGCCGTGCGCGACGTCGACACCGGCTGCCCGCAACGTCTCCGCTCCCCCGGCAGCCACGGGATTCGGGTCGGACTGGGCGAAGACCACCCGACGTACGCCGGCGTCGATGAGGGCCTGGGCGCACGGACCGGTTCGACCGGTGTGGTTGCAGGGCTCGAGGGTGACCACGGCCGTCGTACCGCGGGCAAGGTCACCCGGCGCCTGGCCGGCGGCCTCGGCGAGTGCGGCCGCCTCGGCGTGCGGCGTGCCGGCTCCGCGGTGGAAGCCCTCGGCGACCTCGATGCCGTCGTCGTCGAGGAGCACGCATCCGACGCGTGGGTTCGGGCCGAGGGGCACGCCCGGGGTGGCCGCGATCTCGAGCGCACGCAGCATGGCGCGTTGCTCGGCGGCAGAGTATTCGACGGCAGAGTCTTCGGTGATCACCCTGGTCATCCGCTTGCCCTCTCGGTCCGGTCGCGGACTCTGGGGCTTGATGCGGGTCGATCGGCAGGGGGTCAACTCGTGCGTGCTGCGCGTCGGACGGCCTCACGCAGAGCATCAACCACTGCGTGCACTTCCCATCCGGACTTTGACCGTCGGTCCAGGAATCTCACCTGGTCAACCGGTCACTGGTTGTGACCGGGTCGCGGACTTCCGGGTGAAACCTCTTCACCCAGTCACCGCCGGCTCGGAATTGCACCGACCCCAGAGCACGCGAGTTGAAAACTCGACGGGAGCAATCCTGCCACACCACCCACGGCGCGCGGATGTGAGCCCGGCCACCAAGACTGCACCCGTCTCCCTTCCGCGACCCGTCGCCAGTTCTTGACGACCCGTCGCCAGTTCTGACTCTCGGGCCGAACTGGCGACAGGTCGACCCGAACTCACGACAGGTCGATCAGAACTGGCGACAGGTCGATGCGGACAGGGTGCAGGGTGAGCTAGCCGGCGGAGGCTTCGGCCTTCGCCTTGAGCTCGCGCACCATGGCGTCGGGGTCCTGGGCGGAGTAGACGGCCGACCCGGCGACGAACACGTCGGCACCGGCCTCGGCGCAACGCTCGATGGTCTCGAGCGAGACACCGCCGTCGATCTGGAGCCAGGTCTCGAGTCCGTGCTTGTCCATCAGCGCCCGCGCCTTGCGGATCTTGGGCAGGCAGAGGTCGAGGAACTTCTGGCCACCGAAGCCCGGCTCGACGGTCATGATCAGCAGCATGTCGAGCTCGGCGAGGAGGTCCTCGTAGGGCTCGATCGGCGTGGCCGGCTTGAGTGCCATCGACGCGCGGGCGCCCTGGGCCCTGATCTCACGAGCCAGGCGGACGGGTGCCTTGGCCGCTTCGACGTGGAAGGTCACCGAGCCGCAACCGGCTTCGGCGTACGCCGGAGCCCAGCGGTCGGGGTCCTCGATCATCAGGTGTGCGTCCATCGGCAACGGCGTCGACCTGGCCAGCGACTCCACGACCGGCAACCCGAGGGTCAGGTTCGGCACGAAGTGGTTGTCCATGACGTCGACGTGCACCCAGTCGGCACTGCCGATGCGGCGTACCTCGTTGGCCAGGTCGGCAAGGTCGGCGTTCAGGATGCTCGGCGTGATCTGGATACCCACGGGCGGGACTCTATCCCGCGCGCGTCCCCCGGCCCGCCACGGGAGCCCGGCCGCGCACTCGACCGGACGCCGCGCGGGTCGGGAGCGGGTGACCTACGCGTCGCCGACGCGCACCAAGAGCTTGCCGAAGTTGCGTCCGGTCAGGAGTCCGCGGAAGGCCTCGGGCGTCTGGTCGAGGCCGTCGACGACGTCCTCGCGGTAGCGCACCGAGCCGTCGGCGACCCACCCGGCCATGTCACGCAGGAAGTCCTCGTGATGCGTGGGCACGAACTCCTGCTGGATGAACCCGCGGATGGTCAGGCTGAGCGACAGCACCTTCCCCATGAAGGCTGGCAGCTGGTCGGGTCCCTCGGGCGCGGAGGTCGCGTTGTAGTTGGCGACCAGGCCGCACACCGGGATGCGGGCGAACGTGTTGAGGCGTCGGGCCACGGCAGCGGCCACCGGGCCCCCGACGTTCTCGAAATAGACGTCGATGCCGTCCGGGGTGGCCGCGGTGAGGTCGTCGACGAAGGTCGGCGAGCGGTGGTCGACGGCCGCGTCGAAGCCGAACTCCTCGAGCAGGGCCCGGCACTTCTCGGGTCCGCCTGCGATGCCGACCGCGCGGGCGCCCCTGACCTTCGCGATCTGGCCGACCGCGGAACCGACCGGACCGGTGGCCGCCGCGACGACGACCGTCTCCCCCGCCTTCGGCCTGCCGATCTCGAGGAGTCCGGCGTACGCCGTGAAGCCGGGCATGCCCAGGACGCCGAGCGCGGTCGAGACCGGTGCGGCCTCGGGGTCGAGACGGCGAGTCTGACCGGCGTCGACGACGGCGTGGGTCTGCCAGCCGGCGAAGGCGAGCACGAGGTCACCCGGCTGGAGTGCGGATGAACGCGACTCGAGCACCTCGCACACGGTGCCGCCGATCATCACGGCGCCGACCTCGACCGGCTCGGCGTACGACTTGGCGGCGCTCATCCGGCCGCGCATGTAGGGGTCGAGGGAGAGGTAGATCGTGCGCAGCAGGACCTGTCCTTCCTCGAGTGCCGGGAGCTCCTCGTCGACGAACGAGAAGTCGCTGTCCTGGGGCTCACCGACGGGTCGGGACGCAAGGCGGATCTGGGTGGTCTTCACCGTGGCGATGCTACTGACCCAGCAGAAGCAGGACTGCCTTCTCCACCGCGGATTGCGACGCGGATCGACTGGTGCCGATGACCTCGCCCTGTTCGTAGAGGTCGAGCACTCGCGGGTCGACGTACGACGTCCTCGCCACCGTGGGGGTGTTGCCGAGATACTCCGCGACCTCCTCCATGGCCGCACGCACCGCCCGCTTGCGTGAGGCCTTGCTCTCTCCCGGCTCCGGGCTCTGCGCCAGGGCCACCGCGGCCAGCACGGTCGCGTGCCAGGTGCGGAAGTCCTTGGCCGTCACCTCCACTCCCGAGACCTCACGGACGTAGTCGTTGATCGTGGCGGGCTCGAGCCGGTGCCATCGTCGACCGTGCTTGAACGCCATCAGCTCATCGGGCCCACCCCGGCGCGCCCGCAACGCCTTGATCGCCGCGACACACCTGGCGTCGTCGATGGTCACGACGTGCTCGACCCCGGACTTGCCGACGAAGTCGAACGTGGCGACCTCACCGGAGACCCGCACGTGTCGTCGCTCGAGCGTGGTGAGACCGAAGCTGCCGTACTCGTCGGTGTAGACGTCGTTGCCGATCCGGAAGTACCCGAGATCGAGGAGGCGAACGGCCACCGCACAGGCGCGCGCCTCGCTCATCTCGTCGTCCCGGAGATGGCGCGACACCGCCCTGCGCATCCGCGGCAGCACCCGTCCCAGGGACGTGGTGCGCTCGAACTTCTCGGCGTCACGACGGATCCGCCAGTCCGGGTGGTAGAGGTACTGCCGGCGACCCGCGGCGTCCGTGCCGACCGCCTGCAGGTGGCCGTTGACCACCGGGCAGATCCACACGTCCTGCCAGGCCGGCGGCACGGCGAGGTCCCGAATCCTCTGGGCGTCGTCGTCCGGGAGCCGTTCCCCCACCTCGTCGAGATAGACGAACCCGCGGCCGGCCCGGCGCCGGCTCCAGCCGGGATCGTGCGGTGACACCCGTCGCAGTCGCACCCTGGAATCCTCGCCGTCGGGACGTGGATCGCGGAGCCCTCGCACGGCGTACGGGAGGGCTCCGCGATCAGGAGCGGGCCGGGACTCGTTCGGCAGTGCCGCGCGCAAGCAGTGCAGAGTGAGGCGCCAGCCCGTGTGTTGCCTGGACGTCGAAGCCGGTCCGCACTGGCCGATCGGCCCCGACGCGAGAAGCCAGTACCCGGACCGTGCATGCTCATACCGCGCAGTTCCCGACAAATCCGGATCAAGCCGACACCAGTCCGACGAGCGTCATGATCTGGGCGGCCGGGGAACCTGCCGGTGCCAGGAAGGTCAGCTCGGCCCCGGCCCTCTTGGTGCGGGCCAGGAACTCGAAGAGCGACTGCACCCCCGGGCTCGCGAGGTGGGTGACCCCGCTGAGATCGACCGTGGCCGAGGCAGTGCCCGCCCGGGTCGCCTCGTGCAGCGCTGCGTCGAAGACCTCGATGGTCACGCCGTCGATCGGCCCCTTGGCGACCAGGCTCCCCCGCGCAGCGACCGTGTGGAGCTCTCCGTCATGGTCGTCGACCACGGGGGCGGCCCGCGGTTCCGGCTCGGACTGGAGCAGTTGCACGGGTCGGGCCAACTTCAGCCGCAGCTCGACCTCCGTTCCGCGCGGGCCCCGGCGGACGTCCATGCTGTCGGCCAGCGCGGCGGCCATCATCAGTCCCCGGCCGTCAGAGACCTCCTCGCGCCACCGGCCGGCGTCGGAGACCGTGACGGTCACCGTCCCGCTGTCGTCCAGCGCGGCGTCGACCCACAGCGGGCGCTCGGCATCTCGCGTGTCATCCGGGTAGGCATGTTGGGTCGCGTTCGTGACCAGCTCCGCGAGCGCATGGTCGAGTCCGATGTGGTCGAGGAGGCCCGCACCGATCGCGTCGAGCCAGTCACGCAGCCCGTCACGGACCGTCGACGCCGAGGCCGTGCTGGCCGACGCGCGGATGGAGTACGTCGCGGGGGCGGGGCTACGCGCTCCCACGATCAGCGCCACGTCGTCTCGTACGTCGCCGGCCGTGCCGGCACCGTTCAGGATGGCCCGGCACACCTCGTCCCCACGCTGGACCGCCGGGCCGGACATCGTCCGGTCGAGTGCCGTCGCCGCCACCTGCAGCAGCTGTGCGTTCGCCAGGTCCAACGACCGAGCGGGGGTGCGCACCAGGCCGTCCGTGTAGAGCACCAGCAGGTCGTCCGGCGCCAGCTTCGCCCACCCGGTGTGGAAGTCGCCCCCGGTCCCCAAGGGGCGCCCCTGCTCCGACGGCAGCATGCGTGCGGGCCGGAAGGGGGTGAGGATCATGGGCGGCAGATGACCGGCCGTGCCGTACTCGACATGCCCGTTGTCGAGGTCGAGGACGGCGACGCACATCGTGGTGGCGCAGGTCTCCGGATGGTGCTCGGCGTAGGCGTCGACGCTCTCGAGTGCACCGAGCAGCCCCGCGCCACCCGTGAGTCGCTCCCGCAGGATCGCCCGGACCTGGGTGACGGCCAGGGCTGCACCGAAGCCCTGGCCCACCACGTCGGCGACCATGAGCGCCACCCGTCGATGTGGCAGCACGATCGCGTCCATGGTGTCACCGCGGTTGAGCGGTGGGACGTCCGTGAGCAGGTAGCTGCCCGTGAGGACGACGCCGGGCAGGACGGGCAGCCCGGACGGAATCTGGACATCAGTGGGTGTGGTGGGCATGTCGCCCCCTCTGGCCGAGAACGTGCCACTCCATCCCCCTCACGGTATCCAACTGGGGCTTCGGCATGCCCGATCGTCAGGCCTCGATGTCCTCGCGCCCTTCCACGAGACCGCTGCGAAGGTCGCGCATGATGCGACTCAGCAGTCGGGACACCTGGGTCTGGGTGACCCCGAACTCGTCGGCGATCTCCTGCTGGGTGAGCTCGTCGAAGAAGCGCATCCGGAGCAGCTTGCGGTCTCGGGCGGACAGCCTGCGCACCACCGGACGCAGCATCACGCGCGCTTCCGCCGCGGCAGCCTCGTCGGCCTGCGGATCGGGCAGCATGTCGCCCAGACTGGCGCCCACGTCGTCGCCCACGGGGGCGTCGAGCGACGTCGGGGTGAAGCAACCCTCCGCGCGGAGGGCCTCGGACACCTCCTGCTCGGGCACGTCGAGAGCAGCCGCGATCTCGCCGTCGCTCGGCGTGCGCCGCCCCTCGCTGCCCAGGCGGTCCCGCTCCTCGATGACCCGCGACTGGAGCTCCTGGATGCGCCGCGGCGGGCGGACCACCCAGCCGTGGTCACGGAAGTAGCGACGGATCTCCCCCCTGATGCTCGGCACGGCATAGGCGAGGAAGTCGCTCTCGTGCTCCCCGTCGAACTTCTGGACGACGCGCACGAGGGCCGCGTTGGCCACCTGCTCGAGATCTTCGGACGCGATGCCGCGCGACTTGTAGCGCGAGGCGATGCTGCGTGCCACGCACACGTTGGCGAGCACGACGTCCTCGAGCAACCGCGCTCGTTCCTCCGGCGTACTGGCACGCGCGGCGCGCTGGAGAAGACTCGCGGTGAGCTTGCGCCGCTGGTCGCGGGGCAGGTCGTCGAAGGGATTCTTCTGGATATCAATGCTGGCCATGGCGGCCTCCCGGGGGAATTCGCTCGGGCCTCGCCGTTGACTTCAGCGAGAGGTGTAACCGTGGACCTCGTTGGCACTCGTGATGCTCCGGCAGATGATGCCGTCGCACCGCAACTTAGCGCACGACACCTCGGTTTTCCAGTCCCTGGTTCCGGCACGGCGGCACAGGAGTTTCCCCTGGCCTCATGGGCCCCGGAAGCGGTCGTTGATCAGTGCGGCGCTCGCGTCGGCGGCCGCGCGGCGCGACCGACGGGCCACCTTCTGCATGGCGGCGAGCTCCGCAGGGTGCGCACCGGCGGCGACGAGATGCGGACCCCGGGCGCGCTGCCGAGCCCGCCCGAGACATGCGCCGACCAGGCACCCAGCACCTGCTGCGACGAACGTTGCCCGCTTGCCCATCTCTGCACCTCTCGACCTTGACGACCAGTGGTCGCGGTACCCGAGGCAGCGGGTCCCATGCGAATGCCCGTGACCTTCGTCTGTCAGCAGACCTCACGGCATGCGCTGGACCGGATTGGGTAACGGAAACTGACACAGTCACCAAGCAGAGGATCCGCACATGCCCGCAGGGCAGCACTCCCCGATCGACACGGTCGTGTTCGACCTCGACGGCACCCTGGTCGACTCCGTCTACCAGCACGTCGTGGCCTGGATGGGCGCCTTCAGGGACGTCGGGTTGCAGGTCAGCGGGAGCGATGTGCACCGCTGCATCGGCATGGGCGGCGATCGCCTGGTCGCGCAGGTTGCCGGCGAGGCCGCCGAGTGGGCCGTCGGAGACGACGTACGCCGGGCCCACGACAGCCACTTCCGCGACCTCATGTCGCAGGTGCACGAGACACGTGGCGCCTCGGACCTCCTGAGCCGCCTCGCCTCGACACACCGACTCGTGCTGGCCAGCTCCGGCAGCCAGGAGGTCACCGAGGCACTGCTCTCCACCGTCGACGCCGCAGGATCCCTCACGGTGGTGCTGTCGGGAACCGAGGTCGCTCACAGCAAGCCGGCGCCAGACCTGATCCAGGCCGCGATGCATGCCGTCGACGCGGAGCGCGCGATCGTGGTCGGCGACTCCGTCTGGGACGCACAGGCCGCCCAGGCGTGCGGGGTTCCGACCATCGGCCTGCTCTGCGGCGGCATCGACGAAGCCTCGTTGCGGGGCGCCGGTGCGGGGTCCGTGTTCGCCCACCCCGCCGATCTCCTCGCGCAGTTGGGCCGGAGCCCGTTGTCGACCGGGCAGCCCGCGCTCAATGGTTCCTGAGGGCCTTGATCAGCTCGCTCTTGTTCATCTTCGACCGGCCGTCGATACCGATCTCCTTCGCCCGGGAGCGCAGGTCGGCGACCGTCCAGTCGTCGTACGACCCGGACTCCCCGCCCTTGCGCCCGACCTTGGAGCGAGAGCTGGCGGCCGCCTTGTTCGCGATCCGGGCCGACTTCTCCTTGCTCGCCCCCTCGTCGCGCAGCTCCTCGTAGAGCTCTGGGTCCTTGACGCTGGGACCAGGCTTGCGCTTCGGCATCGCGTCCACTTCCTTTCGTCTCACGGTGTCCGACGCGCGGTACCCACGTGCGGATCCCTCAGACCGGCAGGGCATCGATCCGGCCGGCACCCCTGACGCACGGGTGCCGCCACTCAGGACTCCTGGGCGACATCCTTGTAGCTGGCCGGCAACCCGCCCTGCTCGATCACCAGGGCTGCCACGTCGCGCAACTTCACGTTCGCGTGGCTGGAGTAGCGCTGGAGGGTCTCGAAGGCCTGCTCCTGGTCGAGCCCGTACCGCTGCAGCAGCACTCCCTGTGCCACACCGATCTCGTGGCGTCGCTCCACTGCTTCTCCCAATGTCGTCACCAGGTGGGAGGTCGCCAGGGCGTTGCCCGCGTGTACGCCGTACACGATGAGGCGCTGCAGGTCCTCCTCGGTGAACGTGTCGACCTTGGTCGCATAGAGGTTGATGGCGCCGAGCGGGTCGCGGTCGGGGTCGATGGCCGCCGCGGAGAGCTGCACGCTGATCAACGAGTGCACGCCCAGGTCCGCCACTTTGGGTCCCCACAGCGGGAAGCGCTGGTCATCGCTGGTCGAGAGGATCAGGTAGGGCTCGTCCTCGAGGGCCGACGCGATGCAGGGGCCTTCCTCGAACTCGTACTGCAGCTCGTCGCAGCGGAGGGCGATCTCGTCGGTGTGCGCCAGTGTCTCGAGCCGGCCCCGGCGTCGCCGCACCGTGATCGCACTGAAGGCCGCCGCCGGAACGACCTCCAACGATCGGTCGCAGATGCGCTGCAGGGTGCCTGCCACGTCATGGTCGGACATCAGCACCTTGCTGAGCTCCGCGAAATAGGGTCCGGTGTCGTTCCCGCCGGCAGTCGATTGGTCAGGCATGGGCTGAGACTACTGCTCGCTCCCGCATCACGCCGGGCCTTCGTGGCTGCCGAGCCCGGGCAGGACGTCCGAGCCGAACATGTCGATCGTCTCCGCCCGGCGCGGGTCCCAGTTGGCGACGTACACCTCCTCGGAGCGGGTTGCCATCTCAGACCGACCCGAGCTGATCGAGGAGCGCCTTGTTGAAGGCAGGCAGGTCGTCGGGCTTGCGGCTGGTGACCAAGTTGCCGTCGACCACGACCTCCTCGTCGACCCACTCGCCACCGGCGTTGCGGACATCTGTCTGGAGGCTCGGCCATGACGTGAGCCGTCGTCCCTCCAGGCCACCCGTCTCCACCAGGGTCCAGATGGCGTGGCAGATCGCGGCCACCGGTTTACCTGCCTCGAGGAAGTGCCGGACGAACTCGACGGACGTCTCGTCGGTGCGCAGTTGGTCGCCGTTCGCCACACCGCCGGGCAGTACGACGGCGGCGTACGCCCCCGGGTCGGCGTCACCGACCTTCTGGTCCACCGTGAAGCTGTCGGCGGGATCGAGGTGGTGGTAGGCCTGCACGTCCCCCGACTCGGGTGAGATCAGCACGGGCCGCCACCCCGCGGCCGCCAGGGCCTCCCACGGCCCGGTGAGCTCGGCCTGCTCGATGCCCTCGGCGCCGACCAGGACGGCGACCTTCGTCGTGCTCGATTCGTTGGTCATCGTGAGAGTCATCCCTTCCGTCGATGTCGGCGACCCCGGTACCCCGCACCGCGTACGGCAGTCGGTGCCCGTATGAAGGAATCGGATGCGGGTACTGCCCGGGCATGGCTACCGACACGGCGCTGCACTACACGGTTCCCGGTCTCGAGGAGGGCGCGGCCCAGAAGATCATCGACCTGCTGCAGTCACGCCTTCATGCCGCCAACGACCTCCAGCTCACCCTCAAGCACGTGCACTGGAACGTCGTGGGGCCGCACTTCATCGCCGTCCACGAGATGATCGACCCGCAGGTCGACGCAGTGCGCGCGATGGCCGACGCCCTCGCCGAGCGGATCGCCACGTTGGGTGGCGCACCGCGCGGCACCCCGGGTGCCCTCGTCAAGGAACGCGCGTGTGACGACTACAGCATCGGCCGGGCCACCACGCAGGAGCACCTCGCCGCCCTCGACATCACGTATCGGGGCGTGATCACCTCCTACCGGGAGGCGATCAAGGCCCTGGACGATCTCGACCTGGTGACCCAGGACGTGCTGATCGGGCAGGTCGAGCAGCTCGAGCTCTTCCACTGGTTCGTCCGCGCCCACCTGGAGGACCAGGGCGGGAAGCTGCAGACCGAGGGCGCCACGACCGAGGCTGGCGCGGCTCGTGACGCCAGCGGCTGAGCCGAAGGGCCGCGACGAGTCCACCGAGGAGCGCGCGGACCGCAACTGGGACGACCTGCTGCAGGAGTTCCGGGTGCTGCAGACCGGCGTACAGATCCTCGGCGGCTTCCTGTTGACGCTGCCGTTCCAGTCGGCGTTCTCCGACCTGGATGACTTCCAGCGGCACCTCTACCTGGTGCTGGTGCTGCTCGCGGCCACCACCACGACACTCCTGCTTTCGCCGATCGCCCTTCACCGCCGGGTCTTCCGGTGGCGGCGCAAGCAGCGCCTGGTGATGGCTGGTCATCACCTGGCGCAGGTCGTGATGTTCCTCATCGGACTGCTCGTCACCGGTCTGGCGGTGTTCGTCTTCGACGTCGTCGTCGATCGACAGACAGCCACGGTCGTCGGCCTTGGCATGGTGGTGCTCGCGACCGTCGCCCTGGTCGTGATTCCGCGTCTGGCCGGTGGCCGGGCACCCGAGCACCCGGAGTCGCCCTGAGCCCGTCAGGACCGTGAGCTGGTCGCCCAGTCGACGAGTTCGCGGGCCGGGCCCGCCGGCGGTCGCGCGCCGCCCTTCCACACGGCGTGCAGCGGCCGCGGCAGCTCCAGCCCGCTGATGGCGATCCGGACCAGCCGACCCGCGGCCAGGTCGTCGTGGACGGCGTGGACGCTGAGCGCCGCAGGCGCCGCACCCGCGGCCACGGCCGCGCGCACGGCCGCCGTACTGGAGAACTCGAGTGCCGGGTCGACGGCGGCCAGGTGCGCGAGCGCCCGTTCGAGCACGGTGCGCGTGCCGGAGCCGGCCTCGCGCACCACCAGGGGCGTGGCCGCCAGGGTGTGCACGCTGACCCGTCGGCTCGGTCGCTGCGCCCACGGATGACTCGGCGCCACCACCACGACGAGCTCATCGACCGCCACCACCTGGCGTCGCAGGCCGGCAGGCGCCTCGGGACCCTCGACGAACCCGAGCTCGGCCTCGCCGGCCCTGACCAGCTCGGCGACGTGATCGCTGTTGGTGGCGGTCAGTGTGAACTCGGTCGTCGCCACTCCGGAGCGCTGCTGCGCCGTGCGTACGCCGACCAGCCATGAGGGCAGCAGGTATTCCGCGATGGTCAGGCTGGCCGCGATGCCGAGCGGCCCGCGTCGGTCCTGGCGCAGGGCGGTGATGCCGGCGTCGAGCTGTTCGGCGGCGTCCAGCACCCGGCTCGCCCACTGCACGACGAGCTCGCCCGTCGGGGTGAGCTCGGACCCGCGCCGTGTGCGGGCCAGGAGCGTGGCACCGACCAACGACTCCATGGTGCGCACCCGTGAGGACGCGGCCTGCTGGCTGATGCCGAGCTCAACGGCGGCGGCGCTCAGGCTGGCGGTGCGGGCCACCACGACCAGCAGTTCGAGGGCGCGCAGCTCGGGCATGTGCGGGCTCAACATGGTCACAAGCCTACGTTGTGACCCCACAACGTGGACGTCGTTCCGCGGAGCGGACACGCCACCCAGACTGGTCTCATGACCCTTCGTGTAGCCATCATCGGCGGCGGCCCGGCCGGCATCTATGCCGCCGACCTGCTGACCAAGTCCGGGACCGACGTGAGCGTCGACGTGCTGGAACGGCTGCCTGCCCCGTTCGGCCTGGTCCGCTACGGCGTGGCCCCGGACCACCCGCGCATCAAGGAGATCGTCAAGGCGCTCCAGCGGGTGCTGTCCAAGCCCGAGGTCCGGTTCCTGGGCAACGTGACCTACGGCGTCGACTGCAAGCTCGACGACCTGCGTGCGTTCTACGACGCCGTCGTCATCGCCACGGGCGCGATGTCCGACCGCGACCTCGGCATCCCCGGCGAAGAGCTCCCGGGCTCCTACGGCGCAGCCGACTTCGTCTCCTGGTACGACGGCCACCCCGACGTGCCCCGCGACTGGCCTCTCGAGGCGCGCCACGTCGCCGTCGTCGGCGCCGGGAACGTCGCCCTCGACGTCGCCCGGGTGCTGGCCAAGACGGGCGAAGAGATGCTCGCCACCGACGTTCCGGCCAACGTCCACGCGGGCCTCGTGGCCAAGCAGGCGACCGACGTGCATGTCTTCGCGCGACGCGGTCCGGCGTACGCCAAGTTCTCCCCGCTCGAGCTGCGCGAGCTGGCCCACTCCCCCAACGTCGACGTGGTCGTGCATGCCGAGGGCTTCGAGGTCGACGACGCGAGCATGGAGCACATCGCCGCGAACAAGCAGGCGAAGATGGTGCTGAACACGCTGTCCAACTGGGTCGGTCGCGATCCCGGCGACAAGCCGCACCGCATCCACCTGCACTTCCTCGAGCAGCCGGTGGAGATCCTCGGCCAGGAGTCCGTGACCGGCTTCCGCACCGAGCGCACCCGCCTCGTCGGCGACGGCGGCGTCGAGGGCACCGGCGATTTCACCGACTGGGACGTGCAGGCGGTCTACCGCGCCGTCGGCTACCGCAGCACGCAGGTGGCCGACCTGCCCTTCGACACCCGGGCGGCGGTGATCCCGAACGACGAGGGTCGGGTCCTCGACCTCGACGGTGACCCGATCCCCGGCACCTACGTGACCGGCTGGATCAAGCGCGGTCCGGTCGGCCTGATCGGGCACACCAAGAGCGACGCCGCGCAGACCGTCGGGCACCTGGTCGAGGAGACCACGGCCACCGCTCCCGAGCGCGACCCTGCTGCGGTCAACGCCTACTTCGCCGAGCGCGGCGTCGACGTCGTCGAGTTCGAGAACTGGGAGCGGCTCGACGCCCACGAGATCGCCCTGGGCGAGGCCGAGGGCCGCACCCGGGTCAAGGTCGTCGAGCGCGAGGAGATGCTGCGCAGGGCTCGCTGAGCGCAGCACCTCCCCCGGTCAGAGCTTGACGACCTTCGCGGTCGGGATCGGGTGCGAGTCGGCCTTGATCCAGCGCATCGCCCAGGTGCCCTCACGATGTGAGTCGGTGTCGATCCAGTTGCCGTACCCGGGGTCCTTGGCTGCCACCACGATCGTCAGCGTGCCGTCGTCGTTGAGCTTCGCGGTGTGGTTGTTGAGGTAGATGTTCGCGCGGTCGTAGTCGAGTGACTCCACCCAGAAGTTCTGCAGGACGAAGTTGAAGTACTCGCAGTTCGGGACCTCGGTCTCGATCACCCATGCCTCGTCCTCGGCCAGCTTCCAGTAGCCGTGCAGGTAGAAGATGGTCGGGTCACCGCCGGCATCCTGGAAGTAGTCCTGACCCCAGTCGAAGATCTCGTTGGCGCGGGGCTGGAACTTGCGGGACCACTCGAGGAAGGTCTCCGACATGCCCTTCACGACCTCGACGGCCTTGGTGAGACGCTCCCCCACCGCGTCAGGGTCCAACGGCTTGAACTCCCCGTCAGGGTTGAGGCATTCGATGGACAGCTCACCGACGACCTCGTTGCGGCGGTCCTGGTGGGTCTGCCGGACCGAGATCAGGTTGCTGTCCGGTGACAACGGCAGCCAGGCGCCGTCCGCCGGCTCGTCCACGCTCGCGATGAACTCGAAGCGGCCGTGCTCGTCGACCTCGACGTCGTGGATGTGCAGGTCGCCGGTCTGAAGCATGGTGCCGTCGATGTGGTAGCGGTTGACGCGTGAACCGAACGTGATCAACGGAACCGTGCCGCGGGTCCCGGTGACCCGGTAGCGGTAGCTGCCCGAGACGTTGGCCCGCATGTAGACGTTGTCGGGGTTGTCGGCACCGATCTTCGTCATCATGTTGGGGTTGGGCGCGGAGGTGAAGCTCGGCCACCGCGGATCGGTGAACTCGACGCTGTTGATCGTGCCGTACCGGAGCAGCCGACTCAGGTAGCGGACTCCCTCGGCCTGGGTCAGCGGGTCCTGGGGGACGATGTCGTCCTCCAGGACCTTCCCGACCTCGAGCAGATCTGCACAGAACTTCTCCCAGGTGGCGTTCATTCGAGTGTCCCTGTTCTGGTTGACGGTTCGTTTCTCGGACAGTGCCGGCGAAGGTTCAGGAAGCGCCGGCGAACTTCGCCTCGACCTCGGCTGCGCTCACGCCGAACTCCTCGAGGGAGTAGCGGTGTGACGGACGGCGATGGTCGGAGAGGCTGGCTTCATGGGATGCCGTCACGGCCGCGCGGGCCGCGTCCGTGAAGGGCATGGCGAACTGCGCATAGATCTTCTCGACGGTGCCGACGGCATCGGAGACGAAGTCGTCGTAGTCGACGTCGATGAACTGCTCCGGGTCGTACCGCAGCCGCGCCTCGTTGAAGTTCGCGTTGCCGCGCGCCCACAGGTCGAGCTGGGTGCGCCCGATGGCGGGGCGGTCGAAGGACTTCGACATACCGTGTCCGCCCTGCTCCGAGAGGCTGAAGGTCGACGCCATCGACGTGAGCGGGTCCCGGAACGTGCGCACGAACAACGCGTCCGGATAGACCTTCATGATCTCGTCGATCGCGAAGACATGGCTGGGGCTCTTGAGCACCCATCGCCGGTCGGCGGCATGCAGCCCGATCAGCTGAAGGTTCTTCCTGTGGCGCGCGTACGTCTCGGTCCAGTCCTGGCCCGACAGCCACGTGCTGTACGACGGAACGTAGGACACGGTCTCGAACGAGGTCGAGAGCATCGTCTGCTGCAGCAGCCGCCAGCACTCCTCGACCTCCTCCGCGCCCATGAAGTGCACCTTCATCAGGTCGGCCTCGGCCGCCTGGCGGGCCCGGTAGAAGGCGTCCGAACGCCGGAAGTCCTCGTTCTCCGCCCACGTGTCGCGCTCGGGTCGTGGCTGCGGCCGCTCGGCGAGCCACATCTCGACCCCCTGGTGCGCCGGGTCAGCGCCGAGCAGGCGGTGCAGTGCGGTGCTGCCGGTTCGGGTCAGGCCGACGACGAAGATCGGCTGCTCGATCGGGACGTCGACATGCTCGGGGTGTCTCGCGAATCCGGCCTCGCTGGCCAGGCGCCCCGTGAGCGCTCCGGTGATCAGCTTGCGGGCGATCACCTTTCCCTGAGGGGTGAGGTCGGCCTCTCGCTCGAACGACTCGAGCAGGACCTGGAGCCCCTCGAGGTAGTCGTCCGTGCCGAAGTCGTCGTACCCGGACGCCTCGCGCGCGGCGGCCTGCAGGCCCTCGATGGAACCAATGCCGTCGTGGTCGTGGGTCATCGGTCAGTCCTTCCCTGAGTGGTGCCCTGGTGGGTCTGGGTCACGAGATGACGCCGCGGGCGCGGAGCAGGCCCACGATCTGGTCGCTCGCCTGCTCCGGCGAGACGGACGTGGTGTCGATCCGCAGCTCCGGCGCGAGAGGTGGCTCGTACGGCGAGTCGATGCCGGTGAAGTTGGCCAGCTCACCGCGACGCGCCTTCTTGTAGAGCCCCTTGGGGTCCCGCCCTTCGGCGACGTCGATGGGGGTGTCCACGAAGACCTCGCAGAACTGGTCGGCCCCGACCAGCTCCCTGGCCGCCTCGCGCTCGGCGCGGAACGGCGAGATGAAGGACGCGATCACGACCAGTCCGGCGTCGGCCATCAGCCGGGCCACCTCGGTGACCCGCCGGATGTTCTCCACCCGGTCGGCCTCGGTGAACCCGAGGTCCCGGTTCAGGCCGTGGCGGATGTTGTCGCCGTCCAGGAGATAGGTGTGCGCGCCGAGTGCGTGCAGCCGTCGCTCGAGGTGATTGGCGATCGTCGACTTGCCGGAGCCGGAGAGACCGGTCAGCCAGAGCACCTGCGGACGGTGTCCGTTCAGCGCCTCGCGGGCCCGCTCGTCGACGTCCACGACCTGCCAGTGAATGTTGTCCGAGCGACGCAGCGAGTGCGCGATCATGCCGGCACCCACCGTGGAGTTGGTCAGCCGGTCGATCAGGATGAACCC
Organism: Nocardioides sp. Root151; assembly: GCF_001427925.1. Lineage (NCBI taxonomy): Bacteria > Bacillati > Actinomycetota > Actinomycetes > Propionibacteriales > Nocardioidaceae > Nocardioides > Nocardioides sp. Root151. The sequence goes on from NZ_LMGG01000001.1 coordinate 48,381, forward strand.
GCCGGTGTCGCGGTTCGCGGCGTACGGGTCGAACGGCACGGGGCGGTCGAAGCTGAGGTTGCAGACGCCGATCTCGTTGAGGGCGAGCGTGTTGGTCGCCGTCTTCTCGAGTGTGTTGACGTTGACCTTGTGCTTGGGCTTGGTGATCCGCGCCTGCACCGTCATCGTGCCGATCTGGCAGAGGTAGGGCCGCTCGGGCAGCATCTCCTCCTCGCCCATCCAGACCACGTGTGCCTCGAACTGGTCGGCGACATCGGGCAGGTCGTCGGCGATGGCGAGCACGTCGCCCCGACTGATGTCGATCTCGTCGGCCAGGGTGATCGTGACGGACTGGCCGGCGATCGCCTCCGCCAGGTCGCCGTCCATCGTGACGATCCGCGAGACCGACGACTCGCGGCCGCTGGGCAGGACGCGTACCCGGTCACCGGGCCGCACCACGCCGCTGACGATCTGGCCGGAGAAGCCACGGAAGTCGAGATCGGGCCGGTTCACCCACTGCACGGGCATCCGGAACGGGTTGGTGAGCAGCTCGTCGTCGATCTGCACCGTCTCGAGGTGCCCGATCAGCGTCGGGCCGTCGTACCAAGGCGTGTTGGCACTGCGCTCGGTCAGGTTGTCGCCGACGTACGCCGACATCGGGATGGCCACGACGTCGTCGAGGCCGATCTCCTTCGCGAAGCCGCTGTAGTCGGCGACGATCTGGTCGAAGACCTCCTGCGAGTAGTCGACCAGGTCGAGCTTGTTGACCGCGAGCACCACGTGGCGAATCCCCAGCAGGGACACGAGAAACGAGTGCCGTCGGGTCTGGGTCAGCACACCCTTGCGGGCATCGACGAGGATCACCGCGAGGTCCGCGGTGGAGGCTCCGGTGACCATGTTCCGGGTGTACTGCTCATGGCCCGGGGTGTCGGCGACGACGAACTTGCGCTGCTCGGTGGAGAAGTAGCGGTAGGCCACGTCGATCGTGATGCCCTGCTCGCGTTCGGCGGCCAGGCCGTCGACCAGCAACGCGAAGTCGAGGCCCTCGCCCTGGGTGCCCACCTTGCGCGAGTCGGTCTCGAGTGCCGTGAGCTGGTCCTCGAAGACCAGCTTCGATTCGTAGAGCAGCCGGCCGATGAGCGTGGACTTGCCGTCGTCGACACTGCCACAGGTGATGAAGCGGAGCATGGTCTTGTTCGCGTGCCGCTCGAGGTACTGCTCGATGTCGTCAGCGATCAGGTCGGTCGAGTGGGTCATCAGAAGTAGCCTTCCTGCTTCTTCTTCTCCATGGACGCGGTGCTGTCGTGGTCGATCACTCGCCCCTGTCGCTCGGAGGTGGTGGTCAGCAACATTTCCTGGATGATGTCGGTCAGGGTCGTGGCGACGCTCTCGACGGCGCCGGTCAGCGGATAGCAGCCGAGGGTCCGGAAGCGCACGCTCTTGAGCTCGGGTTCCTCGCCCGACAGCAACGGCATCCGCTCGTCGTCGACCATGATCAACGCGCCGTCACGCTCGACGACCGGCCGCTTCGCCGCGAAGTAGAGGGGCACGATCGGGATCTCCTCCTGCCGGATGTACTCCCAGACGTCGAGCTCGGTCCAGTTGGAGAGCGGGAAGACGCGCAGGCTCTCGCCGGGCGACTTGCGCACGTTGTACATCCGCCACAGCTCGGGGCGCTGCTGCTTCGGGTCCCACCGGTGCTCGGCAGAGCGGATCGAGAAGATGCGCTCCTTGGCCCGCGACTTCTCCTCGTCGCGGCGGGCACCACCGAAGGCCGCGTCGAACTTGTGGAGGTCGAGGGCCTGCTTGAGCCCTTCGGTCTTCCACATGTCGGTGTGGGTGGCAGACCCGTGGGTGAACGGGTTGATCGACTTCTCGACGCACTCGGGGTTCTGGTGGACCAGCAGGTCCAGGTCGCCCGCCGCTGCGGTCGCGTCCCGCAGCTCGTACATCTCGCGGAACTTCCACGTGGTGTCGACGTGGAGCAGCGGGAACGGGAGCCGTGACGGGTAGAACGCCTTGCGGGCCAGGTGCAGCATCACCGCACTGTCCTTGCCGACCGAGTAGAGCATCACGGGGTTCTCGCTCTCGGCGACTGCCGCCCGCATGATGTGGATGCTCTCAGCCTCCAGACGTTCCAGGTGCGTCAGGACGGGGTGCGTGGTGCTCATCGTGCCGGTACCTCCCAGGGATGGACGGCCCGCCGTCGCCCACCCACTCGGGGCGGCGTCAGCGACTGCCATGACAAAATGAACATTGTTCATTCTGGGTCCGTCGTGGTTAAGGTGTCCCAGTGAACGGGATGAACGCCAGGTCGATCCACGGCGACGCAGAGGCCCGGCGCCGCGGCACCCTCGATGCCGCCGCAGCGCTGCTGGACGAGGGCGGGTACGCCGCACTGACGATCCGCGCGGTCGCCCAAAGGGCCGGTACCAGCACCGGCCTGATCTACCAGTACTTCACCGACAAGCAGGACATCTTCGTCGCACTGCTCGAGGAGAGCCAGGCCGAGTCCGCCGACTTCGTCGCCTCCCTGCCGCGCACCGACGGCGTCGCGGCCCTGATCGAGGCACTGATCCCCGAGTCGGCCCGACAGTGGAGGCGCGTCGTCCGGATGACCGCCGCCTGGCGCGACACCACCGGCGCCACCGAACGCGACCGGAGCGAGTCCGTGAGCCGGCTGCGCGAGAGCTTCGGTCGCTACGACGACGCGCTGCGCCATGCGCTGGTCGAGGCAGCACGCATCGAGGGACGGAGCCTCACCGACGACCCGGCGATGCTCCGCTTCGTGCACTCGGGCCTGGCCGGCGTGTCCGACGCCCTCGTCAACGACTGGGGAGACCTCGACCCGGCCGAGCTCGTCACGTTCGCCGCGCACGCGATCACCCGGGGGATCACAAGCTAGGCCTTGCCACGCACTCGGCCCGCTGCCACTCTGAGCAGGGCGGAAGGGGCAGGAATGTTCAACAGGAACCGGGTACCCAAGGAGCGCATCGACGTGCTGCGACAGGTCCCCTTCTTCGAGGGTCTGTCGACCAAGGTGCTCGCGCGGATCGACCAGCACCTCGACGACGTGAACGTCGCCGCCGGCAAGGTGCTCACCTCCCAGGGCGAGGGCGCCTACGAGACGTTCATCATCGCCTCCGGGGTGGCCGAGATCGAGGTCGACGGCAAGCCCGTCCGCGACACCGAGATCGGTGAGCTGGTCGGCGAGATGGGCGTGCTCAAGCACACCGTGCGCGCGGCGACCGTCACCGCGAAGACGCCGATGCGGCTGTTGGTGCTGAACTCACGCGAGATGAGCGCCCTGCTCCGGGAGGACAAGCTGGTCGCCCAGCGCGTGCAGGAGAACCTCACCCGCCACCAGGAAGGCCGGTAGCCCGGCACAGCCCCCGGAACCGGTGGTCGATCAGGGCGACGAACGGGCCCGCCCATGGAGACCGCTGCGCTCTTGACAACCGGAATCTCCTCTCCACAGATGTCGAGAATCCCTTGCCAGGGTTGAAGATTCTCGATAGACTCGAACACATGTTCGAAGCCTCGGAAGTCACCCCGCCCCAGGAGCCCACCGCGGCCCCTGGAGTGGTGCTGGACGCCTCGACAGTGACCGCGTGGACCTCAGCCCTGCAGAACGTCTCCGAGGCGGTGGGCGACGACGACGCCCGCATCGATGTGATCGGGGCACTGGAAACGCTCAAGTCGGCCATCGCCGCAGCCCAGGCCGAGCTGTCGGTCGACTTCGACCAGTCGATGCGCGCCAAGGCCGCCGCCTCCGGGGTCGGGAAGCGCCGCCAGGGTCGCGGCATCCCCGAGCAGCTCGCGTTGGCGCGCCGGGAGTCGCCCTACCGCGGGAAACGTCACCTCGGGTTGGCGAAGCTGCTCCGCAAGGAGTTGCCGCACACCCGGGNCCTCGCCAAGGAGACCGCCTGCCTGGAGGTCGACGACCGCGCGAAGGTCGACAAGGAGATCGCCGGCGACCTCGAGACGGTCGCGAAGTTGTCGGAGAAGCAGGTCGGTGACCAGGCCCGCAAACTCGCCGCGAAGCTCGACCCCGCCTCGGTCGCGCACCGCCGCGCGAAGGCGGAGAAGGACCGCCGGGTCACCATCCGCCCGGCACCCGACACCATGACCTACCTCACCGGGCACCTCCCGGTCGGGCAAGGCGTACAGGTGTACGCCGCGTTGAAGAAGGCCGCCGACACCCTGATCGCCGGTGGTGACGAACGCTCCCGGGCACAGATCATGGCCGACACCCTCGTCGAACGCGTCACCGGCAAGACCCAGGCCCCCGCGGTGCCGGTGATGATCAACCTCGTCGTCTCCGACAAGACCCTCCTCGGCACCAGTCACGACCCCGCGCACCTCGACGGACACGGCACCATCCCCGCAGACCTGGCCCGCCACCTCGTCGCCACCGCGCTCGAACACGAAATCCAGACCTGGCTACGCAAGGTCTACGCTTCACCCCACGGCGGCCTCACGGCGATGGACTCGCGTGCCCGGATCGTCCCGCACGGACTCGCCACCCTCATCCGGACCCGCGACGGCGGCATCTGCCGCACCCTCTACTGCGACGCACCCATCAGACACATCGACCACGCCACCGGCATCGCCAACGGCGGTGAAACCGTCGAGGAAGACCTCCAAGGACTGTGCGAGGGCTGCAACTACGCCAAACAAGCCCCCGGCTGGACCGCCCACGGCGCCCACCCACCCGACGGTCGACATCAGGTCACCACGACCACACCGACCGGCCACACCTACGTCTCCACCGCACCGCCCCTGCCCGGCTGGGCCGACCCGCCTCGCCACCTGGCCGTGGTCGAACCGCAGGACCCGAGCGACCTCCTCGCCGAGTACGAGCTCATCGACGTGGAAGCCGCCTGAACGGCGCAGTCGCTGTCATGGCACGGGTCGAGTTGGGTACCGCTGGTCATGACCAACTCACCGAACGAACCCGGGCCTGCACCGTCCGACAAGAACCGGCACATCGAGCCGGAAGACGTGCCGGCCGAGGAACACATGGAGACGGCCGACATCTCCCAGCGCGTCGACCTCGACCCTGAGGAGCAGGTCAATCGGCCGGACCAGACCGACGACTCGATCGCCGACGCCGAGACGCCCGAGGACCGCTGAGCAACTGGCCGTCCGCCGCCCAAACGGGTCAGCGCGCGAGGATGACCGAGGACCCGTGGCCGAACAGGCCCTGGTTGGCGGTGATCCCGACCCGGGCACCCTCCACCTGACGACCCTCGGCCTGACCACGCAGCTGCCAGGTGAGCTCACAGACCTGGGCCAACGCCTGCGCCGGCACCGCCTCACCGAAGCAGGCCAACCCACCCGAGGGGTTCACCGGGATGCGGCCACCGATCGTGGTGTCCCCGGCCCGCAACAGGTGCTCGGCCTCACCGCGCTTGCACAGGCCGAGATCCTCCATCCAGTCCAGCTCGAGAGCGGTCGACAGGTCGTAGACCTCCGCCACATCGACGTCCTCCGGGCCAAGGTCGGCTTCGGCGTACGCCGCGTCGGCGATCGACTCCTTGAAGGTCCGTTCGGCACTGGACCCGGCGTCTGTGGACATCAGGGGCATGTCGATCGTGGTCTGCGGGAACCTCGGCGTCACCGTCGAGATCGCCTTGACCGTGACCGGGTCGGTGAGCCCGTGCTTGCGGGCGTACTCCACCGAGGTCAGTACTACGGCCGCGCCACCGTCGCTGGTGGCGCAGATGTCGAGCAGGTGCAAGGGATCGCAGACCACGGCCGAGTTGAGGACGTCGTCGGCACTGACCTCCTTGCGATAGCGGGCATTCGGGTTCGCCAACCCGTGCCGCGAGTTCTTGACCTTGACGGCCGCGAAGTCCTCCGCCGTGGCGCCGTACAGGTCCATCCGACGACGGGCATAGAGCGCGAAGTACGCCGGGTTGGTCATGCCGAGCAACCGGAACCGCAACCAGTCCGGGTCA
>NZ_LMGG01000001.1:54346-54491 GCF_001427925.1 Nocardioides sp. Root151
ACCCACCACGAGCGCCACCTCGACCTGGCCGGCCAATATCTGCGCGCGGGCCGTGTCCAACGCCTGCGCACCGGTCGCGCACGCGGCGTAGGAGGTGGCCACCTTCGCACCGTTCCAGCCCAACGCCTGCGCGAACGTCGCACCC
>NZ_LMGG01000001.1:54501-500732 GCF_001427925.1 Nocardioides sp. Root151
GCCGACGATCAGGCCGACGTCACTCCAGTCGACTCCCGCATCGGCCAACGCAACACGGGCAGCGTGGACGCCGTACGACACGAACGAACGACCCCACTTCCCCCACGGGTGCATGCCGACACCGGCCACCACGACATCGCGCTTCATGCCCGGGCTCCCATGTTCTCTACGGTCCCTGTGGACTCGACCGACGAGGCGGGACGCCAGCGCCAGATGGTGCGCTCTCCGGACTCGTCGACGTACAACGTCTCGACGACGAGCTCGACCTGAGCTCCGACCTGCAGGTCGGTGACACCGAAGCCGGTGGCGACCTGGCCCAGCACGACCAGGCCCTCGGGGAGCTGGACAGCGGCGATGGCGAACGGCTCGTGCGACTCACTGGCCGGGATGTACGGCGGCGGCGGCTGGTACTGCGCATCGGTGTAGGACCACACCGTTCCCGTGCGCGAGAACTCGTAGGTCTCGAACTCCTCGCCCGAGCACGCGGGGTTGCGGCAGAAGCCGGTCTCGCGAGGGAAGTAGACGGTGGCGCACGACGTACAACGCGTGCCGAGCAGGGCGGCTGCCTCACCAGTGGTGAACCAGCCGTCGATCACGGGGGTGGCGGTCATGGCACCACCTTGGTGCACCATGCCGCTCGGGGCGAGGGGAGTCCCGCTGATCGGTAGCGCGCAGCCTACATCCGCGTGACGACGGGAGCGGCCGGATCGTCGTACGCAACGACGATGCTGGCGCGCTCGACCGGACGCTCCTCGGCCACGTAGATGTCGCAGGCCGCCATGTAGCGGGCGTCGTACGCCGCCCTGGCCTGTTCCTCGCCCCCGAGGGCCGACGAGTCGCGCCCGACGCCACGCAGCATGGCCGCCTCCCGCGTCGTGTCGAGGTAGATCACCTCGTCCCACAGTTCGCGCAGCTCACCACGCTGGAGGAAGGTGCACGCCGCGACCAGCACTGCGTCCGGTTCAGCGGTGGCGACCCGGTCGTTGAACACCTCGTCCGTCTCGAGGTCGTGCACCTTGGTGGCGTAGGTCAGCGAGCCGCCGGGACCGAGTGGACGCAGCACCCGCTGTGCCAACGAGTCGAAGTCATAGGCGCTCTCGTAGTAGACCCGCGCCTGGTCGTCGGACTGGCGTCGGCGTACGGCGCGCACGTGGTGGAAACCGTCGGAGTCGAGGTGCACCGCCGGCACACCACGGGCCGTCAACCGGTCGGTCAGCTCGTGGGCGAGGGTCGTCTTGCCCGAGCCACAGCGTCCGTCGATGCCCACACGGAGCGGGTGGTCGGTGCGGGCGGAAGCCAGCCGGTCGGCGAGCCGGTCAAGGACGGCGTCACGATCAGTCACCCCCACAGCATGCCGAACCGGCCGTGACGGATGCCGGAGGCATTGCGGGGCATTCGATAGTTTCGCCCGTGTGACCGATGCTCCCGCCCTGGTGATCCTCGACTGCGACGGCGTGGTCGTCGACACCGAACGCCTCGTGCAGGAGGTCGACCTGGCGATGATCTCCGACCTCGGCTGGCCGATCACGCTGGCCGAGATCCACGAGCAGCACCTGGGTCGATCAACCGCGGACGTGGCCGCGAACGTGGCGCGCCACATCGGCCGCCCACTGCCCGGCGGGTGGCTCGACGCGCGCCGCCGAACCTACCGAGAGGCCTTCGCCGAGCGCCTCCAGCCGGTGCCAGGTTTCGTGGATGCGCTCGGCCGGATCACCGCCGCCGGCCATCCGACCTGCATCGCCTCGTCGGGCACCCATGACGCGATCCGGTTCAGCCTCGGCCGCACGGGGCTGCTCGACACCTTTGCCGGCCGCATCTTCAGCAGCCAGGACGTCACGCACGGCAAGCCGGCTCCCGACCTGTTCCTGCTGGCCGCACGCGAAATGGGTGCGGCGCCTCGCGAATGCGTAGTGGTGGAGGACAGCCCGTCGGGAGTCGCCGCAGCTCGCGCCGCCGGCATGCCCGTCGTGGGGTACGCCGGGCTCACGCCCGCGCGCCTGCTGGCCGAGGCCGACGTCGTGATCGACGACATGGCCGCCCTGGTGCAGGCATTGCGTCGAGCCGCAACGCCAGACGCCTAGTGTCGTGGGTCAGGGGGCGACGCCGGCACAGAGCGCGAGCACGACAAGGCACAGTCCCCCGGCCACCACCGAGACCGCCAACGGAAGCATCCCGTCGCGCAACAGCAGGACGAACTCCGGCTCGGCCTTCGAGCGCACGCTCCACCGGCCCCGGCGCAGCGCCGAGGCCGCGACCCACAGGGCCAGCACCGCACCGGCCGCTCCCCCGACGAACAGCACCGGCGCCGACTCGACCAGCGCGATCCTGCTGATCACCAGCGCAGCGACGAACAACGAGAGTCCACTCCGGCGCCAGGCCAGCAGGGTGCGCTCCTGCTGGAGCCCGGGCGCACGGGTGCTCACCCGACCAGGCCCACGACGACCATCACGATCGACACCGCCGCCACGGCGATCGCGAGGACGATGCCCATCGAGTTCGACGGCAACGGGTGACCGCGCCGCAGCGCCTTCTCGGTGCGGGCCCAGCCGAGCCAGGCATGCACGGCACACCCGAAACCAGCCAACGCCAACAGGGCGGCCGTCGTCCGCGCGACCGCCTCAGGCACACCCAGGTCGAGGGCATGTACGGCGGCAGCACCCGCCAGCAGCGCGAGCGTCGTCCGGATCCAGGCCAGGAACGTGCGCTCATTGGCCAGGGAGAACCGCGGGTCTGGCTCACGGCCCTCGGCGTACACCGCGGCCGGCCGGCGCGTGTCGGGGACGTCGAGCGTGTCGTCATGGACGGAGGAGGCGGTCATTCAGGTACCTGTTCTTTCATGCGTGCCTGGCGCAGTTCGTCGTCGGCGAGCAGCGATGCATCGAGGAGGGAGAGCCCGTCGCGCTGGTGAGCGGCAATGCCCGCGCGCCACTGCACGAGGTCGGCATGGCTCTGCACGATGAAGCTCTGCGCCGCCGGATTGAGGGCGCTGCTGCGGTGCACGATGCCGAACGCGGTGGTGATTGCCGGCTCGGTCTCGAAGACCGCCGCACCGAGTCGGTGCGCGGCGGTCGCCATGCGCAGGGGCAGGAACGCGCTGGCCGCGCCGTTGAGGACCAGCGTCATCTGGGCGTGCCGGTTGGGCACGTGGGCCGTGATGCGCGGTGAGATCGACTCGTTGCGCAGGATGGTGGCGACGATGTCGTTCTCCCGGGCGGCGGCGCTGCTGGCCACGAGCGGCACCTTGGCGAGGTCGCGGATCGGGATCGGTGTGCGAGCCGGCTGTGTGCCGGGCGGCATCACCAGCAGCAGTCGCTGCACGCCGAGGTCGATGCGCTCGAGGGTGTCGGTCGGCACGGGGAACGTGGTGAACCCGATCTCGCAGTGCCCGACCAGCACCTCGTCGCAGAGCTCGGCGGCACTGTCGAACTCGGAGAGCTCGATGCGGATCTCGGGGTGCAGCCTGGTGAACGACGCACTCCAGGCCGCGACCGCCTCACTCGACATCTCGGGCATCGTGCCGATCGAGATCGACCCGACCTGCAGCTCACGCGCCTCACGCATGATGTCCTGCGCGGCCAGGAGATCGGCGAGCACCCGGCGGGCCGGCTCCACCAGCAGCTGCCCCGCCGAGTTGAGCACGAGGTTCCGACCAGTGCGGTGGAAGAGGGTCAGCTTCAGCTCGCGCTCAAGCTGCCGGATGCTCTGCGAGATCGAGGCCTGGGCGACGTTGAGGTGCGTCGCAGCCTTGTTGACCCCGTCGCACTCGACCACGGCGAGGAAGTACTCGAGCTGACGGATGTCCATCTTCACGTCCTCACCGTGGGCCTCATCGCTGGCAACCTGATCGTCTCAGGTCACGCGCGGAACGTGTTGGGAAGCGTCCCGTCAGCTGACACCTGCTTGACCATCGCGCGGCCGAGGTTGCGCTCGTGGATCGGCGAGGAGCCTTCGTAGATGCGCAGGGCCCGCACGTCGCGCCACATCCGCGGCACCGGGTGGGGACCCACGATGCCCTCGCCGCCCAGCAACTGGACGCAGCGGTCGGCCACTCGGCTGGCCATCTCGGAGCCGTAGAGCTTGGCGGCCGCGATTCGGTGCCGAGGGATGACGCCGGTGTCGAAGCTGCGCGCACTCTCGATCACGAGCGCCCGGCCGGCCTCCATCTCGGCGAAGCTCTCGCCGAGGGTGGCCTGGACGGCGCCCAGCTCGGACAGCGCGGAGCCGAACTGCTCACGACCGTTGACGTGGGCGGTGGTCTCCTCGAGGATCCGGGTCGCCTGGCCCACGCAGGTTGCGGCGACGTGCATGCGTGCGTGGTTGATGCCGCGGAGCGCCATGGTCAGGCCGGTGCCCTCGACACCGCCGAGCAGGTTGGCGGCCGGCACCTCGACGTCCTCGAAGTGGATCTCGCCGACCGGAGCCTCCGCGTGGCCGTTCATGATCTCGGGGAGCGCGGTGGTGACGCCGGGCGTCGCGGCGTCGACGATGAACGCGGAGACGCCGTTCGCCCCGGGCTGGTTCGGGTCGGTGCGGGCGAAGACGACGAACGCGTCGGCCCAGGCGGCGTTGGTGATGTACCGCTTGCTGCCGTTGAGCACGTAGACGTCGCCTCGGCGCTCCGCGGTGGTGGTCAGGTTGGCGGCGTCGGAGCCGGCGCCCTCCTCGGTCAGTGCGAAGGCGGTGACCAGCTCGCCGGCGGCCATCCTCGGCAGCAGCTCTTGGCGTTGCTCGTCGGTCGCGTGGTCGAGGATCCCCTGTGAGCACAGGCCGATGACGGTCGAGAACCTCGACCGATAGACGCACGACGCCCGGGTGAACTCGAAGGTCAGCAGCACCTGCTGCTCCATGCTCCAGCCGAGCCCGCCGTACTCCCTCGGGATGGTGATGCCGAAGAGTCCGAGCTCGCCCATCCGCTGGACGAGGCGCTCCGGCACGGCACCGGCGGCGACCATCTCGTTCTCGGCCGGGATCAGCTCGTCCTGGGTGAACTCGGCGATCAGCTTGCGGTAGCCGTCGAAGTCGAGGTCGTGGATTTCGGGGGCGATCATGGTCGATGTTCCTAACTCGTGGATCAGTGGGTGGTGACGACGCGCGATGCGGTGAACACGTCGATCTCGTGGTCGGAGTAGCCGAGGCCGGCGAGCACCTCGGCAGTGTGCTGGCCCAGCTCGGGCGCAGCCTCGGAGGCGGTACGGCGCTTGCCGTCGAGCGTGAACGGCAGGCCGGGGCTGGTGTAGGACGCGCCGTCACGCGCGGAGACGTGCACCAGCACCTCGGACTCGATGACGTCCTTGTCCTCGGCGATCTCGTCGTAGGAGCGGACGGCGCCGGCCACGATGCCGACCGACATCAGCAGCTCGACGGCCTCTTCACGGGTCTTGGTCGAGAGCGCCTCGGCCAGCGCAGCCATCAGCTCCGGCCGGTTGGCAACCCGGGCCGGGTTGTCGGCGAAGCGGGGGTCCTGGGCCATCTCGGGGCGGCCGATCACGTTGCACAGAGCGACGAACTTCGACGCCGTGTAGGCAGAGAGCACGATCGTGCCGTCGGCGGTGGAGACCGCGTCCGCCGCCGGAGCGGCCAGCGCCTGGCCGTTGCCGCAGCGCTCGGGGGCTTCGCCGGTCACCGTGTACTGCCCCCAGCTGGCTGCCTGGACCGACAGCGCCGCCTCGAGCAGCGAGGTCTCGACGTGGGTGCCGCGGCCGGTCGACGTACGTGTGAAGAGAGCGGCGAGGATGCCGGTGACCAACGCGTTGGCGGCGGCCGTGTCGACGGCGTGGAAGCCCATGCGCTGCGGCTCTCCGTCGGCCTCGCCGGTCGTGTGCATCATGCCGAACTCGGCCTGGGCCGCGATGTCGAGGCCGGGTCGCGACTTCGACGGACCACGGGTGCCGTAGCCGCTGACACTGGCGTAGATGAGGCCCCGGTAGAGCTCCATCAGCTCGGTCGCGCCCAGCCCGAGGCGCTCGGCGGAGCCGACCCGGAAGTTCTGCACCAGCACGTCGGTGTGCGCCAGCAGCCGGTGCAGGATCTGCTTGCCGGCCTCGGTGGTGAGGTCGAGCGAGACGCTGCGCTTGTCGCGGTTGAACGCGCGGAGCATGGATTCGCCGAAGTCACCGATGCCGCGGACCTGGTCGCCGGCGACGCTCTCGATCTTGATCACGTCGGCGCCGAGGTCGGACAGGGTCTGTCCCGCGCTGGGGCCGGCGATGTACTGGCCGAGGTCGAGCACCCGGATTCCGGTGAGGGGGCCGTGGGTGGTCATCGCGCGTCCTCCTTGGCGGCGTACTCCAGGGTGAGCTTCTCGAGCGTGCGGCGGGCGCGCTCGGGGTTGAGCATGAGGCCGCCGATGATGCCGAAGACGCAGACCGCGATCCCGACGTACATGAAGCCGGTGGCGTAGCCCTCGGCGGGCGTCGCGGCGTGGTCGACGATGACGCCGAGCACGTACGGCGCGACGATGCCGGCGACGCTGTAGGCCGCGATGATGCAGCCGAAGAACCCGACGCGCTGGTGGGCCGGCAGGAAGTCGGAGGCGCCGGCGAAGGCGACCGAGAAGGCGACGCTGTTCACGGCGAAGCCGCAGATCACCAGCACCAGCTGGATCGGTCCACGCTCGAGCTGGGTGAAGACGACCATCGACAGGCCGCCGAAGACGAGGTAGGCGGTGGTCAGGTAGCCGCGGGCCACCCGGGAGGAGTAGCCGCGTCGCAGCAGGCGGCCCGACAGCATGCCCGCCGAGAGCAGGAAGACGACCGCGACGGCGTAGGGAATGGTGACCAGGGTGCCGACCGAGCTCGAGGAGTAGCCCAGGCCCTCGTGCATGTACGCCGGCAGCCACGCGACCTTGAGCGAGGAGATCAGGTAGCCGGCGAACGAGAGCATCACCAGGCCCCAGAAGCTGCGCAGGGTGAGCAGGCGGTGGAACGGGACCACGATGTGGCCGTTGGGGTCGATCTTCTTCTCTGCCTTGGCGACGGTGCTGGTCGCCTCGGCGCCCTTGCGGAACGGGAGGCGCTCGGAGAACCACGCCCAGCCGATGATCCACAGCGTGCCGACCGCGACCAGGACGACGAACGCGCCGTGCCAGTGCCAGGTCAGGATCACCCAGGTGAGCGTCGGGGCGGCGACCAGCGGACCGACCGAGGAGCCGGCGTTGACGATGGCGCCGGCTGTCGCGCGCTTCTCGGGGGCGAAGCGGTCGGCGACGATCGACTGGCACAGCGCGTGGGCCGGGCCTTCGAAGAAGCCGAGGGCGACGCGGGCCGCGAGCAGCACGCCGAACGAGGTCTGCACGGTCAGCGGGAGCATGCACAGCACCCAGGAGGCCATCAGCAGGCCGGCGCCCCAGGTGTAGGAGATCTTGCGCAGCGCCGCGGAGAGCACGACGGCGCCAAGGGCGAACATCCAGAAGAACGCACTGGAGAGCAGGCCGTATTGGCCGGCGGAGAGCCCGAGGTCTTCACGGATCTGCGTGCTGGCCAGGCCGACGGCGGCCTTGTCGGCGAAGTTCAACGTGAAGAAGAGGAACATGAAGATCACGATTCCCCAGGCTCGCTTGTCGAGCGGGGGCTTGCGCTCCGACGTGGAGCGGATTGCTTCGACTGTCACCATGACGACCTTCTCGATGTGGGATGTCGCGATGCGCAGTCGGTGGGTGACTGGCATCACAAGCGGTGTCCTCACATGAGACCTGCGGACGGGCAGGGCGATCAACGGGATCTTCGAGGTCACTCCGTTCGGCTGCGCCTATAGGTGCAGGTCAGAGGCCTGCGGCGCGGCCGTCGTACGGCGACCTGATCGACGATCCCACGCAGGAATGCCCCGCGGAAGAGTCCAGGACTCCTCCGCGGGGCAGGTTCGAGGCGTGTGTCAGAGGCGCTCGATGATGGTGACGTTGGCCTGGCCGCCGCCCTCGCACATCACCTGCAGGCCGTAGCGGCCGCCGGTGCGCTCGAGCTCGTTGAGCAGCGTGCTCATCAGGCGGGTGCCGGTGGCGCCGATCGGGTGGCCGAGGGCGATGCCGCCGCCGTTGACGTTCACCTTCTCCAGCGGCGCACCGGTCTCCTTGGACCAGGCGAGGACGACGGACGCGAACGCCTCGTTGCACTCGAAGAGGTCGATGTCGTCGATCGACATGCCGGCCTTCCTCAGCGCGTGCTCGGTCGCCGTGATGGGACCGGTGAGCATCCAGACCGGGTCGTCACCACGCACGGACAGGTGGTGGATGCGGGCCCGGGGCGTGAGCCCATGGTCCTTGACCGCCCGTTCCGAGGCGATCAGCAGGGCCGACGACGCGTCGCAGATCTGCGAGGCCACGCCCGCCGTGATGCGCCCACCCGGCTGCAACGGCTGCAGCCCGGCCATCTTCTCCAGCGAGGTGTCACGGGGGCACTGGTCGGTGTCGAAGACGGAACCGTCGGCCAGCGTGACGGGCTCGATCTCGTTGACGAACCGCCCCTCGGCGATGGCCGCCTTCGCGCGCACGTGCGACGAGAGGGCGAACTCCTCCATCTGCTCCCGCGAGATGTCCCACTTCTCGGCGATCATCTCGGCCGAGTTGAACTGCGAGACCTCGACGTCGCCGTACCGCGCGAGCCAGCCGGGCGACTGGGCGAAGGGGGTGGTGAAGCCGTACTGGTCGGCCACGATCATGGCCGCCGAGATCGGGATCGCGCTCATGTTCTGCAGGCCACCCGCCACGACGAGGTCCTGGGTGCCCGACATGACTCCCTGGGCGGCGAAGTGCACCGCCTGCTGCGACGAGCCGCACTGCCGGTCGATGGTCACGCCCGGCACGTGGTCGGGCAGCCCGGCCACCAGCCACGCCGTGCGCGCGACGTCGCCGGCCTGCGAGCCGATCGTGTCGCAACAGCCCATGATCACGTCGTCGACGGCACCCGGGTCGACACCGGTACGCCGCATGAGGGCGGCCAGGGAGTGGGCGCCGAGGTCGGCCGAGTGCATCTCGGCCAGGGCGCCGCCGCGCTTGCCGACCGGTGTGCGGACGGCGTCGATGATGTAGGCCTCGGCCACGGTGTTCCTCCGGTGTTCGTTTCTCAGAGTGGGTGGAGCGGATCAGGCGTGCTGGCTGCTGACGGAGACGACCTCGCCGGTCATGTACGACGAGTAGTCGCTGGCCAGGAAGACCATCACGTTGGCGATCTCCCACGGCTCCGCGGCGCGACCGAAGGCCTCCTTGCCCTTGAGCTCGGCGAGCAGCTCGTCGGAGGTGACCTTGGCCAGGAACGGGTGCATGGCCAGGCTCGGCGAGACCGCGTTGATGCGGATGCCGTGCTCGGCGACGTCGATGGCGGCGCAGCGGGTCAGCGCCATCACGCCGGCCTTGGCCGCGGCGTAGTGCGCCTGGCCGTCCTGGGCGCGCCAGCCGATCACCGAGGCGTTGTTGATGATCACGCCGCGCTTGCCGGCGGCGACCATGCGGTTGGACGCCGCACGAACGCAGCGGAACGTGCCGGTGAGGGTCACGTCGAGGACCTTGCTCCACTGGTCGTCGGTCATCTCGAGGATCGAGGCGGTGCCGCCGAGGCCAGCGTTGTTGATCATCACGTCGACGCCGCCGAAGGCCTCTGCCGCGTCGAGCAGCGCGGTGACGTCGTCGTCATTGGTGACGTCGCAGACCACGGAGGTGACCCGGTCGGCGCCGAACTCCTCCCCCAGCGAGTCGACGGCCTCCTTGAGGCGGCGCTCGTGGGTGTCGCCGAGCACGACGGCCTTGGCGCCCTCCTCGAGGCACTTGCGGACGACGGCCGCACCGATGCCGGCTCCCGCGGCCGCGGTGACGACCACGGTGCGGTCGGCGAGCAGGTCGTGGCCCGGGACGTAGGTGGGGGCAGGCTGTTCGGGACGGGTCATCCCCGTGGCTCCTTAGGTAGGCCGAGCACACGCTCGGCGATGATGTTGCGCTGGATCTCGTCGGAGCCGCCATAGATGGTGTCGGCCCGACTGAAGAGGTAGAGGCTCTGGTGCTGGTCGAGCTCGTACGGCGGCTCGGCGACGGTCAGCCCCCGGGCGCCGTGCACCTCCATGGCGAGCTCGCCGAGGTCACGGTGCCACCGGGCCCACAGCAGCTTGGAGACCGAGGCCTCCGGGCCCTGCGAGCCGGAGTCGTAGGAGCTGAGCGTGCGCAGTGCGTGGGTGCGGATCACCTCGAGGCCCAGGCGGGCGCGGGCGATCTTGTCGGCGATGACCGGGTCGTCCCACGTGCCGTTGGCCCGGGCGACCTCCTCGACGCCCTCGAGCTCGCGGGCGAAGCCGATCTGCTGCGCGATCGTGGAGACCCCGCGCTCGAAGCCGAGCGTGGCCATCGCGACCCGCCACCCGTCACCGGGAGCGCCGACGACCAGGTCGGCGCTGGTGCGGGCGCCGTCGAAGAAGACCTCGTTGAACTCCGAGGTGCCGGTCAGCTGCAGGATCGGCTCGACGCGTACGCCGGGCTGGTCGAGGGGCACCAGCAGGTAGGAGAGCCCTGCGTGGCGCTCGGATCCCGGCTCGGTGCGGGCGATGACGAAGCACCAGTCGGAGTTGTGCGCGAGCGACGTCCAGATCTTCTGGCCGTCGATGACCCACTCGTCGCCCTCGAGGCGGGCCCGGGTGCGCACGCCGGCCAGGTCCGAGCCGGCGCCGGGCTCGGAGTAGCCCTGGCACCACAGCTCGGTGGCGTTGACGATGCCGGGCAGGAAGCGGTCGCGCTGCTCGTCCGTGCCGAGGGCGATCAGGGTCGGGCCGAGCAGCTCCTCGCCGAGGTGGTTCACGCCGGCAGGCGCGTCGGCGCGGGCGTACTCCTCGTGGAAGATCACCTGCTGGAAGAGGCTGAGGTCGCGGCCGCCGTGTTCCTTCGGCCAACCCAGGCAGGTCCAGCCCGCCTTGGCGAGATGCTGGTTCCAGGCCACACGCTCGTCGTACGACTCGTGCTCGCGGCCCGAGCCACCACGGCCCTTGATCGCGGCGAAGTCACCGACGAGGTTGTCGGCGAGCCACTGGCGCACCTCGTCGCGGAACTCTTCGTCCGCGGCGGAGTAGGTCAGGTCCACGTCAGGTCTCCTTCTTGGTGCAGGAATGGCGGCCGGCCACCACTGGGACTCACCTTACCTAACCAAGCACTTGTTTGGTAGTGTCGTCCCAGTTCCCCACCGCTGAGGTGACACTGAGGAGAGAGATGCCCCACGACGAGCCGACCGCCGCGAGCACCTCGGTGGTCACCTACGAACGGCGCGGGCCGGTGGCCGTGGTGACGCTGAACCGCCCCGACTACGCCAACGCGCAGAACTCCGAGATGACCTACGCACTCGACGCGGCGTTCGTCCGCGCGGTCGACGACGACGAGGTGAAGGTGATCGTGCTGGCCGGCAACGGCAAGCACTTCTGCGGCGGTCACGACATCGGCACACCCGGCCGCGACATCGACCAGAGCTTCACCCGCCAGGCGGTCATCCACTGGGACCACGTCGACAAGCAGGGCGTCGAGTCCCGCTTCGCCCGCGAGTCCGAGGTCTACCTGGGCATGTGCCGGCGCTGGCGCGAGATCCCCAAGCCGATGATCGCGATGGTCCAGGGCGCCTGCATCGCCGGCGGCCTGATGCTGGCCTGGTCGTGCGACTTCATCGTCGCCTCCGACGACGCCTGGTTCGCAGACCCGGTGGTGCGCATGGGCATCCCCGGCGTCGAGTACTTCGCGCACCCGTGGGTGATGAACCCGCGGGCCGCCAAGGAGCTCCTCTTCACCGGCGACCGCTTCCCCGCACAGCGAGCCCAGGAGCTCGGCATGGTCAACCGTGTGGTTCCCCGCGCCGACCTCGAGCGCACCGTCATGGAGATTGCAGAGAGGATCGCCACGATGCCCCGTCTGGGACTCGCGCTGACCAAGAAGGCCGTGAACCAGGCCGAGGACCTGCAGGGGCTGCGCGCCGGCATCGACTCCGTCTTCGGCCTCCACCACGCGGCCCACGCGCACAACGTCGAGGTGGGCGGCGACCCGCTGGCCGACCTCGACGGCCGTGCGATGGCCACCGCGAACAAGAACGGAGCGGTCACCCGATGAGCCTCGACTTCACCGAGCACGAAGAGGCCTTCCGCGCCGAGGCCCGCGCCTGGCTGGCGGAGCACTCGCCCGGCCGGCTGCCCTCGATGGACACCGCCGACGGCGCCGCCGCGCACCGCGACTGGGAGAAGAAGCTTGCCTCCGGTCGCTGGTCGGTCGTCGCCTGGCCCGAGCAGTACGGCGGCCGCGAGGCCTCGCTGACCGAGTGGGTGATCTTCGAGGAGGAGTACTACCTCTCCGGAGCCCCGACCCGCATCACGCAGAACGGCATCTCGCTGCTCGCCCCGATCATCTTCGAGCACGGCACACCCGAGCAGCAGCAGCGCTTCCTGCCCGCGATGGCCGACGGCACCGATGTCTGGGCCCAGGCCTGGTCCGAGCCCGAGGCCGGCAGCGACCTGGCCGGCATCCGCAGCACCGCCACCCGCGACGAGGCCCGTGGCGGCTGGGTGCTCAACGGACAGAAGACGTGGAGCTCGCGTGCGCCGTACGCCGACCGTGGCTTCGGTCTCTTCCGCAGCGACCCGGCCGCCGAGCGGCACCGCGGCCTGACCTACTTCCTCTTCCCGCTGACCGCCGACGGCATCACCGTGCGGCCGATCCCCCAGCTGGACGGCGACCCGGGCTTCGCGGAGATCTTCTTCGACGACGTGTTCGTGCCCGACGCCGACGTGCTGGGCGGGGCCGGCGACGGCTGGCGCGTGGCGATGAGCACCGCCGGCAACGAGCGCGGGCTCTCCCTGCGCGCGCCGGGCCGCTTCATGGCCGCCGCCGACCGACTGCTCGACCTGTGGCGCGAGCGGGGCGACGAGACCCCCACGCTGCGCGACGACGTCGTCGACGCGTGGATCGGCGCCCGGGCCTACCAGTTCTACACATGGGGCACCGTCGACCGCCTCCAGGACGGTGGCGACATGGGCGCGGCCGGCAGCGTGAACAAGCTGTTCTGGTCCGACCTCGACGTCGACCTCCACGAGACCGGTCTCGCACTGCTCGGCGCCGACCAGGAGCTGCGCGGCGAGGCCGCCCCCAACGGCGGACGATGGATGGACGACTACCTGTTCTCCCTCTCCGGTCCGATCTACGCGGGCACCAACGAGATCCAGCGCAACATCGTTGCCGAACGCATCCTCGGGCTGCCCCGGGGCGAGAAGAGGTCCTGACCATGCGATTCGCCATGTCCGCGGAGCAGCGCTCCTTCGGCGATGCCCTGACCGGCCTGCTCACCGCCTCCGACGTCCCTGCCGCGAACCGGGCCTGGGCCGCCGGCGACGACACCGCCGGCCTGCGCCTGTGGGAGAAGCTCGCCGAGCTCGGGGTGACTGCCCTCGTCGTGCCCGAGGAGGCCGGCGGCATCGACGGCACTCCCCTCGACCTCGCGGTCGCCTTCGAGTGCCTGGGCCATCACGGCGTCCCCGGTCCCTGGATCGAGTCGGTCGCCCTCGCCCCGTCGCTGCTGGCTGGCACGAAGCACCACGACGTCCTGGCCGACGTGGCCGAGGGCTCGGCACGGGTCACGATCGCCGCACCCCCGTTGGCGCCGTACGCCCTCGACGCCGGGTCGGCCACCCACGTGTTCCTCCTCGAGGCAGACACGCTCTCCCCCGCGCGGTCGACGCGCGCGCTCACCTCGGTGGACCCGTCGCGCCGGCTGCAGGCCGTCGAGGCCGACGGTCCGCGCGAGATCCTGGCCGACGACGCCGTCGCGCGTGGTCTCGACCTGGCCACCCTGGCCTGCTCGGCGAGCCTGGTCGGCACCGGCGAGAGACTGCTGCGCGACTCCGTGACGTACGTCGGCCAGCGCCGCCAGTTCGGCCGGGTCATCGGGGAGTACCAGGCGATCAAGCACGCCCTCGCCGACGTCCGCGTGGCCCTCGACTTCGCCCGCCCTCTGGTGCACGGCGCGGCCCGCGGTCTCGAGTCCCGCGACGACGACGCGACGCGCGACGTGTCGGCCGCGAAGGTGGCCGCCACCGACGCCGCCCACCTCGCGGCGCGTACGGCGCTGCAGGTGCACGGCGCGATCGGCTACACCATGGAACACGACCTGAGCATCTGGATCCTGCGCGCCCGTGCGCTGGCCGGCGCGTGGGGCAGCACGTCCCACCACCGCGGCCGGGCGCTCGACCACCTGATGAGGAGCTGAGCGTGCACTTCGGACTGAGCGAGGAGCAGGAGGAGCTGGCCGGTGCCGTGCGCACCCTCGTGGAGCGTCGCGCGGGCCAGGTCGACCTGCGTGCCGCGACGCAGGCTGCCCGGGGCTTCGACGAGGCACTCTGGGAGACCCTGTGCGGCCAGATCGGCGTGGCCGCGCTGGCGATCCCCGAGGAGTACGGCGGCGCCGGGTTCTCCACCTTCGAGACCCACGTCGTCCTCGAGACGCTGGGCCGCACGCTGACGCCCACTCCCCTGCTCGGGTCGGGCGTGCTGGCGACCCGGGCCGTGCTGCTGGCCGGCACGCCCGACGACTGCGCGCGCCTGCTGCCGCCGCTCGCCGAGGGCACCCACGTGGCCGCCCTCGCCTGGGCCGACGCATCGGGTCAGTGGCGTGCCGACGGCTCCGACGTACGTGCGACGGCGGACGGCGACAGCTGGCGCCTCGACGGCGCGGCCACCCTCGTGCTCGACGCGCACGGAGCCGACCTGCTCATGGTCGTGGCAGCCACCGAAGACGGCCCGCGACTCTTCGAGGCCGACCTCTCAGCGGGAGTCGAGCGCACGGCCACACCCGCGCTCGACCTGACCCTGCAGCTCGACACCGTCACGTTCGACGGCGCACCGGCGACCCCGGTCGGCGGCGTGCTCACCGACGAGCTGGCCACCCTGCGCGCGGAAGCGACCGTGGCCGTGACCGCGCTCCAGGTGGGCGGCGCACAGGGCGCCCTCGACCGCACCGTCGCGCACCTCAAGGAGCGCGAGCAGTTCGGCCGGCCGCTCGGGTCGTTCCAGGCGCTCAAGCACCGGGTCGCCGACCTGCTCGTGGCCGTGGAGACCTCCCGGTCGATCTCCTGGTCGGCTGCGTGGGCCGCTGCGCAGGGCGACGCCGACGTCGTGCGGCAGGCCGCCCTGGCCAAGGCCTGGTGCTCCGAGGCGTTCGCAGAAGTCGCCGCCGAGATGGTGCAGCTGCACGGTGGCATCGCGATCACCTGGGAGCACGACGCGCACCTCTTCTTCAAGCGCGCCCACGCCACCGGAGAGCTCTTCGGCTCCGCGCGCGAGCACCGGCGCAGCCTGCTGCCGGCATGACGATGCGGTCCACGGTCGAGCAGCCGGCGGGTCGGGGCTCAGCCGGCCAGCAGCCCGCCGTGCAGCATCGCGAGGTACTGCTCGGCGACCTTGTCGTGACGCAGCTTGCCGCGGGGGTTGTACCACTTCACCGCGGACCACACTCCGTCGCGGATGAACCGGTAGATGACGCCGCTCTCGAGGTCGGCACGGAAGTCTCCGGACTCACGCCCCTGCACCAGCACCTGCAGCCAGACCCGCTCGATCTTGCGGCTCGTCTTCGCGACGACCTCGAACTCCGGCTGGGTCATCAGCAGGTTGGACTCGTTCTGGTAGAGCGCGACGGCGTGCCGCTGCCCGTCGATGGCGACGAAGCTCGCCCGCACCAGCTCGTCGAGGGTCTCGCGCGGGGTGCCGGACTCGTCGACGATCGTGCGGAACGTGTCGTGCAGGCCGGTCAGGAACTCGCGCAGGATCTCGTTGAGCATCGACTCCTTGGAGTCGAAGTGGTGGTAGAGGCTCCCGGACAGGATGCCGGCAGCGTCCGCGATGTCGCGCACGGTCGTCTGGGAGAACCCGCGTGTGGCGAAGAGCTCGGCCGCCAGGGCGAGCAGTTCCGTACGCCGGGCCGAGCCCTGGCCGTTGCCGTTGGCACGGCCGGCCTTCTCGTTGCCTCGTGGCGTCATCGACAGATCCCTTCTCATGGGGTGGCGGTGCGGGAGTCTGCTCCTGCGCCCTGCCTGCGGCCCTCGAGGCCACGTTCCGTGACTAGGATACCTAACAAGCACTTGTTCAGTAAGGAGTTGGCATGTCTCATCTGACCGTGCCCGCACTGATCGACGACAGCGCCCGGCGCTTCGGCGACTCTCCTGCGGTCGTCGACGGCGACCAGCGGCTCACCTACGCCGACCTCGCGGCCGAGTCGCGTCGTACGGCGCGGGCCTACCTGGCGGCCGGCGTACGACCGGGCGACCGGGTGGCGATCTGGGCGCCCAACCGCCTCGAGTTCGTGCTCGCCCTGCTGGGTGCGCAGGTGATCGGCGCCTCGGTGGTGCCGCTCAACACCCGCTACCGCGGCCGCGAGGCGCGGGTGGTGCTCGAGCGCGCCCGGGCCAGCGCCCTGGTGCTGGTCAACGGCTTCCTCGGCGCCGACTACTTCACGATGCTGACCGAGTCGGTCGAGGACGGCACCGAGTCGGGCGAGGGCCCCGTCGCGGGTCTCCCCCACCTGCACACCGTCGTCGACCTCGGCTCGACCGGCCAGGAGGGAACCATCGGCTGGGACCGGTTCCTGGCCGGTGCCGAGTCCGTCACCCCCGAGGCACTGGCCGAGGCCGAGGCCACGGTCACCTCCGAGACGGTCTGCGACATCCTCTACACCTCCGGTACCACCGGCCTGCCCAAGGGCGTGATGAGCGCGCACCGGCAGACGATCGGGGTGGCCGACGTCTGGGCCACAGGCGCCTCCCTCACGGAGGCCGACCGCTATGCCATCGTGAACCCGTTCTTCCACAGCTTCGGCTACAAGGCCGGCATCATGGCCTGCCTCACCGCCGGTACGACGATCTATCCGGTGCGCACCTTCGACCCGCCGGAGCTGATGGCGTTCATCGAGAGCGAGCGGATCACCGTGCTGCCCGGTGCGCCGACGATCTTCCTCACCCTGATCAACCACCCGCGCCTGGCCGACTTCGACCTGTCGTCGTTGCGCTTCTCCATCGCGGGTGCCGCCTCGGTGCCCGAGACGCTCTTCAAGGAGATGCTCGAGGTGCTCGGCTTCGACCAGGTGGCCCAGGCCTACGGACTGACCGAGTGCGTGGTCGCCACCCAGTCGCGGCCCAACGAGGATCCCCTGCACGTCGCGGAGACCACCGGCCCGGCCTGCCCCGGCATCGAGGTGCGCACCGTCGACGCCGAGGGCGACGACGTGGAGGTCGGCGCGGACGGCGAGATCCTGCTGCGCGGCGACAACGTCATGCTCGGCTACTTCGAGGACGAGGCAGCCACGGCGGAGGCGATCGACCCCGACGGCTGGTTGCACACCGGTGACGTGGGCCGCCTCGACGAGCACGGCTGCCTCAAGATCACCGACCGGATCAAGGACATGTTCACCGTCGGCGGCTTCAACGTCTATCCCGCCGAGATCGAGGGCGTGCTGACCAGCCACCCCGATGTCGTGGAGTGCGCCGTCATCGGCATCCCCGACGAGCGGATGGGCTCGGTCGGCCGGGCGTACGTCGTGCCCCGGCCCGGCGCCACGATCGACGTCGTCGCGCTGACGGCGTACTGCAAGACGCGCCTGGCCAACTTCAAGGTGCCCCGCGAGATCGTCACCGTCGCGGAGTTCCCGCGCAACGCCAGCGGCAAGATCCTCAAGCGCGACCTGCGCGACGACGCCTGACCCTGGTCAGGCGTCGTCGTTGGCGCAGCGGAAGCCCATGTTGCCGCTGGCCGAGTCGGGTGTGTTGCTCGACCGGGCGGAGACCCGGTAGCGGTGGCAGTAGGAGTCGTGGCACAGGTAGGAGCCACCGCGCATCACCCTGGCCGCGCCGGTGTCGGGGCCTCGCGGGTCCGCTGCAGGGCTGACCTCGTAGTAGCCGGGGTCGAACCAGTCGGCGCACCACTCCCAGACGTTGCCGGCCATCTGCCACAGGCCGTGTCCGTTGGGCCGGTAGGTCTTGACCGGCGCGGTGGCCAGGTGGCCGTCGTCCTCGGTGTTGCTGCGCGGGAAGTCGCCCTGCCAGATGTTGCACTGCCAGCGGCCTCTGGGCGTCAGCTCGTCGCCCCAGGCGAACCGGGCGCCGTCGAGTCCACCTCGTGCGGCGTACTCCCACTCGGCCTCGGTCGGGAGGCGCTTGCCTGCCCAGGCGGCGTACGCCGACGCGTCGTTCCACGTCACGTGCACGACGGGGTGGTTCTGCCGGTCCTGGATGCTCGAACCGGGACCGCCCGGCTGCCGCCACGACGCACCCTTGACGGCCAGCCACCACGGCGCCTCGGCGACCTGCTGGAGCACGTCGGAGCGCTCGCCCCGGAAGGCCAGGTGGAAGACCGCGGAGACGCCCAGCTCCTCCGCCTCGGTGACGTGGCCGGTGTCCTTGCAGAAGGCCGCGAAGGCGGCGTTGGTGACCGTGGTCGCGTCCATCCAGAACGACTCGAGGTGCACCCGGTGCACGGGGGTCTCGCCGTCGCCGGCGTAGCCCTCGCCGAAGGGGTCGCCCATCGCGAAGTCACCGGCCGGGATCCGCACCTGGCCACGCGTGCTGCGCGGTCGCGCGACGGCGTGCGCCGGGGGCCGGACCTCTGCGGGCCCGTCGGCGGGACGGCCCGGGGAGCAACAGGGTGACGGTTCGTTCACGCTGCCGATTCTGGTCCCGGCACCGACCGGCCCCTGCAGCGGGTTCGCTGAGTGGGACATTTCCACGCGCCGGGGAGCCGTCGGCATTGACTTCGCCAGAGACCCGGACGACCGAGCACAGGAGTGGCCGCACCCATGGACAGCGACCCGGTAGCGCAGACCACGCAAGGGAATCGGAGTCCCGACGGCCGTTGGCCCGAGTCCGTGTACGGCGCAGGATCCGAACCCGACTACCGGTTCAGCTTCGCCAACGAGCGCACGTTCCTGGCCTGGATCCGGACGGCGCTGGCGCTGCTCGCCGCCGGCGTCGCCATCGACGCCGTCGACCTGCCCCTGAGGGCAGAGTCGCAGCACCTGCTGGCGATCCTGCTGACGGTGACCGGCGCACTGTGCGCCGTGATCGCGTGGATCCGCTGGTCGCGTGCGGAGCGGGCCATGCGCCGTTCCGCGCCGCTGCCGGGCTTCGGGCTCGGCGCCCTCTTCACCGGCCTGGTGGTCTGCGCGGCCGTCGTGGTGATCGCGTCGGTCGCGTGAGCGTCGCGGCCGACCCGGGGCTGGCCAACGAACGCACCGCCCTGGCGTGGCAACGCACCGCCCTGAGCCTCATGGTGTGCGCGGCGATCCTGGCCCGCCTGACGTACGGCGATCTCGGGGGCGCCGCCTTCACCGTCCTCGGCCCGGCCTTCCTGCTCAGCCTGTGGGTGTTCGTCGAGAGCCGCGGCCGCTACCGGCGTACCCGAGGCACCCGGGCGGCCCGTCGACGCCGAGGGGGCCGGGCCCCGCTGACCGTTGCCGTGGCGACCTGCCTCCTGTGCCTGACCGAGACGACCGTGCTCCTGCTGTCGTGAGGAGCCCCGGTTTCGCTGAGCGGGACATTCCCGGCAGCACGACCAGCCGTGGAGAGACTTGCGGGGCACGCACCCACGACACAGGAGCCCCGATGAGCGAGCAAGTGATCCGGCCCGACGTGAGACTCGAGGACGGCCCCATGTGGCCGGTGGCGTGCCGATCCTGCTCCGCGCTCGTCGAGGTGCGCAAGAGCAGCTGGGAGCAGACCAGCATCCAGTGGCACGCCGACGGCCTGCGGGTCTGCGAGGAACGCAGCGCGACGGGATGGACCGAGGACGGCCGGCTCTTCGGCGGCTGCGCGCGGTTGGGCGACTCGATCCGGGCGGCCGTGTCGAACGGCGACCTGCCGATCCAGTCCTCCGACCCGATGCCGGTCAACACCGACCCGGACAATGGTCCGTCCGGCCACGGCATCGGCCACTGATGGCGACGATGCGGGCCCAGCAGCTGGTCCGCCCCAGGGAGTTCGTCGAGGTGGAGACGCCACGCCCCGGGGCCGACGACCTGGTCGGCGGCGAGGTGCTCCTCAAAGTCCTGGCCGGGGCGATCTGCGGCAGCGACCTCCCCGTCTTCAACGGCCTGCTCACCCTCAAGCAACGTGATGAGCCCGGTGCCGGCAGTCCGCCCGGTTCGCCACTGCACGAAGTGGTGGGCGAGGTGGTCGCCACTCGCGATCCGCGGCACCGGGTCGGTGACCACGTCGTCGGCTGGGGATCTCGCCTCAATGCCCTTGCCGAGTTCACGATCAGCCTCGGTGACGACCTCTTCTCCTTTGACCCGCAGCTGAGCCCCGAGCGGGCCGTGATGCTGCAGCCCCTGGCCTGTGTGCTCTTCGCCGTCGATCAGCTCCCGGAGGTCGCAGGCTCCCGGGCCGCCGTGTTGGGGCAAGGACCCATGGGCCTGCTGTTCAACCACGTGTTGCGTACGGCGGGGGCTCGGTCGGTGGTCGGCGTGGACCGCCTCGACCGCACCGTCCTGGGCCTGCGCATGGGCGCGGACGAGGTGGCGCACCTGCACACGAGCCGTTGGGCCGGTCAGCTGAGCGACGCCGACCGGCCAGACGTGGTGATCGAGGCGATCGGGCACAACATGTCCACACTGAACCATGCCCTCGAGGCCGCAGCTCCGAGCGGCCACATCTTCTACTTCGGCATCCCCGATGACGCCCACTATCCCGTCAACATGCAGTTGTTGCTCCGCAAGAACCTGTCACTGAGATCGGGAGCCACCCTCCAACGTCGGGCCATGCTCGAGAAGGCCGGCGACTACCTGGCCGCGCACCCCGCCCTCGTGGACATGTTCGTCACCGACACGTTCGACGTCGACCGGGTCCAGCAGGGCTTCGAGCTGGCCTGCGCACCCACCCCGGAGACCGCCAAGGTCACCTTGAGGGTGGCGTCATGAGCGGCGGCCTCCGCTTCGCCCTGTCCGCCCGCAGCGGTGGACCGATCACCGTCGAGGACTACCGGGAGCGGGCCCGGCGGGCACTGCCCGGCATGGTGTGGGCGTTCGTGGACGGCGGCGCCGAGTCCGGGCTGACCCTGCGCGCCAACCAGGACGCCTTCGACCGTTGGTCGCTGCGCTCGCGCGTGCTGACCGGTCACACCGGCACCAACCTCGCGACCAAGGTCGGCGACACCGACCTCTCGCTGCCGGTGTTCCTCTCCCCCACCGGGATGACCGGCCTCGTGCACTGGCAGGGCGAACGCGCTGCCGCACGGGCCGCGGAGGCGGCGGGCACCCGGGCGGTGATCAGCACCGCGTCGAGCTGGACCGTGGAAGAAGTCGCCGAGGCGACCGACGAGAACCACTTCTTCCAGCTCTACCCCTGGACCAGCCAGACCACCGGCCAGCCGCTCTCGAAGGCGTTCATCGACCGGGCACGCAATGCCGACTACGCCGCTCTCTTCGTCACCGTCGACGTACCCGTGGCAGGCAACCGTCTGGCCGAACGCAAGCGTGGCATGGGGATTCCGCCCACACTGACCCCGGCTCGCGCTCTCAGCGCCGCCGTCCGCCCGCGCTGGGCCTGCGGCTTCCTGCGGCACCAACGCATCACGTCGCGGATGCTGGTCGACGAGCGCGGCACCAAGGCGGCCGTGGCCTCGGCCCGGGCGCAGCAGACGCTGCTACGACCCGACCTGGTGTGGGACGACTTCGCCCGCATCCGCGACATGTGGGACGGGCCGGTCTATCTCAAGGGAGTCCTCGAGGCCGACGACGCCCAGCGTGCCGTCGAGCTCGGCGCCGACGGCGTGCTGGTCTCCAACCATGGCGGCCGCCAGCTCGACGGCGCCCCTGCTGCCCTCGACGCCCTGCCCGCCGTGGTGGAGCGTGTCGGCGGCCGCGTGCCGGTGTTCCTGGACGGCGGCGTACGACGAGGAACGGACGTCGTCAAGGCGCTCGCGCTGGGTGCCACTGCAGTCGGGATCGGCCGGCCCTACGTCTACGGCCTGGCCGCGCGCGGACAGGAGGGCGTGGAGCACGTGCTGGAGATCTTCCGAGACGAGATCGTGCGCACGCTCACCCTGATGGGGGTGGCCGACGTGGCGAGCCTCGACCGCTCACACGTGCAGCCGATGGTGGTCTGACTCAGCCAGCGGTGGGTGCGACGGTGAAGCCGTCGAGGAAGATGCGCGCGGTGTCGTCGGCGAGCTCCTCGATGCCGTAGACCTCGCTGCGGTGGTACCACCGTGAAGCGAGGAACACGGCGTCGCGCAGGAAGCGGTGGAAGACGCGCGGGTTGACGTCGGAGCGGAAGTCGCCGCTCTTCACTCCCGAGTCGATCACCCCGGCCCAGGCCAGGTGGACGGCCGAGGCCAGGTCGCGCACGGACTTGAACCGGTCGCTGGTCTCGAAGTACTTGCGGTTGGCCTGGTAGATCTCGCTGGCGTGCTCGTGCTCGTCGACGACCTGCAGCGACGCCAGCACCAGCGCGTGCAGCCGGGCTCGTGCGTTCAGCTCCGGCAGCACCACCTCGGCATAGCGCTGGGTGAGCGCCTCGAGGTATTCGACGACGATGGCCTCGACCATCGCGTCCTTGGAGTCGAAGTGGTGGTAGAGGCTGCCGGACAGGATGCCGACGCCGTCGGCGATGTCGCGCACGGTGCTCGCGTTGATGCCCTTGTCGGCGAACAGCGCGGCTGCCGATTCCAGGATCCTGGACCTGCGATCAGTGGGCGGCACGTGGGAGACCTTGTCTGGCTAGTGATTTCGGCTGCGTCGTAGCGTACCCACGATCCGGCGTGTTCTTGGGACGTGGCGAGGGACGACTTTGCCGACGCCTCAGGCTCCGGCGTCGGTCACGGTGCGACCCGTGTCCTGTCCAGCAGCACCGCCAGGTCACCCCAGAGCTGTTCGCGCGGCCCTACGGCGGCACGCATCGACAAGATGGTGAGGAACCCGTGGAAGAGGTCGTCGTAGCCGCGGTGCACGACGGGGACACCGGCGTCGGCCAGTGCGGCGGCGTACTGCTCCCCCTCGCTGCACAGCGGGTCGAGGCCGGCGGTCACCACGATCGCGGGCGGCAGCCCGCTCAGGGTCGCGGCCGTCAGCGGTGCGACGTACGCCGTGGGCTCGGGAAGCACACCGTCGTCGGGCAGGTACTGGGTCCAGTACCAACGGGTGGCGGCGAGGGTGTTGAAGTATCCGGTCGCGTAGCGCTGCGCGGACTCCGAGTCGCAGGCCGGGTCGATGACCGGGTAGACCAGCACCTGCGCGGCGGGCATCGGGCCGCCGTCATCGCGTGCCATCAGGCAGACCGCGGCGGCGAGGTTGCCGCCGGCACTGTCGCCCATCACCACCACGCGGTGCGGGTCCCCGCCCAGCTCGGCTGCGTGCTCGATCGCCCACCGGGTGGCGGCGAACGCGTCCTCGGCCGCCGCGGGGGCCCGATGCTCGGGCGCCAGCCGGTAGTCGACGGACACGACCACGGCATCGGTGCCCCTGGCCATCGCGCGACAGAAACCGTCGTGCGTGTCGAGGTCACAGAACACGAAGCCGCCACCGTGGAAGAAGACCACCACCGGCCGGTCGGCGGAGTTGCCGTGCGGCCGGTAGACGCGGGCCGGGATCTGGCCGTGCGCGGCCTCGATGGACACGTCGTCGGCACTGGCCACGTCGTCGAGGTTGGTGACGGGTTGACGCCTGGCCGCCACGGCCGCGCGGGCCTGTGCGCCGGTCATCTCCTCGACACGGGGAAAGCCCGCGTTGAGCAGGGCCAGCATGTCGTCGATCTCTGGGTTGGTCATCGCACCTCCTGGAGGGTGGGTTCGGGGTCGGTCACGGACCGGGCCAGCACGAAGCCGAGCACCGCGGCCACGCCCGACACCGCCGAGGCGGCGAGTGCCGCCACGGTGAAGCCGGTCGCGGTCAGTGCACCGTCGGGACCGGCGTAGAGCTGAAGGACGGCCAGGACCAGGGCGCTGCCGGCCGAGAAGCCGAGGTAGCGCAGGATCTGGTTGAACGCCATCACGCTGCCCGTCTCCCCAGCAGGCGTGAAGCGCACGATCAGTCGCGGCATGGCGGCGAACGACGCCCCGGCTCCCAGGCCGCCGATCACCATGGCCAGCACGCAGCCCCACAGGGTGTCCCGGAATCCGGCCAGCACGAGGGTGGCCACCAGGAACAGGCAGGAGCCGATCGGCAGCAGCATGTCGGGGGCGACACGTCGGTCCAGCGCGCGCAGGATGCGGTTGCCCAGGACGTTTGCGAAGGAGAACGGCACCAGCATCAGGCCGGCGACGGTGAGCGAGTGTCCGAGGCCGTAGCCGGTCGCGGTGGGCGCCTGCACGATCAGGACCACCATCGTGATCAGCATGTACATCCCGCATCCGGCCAGCAGCGCGGTGACGTTGGCGCCGAGCACACCGTGCCTGGTGGCGAGGCGCAGGTCGACCAGCGGGTCCCTGCGCGCGAGGGTCCAGCGCACCCAGGCGGCGAGCATGGCAAGGGAGGCGAGCGCGATGCCGATCGTCAGCGGACCGGACCAGTGGTGGGCCTGGCTGACACCGAGCAGCAGTCCTCCGGCGCCTCCGCCGAGCAGCACCGCGCCGACGAGGTCGAGAGGGCGAGGCTCGCTGCCGCGATTGGCCGGGATCGCCAGCACCGCCGCGGCCAGGGTCAGGGCCGCCATGGCGGCTCCCACCCAGTATGCCGCGGAGACGCCGTACTCCTGGACGATGTAGGAGGCCAACGGGTAGCCCATGCCCGCGCCGGCCACGGTGGTGATCGACAGGGTGGCCAGCGTGGCCAGCTGCTTCTCCTCGGCGACGAGCTCGCGGGCGACCGCGATCGCCAACGGGGTCAGGCTCAGTCCCACTCCCTGGAGCACCCGGCCGAACACCATGGCGCCGAAGCCCAGCGGCAGCGCGGCCAGCACGGAGCCGAGACAGACGGCGAGCAGCCCGGCCAGGATCACGGGTCGTCGGTGGCGGCCGCCGCCGAGGCGCCCGATGATCGGCGAGGTCACCGCGCCGGTGAGGAAGGTGACGGTCAGGATCCACTGCGCGTTCGAGAGGGAGACACCTTCGTCACGGGCGATCATCGGCACCAGAGGCGCACCCAGACTGGCCACCACGGCGGTCGAGGAGGCGATGAGAACGAGCGTGGGCACGAGGGCCCGCTCGCGCACGGTCGGGACTGCGGCGCTCATGTGCCCCACGTACGACGCAGGGGTGTCAGCGCGCGCAGGTCGACGTGGAGCAGGGTCGGTCCGTCGTGGTCGAGGGCGACCACGAACTCCGCCTCGAACTCGTCCGGGTTCGACACCCGCGCCGCCCTGGCGCCGAAGGCCGTGGCGACCGCGAAGAAGTCGGGTGTCGCCAGGTCGAACCCGCTGCCGGATCCCCCACCGCTGAGGGCGTCGATGTCGCGGAGCATTCCGTAGCCGCCGTCGTCGAAGAGGCACACCACGATGCGTGACTTCGCCTGCACCGCACTGGCCAGCTCCGCGATGCCGAGCATGAAGCCACCGTCGCCCTGGAGCAGCACGGTGTGGGAGTCGGAGGCCGTGGCGGCGCCGAGTGCCATCGCCATGCCGGGCCCGATGCCTGCGGCGGCGGAGCGGATCGACGTACGTGGTGCGGCGATGGGCACCAGCCGGTCTCCCCAGACGTAGGCCGGCACGGTGGCGTCGCAGACCAGCACGCCGTCGGTCGGTCGGTGCCGAGCGATCGTGGCACTGATCCGCAGGTGGTCGGGGCCGGCCTGCTCGACCACCACGTCGCGTGCCACGGCGGCGGCCTCCTGCCCGGCCTTGAGGTGGTCACTGCGGCTGGTGGCCACGGCCTCGTCGGGCTCGCCCACCAGGTCGGTGAGGGCCGTCAGCCCGAGACGCGCGTCGGCGACGAGGCTGACCGCCGCGGGATAGCTGCGGCCGATGATCGTGGGGTCGACGTCGAGGTGCACCAGGGCCTGTGGGATCGGCAGCTGCCACTGCGCGGTGGGATACATCTGGAACCGGGTGCCCACGGCGAGCATCACGTCGCAGTCCGCGAGGAAGTCCCTGACCGACGGCAGGGTGGCGTAGGAGCCGATGCTCAGCACGTCGAGCTCGCTGATCGCGCCGCGGCCCTCGCGACTGGTCAGCACCGGTGCCTGCCAGCGGCGGGCCAGCTCGAGCAGCTCGTCGGCGGCACCGGAGCGGATCACTCCCCCGCCGGCCCAGATCACCGGCCGCTCCGCGGTGGCCAGCAGTCGGGCGGCGGCTTCGAGGCTCGCGGCGTCGGGCGCCGTACGCCGCAGCGGGCGACGTGCGCTCTCAATCAGTGCGGCATCGTCGAGTGATGTGACGGTGGCGGTCTGGAGGTCGAGTGGCACCTCGAGGGCGACCGGCCGGGGGCGGCCGGTGCAGGCCAGCCGGGCCAGTCGCAGCACCGTCTCGGCAAGGTCGTCCGCGGTGGTCTCGGTGACCACCTCGCGGCAGACGGTCGCCAGCATCTCCGCCTGGCTCTCGGCCTCGTGGACGTAGCCGCGTCCCCTGCCGAGGTGGGCACTCTCGACCTGGCTGGTGATCAGCAGCACCGGCGACGACGCGAAGTGCGCTTCATACATCCCGCCCATGGTGTTGGCGGTTCCCGGCCCACCGCTGACCACACCCACGGCCAGGGTGCCCGTCGTGCGTGCATGGGCGTCGGCCGCGTGGGCGACGCCCTGCTCGTGGCGGCAGCCGACGGTTCGGATGCCGCGGCGCTCGATCGCGTCGAGGATCGGCAGGTTGTGCGCACTCGGCACGAAGAAGACGGTCTCCACGTCGAGAGCGTCGAGAGCGGCCGCGATCGCGTCGCTTCCGTTCCAGGTCATTGGGTTCACCGGTCCTCACAGGATTCGGGCGGGCTGCCGCCGTGCCCAGCCTGCTGCGAGCTGGGCTGCGGTTGGCCTCCGGTCCCGACCAGCAGGACCGGCGCCGATGCCCAGTGCCTAGGCGCCTTCTGCGCGGATCTCGTGCAGCGGGGTCGACGTGTCGCGGCCGGTGCTGACCCGCTTCCGGTCCGGCTCGACCTCACGCAGTGGGGTGACCTCCCGGAGGCTGGCCAGGCTGCGGGCGGCGAGCTCGCGATAGACGTCGGCGCCGTTCGCCTTCCAGGCAAGGGTCACCTCGTCGAGGCGCCGGATGAACTTGGCCGGGCTGCCGGCGATCAGCGACTCAGCCGCGTAGTCGCCACCGGCGCGGACGAAGCTGTGCGCTGCGACGAGGGAGCGGGGGCCGATCCGGGTGCCATCCATGATCACCGAGTTCATGCCGACCAGCACGCCGGGCTCGAGGTGGCAGCCGTGCAGTACGGCGCCGTGCCCGATGTGGCTGCCCTCCTCGAGGATCGTGTCCTGACCGGGGAAGACGTGCACCGTGCAGCTGTCCTGCACGTTGGAGCCGGCGCGCACGTCGATCCGTCCGAAGTCGCCACGCAGGCTGGCGAACGGGCCGATGTAGCACTCCGGCCCGATCACGACGTCGCCGATCAGGCTGGCCTGCGGGTGGACGAACGCGGTCTCGTGGACCA
Organism: Nocardioides sp. Root151; assembly: GCF_001427925.1. Classification (NCBI taxonomy): domain Bacteria; kingdom Bacillati; phylum Actinomycetota; class Actinomycetes; order Propionibacteriales; family Nocardioidaceae; genus Nocardioides; species Nocardioides sp. Root151. The sequence continues at coordinate 81,992 of NZ_LMGG01000001.1, forward strand.
CGGGGCTTACCCCGTCGATGGAGTAGGCAGTCATGACGCGGCCGGTACGACGAACGTGGCCCACGCGGTGATCGCGACGCCACCGGTCTGACGCGCGCAGGTCAGCTCGAGGTCGACGCGCTGCTCGTCGCCCTCGGCGTACTCCCTGGTGACGGCGCCGGTGCAGGTCAGCACGTCGCCGGGCCAGACCTGCTCCTTGAAGCGCACCCGGTAGGAGCGCACGTTCTCCGCGCCCAGCCAGGCAGTCGCCCACGAGGCGAGCAACCCGGCCTGGAACATGCCGACCGCGAACGGGGCCGGGAAGCCAGCAGCCTTGGCGAACTCCTCGTCGTGGTGGATCGGGTTCATGTCGCCCGAGGCGCCCTGGTAGCGCACGAAGTCGGTGCGGGTCACCGGCCCGAAGACCAGCGCCTCCGGCACGACCAGCGTGGAGCTGTCGATCGACGTACTCACTTGTCCTCCTCGGGTGCGCGACCGGTCTCGACGCCGGTCATCTTGGCCTGGGCGACCAGCGCGCCGGACTCGTCACGGAACTCGGTCACCATCTCCACGAACGTCATCGGCCCGCCGCGTCGGCCCTGCTTCTCGAACATGTTGGTGATCGTCGACTGCGCGGTGAGCCGGGTGCCGGCCTTCGGTGGCGGCCCGAAGAAGGTGTACTCCTGCTCGGCGTGCAGGCCGCGCTGCTGGTTGAGCTCCACGAGCTGCCAGGCGTTGGCGTCGCCGTCCTGCCAGAAGAACTGCGTGGTCAGGAACGTCGGCGGCGACACCGGGTGGTCGCCCTGGAGGTAGGCCGGATCGGAGGATCCGGTGGCCCGGGCGAACTCACGGATCTTGCCGCGTTCGACGTCGAGGGTGAACGGGGAGCCGGAGCGCCCCACTGCATCTGGGTTGGCCATGTCTCTTCCTTGTGGGTGTCGGGTGCCTACGCGTGTTGGGCGCTGACCGAGATGACCTCGCCGGTCAGGTAGGACGCGTAGTCGCTGGCGAGGAACACGATCACGTTGGCGATCTCGGAGGGCTCTCCGGCGCGACCGAGGGGCTGTTGGGCGCCGAGCTGGTCCATCACGCCGGGCGGCATCTTCGCGGCGAGCTCGTCGTGGGCGACCAAGGTCGGCGCCACCGCGTTGATGCGGATGCCCGCGCCGGCGGCCTCGAGTGCCGACGCACGGGTCAGTGCCATCACGCCGGCCTTGGCGGCGGCGTAGTGGGCCATCCCGGGAGAGGCCTTCCAACCCACGACCGAGGCGTTGTTGACGATCACGCCGCTCTTGCGCGGCAGCATGAGGCGCAGTGCGGCCCGGGTGCAACGGAAGGTGCCCTTGAGGGTGGTGTCGAGCACGGCGTCCCACTGCTCGTCGGTCATCTCCGCGACCGGGGCCATGCCACCGACGGCCGCGTTGTTGACCAGCACGTCGAGGCCGTCGAGCCGCTCGTCGGCAGCGGCGATCATCGCCTGCACCTCGGACTCGACGGTGATGTCGCAGACCGTGGTCACCGGGCGAACCCCGACGAGCTTCTCGAGCTGGTCGGCAGCGAGCTCCACCTTCTCGGCGCTGCGGGCGCTGATCGCGACGCGGGCACCTTCCTCGGCGCAGCGCAGGGCGGTGGCGAAGCCGATGCCCGTGCCCGCGGCGCCGGTGACGAGCACCGAGCGGCCGGCGAGCAGGCCTCGCCCGGGCGCGTTTCCTGGTCCGTTGTCCTGTGACATCCGTGTGGCTCCTGTCGATGTGGTGCGCTCACCCTAGCCCCTCAACCAAGCGCTTGCTACCCTCGTCCCATGGTTTTGTCCAGCATCAGCACGATCGCCATGAACGCCTGGGCGCTGCCCGACCTGCTCGCCTGCCTGTCCCGTCTCCGGGTGGACCGGGTGGCGATCGGTTCGAGACAGCTCGAAGGTCATGGGTGGCGCGAGGCCGAGGCCGCGATCAAGGCCTCGGGGCTGGTGGTCGGCTCGATCGGCAGCGGCCTCACCACGCCGGCGTCCGTCGACTCCCCCGCAGGCCGGGAGCAGCTGGAGCTTGCCGCGCAGTCGATCGACTTCGCGGCCCGGCTGGGAATCCCGGTGGTCACCCTCACCACGGGACCCGCTGGCCCCCTGTGCTGGGAGGACGCGCTGGCCTCGTTCGCCGTACGCCTCGCGCCACTGGCCGCCCGAGCGGACGACCTCGGCATCACCCTGACCGTGGAGAACACCCACTCGCTGCGCAGCGACGTGTCGTTCCTGCACACGCTGCGCGACGCGGTGGATGCGGCACGCCACCTGGGCGTCGGCGTGTGCGCCGACCTCTACTGCTGCTGGGCCGAGCCGAGGCTCGCCGCCACGCTGGCCGACGGCCTCGACGTGATCCGGATCGTGCAGTACGGCGACTTCGTGCACGGCACGCTGGAGCAGCCGAACCGCTGGGTGCCCGGCGACGGGGACCTGCCACTCGACCGACTGGTCCGCGACGTCGTGGCGGCCGGCTACACCGGCGTCCACGAGATCGAGATCCTCGGACCGCGCATCGACGCTGAAGGCGTCGAGGGCGCGCACGTGCGCGCCCTCGAGTGGCTGGATCGCCAGCTCAGCAAGGGCTGAAGCCCGCGCGGATCACGCGCGGTGCTTCTTGAGCTCGACCCGCGCGACGCTGCGGATGTGCACCTCGTCGGGTCCGTCCGCGATGCCGAGGATGCGACCGGTGGCCCACATCCGGGCGATCGGGAAGTCGTCAGTCACGCCGCCGCCACCGTGGCACTGGATGGCCCGGTCGAGCACCGATCGTGCGACGCGTGGGGCGACGACCTTGATCGCGGCGATCTCGGTGGCGGCGCCCTTGACGCCGACCTGGTCGATCAGCCAGGCGGTCTTGAGGACGAGCAGGCGGGCCTGCTCGATCTCCATGCGCGACTCTGCGATCCAGGTGCGGACCACGCCCTGGTCGGAGATCGGACCGCCGAACGCCTCGCGTCCCATGGTCCGCTTCACCATCAGCTCGAGACCGCGCTCGGCCATGCCGATCGCCCGCATGGCGTGGTGGATCCGACCGGGGCCGAGACGGGCCTGGGCGATGGCGAAGCCAGATCCTTCGGCGCCGAGGAGGTTGCCGATCGGGACCCGGACGTCGTCGAAGGTGATCTCCGCGTGCCCGTGCTGGTCGACGTAGCCGAAGATCGGCAGCGAGCGCACGATCGTGACGCCGGGGGTGTCCACCGGGACCAGGATCATCGACTGCTGGCGGTAGGTCTCGGCCTCCGGGTCGGTCTTGCCCATCAGGATCAGCAGCTTGCAGTTCGGGTCGGCGGCACCGGTGGTCCACCATTTGCGGCCGTTGATCACGTACTCGTCGCCGTCACGGGTGATGGACGTGGCGATGTTGCGCGCGTCGGACGAGGCGACGTCCGGCTCGGTCATCGAGAAGCCGGACCTGATCCGTCCGTCGAGCAACGGCTCGAGCCACTGCTGCTTCTGGGCGTCGGTGCCGAACATGTGCAGCAGCTCCATGTTGCCGGTGTCGGGTGCCGCGCAGTTCAGCGCCTCGGGGGCGATGTACGGCGACCGTCCGGTCAGCTCGGCGACGTACGCGTACTCGAGGTTGCTGAGCCCGGACAGGTCGGGCAGGAAGAGGTTCCACAGCCCGCGCGACCGCGCCTCCTTCTTGAGGTCCTCGACGACCTGGGGCAGCACGTGGGTGCCCTCCGGCCCGGCGTCCGCGCGCTGCTGCGCGTAGACGGCCTCGGCCGGGTACACGGCCTCGTCCATGAACGACTGGAGATCGGCCAGCACCTCGCGGACCCGGGCCGAGGGGCCGAGGTCCATCACGGGCAGGTCGACTGCAGGAGGTGCTTCGGTGGTGGTGCTCATCAGGGTCATCCGTTCGGGTCAGGGGTTCTCAGGTGAGCAGGACGATCTTGCCGAGGGCGGACCTGTTCATCACGGTCTCGAGGGCGGCCACGCCGTCCTCGAGCTGCCAGGTGCCGCCGATGTGTGGGCGGATCATCCCTTCGCCGTGCCAGGCCAGCAGGCGCTGGACGTTGGCGGCGTTGCGGTCGGGGTGGCGTCGGGCCCAGGCTCCCCAGAGGACGCCGAGCAGGTTGCCCTCGTTGAGCAGCAGCCGGTTCATCCCCACGCGGGGGATGTCGCCGGAGGCGTAGCCCACGGTGAGGTGGCGCCCGCCCCACGCCAGCTTGCGTACGGCGGACTCCGCGGCAGCACCACCGACCGGGTCGTAGACCACGTCGACGCCCGCACCGCCGGTGAGCTCGACGATGGCCTCGGTGAGGTCGTTGTCGCGGTAGTTCACCAGGTCGTCGGCGCCGTGCTCGGCGGCCAGCTTGAGCTTCTCGGGCGTCGAAGCCACCGCGATCACCCGAGCCCCCAGGGCGTGGCCGATCTCGACCGCGGTCAGGCCGACCCCACCGGCGGCGCCGAGCACCAGCAAGGTCTCCCCCGCCGCCAGCCCGGCCCGGTCGACGAGCCCGTGGAACGACGTGCCGTAGGCGACGGGCATGGCCGCCGCGTCGACGGCACTGGTCGCGTCGGGGAGGGCGTGCACCTGGTCTGCGCGGACCGCGACCTGCTCGGCGTACCCGCCGATGCCGCAGAACGCGGTGACCCGTTGCCCCACCTCGAGCCCCGGCACCTCCGGGCCGAGTGACCGGATCGTGCCGGCCACCTCCGACCCGGGGACGAACGGGAGCTCCGGCTTGGTCTGGTACTTGCCGGCCACCATCAGCCCGTCGGGGAAGTTGACCCCGGCGGCCTCGACGTCGACGACGACCTCGCCCGAGCCCGCTGTGGGATCGGGCAGCTCGCCGTACTCCAGCACGTCAGGAGCGCCGAGGTGCCGGCAGATCAGTGCACGCATGTGTCGGCCCGGCTCAGTTGTGCGGGTCGGCGGCGGCGTCGGCAGCCTGCGCGGACCGCGAGCGGATCTCGTGGTCGAGCTCCTCGATGGTCCAGCGCTGGCCCTTGTCCACGGTCCACTCGTAGGACCAGCCGGCGAAGCGGCGGATCTCGCCGCCCTTGGCGTACCAGACCGACCCGTTCTCCGGGCAGCCCTCGGTGAGCAGCCAGCCGACCAGCGGCGAGACGTTCCCGGGGTGGTAGACGTCGAACAGGCTCGGGTCGGTCGGCGCGGCGACCATCTCCCCGATCTTCGGCAGGTCCTCGGTCATCCGGGTGCGAGCCACCGGGGTGACCGCGTTGACGCGGACGCCGTACCGACCCAGCTCCTGGGCGAGGATCACGGTCAGGGCCGCGATGCCGGCCTTGGCCGCGCCGTAGTTGGTCTGGCCGACCGCGCCGATGAGCCCGGAGGTGGAGGGCACGTTGACCAGCGAGGCCGACGGCTGGCGCCCGGCCTTGGACTCGTCGCGCCAGTGCGCGGCGAAGATGCGGCTGGGTGCGAAGGTCGCCTTGAGCTGGCCCTCGATGACCGCGTCCCAGTCGTCCTCGCTCATGTTGGCGAACATCTTGTCGCGCAGCACGCCGGCGTTGTTGACCAGTCCGTCGACGCGGCCATAGGTGGCCAGCGCGAGGTCGAGCAGCTCCTGGGCGCCGGCCATGGTACGCACGTCGGCCGTGCTGCCGACGGCGGTGCCACCGGCTGCGGTGATCTCGTCGACCACGGCGGCCGCGACGGAGCCGTCGCTGCCCCGGCCGTCGGAACCGGCACCGATGTCGTTGACGACCACCTTGGCACCCTCCTCGGCGGCGAACAGGGCGTGGGCGCGGCCGATGCCGCGGCCCGCTCCGGTGATGACGACGACGCGGTCGTTCAGTGCGGACATCTCGAACTCCTTGGTGTAGTGGTTGGTGGCCTAGGCGCCGAAGCGCTCGAGGACGTCGGTGGCCTCGCGGACGATGCGCGAGACCAGCTCGTCGCAGCTGGGCAGGTCGTCGATCATGCCGACCACCTGACCGGTCGCCATGACGCCGGCGTCGGCGTTGCCGTCGATCAGGGCCGTGCGGTAGAGCATCGGAGCATTGGCGGCCATCACGACCTGGCTCCAGGTGAGGTCCTCGTGCTTGCGCATGGCCAGGCCCTCGCCGACCATGTCGCGCCAGCGGGCCCCGGAGATCTTCTGGAACCTGCGGGCGTTGCTCGCCGCGCGCAGCACGCGTGCGGCCGGGCGGGTCTTCTCGATCTGGGCGATCGGGCCGACGCGGAGCACGCGTTGCGGAATGCCGTCGACCTGGGTGGTGAGGACCGTGTCGTTGACCGACTTGGAGAGGTAGACGTCCTTGACCTCCTGCGCGACCGGTGAGTCGGAGGTGAGCATGAAGCGGGTGCCCATCGCGATCCCGTCGGCGCCGTAGGCCAGCGCGGAGACCAGGCCCCGGCCGTCGAAGAAGCCACCGGCACCGATCACCACGAGGTCGACCGCGTCGGTCACCTGGGGCAGCAGCAGGCTGGTCGGGACCTGGCCGGTGTGGCCGCCACCCTCACCGCCCTGCACGATGACCGCGTCGGCGCCCCACGAGGCCACCTTCTCGGCGTGGCGGACGGCGCCGATCGACGGCATCACGACCAGACCGGCGTCCTTGCACTTGGCGATCAGGTCCTGCTTGGGGGCGAGCGCGAACGACGCCACCTTGACCCCCGCGCTGATCATCAGGTCGATCCGCTTGTGCACGTCGGGCTGGTTGGCGCGCACGTTGACGCCGAACGGCTTGTCGGTGGCGGCCTGGATCTCGTCGATCGCGGTCACCAGCTCGTCGTACGACAGCAGTCCGGCGGCGAGGATCCCGAGCCCACCGGCGTTGGCCGTGGCCGCGGTCAGCCTTGCGTCGGAGACGTTGCCCATCCCGGTCTGTACGACGGGGTGGTCGACGCCGAACAGCTCGGTGGCGCGGGTCTTCAGCGCCGGGTGGACCACACGGGTGTCCGTCATGCCGGCACCTCCTTGTCGCGCAGGTTGCGCGGGTCGATGACGTCGCGGATCAGGGCGAGCTCGTCGTCAGTGGGCAGCCGGGTCACCGGCACCTCACCGTCGACGACGAGGTCGAACCCGGTGGCGGCGTGCACCTCGTCGACGGTCACTCCCGGGTGGACCGAGACCAGTCGCATCGCGCCGGAGGCGGGGGCGTAGTCGAGCACGGCGAGGTCGGTGACCACCTTGCGGAGATCGTGGTAGCGGCTCGCACCGGTTCCCGCGGCCGCGGCCCGGTCGTTGCCCGCGCCGGAGACCATGTCCACGGCCGGGACGAACGTCCGGGTGCTGTGCTTGGCGATCCAGTAGCTGGTCGCGTGGTAGACCGTGTTGCCCGGCGCGCCCCGCACGCCGACGAGCTGGACGGACGGCTTCGCGTGGTCGCCGATGGCAGAGATGTTCACGTTGCCGAAGCGGTCGATCTGCACCGGCACCATCACGATGTGCCGTTTGCCCGTCCAGTTGAGGTCGAAGATGCCGCGGAAGGGCGACCATCCCTCGACGACGCCCTCGGCCGGACCGCCGACCGCCCAGGTGCCCTGCACCAGGTGGGACTCACCGTCGGTCAGGAGCAGGTCGGGCGAGAACGTGTGCCGGGCGAGCCGGACCCCGATCGCCGGAATGGTGCCGAACGCGCTGGCCAGGATCTCGCCGTTGTCACGGTAGATCTCGGCGCAGGCGGCCACGCACACCTCGGCACGGCTGATGTCGCTCATGCGGACAGCTCCTCGTCGTCTCGGGCAGCGATCGCTCGCTGGTAGGTCTCTTCGTCGCCGGAGAGGTAGGTGGCGGAGAACGCCTGCCAGGCCTCGGGCGACTTCGCCGCGGCGGCGTACTCGCGCAGGAAGCCCTCGTCGGTGCCGTAGTCGGGCGCGCACGAGGTGAGGTGCGCGCCGTTCGGGGCCTCGACGACGCCGTCGACGAACAGGCGTCGGAGCGCGATCGTCGCGGCGTGGTGGTCGCGGGTCAGCTCCTCGGTCGGCACGACCTTCTCGCAGGACACGAACGCCTGGTCGGCGGCCATGCAGAAGAGGTCGTCGAAGTAGGGGTCCGGCCCGAGGTACTGCGCGTTGCCGGCAGCGTCGGCGCGGTTCATGTGCACCAGGGCGGCGTCGAGGTGGATCGCCGGCATCGCGATCAGCTCGTCACCACTGCCGTAGGGATCGGTGATGAGCTGCAGGTCCGGGTTCGTGTCGGTGACCGAGGTGGCCAGGCCGGCACGCGTGGGCAGGAAGGGCAGCCGGATCGAGGCTGCGTACAGGCCCCACTGGAGCATGCCCTCGTCGTACTCGGCGACCTCGATCGAGCCGCTCTGCCGAGCCGCGCGGAAGTGCGGGTCCAGGGGAATCGAGTCGAGGGTCACGAAGCCGAAGACCAGCTTCTTGACCTTGCCGGCCGCGCACAGCAGGCCGACGTCGGGGCCGCCGTACGAGACGACGGTGAGGTCGGTGAGGTCGGAGCGCAGGATCTCGCGGACCAGGGACATCGGCTTGCGGCGCGAGGCCCAACCGCCGATCCCGATCGTCATGCCCGACTCCAACCGCCCGACCACTTCGGGGCCGGTCATCCGTTTGTCAGCCATCATCTGCCTTTCGATGTAGCAAGCGCTTGGTTGAACGGCTACACTAGCCGAATTCCGACGAACGTCAACCTCCGATCCCACTTCCCAGGAGCCCCCGTGGCGGCACGCGAATCCCCCACCATCACCGGCCTCGATCTCGACACCGTCGCGCCCTGGCTGGCCGGTCAGATCGACCTGCGGCTACCCCTCGACGTGAGTCGGCTGGCCGGCGGCCGCTCGAACCTCACCTACCTGCTCACCGACGACACGGGTCGCCGGACGGTGCTGCGCAGGCCTCCCCTGGGCGACCTTCCGGCCACCGCGCACGACGTCCTCCGTGAGGCGCGACTGCTCGAGGCGGTCGCCGGCCGGGTGCCCGTCCCCGCAGTGCTGGCGACCTGCCCCGACCCCGCCGTGACCGGGGCGCCCTTCTTCGTGATGGAGCACCTGGACGGCACGGTGGTGCGCGATCCCGAGGGTGCCCTGTCACTGGACCCGCAGGTGCGCGCCGCCGTCGGGCCGTCGCTGGTCGATGCGCTCGTGGCCCTCCACGAGGTCGACCCCGACCGCCTGGGCCTCGGCGACCTCGCCAAGCGGAGGGACTACGCCGAGCGCCAGCTCCGTCGCTGGCACCGCAACTGGGAGTCCACCCGCACCCGCGACCTGCCCGACCTCGAGCGGACCCATGCCTGGCTGGTCGAGCACTGCCCGGAGCAGAGCCGGTCGAGCATCGTGCACGGCGACTTCCGGGTGGACAACTGCATCCTGGGCGCGGACGGCGCTGTGCTCGGCCTGCTCGACTGGGAGCTCAGCACGGTCGGCGACCCGCTCGCCGACCTGGGCCAGCTCCTCGTCTACTGGGCAGAGCCCGACGATGATTTCACCGCGCTGAACAGCCCCCCGACGCGGGTGCCGGGGTTCGCCAGCCGTGACGAGCTGCGCGACCGGTATCTCGCCGCGAGCGGGGCGGACCCGGCCGAGGTGGCCTACTACGTCGTCTTCAACTGGTGGAAGACCGCCTGCATCGTCGAGGACGTCCACACCCGCATGCTGCGCGGCGCGATGGGCGCCAGCGACCGCACGCCCGAGTCGTTCGGCGTGCAGGCGCAGGGCCTGGCCGCCCGCGCCTGGCAGGAGACCCACGCGCTGGCCTGACTTCCCGGTTGCAGCGATCCCCGGCGCACCGGGGAAACAGGTGCTCCCCACGGCAAATATGCCGTGGTAGGTGCAGGTTTCCCCGGCGCACCGGGACTCCTGCAGGGGCTAGACGACCACGGCCTCTTCCCGCTCGGCCTCGTCGAGCTCCACGGATGCGGCGGTCTCTCCGTTGAACCGGCGGTGCCTCGGGCTGCGACCCGGGATGGCGGCCAGGAGCTCACGCGTGTAGTCGGTCTCCGGCGCGGCGAAGACCCGCTCGGCCGAGCCGGTCTCGAGGAGCTTGCCGGCGCGCATGACCGCGACCTCGTCGGCGATCAGCCGCACCAGGCGCAGGTCGTGGGAGATGAACAGGTAGGAGATGCCGCGCTCGGCCTGCAGGTCGTTGAGCAGGTTGATCACCTGGGCCTGCGTGGAGACGTCGAGGGCGGCGACCGGCTCGTCACACACGATGAAGGACGGGTCGGTGATCAGTGCCCGCGCGATGGCGACGCGCTGGAGCTGGCCGCCCGACATCTCATAGGGGAAGCGCTCCATGTGTGCGGTGTCGAGCCCGACCCGGCGCACCATCTCGAGTGCCTTCTTGTGCCGGGTGGCCCGGTTGTCGTCGGTGTGCACGATCAACGGCTCGGCGACCGAGTCCTTGATCAGCATGCGCGGGTCGAGCGACGTGTACGGGTCCTGGAAGATCATCGTGGCGTGCGACCGCATCCGCCGCAGGTCGCCGCGCGACATGGTGGAGATGTCGGTGTCGAGCAGGTTGATCGTGCCGGCGTCGGGCTCGATGAGCCGGAGCACCAGTCGTCCGACCGTGGACTTGCCGGCGCCGCTCTCCCCCACCAGCCCCAGGGTCTTGCCCGGAGCGATGTCGAGGTCGACGCCGTCGACGGCCTTCAGCTGGTGCGGGTGCCGGCGCAGCAGCGTGGCGCGGCGTCCGTAGACCTTGGTCAGGCCGCGCACGGACAGGGTGGGGTTCGTGGTGGTCATGCGCGCACTCCCGGGAGGTCGAGTTCGGCGGCCCGCGCGCATCGGCTCAGGTGGCCGGGCGCGACGGAGGTCAGCGGAATGGTCTGGCGGCAGGTCTCCTCGACCGCGTGCCGGCAACGGTCCTGGAAACGGCACGTCGCGGGGAACTCGTGCGGTGCCGGCACCAGCCCGGGGATGAAGCCGAGCGGCTCTCCTCGCCGGGACGGCTCGAGCATCGACTGCAGGAGCGCACTGGTGTAGGGGTTCTGCGGGTTGTGGAACAGCTCGTCGGCGGGGGCCTCCTCGACCACCTGGCCGGCGTACATCACCGACACCCGGTCGCACATCTCGGCGACCACGCCGAGGTCGTGGGTGATCAGCAGGACGCCGAGGCCGAGCTCGGCCTGGAGCCTGCGGATCAGCTCGAGCACCTGGCGCTGCACCGTCACGTCGAGCGCCGTGGTCGGCTCGTCCGCGATCAGCAGCATCGGGTCGCAGGCGATCGCCATGGCGAGCATCACCCGCTGGCACATGCCGCCGCTGAACTCGTGCGGATACTGCTTGACCCGGTGCTCGGCCTGCGGGATCTCGACCAGCTTGAAGAGCTCGATCGTGTGCTGCATCGCCCGCTTGCGGGACCAGCCGCGGTGTCGGCGCAGGGACTCGGCGACCTGGTCGCCGACGGTGAACGCCGGGTTGAGGCAGCGCCGCGGCTCCTGGAAGATCATCGCCGCCTTGGCGCCACGGACGTCGGCGAGCTTGCGCTCCCCCATGTCCGAGATGCGTTGGCCCATCAGGTCGACGGACCCGCGACTGATCCTCGCGTTCTTGGGCAGGAGGCCCATCACCGACAGCGAGGTGAGGGTCTTTCCGGAGCCCGACTCACCGACCAGGCCGACCACCTCGTTGCGGTTCACCGTGAGGTCGACGCTGTCGACGATCGTGACCCAGCCCCTCTCCGTGCTGACCTCGACGGTCAGGTCGGTGGCCTGCATGACCACCTCGCCCACGTGGGGCTCGGCCGTGATCTCGAGGGCAGACATGTTCATTTCCCGTCCGTGGTCTGGCGCCCGAGGGCGTCGCGGAGGCCGTCGCCCAGCAGCGAGAAGGCCAGGATGGTGATCGCGACCATGACGGTCGGCGGGTAGATCAGGTAGGCGCTGGTGGTGAGGTTCGACGAGGCGTCGTTGAGCATCAGCCCCCAGGTCGCCTGAGGCACGCGGGCGCCGAGGCCCAGGAACGACAGGCTGGCCTCGGCCACGATCACGACCGACGCGGAGAACGACGCCTGCACGAGCAGCGGCGGGGCGACCGCGGGCAGGATGTGCCGCCACAGGATCCGCCAGGTGCCGCAGCCGCTGGCGCGGGCGCTCTCGATGTAGAGCTCGTTGCGGGCGCCCTGCGTGGAGGCCCGGACGATGCGGTAGAAGCTCGGCACGATCAGGATGGCGATGGCGAACATGGCGTTGCGCAGGCCAGGGCCGAGAATGGCGACCACCACCACCGCCAGGATCAGCGGCGGGAGGGTCATCAGAGCGTCGATGACCCGGCTCAGGACTGCGTCGGTGAACCCGCCGAGGTAGCCGGCCACGATGCCGAGCGGTACGCCGACCGAGAGCGCGATGCCGACCGCCTGGGCCGAGGCGAGCAGGTCGACGCGGGTGGCCACGATCAACCGGCTCAGCACGTCGCGGCCGAGCTCGTCGGTGCCGAGCAGGTGGTCGCCGGAGGGGCCCATCAGCCGCAGGGACAACGTGACCTTGTTCGGGTCGTGGGGTGCCAGCAGGTCACCGAAGACGGCGACGACGACCAGCAGGAAGATGACGACCATGGAGGCGACCGCGGCCTTGTTGCGCATCAGGCGCCGCAGCACCCGGTTGTTCAGCCGGCGACGCCGCTTGGGCGGGGTGGCGCTGAGGTTCGTCGAGTCGGCGAGGGACATGGTCATCGGGTCCTCAGTCTCGGGTTGAAGTAGCCGTAGGAGGCGTCGACGCACAGGTTGACCACGGTCACCAGCACGGCGACGAGGAGCACGAGGCCCTGCAGCGTGATCAGGTCACCGTTGAGCACCGACTCGACGCTGACCGAGCCGAGGCCGGGGATCGCGAAGATCCGCTCGACCACGACGGCTCCGCCGAACATCTGGGTGATCACGAGCCCGAGGACGGTGACCACCGGTACGGCGGCATTCTTGGCGGCGTGCTTGCCGACGATCAGGCGTCGCTGCAGTCCCTTGGCCCTCGCGGTGCGGACGTAGTCCTCCTCGAGTGCGTCGACCAGGGCTCCGCGGACCTGCCTGGTCAGCAAGGCGCCGGGGATGATCGCCAGGGAGAGCGCGGGAAGCGTGGTGAACTGCAGCCACGGACCGATGCCGGTCGACAGGTCGGCGTAGCCCGTGGCCGGGAAGACCGGCGACAGGATGGCCAGGAACAGGACCAGGAGCACGGCGGCGACGAAGGGCGGGATCGCCATCAGCAAGTTGGCGATCGAGTTCATCAGCCAGTCGACGAAACCACCCTTGTTGAGGGCGGCGACGGTGCCGAGCACGACACCCATCACCAGGCTGAAGAAGAGCGCCAGCACCACGAGGGACGCAGTGATCGGCAGCCGGTACATCAGGTCGGCGAGCACCGACTGGTGCGTCACCGGGGAGACCCCGAAGTCACCCTGGAGGGCGTTCCAGCCCCACTCGAGGTAGCGGGTCAGGAAGGGCCGGTCGAAGCCGTGCAGCTCGCGGATCTCGGCGAGCCGCTCGGGGGTGGGGTTGTCACCCGCGAGGACTGCCGCCGGGTCGGTGGGCGAGAGCTCCATCAACACGAACACGAGCAGCGTCACGAGGATGATCGTCGGCACCGCCAGCAGAAGGCGCTTTCCGATAAATCGGGTCATAGAACTCACCATCGTTGTCGTCCGGGAGCCGGCAATGCCGACTGTCGGGGTGGTCTTGTGCGCGGCGGCCACGCCGGCATTCGTGAACCTAGGTCAAGCGACGTGCGTCACATCCGGTTTCCCACTGACTGGGAGTACGGATCTGTGTCTGACGGGTCAGATCCAGTCGGAGCCGGAGCCGACCGAGAGCAGGGCGTCCATGGCCTCGGTCGACCAGGTCTCCTCCAGCGGCGCCACTGACGGGCGATTGCGGTTCGACTTGCGGCGCGGGAACAGCTCTTCGGCCGTCGCGCGCGCAGCGTGGGCAACCAGCGGCGCGACCTTCTCCAGCGGCACCCCGGCCTCGCCGCACAGCGAGATGCTGGCCACCGGGCCCTCCGGCGAACGGATGGCTGCGGCCACGCAGGCGATGTCCGGGAAGCACTCTCCGCGTTCGAAGGCGAGCCCGTGGCGGCTGCGGATCCGGCCGAGCTCCTGGTGCAGGGTGGGCAACCGCGAGATGGTGCGGTTGGTCAGCCTGCCCAGGGAACCCTCCAGCTGCAGGTCGACCTGTTCGGGCGAGAGCCAGGCCAGCATCGCCTTGCCGAGCGCGGTGGAGTGTGCGGGCGCCCGCCCTCCGACCCGCGACGGGATCTGGGCGGCGAAGCGGCCGCCGACCTTGTCGAGGTAGTGGATCTCGCTGTCGGAGAGCACGGCCAGGTGCACGACCATGCCGGTGCGCAGCGCGAGGTCGTGCAAGGTCTCGGCGGTCGCCTCCCGGAGCCGCCCGTGGCCCTCGTCGCCGCCGCCGAACATCAGCTGCCGGTGACCGAGGCAGTAGCCCTCGGTGCCCAGCGCGAGCCAGCCGAGCCGCACGAGATCGACCAGGATCCGGTGCGTGGTCGACCGTGGCAGGTGGGTCGCCGCGGCCACGTCCTCCAGGGTGCGACTGGCGGCACGCGCCGAGAAGCACTCCATGATCAACGTCATCCGGTCGAGCATCGACGGCGGTGTCGACCGCGCCGGAACCTCGGCCTCGGGTACGACGGACAGTGTGGTCATGACGAGGCTCCTTGAGTCGATGCCGATGCGGTTCTTCCTGCGACACGTCCGAACGCCAGCGCGTCGGCGATGTGCATGCCGCTGTCGCGGGCCCAGCTGTACGTCGAGCTGACGCTGCCCGCCGCGTAGAGGCCATCGATGACATCGCCGAACGGGTCGAGCACACGGCAGTGCTCGTCGCGACGAGGGCCGCCATTGGTCCAGGCAAGCATCGGCGCCGAGGTGAACGCGTAGTAGGGCCCGTCGCCGAGCGCCACGAGAGTGTCAGGGTCTCGCCCGAACTGCTCGTCCTCACCGGCCTCGCACGAGGCGTTCCACCGTGCGACTGTGCGGTGCAGGGCCTCGGGATCGACCTCGAGGCTCGCGGCCAGCTCGTCGAGGGTCTCGCCCTTGTGGAGCCAGCCCTTGTCGACCTCGACCGAGTTGTCGGCGCTCCACTCATAGCCCTCGACCAGCACGTTCCACCCGACGGCGAGGACGTCACCGTTCGGCGAGACGGGTCCGGCCAGTCTCGTCGCCTCGTCGAAGATCGCGTGCACCCGTCGTACCGGCGAGTGCTCGTAGGCGCCGTGCCGCAGCGCGTGCCCGTGACCGATGCTCGGCAGCTCGTCGTCGCAGCGCTTGCCGAGCGAGTCGACGAAGATGAAGCCGTTGCTGAAGAAGAAGCGCCCGTAGAACCCGCTCTGGTAGCCGGCGACGGCGAAGCCCTCGATGCTCATCATGTTGTCCATGTGCCACAGGTCCGCGCCGACCTTCTGCGCCATCTTGTGGCCGTCGCCGGTGTTGTACGGCGAGCCCCAGGGCAGGTTCTGCGGCAGTCGCAGGTAGTCGCGCACCATCTCGACGTTGCCCTCGAACCCGCCGGTGGCCAGCACGACGCCGCCCCGGGCACGAACCCGGAGCGTTCCACCGTCGGGAGTCTCGGCCAGCACACCCGTGACCGCCCGGGACTCCGGGTCCTGGACCAGGCGACGCGCGGGCGTCGCGAGTCGTACGTCGATGGCCCGGGTCTCGAGCCCGGCGAACAGGGCGTTGAGGAGACGCGATCGGCCGAGCTGTCCGTCCACGGCGACCATGCCGCCGTAGGAGTCGCTGCCCTCCAGGCCCGGGAACTCCGACGGGATCCCCCGACCCTTGCCGTTGACGGCTTCACCGACCAGCGCGGTCGTGGCGCCCAGCGCGCTCTCGACCCACTCGGTGAGCTGGGCGGTCTCCCTGGCCCAGGTGCTGACCACCGCCGGCGGCAATGGGTAGCCGCCCGACAAGCTGTTGAGGTAGGTCTCGGCCCCTTCCACGTCGTGTGTGCGGAACCAGGCGCCTCCCGAGACGCGGGTGTTGCCGCCCTCGAGCCCTCCCGAGAGCTTCTCGAGGAGGACCACGCTCGCACCGGACTCGTGGGCCTCGATGGCGGCCGCGCATCCCGCAGCACCCATGCCGAGCACGACGACGTCCACCTCGAGGTCCCAGCTGCCTGAGCCCTGGTCCCTTGTCCGTTCACTCATCACATTCGCTCCTGATTCGTGTGCCCGCGATGCGGGGATCGTCAGATCGACTGACCGCCGTCGACGATGAAGTCCTGTCCGGTGCAGTAGCTGCTGGCCTCGCTGGCGAGGAAGGCCACCAGGGCCGCCACCTCCGCCGGTTGCCCGACCCGGGCGATCGGCTGGGTGGCCACCGCTCCCCCGCCGGCGCGCGTCGCCTCGGTGATCATCGGGGTGTCGATCGCGCCGGGGCAGATGCAGTTGACCCGGATGCCCTTCGGCCCCAGCTCCATGGCGGCCGACTTGGTGGCCCCGCGCAACGCCCACTTCGACGCGGCGTACGAGATCGCTCCCGGATAGCCGCCCAGCCCCGCGGTGGAGGCGATGTTCACGATCGATCCGCCACGGGGTTCCATCAAGGGAACGACCCGCTGCATGCCGAGGATCGGCCCGAGCACGTTGACCGCCATCGCGGCCTCGACCTCGCCACGCTCCAGGCCCTCGAGCGCACCGAGGCGGTAGAGGCCGGCGTTGTTGACCAGCACGTCGAGCCGCCCGAACGCCTCGACGGTCGCGGCCAGCGCCGCGTCCCACGACTCCTCGCTGCGTACGTCGAGGGCGACAGCGAGCGTCGGGCCCTCGATGCCGTCGGCCACCGAACGCGTCGCTGCGAGGTCGAGGTCGGCGAGCACCACCGAGGCGCCCAGCTCAGCACACACCCGGGCGTGCTCGACGCCCTGGCCGCCGGCGGCGCCGGTGATGAGCACGACGCGGTCCGTCAGATCGACCAGCGGTTCCACCACGGTCATCCTCCTCGTTCATGAGTGTTCTGGATCACATGTAGCAAGCGCTTGGCAGGTAGACTAGCAAGCGACTCGGCCCGCCGACAGGGCTTTCCCCGAACCGGCGCGGCCGCGGGTTTCACATCAGGCTGTCCTCGACGACGAAGCCGAACTCGTTGCGGCCGTACATCGCCAGCGCCCGCTCCACGTCGTTGGCCACGTGCACGCTGCCGGCATGGGCGTCGCGCCAGGACCGCTCGATCGGGTTGCCCCGCTTCAAGGAGTTGCCGCCCGCGGTCTTGAACAGGATGTCGATGGCCTCGAGCACCCGCTCGGTGCCACGCACCTGGTCGCGACGGGTCCGCAGCCGCAGCTCGTCCGGAAGCTCCTCGCCCTGCACCACATGGTCGTAGAGCTCGGCGATGTTGCGGTCCATCTGCAGGGTCGCGGCGTCGATCTCGGAGGCGGCCCGCGCCACTGCCACGTGCGCGAACTCGTCCTCCGCGTAGCGACCGCCGCCCAGGCTGAGCCGGGTCCGGTTGCGCATCGCGGAGATGTAGGCCGAGTAGCAGCCGCCCACCGCACCGATGATGGGTGCGGTGATGGTCGAGGTGAAGATCGAGGCGAACGGCATGCGATAGAGCGGGCCGGTGTTGACTGCCTGTCCGGGGCCGCGCAGCCGGGCCTGGTCGAAGTTGCGGATCGTGCGGTGGGCGGGCACGAAGACCTTGTCCACGAGGATGTCGTTGCTCGCCGTACCCCGCAGCCCGATCACGTCCCAGACCTCCTCGATCCGGTAGTCCGGTCGCGGCAGCAGCAGGGTGATCACGTCGACCGGCTTGCCGGCGCTGCCGGTCAGCAGGGCGCCGACCAGCACCCACGACGCGTGCCCGCACCCGGAGGAGAAGCTCCAGCGCCCGCTCAGCTCGTAGCCACCGTCGACCTGCCTGAGCCGCCCGACAGGGGCGTACGCCGACGACACCAGCGTGTCCGGGTCCTCGCCCCAGACCTCCTCCTGTGCCCGGGCGTCGAACAGCGCGAGCTGCCAGGGGTGGACGCCGAGCACGGACGTGACCCATCCGGTGGAGCCGCAGGCACCGGAGACGGCCCGGACCACCTCGTAGAAGTCGACCGGGTTGCCCTCCATCCCGCCGAACTTCTCGGGCTGGAGCATCCGGAAGACCCCCGCGGCCTTGAGCTCGGCGATCGTCTCGGGTGGCACAGCACCGTCGGTGTCGGTGGCGGTGGCGCGCTCGGCGATCTTCGCGAGCAGCGGGCGCACCTTCTCCAGAACCTCGTTGGGCATGGTCTCTCCGTTTCTTGCGGCCGTGCGGCGACCCCAGCGATCGTGCGACCCGGCTCACCCCCACATGGCCCGTGTCCCGGACAGTGGGACCCCCGCGCCGAGGGGCACGGCCGCGACCGAGCCTCGGGAGGACACCGACTGACGAAAGAGGGCGCGAGACGATGACTGTTGAAGCTGACGAGGTCCGGGCGATCGAGGCCGCCGAGGTCGAGACGCGGTTCGCGCGTGGCTGGCACTGCCTGGGCCTGGCGCGGGACTTCCGTGACGGGCAGCCGCACTCGATCACCGCATTCGGCACCAAGCTCGTGGTCTTCACCGGCGAGGACGGCACGGTCAACGTGCTCGACGCCTACTGCCGCCACATGGGCGGCGACCTGTCCCAGGGCACCGTCAAGGGCAACGAGATCGCCTGCCCCTTCCACGACTGGCGCTGGGGCGGTGACGGCCGCTGCAAGAACATCCCCTACGCCCGACGCGTCCCGCTGCGGGCCCGCACCGCGGCCTGGCCGACCCTCGAGCAGGACGGCATGCTCTTCGTCTGGAACGACCCCGAGGGCAACCCTCCCATCGAGGAGCAGGCGCCGCCCCGGATCGAGGGAGCACTCGAGGACGGGTGGACCGACTGGGTCTGGTACGAGACGCCCGTGCACACCAACGTGCGCGAGGTGATCGACAACAACGTCGACATGGCGCACTTCTTCTACGTGCACAAGTCGTTCCCGACGTACTTCAAGAACATCTTCGAGGGGCACGTCGCCGCACAGCACATGAACGGCCTGGCCCGCGAGGACGCGCGCGTCCCCACCGCGGACGACTCACCCCAGATGCGGGGGAACACGTCGGTGGCCGCCTACTACGGCCCGTCCTTCATGATCGACGAGCTGACCTACCACTTCGACGACATGGACCTGAAGACCACGCTGATCAACTGCCACTACCCGGTCGACGAGAACTCGTTCGTGCTGCAGTACGGGATCATCGTGCAGGTGCCCGAGGGACTGGACAACGAGGCCGCCCTCACCATCGCGCGGGAGCAGGCCGGGTTCGTCAAGGCCGGTTTCGAGCAGGACGTGGAGATCTGGAAGAACAAGACCCGGATCGACAACCCGCTGCTCTGCGAGGAGGACGGCCCGGTCTACCAGCTGCGCCGTTGGTACCAGCAGTTCTACACCGACGTCGCCGACATCGCCCCCGAGATGGTCGAGCGGTTCGAGTTCGAGATCGACACCACGAAGCCGGTGGAGATGTGGCGTCGGGAGGTCGAGGAGAACCTCGCACTGGAGGGCGCGGGTTCGCCCGGCTGACCGCTCGCCGTTCACGGTCCCGTCGGATCCTCCGGCGGGACCAACGCCTCGAACACCCCGAGGCCCGCGACCGCCTCGAGTTGCTCGAGGTAGTGCTGCACGGACCGGTGGACCGGCCGGAAGGGAACCATCGTCACGCCGGCCGCCGCGGCCGCGTGGAGTGCCTCCTCCACCCGATCGGGATCAGTGAGCGGGTCGAGCGCCCCATGGACGCCTGAGACGACCTCGAAGCCGGCCGGTCGTTCGGGGTGTTCGGCGAGCATGGTGCGCAGTGTCTGGAGATCCGGTGCGCCGGGGAGCCAACCGTCCGCCAGTGTGACGGCGCGGCGAAGTGCCCGTCGGGAGTGCCCACCGACCCAGAGCGGCACTCGCTCCTGCACCGCGCACGGGTCGACCACCAGCCCCGCGAAGTCGTAGAACTCACCGTGGTACTCGGGCTCCACCTGGGAGAGTGCCGCCCGCAGCGCCCGGATCGCGTCGTCCGCACGAGGACCGCGATCTTCGAACGCGGCCCCCAGGGTCCGGAACTCCTCCTCCGCCGTTCCGACGCCCAGCCCGAGGTTGACCCGGCCTGAGCTCATCCGGTCCAGCGTGCCGTATCTCTTCGCGATGGCCAGCGGGTGGTGGTAGCCGAGCACCAGGACGTTGGTGAGCAGCCGGATGCTCTTGGTGCGGGCAGCCAGCCAGGACAGCGTCGCCAGCGGGTCCCAGTAGCGCGTGCCACGGCCTTGTGGCAACTGTGGTGAGTGGATGCCACGGGGCATCGCGATGTGCTCGCTGCAGGTGAGGAAGTGGAAGCCCAGTCGGTCGGCGTGCTCGGCGACGAGGGTGATCTCGGCGATCCCCGCGGTGTCCTCCCACTCCGCGGTCAGGCCGGGGACCTTGACCACCACCGGCGTGGACACGCCCAGTCTCATCCGGCGTCCTGCGCACCACTGTCACTGGTCGTGTTGCCGATTCCGACGGCAGCGGCGCGGCCGGCCCTGCGGCCGAAGAACGTGCCGTCGCCCAGCGACGTGCCGCTGATGTAGCCCTGGCCGAACATGCCCGCGCTGGCCCGCCCGGCCGCGTAGAGGCCCGGGATCTCGTTGCCGGACACGTCGAGGACGCGACCGTCGACCGTGGTGCGGAGTCCCCCGAGCGTGAAGCCCGCGACGCCCGTCGTTCCGCCGCCACCCTCGCTGCCCGAGTCGAAGCCCTTCCTGGGATCGATCGCCGCGAAGGGCGCCTTCAGGGAGCGCAGCCACCGCTTGTTCTTGTGGAACTGCGGGTCCTCGCCCCGTTCGGCCCAGTGGTTGTACGCCGCGACGGTGCTCTCCAAGGACCCCTCCGGCAGGCCGAGCTCCTCCTCCAGCTCGCCCAGGCGCTCACACACGTGCGAGGGCCGGACGTTCCAGAGGTCGCGCTCGGGGATGTCGTCGTAGCCCTCCTGGTCGATGATCACCCAGTAGGGGCCGGGCTGGTGACGCACCGCGGCAACGCTGGCCAGGCCGGGATAGACGTCCTCGTTGATGAATCTCTGACCGAGGCCGTTGACCAGCATCCCCCGCGCGATCATCGCCGGCAGGACCTGGGCGGCGATCTGCGTCACCGACATGCGGCGTACGGCGGCTCCGATGGCGAGGCCCATCGAGATGCCGCTGCCGTCGTCCAGCCCGTCACTGACCTTGGCGTGACCGCTCAGCACCGGCGCGTGCTCGAAGAGCATCTCCTCGTTGTCGACGAACCCGCCCGTGGTCACGATGACGGCCTTGCGGGCGCGGTAGGTGACCGTGGTGCCGTACTGCCGGGCGACCACGCCCACGACCCGGCCGTCGTCGTCGAGCATGAGGCGGGTCGCGACGGTGTCGACATGGGTCTCCACACCGGCCGCCTTCACCGCGGCCACCAGCTTCTCCATGATCAGCCAGCCACCGAAGGACTCGGTCGCGGGCCGGTGGCCACGCGGCACGGCGTCGGCCAGCCGGTCGTAGGGCCAGGCGTTCTCGCCGAGCCACATCAGGCCGTCCTGGGTCGGGGGCATCCAGCTCTGGCCGTCGTACAGGCCGGGGTTGAAGGTCAGCCCGAGGCCGCAGAACCAGTCGAAGTGCTCGCGGCTGCCGTCGCAGTAGAGGCGGATCTTCTCCTCGTCGGCGTCGGGCCCGAGGGCGGCCTTCAGGTAGGCGAACATGTTGTCGGGGCTGTCCCGGTAGCCGGAGGACTGCTGCAACGGGGTTCCTCCGCCGAGGTAGAGCTCCCCGCCGGACATCGCCGACGAGCCGCCCGGGCCGCCGGCACGTTCGATGACCAGGACGTCGGCTCCCGAGCCCGCCGCCTCGAGGGCCGCGGCGCCTCCCGCGCAACCGAAGCCGACCACCAGCACGTCGGTCTCGTGGTCGAAGGCCTCGATGTCGGAGGCGTGGGCGGGCGCGAAGGTCGGTTTGCTGCTCATGGCCGGAAGTTAGCCAGCGCACCTGCCCGACCCGGGCACGATCCCGATCAGCGGGATCGGGGCGGGCGAACGGCGCCCGAGCACGAACAGCGCGGCGAGGCCAGCGGCCCCTGCTGCGGCGGCGGCGACCGCGAACGGGACATGGGCGTTGTACGTCTCGCCCAGGTGCCCGGCCAGCCAGGGGGCGAGCGCGGGCCCGGCGTTGCGCATCAGGTTGTACGCCGCGGAGGTCGTCGCGTGGTCGCTGGACGAGGACGACATCACTGCCTCGGTCATCATCGTGTTGCAGATCCCCAGGAGGAGGCCCGAGCACACCACCCCGGCAGCGAGGGCGGGCCCGCTGCCCGCGAGGAACGACATCACCGCGAGCAGGAGGGCGAAGCCGACCGTGGCACCCGCGAAGGTCGCCACGGTGCCGAAGCGCCGTTGCAGCGGCGGGCCGATCACGGTGGAGGAGAGCACCAGGGTCACACCCCAGCCGCAGTAGACGAGGCCGACCACCTCGGGGCTCTGGGCCAGCGGGAACGGCGTGTAGGTGAACATCATCAGGAAGCCGGCGTTGTAGAGCAGTGCCGCGACCGAGAGGGTCAGCACGACCGGGTCCCGCAGGGCGCGAAACGTCGACGAGAACCTCGTGGGCGATCGTTCGTCCCGGTTCGGGGGCATCAGGACGACCAGGGACAGGGCGGCCACCAGCATCATCGACGAGGAGCCGAGGAAGGCGATCCGCCACGAGATCGCTCCCAGCAGTCCGCCCGCCAACGGCCCCGCCGCGATGCCGACCCCGACCGCGGCCTCGAAGAGCTTGACCGCCCGGCCGGAACTTCCTCCAGCCTCCTCGAGCACGGCCACCAGCACGGTGGCCAGGAACAGCGCACTGCCCAGGCCCCATCCGGCCCGCGACACGATGACCCAACCGATGTCCTGAGCCGTGGTGGCCACCAGACCGCAGGCGACGTTGACCAGCAGCGCCGCGATCAGCGACCTGCGGATGCCCAGGCGGCTCGAGACCATGCCGGTGAACGGCATCGCCCCACCGCACGCGACCAGGTAGACCGACACCAGCAACAGCGTCTCCGACGGCGAGGCGGAGAGATCGACACTCATCGGGCGCAGGATCGGAACCACGAGGCCCATGCCGATCGTCGCCGCGACCAGGGCGAACAATGCCGCCCACACCGATCGGGGCAGGGTCATGTCAGGTCTCGGGTCACGGCGACGCGGAAGTCACGTCAGTACTTCCCGATGACCGTCTCGGCGAAGCGGCGCAGGGACTCGATCCGACCAGCTGTGGTCTGCTCCTCGCCGAACATCCGCCAGGGCGAGACACGGCAGATGGTCACCCCGGCCTCCTCGAGGTCGCGGTAGCCGGACACGTCGTGGACGTCGGTCGGCGACACGTCGATCTCGAAGGGCAGGTCGGCTCTGCCGTACTCCTCGCGCAGGACACCGAGTCGGGCGATGGCGACCTTCAGCTCGTCGGCGGGGACGTTGACCGAGATCCAGCCGTCGCCGATCCGCGCCGCGCGCTTGAGGCCGGCCTCGCTGTGCCCGCCGACGTAGACCGGGACCGGCCTGTCGGGGGCCGGGCTGATCATCAGCCGGTCGAAGTCGTAGTGCTTGCCGTGGTGCTCGACCCACTCGGGACCGTTGCCGGCGCAGACCGACTTGATGATCGCGATCGCCTCGTCGGTCCGGGCGCCACGCGTGCGCATGTCGGTGCCGGTGAAGGTGAACTCCTCCGGGATCCACGAGAGGCCCACGCCGAGCGCGATCCGGTTGTCCGACAGGACCGCCATCGTGGCGACCTGCTTGGCGGTCAGCAACGGGTCGCGCAACGGCAGCTTGAGCACGTTGGTCGAGATGATCAGGCGTTCGGTCACCGCGGCCAGCGCCGACATCATCACGAACGGGTCGGGCATGGGGGTCTCGCCGCTCCACATCCGCTTGCCGTCCGCGGTGTAGGGGTAGTCGGCCGAGACCTTCTCCGGGTAGAAGACCGAGTCGGACAGGCCGACACCGTCGTACCCGAGCTCCTCCGCGGCGACAGCGACCTCGAGCAGCTCCTTCGGGCCCATCATCGCGCCCGACAGCGCCCACTTCATCAGAACGCCTCGGGGCCGCGGACCACTGCTTCGGCGCCGCCGTCCATGAAGAGGATCTGTGCGGTGGTGTGCGTGTTCCCCGGGCGGACCAGCCACACGAGCGCATCGGCGATCACCTCCGGGCCCATCCAGCCGCCCAGCTTCGAGGGCACGGCCTTCTTCATCATCTCGACACCCTGCTCGGACGCGCGCAGGCCCTCGGTCATCGGCGTGACCACGACGCCCGGGCCCACGGCGTTCAGCGAGATGCCGGCGCCGGCCCAGTCCTCCGTGACGGCGGTACGACGCAACCACCGGGTCAGCGCGTTCTTGGACGAGGCGTAGAGCAAGGAGCCCTTCCCGTCGGCGTGCAGCTTCTCCGCGAGTGCGACGGCGCGCTCCTCGTCGCCGTCGAGGCAGGCGTCGACCACCTCTTGGTCGGTCGGCTGCGTCGACGAGATCGACGAGGTCACCGACACTCGAGGTGCCTCCGCGCGGGCCAGTGCCGGTCGCAGTCCCTCGAGGAAGTCGACGACACCGAAGAAGTTGACCTTCACGTCCAGCGGGCTCAGCGACGACGTGCCGGCGCACGCGACCACGGCGTCCACGACGCCACCGGTCTGCTCGAGCACGTCGGCGACCGCCTGCTCGCGGCCCTGACGGGTGGCCAGGTCCGCGACGACGTCGGCGTCGCGCAGGTCGACACTGATCACGTGGTCACCCTGTGCCGTGAGCATGGCGGCGGTGGCCGCTCCGATTCCGGATGCGGCGCCGGTGACGACGACCTGACGAGTCATGCGAGATCTCCCTGATGTCGTGGGTGGTCCGCTCAACCTAGGGAGCCGACCCTGCCGGCGTCGGCCGCATCCCGGACAACGGGATCCAGTCCTTGCCAGCGGGACGCCCCCGGCCTCGAGGCTTCGTACGTCGTACCGTCCGAGGAAATTGACTACTCGGAGGAGCGACATGGCCAACAAGGTGTGGGACGAGTTCTGCGACCAGCTGCGAGAGGCGGGGCAGGGGCTGATCGACGAAGCCGCCCCGCAGGATGCGCTCAACCAGGACGAGGGCGTCCGCTACCTGATCCGGCTGCTGCGCTACGCGTCCCTCAACGCGATCGAGAACTCCGACCCGATGTTCCCCGCGATCACCGATGCGCTCGATCCCAACCTCAAGTGCAAGATCGGCGCGGACAACCCGGACAACATCTACATGCGCGCCAACGTCTCAGGCAAGCACCGCTACCGGATCAGCGGCAGCCGCGGCACCGTGCCCCTGATGACGTTCGGCTCGAAGGCGAACCGCTACCACATCGACGGCACGATGGCCTCGACCGGCGAGATCTCCAACGACGAGATCCCCGTCGACGCCGACGGCAACTTCAGCTTCATCGCCAGTGCGGATCGCCCCGCGGAAGGAGCCTGGCTCCCCCTCGCCGAGGACACCACCAACCTGGTCGGCCGGCAGTCCTTCCAGGATCGCAGCACCGAGGTCGCGGCACAGGTCCGCATCGAGCTCATCGACGAGATCCCCCGGCCGACGCCGATCGACAGCGACGCCTTCGCCCGTCAGCTCAAGCTGACCACGGACTTCGTCAAGGGCACCTCGGCCACGTTTGCCCGGTGGACGAAGCTCTTCATGGAACGGCCCAACGAGCTTCCCGACTGGGGCCAGGAGCTCTTCCAGGGGGCCGGCGGCGACCCGACCATCTTCTACCTGCACGGCTACTGGAAGCTCGCGCCCGACGAGGCCTGGGTGATCGAGACGGCGGTCCCGGACTGCGAGTACTGGAACTTCGTGCTGCAGAACTGGTGGATGGAGTCGCTGGACCACGACCGGATGAACACCTACATCAACAACCACACCGGCAAGCTCAACGACGACGGCACCCTGACGATCGTGGTCTCGGCCAAGGACCCGGGCTACGGCAACTGGATCTCCACCGCCTTCCACGAGGAGGGCACCGCCCTCATGCGCTGGGTGAAGGCTGACAACCACCCCCTGCCGACCTGCAAGGTCGTGAAGCTCTGAAGATCGGGGCAACCATCCCTGCTCGGGGGCGCGCTGCCCTCGAGCGGGGATTCGGCGCCATGGCCAGGGACCTCGAGTCCGCCGGGTTCGAGTCGGCCTGGGTGGGCGACCACGTCGCCATGCCGCGGACGCACACGTCGCGCTATCCGTTCTCCCCCACCGGCGAGATGCCGTGGCCCGCGACGGAGCCGTGGTGCGACTCCGTCGTGGCGATGGCGTCGATGGCCGAGGCGACCTCGACGATCAGGGTCGGCACGGGAGTGATGGTGGCCGGCCTGCGCAACCCCGTCGTCCTGGCCAAGCAGCTCGCCACCATCGACGTGCTCAGCGGCGGACGGCTCGAGCTGGGCGTCGGCGCAGGTTGGCTCACCGAGGAGTTCGGCATCGTCGGCCTCGACGCGAAGGATCGCGGACGCCGCCTCGACGAGGCCGTCGCCATGATCCGACGCTGCTGGGAAGGCGCGCCCGACGGCTTCGAGGGCCACTTCTACTCGCTGCCGGAGGGATCGCTCTTCTACCCCGTCCCGCTGCACGACGTGCCCGTCATCATCGGCGGTGTGTCGGAGCGCGCCTACGAACGGGTGGTCCGCTACGGCTCGGGCTGGATGGGCACCACGAACCTCAAGGACCTCCAGCGCGGCGCGGTCGAACCGATCACCCGGATCCGCCAGATCGCCACGGACCACGGCCGGGACCTCCACGAGATCGCCCAGCTCGTGCGGGTGCACACGGGGCCGTCGTTCGACGTCGACGGACTGGTCGCGGCGATTCCCGTGCTCCGGAACGCCGGCGTCGACGAGCTGCTGGTGGACATCCCGTGGTCCGGCGAGCTCGACCTGGCCCGGTGGTACGACCGGCTCAGCGCTGTCGCGGGCTGAAACTGGCGACAGGTCGATCAGAACTCACGACGGGTCGACCTGAACTCACGACGGGTCGATCAGAACTCACGACGGGTCGACGGTTTGGGAGGCGAGCCGCATGGCTTCGAACCGACTGCTCAAGGACGCCGACGGTCGCATCAGCTCGACGTACTGGACGCCCATGTCCGCCGCCTCCAGGTAGACGAAGTCCATCTCCTTCGTGCTCCCCTGCTGTACGACGGCAAGGCCGGCACGCCGCGCCTCGTCGAGTGCGGCGTCGTAGTCCTCCGGGATCCACCCGAGGTGGTGCATGCCGGGCCCGGATCGCTCGAGGAACTCGGTGTAGAGGTTCACGCCTCGCACCGGCTCGATCAGCTCGATCTGCTGCGAGCCGGCGTACCCGAGCGACACGTGGATCACGAAGTCGGCCGGCTCACCCCGATAGGTCGTGCGCTCGGGGCTGAACGCGATGTCGCGCATGCGCGTCCAGATCGGCACGCCGAAGCTCGCAGAGTGGATCCGTTCGGCCTCGGCGAGGTCCTCGACGACGCAGCCGATCTGCATGATGGCGCCGTGGGCGACGAGGGGCATGACCTGCCTCCGTCAGCGCAGGCTGAACTCGACGCGGTCCAGCCCACCCTCGAACGGGAAGACGTGCGGGTAGTCCCCGACGGGAGAGCCCGACGTCATCGCGATGTCGAAGGTCTCGTCGATCGAGTAGAAGCCCCGCGGGGTGCGCTCCGTGCGTCCGCTGCCGAGGGCCACGCCGTCCAGGGAGAGCGTGATCGTGGCGCCCTTGCCGACGCCGCCACCGTCGTAGTCGACGTCGACCTCGAGGACGTGCGCACCGACGGCGACGGCGGTGTCGCCGGCCAGGCTCACGGTGCCGGCCTCGAAGGCCCTGAGCCGGAACTCGGGTCGGCCGTCCTCGGTGAGCCAGAGCGCCCAGCCGGCGGTGTTGCCGCCCATGGTGGCCAGGACGCCGCGGGACCCACCCTCGGGAACGTCGACGTGTGCCCGCATCGTCCACGAGCGACCGTTGAGCCGCGGGCCGTTGGACTCGGGGATCCCGAACGCACCGCGACGGTAGACGAACTCGGTCCGGTTGCCGGCCAGGTTCGGCGTGCCTCCGCGGCGGGTGCGCGCGTCGTGCAACGGCAGGATCTCGACGCGCGCGGCCTCGCGCTCGAAGAGCTCCTGGAGCTGGGCCAGCCTGGCGGGCTCGGACGCCGCCAGGTCGTGGGCCTGGCTGAAGTCACGGGTGGTGTCGTAGAGCTCCCACACGTCCTGGTCGAAGGGTGCGTCGGTCGGTGGCAGGCCCACGGTCCACGGCATCCCGGCCCGGTGGAAGGCCGAGGCGATCCACCCTTCGTGGTAGATCGAGCGGTGCCCGTACACCTCGAAGTACTGGGTGGTGTGGCGTTCGGGCACCTCGCCGTCCGCGAAACTGTAGACCAGGCTGGTGCCGTCCATCGGCGACTGCTCGACCCCGTTGACCACCTTCGGCGCCTCGATGCCGGCCGCCTCGAGGATCGTCGGCACCACGTCGTTCACGTGCGAGAACTGGGTGCGCAGGCCGCCGGCATCCTTGATGCCGGCGGGCCACGAGACCACCATCGGGTTGCGGGTTCCACCGAAGTGCGAGGCCACCTGCTTGACCCACTGGAACGGCGAGGTCATCGCCCACGCCCACCCTGCCGGGTACTGCGGGTAGGACTTCTTCCCACCGATCTCGTCGAGCCGTTCGAGCTGGGTCTCCAGCGGCTCCTGCATCCCCTGCAGGGCTCCGAAGTAGTTGATGCTGCCGAGGAGTCCGGCCTCCGCGCTGCTGCCGTTGTCACCGACGACGTAGACGAACATCGTGTTCTCGAACTGGCCGCTCTCCTTGAGGGCGTCGACCAGGCGACCGATCTGGGTGTCCGTGTGCTCCAGGAAGCCCGCGTAGACCTCCATCAGCCTCTCGGCCACCTGCTTCTGGCCGTCGCTCAGGGTGTCCCAGGCGGGCAGTTCCTCGGGGCGCGGCGTGAGCACGGTGTCCTCGGGGACCACGCCGAGCGCCTTCTGGCGGGCCAGGGTCTCCTCCCGTACGACGTCCCAGCCCTGGGCGAACCGTCCGCTGTACTTCTCGCTCCACGCACTCGGCACGTGCAGCGGCGCGTGCGTCGCGCCGGGGGCCAGGTAGAGCATGAACGGCTGGTCGGGAGCGACCGACTCCTGCATCTGGATCCACTCGATCGAGCGGTCGACCAGGTCCTCGGTGAGGTGGTAGTCGTCCCCGTCAGGTCGGTGCACCGGCGTGGTGCCGGCGTACAGGGTGGGCTCGTACTGGTGGGTCTCCCCGCCGAGGAACCCGTAGAACGTGTCGAACCCCCGACCGGTCGGCCAGCGGTCGAACGGACCGACCTGCGAGGTCTCCCAGGCCGGCGCCAGGTGCCACTTGCCGAAGCAGGCGGTGCTGTAACCGTTCTGCTTGAGCACCGTGACGATCGTGGCGGAGCTGTCTCGCAGGATGCCCTGGTAGCCCGGCTGGTCGTTCGCGCTGTTCATCACCGTGCCGACGCCGGCCACGTGCGCGTCCCGGCCGGTCAACAACGCGGCCCGGGTCGGCGAGCAGATCGCGGTCGTGTGGAACCGGTTGTAGCGCAGCCCCTCCTCCGCCAGCTGCGAGATGGCGGGGGTCTCGATGATCCCGCCGAACGGCGCGGACGCACCGAACCCGACGTCGTCGAGCATCACGAGCACGACGTTGGGCGCTCCCTGGGGAGCGACGGGCAGGGAGAGGTCAGGCCGTTCGGTCATGTGACGATCCGTTCAGGTCGATCCGGGCAGTGTGTCGAACTCAGGCGCTCAGGAGGCCGGCGGCGTGAAAGCGGCCAGGGGCTCCGCACCCGACCAGTCGTGGCCCCAGTAGGAGTCCGCGGATATCTCCTCGGAGGTGTACCAGGTCTCGTCGACCAGCATGCCCTCACAGCCGTACTCGATGTCCCAGCCGCCGGGTGCCCGGACGTAGAAGGAGACCATCTTGTCGTTGGTGTGCCGGCCCAGGGTCGAGGAGATCGTGAAGCCGGCCTTCTGCACGTTGTCGAGCGAGCGACCGACGGCGTCGAGGGTGTCGACCTCCACCATCAGGTGGATCATGCCCGGCGCACCGCCGTGCGGGGCGGGGCAGACGGCGAGGCTGTGGTGCCGCTGGTTGATGCCCATGAACCGGATCCGGGCCTGGCTGCCGTCCTCCGCCGCAGGACCCACCTTCATCGCGCCGCGCGGGAGGAAGCCGAGGACCTCGGTGTAGAACGCGACGGTCTCCTCCATCTCCGTCGTCGGGAGCACCACGTGGCCCAGCCCGCACTTGCCGGTCACGAACTTCTGGCCGGCGCCGGTCAGGACGGGCGAGTGGTCGAGCACCGGGCCGAAGAACACCTCGACCGGGATGCCGGCCGGGTCGGTGAACGTCATGGCCGCCTCAACGCCACGGTGCGCCGCCTCCCCCGTCGACAACATCTTCACGGGGGTGCCGGCGGCCTCGACGGCGCGGCCGACGGCAGCGAGCGCGAACTGGTCGCGGACCTCCCACCCGACGGCGAGCACCTCGTCGGTCTCCCCAGGCAGGATGATCACCCGCGAGGACCGCTCGTCCATGCGCAGGTAGAGGCCGTCGGGTTCGGGGCCCGACCCCTCGGCGAAACCGAGCGAGTCGATCATCAGCTCACGCCAGCGAGGGACGTCGGTGGTCTGGACCTTGAGGTAGCCGAGGCCGCGTAGTTCCGTCATGGGATGTCCTTGTCAGTCGTTGGGTTGGGCCGGTCAGATCATCGAGCGCATCGGCCCGGCCGGCGGGTCGACGTCGAGGTTGGTCAGGGCCGAGGCGTGGAAGACCGAGCCCGGCACGTGGATCGCGTGTGCCATGCCCATGTGGGCGTCGCGCCAGAAGCGCTGGATCGGGTTGCTCATGCGCATCCCGTTGCCGCCGGAGCGACTGACGATCTCGTCGACGGCGCGTACGGCGCGCCAGGCCGCCTGCACCTGGATCCGGCGCCCGACGGCGCGCTCCTCGAAGGTCGCGGTGATGCCTGCCTCGGCCTGGTCGTGGAACCGGCTGATGTTCTCGATCAGGGCCGTGCGGGAGGCGGAGATCTCGGCGGCCGCCTCGCTGACCGCGTACAACGAGTAGGGGTCGTCCTTGATCTTCGTGCCGGTGACCGAGGTGCGGCCCTTCTGGTAGGCCAGGTGGTGGGCCAGGGCTCCCTCGGCGATGCCGATCACGGCCGAGGTGATGCCGAGCGGGAAGGCCTGCGAGAACGGCACGCGGTAGAGCGTGCCGAGGCCGGCCTCGATCGCCGCCGAACCGTCGGCGAGCTTGTCGTAGGCGAGCACCCGGTAGTCGGGGATGAAGGCGTCCTTGACGATGATGTCCTTGCTGCCGGTGCCCTTGAGCCCGACCACGTCCCAGGAGCCCTCGACGATCTCGTAGTCGGCGCGGGGCAGCACCACGTGGTACATCTGCGGCGGCATCAGCGCCTCGCCGGAGTCGTCGCCGAGCCAGGCGCCGAGGAAGATCCAGTCGCAGTGGTCGGTGCCGGAGGAGAACTGCCAGTGCCCGTTGAACACGTAGCCGCCGTCGACCGGGCGCAGCACGCCCATCGGTGCGTACGGCGAGGCCAGCCAGGTGTCCTGGTCCTGGCCCCACACCTCGTCCTGGACGCGGGAGTCCAGCATGGCCAGCTCCCACGGGTGTACGCCGACGATGCCGGCGACCCACCCCGAGGACCCGTCGAGGCTGGCGATCTTCATGACCGTCTCGGCGAACTCGCGCGGGTGCGACTCGAGGCCGCCGTGCGTCTTCGGCTGCAGCATGCGGATCACGCCTGACTCGCGGACCAGCTTCGCGGCCTGGTCGTCGAGCTTGCCCAGCGCCTCGTTGGCCGGCCCGAGGGCGGCGATCTGCTCCGCCGACTCCATCACGTTGTCGAGCACCTGGTTCGTCATGCGTCTTCCTCGCTTCTCGGGCCTTGTGGTCTGGGACCACAGTTGCGCGCGAACCCACCCGATGGGCGAGGTCTCTCGCTCAGTGAGAATCGCCGGTTCTGGTGCTCGTCGTCACTGGTCGTAGGTGATCCGGAGCCGGTCGCTGAGCGGGACTGCCTGGCACCCGAGCACGATGCCCTCGGCGATGTCCTCGGCCTCGAGGACCTCGTTGCGCTCCATCTCCAGGTCGCCCTCGAGGACGATGCAGGCGCACGCGCTGCAGTTGCCCTCACGACACGAGTACGGCGCCTCGAGGCCGGCGGCCAGCAGCACGTCGAGCAGCTTGTTGCTGCGCGGCCACGCCAAGGTCGTCGTCGCTCCGTCGAGGGTGACCTCGACCGTGCTGGTCGGGCCGGCGTCGTCGAGCTCGACGACCGAGTCGGCGAACGGGTCGCTTCCCAGCGAGAGGAACTTCTCGTGGTGCACACGATCCGGGGTGACCCCGGCCTCGGAGACCGCGGCCGTCACCGCGTCCATGAACGGCTCCGGGCCGCACATGAACACGTGCCGGTCCGCCCACATCCCGGCGAGCTGCTCCAGGGTCCGCGCCCGGGGCAGTCCCTGCACCGACTCGAGCAGGTGGATCACCCGCAGGCGGTCGTCGTACGCCTTCTCGAGAGCGACCAGCTCGTCACGGAAGATCACCGACTGCTCGTCACGGTTGGCGTAGACCAGCGCGACGTTGCCCGAGCCCTCGTGCAGCGCCGTCTTGAGGATCGACATGACCGGGGTGATCCCGCTGCCCGCGGCGAAGAGCAGGAAGTCGACGTCGAGGGAGCGCGGGGTGAACGTGCCGGACGGTGCCAGCACCTCGATCACGTCGTCGACCCCGAGGTGGTCGCACACCCAGTTCGAGCCGTAGCCACCCTCTGTCCGCTTGACCGTGATCTTCAGCCGCTCGTCCAGGGACGGTGAGCTGGACAGTGAGTAGCAGCGCGCGGCGCCGCCCTCGCGGTCGGTGGGGATGTTGAGGGTGAGGAACTGGCCCGGCCGGTAGCCGAAGTGGGAGGCGTCGGCGGTCTCCGGCTCGACCACGATCGAACGGGCGTCCGGGGTCTCGGCGATCACCTCGACCACCCGGACCTTGAAGGCGCGCTGCTGCGACATGGCCCCTGTCCCTACCGCTGTGCGTCTGCCACGTGGGCAGGAGTGCGTACGGCGTGCCGGGCGGCCACGTAGCCGAAGACGATGGAGGGCCCGATGGTGCCGCCGGCTCCGGGGTACTCGTTGGCCATCACCGAGGCGGACGTGTTGCCGGTCGCGTAGAGGCCCTCGATCACCGAGCCGT
This sequence comes from Nocardioides sp. Root151, assembly GCF_001427925.1. Lineage (NCBI taxonomy): Bacteria > Bacillati > Actinomycetota > Actinomycetes > Propionibacteriales > Nocardioidaceae > Nocardioides > Nocardioides sp. Root151. Next base: position 115,111 of record NZ_LMGG01000001.1, read on the forward strand.
CGGCCCGAAGGACGCGGGCGTGCTCGTCGGAGACCAGGCCTCCCTTGGTGCCGAGGTCACCGGCCTCGACCTTGACCGCGTAGTAGGGGCCCCGGTCGAGGGTGTCGATCGCCGGGTTCGGCAGGGTGGGGTCGCCGTAGTAGCGGTCGTAGGCGCTGTCCCCGCGACCGAAGTCGGCGTCCTTGCCGGACCGGGCGAAGCCGTTGAACCGCTCGACGGTCGCGGTCAGCTTGTCGGCGGGCACGCCGATCTTGCCGGCCAGTCCGGCGATCGTGTCGTCCTTCACCACGGTGCCCGCGTCGTACCACGGTGCCGGGAAGTCGACTCCGGGCAGCACCCGGGCGAACGGGTAGCGGGACCGGGCCTTGGCGTCCATGACGAACCAGACGGGGATGTGGCCGCCGTCCAGCTGGTCGTGCACGAAGTTGACGTACGGCGCAGCCTCGTTGGTGAAACGCTCACCGGTGCGCGCCGAGACGATCACCGAGGGCGGGATGGACCGCTCGGAGACCAGGGGCACGATCGCGCCGGCGGGGTGCTTGACCGATGGCATCCACCACGCGTCGTCCATGAAGTCGGTGTCAGCGCCGAGGCGCTCGCCGGCCAGGATGCCGTCGCCGGTGTTGCTCCGGGCGCCACCGCTGATGTCGTCCTTGCCGCCCTCGGGCAGGTGCTGCTTGCGCATCTCGTCGTTGTGGTCGAACCCGCCGGTGGCCAGCAGGACTCCCTTGCGGGCGCGGATCCGGGTCGGCACGCCGTCGCGTTCGACGACGACGCCGGTCACGACGCCGTCCTCGACGACCAGGTCGGACATCGGCGTCTCGAGCCAGACCGGAACGCCGGCGTCCTTGAGCGCCAGCCGCAGCCGGGAGACCAGGGCCCGACCCGTGGTGGCCATGTGGCGGCGGCGGATCACGTTGGAGGAGACCCGCCAGGCGGCGACCACCGACATCCACCGGCCGCGCCACGTGCGCTTGACCATGGCGAGGTCGTGGTAGTCCTTCGCGGTGACCCAGAGCCCGAGCGGTCCCGCCATGCCGTTGGGGTGAAGTCGCTGCTCGTCCTCCCCCAGCTTGCGGGTGTCGAACGGCTTGGCCTCGATGGAGCGGCCCAGCGCCCGCCCACCCTCGAGCTCGGGGTGGTAGTCGGCGTACCCCTTGACCCAGAAGAAGTCGACCCACTTGCTCTTCTCGAGCAGCTCCATCGCGGCCGGGCCGTTGTCGATGAAGGCATCGATCCGGGCCTGGGAGACCTTGCCCTCGGTGAGGGTGTTGAGGTAGGTGCGGATCGACTCACGGCTGTCGTCGTGACCGGCTCGGCGCAGGGCCGGGTTGTTCGGGATCCAGATTCCGCCACCGGAGATGCCGGTGGTTCCGCCGAACACCGCGGCCTTCTCCACGATCAACGTGTCGAGGCCCGAGTCGGCCGCAGTCAGGGCTGCCGCCATGCCGCCGCCACCGCTGCCGACAACGACGAAATCAACCTCGTGGCTCCATGTCTCTTCCATGGTCGAGGACGCTAGTCAAAGCGCTCCGGGGCGCCGTCCCGGATCCCGATCACCGGGACCCGATCGACCTCGCCGGGACGCCGGCGGCGGTAGCCTTGGGGCTGGGGGACGACACACGACCCCAGCCAACAGCTCGCCGGAGGACCCTGCGTGAACGCCGACGTTCTCGAATCCGTGAGGACACTGCTGCCCGACATCCGGAAACGAGCCGAGCGCACCGAGCTGGACCGCAAGGTCTCGACGCAGACCATGTCGGCGCTGACCGCGAGCGGGCTGTTCCGGATGCTCCAGCCGCGCACCCACGGTGGCCTCGAGAGCGACCCGAAGACGTTCTTCACCGCGATCCGGGCGGTGGCCGCCGCCTGCGGTTCGACGGGCTGGGTGGCCTCGATCATCGGCGCCACCCATTGTCACGTGGCACTCATGGAGCCCCAGGCAGCCGAAGACGTCTGGGGCAAGAACCCGGACGCCCGGGTCACCGCGTCGTACGGCCCGGTCGGGCGGATGACGCCGGAGTCCGACGGCTATCGACTCAGTGGCGAGTGGAACGCCGCGGCCGGAGCCGAGCACGCGGACTGGTTCCTGCTCGGCGCGCTCCTGGTCGGACCGGCCCACGACGTCGTCGACTACTCCGTGGCGCTGGTGCCGCGCTCGGACCTGACGCTGACCGATGACTGGAACGTGGTGGGACTGCGCGGCAGCGGCAGCAAGGGCGTGGTGGTCAGCGGTGTGGTCGTCCCCGCCCATCGGGTCTACGCGTCGATTGGCCGCACGCGGGTGGAGGAGCGTCGGAGCGAGCCCGGGACTCCCGCGCTCTACCGCATCCCGCTGATCGCGGTCTACAGCACCTCCATCAGCGTCCCGCTGGTCGGCACCGCCGAGGGAGCCTACGACTACCACCTCGACCGGATGCGCGACCGCGCCCAGTTCAGTCACGGCGGCAGCAAGGGCAATGACGACAACTTCCTCCATGCCGCCCTCGCCCGCGGGTTGACGGAGCTTGATGCGACGGTGCTCCAGGTCGATCGCAACCTCGACGAGCTGTACGACCTGGCAACCCGCAACGCGGCGATCCCCGTGGAGACCCGGTTGCGCGCTCGACGCGACCAGGTGCGCAGCACGGAACGGGCAGTCGAGGCCATCGACCTGCTGCTCAAGGTCTCGGGCGGGCACGGCGTGCGCAACAGCACCGTGATCCAGCGATGCTGGCGTGACGTGCACACGGGCGCGGCACACCTGGTGAACAACGTCGAGCAGAGCCTGGTCCCCTACGGGCGTTGGGCGTCGGGATACGGGGTCGACGACGCCCTGATCCTGTCCTGAGCACTCCTGCACGAGCACCATGAAGAAGGGTTCCATCCGATGACTTCGACCGACGCCGACGGTGCGTCCTCGGCCCCTCCCTCCATGGTCGAGCGCATGACCCTGATCCTGGAGATGTTCGACGACCGCGCCGTGCGGCTGCGTCTCGACGAGGTCTCCAGCGGCACGGGTCTGCCGCGGTCGACCAGCCACCGGATCCTCGAGCAGCTGGTGCGCCTGCGCTGGCTGCGGCACAGCGAGGGCGGCTACGGCCTCGGCCAACGGGCCATCCAGCTGGGCGGCGACGTCGGGCACCACGACCAGCTGAGGTCGGTCGCCGTGCCGCTGCTCCAGGAGCTGCACGACAAGACCGGTCGCGTGGTGCAGCTGGGGATCCTCGACTTCTCCGACGTGGTCTACCTCGACCAGTTCGGTGCCGGCTCCCTGCCCGGGCTGCCGAGCCGCGTGGGCGGCCGGGCACCGGCGTACGCCGTGGCGTTGGGAAAGGCGCAGCTCGCCTGGGTGACGCCCGAGGAGGTCGATGCGCTGTTCGAGGGCGGTCTGCGACCCCGCACCCCCGCCACCATCACCGATCTGTTCGTGATGCATCAGGAGCTTCGCCGGATTCGCGGCCGGCACGGCCTGACGTTCGAGAAGGACGAGTACGTGCAGGGCGTCTCCGGAGTGGCCTCGGCGATCCGCGGTCCCGAGGGACCCGTGGCCGCCGTCGCGCTGTGTGGCTCCTCGGCCAAGCCCCTTGAGCGCTATGTGCCGCTGGTGCTCGACGCCACCCGACGGATCTCCCAGCGACTGTTCCCCGACAGCTCCCCCGAGGACCGGCCGTCCACCGTCTGGTCGGACGGCATGATGGAGAACATCCTCGCCCGGCTCGACGACGATGCCATCATGTGAGTCCCGACGTGCGGGTCCGTGTCAGGCGGGTGCCCCGGCCGTCTCCTTGAGCGCGATGTTCTGCTCGACCTCGGCGGTCCAGGCCTTCACTGCGGCGGTGGTGTCGATCTCGAACTCGAAGCGATCGGTCATCTCGGGGGTCACGTCGGCGACGTCGACGTAGAACTGCTGGTACCAACGGCGCAGCTGGTAGACCGGGCCGTCCTCCTCGCAGAGCAGCGGGTTGTCGATGCGGGTCTTGTTCTTCCAGATCTCGACGTCCTGCATGAAGCCGGTGAGGATCCCCTGCCCGGTTCGCTGGGCACCGGCCTCCGCGGCCTCGGCCGTCATGCCCTCGCGTCGCTTGACCCTGAGCCCGAAGATCAGCATGAAGCTGTTGTTGTCGATGGGATAGTGGGCGTTGATCAGCACCGACGGGTTCGACCCGTCCTCGAACTTGTGGTCGAGGTGGTCGATCATGAACGACGGTCCCCAGTAGGCGGCCTCCGACTCGGAGCCGATGAACTTGGGGGCATCCGCAGCAGCGACCGCATCCTGCTGGTGCACGACGTCCTCGCGTTGGACACCGTCGAAGTACTGCGTGGCGACGTGTCCCTCGAAGACGTTCTTGAAGTACGTCGGGAACGACTTGTGCACGTAGAAGAAGTGCGCCATGTCGACCACGTTGTCGATCACCTCGCGACAGTTGGTGTCGACGACCATCTGGTTCCAGACCCAGTCGGTCCACTCACCGTCGTTGAACTTCTCGATGACCGGAATGGTGACCTCCGCAGGCGGCGGGTTGCCCTCGGGGTCGTTCCACACGAAGAGCATGCCGTCCTGCTCGAGGGTCGGCCAGGCCGCGGTGCGGGCCCGCAGCGGGACTCGGCGGGCGTAGGGGATGTTCTTGCAGCGGCCGTCGCCGCCCCAGCGCCAGTCGTGGAAGGGGCAGGCGATCTCGTTGCCCTTGACGGTGCCCTGGGACAGGTCGCCGCCCATGTGCCGGCAGTAGGCGTCGAGCACGTTGACCGTGTCGTCCTCGCCGACGAAGACCACGAGCTTGGTGCCGAACGCGGTGATCGAGTGCGGCTGGCCGTCGCGGAAGTCCCGGGCCAGGCCCAGGCAGTGCCAGCCACGCGCGAACCGCGTCTCGACCTCGGCCGCCTCGATGGTGCGGACCTCGTTCTCGTTGATCTCGGCTACTGACATGCTCAGCACGTTCCCTTCCGCCTGCAGGCCGACTGGTGTCGACCTGCTTCCACTGGTTCGGGAAACGTAACGACGGCGAAGGGGCACTCCGGGGGCGATCCTGATGATCGGGACTGCCGCCGGGACCAGCCTTGCGGCGGCCCGGCGGCAGTCCCGGTCGGTGGAACGTGTCGCGACCCGAGGGTCAGAAGCCGGCGCCCGCCGACATGCCACCGTCGATGACGAACTCCGAGCCGGTGGAGTAGCTCGAGCTGTCGCTCGCCAGGAAGAGCACCATCTCGGTGACCTCGTGGGCGTAGGCCATCCGAGGGATCGGGATGTTGGCCATCGGTCCGTTCGAGCTGTCCACGTCGTCCTCGGCCCTGCCCAGCATCGGTGTCGCCACACCTGCTGGATGGACCGAGTTGACCCGGATGCCCTTGGGGCCGAGCTCGATCGCCGCCGACTTGGTCAGGCCCCTCACCCCGAACTTGCTGGCTGCGTAGGCGGTCAGGTTCATCCCGCCGACGAGCCCGTTGAGCGAGGAGATGTTCACGATCGACCCGCCTTCGCCCATCACCGCGCTTGCGTACTTCAGCCCGAGCCACTGCGAGACCAGGTTGACGTCGATGACCCGACGAAAGTCCTCCAGGGAGGTCGAGTCCAACGACCCGAAGCCCAGGATCCCGGCGTTGTTGACGAGGACGTCGACCCTGCCGAAGGTCGTCATGGCGAGGTCGACGATCGCCGCCCACCCTTCCTCCGACGTGGCATCGTGCGGCAGGAAGCGACAATCCTCCCCCAGCTCCTTCTCGAGCAGCCGCCCCTCGTCCTCCAGCACGTCGCCGAAGACGACCCGTGCGCCCTCGCGCAACAGACCGCGCACGTGCGAAGCGCCCATGCCGCGGGCACCTCCGGTGACGATCGCGACTCTTCCTTCCAGCTTGCCCATGTGTCGGTGTCCTCTCGAGTGGGGTGCCCGGGTGCTTCGGCAACTGGACGCTAGGCGCGATCCAGAGGACCACTGACACACGATCCCGGACACCGGGATCGTCGCCAGGGACGTGATCCGGGCCACTTAGCGTCAGGAACAAGTCACCTCCACCGGACCGTGGTCCGGCCACCACGAAGGAGAACCATGCACCGGTTCGAAGGCAAGAACATCCTCATCACCGGAGCCTCCTCGGGCATCGGCCAGGCGTCCGCTGTCCGCTTCATCGCCGAAGGTGCCACCGTGTTCGGCCTCGGCAGGAGTGCCGAGGGCCTGAAGGAGACCGAGGGCCTGGTCGAGGACCCGGCGCGCTTCCGCTCCCACTTCGTCGACATGACCGACGACGACAGCATCGTCGATGCCGTGCGGGCCGCAGGTGAACAGCTCGACGGCCGCATCGACGTCGTGTGCAACGTCGCCGGCGTCTCGCTGCGCACCCCGATCGACACCTTCGACAGCGACCTCGCGCGCAGGATCGCCCAGATCAACTTCATCGGCCCCCTCTTCCTGATCAACCAGGCACTGCCGTTCATCCCTGCGGGCGGCACGAGCAGCATCATCAACATCGCCTCGACGTCGGCCACGCAGGCCGTGCCGACGATGGCGTCGTACGCCGGGTCGAAGGCCGCGATCGTCTCGGCCTCGCTCACCTTGGCGATCGAGCTGGCCCCGCAGCGGATCAGGGTCGTGCCGATCTCCCCCTCCGGCGTGCAGACGAAGATGATGTGGGAGATCTGGGAGCAGATGAAGGACTACCAGGGCGAGTGGCTCAGCCGCCTGATCCACCCGTGGGGCCAGGAGGAGTCCGCCACGGCCGACGACATGGCCGCCGTGATCGCCTTCGCCGCATCGGACGAGGCGCGCTACTGGAACGCCTCGGAGCTGCGGCTCGACGGCGGCGCCCGCGCGTCGTTCTGAACCGTCCGACCCTTCGAACGAGGAGTACCTCTGTGGAGAAACTGATCTATGCCGTGACCTGGCCGGCCGACGCTGACACCGAAGAGCTGTCCACCCGTCTGCGAGGACCCGTGGCCGACGAGCTCCGAGCCTCCGGCGCGCGTGGTCTCCAGGTCAACGTCTCCGACTCAGCCGTCGCGTCGGCGACCCTGCGACGTCCTCCGTCCGGACACCGGGTGGACGCCGTGGTCAGCCTGTGGGTGGACAGCTGGCGCGACGCCGTCCGTGGGCCGTTGGAGCGTTCCCTGCTCTCGGTGGCTGACACGATCGCCGGTTGGGTGGTCACCGAGAGCGTCCCGATCGAGCCGTCGGATCCCTCACCGGGCGAACGGACACCCGGCCTGTCGAACATCGCCTTCATCCGACGGCGGGAGGCGATGTCGCATCCGGACTGGCTCGACTACTGGCACAACCACCACACGGACGTCGCGATCGAGACCCAGGCCAGCATCGGATACGTCCAGAACACCGTGGTGCGCAGTCTCACGGCCGATGCCTTCCCGGTCGACGCGATCGTGGAGGAGCTGTTTCCCATCGAGGCACAGTCCGACCAGCACGTCTGGTACGGCAGCGGCGGCGACCAGCGCGAGCTCGATCGCCGCATGGGCCTGATGTTCGAGAGCTGTGCGAAGTTCCTCGGCCCTGACGTCGGCGTCGTGCCCTCCAGCCGGTTCGTGCTGAGCTCGCCGTTCGCCTGAGTGGCTGGTGCCGGCAGGGCAGGCGCATCCGGCTGCCCTGCCGGACGCAGGTCTCCTACTTCGTGGGGAGTCTGCGACCGTGGTCGGCCAGGTAGTGCGCGCTCAACGCCGGCGGCTCGGGGTCCTGGGTGACGGTCTCGTAGATCCGGAAGTAGCCGGTCTCGATGATCTGCCAGGCACCGTCGGTCTTGAGGTACTGGTCTGTGTAGATCGCGGTTCCGACCGTGGTGCACGCCCGGGCCAGGTTGATCGCGACGTCGGAGAGGTACCACTTGCCGGTCGCCTCGGTCGCGCTGTGGACGTCGATCTCGGGGTGGTGGCCGTTGTGCTGTCCGACGAACTCCGCGTGGAAGGAGTTGGCGAGCGTCTCGAGGTAGTCATCACGGTTGTCGAACTCGAGGCGGTAGTGCCCACCCACGATGTTCGCGCGCATCTTCGGGTGCAGCAGCTCCCGGAGCTCGCTCCAGTTCGCTGTGTCGAGGCACCGGAAGTACGCGTACTTCACCCGCTTGATCGCCTCGATGTCCTTCAGGACCCGGACGTCGTCGCGGAGCTGCTCGAACTCGGTCAGGTCAGCCATGGTGCCTCCGTCTCGGGCGTCATGCCCTGTTGTCCCGTGGAGCCGCGCCGTCCTCAGGAGACCGGTGTGGCGGTCGTGAAGTGTCCGTCCACGTAGCCCGCGAACTGGGCGTCCACCTCGGCCTCGGTCAGGCCGAAACCGGCGAGGTCGTAGGTGTGCACCGGACGCCGTTCACTGGCCAGGCTCTTCTGGTGGCTGGCCGTCACAGCCGCGCGCACCTCGTCGTGCAGTGGCAGGCCGAACTGCTCGTGGATCCGCGCCACGACACCCGGGGCGTCGGCCACGAAGTCCTCGTAGTTCACGTCGATGAACTGGCTCGGGTCATGGCGCTCACGGGCCTTGGCGAACTCCCGTGCTCCTCGGGACCAGAGCTCGAGGGAGTTGCGGCCCACCTGCTTCGCGTCGTACGTCGTGGACGTGCCCTTGCTGGCCGTGTGCACCAGGCTGCTCACCGACGCGACGATCGTGCGCGGGTCCCGGTGGGTCTGGATGATCAGGGCATCGGGATAGGTGTCCATCAATGCATCCAGGCCGAAGAGGTGGCTGGGGCTCTTGAGCACCCAGTGCCTGTCGGGGTCGTTGAGCCCGATCATGCGCAGCATGTCGCGGTGGGCGTCGTACGCCGGCGCCAGGTCCTGGCCCGCCAGCCAGGACGAGTAGGTCGGCAGGTGCGCCGTGTTCTGGAAGGCGATCGAGCGGAACGAGAGCCGCTCCGCGCGCCAGCACTCCTCGACCATGTCCGCGGACATGAAGTGGATGCCCTTCATCTCGGGCTTCTCGGCGTCGTGCTGGGTGAGCGACTCCACCATGCGCCGGCGGTCGGGATTGTCGTCCCAGGTGTTCCTCGGCGGTCGCGGCTGCGGGGCCTCGGTCAGCCAGTGCTCGAGGCCCTGGCTCGCGGGGTCGAGGCAGAGCAGCCGGTGCAGCGCGGTGGTGCCGGTGCGCGGCAGGCCGGTGACGAAGATCGGCCGCCGGATCGCGACCTGTCCGGCCTGCGGCCAGCGTGCGTACGCCTGCTGCAGGCGGAGCCTGGTCTCCAGCACCGTACCGAGCATGGCCTTGGTGCGCACCATGCCTGCCTCGGTGAGCCCGGCGTCACGGACGTAGCTCTCCATCAGCACCTGCATCGGCTCCCGATAGCCGGGGTCGCCGAAGTCGTCGAGCCCGGCGCGGGCCGACGCGGCCTCATGGAGTTCCTCGATGGTGCCCAGAGTGGTCACGGTGATCCTGGTCCTCCTCGCGGCGGTTCGTCGCCGCAGTGTCGTCAGTGGTGGGTGTGACCGCAGGTCACGTCGAGGCACTGGCCGGTGATCCCGCTGGCCATGTCGGAGGCGAGGAAGACCGCCGCATCGGCGATCTCGTCCGGGGTCGGCAGCCGGCGAAGGTCCGTGCCGGCAGCCACCTCGTCGTACACCTCGTCGAAGGTGACGCCCGAGGCCTCGGCCCGTCGCTCGAAGGAGCGGCGCACCTTGTCGGCCCAGATGTAGCCCGGTGCCACCGAGTTCACCCGCACGCCGTGGGGCCCCAGCTCCACGGACAGGCTCCGCGCCGCAGCGAGGAGAGCGGCCTTGTCCATGCGGTAGGCGCCGAAGCCGGGCAGCCGGTTGCGCAGCACCATCGAGTTGATCAGCACGACCGCACCGCTGTTGGCGACCAGCGTCTTCTGGAGCTGTTGCACCAGTCCGACCGAGGCCAGCACGTTGAGGTCGGTCCAGCCGCGGATGGCCTCGACGTCGGTGTCGAGGAGCCGTTCCTGCGGCGGCTGGACGAACGCACTGTTGACCAACGCGTCGACCCGGCCGAACTCGTCGATCGCCCGCTGGACGAGCTGCTCACGCGACTCGGGGTCCGTGATGTCCGTCGGTACGGCGAGGGCACGCCGACCGAGGGCGGTCACCTCGTCGGCGACCTCTGCCAGTCGTTCCGGCGTGCGCGCTGCCAGCACCACGTGGGCGCCGGCCTGGGCCGAGCGGACGGCCAGTGCCCGGCCCAGGCCGGGGCCGATGCCGGTGACCAGGACGACCTTGTCGGTGAGCAGCGGCGCTGCCAGGGCGCGCGAGTCTTCGACGCTCTCGGTCACTTGACCTCGATCCGGACCGGGTGGCGCTCGAGGTAGGCCTCGAACGGCTTGCGGACGTCCTCGGGCTCGACCCCGAAGTGGCCACGCAGGTCGTAGACGATGCGTCCGTCGCGACCCTGGGCGTTGTTGTCGATGAACGCCTGGATCTCCGCCCGCGACTTGTCCGTCATCTCGATGCCGGCCTTGTCGTACACCGCATTCACCGCCGACCAGTTGTCGGCCACCATCTCGTCGTAGTAGACGTCCACGACCTGGTCCTCGACCAGATGACGATCACGCACTCCCGCCTCCAGCAGGCGTTGGCTGAGGTCGCGCCAGTAGTCCAGGTGATGCGCGTAGTCGATCTCGTGCTGCCAGGTGCGGGCCATGTAGGAGTGCATGGTGGCGGCGGAGACGACCGCGCCGACAGGGTCACGATGGGTCTCCACCACGATCACGTCGGGGAAGACACTCAGCAGCGCTGGCAGGCTCTCGATGTGAGCCGGATACTTCGTCAGCCAGCGCTCGCCGGGCCGGTGCCAGTCCATGACCTGCATGCACAGCTTCTGGAACTCGTAGTGCTGGGTCTGGTCGTGCGCGAGGTGGTAGTCGCGCCACGGCTCGGCGTGCTGGAAGAGGTGCTCGGGATAGGTGCCGGAGAAGTTCGACGCCAGGATCTCGATGTCCTCCTCGATCCGCCACGGATCCATCGGGTGCCAGGACTTGATGTAGGGGTTGGCAGCCTGCGCCATCTCATAGTTCTCGGCCGCGCGGGTGAACCGGGGGTCGACCCCGTCCGGGCCCGCTCCGTCACCGTGTCCGGGCACCATCTGGTTGAGCTCCCACAAGGGAGCGCCCCGGAATCTCGTGTCGGCCGCGAGGAGGTTCACCAGGTGGGAGGTGCCACTGCGGAAGAGTCCGCTCACCATCACGGGCGCGGCGATCTCGATGTCACGTACTTCGGGGTGGCGGGCCGCGAAGTCATGGACGCGCATCCGGTTGGAGAGGAACTTCGTGGACAGGCCGAGCATCGCCATCCGCGCCATGTTCGTGCGGTTCGGCTCGTGGGCGACGTCGATCCAGACCTGGAGCCGTTCGTCCCACCCGTCATCGGGCCCGACGTCCTCGATCCCGGTCATCGCACGGGCACCGGCGACAACCGCGTCGACGCTGTAGTCGACCGGGTTTGCGTTCGCGTAGTCGACCATCTGCTGTTGGGCCGGTGTCAGGACCGGGTCCAGCAGGTCGTCGAATCTCAGTTCCGTGGCGGCCATGGCGTGCTCCTCAGTCGAAAACGTCCTCTGGGGCAACCTTCGCGGCGGAGGAGGCCGGGCGGCTGGGTGGTCCCAGTGATCGGGATCACCTTTCACCGCCCGGCCGCCCGGCAGCGCCACGTCAGTGCGTGGTCATCACGACGCGTCGCCGCTCCTCCACGCTGGGGCCGTCGACTCGCTCGGCGAGGTCGATGCGGACCTGCTTGAGCCCACCTCGATAGGCGTTGTCACGCGGGAGTGCGGCGTACTCCTCGGTGACGGGGGTGCCCCGGTCACGCCCGACGTCCATGGTCTCGTCCATCGAGAACTGGAAGCCGATCGTGCGCTCGAGGCGGCCCGACCCGCACACTGCCCCGTCGACGGTCAGGACGACGTCGGCGCCCTTGCCCACGCCTCCCCCGTCGTAGGTGACCTCGAGCCCCACCACGTGGTCCCCGGCCGGTACGGCGGAGTCCCCACGGATCCAGGTGCGTTCGCCGGCACGGTTGTAGCAGTAGACCGGACAGCCGTCCTTGACGTAGAGCGACCAGCCCGAGAACCGTCCGCCCTGGGCGATCAGCACACCGTCGGCGCCGCCGTCCGGAACCGTGAGGTCGGCGGTGATCGTGAACGACGTGTTCTTCACGTCGGGCGCGATGCCCTCTCGCAGTCCGTGCATGGACGGCCGCAGGGTGACCGAGCGCCGGTCACCGAGCAGGTCGGGTCGTGGCGCCGCAGCCGGGTCGAAGCGCTCCTGCATGCGGTCGTCCAGCGGCAGCACCTGGTAGCGGCCGGCCTCGACCAGGAACTTCGCCTTGAGCTCCTCGAGCTTCTCGGGGAACTTCTCGGCGACGTTCTCGGCCTGGGTCCAGTCGGAGGTCGTGTCGTAGAGCTCCCAGACGTCCTCGGCGAAGGGCGGGGCCGGGCGGTAGGGCCGGCTCCATGGCATCGACATGTGGCGGGTGACCGCCGTCCAGCCGTGGTCGTAGATGCCCCGGCTGCCATGGATCTCGAAGTACTGCGTGGTGTGGCGTTCCTCGGCGTCGGGGTCGGTGAAGGTGTCGGCGAACGACGTGCCCTCCATGGGCGCCTGGGGCACGCCGTCGACGACGTCGGGCACCGGGATGCCGGCGGCCTCGAGCACGGTCGGCGTCAGGTCGACGCAGTGCTGCCACTGGTGGCGCACGCCGGCCTCGGTGATCCTCTCCGGCCAGTGCACGATCATCCCGTTGCGGGTGCCGCCGTAGTGCGAGGCGTACTTCTTCGACTGCTGGTAGGGGGTGTTCATCGCCAGCGCCCAGCCCGCCGGATAGTGCGGGTAGGTCATCGGGCCGCCCAGCTCGTCGAGCTGCGCGACGATGTCCTCCACCTTGTAGGGCACCCGGTTGAGGTTGCACACGAGGTTCGCCGAGCCGTTGATGCCGCCCTCGGCGGCCGCACCGTTGTCGCCGAGCATGTAGACGACCAAGGTGTTGTCGAGCTGGCCGAGGCCCTCGAGCGTGTCGATCAGCCTGCCGATCTGGGTGTCCATGTGCTCGGCGAACTCGGCGTACAGCTCCATGAGTCGCTCGCACACGATGCGCTCGTCGTCGCCCATGGATTCCCAGTCGGGCACGTCCGGGTCGAACTCCGGCAGCGTGGCGTCCTGCGGCACCAGGCCGAGCTCCTTCTGCCTGGCCAGGGTCTCTTCCCGCTGGGCGGTCCAGCCCCGCGAGAACTCGCCGCGGTAGCGACCGCGCCAGGACTCGGACTCGGGCACGTGCAGCGGGTCGTGACAGGCACCGAAGCTCAGGTAGGTGAACCACGGGCGGTCGGGCTCGAGCGAGCTCACGTTCTCGATCCAGGTGGTGGCCTGGTCGACCAGGTCCTCGGAGAGGTGGTAGCCCTCCTCCGGGGTGCGCGGCGGGTCGATCGGGGTGAAGCCGTCGATCAGCGCCGGGGTGAACTGGTTGGTCTCGGCACCGATGAAGCCGTAGAACCTGTCGAAACCCTCGTTGAGCGGCCAGCGGTCGAACGGACCGGTCTCGCCGACCTCCCACATGGGCGTCTGGTGCATCTTGCCGAAGGCCCCGGTCAGGTAGCCGTTGCCCGACAGGATCTCCGGCAGCGTGGCCATCGTGTCGGGCCGGATGCAGTCGTAGCCGGGTGACGAGGTGGCCATCTCGGGCACGGTGCCCATGCCCGCGCTGTGGTGGTTGCGACCGCTGAGCAGCGAGACCCGGGTCGGCGCACAGATCGCGGTGGTGTGGAACCGGGTGTAGCTCAGCCCGCCCGCGGCCAGTCGGTCGGCAGTCGGCATCCGGCACGGGCCGCCGTACGCCGACGAGGCCCCGAAGCCCATGTCGTCGACGAGGATCACCAGCACGTTGGGGGCGCCCTCAGGTGGGGAGACCCGCTCCCGCACGGGGAACGCCGGGTCCTGGTGCACGCGGTCGACGGAGGGCGCAATCGTCTGCCGTGGCTGGGGAACGGGCAGGATCTTGCGGTTCACTTGTCACCCGCCATGTCGAGTGCCGCGAGGTGGCTGAAGACCATGCTGGTGCCGACCGGATTGCCGCCGCCGGGGTAGACCGTGCCGCTAGGGGCCGCCATCGAGTTGCCGGCGGCGTAGAGCCCACGGATCACGGCACCCTCGGGGTCCAGCACACGTGCGGAGGCGTCGGTTCGCAGCCCGCCCTTGGTGCCAAGGTCGGAGAGGCCGAAGGCGGCCGCGTGGAACGGGCCCTTCTCGATCGCCACGAGCGGCGACTCCCCACCGGAGAAGGACCGGTCGTAGGGCTCGTCGCCACGGTTGAAGTCGTCGTCATGACCGGCCTCGACGAAACCGTTGAACCGCGCGACGGTCTCGGCCAGCCGGTCCGCCGGCACCCCGATCTTCGCCGCCAGCTCGTCCAGGGTGTCGGCGCTGAACCACAGCCCGGCCTCCTGGTAGTCGCGGGTCTCCCCCGCCGGCACGCTGGTCGCCCGCACCGGGGGCCGCTCGCCGTCGCGGTCGTCGTAGACCATCCAGAACGGCAGCGTCACGTCGCCGGCAGCGATCTTGTCGATGACCTCGCGGCCGATCCGGTCGTAGGCCCAGGACTCGTTGACGAAACGCTCACCGTTGTCGTCGACGAAGATGCCGCCGGTGAACCAGAGGGAGAACGTCGAGGACCCGTCGGGGTGGGTCAGGCCCGGTGACCACCAGGCCTCCTCCATCAGGTCGGTGTCGGCGCCGACGTCGATGCCGGCCTTGATGCCCAGGCCCAGGTTGGTGGCCGGCCCCATGGCGTCACGGGACGCGCCGGGCACGCCGTACGCCGTCCGCATCTGCTCGTTGTGCTCGAAGCCACCGGCCGCGACCAGGACGCCACGCCTGGCGCGGATCCGGCGACGGACTCCTGCCTGGGTGACGACCGCTCCGACCACGGCGTCGCCCTCACGGACCAGTTCGTCGCACGTGGTGTCCAGGCGCAGGTCGACCGCCTCGCGGCGGGACAGCGCGAGCAGCAGTCGGCCGATGAGCGCCTGTCCGCCGTCGATGCTCTCGGGCAGCGGTGCGCCGGCGCGCTCGACCGGGAGCGTGGAGCGCAACGAGTCGCGCAGGGAGCCCAGCTCGTCGGGTCGCAGCGACTTCATCATGATGTGCCGGCCGGTGGCGCTGGCCTTCGGTGCCGAGCCGTAGTAGTCCGGCCACGGGAAGACCAGGAACTCGAAGTCGTCGTCCTGCTCGAAGTAGTCGACGAGCCGGGCGCCGGTCTCCAGGTAGGCGTCCTGAAGCTCACGGGGGGTCCGGTCACCGACGATCGAGCGGTAGTAGGTCGTCGCGTCACGGAAGGTGTCGGTGCTCCCGGCCCGCTCCAGCACGGCGTTGCAGGGGAACCACATGCCGCCGCCCGAGTAGGCGGTGGTGCCGCCGAAGCGGTCACTCGCCTCGGCGAGGATCACCGAGAGCCCTTCTCGTGCCGCGGTGTAGGCGCCGGTCAGGCCACCGCCACCCGAGCCCACCACGAGCACGTCGCACTCGTCGTCCCACTCCGTCGTCGTTGTCGTGTCGCTCATTCGAAGGCCATCCCGATCTCTCGTTGTCGTGCCAGGGTTTCCGGTCCGGTGCCGGGGGCATGGGCTCCCGGTGTCCAGGTGACTGCATGCAGGTCTCCACGCCAGGCGAAGGTGCCCTCGGCGTCGAAGCGTTCCCAGCTCACGGGTGAGCCGCGGTCGACGCCGATGTCGATGCCCTGGAACATTGCCTGTCCCATCGGCATGACCAGGCCCTCGGCGCTGCCGCGGGGCTCGCCCGCGACTCGTGCCCGTACGTCGACCAACAGGCCGCCGGTGCCCGCCTCGACGTCGAGCACGATCTGCTGCGGGCCGGGCGCGAGGAGCCCGAGGTCGAGCACGTCGACGGTGCCCGAGTGATTGTGGAAGTAGCTGAGCCGGTCGCCGTCGACGGACAGCGAGTAGCCGCCGCTCTGGCAGCCGTGCGCGAAGAGCACGCCACGGTCACCGGGACTGAAGTCGAGGTCGACCGTGACGGTGAACGAGCGCCGGTAGACCAGCATCAGCGACCGATAGCGTTCCAGCGTCGGCGTGCCGGGCACCAGGCGCACCGGCAGGGCGTAGACGTCCTCCCGCTCGGGTCGCAGGTTGCGCATCAGGCCGGAGCCCTCGTTGAGCGGGAACACCTGGTTCTCCCAGGCGGCTCGGTCCCAGCACGCGGCCAGCTCGGCGACCAGGTCGGGGTGGTCCTTGGCCAGGTCGCGGGTCTCGGTCGGGTCGGTGCGTACGTCGTACAGCTGCCACTCGTGGTCGCCGAACGGAGTGAGCGGGCGGTGCCTGGTCACGATCTCCCAGCCGTCGCGGTAGTAGCCGCGGTGGCCCTGCATCTCGTAGTACTGCTCACGATGGGTCTCGGGCGCCTCCGCGTCGGAGAGCGTGGGCAGGAAGCTGGATCCGGCGAGGGGCTTGAGGGGTACGCCGTACCGCTGGTCGCTCGCCGTCGCCCCGGTGACCTCGAGGAGGGTCGGGAACAGGTCGGTCACATGGACGTACTGCCGCCGCAGACCGCCGCCGTCCGTCGTGAGCCCGGCCGGCCAGCTGACGATCGTCGGCACCGAGTGGCCGCCGGCGTGGGTGTTGGTCTTGTAGAGCCGGAACGGCGTGTTCGAGGCCATCGCCCAGCCGCGCGGGTAGTGCGGCAGCGACCGTGGCCCGCCGATCTCGTCGATGCGGGCGAGGTCGCGGTCGAACTCGGCGTCCATCCCGGCGCCGCCGCCGTGGTAGTGCCGCAGCACGTCGAAGTATTGGCTGCTCCCCTGCGTCTCACCGTCACGCGAGGCCCCGTTGTCGGAGGTGAAGAGCAGGAAGGTGTTGTCCCACTCGCCGAGCTCCTCGAGCGCCGCGCGGAGCCGGCCCAGTGAGGTGTCGACGGACTGCACCATCGCGGCGTACACCTCCATGTAGCGGGCGAACACCTGCTTGCGCTCGGCGGGAAGCTCGTCCCACGGGGGCACGTCGTCGCCCTCCTCGCTGTTGCGCGGAGCCAGGGTCGTGCCCGGCGCGACGACGCCGAGCTCCTGCTGACGGGCGAACCGCTCGGCGCGAATCCGGTCCCAGCCGGCCTCGTAGGCACCGCGGTGCCTCTCGATGTCGGCGGCCGGCGCGTTGAGCGGCGCATGCACGGCCCCGTGGGCGAAGTAGAGGAACGCCGGCTTCGTCGGGTCGGAGGCCTTGACCGCGCGCATCATCGCGATCGCCTCGTCGGTGAGGTCGTCGGTGAAGTAGTAGTCGTCGGGGTGCTCGGCGGGCGTGATCCGACTGTTGTCGCGGTAGAGGGCATGCGGGTGGAACATGTCCGTCATCCCGTCCATGATCCCGTAGAACCGGTCGAAGCCGCGCTGCAGTGGCCACGACTTGCGGGAGCCGGTGTCGGTGACGTCGGCGTCCTTGCACAGGTGCCACTTGCCGACCATCAGGGTCGAGTAGCCGTTGTCGCGCAGCACCTCGGCGATGGTGCTGACGTCGTCGGCCAGCTCCATCGCCTGGCCCGGGAACCCCGGGTCGGCGTGGGCGACGTAGCCGATGCCGGCCGCGTGGGAGTTGCGCCCGGTCAGCATCGCGGCCCGGGTCGGCGAGCACATCGGAGTGACGTGGAAGTTCGTGTAGCGCACGCCTTCGTCGGCGAGGCGGTCGAGGTTGGGAGTCGCGATCTCGGAGCCGAAGCAGCCGATGTCGGAGTAGCCCATGTCGTCGCACAGCACGACGATGACGTTGGGTGCCTTCTCGGTGGCCCGTGGCCTCGGTGGCCACCACGGCTCGGATCCGGCGATGGTGCGACCGACCCTGCCGTCGAAGCCGGCGTACGCACGCCCCGCTTCGGGCAGGTCGTCGGGAATGCCTCTGGGGTCCGTGGTCATCGCAGCTCGAACCGACCGCCCGGTGTGGCGAAGACGCGCACCTGCTCCCCCACGCCATCGCCGTCCGTGCCGCGCGCTACCGCGATCTTGTTGCGGGCGTTGCGTACGACGTCCAGCACGATCTCGAGCGCTTCGGTCGGTGCGAACTCGGCATGCACCTGGTCGGCAAGGCCGTCCGGGAAGTCGCCGGGTCGCGCCAGGATCGCGTCGGCCAGGCGCAGCGCGACCGTGTGGCGGTCGGAGAAGCCCGCCGTCTCGTAGTCGTCGACCTGCGCGAAGAAGTCCTCAGTGCCGCCGGCCGCGAGCGCATCGGCATGCCGCAGCGACTCGCAGAGCCGACAGTGGTGCAGCCGCGCGCCGCGCAACCGGACCAGCTCGGTGGTGAGCGGGTCGAGGGTGTCGAGCCTGCTGATCTCGGTGGTCACCAGGTTCAGTGCATCGGTCAGTCCGACCCCGAGGTCGGGCGCCACGTCGGCCACCGGGTCCTCACCGAACAGCTGCCGGGTCGCCGCGCACAGGCGGAGCTCGGCGTCGACGGCGTACAGCACCTCGAGCAGCGCCTCGGCGTCCTCACCGAGCGCGTCGTGCAGGTCGGCCCGCTGCTGGTCGGTGCTCCCCGCCACGTCCAGCTGGAACTGCTCCGCGACGGAGAGGATCGCCCGATCCGTCGCCGAGAACGCCGGAGAGGTCGGCCAGTCGGCCAGCTTCTCGAGTCGTACGTCGCCGATCACCGGATGCCAGCCGTCGTCGACGCCGAGGAGGTGAGCCATGCGGAGGCGGACCAGGGCGTAGGTGCCCGAGGGCAGTGACCGGCTCGCCTCACGCTTCGCGCTCTCCACCATGGTCGCGATCGCGTGCAGTGCGTCCTCCGCCATGCCGGCCAGCTGGTGTGCCCGCCCCGAGGGACGCAGCAACGTCATCACGGCGTCGCCTCGGCGTCGGGGAGGACGACGATTCCGGAGATCAACCCCTCGTCGTCGACGGTGACGAGATCAGTCGCGGTCATCGACTTGGTGCCGTCGGGGGTAGGGATGTCGACACGGACCTGGAAGGCGCCCCGGTTGCCGACCACCGTCACGGGCCCGAGCCGGGTGAGCTTGAAGCCCAGGTCCTTGTACTGGTCGAGGAAGGCGAAGATCTCGTCGCGGCCGTGGCGCACCGGGGTGTCGATCGGCTCCTCGTGCGTGGCGGTCGGTGAGAACAGGCTCGCCGTCTTCTCCGGGTCACCGACGGTCATCGCGGCGATGTAGGCGTCGCACACCGCGACAACGGTGTCTCTGCTTGTGCTCATGGGAGGACTCCTCGGCGGGGTGCGAGACAGCCAGGCGGGCTGCCCTCCCGCATGAACGTAGGGAAACCGGTTTCGATCGGCAGCCTTGGTCCTACCCACTGGGATCACCGACCGCTCCCTCCGGACGGTGTCGGCAGGCTGTCGCCGGGACCCGGCCGAGGAGAGGACATGGACCCGATGACAGCATCCGATCCGATGCAACTGCGCGAGCGCCTGGTCGACGTCGGCGAGATCAGGATGCGGGTCCTCGAGCAGGGCACCGGGCCGGCGGTGGTGATGTGCCACGGGTTCCCGGGCCTCGCCCACAGCTGGCGCCACCAGCTCCCGGTGATCGCGGCCACGGGTCACCGTGCGATTGCCGTCGACATGCGCGGGTACGGCGGCACGGACCGGCCCACGAATCCCGCTGCCTACTCCCGCACCCACACTGTCGCCGACCTGGTCGGCCTGCTCGACGCCCTCGCGATCGACGACGCGGTGTTCATCGGTCACGACTTCGGCGCGGGGCTGGTCTGGGACCTCCCCCAGTGGGCGTCGGGCCGAGTGCGTGGCCTCTTCCAGCTGAGTGTGCCCCGGGCCGACACGTCACCGATGCGACCGAGCGCGGCGTACGCCCGGGTCGCGACGCAGCACTTCTTCCACATGCACTACTTCCAGCAGCCCGGAAAGGCCGACGCGGAGCTGGACGCCGACCCCGCCGGGTTCCTGAGCCGGGTGTTCTGGGCGCTCAGTGGCGGCTACCGCTACGCCGACATCTTCGAGCACACCAGCGAGGGCAACGGCTATCTCGACGTGCTCCCCACGGCACCTCGTCTGCCCTGGCCCTGGCTCTCCGAGGAGGAGTTCGGCCACTACGTGCAGGAGTTCACCCGCACAGGCTTCACGGGTGGACTGAACTGGTACCGCGCCGCGGATCACGTCTGGGCCGAGAAGCAGGAGCGGCCTGACGAGCCGATCACGCTGCCCGTCCTCTTCGTCACCGGCGACCGTGACCCGGTCCGGCAGATCACGGGCGCCGGATCGATGGACGCCATGCGTGCTTCGGTCCCCGGGCTGCTGGGTGTGCACGTGATCCCCGGCGCCGGCCACTTCGTCCAGATGGAAGCACCGGCTCAGGTCAACGACCTGCTCGTCGACTTCCTGACCCGGTAGCCGGGCGACCGAGGTCCCACCCAACAGGATCACCGACAGCGACTGCACGGACGCTGGCCAGTCTTGGGGCTCACGGTCCTTGGAGGTCCCATGCCCCGCACCGCCCTGCGCTTCACGTTCGCCCTGCCCGACCCGGATCCCGTGCAGCAGTCACACGTCTTCCGCGCAGCACTGGAGATGGCGCAGTTCGCGGACACGAAGGGCGTCGACCTGATCAGTCTCGATGAGCACCACTCGAGCGGTTTCGGCTGGAGCAGCAACCCCATCCTCACCGGCGGCATGATCCTGGCCAGCACCGAGCGCATCCGCGTGGGCGTGGCCGCGGCACTCGGGCCGCTGTGGGATCCGATCCGGCTCGCTGAGGACCTCGCGGTCGTGGACCAGGTGAGCGGCGGCCGGATGAGTGTCACCCTCGGACTCGGCTACCGCCCGGTCGAGTACGCCGCGATGGGCAAGGACTACAGCCAACGCGGCAAGCTGATGGACCAGTTGTTGGAGACGTTGCTGAAGGCCTGGACCGGCGAGCCGTTCGACCACAACGGCACCACCGTCGCGATCACACCGCGACCCCTCACCCAGCCGCATCCGTTCATCATGGTCGGCGGCTCGGCGAAGGCGACCGCCCGTCGCGCCGTCCGCTTCCGGCTGCCACTGCAGATCCCCGACCACCTCCCGGACCTGTTGGCCCACTACGAGGAGCTGTGCCGTGCTGAGGGCATCGAGCCCGTGGCCAACATGGTCGCCGCGCACCGCCCCGGAATGGTGATCCTGCACGAGGATCCCGAGCGCGCCTGGTCGCAGCTGGGCAGGCACCTGATGTGGGAAGCGGTCGAGTACGGCGCCTGGGCAGCCTCCGACATGAAGTCGGTGATGCACGTGCGCGGAGTCAGGTCCATCGAGGACGTTCGCGCCTCCGGTCGCTACCGCGTGCTCACTCCGGAGGAGTTACTCGCGGAGTTGGCCGAGCAGGGTCCGGAGGCATCGGTGACGCTGCACCCCCTGGTCGGCGGGATGCCGATCGACGAGGCCTGGAAGAGCGTGCACCTGCTCACCGACGAAGTCATCCCCCGGCTGCAGGCGCAGCATCTCCCCGGCACCGACCGTGCCGAGCGTTCGGCCGCCACCTCATGAGGCGCTTCGACGACAGGTCGGTCCTGGTGACCGGGGCCTCCTCCGGCATCGGCCGGGCGACCGCGGTGCGGCTGGTCGCCGAAGGCGCCCGTGTGTTCGGCGTCGGCCGGGACGAGGCCGGCCTGCGTGAGACTCTTCGCCAGGTCGCTGAGCCCGAGCGCTTCACGCCGTTCGTCGCGGATCTCACCGACGAGGACTCGCTGGTCTCCGCGGTCGAGGCGGCACGCGCCACGATGGGCTCGATCGACGTGCTGGCCAACGTCGCCGGCATGACCGATCTGACTCCGGCCGACGCCGTCACCGCCGAACAGCTGGCCCATGTCTTCATGGTCAACACCTTCGGGCCGATGCTGCTGTGCCGAGAGGTGATCCCCCACCTGCCGGACGGAACCGGGGTGATCGTGAACGTCTGCTCCACCGCGGCGACGCAAGCCCATCCCGGCATGTCCGGGTACGCCGCCTCGAAGGCAGCGCTCCTCTCCTACTCACTGAGCCTTGCCGCCGAGCTGGGCGAGCGCCGGATCCGGGTGGTGCCGATCTCCCCCGGCGGCGTACGGACCCCGATGATGAACGGAACCGTCGGCGCCCTGGACCCGACCTGGTACTCACGTCTCGCCACGCTCTGGCATCAACCGGGTGAGCCCGAGGATCTCGCCGCCGCGATCGCGTTCGCCGCGTCGGCCGACGGCGCCTACCTCAACGGTGCCGAGATGCGGGTCGACGGCGGTGCACGCAGCGCGATGTGACGAAGCTGCCAGGACCGGTCAGCCCTTCTCGACCATGCGTCGAGTGAGGCCCAGGGATTGTGCTTCGTCGAGATGCTGGCTCACGTCCCCGACCTGGTCGACCTGGAAGGTCCGGGTGTCGAACCACCAGCGACCGTCGCGGACGTGGAAGGTGTCGTGGTAGCGCCCCGTGATGATCGCCTGGAGCGGCAACGCCGCTGTCTGTTGGAACACGGTGTAGTAGCTGCGACAGGACGCCGTGCCACGTTCCTCGTCCACCTCGATGATCGCGTTGGTCGTCACGTGCTTGGTCCGCGGTGTGCCGTCCGCGTACAGCCTGGTCCGGTACGTCCGGCGGACGGCGTCGCTCCCCTCGGCCGGTGGCCCGTCACCACGTACGACGCGGCCGTGTGCGAAGAGTGCGGCGACGCCGTCCAGGTCGCCGTTGTCGATGCGTTCGGCGTAGAGGTACAGCAGGTTTTCAATCTCGCGGGCACTGTCCATGACCTTCTCCTCCTGTGGTTTCGGCACGCGCGCGGGGGTGACGTGTTCAGTGCACCTCGACGGGCACCGGATGCCGCTCGAGGTGGAAGAGGTAACGCTGACGAAGCGTCTCGGGCGTGACACCGAAGTCTGCTCTCAGGTCATAGGTCATCGACCCGTGCTTGTCGCGTGGGTGCGCGTCGACGTACGCCGTGATCTCGGAGCGGGCCTGCTCGGTGAGCTCCAGCCCGGCGTGCGCGTAGACCTGCTCGACCGTGCCCATGGTGTCGGCCATGTACTCGTGGAAGGGCACGTCGAGGATCGCGCCCTCGGGAAGCAGGTGGCGGTCGCGCGCTGCTGACCGGAGCAGTCGCTCCACCAGGGCCGCCCAGTAGTCGAGGATCTCGTTCACGTCGAAGCGGTGGTACATCGTGCGGGCGCCGTAGGCACGCAGGGTCGCGGCCGACTGCACCACACCCACGGGGTCTCTCTGCGTCATCACCAGCGTCGCATCGGGGAACACCTTCGTGAGGGGGCCGAGGTTCTCCAGGTGCTGGGGGCACTTCAACAGCCAGCGCTCGCCGGGGCGGTACCACTGGAGGATCTTCAGCACGGTGCGAAGATATTCGTAGTGCGGTGTCTGGTCGTGGTCCAGGTAGTGCGCCTGCCACTTCGGCATCATCTGGAAGATCCACTCGGGGTTGTAGCCGGCGAAGTCATTCGCCCAGAGCTCGATGTCCTCGTGGATCGAGTCGGGGGCCATCGTGTGCCACGCCGCGAGATAGGGATTGCCCGACCGCATTCGGTCCCACGCCTCGTCACACCGGGCGAACCGCGGGTCGAGTCCGTCGCGTCCCGGTGACTCACCCCTGTCTGGCACCGGCTGGTCGGCCTCCCACAACGGCAGGGACCTGAACCTGGTGTCGGCCGCGAGCAGGTTGACGAGGTGAGTGGTGCCGGACCGCGGCAGCCCGGTGACGAACACCGGCGCGACGATCTGCTGGTCGTGGATCTCCGGGTGCCGCGCGAGCAGGGCCTCGATGCGCAGTCGGTTCGAGGCGTGCTTGACGCAGAGGCCGAACATCACCCGGCGAGCCAAGGCGGTGCGGTTGGGGTCGGTCCGGACCTCGTCGAGCCAGACCCGCATCCGCTCGCGAAAGTCGTCGGCGCCGAAGTCGTCGAGCCCGGTCGCCTGACGGGACCGGGCCAGAACCGCCTCGACGGTCAGGTCGACCGGGTGCTGCTCGGCATCAGCGAGTGCCATCCGTTGTACGTCGGTCAGCACGGGCTCGGTCAGGTCGTCGATGCGAAGCCTCATGTCACGCTGCTCGTCTTCGCCCACGAGTCGGCGAGCAGGCGGGCTCCCGGTGCGTCGTCGGGGTCTCCCTCGCGGTCGGGGAAGGCAAGGAGCTCACTGATCAGGCAGTCGTCATCGACCGTGATCACGTCGGTGGTGGTGATCGCGACCGAGCCGTCAGGTGTGTCGATGGCGACGTACGCTTGAAACGCCGCCCGGTTGCCGACCACGTTGACCGGTCCGAATCGGGTCACCGTGATCGGCGCTTCGCGGTGGCCCTCGAAGAAGGCCAGGATCTTCTCCCGGCCGACGTTGGGGGCCGAACCGACCGGCTCCTCCTGCACGGCGTCCTCGGCGAAGAACGCGATCACTGCTTCAGGGTCGCGGCGGTTGAGCGCGGCGATGTAGCCATCGCACAGGCGGCAGATCTCTTCACGGGTGGGCATGTCACTCCTTGATCGGCACGAGGACGTGTTCCTCGATGGCGCTGACGGTGATGTCGGTGAGTCGGTCCTCGTCAATGGGGGTCACCCAGCCTTGGGCGTGCAGGTCGGCGATGCCCATCAGCGAGGCCCAGACGAACGGCACGATCTCGGGCTCGGCGCGCAGGGTGCGCCCCTCGGCATCGGCGCACTCCCGCAGTGCTCGCTCCAGCGCTTCGAACTGCATGCGAGCACTGCCGAGCTGTTGCTCCCTCGCCTCCACAGTCACGTCGGGACGCTCGGCCCGCCACACCCCGACCAGGCGCCCCACCTGGAGCCACTGTCGCCGGGTCGGCTCCACCATGGCGAGGAGCAGGGACCTCAGCCCCGGGTCGCGCGGCTGGCTGTCGAGCAGCTCCACCATGGTGGCCTGCTGGTCGCGCATGAGGGCCGCGAAGACTGCGTGCTTGTCGGCGAAGTAGTAGTAGAGGAGCCCGAGGCTCATCCCCGCCCGAGACGCGAGCGCGCGGATCGACAGCGCTGAGTACCCGCCCTCGGAGACGAGCTCAACGGCCGCGTCGAGGATGAGCCGACGCTTGTCGTCGGCGGCCGATGGTTCCTTCTGACTGGTCACGACGTGGAGACTAGCGAGGACTTGAACATTGTTCAAGAATCTCTTGAACAATGTTCAAGAATTGGCTACGGTCGCCGGACCCGACCAGAAAACGAGACCCCCGATGAACGTTTCCTTCGACTTCAGCGACCGGCACGTCCTCGTCACCGGCGGCTCCAGCGGCCTCGGCCTGGCCATGGCCCACGACTTCCGATCGGCCGGCGCCAAGGTCACCGTCACTGGCCGCCGCGACTCCGCCGACGAGTACGACGCGGACCTCGACGGCATCAGCTACGTCCAGTGCGAGATGTCCGAACCCACCCAGATAGAGGCACTGGCCGCCGGGTTGGGCCAGCTCGACGTGCTGGTCAACAACGCGGGCCAGAACCTCGTGCGTCGCGACGAATGGGACCCCGACGTCTTCGAGGACGCGCTGCGGATCAATCTCTCCTCGGCCTTCAGGCTCTCGAACGCCTGCCACGACCTGTTGTCCTCCGCGGATGGCGCGGCGATCGTCAACCTGGCCTCCATGACCAGCTTCCAGGCCGTGGAGGTGGTCCCGGGGTACGGCGCCGCCAAGGCAGGCATCGTGCAGATGACCAAGTCCCTCGCCCTTGCCTGGGCGAAGGACTCGATCCGGGTCAACGCGGTGGCCCCCGGCCTCGTCGAGACCAACATGACCTCCGGCCTGGTCGGCAACGACGCTGCCGTCGCGCCCACCATCGCGCGCACGCCGATGGGCCGGGTCGGGCAGCCTGATGACATCTCTCCGGTCGTCCTCTTCCTGGCCAGCAACGCTGCCAAGTTCCTCACCGGACAGACCATCGCCGTCGACGGCGGCTACCTGATCAAGGGATGACCACCATGACCTCTCCCAGCAACCTGGCCGCCGAAGTCGACCGACTCATCGACGAGCGACCCGGCAAGGTGCTGCTCGACTTCGTGTACGACGACGAAGCCGTGCCGTTGACCGATTTCCTGTACCGATCCAGCGGGGCGTCCTACGCCTACATGCTGGTCACGGATGCCGGCCGGATCATCGTGAACACCGGCCTCGGCTACGAGTCGGTGCACCACCGTCACCTCTTCGACCAGGTGTGCCCGGGTCCCACGCCGTACGTCATCACCACGCAGGGCCACACCGACCACGTCGGCGGGGTGGCGAACTTCCGCGACGACGGCACGGTCTACGTCGCCCAGGCGCGCAACCAGTTCGCCCAGGGCCAGGACGCCCGGATCCGCGGACGGATGCGTCTGTGGAACGCGGCCTGGTTCGACCTCTCGCCGACCGCTGAGATCAAGAGGTTCGCCGCCGAGCGGCCCGATCTCTCGCTCCAGCAGGACTCGCCCGTTCCCGACCTGACCTTCGAGGACCGGATGGCCTTCACACTCGGCGGCCTGGACGTCGAGCTGTGGCACGGCACCGGCGAGACCACGGACGGCGCGATGGTCTGGCTCCCCCAGCACCGGATCGCCCTGATCAGCAACCTGCTGGGGCCGCTGTTCTGCCACTTCCCGAACCTGAACACGATCCGCGGCCACGAGTACCGCCAGGTGGAGCCCTACCTCGCCACGATCCGCCGACTCCGGGACCTGCGTCCAGAGATGCTGGTCACCGGGCGGGGCGACCCGATCGTGGGCGCCGACCTCATCGACGCCTGCCTGCAACGCATGCACGACGCCGTGTCCTACGTCCGTGACGAGACCCTTCGCGGCATCAATGACGGCGTCGACCTGCACACTCTCGTCCGCGAGGTCGCCCTCCCGCCCGAGCTGCGGGTCGGCCAGGGCTATGGCCGGGTCGCCTGGGGTGTCCGCACGATCTGGGAGACCTACCTGGGGTGGTTCCGTCACGAGCGAACGTCTGAGCTCCTCGCGATCGGGCCGAACCAGGTGCTCGCAGACCTCGTCGAGGCCGGTGGCGTCGACAGCGTGCTCCGGTTGGCCGCGACCCGCGCCGGGGAGGGCCAGCATGCCGAGGCCACCGCCCTCGCGGAGGCCGTGCTCGCGCACACCCCGGACCATCCGCAGGCGAGCCGGCAGCTGCTCGACTCGCACCGCACGCTGCTCGAGGACCCAGCCCACGAAGCGAACTTCTGGCTCTCGGGCTGGCTCGAGCACCGCATCGACCAACTCGAGAACGCCACCAGGGTCGGACAGAGGAAGGTCTGAGCATGCCCAAGTTGATCGGACTGTTCCATCGCAAGGAAGGCCTGTCCGCCGGCGAGTTCCGGGACTACTACGAGAACCACCACGCACCGTTCGCGATGTCTCACTTCGCGCACCTGTTCGCGAGCTACACCCGCAACTACGTCGACCCGCCGTACGCCGAGGGCGGTGCTCCCGCGAACCACGACGGGATCGACGTGGTGACCGAGATCGTCTTCCACGACGACGCCGCCATGCACGAGATGTTCGCGATGGCCGACCGCGACCCGTCGCTGCGCGAGGCGATCGCCACCGACGAGGCCGCCTTCATGAACCCCGCGGCCAATCGCATCCTGCTGGTCGCCGACCATCCGTCCACCCCGCGAGCTCGCCCTGTCTGATGGCAGTCCCGGGTGGCGAGACTCGGGCCCGACCGGGTGACTCCGCGCGACTAGCGTCCACAGTCCACGCGCGATCATCCGAGGAGCATCAAATGTCAGGACTCATCATCGTCGGGGTGGACGACAGTCCCACCGCACGGCAGGCGGCGCAGACCGCGGCGAATCTGGCCGCCGGCATCGGCGCACGTCTGCACGTGATCTGCGCCTACGACCGGGACCGGGTGGCCGAGGTCGTCGGCACCGGCACCGACCGCTGGATGCTCTCCACTGCGGACGAGGCCGCCGCCACCGCACGGGAGGTCGTCCGGTCCCTGGACGCCGACGGTGTCGAGGTGAGCAGCAGTGCCTCTCCCGGCAAGCCCGGAGAGGCACTGGTCGGCGAGGCCGAGCGCCACAAGGCGACGTTGATCGTGGTCGGCAACAAGCGGGTCCAGGGCATTGCCCGCGTGCTCGGCAGCATCGCGACCACGGTCGCGCAGCACGCGCCCTGCGACGTCTACATCGCCAAGACCGTCTGAACGCCCCAGCCCGCACACGGGCGAAGACAACTGTGGCCGGTCGATCCTCGGATCGACCGGCCACAGGCTTGTGAAGGACTACTTGGTCATGCTCACGTAGCGCAGGTTCACGACCCCGATCTGGGCGGCGAGATTGTCCAGCCCCTTGACCTTGTTCGAGGCGGCCAGTCCGCCGACACCCTGGAACAGCGGGGCGTACAACGCATTGTCGGTCGCATACTGAACCGCCTTGCTGATCTTGGCGCCACGCTCTTCATCAGTCAGCGTGGGGTCGTCGACGCCCTCCATCAGGGCGACCAGCTCCGGCGAGGCACCAGCCGGGCTCCACACCGGGTTCACGAACAGTCGGTCCAGCCAGGCCGAGTTGTCGACCGACGCGAGCGACATGTACATGAATTGCCCCGAATAGCCGCCCTCGGCGTAGCCGGTGATCTGGGAAAGGACGTCCATCGGGCGCAGCTCGAACTTGATCCCGACCTCGGCCAGGTTCGCCTGGACCACTTCGCTGATCTTGTCGATGTTGGAGGTGTTGTTGGTCAGGAACTCCCCCGGAATGGTGAACCCGTCCGGGTAGCCGGCCTCGGCCAGCAGGTCCTTCGCGGCCTTCGGGTCGTAGGCGTACTGCTCCTCGAGCGAGTCCTCGAAACCACCCAGGCCCTTGGGCCACGGCTGCACGCGCACCTCGTTCACCGGGGCGAACGCCTCCACGATGCCCTTGCGGTCGATCGCCAGGTTGATCGCCTGGCGCACCTTCACGTCATCGAGCGGCTTGACCTTCGGGTTGAAGTACATGCCCACCATGCCCAGCGAGGTGTTCAGGTCGACGGTCTGGAACTGTCCCTCGGGGAACAGGGCCGGATCACCGGTCCACGTGGTGAGGTCGATCTGGCCGCTCTTCAGCGCGTTGTGCTTCGCGTCGTCACTGGCGATCTTCTTGATCACGACCTTGGCGACGTTGCCGGTCTTCGGATCCCACGTCGCACCCTCGTCGGTACGACGCACATAGACGGCCTCCTCGCCCGGCTTGAACGACTCGATCGTGTAGGCCCCGGTGCCGACCGGCTTGCTCTTCAGGTCGCCCGACGTCAGCGCCTTCGGCGAGATCATGATCCCGCCCAGGTTGCTGGCCAGCGCCGAGAGGATCAACGTGGTCGGATGGTTCAGCTTCACGTCCACGGTGAGGTCACCGGTGGGCTCGACGCTCACCACGGAGCTGAGTGCGGCCTGCACGGCCGACTTGTCGGCGGCCAGGTAGCGGTCGAGGTTCGCCTTCACCGCCGCAGCGTCGAACGGCGTGCCGTCACTGAAGGTGACCCCGTCACGCAGGGTGAGCGACAGCGTCTTGCCGTCGGCGGAGAACTTCCACTCGGTGGCCAGCATCGGCTGGTAGGTGGAGTCCGCACCGATCGTGATCAACGTGTCGTAGACCGGCCAGATGGCGAAGGTCAGCTGCGCGGCCTCCGGAGCATCCACCGGGTCGAGCGACGCCGTCATGCCGTACATGATCCGTAGCGTGGCGTCCGGATCGTTCTCACCGCCGCCGGCCGCGTTCGTGCCGCCGCCACAGCCGGCGAGCAACATCGCCCCCGCCGCGACTGCCACCACCGCCGCCTTGATCTTCCGCGTACCCAGAGTGACTCTCATCACTGACCTCTCTGCCGTTTCCCGCCACCGGATGTGGTAGTTGGAAAGTAGGGCGCCCGGGAAGTGCCCCACGACACATCCCGGTGACCGGGAACACATGCACACACCAAGGGCCGGTCGATCCGAGGATCGACCGGCCCGTGGTGTGGTGCGTGAGCTACTTGGTCATGCCCAGGTAGCGCAGGTTGGCCACGCCGCTCTGCGACGGAAGCACGTCGAGACCGGTGACCTTGTTCGATGCCGCCAGCCCGCCGACGCCCTGGAAGATCGGGGCGTAGAGCGCGTTGTCGGTTGCGTACTGCACGGCCTTGCTGACCTTGGCCGCACGCTCGTCGTCACTGAGGGTCGGGTCCTCGGCGCCGGCCATCAGGGCGGTCATCTCGGGAGACGGGCCGGCCGGAGACCAGACGGGGTTGGCGAAGAGGCGCTGCAGCCAGGCGGAGCTGTCGATCGACGGCAGCGACATGTACATGAACTGACCCGAGTAGTTGCCCTCGGCGTAGCCGGTGATCTGGGACAGGATGTCCATCGGGCGCAGCTCGAACTTGATCCCGATGTCGGACAGGTTCGCCTGCACCACCTCGCTGATCTTGTCGATGCTGGAGGCGTTGTTGGTCAGGAACTCACCGGGAATGGTGAACCCGTCGGGGTAGCCGGCCTCGGCCAGCAGGTCCTTCGCGGCCTTCGGGTCGAAGGTGTACTGCTCCTCACGAGAGTTCTCGAAGCCGCCCAGGCCCTTGGGCCACGGCTGCACGCGCACCTCGTTCTCCGGGCCGAAGGCCTCGGTGATGCCCTTGCGGTCGATCGCCATGTTGATCGCCTGGCGCACCTTCACGTCGTCGAGCGGCTTGACCTTCGGGTTGAAGTACATCCCGACCAGGTTGAGCGCGGTGTCGAGGGCGACGGTCTGCACCTGACCCTTGGTGAAGACGGTCGGGTCACCGGTCCAGGTGGTCACGTCGATCTGGCCGCTCTTGAGCGCGTTGTACTTCGCGTCGTCGCTGGCGATCTTCTTGATCACGACCTTGGCGACGTTGCCGGTCTTGGGGTCCCACTTCGCGCCGGCGTCGGTACGGCGGACGTAGACCGCCTCCTCGCCGGGCTTGAACGACTCGATCGTGTAGGCGCCGGTGCCGACCGGCTTGCTCTTCAGGTCGCCCGACGTCAGCGCCTTCGGCGAGATCATGATGCCGCCCAGGTTGCTGGCCAGGGCGGACAGGATCGCCGTGGTCGGCTGCTTGAGCTTCACGTCCACCGTGAGCTTGCCGGTGGTCTCGACGCTCGCCACGGAGCCGAGGGCGATCTGCACCGCCGACTTGTCGGCGGCCAGGTAGCGGTCGAGGTTCGCCTTCACCGCCGCGGCGTCGAAGGGCGTGCCGTCACTGAAGGTGACCCCGTCGCGCAACGTGAGGGACAGCGCCTTGCCGTCGGCGGAGAACTTCCATTCCGTGGCCAGCATCGGCTGGTAGGTGGAGTCGTCACCGATCGTGATCAACGTGTCGTAGACCGGCCAGGTCGAGAAGGTCAGCTGCGCCGGTTCGGGAGCATCGACCGGGTCGAGGGACGCCGCCATGCCGTACATGATGCGGAGTGTCGCGTCGGGGTCGTTCTCCCCACTGCCAGCAGCGTTCGTGCCCCCGCCGCAGCCGGCGAGCAGCATCGCCCCCGCCGCGACCGCCACCACCGCCGCCTTGATCCTGTGTGTAACCAAAGTGACTCTCATCACTGTCCTCTCTCGCATTCCCCGGCCACTGAATGTGGGTAGGAGGAACCTAGGCCGCCACCAGGGGCCACAACGCCGCGTCCCGGTGACCGGGAGCGACCGAGGTCATCGACCGGCGGCGTCGCGCGTGAGGAACGCGAGGACGGCGCTCTCCCACGCCACCTTCTGCTCGATCATCACCCAGTGCCCACAGTTGGGGAACACGTGCAGCTCCACGTGCGGGATGGTGCGCATCGGCAGGAGCGCCATGTCCATGGGGCTCACCCGGTCGTCACGCCCCCAGGTGATCAGGGTCTCCGCCTTGATCTTGTGCAGCTTCGCCCAGTACGGCGCCTCGTCGGACGCGGCGGCGGCCTTGAAGTTGGCCGTCATCGCGGCCGTGGAATACATCTTGCGGGCACTCGCCAGGGTGGCCGGGTCGGTGGCCTGCTCCCACCGCTCCTCGATGAGCTCCTCGGTGACCATGGCCGGGTCGTAGACCATCGAGTGCAACCACTTCACGAGGCGTTCGCGGGTGGGCTCGTCGGTGAACTCCATCAGCAGCTTGATGCCCTCTCCGGGGCCGGGGCTGAAGATGTTGCGCCCCATGCCGCCGATGGTGACCAGTCGGCGGACCCGGTCGGGTTGGGCCAGGGCGAACTGCGTGCCGACGATTCCGCCCATCGAGTTGCCGATGACGTCGACCTGGTCGAGGCCGAGCCCGTCGAGGAACGCCCCCACGGCAGGTACGGCGGCCGCCATCGGGTGGACGTCGGCACCGTCGCTGACCCCGAAGCCGGGGAACTCCAGCACCAGGCAGCGGAAGTGCTCGGCGAACCGGGCGAGGTTGCCGCGGTAGTTGCGCCAGCCGGTCACACCGGGCCCGGAACCGTGCAGCATCAGCAGCGGCGGCCCCTCTCCGGCCTCGTGGTAGCGCAGCACGCCCTGGTCCGTGGACAGTTCGCGCAGGGTCGATTCGTGAGTCAGCTCGGTCATGTCGCGAACCTAGCGACGAGGCGAACCTGACCGGCGCAGGGTCCCGACCACCGGAACCACTCAACGGGACAGATCGGGTCCGTGGCGCCCCGTTCGCATAGAACCGGAGCATCCGACCGGACCCACCTGAGGAGCACACCCATGACGGCAGTCCAGCGATCTGGAGCCGAGCTGCACTCTGCGAAGGACGAGCTTGCGGAGGCCCTGTTCGGTCTGCAGAAGGCCATCGACACCCGCGACTGGGACACCGTGCGGGCCACGTTCGCCGACGACGGGTCAGGCTACGGCGCGACCGGTCTGGAGGACACGATCGCCAAGATGCGCGCCCACCTCGACGGCGTCGGCCCGACCCAGCACCTGATCGGCAACCTGCGCGTCGAATTCACCGAGGGCGGAGCACGCACCCTCGCCTATGCCCGGGTGCACCACGTCGGCGCCGGCCCGATGGCCGGCTCCTTCTTCGAGTGCATGGGCGAGTACGACGACCGCTGGGTGAGCACCACGGACGGCTGGCGGCTCGCGTTGCGGACGTTCGACATGCAGATCACGCTCGGTGACTTCGCGGTGCTGCGAGGCAGTGATGACTGACCTGCGCGAGACCTTCGGCGGCGGGACCGCCGTGATCACCGGAGCCGGTGGCGGCATCGGCGCCGGACTCGCCCACCTCGCCGCAGACCTCGGCATGAAGGTGGTCGTCGCAGACCTGGACGCCGCGAGGCTCGACGAGGTGGCCGGTGAGCTCGCCGCCCTCGGGGCCGACGTGCTGGCCGTGCCCACCGACGTCCGCGATGCCGCGGCGGTGGATGCGCTGGCCGAGGCCGCCTTCGACACCTACGGCTCGGTTGAGCTGCTGGTCAACAACGCCGGCATCGAGTCCGTGGGTCGCATCTGGGAGACCTCCCCCGAGACCTGGCAGCGCATGCAGCGGGTGAACGCGGACGGCGTCTTCCACGGGATCCGTTCCTTCGTGCCGCGGATGGGCGCCAGCCCGCGGTCGACGTACGTCGCGAACGTGGCGTCGGTCGCCGCGGTCAGCAGCAGCCCGATGAATGCGGCCTACCACGCCTCGAAGCACGCTGTGCTTGCGATGACCGAGTGCTTGTACCTGGAGGCCGCCGAGCAGTTCCCGCGGATGAGTGTCTCTGTGGCCTGCCCGGCCGCCGTGCGGACCCGCATCTTCGAGGATGCGCTGACCGACACCGTCGACCGGGCGGCCACCGAGGAGATGCTCGACACGATGCGCGGGCACCTCCGCGACGACGGCATCACCCCGGAGGTCGCCGCCCGGCGGATCCTGCTGGGTGTGGCCGATCGGCAGTTCTGGGTGGCGACCCACCCCCAGCGGTTCGCCGAGATCGCCGCCCGGCGGGCCGCGATGCTGACCGACCGCACACCGCCGAGCGCCAACGTGGCGGAGGAGATCGCGCGTCGCACGGCGGTCATCTGAGCCCGCGCGACCGGGACCGTTCCCGGCCCCGGTCGCGGAGGCCCATCCACCTCACGCCGGCGCGTCACCGTCGATGACCACGCGGTGCATGCGACGGCGGCCCGCGTAGTCGGCCACGGCGTAGTGCTGCGTGCAGCGGTTGTCCCACAACACGACCGAACCGGGGGTCCAGTGGAAGCGCACCTGGAAGTCAGGAGACCGCACGTGGTCGGTCAGCATCGGCAGCAGCGACTCGTTCTCGCGGTCGGTCACTCCGTCGAGCCGCGTCGTGAACGTCTTGTTGACGAACAGCGCCTTGCGACCGGTCACCGGGTGCGTGCGCACCACCGGGTGGTGGACGGGCTGGTAGTCGGCATTCACGCTCTTGCGTGCGTGGCTGGTCGAGTTGGACGAGTCGTGCACGGCGGTCATCCCCTCGATCAGGCGCTGCACGTGCGACGACAGGGCGTCGTAGGCGGCGTACATCGAGGCCCAGAGGGTGTCGCCGCCGACGTCCGGCAGGATCACCGCGCGCAGCATCGAACCGAGCGGCGGCTCCTCCAGGAAGGTCGCGTCCGAGTGCCAGATATCGGCGTTGGCGGTCTTCGGCTTGGCGCCGTCGATGTCGATTGCGTGCACCTCGGGCACGTCCGCGGAGACCGGCGGCAGGAACGCGAAGTGCTGCAGCGGGCCGAAGTTCCTGGCGAAGTCGCGGTGCGAGACGTCGTCGAGCTGCTGGTCGCGGAAGAACAGCACCTGGTGCTCGTGGAACAGGTCGACGAGCTCCTTGGCGACGGCGGGCTCGACGCCCGCGGCCAGGTCGACGCCGGAGATCTCGGCACCGATGGAGTGGGTCAGGCGAGTGACGGTCAGGGACGGGTGGCTCACGATTTCCTCCTGGAGGGCAAGTAAGACGTAGTGTCTTAAACGCAACGTAGGCGTGACCGATGCGGCCGAGCACGGCCGTCCCACTGACAAGGAGCACACGCCGGTGACCACCGACGCCCGCACGACGATCCTGCTCGCGGCCGAACGCCTCTTCGCCGAGCGTGGGGTCGAGTTCGTGTCCCTGCGACAGATCGGCGAGCGCGCCGGGCAGCGCAACAACTCCGCCGTGCAATACCACTTCGGCACGAAGGAGGGGCTGATCAGGGCGCTCTACGACCTGCGACTGGTGCCGCTCCAGGAGGAACGCAGCCGCCTGCTCGCCACCCACGAGAGCCCGTCGTTGCCCGACCTCGCCGATGCCTATGTCACGCCCCTGGCCGACCTCGTGATCGACTCACGCGGCGACAGCGCCTACGCGCGGTTCATCGACCGCTACCTCGGTCGCGGACGCGACTTCGAGCCGTTCGACGACCGCCACAGCCACAGCTCCCAGGAGGTACGGCGCCTGATGGCGTCACACCTGTCGGGGGTGCCGGACGACGTGCGCGAGGAGCGGCTGCGCCTCGTCCAGGTGATGGTGACCCGCTCACTCGCCGATCTCGAGCAGCGTCTCGAGGACGGCAACGCCGACGCGGCGGAAGCGCACCTCACCGTCGAGGTGCTGCTCCGCGCCGTCGTCGACGTGTTGGGCGGGTCAGCTACTTGCTGATCCAGGCGTAGCGGAAGTCCTGGCCACCCAGCGGCGCGAGGAACGCCTTGCCGTCCTCGACACCGTGCACCTTGTTGGTCATCACCCACCCGGGAACGCCCTGCCACAACGGTGCGTAGAGCGCCTGGTCGGTGGCCCACTTGACCACGGCACCGGCACGCCCGGCCCGCTCCTCCTGCGTGGCGGTCGAGTCATCGATGGCGGCGATCTGCGTGCCCACCTCGGCAGGCACGCCACCGGGGAACACCAGCGGGTTCTCGAGGAACTGGCTGAGCGCGACCCCCGGCTCCAGGCTCGGGTAGGACATGAACATGAACGCGCCGGGACGATCGCTGTCGCCGTACGTCCCGCTCGAGAGCTGGCGGATGTCGTAGAGCTCGAGGTCGACCTTGATGCCCACGCTGGCCAGGTCTGCCTGCACGACCTGCGCGGCGTCGGGGAACGGCTCGTAGTTGGCGACGTAGAAGGTGCCGCCGTCGACACCGTTCTCGTGGCCAGCCTCCTTCAGCAGCTCCCGCGCCCGGTCCGGGTCATAGGAGTACGTCGACTCGAGGGACTCGTCGAAGCCGTTGACCACCGAGGCCATCGGCTGGACGCGCGCGGTGGTGGTCGGCACCAGGGCATCGACCAGCGGCTTGCGGTTGATGGCGTAGTTGACCGCCTGCCGGACCCGGACGTCGTCGAACGGCTTGACCGTCTGGTTCAGGTGAAGCGCAGCGGTGGTGGAGGCGTTCTTCAGCGGGCGGATCTTCAACGTGCCCTGGTCGATCCCGGACTTCAGCTCACTGACGTCACCGCCCGACAGGACGACGTCGACCTGACCGCTGCGGATGGCCGCGAAGGCCGTCGACGTCGTGCGCACCGCGATCTCGACCTTGGCGACCTTGCCGGTCTCCTTGTCCCAGATGCCGTCCTTGTCGCTGCGCAGCTTGTAGGTGACCCGCTCCGCCGGGCGGAAGCTGTCGATCACCCAGGCACCACTGCCGACCGGGTTGGTGCCGAGGTCCGGGTTGTCGAGCGCCTTCTCGCTGATCATGATGCCCGGCGCTGCCGCGGCCAGGGAGCCCAGCACGGCCCGGCTCGGCGAGGCGAGGTGCAGGTCGACGGCATGCTCGTCCACGACCTCGACGTCCTTGATGATCGCGGTGGCGCTCTTGCTGACGTCTTCGCCCCGGTAGCGCGCGATGTTGGCCTTGACCGTGTCGGCGGTGAACGGGGTTCCGTCGGAGAAGGTGACCCCGTCACGCAGGTCCAGGCGGAGGGTCAGCCCGTCCTTCGAGAACGTCCACTTGGTGGCCAGCATCGGGAGGTACTCGCCGTCCTCGGAGATCTGGAGGAGCCGGTCGTAGACGGGCCAGGTGTTGGAGAGCACGGCGGTCGAGCCCGGCGTCGTCGCCGGGTCGAGGGTCTGCACGCCGGTGTAGGTCAGCCGCAGCGTCGCCGAGCTGTCGATCTCCCCGTCTCCTGACGTGTTCGCGCTCGAGCCGCAGGAGGTGAGCAGCAGGGCGAGCAGCCCGAGGGCCACGCCCAGGACGAGCCCCGGTCGGCGCCGCAGCGAGAGGGTCTTCTGGTCCGGCATTCTTTCGACTCCTTGATGGGGGGATCGCTCGGCCGTTACGGCCGTTCGGCGAAGGTAGCGTTTGCTTGGTCGTCAATATCCTTGGCGCCGAACCCCCTGTCAACAGGCGAGATCCGCGAAAGTTGCAAACGCTTGCCAAAGTTCTAGCCATGCGGCTAATCTCAGTTCTCGACCCACCCAGTGAGACTTCTGCGCGACCGTGCGAAACAGAGAGGCAGAGATGTCCGAACTTGATCTCGTCATCCGCAACGGCACCGTCATCGACGGCTCCGGCGAACCCCCGCGACAGGCCGACGTCGCGATCCGTGACGGCGTCATCGTCGAGGTCGGTGAGGTCACCGCTTCGGGCCGCGAGGAGATCGACGCACGCGGCCAGCTCGTCACGCCGGGCTTCGTCGACGTACACACGCACTACGACGGCCAGGCCACCTGGGAGAACCGCCTCGTGCCCTCGACCAACCACGGAGTGACCACGGTCGTGATGGGCAACTGCGGTGTGGGCTTCGCGCCCTGCAAGCCCGAGGACCGCGACCTGCTGATCAGGCTCATGGAGGGCGTCGAGGACATCCCCAACGTCGTGCTCAAGGAGGGCGTCGACTGGCAGTGGACCAGCTACCCCGAGTTCCTCGACTTCCTGAGCAGTCGCGAGTTCGACGCCGACATCTGCAGCTACGTCCCGCACGCCGCCCTGCGCACCTACGTCATGGGCGAGCGGGCCTACTCCCGGGAGCCGGCCACTTCCGACGAGATCCGGCAGATGGGCGAGATCCTGGAGGAGTCAGTGCGCGCAGGAGCCTTCGGGTTCGGCACCTCACAGACCATGTTCCACCGCTCCAGCGACGGCCAGCTCACCCCGACGCTGGCCGCGACCGAGGAGGAGTACGCCGGACTTGCCGCGGCCCTCGATCGGGCCGGGGCCGGGCTGATCCAGTTCGTCATCGAGTACAACGACGACTGGGAGCAGGTCCTCGACATGGGCCTGCGTCGCGCGAAGGAGTCGAACCGGCCGTTCAGCATGGCGTTGGTGCAGAGCCACGGCAATCCCCGGATCTGGCGCACGATCCTCGACAAGTTCGACGCGTTCAACGCCTCCGGTGGCACCGGCACCCTGCAGATCCTGCCGCGGCCCCTGGGCGTGCTGCTGGGCCTCGAGCTGACCCTCAGTCCGTTCTACTCGACGCCGACGTACCTCGCGATGGCCGACCTGCCACTGGCCGAACGGGTCAGCGAGCTGCGCCGGCCCGAGGTGAAGGAGCGCATCCTCGGCGAGACCAACGACCCGGACCCGGACATGGCGATGGGAATGCGGGTGCGCGACTTCGACCAGCTCTTCGAGATGGGTGAGGGCTTCGACTACGAGCCCGCCAAGGAGTCCAGCATCGGCGCGCAGGCCCGCCGACTGGGCGTCTCCCCCGAGAGCTTGGTCTACGACAGCCTTCTGGAGCGCGACGGCCGCAACATCCTCTACCTGGCGTTCTCGAACTTCGCCGACTTCTCGCTCGAGCCGTGCCGCGAGATGCTGCTCAACGAGCACGTCGTTCCCGGCCTGGGTGACGGGGGCGCGCACCTGGGAGTCATCTGCGACGGCAGCATCTACACCCACCTGCTCACCCACTGGGGTCGGGACCGTCACCAGGGCGAGCGTCTCCCGCTGCCCTATCTGATCCACCTGATGACCAGGCGGTCCGCCGAGATGGTCGGCCTGCACGATCGCGGCCTGGTCGCCCCGGGCCATCGTGCCGACCTGAACGTCATCGACCTCGACCACCTCGGCCTCGACCTGCCCCGCGTCGTACGCGACCTGCCCGCCGGCGGCCGGCGCCTGATGCAGGACGCGCGCGGCTACACCGCCACGGTCGTGGGCGGCACCGTCGTCACCCGCGACGGCCAGCCCACCGGCGCCCTGCCGGGTCGTCTGGTCCGGGGCCCGCAACCCGCACTGACTTCCGCTCCCGCCTGACCGCTGTTCACCCTTCCCGCAAGCCCACCCTCTGGAGAGAACCATGACTGACACCCTCACCCCCGTCGGCGGCCGTTCCGCCTGGCTCGGCAGCACCCTGGACTACCGCCAGGACGGCCTCTGGCAGCTGTCCGACGACGAGCTCGCCGAGATCGACGCGGCACTCACCACCCTCAAGGGCCACGGTGACCTGGACCTGACCGAGATCACGCCGTTCACCTTCCCCTTGCGCAACGTCGGAGACTTCCTCTCCCGGTTGCGTGACGAACTGCGCACCGGCCGCGGCTTCGTGCTGATCCGGGGCCTCTCCCGCGAGAAGTACGGCGACGACGACCTGGCCCGCATCTACTGCGGCCTGGGCGCCCACCTCGGCGACGTCATCCCGCAGTCGGGCCACGGCGAGGTCCTGGGCCACGTCCTCAACGTGGCCGACCTGGTCGACGAGAAGGTCCGCGGCTACCGGTCGGCCCAGTCGATGAACATGCACTGCGACGGCCACGACGTGGTCTCGCTGCTCTGCCTGCGCGCGGCGAAGGAAGGCGGGGCCAGCCGCATCGCCAGCGCCGCGGCCGTGCACGACCGCATGGTCGAGACGCACCCCGACCTGGCCCGGGTGCTCTACGACGGCATGCCCGTGATGCGGGGCCAGATGGACGCCGAACGCGGCGACGGCAAGATCGTCACCTCCGACAACGTGGCCCTGTTCGCCAGCACTGACGGGGTGTTCAGCTCCTGTGTGCACGTCGCCCAGACCCGCGACGCCGCACGCGCCGGGCACTTCGACCTCACGCCGGAGCAGGAGGCCGCACTCGACCTGTTCTGCGAGCTCTCGTCCTCCCCCGAGTTCTACCTCGACATGAACATCGCCCCGGGCGACATCCAGTTCCTCAACAACCGACTGATCGTCCACGGCCGCACGCCGTACGTCGACCACGACGACGTCAACCAGCGCCGGCACCTGATGCGGCTCTGGGTGAACATCCCGTCGTGGCCGCGACGTCCGGCCAACCAGCAGGACGTCTACTCGATGGACGACCTGCCGTTGTGGGCCCGGTTCCGCACGCCGTTCATGGAGCTGCCGGAGACGTACATGGCCGAGGTCACCGCGAAGCAGGCGGCTGTCGTGTGAGAGACATGCGTCGTGCTCATCTAGGCTTCGTGGATGGCTGAAACCCCCACCAGCACAGGCCCCTCGCGCGCATCCCGGCCCGGCGAGGAGTCGCAGGCTCGCGCACGGGTGGTCCAGCTCCTGGTCGATGCGGCTCGGCCGCTCTTCGCGAGCCGCGGCCCCGCCGCTGTGTCGCTGCGCGAGGTGGCCCGGGCCGCCGGCGTCAACTACGGGCTGATCCATCAGTACGTCGGCACCAAGGACGACCTGCTGAAGCTGGTCTTCCAGAGGTCGTCCGACGCCTATGCCCAGCAGTTCAGTGCGGCGGCAAGCACCGAGGACGCGATCGCGATCCTGATGCGGCCCAAGAGCTCGGAGTACGTCCGGATGCTGGCGCGCAGCATCCTCGAAGGACGAGACCCGGCAGCCATCCTGGGCCGCTCCCCCGCCATGGACGAGCTGAGCCGCCGGATCGTGCAGGGCGAGGGTGACGCGGGTGACGACGTCGAGTCCCGCATCCAGGTGGCCGCACTCACCAGTGCGGCCCTCGGCTGGGGGCTCTTCGGCTCGTTCGTCAGGGGCATCACCGGTCTCGAGGACCAGTCCGACGAAGACCTCACCCTGGCCGTCTACGCGCTGGTCCGCCGGGGGGTCTTCCCGACCACGGACCAGGCCGACCCGAGCTGACCGGTCACCAGGGTGCGTCGCGCGTCCGTCAGGCGAGCAGGTCCCGCGCCGTGCGGGCGACGCCCTCGACCGTGATGCCGTAGACCTCGAGCAGCTCGGCGGGAACGCCCACCTCGAGATCGGCGTCCGGCAGCGCGACGCTGCCGAAGCGGGTGGCGACGCCGTTGCGTCCGAGCACCTCGGCGACGGCCGCACCGAGGCCACCGACCTCGCTGTGCTCCTCGACGGTGAGGATCGCCCGGGTCGACCCGGCCGCCTCCAGGACGGCCGCCACGTCGAACGGCTTGAGGTACGCCGCATCCAGCACGGCGACGCCGAGGCCCTCTTCCTCCAGTGCCCGTGCGGCACCGAGCGCGCAGCCGACACCGGCGCCGGTCCCGATGATCGTGAGGTCATTGCCCTCGCGCACCCGCACGAACCGGCCCGGCTCCAGCTCGGGCACCGACGAGTAGACCGGTGCGGTCGCCTCGCTCACCCGCAGCAGCACGGGTCCGGCCGACTGGTGGCTGGCCTCGAGCAGGCCGAGGGTGGCGTAGTTGTCGGCCGGGGTCATCACGGTCAGGTTGGTGATCGACCGGGCGATCGCGAGGTCCTCCACGGCGTGGTGGCTGGCCCCGAAGTAGCCCATCGCCAGCCCCGACAGGCGGGTGACCAGGGTGACCGGCAGCATCGTGGCGGCCCAGTCGGTGCGGATCTGCTCGGCGCACTTGATCATGCCGAAGGGCGCGAAGGCCATCACATAGGGGCGGAACCCCGATGCGGCCAGGCCTGCGGCCACCGAGATCGTGTTCGTCTCGGCGATGCCCAGCTCGACGTACCGGTCGGGGTGGCGCTCACGCAGCTCGGAGAGCGCGGAGCCCATGTCGGCGGAGATCACCACGACGTCGTCGTGACGGTCCGCGAGCTCGGCCATCGCGTGACCCAGCAGGTTCAGCGAGGACGCCTGCCCCTCGTCGGAGAACACGTCCTCCATCGCGGCGGCTCGGTTCGTGGTCGTCGTCATGCGGAGACCTCCTGCATCCTGGCGCTGATCTCTGCGATCGCGTCGTCGCGTTGTTCGGGGGTGAGGCACCCGACGTGCCAGGCCCGGGGTGCCTCCTCCATCAACGAGACTCCCCGGCCCTTCTGGGTGCGGGCGATGAGGCACACCGGGCGGTCCGACCCGGGGGCCGGCAGGTCGGCGAAGGTGGTCACCAGGGCATCCACGTCGTGGCCGTCGAGCTCGATGACGTGCCAGCCGAACGCGGCAAACCGATCGGCCAGCGGCTCGATGCTCATCAGCTCCGACGTCGGGCCGCTGCCGATGAAGCCGTTGGCGTCGACGATCGCGACCAGGTTGCCCAGCTCGTAGTGGCTGGCCGCCATCGCGGCCTCCCAGACCTGACCCTCCTGGATCTCACCGTCACCGGTCAGCACGAAGGTGCGGTGGTCGGAGCCACGCAGCCGTGCGGCCATCGCGATGCCGAGGCCCACCGAGAGGTTGTGACCCAACGACCCGGAGCTGAAGTCGACGCCCGCCGCCTTGCGCATGTCGGGGTGGTCGCCCAGCGGGCTGCCGATGTAGCCGAAGGTGTCGAGGTCCTCGCGAGGGAAGTAGCCCAGGTCGCTGAGGATCGGCCACAGCCCGACGGCGGCGTGGCCCTTGCCGAGCAGGAAGCGGTCGCGGTCGGCCCAGTCAGGAGTGGCCGGGTCGAGGCGCATGACCCGGTAGTAGAGGACCGACAGGATCTCCGCGCACGAGAAGGTGCTCGAGTAGTGCCCGAGCCCGGCCTTGTCGATCATGCGGATCACCTCGAGGCGGAGCCAGTCGGCACGGACCCGGAGGTCCTGGACCGTCGTGGGTCGGTCCCGTTCGAGTCGGGTGAGTGTGGCAGTCATGTGGTTCCTCGACATTCAGCGGAAGTTGTCGGGCACCGGCGACATGTAGGTGTCGCCGCCGTGGGTGGAGACGCGGAGCTCACGCGAGGTGATGAACTCCAGGAGCACGGGGCGACCGGCCTCGGTCTCCTTGATGCCTCGGCGGATCGCGTCGGCGATGTCGGCCGGGTCGGTGACCTTCTCGGCGTACAACCCGAGCGACTGGGCCATCGCCGTGTAGTCACCCGAGATCTCCATCGTCTGGTACTTCGACTGGGAGAGGCCCATGGCGTTGGTCTCCATCGCCATGTAGGAGTTGTTGAACAGGATCGAGAGCACGGGAAGCCGCTCCCGCACACAGGTCTCGAGCTCGAGACCGGTGAACCCGATCGCGGCGTCACCCCACAGGTTCACGCACAGCTTCTCGGGGTGCACCAGCTTCGCGCCCATCACCAGGCCGAGGCCGTAGCCGAGCTGGGTGGTCTTGCCCCAGCCGAGATAGCTCAACGGCGCGGTGCTCTTCCAGAACGGCGAGAGCTGGTCGCGTGGCGAGCCGGCGTCGTGCGTGATGATCGTGTTGTCCGCGTCGGTTGCCGCGATCAGCTCCCAGATCACGCGGTAGGCCGTCATCGGGTTCTCGTCCGACGTCAGGATCGGCAGCCACTCGGCCAGCCACGCGTCGTACACCTGCGTGATCTCGGCCTCGATCGGGCCCCGGTCGCGATCTCCGTCGACGAGCTCGTCGACCGCGGCCAGCAAGGCGTCCAGGGTGAGCGCGGCGTCGCCGATCAGGCCGACGTCGGCCTGCACCACCGTGTCGAGGTGCGCCGGGTCGAGGGTCGCGTGGATGATCGTCTTGCCCGTCGGCATGGTCGTGGCGAAGTCGGACGGCGTGAAGCTGCAGCCCATCCCGAGGATCAGGTCCGACTCCTTGAGGAAGTGGTCGACCGTCCTGGGCACCGCCCGGCCGCACGACCCGAGGGAGAGCGGGTGGTCCTCCGGGAAGGCGCTCTTGCCCTGCAGGCTGGTGGTCACCGGGATCGCCAGCTTCTCCGCGAGCTGCTTCAGCTGGGGCCATGCCTCGGCGTAGTGCACGCCCTGGCCGGCGTAGATCACTGGTCGTTCGGCGGCCACGAGCAGCTCCGCGGCCCGTCGTACGGCGACCGGGTCGGGGCCTGAGCGGGTGGTGATCACCGGGCGGTAGTCGAGCGGAACCGTGACGTCCTCGAACCACATGTCGCGCGGGATCTCGACGACCACCGGTCCCCCGCGGCCGTTGCGCAGCCGGCTGAAGGCACGCCGGAAGACGGCGACCACCTGGTTGGCATCGTTGAGCGGCTCGACCGACTTGGCGATCGAGCGCAGGCTGATCGTGGAGTTGAAGTTCGGGGCGATGTGCGCCTCGTCGCGGCGGTAGCCCATCGGCAGCACCAGGATCGGCACCGACTCACCGAAGGCCTGCGCGACGGCGCCCATGCCGTTC
This sequence comes from Nocardioides sp. Root151, assembly GCF_001427925.1. Classification (NCBI taxonomy): domain Bacteria; kingdom Bacillati; phylum Actinomycetota; class Actinomycetes; order Propionibacteriales; family Nocardioidaceae; genus Nocardioides; species Nocardioides sp. Root151. The sequence goes on from NZ_LMGG01000001.1 coordinate 159,152, forward strand.
TCGATGCCCGGCCCGTGCTGGGTCGCGTAGACCCCGATCTGCTTGCCGCTGGTGACCCGGGAGATGGCGTCGGCCATGTGCCCGCCGGTGCGTTCGGCCCGGGCGATCACGGGTCGGATGTCGGCGTCGGCGGCGTACTCGAAGACGTAGTTCAGCGGGTAGCCGCAGACCATCTCGACGCCTTCGGCCTTCAGGATCTCGGCGATTGCCGCACCCAGCTTCATGATTCCTGCTCTCGTTCGGATGCGGTCGATGACCGCGTCATTCGTGCACTCGGGCCAGGTCGGCGTCGTCGGGTTCGAGCGCCTCGGCACTGGCACTCGCCACCTCGAGTCGCTCCAGCACCCCGGGCGCCAGGGCGTACGGCGGCGCGTAGCTCTCGTCCACCGGGAAGCCGGCGTCGAAGCCGATCCGCAGCCCCGGGCCGCCGATCTGCCAGCGCACCGGCAGCGGCCCGTCGACGGACAGCTCGGCGGTGACCGTGCCCGCCTGGTGGAGGGCGAACGTGCCACCCCCTTCACGCAGGCGGTAGGTGAGCCGGACCTCCTCCTCGCCGGCAGCGAGCGGCGTCGAGGACTCGACCCGGTGGCCGACCCCTGCATAGTTGGCCGAGACCACCAGGTGACCGTCACGGAGGTACCACGCAAGCCCCTGGGTCCAGTCACCGATCGCGGCCAGGATGCCGCTCGGTGCCTGCTCACCGACGTCGAGGTGCGCGGTCATCGTGAAGCCCTCGGTGAGCACCGGGTGCATGAACTCGGAGACCGCACCCGGCCCCGGGCGGTAGGTCATCCGCGACGGCTGGCGGTGCCCGGGCGGACGTTCCATCTGCGGGCGCCCGGTGTAGCCGTCGTTGAGCGGCAGCACGTTGTTGCGGCCCGCCTCGGTCCACCACATCTGGACCAGCTCGCGGACCAGCTCGGGGTGCTCGGCAGAGAGGTCGGTGGTCTCGGCGAAGTCCTCGTCGAGGTGGAACAGCGCCCAGTGGTCCTCGTCGTACTCATGGCTGCCGGGGATCAGCTCACGCTCGAGCAGAGGCGTCGGCCCGACGTGGTCGGTGCGGATCTTCCAGCCGCGGTGGTAGAGCGACCGCGAGCCGGCGCACTCGAAGTACTGCGTCTCCCGGGGCGCGGCCACCTCCGGTGCGAGGAAGGAGTCGAGGATGCTGGAGCCGTCGAGCGACATCTGCTCGACACCGTTGAGCCGTTCGGGCACCGGCACGCCGGCCGCCTCCAGCACCGTCGGCATCAGGTCGGAGACGTGGCAGAACTGGTCACGCACCTCTCCCGGTGTGCCCATGCCGTCGGGCCAGTGCACGATCAGCGGGGTGCGGACGCCACCGAGCGCGGTGAACCTCTTCCAGAGCCAGAACGGGGTGTTGCCCGCCCACGCCCACGGCCAGGCGTACTGCATGTAGGCGTGGTCGCCGGACATCTCGTCGACCTTGGCGAACGTGAGCTCGCGGTTCGCCTCCCGGTCGCGGTGCAGGCCGTGGTAGTTGAACGAGCCGTTCGGCCCACCCTCGGCGCTCGTGCCGTTGTCGGAGATCAGCATGACGATCGTGTTGTCGAGGGTGTCAGTGTCACGGAGGTGGTCGAGCAGCCGGCCGATCTGGGCGTCGGTGTAGCTCAGGTAGGCAGCGAAGATCTCCATGCTGCGCGCGGTGACGCGTCGCTCCTCGTCACTGAGCTCGTCCCACGGACGCACCCAGGGCGGGCGCGGCGTCGCGTCCGCGTCCTCGGGCACGACCCCGATCTCCTTCTGTCGCGCGACGATCGCGTCGCGCCACTGGTCCCAGCCCTGGTCGAAGGCGCCCTCGTAGCGGCGTACCCACTCCTCGGGTGCCTGGATCGGCGCGTGCATGGCGCTCGCGGCGTAGTAGAGGAAGAACGGACGCTCGGGAGTGTTCTGCTGCTGGTCGCGGATGAACCCGATGGCCTCGTCGGTGAGGTCCTCCATCAGGTGGTAGCCCTCGTCGGGCGTCCGCGGCTGCGGCACGTAGGAGTTGTCGCGGACCAGGGTCGGGGTGCGCTGGCTGGTCTCGGCGCTCAGGAAGCCGTAGTAGCGCTCGAAGCCGAGACCGAGGGGCCAGCGGTCGTACGGCCCGGCCGGATTGACCTCCCACCGCGGTGCGAGGTGCCACTTGCCCGCGGCGAACGTGCTGTAGCCGGCCTGCTTGAGCACGGCGGGCAGGGTGCCGGCGGACGGCGGGATGGCGCAGGTGTAGCCGGGGTCCGGGGTCGGGATGTCGGTCAGGTAGCCCATGCCGACCCGGTGATGGTTGCGCCCGGTGAGTAGTGAGGCGCGCGTCGGCGAGCAGAGCGCCGTGACGTGGAACCTGTTGTAGCGCAGGCCGTCCGCGGCGAGGGCGTCGATGTTCGGCGTGCTGATGTCGGAGCCGAAGCACCCGAGCTGGGCGAAGCCGGTGTCGTCGAGGACGATCATCACGACGTTGGGTCGGGTCATGCCAGCGCCGCCATCGCGTCGTTGGCCAGCACACCACCGTCGACGTTGATCGTCGCACCCGTCACGAAGCTCGCCTCGTCGCTGAGCAGGAACCGCACGACCGCGGCCACCTCCTGGGGCTCCCCCATCCGCTTGACCATGGTCAGGGCAGACATGTTCGCGGCCTTGCGCTTGTCGGCCAGGACGCGCTTCAGCATCGGGGTGGCGATGTAGCCGGGGCACACCGAGTTGACCCGCACCCCGGCCGGGCCCAGCTCGGCCGCGAGCGACCGGGTCAGGCTGAGCACCCCGCCCTTGGACGCGGTGTACGACGGGATGGTGCCCTGCCCGACCACGGCGTTGATCGACGCGATGGCCACCACGGCCGAGCCCGGCTGAGCGCGCAGGTCATCGGCGAGGGCGGCGACCAGGAAGCCGTACGACGTCAGGTTGACGTCGATCACCCGCTGCCATGCCTCGAGGGTCAGCTCGGTCATCGGCGTGGAGTCGACCACCCCGGCGCAGCTCACGAGCCCACCGATCCGGCCGACGACCGCGCGGGCCTGGTTCAGGGCGTAGGCGAAGCCGTCGAGCCGGCGTACGTCGACCGCCTGCCCGAAGGTCGGCACGCCGTACTTCTCGGAGAGTTCCTCGGCGACCACAGTGACCTCGGTCTTGTCGAGGTCCCAGAGCACGACCGGACGACCGGCCTCGGCCAGCGCCCGAGCGCACGCCGCGCCGATCCCGGAGGCGGCCCCGGTGACCAGCACCGGAGTCGTGGTCGTCATCGACGGGCCCCTTCGGCCAGTGCCGGCGCGCCGGTCAGCTCGAAGCCCCGGTAGCCGTCGGCCGCGATCTCCTTGCACACTCCGGCGTAGGTGCCCAGGCCACCGAGGTAGAGCATGAACCGCTTGGGCTTGCCCTCGATGTTGGCGCCCATGTACCACGAGTTCGCCCGCACGAAGAGGGTCGACTCGGCCGCGGTCTCGAGCTGGGTGGTCCATTCCGTCGCTGCATCGGGGGACGCGGCGATCCGGTCGACGCCCTGTTCATCGGCCGCGTGGATCAGGTCGAGCAGCCAGTCGACCTGCATCTCCGAGCCCATGACCATGTTGGCCAGCACCGCGGGCGAGCCCGGGCCGTTGACGATGAAGAAGTTGGGGAACGCCGGCACCTGGTAGCCCAGGTAGGTCACCGGTCCGTCGGCCCAGGCGTCGCGCAGCAGCACGCCGTCCTCGCCGCGAATGTCCATGCGGGTCAGGGCTCCGGTCATCGCGTCGAACCCGGTGGCGAAGACCAGCACGTCGAGCTCGTAGGACGAGTCGGCGGTCTTCACACCCCAGTCGGCGATGTGCTCGATCGGCTCCCGGCGCAGGTTGACCAGCGACACGTTGTCGCGGTTGAACGTGTCGTAGTAGCCCGAGTCGGTGCAGATGCGCTTCGTGCCGATCGGGTGGTCCGTGGGGATCAGGTCGTCGGCGACTCGCGGGTCGTCGACGATCGAGCGGATCTTGGCGACCGCGAAGTCGCGGGCGTAGTCGTTGGACACGATGTTCGTGTACTGGTCGGGGAAGGTCTTGCCGAACAGCACTCCGCCCGTCGTCCAGCCCTTCTCCAGGGCGGCCTCCCGCTCCTCCGGGTCGCACTCCTCGGCACTCCTCGGGTGGGCGATGTACGGCGACCCGCCGCCGCTGATCCGGGACTTGCGACGCCGCTCCGGGTATTCCTCGCGGATCCGGCGCTGGTCGTTCTCGTCCAGCGGCCGGTTGAGCGCCGGCACGCTGAAGTTCGGGGTGCGTTGGAAGACCGTCAGCTCCCCGGCCTCACGCGCGATCATCGGGATCGACTGGATGCCCGACGAGCCGGTGCCGATCACGCCGACCCGCTTGCCCGTGAGGTCCGGCGCGGGCTCCGGCCACTGCGCGGTGAAGAGCACCTCGCCCGCGAAGTCGTCGACCCCGGGGATCGGTGGCTTGTTCGGCACCGAGAGCGAGCCGGCCGCGCAGAAGACGTGGCGCGCGACATGGGCGTCGCCGGCCTCGGTCAGCACCCGCCACACGGCCGACAACTCGTCCCAGTCGGCAGACGCCACGCGGGTCTCGAGCCGGATGCTGCGCAGGAGGTCGAAACGCTCGGCGACGTGGTTGATGTAGGCCAGGATCTCGGGCTGGGTGGCGTAGCGCTCACTCCACGTCCAGTCGTTCTGCAGGTCCTCGTCGAAGGAGTAGGAGTAGTCGATGCTCTCGACGTCGCAGCGCGCACCCGGGTAGCGGTTGAAGAACCAGGTGCCACCGACACCCGCTCCGGCCTCGAGGCACACGACATCGAGCCCGGCCTCACGTGCGGCGTGGACGGCGTACAGGCCGGCGAAACCGGCACCGATCACCAGGACGTCGAGGACGTCGGCGTCCTCACGGGACGACGTGGACGGACGGGTGTTGGAGGGCACGCGAACCTCTTCTCAGCAGCCGCACTGGTGTGCGGGAACGGTCGGTTCGACAGTAGGTAGCGGACCTGCCCGGCCGGGAAGAATCCCGGTCAGCGGGAGCCGGTCCCGGCCGCTTCCCGCCTCGCGGACGCTCTCACTCAACGGGACGCTGCACGGTCGGCGTACGCCTGGCGGCTAGACAGCGTGAAACGACCAGGGAGATGACATGACGAACCCCATGTGGGACGAGTTCTGCGACAACCTTCGCGCAGCCGGGAACACGCTTGCGTCCGAGTCCGCACCGATGACCCCGTTGGACCAAGCCGAGGGGGTCCGCTATCTGATCCGGCTGCTCCGCAACGGGACGCTCACCAGCATCGAGCACAACGACCCGCGCTACCCGGTCTTCACCAACATCCTCGACCCGAACCTGCGCTGCAAGATCGGGGCTGACAACCCCGACAACATCTACATGAGTGCGCGCGTCTCTCCCGAGCACCGCTATCGCATCAGCGGGACCCCCGGAAACTCGACTGTGTTCAGCATCGGGTCGAAGAGCAAGCGCGACTGGAGCGAGGAGACCCAGGTCTCCCACGGCGAGATCGACGTGCACTCCCTCCCCCTCGACGACCAGGGCCGGTTCAGCTTCGTGGCCAGCAAGGAACAGCCCGCGTCGGGCCCCTGGCTCCCGTTGCCGGACGGCACCGACAAGCTCACCGGGCGGCAGAGCTTCGTCGACCACCCCAACAACGACCCCGCCCGGATCACCATCGAGCTCCTCGACGAGGAGGTCCCCTACGAACCACTCGACGTCGATGAGTTCGCCGACCAGCTCCGCGCCGCAACCCTCCAGGTGTCCGGCATCTCGAAGATCTTCGCCGAGTGGACCCGGTTGTTCATGACCCGTCCCCACGAGCTCCCCGACTGGGGCCAGGACCGGTTCCTCAACGCCGGTGGCGACCCGACGATCTTCTACCTCCACGGCTACTGGAACCTCGCCGAGGACGAGGCCTGGGTGATCGAGACCGAGGTGCCCGACTGTGAGTACTGGAACTTCGTGCTGCAGAACTGGTGGATGGAGTCGCTCGACTACGACCGCACCAACACCCACCTCAACAACCACACCGCGAAGCTCAACGCCGACGGCACCCTGACCATCGTGGTGGCGGCGAAGGACCCCGGCTACGGCAACTGGGTCAACACCGCCGGGCACGCCGAGGGCACGGCCCTGCTGCGCTGGGTCAAGGCAGGCGGCCACCACCCGATCCCGACCTGCACGGTGGTCAAGCTCTGACCCGCGCCCCGGGTCCCGGTGATCAGGACACACACCGGGATCCGGGGGCCCGACCCTAGAGTCCAGTCATGACGATCACCCTCGAAGACAAGGTCGCCGTGATCACTGCGGCGGGCCACGGAATCGGGCGCGCGAGTGCCCTCGAGTTCGCCGCTGCGGGCGCCACCGTGGTGCTGGGCGACCTGAACGGCGACACCGTCACCGCCGTGGCCGCCGAGGTGGAGGCGGTTGGCGGACGAGCCGTCGCGATGCAGTGCGACGTCACCTCCCACGAGCAGGTCGCCGCCCTCGTCACGACCGCGCACGACACCTTCGGTCGGCTCGACGTCCTCTTCAACCACGCCGGCGGCTCCCCCACGGGTCCGCTGCACGAGATCTCGGTCGAGGGCTTCCACCACATCGTCGACCTCAACCTCGGTTCGATGTTCTACGGAGTGCAGGCCGCGCTGCCGATCATGATCGAGCAGGGCGGCGGCACCATCGTGTCCACCACGTCCGGCGCCGGGCTCGGCGCCGTGCGCGGCCTCTCCGTCTACGGCGCCGCCAAGGCGGGCATGATCGCGCTCACCAAGAGCATCGCGGCCGAGTACGGCGGCCAGGGCATCCGCGCCAACGTCATCTCCCCCGGCTCGATGGACACCGCAGGGTTCCGCGGCTGGCTCGACTCGCTGCCCGGGTCAGACCAGGACTACTTCGAGCAGATCCCCTCGGGCCGACTCGGGGCGGCCGAGGACATCGCGAAGGTCGCATGCTTCCTGGCCAGCGACTACTCGGCGTACGTCAACGGCGTGACCGTGCCCGTCGACGGCGGCATCGTCGGGCTGCTGGCGGTCCCCCGCGTCTGACCCGCAGCTCGACTGACCCACAACACACCGCGGGCCGCGTGCCACCCGATACCGGCCGCATCCCTTGGCGATCCACCGCGCTGCAAAGTGAGTCGCCGCACGCGCCATCGAGGCCCTGCCCACCCGGAACAGGCAGGATGGATCAGGCGGTGATGCGGCGCTGGAGGATCAGAGTACGAATCCTGTGCAGGCGCGGCATCAAGGCGTAGATCACGATCGGTACGGCAACGGTCGTCAGGACAAATGTGCGCAGAACGCCAGGCAGGTCGGCGAGGGTGTCGCCCAGCATCAGGTTGATCACCGTCAGCGTCGGGAAGACGGCGACCCAGATCATCAGCGCCAATTGATGCTTGGTGGGCGGCGGGACCGGATTGACTCGATGGGCAGTCCGTGGGTTGGACATGGTGATGCTCCTCGGGTGGACGTGACGCGGCCAGAAGGCCGCTCGGGGCGGAAGGTCGCGACGGCGATCGGCAAGTCCTCATCGACCAGGTCGTTGTTGATCGCGATCGCTGCTGTCGAGCCTTCGCCGGCGGCAGTGATGACCTGGGCGCGCGGGTTGACGGCGTTTCCGGCGGCCCAGACGCCGGACACGCTGGTGCGGCCGGTCGCATCGGTGGCTACCCAACCATTGTCGTGGGTGGCGCACCCCAGGCTCACCAGCAGGTCGTCGTTGGGTAGGAAGTGGGGTCGGACGAACACGGCGGCACGCCGTACGACGTGGCCGGACTCGAGTTCGACCCCGGTCAGCTGGTCGTTCTCGACCACCAACCGGGTGACGGGCTCGTCGACGATGCCGATGGCGCGGGCGACGAACTGCTCACGCTGGTCGACGCTCAGCGCGGAGCCGTTGGCGAAGAACACGACGTCGGCAGACCATTCGCGGATCAGGTGCGCGTGGGCAACCGACTCGGTTGTGCCGCCGAGCACGCCAAGAGGTTGGTCGCGGACCTCCCAGCCGTGGCAGTACGGGCAGTGAAGCAGGTCGCGGCCCCACCGTTCACGTACGCCGGGGATGTCCGGGATCTCGTCGCGCAGCCCGGTCGTGACGAGCACACGCCTCGTGCGCAGCGTGCTTCCGCCCTCGAGCCTGACGTCGAACCAGCGCCGGTGGCCGTTGGCAGCTGACTTCCGACCAATGACGGCGATGTCGGTGACCCGATCCCGGATGAGATCTCCTCCGTAGCCAGTTACCTCCTCACGTCCTGCGCTCAGCAACTCCACGGGTGGGAGGCCGTCGGAGCCGAGGAAGCCCTGCATGTGCGCGGCGGGGGCGTTGCGCGGCTCGCCCGCGTCGACCACTGCGACGCGGCGGCGCGCGCGAGTGAGGACCAGGGCTGCTGAGAGGCCGGCGGCGCCTCCGCCGACCACCGCCACGTCGTATTCGTTCATACCAAGACAGTGAGCGCCCGGGACGCTCTGGGCAACGGTTGTTGCTGTTTCTGGGAACAGCGCGGTGCAATGGGACGGTGGCAGCGCCTCGGAACAACCCCACCAACGACGTCCCGGCCCGCACGGACCCGGGCGGCCCCGTTGCTGCGGCCCTTGACCTGGTCGGGCGCCGATTGCGACGGGTGCGTGAGCAGCGTGGCGTCACCCTCACCGAGGTCGCGCACGTGACCGGTATCTCCAAGAGCACGTTGTCGCGGCTGGAGAACGGGCAGCGGCGACCGAGCCTGGAGTTGCTCCTGCCGCTCGCACAGGCCTACCGGGTGCCGATCGACGACCTCGTCGGTGCACCGGATGTCGGCGACCCGCGTATCCGCTTGAAGCCGCGGCGCGTCAACGGCCGCACCGTGCTGCCCTTGACTCGGCCCGGCGGAATCCAGGCGTGGAAGATCGTGATCGCGACGTCCCAGTCGGAACCGAAGCTGCGCACACACGACGGCTTCGAGTGGCTCTACGTGTTGTCGGGGCGGATGCGGCTCGTGATGGGTGACCAGGACGTCATCCTGGGCGTCGGTGAAGCAGCCGAGTTCGACACGCTGGTGCCGCACTGGTTCGGCAGCACCGGGGAAGGTCCCGCGGAGGTGCTCAGCATCTTCGGTCGCCCCGGAGAGCGGGTGCACACGCACGGACAGCCCGGAACAGCCGAACCGGCGCACTAAGGGCTCGCGCGGCCGGTGCCGAACGGCGCTCTCTCGACTGGCAGCCAGTTCCGTTTTCCCCAGAAACAGGGCTGGCGTCCGGAGCAGGAGGCGAGGACGGTGGGGCGTATGAGCGACCGCACGGTCTGAACCATCGCTCCTCGGGAAGTCCTCGCTTGATCGGGGCAGCGCTTGGGCGCCGAACAGCTCGCATGGCGCGAGATTGCCCTTCACCCGTCCAGATCCTCTGGAGCTCATCATGCTGATTCGCCTCGCCGACCTCTGCTACCGAAGGCGTCGCCTGGTGGTGGTCGTGTGGCTCGCAGCGCTGCTCGGCGCGTTCGCCCTCGCCAGCGCCTTCTCGGGCGAGCTCAAGCAGGACTACCTGCAGCCAGGCTCGGAGTCCAAGGCCGCGTCCGACACACTGGCCCAAAGCTTCCCCCAGGCATCGGGCGACACGATCCAGGTCGTCGTCCATTCCGACTCCGGGGTGTCCTCGCCGGACGTCATGGCCCAGGCGGGGGCAATCTTCGCCACGGTCGCGACCAAGAAGCACGTGGTCGGCGTGGTCAGTCCATTCGCGGCCCAAGGCGCGCGCCAGATCTCCGCCGACGGGACGACGGCGTACGCCGAGGTCGCCCTCGACAAGACCCACTCGGACTTCACGATTCAAGAGGCCAAGGACCTGGTCGAACCGATCCTCGCCAGCGGCGACGACGACCTACAGGTCGAGGTGGGCGGCCAGGTCGCCCTCCTGTCCCAGACGGCCTCGGTCGGGACCGAGGCCATCGGCCTCATCGCCGCGGCCATCATCCTGCTGCTGGTCTTCGGCTCAGCCGTGGCCATGGGACTACCCCTGCTCACCGCACTGTTCGGCCTCGGCACCGCTCTGATGCTCGGCGAGATCCTCCGCCGGGTCGTCGACGTCCCTGACTGGGCCCCACCCACCGCCGCCATGGTCGCCCTCGGTGTCGGCATCGACTACGCGCTGCTCATCGTCACCCGGTTCCGATCCAGCCTCGCCGAGGGACAGGAGCCGCGCCGGGCCACGCTCAACGCCATAGCGACGGCCGGACGAGCCGTCGTCTTCGCCGGACTGGTCGTCATCGTCTCGATGCTCGGCATCCTTCTCGTCGGCCAAGCGGCACTGGACGGCTTCGCCTTCACCGTCTCCCTGGCCGTAATGATCACCATGGCGGCCTCACTCACCTTGCTGCCGGCGATGCTCGGTTTCGCCGGACGCAACATCGAACGCCTCCACGTCCCCTTCGTCGGCAGGAGCCCACGGACGGACGCCCTCTCACGTTGGCACCGCTGGAGCCGGTTCATCCAGCGACGCCCCTGGATCGCCGCCATCGGATCGCTGGCGGTCCTGCTCGCGCTCGCCGCACCGTTCCTCGGCATCCGCTTCGCCTTCCCCGACGCGCAGAACGACCCAGCCTCCTTCACCACGCACAAGGCCTACAACCTCCTCGCCGAAGGCTTTGGCCCGGGCTTCTCGGCACCCCTTCTCCTCACCGTCCAGGGAGCTTCTGGCGATCAGCTGCTGAGCGAGACCGGCGCACTGGCCGACGATCTCGCCGAGGTGGCGGGCGTGGCCCAGGTCTCCCCTGCGTCCATCAACGAAGCGGGTGACACCGCTGTGCTCGGTGTGGTCGCCACCACCTCGCCCCAGGACAAAGCCACCGAAGACCTCGTCGACACCCTCCGCGACACGGCCATTCCGGACGCAACCGCGGGCACCGACCTCGCCGTCGAGGTCGGTGGCCCGACGGCAGTGAACCTCGACGTCACTCGCGGCGTCGCCGACCGGCTCCCCCTCTTCTTCGGCGGCGTCCTGTTGGTCTCGTTCCTGCTCCTGATGCTGGTCTTCCGCTCCCTCGTGGTCCCGCTCAAGGCCGTCGTCATGAACCTGCTCGCCAGCGCGGCGGCCTTCGGCGTGCTGACACTCGCGGTCAGCGGCGGACCGCTCGGCGACCTGGTCGGCATCCCCGAGCGGACGCCGGTTCCGATCCTGCTGCCCCTCGGGATCTTCGCGATCCTCTTCGGCCTCTCGATGGACTATGAGGTCTTCCTGATCTCGCGGATCAAGGAGGAGTACGACAAACACGGCGACAACGCGCTTGCCGTGGCCGACGGACTCGCCAAGTCCGCACGAGTCATCACTGCCGGCGCCGCCGTCATGGTCTCGGTGTTTCTCTCCTTCGTCCTGGGCAAGGACGTCTTTGGGAAGATGTTCGGCATCGGCCTCGCCTCCGCGGTCCTCATCGACGCCACGATCGTCCGCATGGTGCTTGTCCCGGCAACCATGGAGCTGCTCGGCGATCGCAACTGGTGGCTACCCGGCTGGCTCGACCGGCTACTCCCCCATGTCCACGCCGAGGGCCACGACGTCACCGACGACGAAGTCCAGATTCCCGACGACATCGACCGAGAGCCCCCAGTCGCGGCAGGAGCCGGCGCATGAGGACCATCGAGCACACGATCGACACCCCACACCGACAACCGAGCTCTGGGACGTACTGGTCGCGACCGACCGTTTTTGCGAGTGGAACCCCTCGATTCCCCGGCGCGCGCGTCGAGATCGAAGGTCGTGATGATCACGATGGCCAGGGGGTTCTCGGCGCCTGGGCCAGCGAGCTGGCGGGTGGCCTCGACGCCGTCGATGCCGGGCATCCGAATGTCGAAGAGGCAGACGTCGGGACGCAGCTCGCGTGCGAGCTCACCGCGTTCGAGCGTCTCCCGGGCGCGACGCCGGGTGCCGGGCCGCGTCGTTGACCATCGTTCGATAGACGATGTCGGACAGCCGTCGTGTGAGCAGACGCACGGACCCACTCGAGGTCTTCCCGCGGGCCTTGGTGCGGTCGAAGAGCGCACGCCCTTCGTGTCGCGACGCAACTTCGCGACGGCCATGATGTGCAGGACCCGCTTGATCTGTCGGCTCCCACCGCGTGACAGCCGGTGCCGGACGTTGTCACCCGACGATGCGTCGATCGGTGCGGTCCCGGTCCACGACACGACGTGGTTCTTGTCCGGGAACCGGGACCGGGCGCCTGGACCGGGCGCCTGGACCGAGCCTCGCCAGACACCGGTCCTGAGATCAATGAACCAAGTTGCCGCAATGTGCGACGACGAAGCCGCGGCCAGGTGGACACTGACCGTGGCTTCGTCGTCTGACGGACTCAGAGTTGCTGGTCGGAGAGCTGGGGGGCGCTCTGGCTGCGAAGCCCCTCTGCCCGCGCGTTCATGATTCCAGCGCTCATCTCCGGGTGCGTGTGCAAGTAGAACTTGCCGGCGGCAGCGTGGGTGAAGATCTGCTCGGCTGCCTCGCTGGCCGGCATGGCGACTTCCTTGGAGGCAAGCATGGCCTGACGCTCTGCTGATCCGGCCTCGCTGTCTCCCGTCTCCGTGCCGCCGGCGCGATCGAAGATCTGGCTGACGACCGGGCCTGGCACGACCACGGCGACCCGAATGTCGTGTCCGGCCGCGTCGATCTCCAACTTGAGGCACTGGGTCAAGGCGAGCACGGCGTGCTTGGAGACGATGTAGGACGCCTGCCGAGGAGCGACGCCGAAACCGCCAATCGAGGAGACGTTCCAGATGTTCGCCGGCACACCGGCCGCGGCCATCCGCGGAACCAGTGCACGGATGCCGTTGAAGACCCCGGTCACGTTGATGTCCAGCAGACGCCGCCAGTTCTCCACCGGCGTCTCCCACAGGTAGCCGAACTGCTCGATGCCTGCGTTGTTGATGCCCAGCGTGACTGGCCCCAACTCCTCGTAGGCACGGGCGACGAACTCGTCCATGGAGGTGGCATCACGAACGTCGGTGTGTACCGCTATCGCCTCAGTGCCCGCACTGCGCAGGTCGGCGGCCACCGCTTCGGCAGCGGCGAGATCGATGTCGCCGATCGCAATCTTCATGCCCAAGGTGGCGCCATACCGTGCCATCCCCTCGCCCACGCCCGAGGCACCACCTGTCACCGTCATCACGCCGCCACCGAACACCGACTCGTTGTCACTCATTGCTGCTCCTTCCTCTCTGTCAACCGTCTTGCCATTTCACTGACCCATGACGTACTCGACGGTGGGACCAGCGGTCCAGCCGCCGTCCACGGCGAGCTCTGCACCCGTCGTGTACGAAGCAGCGTCGGAGAGCAGGTAGGTGACCGCTCCGACGAGTTCCTCGGGCTTTCCCACACGCCGATACGGGTTGTTGGGAAATGCCCCCTCGTCCGGGACGAGGCCGATGGAGGCGGTCATGGGTGTGAGCACCATGCCGGGGTGCACGGAGTTGACGCGGATCCTCTCGCGCCCCAACTCCACGGCGGCAACCTTGGTCAGTCCGCGGACTCCCCACTTGGCGGCCCCGTACCCGCTGGTCAAGGCCAGACCGATGAGGCCCGCCGCCGACGAGATGTTGACGATGGACCCTCCCCCCGCGCGACGCATCGCGGGCACAGCGAAGTGCATGCCGGTGTGCACGGAGACGAGGTTGAGCTGGATGATGCGCTGGAACGAGTCGAGGGGTTCATCGACGACTGGGGTGCCCGATGCGGTGACGCCGGCATTGTTGACGAGCCCGTCCAGACGGCCGAAGTGCTCCTCCGTCTGGGCCACCACCCGCTCCCAGTTGTCGGCGTCGGTGACGTCGAGGTGCAGGAAGAGCGCGTCGGGCCCGAGGTCCTTCGCCACGGCGCTGCCTTCGACGTCGAGGAGGTCGCCGATGACGACCCTGCCCCCCTCGCGCACGATCCCGCGAGCGAACGCCTCGCCGAGGCCTCTGGCTCCACCGGTGACGATGACGACCTTGTCCTTCAGATTCATGGTGTGATTCCTTCCTTCGGGGCAGCGCCCCGTGTGTTGGTCTGCTTCTCGCGCAGCAGGGGCTGTCGCCGGATCGCTTCGGCGGCCTGGTTCGCGGCGTCGGTCGCGCTGAGACCGGAGCGCACGATGCCCCGCATCGCAGTGACGGCCAACGAGGTCGCCTGGTCCGCGGCGATGCGCGCCTCGAAACTGTCCGTGGGAACGCCGAGTGCGCTGGCCAGGGGTTCGACGAGACTGGCTGCTGTGTCGTCGTTGATCTCCAGCCAGATCCTGCGGTAGGCGGGTGCCTCGACGAGGAGGCGAGCCAACTCGCCGTCGGGGGCGGAGTCCTTTGCGTACGCGACCGCGAACGCAACTGTGACAACGGCCAGCAGCGAGCTGTCCCCACCGTTGCCGCATCGAGAACTGACCTCCGACACGAAACGCCGATATCCGTCCTCGAGAAGGGGACGTATGCACTCTGCCTTGGTCTGGAAGCAGCGGAAGAACGTGCGCTCCGAGAGCCCCGATGCCGCCACGAGCGTCTTCGTGGATGCACCGGCACCATCCCGCGCGAGCACCTGCGCACAACGACGGGACACCTCGAGCAGAGTCTCCGCTGACATCGGTGGGCGTGGCATGGTTTCAACACTACCAATTGTGCGGGTTGCTGCCATTACGTTGGGCAGAGGTCGGCCGGGAACCGCAAAGAGAGCCGACCGTCGGACACCTGGGCGAGTCTGGCCGGACGCCGGCCCTCGCAAAGCGGGCACGATCCGGAACGGCTCAAATGACAAGTGGCCCTCGATCTGCGTTTCCGCAGATCGAGGGCCACTCTTTTGTAGCGGGGGCAGGATTTGAACCTGCGACCTCTGGGTTATGAGCCCAGCGAGCTACCGAGCTGCTCCACCCCGCGCCGGTGAACAGAACCTTACGCGAGGGCATGAGCAGATTCAAAATCGGCTACTCGTCGGCCTTCTTCTCGGTCTTCTGCTCCTGCTCCGACGCGCTCTGGTCGGAGAGTTCCAGGGCTTCTGCCACCAGTTCCTCGGCCCGCTTCGTCGCCGCGGCGTACTTCTGCAGGTTGCCGTCGGCCAGGGCCGCGTTGGCGTCCTTGAACTCCTGGTCGGCGTCGGTGAGCAGCTCACGGATCTGTTCGTCGACGGTGCCAGTGGGCTGCCCCGGGTCTCCTGTTCCCGGGGTCGGATCCGCGTCGAGCTCGACGTCGAGCACCTTCGCCACCGCCTCGGCGACGGTCTGCCCGATCGCGGTCTTCTCCCCGAAGGACACCAGCACCTGGCGCAGCACCGGGTAGTTGGCGGTGCTGGTTCCCTGGCGCACGGCGTAGACCGGTTGCACGTAGAGCAGGCTCTCGCCGACGGGCAATGTGAGCAGGTTGCCATTGAGGATCCGCACGTTCGAGTTGCGGGTCAGCGCCTCGAGCTGGCGCTGGATCTCGTCGTTGGAGCCGAAGCGGTTGGCGGCCAGGCCGGGTCCGTCGACAGCCTTGCCGCTCGGCAGCTCGAGGACCTGGATCTTGCCGTAGGAGTCGAGCGACGCGTCGCTGCCGACGGACACGAACGCGGCCAGGTTCTGCCGGCCGTTGGGCACGTAGGCCGACGTCAACGAGAACGTCGGGTCCGCGCCGCGGCCCGGCGTACGCACCGAGAGGCGGTACGGCGGTTGAAGGTTGCCCTGCGAGTTCGGGTCCTCCGGCACCACCCAGCGGGCCTTGCCCTCGTAGAAGGTGTCGGCGTCCTCGACGTGGTAGGCACCGAGCTGGTAGCGCTGCACCTTGAAGAGGTCCTCGGGGTAGCGCATGTGCTCGAGAAGGTCGGCCGGGATCTCGTCGCGGTCCTTGACCGTGCCGGGGAACGCCTTGCGCCAGGCCTCCAGCAGCGGGTCCTCCTCGTCCCAGGCGTAGAGCGTGACGCTGCCGTCATACGCATCGACGACGGCCTTGACCGCGTTGCGCATGTAGTTGATCTCGTCGGTCGGCAACGTGCGGAACTCGTTGCCGTCGTCGAGGGAGTCGCTGGTCATGTCCTCGAAGGAACCGCGCTCGGACTGGGGGTACTGGTCGGTCGTCGTGTAGCCGTCGAGCAGCCACACGACCTTGCCGTCCACCACGGCCGGGAACGGGTCGGCGTCCACGGTCAGCCAGGGCGCGACCTTCTCGACCATCTTTCGCGGGTCGCGGTCGTAGAGGATCTTGGAGTTCTTGTTGACCCGGCCGGAGAGCACGATGTTGGGCTCACCGAACTTCCACGCGTACATCACCTTGCGGAACGTGTTGTTGACCTTCACACCACCCTTTCCGTCGTAGGTGTTGCGCGCGCCACCGGTCTCGGAGTCGTCGGGCAGGTTGAGCTCGACGTCCTCGGAGTCGTCGCCGGCCTTGCCGACGATGGAGTACTCGGGGCTCTTCTCGCCGTAGTAGATCGCGCCGCGATAACCGCCGGGTGCCATCTTCGACAGCTCACCCGTCGGCGGCAGTGACTGCTCCACCCACTCCGGCTTGTCACCGGTGGACTGCGTGTCGTTGTCGATGCCGCGCTGGTTGCCGAACGCCGCGATCACGCCGTACCCGTGGGTGTAGACCGTGTGCAGGTTGGACCAGTTCTTGGCGTCGTCGGGCAGGCCGTCCTGGTTGAGCTCGCGCACACCGATGACGACGTCGCGCGTCTGGCCACCGATCTTGTAGCGGTCGACGTCGAGGACATCGGCCACCGTGTAGTAGCCCTTCTCCTGCTGCAGCTGCTCGAACGTGGCACGCACCAGAGCCGGGTCGAGGAGGCGGATCTCCTTGGTGTTGGCCAGCTCGGCCGCCTGCTGGGCCGGGCTCAGGTCGGTCTCGCCCTTGAAGTCCTCGACCGCCACGTCCTCCAGGTCGTACGCCGCTCGCGTGGCGTCGATGTTCTTCTGGATGTAGGGCTCTTCCTTCTGCGCCTGCGAGGGCGAGACCTGGAACTGCTGCACGATGCCGGGCCAGATCAGGCCGAGCAGGATCGCGGAGAGCGCCAGGAGGCTGATGCCCACTGTCGGCAGCAACCACGTGCGTCGTACGACGTTGGCGAAGAACAGCACCGCGCAGATCAGGGCGATGAACATCAGGATGTTCTTCGCCGGAAGCACCGCATGGTCGTCGGCGTACCCGATGCCGGTCATCAGCGACCCGGACTCGTTGAGCAGGTCAAAGCGGTCGAGGTAGTAGTCGAGGCCCTTGACCAGGACGAACAGGCCGAGCAACAGCGAGAGCTGGGCAGCGGCCGGCCCGGAGAAACGGTCCTGCGCCGACTGCAGCCGGATGCCGCCGTAGAGGTAGTGCACCACCGCGGCACCGAGCAGCGTCACCACGAGGACGGCCATGGTGAAGTCGACGACGAAGTGCAGCCACGGCAGGTCGAAGATGTAGAACCCGATGTCCTTGTGGAAGTAGGGGTCCTCCTTGCCGAAGGAGCCACCGTTGCGCCAGAGCATGTACTCGCGCCACTTGCCGGAGGCGGTGGCACCGGCGAAGGCCCCGATGGCCAGGGAGACGCCGACCAGCAGCAGGACGCGGATCGGGTTGATCGCCTCGCGGTAGCGGTCGAGGCTGACCTGCTCGGGCGAGGCGGGGCGGAAGATGGGGCGGTACCTGAACGCGGCACCGAGGTTGATCCCGACGGCGAGAGCCATCACCAGTCCGAAGACCAGGAAGAGCCCGATGCGGGTGCGCACGAGCGTGGTGAAGACCGAGCTGTAACCGGTGGAGCTGAACCAGAGGCGCTCGGTCCAGAACGCGGTGAAGCCGGTGAACGCCAGGAACAGCGCGATCACCACTGCCAGGGTGATCCACAGCGCCCGTGCCCGCGAGGGCCGGCGCGGCTCCTCGGTGCGGGTCTCTTCGTCGCCGTCGTCGTACATGTCGCTCATGACCGCATCTCCTCGTCGGGGTCGACCTCGAGGGTCGCCCGCAACAACTCCACCAGCTCAGGGACAAGTTCATTGCCGCCGACGACCGACTGGTCGTCGTCGTGTGCGCGCAGTCGCAGGGCGCAGTACGTCGCGCCGGCCCGGGTGACGCCGGCGACGATGCGCACCTCCTGGCGATCGGGGTGCTCGGCCGCGAAGGCCTGGGCCTCGGCCGCGTCGTCGGGGATCTGGCCGTCCGCGCTCGGTGGGAGGACCAGCCGCTCCACGACGGCGGCGCAGCCGTGCACGGTGTCGGGCCACACGATCGAGGAGAGCACGGTCTCGAACGGCGTGGCCCCGTCGACCTCCTGCTCGATCGGGGTGAAGGATCCTTCGGCGCTCGACTCGTCGAGCCCCATCGCCGCCGCGAGGGCCGGCTCCTTCTCGACCAGCACGGCGGTCTCGACGAGCGCGTAGAGGCGGGACTTCTGGTCCCACCCGTCGACGGCGGCATGCGACTCGATCTCGAGCACGGCCGCGGCCAGGGCCGGGTCGGGAAGCTCGCCGTCGATCTCGCTCACTTGGACTCCTTCTCGCACGAGGGCAGGTCGGCATCGGGGTCTGCGACCCACGTCTTGATCGACGCGATCGCGTCCTTGAGGGTCTTCACGCGAATCAGCTGTACGTCGCCGCGCTCGGCGCCCAACGCCTCTTCACAGTTGTCGGATGGCACCAGGAACACCTGCGCCCCCGCGTCACGCACGGCCGGGATCTTCTGCTGGATGCCGCCGATCGGACCGACCTCGCCGTCGGCCGTGATCGTGCCGGTGCCGGCGATGTGGTGCCCACCGGTCAACGAGCCGGGAGTCAGGGTGTCGTAGATCGCCAGGGAGAACATCAGCCCGGCGCTCGGTCCGCCGATCTTGGGGTCGATGTTGATCGACACGTCGAACGGGAACGTGTAGCCGGCGTTGGGCAGGATCCCGATCCGCAGCCGGCCGTCGTCCTTCACCGGAGTGATGTCGACGCTGACCTTCTTGCGATCGCGGAGCACCACGAACTTCACCGGCTCATCGGCCTTGTGCTGGTTGATCAGCTCCCCCACCTTGGCCGGGTCGCTGATCCTGGTGCCGTCGACGGACAGGATCCGGTCGCGCACCTGAAGCTTGCCCTCGGCCGGGAGGCCCTTCTCGACGGTGTAGACCTCGACGGCCGGCTTGATCGTGTAGCCCATCTCCCGCAGGGACGCGGCGATCGCGTCGTCCTGCGAGGTCGTCATCATGTACGCCGACTCCTGCTGGTTCGACTCGCTGGTCTCGTCCTCGTCGTAGACGGCGGAGTAGGGCTGCACCGCGTCGTCGCCACTGAGCCAGGCCTGGATCGCGGTGAACACGCTGACCGAGTCGCCCGCGCGGGTCACCGACACGGTGGTCATCCGCAGCTCGCCGTCGTCGTAGAACGCCTTGTGCCCGTTGACCTGGATGCGCTCCTGGCCACCGGCCTCGGAGAGCATGTCGACGCTCACGCCCGGGGTGAAGGTCACGTAGGGCACGGGCACGATGGCCGCGGTCAGCCACAACCCCACCATCAGGGGGACGGAGATCGCGATCGCGAGCGTGCGCCGGGTCATGCCGCCAACCTTCTCATCCGCGCGAAATGCGCTCGCCGCGAGGAGGGTGCTGAACGATTCGGCCGTCGCGAGCGTCGTCTGGTGCGTGCGATGGCAAGGCGGAGGAGGGAAGGCGCGGCAGCGCCGCGTTGACCGACGAGAACGCAGCCAGTGTGCGCGCCGGCGGCGCGCAGTAGGCCATGATTGTTCAGCAGTCTCCCAGGGCGTGACGCCCGAAGGATGCTGGCCACTCCTAGGCCGAACGGCGGTCGTCCCGGCTGCCCGAGGGGCGAACCGCGATCCCGGTGCTGCGATCGCGAGGCCGGGTCGAGGCCGGTCCGGGCCGGGTCATCGCGGGGTGGTCCTTGTGCAGGGCGCGGGCGAGACGCTCCACCGCGACGTCGCGGTCGACCTCACCGCGACCCTCGCGACCGAGCCAGTTCACCCAGAGCATCGCGAGCACCGTCACCACTGCCGGGGGTGCCAGCCACCACAAGATCTCCACACCCCAACTCTCGCACGCGCATGCGGATGATCCCCGAAGGCACGAGCGACCGCGGACCTTTCTACGGGGAGCCGACCCACTCCTGGTCGCCGTCGGTGAAGACCTGGTGCTTCCAGATCGGCACCTCGGCCTTGAGCTGGTCGATCAGCGCCCGCGAGGCGACGTACGCCGAGTCGCGGTGAGCGGAGGCCGCAGCCACGATGACTGCAGCATCGCCGATCGCCAGGGACCCGATCCGGTGCACCGCGGAGACCGCGATCACGTCGTGCTCGGCGGCCACGGCGGCACAGACCTCGCGCAGCCGGTCGAGGGCGCTCGGGTGTGCGGCGTACTCCAGGCGGGTCACGCCCCGGCCCCCGTCGTGGTCACGGACCCGACCGACGAAGAGGTTGAGCCCACCCGCCGCGTCGTCCTCGATGCTGGCCAGCACCTCGTCGACGTCCAGCGCTTCTTCGCGCAGTGCAACGAGGCGCACGCGTTCGCCCTCAGCAGAAGCCATGGACCAAACACTAGTAGGCCCTTGGCAGCCACCAGCGACCGAGTAGTTTGGAGGCATGACTGACGACCCCGGCGACCAGCCCGAGAACCCCTTCAAGGGCACGCCGTTCGAGCAATTCTTCGGCGCGGGCGGCATGTCCGGCATGCCTGACCTGGCCGGACTGATGAACCAGATGCAGGCGATGATGGCGCCCCACGAGGGCTCGGTGAACTGGACCCTCGCCGGCGACATCGCCCGGCGGGCGGTGGCCGAGAACCCCGACCCGACGCCCTCGCAGCGCGAGACCGATGCGGTCGCCGACGCCGTCCGGCTGGCCGACCACTGGCTCGACGAGGCGTGCGAGTTCCCCTCCGGCGTGCAGTCGACCGCCGCGTGGAGCCGCGCCGAGTGGGTCGAGTCGACCCGCGAGGTGTGGAAGGTGCTGGTCGACCCGGTCGCCGAGCACGTCGTGGCCGCCATGGGCAACGCCCTCCCGACGGAGGCCCGCGAGATGGCCGGCCCGCTGATGGGCATGCTCGGCAAGTTCGGCGGCGCCATGTTCGGCAGCCAGGTCGGTGCCGCCCTCGGTGGCCTGGCCAGCGAGGTGCTGACCGCCTCCGACATCGGGCTCCCCCTCGGGCCTCCGGGACGCGCTGCCCTCGTGCCGCTCAACATCGAGGCCTTCGCCGAAGGGTTGAACGTGCCGGCCGACGACGTACGCCTCTATCTCGCGTTGCGCGAGGCCGCCCACCAGCGGCTCTTCGCCCACGTGCCGTGGCTGCGTGAGCACCTGATCTCGGCCGTGGCCGACTACGGGCGCGGCATCGCGATCGACACCGAGGGCATCGAGGAGCAGATGCGCAACCTCAACCCCACCGACCCGACCGGCATCCAGGAAGCCCTCGAGGGCGGCCTGTTCGAGCCCAGGAAGACGCCCGCCCAGGAGGCCGCCCTGCTGCGCCTCGAGACCACGCTCGCCCTGGTCGAAGGCTGGGTCGACGAGGTCGTGGGCCAAGCCACCGCCGAGCGCATGCCGACCGCGTCGAAGATGCAGGAGGCCGTACGCCGCCGCCGCGCCGCGGGTGGTCCGGCCGAGGACACCTTCGCCGCCCTCGTGGGCCTGGAGCTGCGTCCGCGTCGCCTCCGCGATGCGTCCACCCTGTGGGGTTCGCTGCGTTCCCGACACGGCACCGACGGCCGTGACTCGGTGTGGCTGCACCCCGACCTGCTGCCCACGGCCGCCGACCTCGATGACCCGCTGGGCTTCCGCGAAGAGGTGGCCGAGCCGCTGACGCCGTCCGGCGACGACTTCGACGCCGAGCTGGCCAAGCTGCTCGACGAGGGCACGGAGGGCGACGCCAGCGGCGAGCCCGGTGCCGACGACCCCAAGGAGTGAGCCGGCTGCACGCCGACGCCGAGCGCGTGCTCGGCGGCTGGACGGCGCCCGACGATCATCAGGAGCGCCACCGCCGCAGGTTCCTGCACCACTTGGCGCAGCACCCCGACGGCATGGCACGGGAGTGCTTCCCCGACCACCTCACCGCCGGCGCACTCGTCCTCTCCGCTGACGGCACCGAGGTGCTGCTCAACCTGCACGGCAAGGCGAAGCGCTGGTTCGCCTTCGGTGGCCACTGTGAGGCCATCGACCAGACCCTGGCCGGGGTCGCGCACCGCGAGGCCCTCGAGGAGTCGGGCCTTCCCCGGCTCGACTTCGACCCGGTGCCGGTGATGCTCGACGAGCACGCAGTGCCGTTCTGCGACCCGCGCGGCACGGTTGCCCACCTCGACGTGCGGTACGTCGCGGTCGCGCCGGCGGGGGTCGGTCACGCCGCGAGTGAGGAGTCCCTCGACGTGCGGTGGTGGCCGGTCGACGCACTCCCCGACGGGCTCGAGGGCGACATGCACCGCCTGGTGGCCCTGGCCCGGGCGCGGGTGCTGGGCTGAGCGCTCAGTCCCGGCAGGTCACTCGACGACGTCGCCGGAGCTGGGTGGCGGCTCCATCTGTGCGGCGGCGGAGTAGCCGAGCAGGAAGCCCTGCGCCCGCTCCGCCTTCGGGTAGTGGGCGACCCAGCCCCAGAACTTGTCGTCGTGGCCGTGCTCGATGAGGTGCGCCAGCTCGTGGATCAACACGTAGTCGACCACCCACGCGGGCATGCCCTGGAGCCGGGTCGACAACCGGATCGACCGGTCCCCCGGCGTGCAGGAGCCCCAGCGCGCGTTCTGGTTCTCCACCCAGCGCACCGAGTCGGGCCGGGCGAGACCCCCTAGGTAGCGCGCCGAGAGGTCCTCGGCCCGCTTGGACAGCTGGGCGTCGGAGGGGCGCTTGCGCTTCTCCTGGCGGTCGAGGCGGGCCACCATCGTCTCGACCCACTCGGCCTCCTGGGCCCGGGTCATGGAGGCAGGGATGAGTACGACGACCTTCTCGCCGTCGCGGTAGGCCGACACGGTGCGACGCCGACGCTTGGAGCGCCGGACCTCGATCTCTGGATCCCCCATGACGATCACGTTATCGGCTCGCCCAGCTCAGGAGGCGCTCCGCGGGCCACGTGTTGACGATGCGCTCCGGATCGATGCTGGCCTGTTCCGCGCGCTCGCAGCCGTAGTCGAGCATGTCCAGCTGGCCCGGGGCGTGGGCGTCGCTGTCGATGGAGAAGAGGCACCCGATGTCGCGGGCCAGTTCGAGCAGCTTGGTCGGCGGGTCGCGTCGCTCGGGTCGCGAGTTGATCTCGACGGCCACGTCGTTCTCCACACAGGCCTCGAAGACCTTGCGGGCGTCGAACTTCGAGCCGGGGCGGACGCCGCGGTTGCCGGTGACCAGCCGCCCGGTGCAGTGCCCGAGCACGTTGGTGAACGGCTGGGCGACGGCGGCCACCATGCGCCGGGTCATCGCGTCGGCGTCCATGGCCAGCTTGGAGTGCACGCTGGCCACCCGCAGGTCGAGCCTGGCCAGCATCTCGTCGGTCTGGTCGAGCGACCCGTCGTCGAGGATGTCGACCTCGATGCCCTTCAACAGCCGGAAGCCCGATCCGCCCAGGTGCTCGTTGACCGCGTCGACCACACCGAGCTGCCGGGCCAGCCGCTCGGCGCTGAGCCCGCGGGCCACCTTGAGCCGCGGCGAGTGGTCGGTCAGCACCAGGTAGTCGTGGCCGACCTCGATCGCGGTGAACGCCATCTCCTCGATCGGTGATCCGCCGTCCGACCAGTCGGAGTGGGTGTGCAGGTCGCCGCGCAGCGCCGCCCGGAGCTCACGACCTCCGGGAGCCAGGGGGCCGGCGTGCTCCTCCTCGAGGACGGCGAGGCGCTCGGGCACCTCACCGTGCCACACATCGGTGATCACTCGCGCCGAGCTGGCGCCGATGCCGGGAAGGTCGGTGAGGGTCCCGGCGGTGACATGTCCGGCCAGCTCGTCGTCGGAGAGCGGCAGGATCGTGGCTGCGGCGCTGCGGAAGGCCTTGACCTTGTAGGTGTCCTCGCGGGCTCGCTCCAGCAGGAAGGCGATGCGGCGCAGTGCGGCGACGGGGGTGAGTTGCTCGCCGGTCATTCTCGTCCTCATTTCTTCTCTCCACAGGTGGTGGAGAAGCATCGTCCCTGCTCAGCGGCGGTCTGCCGGGGTTCCCGACGTGCGTCGTCCACAGGCCCGTCCCCCACCGTTCCACAGCGGCAGGGCCGGAATCCACATCTTGTCCACAGGGTTCTCCACAGGCTGTCGGAACCCGTGCCGCGCCAGGCATTGACCGCACACCCGCGTGCCCCTAGCGTCAACGCCAGATGAGGCCCCCGGTCCACCGTTTCGGCGGGGCAACTCCACACTCGCAAGGGGAAGGCACGTGTGGGACTGCCGGCCAGGGGCCTCTTCTCCCATTTCGGGTGCTGCCCGTCCGAGGTCAGCGGCCGGTGAACTTCGGGTCGCGCTTCTCCTTGGCCGCGGCGATTCCCTCCTGCAGGTCGGCGGTGGCCAGAGTGACCGGCTGGGCCAGTGCCTCCCACTGGAGGGCCGCCTCGATGTCGGGATGTCCCGCGCCGGCCAGTGCCAGTTTCGTGTAGCGACTCGCCACGGGTGCGGTGGCCGCGACCTGGGCCGCCGTACGCAGCACCTCGTCGAGGAAGCCGTCGTCGGGAATCACCCGCGAGACCAGGCCCAGACCGAGCGCCTCCTCGGCGCCGACGATCCGGCCGGTCAGCAACAGGTCCCGCGCGGCCGCGGCTCCGACGACGTCCGGGAAGAGGTACGTCGCCGCCATGCCGGGGTGCATGCCCAGCTTGACGAACGGAGCGCCGACCTTGGCGCCCGCCGCGGCGTACCGGATGTCGCAGGCCAGCGGCATGCAGAGCCCGGCGCCGATGGCGTGCCCGTTGATCGCCGCGATGGTGGGCACCTCGAGCCTCCGGATCGACAACCACGCCCGGTAGAACGCGATCATCCGATGGCGCAGGTGGTCGACGGTGGCGTCCGGCTCGCTGGCGATCCAGCCGATGTCGCCGCCGGAGCAGAACGACGTACCGGCACCGGTCACCACCACGGCCCGCAGGTCGGGGTCGGCGGCGAGGCCGTCGATCGCGTGCACCCACGAGGCGGTCATCTCGTCGGACATCACGTTGCGGCGGGCCGGGTCGTCGAGGGTGATCAGGGCGACGCCGGGGCTGGGCCGTGTGAGGCGGAGGAAGGTCAGGTCTGCGTTCTCGGACATGGCCGCAGACTAACCGTCGGGAGAAACGCCCGAAAAACCCGCTGTTGAGCGCTACGGGGCGCCTCCCGCGCGGGACTTCAGGCGTGAAGTAGGGTTTTGGACGGTTCACATGCCCTGCGTGGGAACCCCGGCGGGCTTCCCCGATCCCCCCGTCGCGACGACCGAGAATCAATTAGGCAAGGAGGCCGTCATGGCGGAGACCTGGAGCGGCGAGTTCTACTGCGTGAAGTGCAAGGCCAAGCGTGAGGCCTCGGGTGAGGTCAAGGTCAACGACAAGGGCACGCGGATGGCGAAGGCCGTTTGCCCCGAATGTGGCACCAACCTCAACCGAATCCTCGGCAAGGCGTAAGAACCCGCCCCACGAGCAGTCGCAGCGGCGTCGTCCCTCACGGGGCGTCGCCGCTGCCTGCATTTTCGGGGCCCGTGGTGCTTCTCGGCCCGTGGATCCCATCGACCTGTGGATGACGTCGGCGGGGCGGCGGCCACCTGTGTGAGAGTGCCTGCCATGTCTCGCGCACACCGTCATCCCGGCTTCCCGGCCAGGCCCCTCCTGCGCCCGGGTGTGCGCGTCTGCCGGCGCGAGGACGGCCGCCTCCAGGTCGGTCTGGTCGCTCACCTGGCGGTGACTGCACCCGACACCGAGGAGATCCGGGGCGTGCTGGCCGACCTGCGCAACGGCGTCCCGCCCGGACCGGTCGCCGGCCTCTCCCCCGCGGTGATGCGCTTCTGCACCGACCTGCTGGCCAAGTCGCTGGTGCTCGACGCCGACCCGTTCCTCCACGCCCTCGGCTCGGCGGAGGCCCCCGAGGACAGGGAGTCGCTCTCGGCGTACCTCAGCGACACGGGACCCGAGGGCCCCGACCTGCTCGATCGTCGACGGGCGACCGTGGTCCAGGTGGCCGACCAGGGCAGCCGTCGCGCCGGCCGCCGGCTGGTCGAGCTGCTGCGCACCGGCGGGGTACAGACCACCACGCACCCGGCCCCGGGCCCGGTCGACGCCGCGGTGCTCGTGGCCCGCGGGGAGCCGCTCCGCTCCGGTGTCGACGAGTGGATCCGCGGCGATGTGCCGCACCTGGTGGTCAGCACCAGCGAGGGCGTGGTGCGCGTGGGCCCGTTCGTCGTACCGGGCCAGACCGCGTGCCTGCGCTGCATCGACGCACACCACGCCGATCACGACCCGCGGAGGCCGCTGATCCTCGCGCAGTACGCCGACCCGGCCGTCGGCACCGACGCCCTCCCCGAGCCGATCCACCACGATCTCTTCGAGATGGCGATCCTGTGGGCGGCCCGCGACCTGCTGAACTGGGTCGACGGCCGACGCCCGCTCAGCTGGGGAACCACCGTCACCTTCGACCCGCACCTCGAGCTGCCACGCACTCCGTGGCGCCAGCACCCGGCCTGCGGGTGCGGGTGGGGCCGGAGCATCGCGGCCGGGTGATCCTTGCTCGTCACCACCACTCGCTGTCGAGCTTGCTCTCCATGGCACGCAGGTGCTCGCGCGAGCAGGTGTCGCAGAACGTACGCCGCCGGCCGTTCTCGACGGCGGTGGTCCAGGTCAACGGCATCGGGTCGGTCTCGGCCACTCGACCGCAGAAGTCACAGGTCGTCACGTCCACCGACCCTACGCCGCCATCCGGGATACTCCCTGACGTTTCGGCCCCGCGCGGGGCGGAAACGTCAGGGAGTATCCCAAATGCGCCGAGCCGGCGTCCGCTGACCATGGTGGTCAACGAACGCCGGCTCGACTGCTTGATCAGAGGCGTCCGAGTGCGAGACGCGCCTCTGCGGCAGCGCGCTCGGCCCGACGGCTCAGGCGGCGGGCGAGAGCAGCCTGCCGGCCCTGATGGGTGCGGTGCGCCTCTCCCAGGCGCGCGGACATTTGTTCGCGTGCCAGTTCTTCGTGCATGAGATTCATGGTGTTGCTCCAGTTCGTGTGTGTGGTCATGGCTGGGTGTCGACTTTCTGGTGCGGGCCGCGTCACGCGGCGTCGGTCTTGCGGGGACGGCCGCGCGGCCGCTTGCGGGGGATCACTACTCCTTGGAGGAAGAGCTCACCGCCCCAAACGCCCCAGGGCTCGCGCCGCTCGAGGGCGCCGGCGAGACAAAGTGCCTGGACCGGGCAGTCCGTGCACAGGGCCTTGGCGTACTCCACGTCGGTGGGTGACTCGGCGAAGAACAGCTCCGGGCTGTTGGCCCGGCAGGGCAGCAGTTCGTCGTCGACGGTGTCGGCCGCGGCATGCAGCTCACCGAGGGTCGGCTCGGCGGGCGGCTTGAGTTCGCTGATGGTCATATGTGTCACCTCCTCTGAGACCTGATCGTGTGTGTTGATCCGGGCCCTCCACCGAAAGTGGTGGAGAAACAAAAGGGCCGCGGATCCCGGTTGTCGGGTTCCGCGGCCTGGAGGCTGCCAAGTTGAGTGTCAGCTCAACAGGGCGGTGGACTCCAGACAAGGGTTCCCGGGGTGGCTCCCGTGAAGAGAGCGATGTGCTTGCGGGCCGGAACATCGGCATCAACGCATGCGGACACGCCAAAGGCGGCATAGGTGGGCATGACAATGCGCGACTGGTTCTCAGCCGGGATTCGAGTCTTGATGCTGTTCACTGGAGCCACCTCCTTCGGTGCCGTTGGGCGCTGATCTTGCCAGGACCGTATGCGCGGGTTGAATGTGCTGATGAGAAAACTATCGCGGCCTGCCTGTAATGGGCAAACGATTTAATGGGTATTTCCTGATTTTTTTCGAGATCACTTCGGGATCACTCGATGAGGGCCAGCAGCTCCTCGCCGTACCTCTCGATCTTGGTCGCCCCGACCCCGCTGATCTTCAGCAGCTGGGCGTCTGCGGTCGGCTTCACCTCGGCGATCGCCTCGAGCGTCTTGTCGGTGAAGACGACGTACGCCGGCACCCCGTCGTCGCTGGCCCGCTGGCGCCGCCACTCCTTGAGCCGGGCGAACAGGTCCTCGTCGTAGGTCGCCGGACAGTCGACGCACCGGCCGACCTTGCGCTCCCCCGCGGTCGAGAGCGGGCGCCCGCAGGTGCCGCACATCGCTGCCCTGGCTGCCTTCTTGGCACGGCGGGGCTCGGGTGCGTTGCCGGTGTCGGGGCGCAGGCCGGTCAGGAAGCGGGAGGCCTTGCGGGTACGTCGACCGCCGGGGTTGCGCGACAGGCTCCACGAGACGGACAGGTGCAGCCGGGCCCGGGTCATGCCGACGTAGAGCAGACGGCGCTCCTCCTCGACCTCGGCCGGGGTCTGGGCGAACGAGATCGGGATCGAGCCCTCCTGGGCGCCGCACACGAACACGGCGTCCCACTCGAGGCCCTTCGCGGTGTGCAGGGTGGCCAGGGTGACCCCGTCGGCCACGGGCGCGTGCTGCTCGGAGGCCCGTCGGTCGAGGTCGTCGACGAAGGACCCGAGGTCAGTGCCCGCCTGGGCGGCGTACGACTCGGCCTGGGAGACCAACGCCTGGAGCGACTCCCACCGGTCGCGGGCCGTGCCCCGGCCCGAGGGCGGCTCGGCGGTCCAGCCCATGCCGCCCAGCGTGCCGCGCACGTCGGCGGCGAGGTCGTCGCCGCCACCGCCGGAGCGGGCAGTGCCGCGCAGCAGGGTGATCGCCTGGCGCACCTCCTGCCGGTCGAAGAAGCGCGCGGCACCGCGGACCACGTAGGCGAGGTTGCGGGCCGAGAGCGCGTCTTCGAAGGCCTCGGACTGGGCGTTGATGCGGAACAGGACCGCCATCGAACCGAGCGGCACGCCGGAGTCGCGCAGGCGCAGCACCTCGGCGGCGACCGCCTCGGCCTCGGCCACCTCGTCGTCGTACTCCCGGTAGTTCACCGCCGGGCCGGAGGGACGCTGTGCGACCAGCTTGACGCCGCGCGAGCTGCTGCCGGCGAGCAGCTGGTTGGCCGAGCCGATCACCTCGGGCGTCGAGCGGTAGTTGCGGACCAGGTCGATCGCGGTGGTGCCCGGGTGCTTGCCCGGGAAGTCGCGCAGATAGTCGGCGTTGGCGCCGGCGAAGCTGTAGATGGTCTGCGCCGGGTCGCCGACCACGCAGATCTCGTCGCGCCCACCCAGCCACAGGTCGAGCAGCGCCGACTGGAGGGGCGAGACGTCCTGGAACTCGTCGACCACGAAGAACTTGTATTGACGCCGGACCTGCGCCGCGACGCGTTCGTCCTCCGCGAGGAGGGCGGCGGTGAGCAGGAGGACGTCTTCCATGTCCATGCGGCCCTGGCCGCGCTTGACGTCTTCGTAGGTGCCGAACACCCGGCCGACCGTCTCGGGGTCGACGCCGTTGACCTCGCGTCCGCGGGTGGGGGCGAGCGCGGCGTACTCCTCGGGGCGGACGTTGCTGACCTTGGACCACTCGACCTCGGAGGCGAGGTCGCGCAGGGTGCCCTGGTCGACGCCGAGCCGTTGCCGGCGGGCCGCGAGTGCCATCAACGGCAGCTTCGACTCGGTCAGGGTCGGCAGCTCGGTGCCGTGGGTGGCCGGCCAGAAGTAGCGCAGCTGCCGCAGAGCGGCGGCGTGGAAGGTGCGGGCCTGGACGCCTGGTGCCCCCAGCTCACGCAGGCGGGTGCGCATCTCGCCGGCCGCCCGCGTGGTGAACGTGACCGCCAGGACCTCGGTCGACTGGTAGACGCCGGTGGCCACTCCGTGGGCGATGCGGTGGGTGATCGCCCGGGTCTTGCCGGTGCCGGCCCCGGCCAGCACGCGCACCGGGCCGCGAAGTGCCTCGGCGACCTGTCGCTGCTCGGGGTCGAGTGAGTCGAGCAGGCTGTCAGGGCGGGCCATCGGGAACAATTCACCTCGGAGTGCAGTTGAGTCGGTCGAACACCAAGCAGCCTAGATGCCCGAGGGGACAATCCGTTGAGCGAGTTCACGATGTACACCACGCCGTGGTGCGGCTACTGCCACCGACTGAAGAGCCAGCTCGACCGGGAGGGCATCAGCTACGACATCGTCGACATCGAGCAGCAGCCGGAAGCGGCCCAGCTGGTCGAGAAGGCCAACGGTGGGAACCAGACAGTGCCGACGCTGGTCTACTCCGACGGTTCGGCGCAGACCAACCCCAGCCTTGCCCAGGTGAAGGCCAAGATCGCCGCCCTGGCCTGACGCGTCACCAGCGGCCGGGGAGCGGGCCGCCGTACCAGTGCTCGACGAGCGAGCGTGAGATCGAGATGCCGCCAGGGAGCACGATGGTGCCCGCCTCGGCCTCGGCCCTCATCTCGGCGCGCGTGAACCATCGCGCCTCGGCCATCTCGTCGCCGTCGAGCACGATGTCGGTGGTCGTGGCGCGTCCGACGAAGCCGAGCATCAGGCTGGTCGGCAACGGCCACGGCTGGTTGCCGAAGTAGTCGACCTGTCCGACCTCGACCCCGACCTCCTCGAACACCTCGCGGCGTACGGCGTCCTCGAGCGACTCCCCCGGCTCCACGAAACCGGCGAGCGTCGAGAAGCGGCCCTCGCCCCAACCGGCGCCGCGACCGAGCAGGCAGCGCTCGTCGTCGGAGCCGGGCTCGCCGATCGCGACCACCATGATCACCGCCGGGTCGGTGCGCGGGAACTGCTCGCGCTCGCACTCGGTGCAGGCCAGCAGGTGGCCGCTCTGGCGGGACTCGAGCCGGCCCCCGCACACGGGACAGTGCCGGGTGCGCCAGTGCCACTCGGCCAGGCCGATGGCGTGGAAGGCCAGCGGCGCCTCGGAGGAGTCGTGGTCCATGAAGTGCGGGGCCAGCGCCCGCAGGCCCACCCACTCCTCGCGTTCGCCGAGCGCGTGCTCGGGATCGATCAGCATCGCGAAGTGCGCGCGACCGGCGTGCTCGCCGAGCAGGATGCGGGTGCCGTCGGGAGCCTCCTCGGGGCTCACCCAGGACGGGCCCGCGCCCGCACTGCGCAACCGGGTGCCGGCCACGAGGAGCACCCGCGTCTTGGGGTCGGCCCACTTCTCGGCCAGCCAGGCGTCGTCGTCGCGTCGTTCGGCCATTCGCGCGTGCGCACCGGCGGCCAGCTCGGCGTGTGGGTAGGTCATGCCTTCGGGCTTCCGTTCATCCAGGCGCGGAACGCCTCGGCGTTGTAGGGGCGACCGAGGAAGTCGGCCACCAGGTCGGCCGCGTCACCGCTGCCGCCTGCGGCCAGCACCTTGTCCCTGTAGGCACGGGCCGGTCCGGGGGCGAGCAGGTCGTCGGGGTCGAAGGCGGAGAACAGGTCCTTCGCGATGACCTGGCTCCACATGTAGGTGTAGTACGCCGAGGTGTAGCCGCCGAGGTGGCCGAACCCGGCGTGGAAGTGGGTGCCGGGAAGCTGCGCGACGAGGTTGTACTCGCGGGCCAGCTCGGCCACCCGCGACGTGATGTCCTCGGGTCGCTCGAGGTGCAGGTAGTAGGAGACAGCGGCGTAGAACATCTGGGTGCGGGCCATGAAGCCCTTGCCGAACTCCTCACCGGCACGCATCCGGGCCACCAGGTCGGCCGGGATCGGAGTCCCCGACTCGTCGGTCGCGAAGCCGGCCAGCACCTCCGCGTCCCAGGCCCACTCCTCGAGCATCTGGCTGGGTGCCTCGACGAAGTCCCACTCGGTGGCGACGCCCGAGAACCGCACCCAGTCGTGGCGTCCGGCGAGCACGTGGTGCACCAGGTGGCCGAACTCGTGGAAGAGCGTGACCACGTCGCCGTGCTCCATCAGCCCGCGCGGGAAGTTGCAGACCAGCACACCCTCGGGGAGCTGCACCCCGCGCACACCGGGCTTCAGGTCGAACTGCGCGGCGTGGTTGTACTTGCCGTCGCGCGGGTGCAGGTCGAGTCGGATCCGGCCCAGCGGCTCACCGTCGAGGGCGACGTCGTACGTCGTGACGTCCTCGTGCCACGACGTGGCGTCGGGCACCTCGGCGTACTCCAGGCCGAACAGGCGACCGGTCACCTCGAGCAGGCCCTGGCGCACCTTCGTGAAGTCGAAGTAGCGACGCACCTCCTGGGCGTCGACGTCGTACTGCTCGCGACGGACGACCTCGGCGTAGTGCCGCCAGTTGGAGGCGTCGACCGCCTCCACCGACGGATCGTCCTGTCGTGCCCGTTCGAGGAGGACCTCGATCTCGGCCCGCCCGGCGGCCTCGGTGTCGTTGGCGATCTCGGTGATGAACGCCGGGATGGCCGGGCCGGTGCCGATCATCTTGACCTCGGCGTCGTACGACGGCCAGTCGGCGTAGCCGAGCATCGTGGCGTGCTCGTGCCGCACTGCCAGGAGGTCGGCCAGCACCCGGTCGTTGTCGGGCCAGGCGATGTCGTACTGCGTGGTCACCACGCGGCGGCGTGCGTCGCCGTCGGTCGCGAACGTCATGAAGGGCACCGTGTCGGGGTATTCGGTGGTCACCTCGAAGGTGCCGTCGTCGCCGACCGGGTGCGCCTCGACCCAGTCCTGCGGAAGACCGGCCGCGGCCTCGGCGGGCAGCTTGGTCGTACGCCGACCGTCCCTGATCCCGCGGGAGAACGCCTGGCCCAGCTCGACTTCGCGCTCGCTGATCTCGCGGAGCCGCTGGCGGGTGGCCTCGTCGCGGTCGACTCCGGCCCGGCGGAAGTCGCGCAGGCTGTGCTCGAGCATCCGGGTGGCCGCCTCGTCGAGGCCGTCCTTCGGCACCGAGTCGAGGGCGGTGAACGCCGCCACGTCGAGCATCAGGCCGGTGTGGAAGCGGTTCGCCTCGACCTCGATCTCCTCGGCCTGCTCGCGGATCGCCTTGTCGGGGTGCACCTGGGCGACCAGGCCGGCCACGGCGAACGCGTTGGCCAGCTCGATGTGCAGCCTGTTCCACACGCCTGCCACGGAGCCGGGGTCGCTCGCGGCCAGCGTGGTGCGCAACTCCTCGGCACGGGCCAGCGCCCCGCGGCAGTGGTCGTCGAGCCAAGGGGCCCAGTCCGCGTCGGCGGCGGGCAGGGACAGTGGTTGGAGCTGCTCTGGTCCGGTCACGCCTTGCAGGCTACCCACCCGGGCACAGGCCCTACGATCGGCCCATGAGCACCCACATCGGCGCCCAGCCCGGCGCGATCGCACCGCACGTCCTGATGCCCGGTGACCCGCTGCGGGCCAAGTGGATCGCAGAGAGCTTCCTCGACGACGTCACCTGCTACAACGAGGTGCGCGGCATGCTCGGCTTCACCGGCACGTGGCGCGGCGAGCGGATCAGCGTGCAGGGCTCCGGCATGGGCCAGCCCTCACTGGCGATCTACGCCACCGAGCTGTTCACCGAGTACGACGTCGCCTCGATCGTGCGGGTCGGGTCGTGCGGTGCCCTGGTCGAGAAGGTCGGGATCCGCGACGTCATCCTGGCCAGTGGCGCCTGCACCGACTCGGGCATGAACCGGGTCCGGTTCGAGGGTCTCGACTACGCGCCGGTCGCCGACTTCGGCCTGCTGCGTGCGGCGTACGACGCGGCGACCGCACGTGAGGACGTGAAGACGTGGACCGGCCTGATCTTCAGCGGCGACCAGTTCTACGCGCCCCGGCCCGAGATCATGACTGCGATGGTGGAGCACGGCGTGCTGGCCATCGAGATGGAGGCGAGTGCGCTCTACACGCTGGCCGCGAAGCACGACCGCCGGGCACTGGCGATCTGCACCGTCTCCGACCACATCGTCACCGGCGCCGAGACCACGGCGCAGGAGCGCGAGCAGACCTTCGGCGCGATGGTCGAGATCGCCCTCGAGGCCGTGCTGGCGTAGTCCCCGGGGTGTCGCGTCACTGCAGGAAATTCGGCGGAATCCGCACGATTTCCTTCATCCATCGAGCACGCTCGGCCTGCGCACGACCAACCGTCCGAGCACGCCCACGGCGAGCACACCGAGCCCGGTGAGCACCGACGCCAGGGGCAGCATCGCCGCCAGCACCAGGCACCCGGCCAGGCCCAGCACCTGGAGCGCCCGCGGCCAGCGTCGCTGCTCGGCCGGCTGGCGGAGAGCGGAGAGGTTCGCGACCGCGTAGTAGACCAGCACCCCGAAGCTGGAGAAGCCGATGGCGCCGCGCAGGTCGACGGTGAGAACGAGCACGACCACGGCGAGACCGAGCGCGACCTGCGCCCGGTCGGGCACCTGGTGCACGGGGTCGACGTGGGCCAGCGGCGTGGGCAGGTCACGCTCGCGTGCCATGGCAAGGCCCGTGCGGGTGACCCCGGCGAGAAGGGCGAGCAGGGCACCCAGGCATGCGGCGGCTGCACCGATGCGCACCACCGGCTCGGCCCAGGCGGCACCGACTGCCGTGACGGCGTCCGAGAGCGGCGCCGTGCTGGTGGCCAGGTCGGCGCCGAGGGCGCGCACGAGGGCCAGGCCGACCGCCACGTAGAGGACCACGGCCACACCGAGCGAAATCAGGATGGCGCGGCCCAGCATCTCGGGTCGGCGTACCTCCTCGGCGAGCGTCGCGATGCGCGCGTAGCCGGCGAAGGCGAAGAACAGCAGACCGGCCGCCTGCAACACGTCGCGGACGCTGTCGGGTGCGCCCAGCGGATCAGGGGCCGACGGTTCACCGACGGAGGTCACGACGAGCGCGAGCAGCAGCACGCCGAGGGTCGCGGTGAGAAGGATGCGTGCCAGCCGCGCCGTGCGGGTGATGCCGCGCATGGTGGCCAGGGTCAGCATCACGACCGCGACCGCCGCCGCAGCCTTCTGCGGCCACCCGCCGCCCGGGACGGCGTACGCCGCGAAGGTCATCGCCATGGCCGCGCACGAGGCGGTCTTGCCGATCACGAAACCCCAGCCTGCGACGAACCCCCACCACGGGCCGAGCACCTCACGACCGAAGAGGTAGGTGCCGCCGGACGACGGATGGCAGGCGGCGAGCTGCGCCGACGCAACCGCGTTGCAGAACGCGATCACCGCGGCGATGCCGAGGCCCACGAACAACGCGGACCCTGCCGCGGCGGCGGCCGGAGCGAACGCGGCGAAGACTCCGGCGCCGATCATCGCCGACAGCCCGACCACGACGGCGTCGCCGGTGCCGAGGCGCCGGGCCAACCGGTCGGAGGTCATGCGGTCATCCTTCCAGCCTGGACCCGATCTCCTGCGCAGCGGCCAGGCATTCCTCGTCGGTGGCGTTGGGGAGGACGTCCTCCCACAGCGGCAGCATCATGCCCTGGGCGTCGAGCATCCCGAGGGGCCGCGGCATCAGCCAGACATGGAAGTGCGCGCCGCCGTCGCCCCAGCGGTAGAGGTGCACCCGGCCCACGTCACCGCGAGCCAGGATCGCGCCCTCGACCTGCGCGACGAACGGCCCGAAAGCGGCTGAGGCTGCGGGCGACAGGTCGACGAAGGAGTCGACGTGCTCGCGACTGGCGATCCAGACCGTGCCGGGCAGGCTGCAGGTGCGCGGTGGGTAGACCGCGAAGTGGTCGTCGGACCACACCGCGTCCGGGGTGGTGCCGGCGCAGACGCTGCACGGCGCGCCGCCTTCCTCCCCGCGACGCGGTGGTTCGGGTACGACGGCGGGCGTGGGCTCACGGGTGGTGAGGGGTTCGAGCCAGGGCAGTTTCATCAGGTCTCCTCAGGACGGCTGGTCGAGACCTACTTTCGTCACGAGGGACAGGGCCCGCTTGATCGAGATTGCGCCGCAGCGAACCAGGTCTTCGGGTCACCGAAGCCGAGGTCGGTGATGCCGCACTCACGTAGTCGCGACAGCGCGAGGAGCCGGTGGTGGGCGGCGAAGGTCAGCACGTGCGCCACCATCGCGCCGAACGACAGCACCTGCGGTGTGGGCGAGAACGCCTCGACGAACGTCTCGTCGAAGCGGCCCTGTGCGGAGAGGAGCGCGACGTTGTCGACGAAATCGGGGCCGACCCGGGACACCCGGCGTTGCATCGAGAGCACCGACTCGTGCTCCTCGACCGAGAAGTCGTAGTCGGTCTCGTGGACCGCGGCGTTCCACATCTCCATCTGCCCGATCAGCCGGGACAGCGACCATCGCAGGGTCTCGCCGTCGATGCCGTCGACGGTGCGGTCATGCGGTTCGTCGAGCTCGGCGTCGCCGAGCAGCGCCGCGCGGCGGACGAGCTCGCCGGTGAGCCACACGTGGTGGGCGACCATCTCCTGGACCAGGTCCACGCTGTCCGTCCTTCGTCGGGCCGGCAGGCGCAGGCCGGCCGGCGGGTGGAAGTGCACGTCGTTCGAGGCGTCGATGCGGAACCCGGTCGGATTGGCGCGCCACGCCGACGGGTTCTCGCCGTACTCGCGGCGGAAGGCGTGCTTGAACGCGGCGTACGACGAGAAGCCCGAGGTGCCGGCGACGTCGCGGACCGTCTCGTCGCCGGTGAGCAGACGGTGGGCCGCACGCTCGAGCAGGACCCGCACCCGGAGCCGGGCAGGCGACTCCCCCGCCACCGCCTTGACCACCCGCTCGAAGTGGCAGCGGGACAGGCCCGCGTCGGCAGCCACCTGCTCGACGCGGTCGGGCAGCGCGTCGAGGTCGACGCCGAGGCGTTCGACGAAGGCGATGAAGTGGTCGTGCGGCGCGGACACCGGGCAGCCCTAGCCGGAGGGATGGAGCAGCTGCTCGAGCTCGGCGCGCCCCGGCAGGTCGTCGGTGTGGTCGACGGTCTCGCCGGTGCGCACGTAGTGGAACGCGGCCCGCACCTTCTCGACCGGCACGCCTGCGAGCTCGGCCCAGGCCAGTCGGTAGATCGCCAGCTGCAGAGGGTCTGCGGTGGCCCGCTGGTTGGTCTTCCAGTCGATCACCACGAAGCCGCCGTCGTCGGTCGTGTAGACCGCGTCGATGCGCCCGCGGACCACCTGCCCGGCAAGCACGAGAGCGAACGGCGGCTCGACGGCGTGCGGCTCGCGGTGCCCGAACGGACCGGCCGCGAACGACTCGGTGAGCGTCTTGAGGTCGGACTCGTCGTCGATGCCGAGGTCGGCGCGGCCGGGCAGCTCGTCGGGGTCGAAGAGGTTCTGCTGCCCGAAGCGGGCCTCGACCCAGGCGTGGAACCGGGTGCCGAACCGGGCCGCCGGCGACGGCTGTCGGGGCATCGGCCGGGCCAGGTCACGGGCGAAGCCGTCGGCGTCGTCGCGCAGCCTGGCCACCGCCGTCGCCGACAACGCGGCCGGCAACGGCACCTCGATCTCGTCGGCACGGTCGCGCCGGGCCTCGGCGAGGAGGCGCTCGATCTCCTCGTCCCAGGTGGCGATCACGGCGCCGCTGAGCGTGTCGATCTCGTCATCGGCGTCGGGGTCGACGCCGCGGACGAACTCGGCCGCCTCGAGCCGGCGCAGCGTCTCAGCGGTGTGCTCGGTGACCGGCCACGGCGCCGTGGTCGAGCCGATGCGCAGGGGATTCTGGGTGTCCTTGTCGGGCTTGTCGAGCCAGGCCTCGGCGTCCTCGCCCCACTCGCGGACCGCCTCGAGCACCACCAGCTGGTAGGGCGAGGGCCCGACCGGGGTCTTGCGCGACTCGTTCCAGAGGTACGACGACACCGACAGCAGGTGTCGGGCCCGGGTGAAGGCGACGTAGCCGAGTCGGAGCTCCTCCTGCTGCTCCTTCGCCTTGGCCGCCTGCACGAACGCGGTGAGCTCGGGCTTCTCGTAGCCACCGAGCGCAGCCAGGTCATGGCGGTCGCCGCGGAGCTCGTTGGGCAGCACGGCCGGCCCGTAGACCCACTGGGTGCGGGACCGCGTGGTCGGGAACTTCTCCTCGCAGACGCCGACCACGAAGACGGCGTCCCACTCGAGGCCCTTGGCGCGGTGCACGGTCAGCAGCTTGACCGAGTCGGCCTCGGACGGCGTCGCCACGTCGAGGCCGGTGCCCATCTCGTCCTCGGTGGCGAGGTAGGCCAGCAGTGCGGTCAGGCTGACCGCGCCGTCGATGGCCTGGAACTCGGCGACGGCCTTGACGAACAGGTCGAGGTTGTCGCGACGGGCAGCGGCCGCGGGACTGACGGACGACGCCAGCTCGATGTCGATGCCGGTGGTGTCGATGATGCGCCGAACCAGGTCGAGCAACGGCTCGCCGGCGTGTGAGCGCAGCGAACGCAGCTCGGAGCGCAGCAGGGCGAAGCGGTCGAGGGCCGCCGCGGAGTACGCCGCGTCGCCCGGGTCGTCGAGCGCGTCGCACAACGACGTGATCTCGGTGGGGTCGGCGCCCTCGACGGCGCCGGTCAGCTGCTCGTCGAGCGACTGCGTGGACGCCTGCCCCTGGTCGCCGGCCAGCTCGCGGGCCCGCTTGCCGAGCAGGGCCAGGTCACGCGGCCCGATCGACCAGCGTGGGCCGGTGAGCAGGGTGAGCAGGGCGGCGTTGGCGGTCAGGTCGTGCAGCAACGTCAGGGTGGCCACCACCTCGGCCACCTCGGGCAGCCGGAGCAGCCCCTGGAGTCCGACGATCTCGACCGGGATGTCGTGGGCTGACAGCACGTCGAACACGTCGGCGGCGTGCTTGTTGTCGCGGGTCAGCACGCCGATCTCGTTCCACCTCGGCTCGGCCATCGCGTCGTGCACGCCGGTGACCTGGCTGGCCAGCCAGGCCAGTTCGGCGGCGTACGTCTCGTGCACGGAGGTGCGCACCGCACCGGGGCCGGCGGAGTCGTCGGGCTCGAGCGCCTTGACCTGGGGGAACTCGTCGAGCAGCGGCCCGGCCAGCCGGTTGGCGACCTCGAGGATGCGCTGGTCGGAGCGACGGTTGACGGTCAGCGGGAAGGTGCGCACCTCATGGCCGTCGGCACGCGGGAAGTCGCGGCCGAAGCCGAGGATGTTGGACACCGAGGCCCCACGCCAGCCGTAGATCGCCTGGTTGGGGTCACCCACCGCGGTCACCGGGTGGCCGCCGGTGAAGAGCTTCTTCAGCATCAGGGCCTGGGCCACCGACGTGTCCTGG
Source organism: Nocardioides sp. Root151 (assembly GCF_001427925.1). Classification (NCBI taxonomy): domain Bacteria; kingdom Bacillati; phylum Actinomycetota; class Actinomycetes; order Propionibacteriales; family Nocardioidaceae; genus Nocardioides; species Nocardioides sp. Root151. The sequence continues at coordinate 198,064 of NZ_LMGG01000001.1, forward strand.
TATTCGTCGAGCAGCACGATGCGGAACTTGGCGCGCTCGGCCTCCCCGACCTCGGGGTGCGCGTCGGCCAGCTGGGCGGCCAGGGCGATCTGGTCGCTGAAGTCCATCAGACCCAGCTCGGCCTTGAGCCGCCGGTAGGTCTCGACGAGGCCGAGGATCTCCTCGCGCCGCTGCATCGCGTTGACCACCTTCTTGGGCTCGGTCTTGGCCTTCGCGTTGATCGCGGCGTCCTGGAACCGCGGCAGCTCCCGGGCCTGGAAGGCGCGTACGTCGGCCACCGTGACGAGGTGCTCGCTCATCGCGCCCTCGAGCCCGAGGATGTAGTTGACCACCGTCTCGGGGTGGTCGCTGAGCAGTTCGATGCCTCGGCCGTGACGACTGATCGCCCGCGCCGCCAGCTGGTAGCGCGAGGCGTCGGCCATCACCCGGGTGTCGGGCTCGTGCCCGATCCGCAGGCCGTGCTCGGTGAGCAGCGAGCTGGCGTAGGCGTTGTAGGTCGCCACGGTCGGTTCGAGGTTCTCGGGTTCGTCGGCGGCCGGGTCAGGTGCGGTCTCGACACCGTGACCGGCGCGGACCAGGGAGTCGCGGATGCGGGTGGCCAGCTCGCGGGCCGCCTTCGTGGTGAAGGTGAGGCCGAGGATCTCGTCGGGTCTGACCTGCCCGGTCGCGACGAGGTAGACCACGCGGGCCGCCATCAGGGCGGTCTTGCCGGACCCGGCACCGGCGATGACGACCGCGGGCTCGAGGTCGGCGGAGATCGCGGCCCACTGCTGTGGGCTGACCGTGAAGTCGGTGCCCATGACCCGGCGCAGGTCGTCGGGTGAGGTGATGTTGACCGGGTCGCTCATGACAGCACCGTCCCGGCACCCTGGATCGGGCAGATCGCGACGAACGCACAGCGCTCGCACTGCTTCCCGGCGATCGCGGGGAACTCCTCGGCCCGGATCCGGGCCACGGCCGACATCAACTGGACCTCCACGGGACGGTGTCCCTCGTCGTCTGCGGACTGTGGTTCCTGCGGCTGCAGGCTGACCTTGCCGTGGGCGCCGTGGCGCAGCTGCACCAGCTCGGCGCCGCCGGGCCGCGCGGGTGCGTCGTCGACCAGGTCGTCGACGGCCCCGTGCTCCACGGCGAGCTGGTAGAGCCCGAGCTGGGGGTGCACCTTGACCTCGTCGCCGGTCGGCTTGTACTTCCCGGTCTTGAGGTCGATCACCCAGACCTGGCCGTCGGCGTCGAGCTCGAGCCGGTCGGCGAAGCCGTGCAGGGTCACCTGCTGACCGTCGGGCAACGTGACCTTCGCACGCAGCTCCTTCTCGGTGGCCAGCAGCGTGCGCCCCCGCTTGGGGTCGCCGTGCCAGACCAGGAAGCGCTGGAGGGCAAGGCGCATCTCCTCGCGCTCACGGGTCGCCGACCACGGCGTGCGGAACGACAGTCGCTCCCAGACCGTGTCGACGTGGGCCATCAGCTCGTCGAGGCGCTCGGGGTCGGCGGAGAGCTCTCCCTTGGCGACGCGCTCGGCGAGGGCGTGCACGAGCAGGCCGAAGCCCTGGGCGGACGTCGCCGCCGACGAGCCGCCGGCCTCGCGCTCGAGGAACCACCGGGCCGGGCACTCCTCGATCGAGGTCAGGGCCGAGGCGGACAGCGAGATCGGCTTCTCCTCCGGCCTGACGGGTACGTCGGACAGGGTCGAGGAGCGGGTGCCCCACCAGTTGGCAGGGTCGGCGGCCGGCACCAACGCACGGTCGCCGACCCGCTCGCGGGAGAGCAGCACGAGGCGCCGAGCAGCGGCAGCGCGGAGCTGCTCGTCGGACTCCGGGTCGACCAGCGTGCGGCGCAGCTCGGCGACGAGCCCGGCGAGCGAGAGCGGACGCTTCGGCCGGCCCTGGACATGGGGCGGCGTGCGGTCGGGGACGCCGTCGGGCCCGGGTGGCAACAACTCGGTGATGAAGCGCGAGGGCTGCTCGCCGTCGTCGTCGGGCGACCGGACCGCGGTGACCACGAGCCGCGACCGGGCCCGGGTGCAGGCGACGTAGAAGAGCCGGCGCTCCTCCATCAGGAGCTCCCGTGAGGAGACCGGCGGTTGCAGCCCGTCGGTGCCGATGCGGTCGGCCTGCAGCAGGGTGGCGCGGCGGCGCAGGTCGGGCCAGCCCTCCTCCTGCACGTGGGCCACCACGACGAGGTCCCACTCGAGGCCCTTGGAACGATGGGCGGTCAGCAGCCGGACCGCCTCGCCACGGATGCCGCGGTCGGCCAGCGTGTCGCCGGGCAGGTCCTGGGCCTCGAGGGTGGCCAGGAATGCCGCGACGCCGGTGTGGCCGCGCTGCTCCTCGGCGCGGGCCGCGGACTCGAACAGGGCGCAGATGGCGTCGAGGTCGCGGTGGGCGCGACGGGCCGATGCTCCGCCGAGGTCGACCTGGGCCCGCAGTCGTCGTGGCCAGTCGGTGGACGACCACAGGTTCCACAGCACCTCTTCGGCGGTGGCACCCGCTTCGAGCAGCGCCCGCGAGGAACGGAGCAAACCGGCCAGCGCAGCGGCCCGTCGGGGTGCGCTTCCGTCGAGCCCCTCGAGGGTGGACGGGTGCACCACCGCCTCGCGCAGCAGCTCGGGCGACGGGCGCGGGGTGCCGCCGTCGCGGGCCACCACCTCCTTGTCGCGCACGCGCAACGCCCGCGCGAGACTGCGTACGTCGGTGGCGTCGAGCCCGGCCAGTGGTGAGACCAGCAGGTCGTGGGCGGCCTCGGGGTCGATGTGCCCTGATGTCTCCGGGTCGTCGTTGTCGAGGTTGACCACGGCCCGCAGCGCCGCGAGCAGGGGTGCCACGGCCGGCTCGCGCACCAGGGGCGTGTCGTCGCTGGACACCTCGACCGGCACCCCCGCGGCCCCCAGGGACCGACGCAACGCCGGGATCGACGTACGGCCGGAACGCACCAGCACCGCCATGCGCGACCAGGCCACACCGTCGGTCAGGTGGGCGCGACGCAGGATGTCGGCGAGGTGCTCGGTCTCGGCGCGGGCGGTGTCGAAGGTGAGCACGTCGACCCGGCCGTTGCCGAGGTCGCCGGCCTCGGAGACGGGCGCGAGGAACGACTCACGCGCCTCCGCGGGAATCGTGCCGGCCAGCGAGAGCCGGCGGGCGACGCGCTGGGAGGCGAGCAGGAGGTGTGGCCCGAACCGCCGGGTGGTGCGCAGCGCCACCACGTCGGCGGGCGCACCGCCGCGGTGCGGGAACTCGGTCGGGAACTCGAGGATGCCGCGCACCTCGGCGCCCCGGAAGCCGTAGATGGACTGGTGCGGGTCGCCGACCACGGTGAGGTTTCCGCCGTCGCCGATCAGGGCCCGGAGCAGGGCGACCTGGCCGGGATCGGTGTCCTGGTACTCGTCGACGAAGACATGGGTGAAGCGGGCGCGCAGCTCGTCGCGGTGCCTCTCGGCCTCCTCGACGGCGCGCCGGATCAGGTCGGGGTAGTCGATGGCGCCCTGGAAGTCGAGGACCTCGAGGTACTGGTCGAGGAAGAGCCCGGCGGCCACGAACTCCGGCAGCCCCTCGGCCAGGCCGAGCCGGCGCAGGTCGTCGCCGTCGAGGCCCTTCTCGCGGGCGCGGGCCAGCACGGCGTGCACCTCCCGGGCGAACCCGCGGGTGGCCACCGCCCGACGCAGGCCCTCGGGCCAGGCAACCGACTCGGGCGCGTCGGTCAACAGCTCCTGCAGGACGACGTCCTGCTCCGGCGCCGAGAGCAGGCGCAGCGGCGCCTCGTAGAGCTCGGCGGGTGCGTATCTGCGGATCAGCCCGTAGGCGAACGAGTGGAACGTGGCCGACATCGTGGAGGACGTCGTGCGGCCCAGCCGCGCGGTCACCCGGTCACGGAGCTGCTCGGCCGCCTTGCGCGAGAACGTCAGGGCCAGCACCGACTCCGGGCTCACGCCACGGCCCTCGATGCGCTCGACGATCGCCTCGACCAGCGTGGTGGTCTTGCCGGTGCCCGGCCCGGCCAGCACCAGCAGCGGCCCGCTCGCGTGGTCGACGACGCGCTGCTGGAACTCGTCGAGCATCGGCACCGCGCCACCCGTCTGCGGGGCGGCGAGGTGGTACGTCGGCGTGCGCGGCGTCGTGGGTGCGGTCGAGCTCATGACGACAGCCAATCACCCGGCACCGACAGGCCGGCGGGCAGATCGGGCCGGGCCACGGGATCCGGGCCCGGGCTCAGTTCCACGTGGCGCCGGGTGGGAGCGGGTCGTCCTCGTCGGCCTGCTCACGGAGCACCTGGAGCAAGGTGGTCGCGGCCCGGCTGCGCTCACGTCGCGGGTCGGTCAGGACCCCGATGTGCCGACTCACCACCGGATCGACCAGGGGGACGCTGGCCAGGCCGGCGAAGCCCATCAGGGGCAGCACGAAGGCCGGTACGGCGGATACGCCCAGGCCGGCCGCGCACAGTCCCGCAACGGTCGCGACATTGCGCGCGCTGACGCGACGTACCGGCTCGACGTCGCGCGAGGCGAAGATCGCCTCCACGATCGCGCGCACCGAGCTGGCGCCGTCGAAGGAGACGAACGCCTCGCGGCTCAGCTCCTCCCAGGCCACCGAGGTGCGGCCCGCCAGATGATGGTCGGGCGCCATCAGGCACCGGAACGTGTCCGTCGCGAGCGCGGTGAAGGGCAGCCCGTCCACGGTCGCGGGCGGTGCCACTCCCAGCACCGGCGCCGCGGTCAGGGCCAGGTCGACCTCGCCGCCCCGCACCTTCTCGACGACGTCGCCGGCCAGCACGTCCTCCACCTCGACGCGCACCTGGGGGCGCTGCCTGCGCAGGCGGATCACGGTGCCGGGCAACAGGGTGGCCGCCAGCGAGGGCAGGGCCGCGATGCGCAGCACGCCCACCGTTCCCTCCAGGTATCCGGAGAAGTGGGTCATCCCCTCGTCGTACGCCGCGAGCACCCGCTCGGCGATCGCCACGAACGCGACGCCGTCCGGAGTCACCTCCACGTGGCGGGTGGTGCGTTCGAAGAGCGCGGCACCGACCGAGCGCTCGACCTCCGCGACGGTTCGGCTCAACGACGACTGGGCCACGAGAAGCCTCTTGGCGGCCCGGCTGAAGTTGCGCTCCTCGGCCACCACGACGACCACCCGGAGCTGCGCCAACGTGGGATTCATGCTCACAGCCGATCAATATATCGGTTATTGATGTTGGACGTCGACAGGTGTTCGACCCCAGACTCGTCGAGGACTTGCTCATCGATCTTGGAGGACCTCGTGGTTGCTGCACTCGGCTTCGCCACCGTCGGACTGTTCCTGGTGCTGACCCTGACCCGCCGCGTCTCGGTGCTGCTGTGCCTCGTGCTGGTGCCGATCGGCTTCGCCCTCATCGGCGGCTACGGAGAGGACCTCGGCACCTTCATCGGCGACGGCATCCTCACCGTCGCACCGGTGGCGGTGATGATCGCCTTCGCGATCCTCTACTTCAGCCTGATGGTCGACCAGGGCCTCTTCGACCCGATGATCCGCACCGTGGTGCGCTGGGCGGGCGGCGACCCGATGAAGATCACCGTCGGCACCGCCGTGGTCACGCTGATGGTGGCCCTCGACGGCGACGGCGCCTCCACGTTCCTGATCGCCGTGTCGGCCTTCCTGCCGATCTACAAGCGGCTGGGCATGCGGCCCGTCGTACTCACCGGGGTCGTGGCGCTGGCCGCCGGCGTGATGAACATGATCCCGTGGGGCGGTCCCACCGTCCGGGCGATGGCCGCGCTCGACCTGAAGAGCTCCGACATCTTCCTGCCCGTCGTGCCGGCCATGGTCGTCGGGATCGTGTGGGTGCTGTTCGCCTCCTACGTCATCGGCCGGCGCGAGCGCGCCCGCATCGCGGTGCTCGACCCCGAGCTGGTCGGCGTGGCGGCTGCTTCGTCGGGAGGCACGGACACCGGGCACGGACACACCGACGACGGCGGCCTGGCTCCCTCGTCCGATCCGGGCGACCTGCCGACCCGCGAACGGGTCGGCCGTGAGGGCCGCTGGGTGCAGGTGTTCAACGTCGCGCTGACGCTCGCCCTCGTGGTCGTGCTGCTCTTCCAGCTGATGCCGCTCGAGGTCGCGTTCGTCGTCGCGTTCGCCTGCGCCCTGGCCGTCAACCTGCCGCGGTGGGAGGACCAGCAGGAGCTGTTCCAGCGCCACGGCGGCAACGTCGTGATGGTCGTCGCGATGATCTTCGCCGCCGGAGTCCTCACCGGAGTGCTCGGCGGGACCGGCATGATCACCGCCATGGCCGAGGGCCTGGTCTCGATCATTCCCTCCGGTGGCGGCAACTGGCTGCCGGTGCTCACCGCGATCACCGGCATGCCGTTGAGCCTGGTCTTCACCCCGGACGCCTACTACTTCGGCGTCGTACCGGTGCTGGCCGAGACGACCGCCTCCTTCGGGGGTGACCCGGCCGAGATCGGCCGGGCCGCGATCCTCGGCCAGATGACGACCGGCTTCCCGCTCAGCCCGCTCACCGCCGCCACGTTCATCCTCGTGGGGATGAGCAAGGTCGACCTGGGCGCGCACCAGCGCCACATCTTCGGGTGGGCGTTCGCGACCACCCTGGTGATGACGGCGACCGCCCTGGTCACGGGAGCGCTGAGCGTATGAGCGCGTCACCGAACACCGTCCGGATCGGGTCGGGCGCCGGGTTCGCCGGCGACCGCATCGGGCCCGCGGTCGACCTACTGCGCGACGGTGGGCTCGACGACCTCGTGCTCGAGTGCCTCGCCGAGCGCACCATCGCCCTGGGCCAGCAGCGCCGCCGCCTCGACCCCACCAGCGGGTACGACGAACGCACCCGCGAGCGGTTCGCCGCACTGCTCCCCCACGCCCTGGCCCGCGGCACCCGGCTGATCAGCAACCTCGGTGCGGCCAACCCGCTGGGCGCCGGTGAGGTCGTCCTCGAGGTGGCCCGCGGCCTCGGGCTCGCGTGCACCGTGGCCGTCGTGACCGGGGACGACGTCCTGGCCCAGCTCGACCTCGACCAGCCGTGCCTCGAGGACGGCCGCCCCCTCCACGAGCGCGGCGAGATCGTCTCCGCCAACGCCTACATCGGCGCCGAGACCCTGATGCCGGGGTTGCGGGCCGGTGCCGACGTCGTGATCACCGGACGGGTCGCGGACCCGTCGCTGTTCGTCGCCGCGCTGGCCGACCGGCACGGCTGGGACCTCGACGACACGGACGTCATCGCCGCAGGCACGCTGGTGGGTCACCTGCTCGAGTGCGGCACCCAGGTGACCGGCGGCTACTTCGCCGACCCCGGTCGCAAGGACGTGCCCGGGCTGGCCGACCTCGGCTACCCGTTCGCCGACGTCGCCGCCGACGGCAGCGTCGAGCTCGGCAAGCTGGCGGTCACCGGCGGCGTGCTCGACCGGCGCACCGTGCGCGAGCAGCTGCTCTACGAGATCAGCGATCCCGGCGCCTACCTGACGCCCGACGTCTCCCTGGGCCTGTACGACGTCCGCATCGAGGAGACCGGCGCCGATCGGGTGCGGGTGCACGGAGCCCGTGGCGCCACCCGACCGGAGCAGCTCAAGACCAGCGTCGGCTACCGCGCCGGTCACCGCGCCGAGGCAGGCATCTCCTACGCCGGCCCGGGATGCGTCGACCGCGCGCGCCTGGCCGCGTCGGTCGTGCGGGAACGGCTCGCGGCCTCCGGCACCCCGATCAGGGTCGAGCTGACCGGCAGCCTCAGCGAGGGCGACGGGCACCACGGCGAGATCGAGCATGCCCGGTTGCGGGTCGCCGGCATGGCCAGCTCGCTGGACCAGGCCCAACACATCTGCCACGAGGTGGAGTCGCTCTACACCAACGGGCCGGCCGGTGGCGGCGGCGTACGCACCAGTGCCTCCGAGGTCATCGGCATCGTCTCGACGATGGTCGACCGCGACCGGGTCACGCCCACCACCACGATCCTGGAGGCCTGATGAACGACGTACTCCTGCACGACGTCGCCCACGCCCGGGCCGGCGACAAGGGCGACACGTCGATCCTGTCGCTCTTCCCCCTCGACGACGCCGACTACGAGTGGCTGGTCCGGGAGGTCACCGCCGAGCGGGTCGAAGCCCACTTCGCCGGGGAGTTCGGCGGGCGGGTGCAGCGCTTCGAGCTGCCGAACGTGCACGGCCTCCAGTTCGTCTGCCGCCAGGCCCTGGCCGGTGGCGTCACGACGTCCCTGGCGATCGACACGCACGGCAAGTCGCTGAGCAGCCGGCTGCTGTCCCTTCGGATCGCGCGCTGACCTGCCCGACCCCTATCCGAGGTCGACGATCGCGGCGACCGGGCCGCCGCCCTCCGGGCCCTGATGTGCGGCCGACACCGACACGAACACCGCCGGGTCACCGGTCACGGCGGCCGTCACGCCACCGACGGCGGCCTTGATCTGGCGGTGCCAGTGAACGTCGGAGTCGTCGAGCATCGCGTTGCGCCGCCCGCGGACCATGCCGTCCTGCGAGGCCTCGCACTTGAGGAACAGGTTGACCAGGCGTCCGTCGAGGTCTGTGTGGTGCGGGCGCTCCGGCAGCTCGAGGCCGGCGTCCTTGATCGCCTCCCAGAGACCGTCCTGGTCGAGGGCGTCCTTCATCACCGAGTGGCCGATGCGGTAGCGGCCACCGACCCCGGGCGCGTTGCCGACCACGACCACCTGCGCCACGTCGAGCTCCACCCCCGACGAGCACGAGGCGACCGCCGAGAACAGCTCGCGGTTGTGCATCACGTCGGCGTCGGTGGGCATCTCGATCTCGCCCAACGCGAGGGCGACGCCCAGCGCCGTACAGCCGTTGGAGAGGTCCATCGACTCGTGGGTGTGCTCGGTCCAAACCGTCTTGCCGCGCGACTTCGCGTCGCGGATCGTGTGGATGGTGAGCAGGGGCGTCTTGGTCTGCACGTAGTGGACGTCGGACGGATCGGTGATGCCGGCCTTCTCCATCGCGACCTTCACGGCCGCGGCGACCTTGCTGACCATCGGCGTACGCCCGATCTCCTCGGGCAGCAACGGCTCGCTCATCGCGAACCCGACGGTGAGGCGCGGTTCGTCGGTCTGTACGGCGTCCTCGTCGGGCACCGTCGCGAAGATCGTGGCGTGCGGGCTGATCACGCCGTCAGTGCCGCCGGACCACACGATCGGGATCTGCTTGACCTGGTCGGCGGGGGCACCCTTCTCGACGAGCACCTCGCGGAACGCGCGGTCGGAGATGATGCGGGTGTAGTCGTTGACTCCCCCGTTGCCCTCGGTCTTGCCGATGATCGCGATCACCCGGTCGGCGTGCATGACGCCGTCGTCGATCAGTTTGGCCAGCTCGCTGGCGTCGGCGACGGAGTGGATCGGGACCTTGCGTACTTCGATGGCGGGCATGGCCGTCCTTTCTTTGGTGGGTGATTTCGAGACGGTCGCTGCGCGACCTCCTCAACCACCGTCTTGGGCTGGGGTCTGGTCGGGTACGACGACGGTGCCGGCGGCGCCGGCGACGGCGTCGAGGATGTGCGCGAGATCGCTGATCACGGAGTAGCGGCCGCCGTTCTCGACGAACCGGCAGGCCGCGTCGACCTTGGGGCCCATCGACCCGCTCGCGAAGTGGCCCTCGCCGGCCATCGCGCGCAGGTCGGAGACCGTGACCCGGCCGATGGGCTCGGCCTGCGGCGTACCGAACCGGAGCACGGCGTGGGTGACGTCGGTGGCGATGACCAGCACGTCGGCCTCGACAGTCGCGGCCAACAGCGCCGCGCCGAGGTCCTTGTCGATGACCGCCTCGACACCGACCAGGCCGGCTTCCGAGCGGATCACCGGGACACCTCCACCACCGTTGGCGATCACGATGAATCCGGCATCGACCAGGGCGCGTACGGCGGCGGCGTCGAGGATCTCGCGCGGCTCGGGCGAGGCGACGATGCGGCGCCAGCCCTTCTCGCCGCGGTCCTCCCAAGTCTCCCCGTGCTCGACCAGCAGCGCCGCCGCGTCGCGGTCGAGGAAACGACCGATCGGCTTGCTGGGATGCGTCAGCCCGGGATCGTCGACGTCGACGCGGGTGCGGGTCACGACCGTGGCGCTGCGCCGGTCCGCGCCCCGGCGGGCGAGCTCGTCGTCGAGCGCGTCCATCAGCACGAAGCCGAGCGTGGCCTGGGTCTGTGCGCCGCACCAGTCCAGCGGCACCGGGGGTACGACGGCCGCGGCCAGCTCGTTCTTGACGAGGAGGTTGCCGACCTGTGGCCCGTTGCCGTGGGTGATCACCACGTCCACCGGGTCCGTCGCGCGCGTGACGAGATCGGCCACGGCTGTCATCGCCACCCGGGCGGCGGCGATCTGGTCACCGGGCCGGGCGCTGCCGTCGGCGGCGGTCATCGCGTTGCCGCCCAGCGCGAGCAGGACCCTCATGGCTGTGACCCGACGAAGTCGACGTCGGCGGAGTCTGCGCCGCCGGACAGTCGCGCGTAACCGGGCCCGCGGTCGAAGAACGCGTCGCTCGGGGCCGGCCGTGCGGCGCGCTCGGTGGCCGTGGCTGCCGGGTCGTGGGCGAGGGTGTCGTCGTCGACACTGCCGGTGAGCACCACCCCGTAGTCGGCCAGCGCGGCTTCTGGCGAGACCTTCTCCCAGACCACGTCGCGCACGACCAGCTCGGGGTCCCGGTCGAGCGGGTTGCCCCAGCCACCGCCTCCCGTCGTGCGGATGCGGATCACCTCGCCGGCCTTGACCGGCTCGGCGTCGGCCAGGGCGTCGACCACCCGCTCGGCGGGCCCGCCCGGGTCGACGACCACCTCGAACGGCCTGCCGGCCAGACCGCCCTTGACTCCCCAACAGGCGAGGATCGAGCGGTCGGCGATCGACATGAAGTGGGCGTCCTTGAGCATGCGGATGTGCTTCTCGTAGCCGAGTCCACCGCGGAACTGGCCGGCCCCTCCGGAGTCCTTGGCGAGGCCCAATCGCTCGACCAGGAAGGGAAAACGGCTCTCGGTGAACTCCGAGGGCAGGTTCCGCGAGTCGGGCACGACGTGGATGGTGTCCTCTCCGTCGGCGTAGTAGCGGCCCCCGGACCCGCCGCCGAGAACCTCGCGCATGAGGTACGGCGCGCCCTGCCGGTCCTCGCCGTACACCCCGGTGTAGCGGATCGTCTCCTGGTCGGCGGGCATCCGGCCGTCGACCGCCTTGGCGAGTACGCCGGCCAGCACGCCCAGCAGCCTGAGGATCACGAAGGTGCGGGCGTTGGTCGGGGCCGGGAAGACCGGGGTCAGCAACGTGCCCGGTGGCGGGAAGCGCATCTCGATCAGGGGTACGACGCCCTCGTTGACGTCGAGCTCGGCCATCCGTTCGGGCGACTCGGCGAGGTTGCGCAGGATCGGGGCCAGCCACTTCTTGAGGAAGTTGCCGTCGCTGTAGTCGCCGCAGTGGTTGATCGGTCCCTTGGCCTGCGGCGAGGTGCCCTCGAAGTCGAGCACCAGGCGCTCGCCGTCCGGATCGTCAGCGCCGGTGCGGGTCATCGTGATCCGCTGGGCGAAGAGCCGCGGCTCGTCGACGCCGTCGTGCTCGGCGTAGTCCTCCCAGACCCACTGGCCGATCGGGATCTGCGAGAGGATCTCGCGCCGGTAGGTCTGCGTGGTCCGGTCGATGATCGCGTCGAAGCAGGACTCGACGGTCTCCTTGCCGTACCTCGCGAACAGCTCGCCCAGTCTGCGTGCGCCCATCAGGCAGGCCGAGCACTCGGCGTCGAGGTCGGCGGCGAGGCTGTCGGGCATGCGTGAGTTGCGGGTCATGATCGCCAGCGCCGACCTGTTGGGTACGCCGGCGTCCCAGAGCTTGATGGGCGGCACCATCAGGCCCTCTTCGTAGACCGAGGTGGCGCCACTGGGCATGGAGCCGGGCACGCAGCCGCCGATGTCGTCGTGGTGCCCGAAGGCCTGGACGAACGCGACGACCTGCCCGTCGTGGAAGACCGGCACCGTGACGCAGAGGTCGGGCAGGTGGCCAATGCCCCCTTCGGACCGATAGACGTCGTTGTGGAAGAACACGTCGCCCTCGCGCATCTCCGTGATCGGGAAGTCGCGCGCGACCGGGTGCACCAGTGCGGAGTAGGAGCGGCCGGTCAGCTTGCGGAGCAACCGGTCGTGGATGCCGGCGCGGAAGTCGTGGGCGTCGCGGATCATCGGGCTGCGACTGGTGCGGCCGATCGCGGTCTCGACCTCCATCTCGACGGCGGCCAGGCTGCCCTGAACGATCTCCACCACCACCTGCTCCGCGCTGGCGCCGGCGTCGTCGGTCAGGGTGCCGAACGGGAAGTCCGTCGGCGCCCGACGGCTCCCCCCAGACCCGGTCGAGGCCATCAGTCCTCCCTCGTCACGATGATGTTGAGGAACCGGTCGACGGTGGCCCGGAACCCGGGGTGCAGCGGCACCGTCGAGCCGAACTCCTCGATGATCGCCGGCCCGGTCAGGGTCTGTCCCGGCGCGAGGTCCGGTCGCCAGAAGACCGGCGTGTCGACGTACCCGTCGGACACCTCGAAGCAGACCGCCCGCCTGCTCGCCGGACGAGCCTCCGCTGGTTGAGGCGGTTGCTCTGCAAGCGTCTCGAAACCAGGTTGCCGGTGGTTTCGAGACGGGCCTTGGCGGCCCTCCTCAACCAACGGCGTGCCCCGGCCCTCCTCATCCAACCGCAGGGCGAGTGGGTGCTCACGGATCTCCGGGCGCTGGATCGGGCCCACCCCGGAGACCCGCAGGTTGACCCACTCGACCCGTTGCCGCGGGTCGCCGGCGAAGTCATAGCCGTAGAGCACCCGGTGCTCGTCGTGGAAGCGGGTCGCGACCTCGTCGAGGAGTGCGGCGTCGACCGCGCCCTCGGGCAACGGCACCCTGACCTCGAAGGCCTGCCCGAAGTAGCGCAGGTCGGCGGTCCTGAAGAACCGGTGCTGTTCCGGGCCGAAGCCCTCCTTGGTCAGCGCCGTGCGGGCCCGATCGCAGAGCTCGTCGTAGACCGTCTGCAGGTCCGCGGGCTCGAGGTCGTCGTGCATCCGGACGTGGGTCTGGACGTAGTCGTTCTTCACGTCGACGGTGAGCAGGCCGAACGCCGACACGTTGCCGGGGTTCGGCGGCACCAGCACCGACCGGAGCCCAAGGATGTCGGCCAAGCGGCACAGCAGCAGGGATCCGGACCCGCCGAACGTGGTCAGCGTGAAGTCGCGTACGTCGAGGCCTCGCTTGACGGTCACCGCCCGCAGCGCGTTGGCCTGGTTCCATGCCGAGATCTCGAGTACGCCGGCGGCACAGGCCTCCGGGGTGAGGTCGAGGTCGCCGGCCAGCTTGCGGATCCCTGCGTCAGCCGCTGCGACGTCGAGCGGGATCTCGCCGCCCAGCAGGTGCGGAGGCACCCGGCCCAGGAAGACATGGGCGTCGGTGATCGTGACCGCGTCGCCGCCCTTGGCGTAGCACAGCGGGCCGGGGTCGGCGCCTGCCGACTGGGGCCCGACCTTGAGCGCGCCCTCCGGTGAGAGCCACGCGATCGAGCCGCCTCCGGCCCCCACCGTGACCACGTCGATCATCGGGATCTTCGACGGGAAGGCGCCGACGCTGCCTTCCGTGGTGAGGGTCGGCTCGCCGTCGATCACCACGCTGACGTCGGTCGACGTACCGCCGCCGTCGCTGGTCAGCACCCGGTCGAAGCCGGCGACCTTCGCGATCAGCGCGGCGCCCAGGGCACCGGCGGCCGGGCCGGACAGGACGGTGGTGATCGGCTGGTGGACGACCTCGTCAGCGCTCAGCACGCCGCCGTTGGACTTCATCACGTAGAACGGCACGTGCCGGGCGCCGTCAGCCGACGCGTAGGCGTCGAGCCGGTCCTTGATGTTGGTGACGTAGCTGCCCAACCGCGGTTTCACTGCGGCGTCGACGAGCGTGGTCATCGCGCGTTCGTACTCGCGGTACTCGCGCAGCACCTCGCTGCTGAGGGAGACGACTGCGTCCGGGTGCTCCTCGCGGAGCACCGCGAGCATGGCCTCCTCGTGGGCGGAGTCGGCGTAGGAGTGCAGGAAGCAGACGGCCAGGGTGTTGATGTCCCGGTCCCGGAACCATCGCGCGACACGGCGGGCGCCGTCCGCGTCGAACGGCCTCACCTCGGTGCCCGTGTGGTCGAGCCGACCGCCGACCCCCTTGACGAGGTGCCGGGGCACGATGCGGTCGGGCTTCACCCAGAAGTAGGAGTTGCCGTAGCCGTCGGGCACCGACTGCCGGGCGATCTCGAGCAGCGCCTCGTAGCCCTCGGTGGTGATGAAGCCGAGCGCCTCGACCTTGCCCTCGAGGAGCTGGTTGGTGGCCACCGTCGTGCCGTGGCTGACCGAGGTCAGCGCGTCCCCGCGCCCCTGCGGCAGGCCCAGCAGTCCGAGCACCTTCTCGATGCCGGCCATGAAGCCGTCGGCCGGGTTGCCCGGCGTGGAGGGCGTCTTGGTGGTGACCAGCTCACCGGTCTCCTCGTCGAGCGCCACCACGTCGGTGAAGGTGCCGCCGGTGTCGATGCCGACCCGGATCCGACGCGCGCTCTGATCGGCCATGACCTTGATTCAACCGGTGTGCGGCCACCGGGGCGACGGCACAATCCGCCAACGGGGGCCGGGTTCGTTGGCACTTCGTGCCAGCCCGTCGCACGGCGGCATCGGCGCTGCTGCCTGCGAGCGACGTTCGGACGGCAGTCCCGTCGAGAACTGCGGCAGTTCGCTCGTACGGCGGGCGCCGGCCCGCTCAGCGGACGAGCACGAGGGGCGAACTGCCGCAGTTCCCAACCGGATCCGCTCGGAGCCGCGGTCAGTCTCTGCCGCGAGGCGAGCTCAGCTGTGCGCCCGGGCGGACTCGAACGCGGCGGCGACCTCGAGGAGGCGGCGGTCGGCTCCGTGGGGAGCCACGACCTGGATGCCGACCGGCAGGCCGTCGGCGGTGAGGCCGGCCGGGACGGAGATCGCCGGACAACCGGTGACGGTGATGAAGTACGCCGAGCGCATCCAGTCGAGGTAGCCCTCCATGGGCCTGCCGTTGATCTGCGTCGGGAACTCCTGGTCGGCCGGGAACGGCGGCACCTGGGACACCGGGAGCACCAGCACGTCGTGGTCCTCGAAGAAGAGCCGCATGCGCTCGGCCAGCGTCGTGCGCTGTGCGTAGGCACGGGCCACGTCGCCACCGGTCAGCGACTCTCCCGCCCGGATGTTGTCGGCCAGCGACTGCTTGAACGCATCGGGGTGCTCGGCGAGCAGCGCCCCGAACTTCGCCTGGAAGTGCCAGGCCCGCAGGATGCGGAACGTGTCGTCCGCCTCTGCCAGGGAGGGGTACGTCGACTCGACGCGCGCCCCCGCTCCTGTGAACGTGGCTGCCGCGGACTCGACGATCGCGGCCACCTCGGCGTCCACCTCGAAGGCGCCGCCCAGGTCGACGGACAACGCGACGCGGAGGCCGGCCAACGAGCCCGAGAGCGGCGGCGCGAAGGCGGAGCCCGGTTCGCGCAGGGCCAGCGGCGCCCGCGGGTCGGGGCCGGCCAGCACGGACAGCAGGAGCGCGAGGTCGCCGACGTTGCGCGCCAACGGTCCACCGACGGACGTCGACTCCCACTGGTTCGCGCTCGGCCACTCCGGCACCCGCCCGAGGGAGGGGCGAAGGCCGACGACACCGCAGAACGACGCGGGGTTGCGCAGGGACCCGCCCATGTCGGACCCGTCGGCCAGCGGCACCATGCCGGAGGCCAGCGCGCAGGCGGCACCACCGCTCGAGCCGCCCGCAGACCTCGATGGGTCGTGCGGGTTGAGGGTGGTGCCGAAGACCGTGTTGAACGTGTGCGATCCGGCCGCGAACTCCGGCACGTTGGTCTTGCCGATCAGCACCGCACCTGCACCGCGGATGCGTTCGACGATCAGGTCGTCACCGTCGGACACGTGGTCGGCGAAGAGCGGCGACCCGTACGTCGTACGCCATCCAGCGACTCGGTGGGTGTCCTTCACCGCGAACGGCAACCCGTGCAACGGACCGGGTGCGGCACCGGCGGCGAGCGCCTCGTCGGCGGCCGCGGCACCGGCCCGAGCCCGCTCCTCGTCGAGCGACACGATCGCGTTGAGCTGCGGGTTGCGGGCGCGGATGCGGTCGAGGTGGAGCTCGAGCAGCTCGCGCGCCGAGATTTCACGAGAGCGTACGGCGGCGGCCTGCTCGCGGGCCGTCGAGTCGACGGTCAGCGAGGTCATCGTCGGCGTCCGAACCTCGAGCCGAGGACCACCCCGAGCGCGACCAGCCCGGCACCGACCGCGATGCCCTTGACGAACTCGGAGAGGTCGCCGGACCCTCGCGTCGGAGCGGTGAAGACATTCCTCGGCGCTACCGAACGGTCAGCAGGTTCCGCGGCCAGATTTCCTGCTGACTGTTCGGTAGCGGGTGTCGAGCCGGCGAGTGGCGGCGGCACCCCCGGCACTCCCTGGGCGATCGTCCGCTCGATGTTGGTGAAGAACTCGGTGGCCATCCGCCTGCTCACCGAGGTCAGCATCCGCTGGCCCACACCACCGACCATGCCCCCGACCACGGCGTCCGCGTCGTAGAGCAACGTGGTGGTGCCGTCGTCGTTGCACTCGAAGCGGACGTCGACCGTGGCACCGATCGTGCCCGGTGCGCCGGCGCCCTGCACAACGAGGACCAGCGACTGGTGCTCGACCAGGTCGCTCAGCGTGCAGGTGCCCGTGTAGGTGCCGCGGATCGCCGCGACTCCGGCGGTCACGGTCATGTCGTAGGCGTGCTCACCGGTCTCCTCGAGCCGCTCGCAGCCGGGGATCGCGACGACCAGGACGTGTGGGTCCAGGACCGCGTTCCAGACCTTCTCGATCGGTGCGACCAGGGTGGCTTCGCCGGCGATCCTCATGACGGGTCCTTTCGGTGCTGGGCGGAGGTTTCGAGACGGCGCTGGCGCGCCTCCTCAACCACCGGGTGTCCCCTTCTGTGGTGCTCGCGCAGGTCGAAGAGCTGCGACGGCGAGATCGGCATCGCGGTGACGGCCAGGTTCCCCGGGTCGAGTCGCTCGGCGTCCTCGATGGCCGAGGCGAAGACCGCCGCCGACGGGATCACGCCCGCCTCACCCGCGCCCTTGAGGCCCAACGGGTTCAGCGGGCTCGGCGTCTCGAGGTGGTCGATCTCGATACCGTCCGGCACCTCGGTCACGTAGGGCATCAGGAAGTCCATGAAGGATGCGTTGAGCAGCTGCCCGTTCTCGTCGTACTCCATCCGCTCGTAGAGCGCGCCGCCGACACCCTGCGCCACCCCGCCGTGGATCTGCCCCTGCACGATCATCGGGTTGATCAGGTTGCCGCAGTCGTGCACCACGGCGTACCGGAGAATCTCGATCTCGGCGGTGTCGGGGTCGATCTCCACGATCACCGCGTGCATGCCGGCCGCGAAGGTCGAGCGCTCCGGCGAGTAGAAGTCCTTGCCCTCGAGTCCGGGCTCCTCCCCCTCGGCGACCGGCGGCTTGCCCGGGTCGCCGACGCTGAACTGGGTGGCCGCACCCGACGCCTCGTCGAAGGCGTAGCGCAACGGGTTGGACAGGACGGCGATCGTGCCGAGTGCGATCGAGCTGTCGGGGGCGCCCTTCACCCGCACCGACCCGTCGACGATCTCGAGGTCGTCGACCGAGGCCTCGAGCGCGTCGGCCGCGATCCGGAGCGCCTTCTCCTTCACCTTCCGGGCGGCCAGGTGGATCGCCGACCCGCTCATCACGGCCGCCCGCGAGGCGAACGTGCCCACGGCGTACGGCATCCGCCGGGTGTCGCCGGTGACCACCTCCACGCTCTCGAAGGGGACGCCGAGCTCGTCGGCGACGATCTGCGCGAACGCGGTCTGGTGCCCCTGGCCCTGGGTGGTCAGGCCGGTGGCGACCTTGACCTTGCCGCTGGTCTCGACGTGGATGTGCGCGCCCTCGTAGGGCCCCACCCCGGTGCCCTCGACGTAGCAGGCCAGGCCGAGGCCGAGTCGTCGTCCCTGCGCCGCGGCCTCGGCGCGGACCGTCTCGAAGTCGTCCCAGCCGATGAGGGCCTTGAGCTTGTCGAGCAGCTGCGGGTAGTCGCCCGAGTCGTAGACCAGCGGCCGACCGTCCTGGAAGGTCATGTGGTGGTCGAAGGGAAACTCGTCGGGTTGGATGAAGTTGACCGCGCGCACGTCGGCGCGGTCCTTGCCGAGGTACGCCGCGATCGCGTCCATGGTGCGCTCCATCGCGTAGACGCCCTGCGGACGACCGGCCCCGCGGTACGGCGTCACGATCACGGTGTTCGTGTAGAGACTCTCGAAGGTGACCCGGTAGTTGTGCGGCTTGTAGGGCCCGAGCAGCTGGGTCGAGGTGATGATCGGGACGATCAGGCCGTACGGCGTGTAGGCGCCGTTGTCGTGCCAGAACGCGACGTCGAGGCCGAGCAGCCTGCCGTCGTCGTCGAAGCCGACCTCGACGTGCTGCACCTGGGCGCGTTCGTGGGCCGAGGAGATGAAGTGCTCGCGGCGGTCCTCGATGAACTTCACCGGCTGCCCGAGCGCCCTGGCGGCCAGCGGAACCAGGAGCTCCTCCGGCCACGGGTGCACGATCTTCACGCCGAAGCCGCCGCCCACGTCGGGGGTGATCACGTCGACGTGGCCTAGGTCGAGACCGAGCTTGGCGGCGATGGCGGCACGGACGCCGGTGGAGGTCTGGGTGGAGGTCCAGACCTGCATCCGGCCCGAGTCCGTGTCCCAGCGTGCCAGGGTGCCGCGCCCCTCCATCGGGGTCGACGCGCTGCGCTCGATGTCGAGGTCGAGGCTGAGCCGGTGCGGTGCCGCGGCGATGGCGGCCGGGGCGTCACCGACGTGCTGCTCCAGGCGCGCGGCGACGTTGCCGGGCACGTCGTCGTGCACGAGCCGCTCGGCCGCGCGTGCGGCGGCCAGGCCCACCACGGGCGGCAGGAACTCGTAGGTCACCACGATCTTGTCGACGGCGTCCTCAGCGACGTAGCGGTCATCGGCCACGACGAACGCGATCGCCTCTCCGACGTGGTTCACCTCGTCCTTGGCCAGGGCGTACTGCGTGCGTCCGTGGGTGAGCGCCGGGTGCGGGATGAGCAACGGCAGCGGTTCGGCCATCGGGCCCTGCAGGTCGTCGTAGGTGAAGACGGCGTGCACTCCGTCGACGTCGAGCACGCCGGACACGTCGATGTCGACGATGCGGGCGTGGGCGTGCGGGCTGCGCAGCACCGCCGCGTGCAACGCGTCGGCACCGAGATCATCGACGTACCGCCCGGCACCGCGGAGGAACCGGTCGTCCTCGACGCGGGCGACCCGTTCGCCGAACATGCGTGTCGTCACGGCGACTCCCCCTCCCCGGCGATCAGCTCGGCGGCGCGCTCGACCGCGGAGACGATGTTCTGGTAGCCGGTGCAGCGGCACAGGTTGCCGGCGATCATCTCCTTCGCCTCGTCGTGCGTGGGGCACGGGTTGTCGCGGAGCCCGGCGGTGATCGTGGTGAGGAAGCCGGGGGTGCAGAAGCCGCACTGCAGCCCGTGGCAGTCCTTGAACGCCTGCTGCACCGGGCCGAGTGACCCGTCGGCGTTGGTGAGTCCCTCGACGGTGGTCACCTCGGAACCGGAGACGGTCACCGCGAGCAGCAGGCAGGAGCGCACGGGGGTTCCGTCGAGCAGCACCGTGCAGGAGCCGCACACGCCGTGCTCGCAGCCGACGTGGGTGCCGGTCAGCCCGAGGTCGTGGCGCAGGGCATCGCTGAGCAACCGGCGAGCGGGCACGCCGAGGTCGTGCGGCACCCCGTTGACCACGAGGCGGACGTCGTGGAGCTCCTCGCTCATGGTTCCTCCGTGCGTCGACGCGCGTCGTCGTACGCCGCCCGCAGCGTGCGGCCGGTCAGCACCCGCACCAGCTGTGCGCGGTAGGCGGCGGTGGCGTGGATGTCGCCCTGCGGGTCGAGCGCGGCCAGTGCCAGCTCGCCGGCGGCGGTGAGCGCTTCGTCCGAAGGGGCTTCGCCGCCGGCCAGCGCCGGAGCCAGGTCGACGACCGTGGGCAGGTCGCTGACCGAGAGGTAGCCGGCCCGCGCCTCGACGATCTGGCGGCCTTCGAGTCGCACGAGGACGGCCACGCCACACAGGGCGTAGTCGCCGTGCCTTCGGGCCACTTCACGGAACGCGACGCCGGAGCCCTCCGCGAGGGCCGGGAAGAACGCCTCCACGGCGATCTCGTCGTGGGCCAGTGACGACTCGAGCGGGCCGAGGAACAACGCGTCGCCAGCGACCGTACGCCGACCGCCCGGCCCCACCACGTCGACGGAGCCACCCAGCAGCGCAAGGACCACCGGCATCTCGGCGGCCGCATCGGCATGCACCAGGGAACCCACCGTCGTGCCCCGGTTGCGGATGGTGGCGTGGGCGACGTTGGCCAGGGCCATCGCCAGCAGGGGTTGGACCCGTCGGGCCTCTTCGTCGGCGAGCACCGCCGCATGCCGGGCCAACGCCCCGACCCGCACCCCCGATGCGTCACTGGTGACGTGGTCGAGGTCGGGCAGCCGGTTGATGTCCACCAGCAGGGCCGGTGCCGCGAGCCGCATGGAGAGCAGCGGCACCAGGCTCTGTCCGCCGGCCAGCACCTTCGCGTTCGTGCTCCCGGCGAGGGCCTCGACGGCAGCCGCCAGGTCGGTGGGCCGGGCGTACGCGAACGGCGCGGGCTTCACCGGTGGCCACCGCCTGAGGTGCGTCGGGGGTGACCGGCGCTCCGGGTGCGTGCTGGGCCAGGCGGAGAAGCGATGGCGGGCCGGAGGCCCGTCGAGTCTTCGAGAACGCGGGCCAGCGCGTGCCCGGGGTGTCGGGCACACGACGGACCTCCGGCGGTGGCCACCTAGTCCCGGTGCCTTCCCGGGGCTGCGCCGGAGTCCGTCTCGTCGCCCTCGGGGCTCGCATGGGTGCCGGTGCCGCCGACCGCGATGATCGTGCCGTCGTCGTTGACGCGGGGCGCCACGAGGCGGGCCAGGTGGTAGCCGATCACGGTGACCAGCGTGCCCAGCGCGATGCCGTTGAGGGAGAAGTCGTCGGTGATCTTCAGGCTGGCATCGCCGATGGCCAGGATGATGCCGGCCGCAAGGGGCACAAGGTTCACCGGATCGGCGAAGTTGACGTCGTTCTCCTTCCAGATCTTGGCGCCGAGCAGGCCGATCATCCCGTAGAGCACCAGGGTGATCCCGCCGAGCACGGCGGGAGGCGTGTGGTTCACGATCTCGCCGAACTTCGGCACCAGGCCAAGCAGGATCGCCACCACCGCGGCCACGTAGTAGGCGGCCGTGGAGTAGACCCTCGTCGCCGCCATGACGCCAATGTTCTCGGCGTACGTCGTGGTGGGTGAGCCGCCGACCGCGGACGCGATGACGGTGCCGACGCCGTCGGCCGCGACTGCCCGGCCCATCACCGGGTCGAGGTCGGTCTCGGTCATCTCGGCCACGGCCTTGACGTGTCCGACGTTCTCGGCGACCAGTGCGATCACCGCCGGCAGCACGAGGAGCGCGAAGGTCAACGAGAAGTCCGGGAGGTGCCAGCCGACCGCGCCGAGGTTGTTCAGCTCGGTCTGGTTGCCGACCAGGCCCTCGGCGGTGTGCTTGGGGAAGCCGAACCAGTCGGCCTCCTTCACCGCACTCCAGTCGACCCGCCAGTGGGCGCCCGGCTCCGGGTTGCCCGGCACGGGCAGCGAGGTCTTGCCGAAGACCTTGTCGACCACGACCGAGAGGACATAGCCGAAGATCAGGCCGAGGAAGATCGCGATCCGCCCGAAGAACCCGCGCAGGCCCACGGCCATCAGGATCACCGCGGTCATGGTGATGATCGCGACCCACGGGTCGGCCGGCATGTAGGTCTGGGTGGCCACCGGGGCCAGGTTGAAGCCGATCAGCATGACCACGGCACCGGTCACGACCGGGGGCAGCACGGCGTTGACGACCCGCGCCCCGAAGAAGTGGATCACCAGGCCGACCAGGGCGAGGACGACGCCGGCGACCAGGATCGCGCCGGTGACGTCTTCGGGCCCGCCGCCCTGTGCGTAGACCGCGCCCGCCCCGCCGACGAAGGACGCCGAGGTGCCCAGGTAGCTGGGCACCTTGTTCTTCACGATCAGCAGGAAGCAGATCGTGGCGATGCCGCTCATCATGATCGCCAGGTTGGCGTTGAGGCCCATGACGATCGGGAACACGAAGGTCGCGCCGAACATGGCGACCACGTGTTGTGCGCCGAGGCCGGCCGTCTTGCCCCAGCCGAGCCGCTGGTGTGGTGCCACCGCCTGGCCCGGCGCCGGATCGACCACGTCCCACCTGAACATCGACATGCTGCCTCCTCGACGCGGGCCGCAGCCCGGATTTCCTCCGCAGGTTGCCGAACCTAGTGGGCCCGATCCTGCCGAACACCGGCGACTTGTGCTGAACGGCACATCCTTCCAGTGGCAGATCTTGTTCGCGAGCCCTTTGGTACGGCGCGTCGGTGCGGCGCGCCGTACCAAACCCGTCAGTCGGCGATCTCGAGGACCCGCAGGGCGACCGCGACGTCGAGGCGCAGGTGCGGGTCGGAGGCCACCGGCCCGAGCAGCCGCTCGAGCTTCCCGACCCGGTAGCGCATCGTGTTGTAGTGGAAGAACTGGAGCCGCGCGGCCTCGGCCACGTTGAAGTTCGTGTCGAGCAGCACCTGGAGGGTCTCGCGCAGGTCGGCCACCTCCGCGGACGTGCCGGCGAGCTCGCCGAGGACGTCGCGGGCGAAGGAGTGCAGCTCGTCGTGGTCGGGCACCAGCGCGATCAGGCGGTGCACGCCGAGCTGGTCGAAGTACGTCGTCGAGCCACCGCCGTGCACCCGTCGTCCGACCTCCACCGCTCGACGGGCCTGCGCGTAGGCCTCGGGGAGGCCCTCGATGTCGGCGGCCACCCGGCTCACGCCGACGGAGAAGGGACGTCGCCCTCCGCCCTTGTCGCCGGCCACGTCGGAGACCAGCTGCCGCACCACCGAGGCGCCACCGTCGACGGCGTCCTCCGGCACCGGCACCAGGGTCACCACCTCCGAGGAGAAGTCGACGCTCGGCACGCCCGGGTCGAAGGTGTGGCTGACCTGGCGCCAGGCAGCGGAGAAGCGCTCCTGCCACCGCCGGCGGATCCGGTTCGAGGTGGCCGGCTCGTCGGCCGGCGCGGGATCGATCTCGGCGGCGACCACCACCATCGGCCGCGACAGGTTCCAGCCGAACGCCTCGACGTGCTCGACGACGTACTCCTCGGCCCCGGCCCGTCGCAGCAGCACGTCGCGCAGGAAGTCGCCCTGGTACTTGTTCTCGACCGCGCCGACCGCCTCCTCGCGGGTGATCAGCAGCGCGGCGACTGCCGCGGCGCGTTCCATCGCGTGGACGTCCCCGGAGGAGATCTCCGAGGCCTCGCGGAAGCAGACCAGACGGGCCAGGTCCGCGCCACCGGCGACGATGCGCAGCATCCTGACCTGTCCCCGGCCGACCCCGACGCCGTCGGCCCCGGCCCGCTCGACCCGGAAGCGTCCGGTCGGATCGAAGAGCTCGGCGTCGTCCATCAGGCCGCGCAGTGCGTCGGACAGCTCCGCCGCTCGTTCACGCCCGTCCGTGGAGGTGAGGAGTACGCCGACGTCGAGGACGCGCGCCACCTCGGCGGCGATCTGGCGCAGGTTGCCACCCTCGAGGACGATCTGGGTCAGGGCGGTGTGCAGCGCGTCGACCCTGGCCAGGGCCTTGATCGCGTCCTGGCTGCTGGTCTGGCTGCTGGTCTGGTCCGGCACTATCAACTCTTGCACCTCGTTCCGGCGTTCCGTTGGCACAACCTCACATCGGCAAACCGTACTGCGTCCCACTAGCGTCGGGAGGGTGATCGCGACAGCGCCCTCCACAGGCACACCCGCAGCGGCACCGACCCGGGTCCGGGAGCGGTTGGCCGCGGCGAGGGGCCCGGTGGGGTTCCTCCATCGCGGTCCGCTGGCGCTCTACCTCGAGGTCGAGGGCTGGTGCGTCGGCGTGGTCGGCACGTCCGCGGCCGCCGTCCCCTGCGCGCTGCGTTTGGCCACCCCCGGCATCGGGGAGCTCGCCACGGCGCGCACCGCGCGGGTCGCCGACGGTGCGCTGTTCCTCGACGACACCGAGGTCAGGGTCGGCCGCGTGGTCGACGTGTCGGCACCGCGGCTCACCCTCGGCGTGGCCGCGACGGTCGACGTGGCGCGCCATCGCGCCGTTCTGTCCGACGAGCTCCCGGAGCACGCCCTGGACGCCCTCGTGCGCACCGACCCGGCCTCCGTCGCGCACCTGGTCGGACGAGGCAGCGGCCTCACCCCGTCCGGGGACGACGTGCTCTGCGGCTGGCTGGCCACGCACTGGGCGGCTGGAGTCGACGTACCCGGGTTCGCGCGCGCGCTCGCCCAGACCCGGCACCGCACCACGACGCTCTCCGCGACCCTCCTCGACTGCGCCCGGCACGGCGAGGTGCTCCCCGAGTTCGGTCGCCTCCTGCGGGTGCTCGCCGAACCCGCGGCCGCTTCGGCGGCGGATCGCGCCAACGCCGTCGACGACCTGGTCGGCATCGGGCACACGTCGGGAAGCGCCCTCCTGCTGGGCGTGGGTCTCGCGCTCGCGTCGCTGTCATCGGCCGGGCCCCCGGCAGCCAGCACCGACGCGACCTCCCCCGACACGCAACGGAGCCGCTGCGCATGAGGCACACCCATGTCGAGCTCAGGCGCGGCGCGTACGCCGACTCCGTGACCCTGCTGCAGGTCAGTCGCACCGTCGCCGCCGGGGCCGGTGTCGAGGCCGCGCAGGTCGCGATGGCCACCGACCTCAACCTCGACGTGCTGGCCGGCATGGGCTTCGCGCCGCCTCCGGACGTCACCGCCAACGACATGGTGGTGGCGTTCCGGTTGTCCGACGCCTCGGCACTGGACGCCACCCTCGTCGCGGTGGACGCCGCCCTGGCAGGGTCGAGCCGCGTGGCAGGCGGCAGTGCCGAGCTGGCGCCGCCGCGCACCACGGGTTCGGCCCTGCGCCGCGACGCGAATGGCGGTGACGTGCTGGCGCTGGTCTCGGTGCCCGGTCCGAGTGCGTTCGTCGAGGCGATGGACGCACTCGACGCCGGTCACGACGTGATGGTCTTCAGCGACAACGTGCCCCTGGATCAGGAGGTCGCGCTCAAGCGCACGGCGACCGCGCGCGGGCTCCTGGTGATGGGCCCCGACTGCGGAACCGCCGTCGTCGGCGGACTGGGCCTCGGATTCGCCAACGCGGTGGTGCCGGGACCTGTCGGCATCGTGGCCGCCTCCGGCACCGGATGCCAACAGCTGATGGCCCTGCTCGACCATGCAGACCTGGGGGTTGGATCGGCCCTCGGCGTCGGCGGACGCGACCTGTCCGCCGACGTCGGAGGGCTCTCCACGAGGGAGTCGCTGCGCCGTCTCGACGACGACCCGGCGATCGAGCTGATCGTGGTCGTCTCCAAGCCGCCGGCGGCCGAGGTGGCCGCCACCATCCGTGAGTACGCCGCCACGCTGGGCACCCCGGTCGAGCTCGCCCTGCTCGGCGCAGGTCAACCCGACCTGACTGCCGCGGCGGAGACCGTGCTGGCCAGGCTCGGACGCGAGGTCCCGGACTGGCCCGTGTGGGGCGAGGCGACGGCCCGTGCGGACGGCGGTGGGCTGCTGCGCGGGCTGTTCGTGGGCGGGACCCTGTGCGACGAGGCCATGCTCGTGGCGACGCAGGTGATCGGCCCGATCAGGAGCAACATTCCCTTCTCGCCCGAGCTGGCCCTCGGCCCCGACCTCGACGCCGACGCCCACCTGATGATCGACTTCGGCGACGACACCCTCACCTCCGGGCGGGCGCACCCGATGATCGACCCGACGTTGAGGCTCGAGCACCTCGCAGAGGTCGCCGCCGACCCGCGGACCGGCGTACTGCTCCTGGACGTCGTGCTCGGCCACGGTGCGGAGGACGATCCGGCGGCGTCTCTCGCGCCGGCCATCGCGCGGGCGGCGTGCCCGGTCGTGGTCGCGTTGGTCGGCACCACCTCCGACCCCCAGGGCCTGTCCCGGCAGGCGGAGGCGCTCTCGGCCGCGGGGGCCGAGGTCCACCTGTCCAACGCGGCGGCCTGTCGCCGCGCCCTCGAGCTGATCGGTGGCGCGCGATGACCACACCCACCCGCATCGTCAGCGCCGGTGCCGGGCTGTTCGCCGACGCGATCGAGGCCCAGGCCGTGCCCGTCAGCCGCGTCGACTGGCGGCCGCCGATGCCCGGCGCCGAGGCCGACCTCGCCACGGTGGCCGCCGACCCCCTGCGCAGGCCCGCCAACGAGCAGGCACTGGCCGCGATGCTGGGAGTGCAGGCCCTGCTGGTCGACGTCGCTCCGGCGTCGGAGGTGCTGGGCCTGCACCGGGGCGAGTTCCTGCACGCCGGTCCGCCGATCGGGTGGGAGACGACGTCCGGTCCGTTGCGCGGTGGCCTGATGGCCGGCGCCGCGCTCGAGGGCCTGGTCGACGACCCGGAGGAGGCCGTGGCCCTGTTCGAGTCGGGTGAGGGGGTCTCCCTCGAGCCGTGCCACCACCGCGACACGGTCGGGCCGATGGCGGGTGTGGTCACGCCGTCGATGTGGATGTTCGTGCTCGAGGACCCCGCCACCGGCAGGCGCGCGCACTGCTCGCTCAACGAGGGTCTCGGCAAGGTGTTGCGCTACGGCGCCTACTCCCCCGAGGTCCTCGACCGGCTGCGCTGGATGTCGGCGGTGCTGGGGCCGGTGCTGCAGAAGGCGGTGCGCACCAGTGGGCCGGTCGACGCGACCGGCATCCTCACCCAGATGCTCCAGATGGGCGACGAGGCGCACAACCGCAACCGGGCCGGCACGTTGATGCTGCTGCGCGACCTGTCCCCCGCGATGGTCGACTCCGGATTCCCGTCCGCCGACGTCGCGGCGGCCCTGCGCTTCATCGGTGGCAACGACCACTTCTTCCTCAACGTGGCGATGCCGACCTGCAAGCTCGCCCTCGACGCGGCTCGCGGCATCGACGGCTCCACGATGGTCGTGGCGATGGCCCGCAACGGCACCGAGTTCGGAATCCAGACCTCGGGCACCGGCGACCAGTGGTTCACCGGACCGGCCCAGGTCGCCGACGGGCTCTTCCTGGGTGACTACGGCCCCGACGACGCCAACCCCGACATCGGCGACTCCGCGATCACCGAGACCGCCGGCATCGGCGGCTTCGCGATGGCGACCGCACCGGCCATCGTGCGGCTGGTCGGCGGCAGCGTGCCCGACGCCCTCGCCACCACGCGCCGGATGCACGAGATCACCCTCGGGGAGAACCCGCGCTGGTCGATCCCGGTGCTCGAGTTCCAGGGTGTGCCGAGCGGCATCGACGTGAGCCTGGTCTGTCGCACCGGCATCCTGCCGCAGATCAACACCGGCATGGCCGGCAAGGTGGCGGGCGTCGGGCAGGTGGGCGCCGGGCTGGTGACCCCACCGGCCGAGATCTTCCCGCAGGCACTGGCCCAGCTCGCCGCCCGCGCCCGGGCTCGCAGCACCACCTGAAGCCGACCCGTCGCCAGTTCGTGTCGACCCGTCGCCAGTTCCTGGGTGCACGCCGTCCGACGAGTCAGGCGGGCTGCCAGAAGGCGGCCTTCAGGTCGACCTTCCCGGAGGGGCGCATCGGAGTGTTCTCCTCCAGGTAGCACTGCCGTGCCTCGTCCTGGTGGCTCGGCGGCAACGACCCGTCGGCGCGCACCACCCGCCACCACGGCACCGGCCCGCCGTGCATCGCCATCACGTTGCCGACCAGGCGCGGACCACCGATGCCCAGGACCTCACCCACGACGTCGGCCACCGCGCCGTACGTCGTCACGCGTCCCCGCGGCACGCGTTCGACGTACTGCAGCACCGCTTCGACGTACTCCTCATTCACGCGCCCAAGCCTAGGGCGAGGACATGCTCTAGCCGCGCACCCAGCGGTAGTCCCACGTCTCCGAGTCCTCGTCGATGTCGAACACCGGGACCACGCGCTGGCTCCCACCCGTGAAGGTGGTGATCGTCGGTCCCTGCACCGTGGTGGAGGCGATCAGTCCACCCTCGGGGGCGATCGTGACCGGGTTCTGCTCGTCGTCGACGGACACCACGACGCCGGTCCGGGCGTCGGCCAGGGCAAGATCGGTGAAGCCGTTGTCGTTGCGGAACGGCGCCGCCCGGTACCGCCCGTCCAGGTGCTCGACACCGTCCGCGAGGGCGGCGAGCTGGGCCAGGTCACCGCCGACCGGACGGGCCACGCCGGTGCCGGGCGCGACCGCGACCAAGGGGAAGCGGCTCAACGGTGCCGTGCGACCGGCCGTGGAGAACCACCAACCGGCGGAGTCGGCCAGCTCGAGCTGCATGCCACGGACCGCGCGCATCTCGGTCAGGCGCGTCCCGGACAGCCGGTACCAGACCGGCGCCTCGTCGTCCCCGCGACGCAGGAGGCCCGACGGGTCCTGGAGCTCGAGTCCGTCGACCGCGCCACGCACCGGGCTCTCGCGACCGTCCCTCCCCACGAGCGCCAGACCGGTCCCCCGGTCGACCAGCGCCGAGCGGCCCACGACACCGAGCACCGTGCCCTGTTCCCGGCCGACGCCGTCCAGCTCAGCCGAGGTGTCGCCGAGCCGGAGGCTTCCCTCCACGGAGGTCGCGGCCGTGTGACCGTCCGCCGAGAAGCTGATCTCCCCGAGGTCGTCGGTCGGCAGCTCGACCGGCGTCGCGATCGGCTTGTCGAGGCGGAGGGCGACCAACGCCCCGTCCTCGTGCCGTTCGAGCACCATCAGGTCACCGGTGCGGGCGACCACCTCGGCGGGCCCCCCGCCCAGGGTATCGGCCGTCTCCGTGTCGCCCGTGAGCACGTCCTGCACAGAGACGAGCTCCTCCGGCCCGGGCTCGTCGGACGCGGTGGACCCGTCGGACGCATCACCCTGCGTCTCGGTGCGCACGGCCAGGCGCTGGCCGTCCTCCAGCCGTGACGGGTCTCCGTCCAGTCCGTGGATCGTGTCGACGGAGCCCTCGGAGAGATCGAGGTTCCAGATCGTGTCGTCCCCGAAGAAGCTGACCGTCCCCGGCACTGCCTGCCGGATCACCGCGTGCTCGGGCAGCGTCACCTCGTCGACGACCGTGCTCTCCCGGTCGACGACGTACGCCGTCCGGCCGCCGTGCACCACGGCGTACGTCGTGTGGCCGGCGCCGACTCCCTGTCCGGCCGTCACGACCGGACGGCCGGGGTCGCCGCACGCGCAGGCGGGCTCGTCCCCCGTGCACGCGACGACGCCGAGCAGCGCCCCCACCACCGTCAGTCGGGTCCCGAGAAGCGTCAGAGAATTCATGGGGGTACGACGTACGACGAGCAGGGGCGGTTCCGTGGCCGGACACGACACGGCCCCCACCCGGTGCTCGCCGGGCGGGGGCCGTGACGTGGGTCAGCGGGTCAGAGCACGGGCTCGAACGGCTCGGTGCCGGGGACCAGGCGCAGGCCCGGGATCCCCGAGTGCTGCTGCGCATACGAAAGCTCGCGGGACAGGTCGCCGATGTTGTTCGACAACGGCAGCGGCGCCAGACCGAGCGTCGAGAGCGTGCCGACCGCCTTGCCCTGCGCGTCGAGGAACGCGCTGCCCGAGTCACCGGGGACACCGGGGGTCAGCGTGTAGAGCGGGTGCGACCAGCCACCGTCGGCAGCGTCGTCGCCGAGGCTGATCCCGGTCTTGGGCGAGAGCAGGGTGATGCCGCCGCGCAGGCTGGAGTTGCCGTAGGAGTAGACCTTGTCACCGGTTGCGGTGCCGGTGGTGTTGATGCCGACCGGGCCACCCCAGAACGGCACCGACGGGTTCACCTTGGCCACGTCGGGGGCGCTCACCTTGACCAGTGCCAGGTCGTTGTAGGCACACGTGTTGGCGTTTGTCTCCCCCACGGCGTGCATCGTGTTCCAGCTGCTGTAGGCGATCGTTCCGGTGCCCACCTGGGTGCCCTCGGAGATCAGGCTGCCCCCCTCGTTGAAGGTGACCTTGGTGCCCAGTGGAAGGGTCCCGGCGTCGCAGCCGTTGGTGTCGGTGGCCTCGCCGGTGCCCGAGCAGTGGGCGGCCTGGCCGAGATAGACGTTGCCGGCGTCATCGGTGAAGACGAAGTTGGCGGTGCACTGGCCGCCCGACGTGTAGGTCTGGACGCCGGGGTGGATCACGGCGGTCTCCGCCGGGGCCCAGGCCTGGGCGGTGGCCGCAGAGTTGGCCGCAGAGGTGGCCGCCTGAGCAGGCATCACGGTGACCGCCAGGGCGACGGTGCTGGCTGCTGCGACTGCGCCGACCATCAGGCGAGTCGGGGTGAACTTCGGGGTGAAACGCATGAGATGCGTCCTCCAGTCGGTGTGTGGGAGTCACTGCACCAACGACCCCCGGCCCGAAATGGTTACGACCCCATGGCCCGATCGGGCCATGGGGTCGCTGGGGTCGACCGGTCAGTAGGTCGGCTGGCTGGGGTCGATCTGGTTGACCCAGGCCACCACGCCACCACCGACGTGCACGGCGTTCTCGTAGCCGGCACCCTTGACGATCGCCAAGCACTCGGCCGACCGGACGCCGGACTTGCAGTGCAGCACGATCTGCTTGTCGGAGGGCAGCTGCTCGAGCGCGTTGCCGTTGAGGAACTCGCCCTTCGGGATCAGCACCGCGCCGGGGATGTTGTTGATCTCGGCCTCGTTGGGCTCGCGGACGTCGACGAGCAGGAAGTCGGCACCGCCGCCCTCCTTCTCCTTGATCATGTGCTCGAGCTGGGTCACCGAGATCGTCGAGCCGACGGCAGCGTCGGCCGCCTCCTCGGAGATCGCGCCGCAGAACGCGTCGTAGTCGATCAGCTCGGTGACGGTGGCGTTCTCGCCGCAGAGCGCGCAGTTGGGGTCCTTGCGGACCTTCAGCTTGCGGTACTCCATCTCGAGTGCGTCGTAGATCATCAGCTTGCCGACCAGCGGGTCGCCGATGCCGGTGAGCAGCTTGATGCCCTCGTTGACCTGGATGGAGCCGATCGCGGCGCAGAGCACGCCGAGGACGCCGCCCTCGGCGCACGACGGGACCATGCCCGGCGGCGGGGGCTCGGGGTAGAGGCAGCGGTAGCAGGGCGCCTCGGCCGACGTGCCGTCCTCCTTGACCGCGTGCGGCCAGAAGACGGACGCCTGGCCGTCGAAGCGGTAGATCGACCCCCACACGTAGGGAATCTTCAGGAAGTACGCCGCGTCGTTGACCATGTAGCGCGTGGCGAAGTTGTCGGTGCCGTCGAGGATCAGGTCGTAGCCCTCGAAGACGCCGAGCACGTTGTCGTTGTCGAGGCGGCCCTCGTGGATGACCACGTTGACGTGCGGGTTGATCTCCTTGATGGAGTCACGCGCCGACTCGGACTTCGGACGGCCGATGTCGGACTGGCCGTGGATGACCTGGCGCTGGAGGTTCGACTCGTCGACCTCGTCGAACTCCGCGATGCCGATCGTGCCGACACCGGCGGCGGCGAGGTAGAGCATCGCCGGCGAGCCGAGGCCGCCGGCGCCGATGACGAGCACCTTGGCGTTCTTGAGGCGCTTCTGCCCGGACATGCCGACGTCGGGAATGATCAGGTGCCGGCTGTAGCGGCGGACCTCGTCGATGGTCAGCTCGGGGGCTGGCTCCACGAGCGCGGGATAGGACACGGGGACTCTCCTCGGACGGCAATTGTGCTGACACCGGTGCAACGCAACGTACGACGTCCATGTTCCCTGCGGCCGGGTCCGAGCCCGGTCACGTCCCGTCATCCGGACGGGGACGAAACAACAAATTTTGCGCCAGCCTCTTGCGTAGACGACAAGAAAAGGACGAATGTCCTCTTTGGATCGTTGGTCCCGTCCGCACTCCTGCCGTCGGCAGGAACGGATGCTCCCATCGAAAGGCAGACACGTGAAGAAATTGGCACCCGGCCTCCTGGCCGGAACCGCCGCGCTGGCGTTGAGCATGACCATGCTCCCCACCGGCACAGCCGCACCGAGTCCCAGCCCACAGGCATCTGACTCGAGCGCGAAGACCAAGCACGACAACCGCCCGGGGCCCAAGACCCGCGAGCAGACGAAGCAGCGCCAGAAGGCGCTGGCCATGCTCAGCAACGGCACCGCCACCCTCCGGAAACAGCCCGGCGGCGGCGCCACGGTCGACCTCGGCAACGGCGAGTTCGTCGAGTTCCCGGTCGAGAAGGAGGACAAGGTCTTCACGGTCCTCGCCGAGTTCGGCACCGAGGGGTCCGGCCGCTTCGGCCGCACCCCCGGCCCACTCCACAACGCGATTCCCGAGCCGGACCGCGCCCTGGACAACTCCACTGTCTGGGCACCGGACTTCAACCAGGCCCACTACGAGGAGATGTTCAACGGCGACGGCGAGTCGTTCAAGAATTACTACTCCCAGCTCTCCAGCGGCCGCTACACCGCGACCAACACGGTCAGCAACTGGGTCACGGTGCCCGGCAACGCGTCGTCGTACGGCGACAACGCGATCGAGGACGACGGCGGCTCGTGGGCCTTCATCCAGGACAGCCTCAACGCGTGGTACGCCGACCAAGTGGCCGCAGGCAGGACCACCGCGGAGATCGACGCCTACCTCGCGCAGTTCGACGAGTGGGACCGCTACGACTTCGACGGTGACGGCGACTTCAACGAGGCCGACGGCTACCTCGACCACTTCCAGGCCGTGCACGCCGGCGAGGGCGAGGAGGCCGGGGCCGACCCCGACGCCATCTGGTCGCACCGCTGGTTCGTCAACGCCACCGACTACGGCGTGTCCGGCCCGACCGTGGGCAGCACGCCCAACCTGTACGGCGGCGCCCGGATCGGCGACTCGAAGTACTTCGTC
The DNA here is from genome assembly GCF_001427925.1 of Nocardioides sp. Root151. NCBI lineage: Bacteria > Bacillati > Actinomycetota > Actinomycetes > Propionibacteriales > Nocardioidaceae > Nocardioides > Nocardioides sp. Root151. The sequence continues at coordinate 230,964 of NZ_LMGG01000001.1, forward strand.
GGCGACTACACCGTCGAGCCGGAGAACGGCGGCCTCGGCGTCTTCGCGCACGAGTTCGGCCACGACCTCGGCCTGCCCGACTACTACGACACCGCCGGCGGCGAGAACGGCACCGCGTTCTGGACGCTGATGTCCTCGGGCTCCTGGCTCGGGCACGGCGGCGACGCGGACGGCATCGGCAACACCCCCGGCCTGATGGGTCCGGAGGAGAAGCTCTACCTGGGTTGGCTCGACTACTCCGAGGTCAGTCCCGGGGAGTCGGCCTCGATCGGCCTCGGCCCGTCGCAGCACACCTACGACGGCCAGGACCAGGCGATCAAGGTGAACCTGCCCGACGCCTCGGTGACCAACGCCTACACGACGCCTCCCGAGGGTGCCCACGCCTGGTACTCCGGACGCGGCGACCAGCTGAACAACACGTTGACCCGCGAGGTGCCGGCCGCGTCACGCGTCTCCGTCTCCGCCAGCTCGTGGTACCAGATCGAGTCCGGGTACGACTACCTCTACGCGGAGTACTCGCTCGACAACGGCGCGACGTGGACGCAGCTCGGGAGGCCCCTCACCGGCAACTCGAAGGACTGGGCCAGCCTGAAGTTCGCCTACTCGGCCAACGGACAGGCTTCGTTGTTCCGGTTCCGCTACCAGACCGACGGCGGCGTCAACGAGGCCGGCGCGTTCATCGACCAGGTCTCGATCAAGGCCGGGAAGGCCTACGCGTTCGACGACGGCGCCGAGGCCGGCGACAACGGCTGGACCGTGAAGGGCTGGTCGGTCTCCACCGGCACGGAGACCAAGAGCTCCACCCGTTACTACCTGCTCGAGAACCGTGCGTACGTCGGCTACGACGCCACACTGCAGGTCGGTCCCTACCAGTTCTCCGAGGGCGTCACGCGCCCGAACTGGGTCGAGCACTTCCCGTTCCAGGACGGCATGCTCGTGTGGCTGGTCGACAACCGGTACACCGACAACAACGTCTCAGCCCACCCGGGCGCGGGCTATGCCTTGCCGGTGGACGCACGTCCGACGCCGATGACGTTCGGTGACGGCACCATGCCGAGCAACCGTCGCCAGCCGTTCGACGCGACGTTCGGGCTGCAGGCCACCGACGACGTGTGCCTGCACAAGCAGGGAGCCGACGGTACGACGTACGAAGCGTGTGCGCCGTCCTCGCCGGGCATCGCCACGTTCGACGACAGCAACCCCGAGGCCTACTGGAGCGCTGCGAACCCGCAGAACTCCGTGAAGGTGGCCGGGGTCGGGGTCACCGCGACGGTGACCGCACAGCAGGGCGACGTACTGACGGTGCAGGTCGACAACCCGTGACCTGAGCCGATCCATGGTGTCGGCCCCGTCTGCCCGGAATCCACCGGGCGGGCGGGGCCGAACTCATGAGTACGGGTAGGCTTCCGTCGGCGGGCAGGTACCGCCACCGCACCGGAACGAGGAGCATGCATTGAGCAGTGGGCACGACGAACTGGGCGAGGTTCGACCCCGCGGCGGACGCATGCCGCGCAAGGCGCGTCGCGCGCAGCTTCTCGGTGCGGCGCTCGAGGTGTTCGTGGCCCAGGGCTACCACGCGGCGGCCATGGACGAGATCGCCGATCGCGCCGGTGTGTCCAAGCCCGTGCTCTACCAGCACTTTCCCGGCAAGCTCGACCTATACCTCGCCCTGCTCGACACGTCGTGCGAGACGATCATCGCCAACTGTCGCGCCGCACTGGAGTCCACCGACGACAACAAGCTGCGCGTCGGCGCGACGATGGCCGCCTTCTTCGAGTACGTCTCCTCCGAGACCGGCGCGTTCCGCCTGGTCTTCGAGTCCGACCTGACCAACGAGCCCGCCGTCCGCGACCAGGTCGAGCGGGTCACCCGCGAGTGCGCCGAGATGATCGCCGGCGTGATCCACGAGGACACCGCACTCCCCGACGAGGCTTCGCACCTGCTCGCCGTGTCCCTGGTCGGCATGGCGCAGGTGAGCGCCCGCTACTGGCTCACCGACTCCTCGAGCATCGACCGCGAGGACGCCGCCAGCCTGATCGCCGGCCTGGCGTGGCGCGGCATCCGCGGTTACCCGCTCCAGGACTGACCGCCTGACTGATTGACTGAGCCAGCACCCCCGCAAGCACGCCACAGAGAGGAAGGCCCCGCCATGGAGGTCAAGATCGGTATCCAGCACGCCCCACGCGAACTCGTCTTCGAGGTCGATTCAGACATCGACACCGTCGAGAAGACCATCTCGGACGCCGTCGCCGCCGATGGCGTGGTCGCGCTCACCGACACCAAGGGCCGCCGCGTGATCGTGCCGGCCGCTCGCCTCGCGTACGTCGAGATCGGCACCGGCGTCGCCGGCCAGGTCGGGTTCCGCTCCTGACCGGAGCTTCCTGGCACGAGAGGCAGCCATGGTCACCGAGACACTCTGGGCCCTGATCGGCGGCACCGTGATCGGGCTGTTCGGCAAGGCGGTCGCCCCCGGCGACCGCGACAACATCCCGCTCTGGCTCACCATCATCTGCGGCATCGCCGGTGCCGTGATCGGGTCGTGGGCCTACGGGCAGTTCTTCCCGCAGGCCACCCCCGGCGTCGACTGGTGGCGACACGGCTGGCAGGTCGCCGTCGCGGCGATCCTGGTCATCATCGCCGCCGGGTTCACCGGCCGCCGCCGCCCCTGACCCCCGCCCCACCAGCAGTAACGCGTGGGTCGGTCAGTCGATCGCGTTCTCGAGCGAGAGCGGGTCGTCCTTGTCCTGCTTGGCGACCGTGGTGCGCAGCTCGGTGTGCGGCATCCGCCAGACGGCGACCAGCGTGACCAAGGTGACGAACCCGGCGACCACGAAGATGTAGCCGGTGCTGTCGCCGTACGCGTGCCGCACGATGGTCAGGATCGGCTCCGGCAGCGCGTCGAGGTCGAGCGTGCCGCCGCCGGTGGTGTCGTCGGGGACCGGCAGGCCCTCGCCCCGGAGCCCGGTGGCGATGTGGTCGCTGACCCGGGTCGAGAGGATCGCGCCGAGCACGGCGATGCCGATCGTCCCGCCGAGCGAGCGGAAGAAGCTGACCACGCCGCTGGCCGCGCCGATGTCGCGTACGTCGACCGTGTTCTGGACGACGAGCACGAGGTTCTGCATCAGCGAACCCTGGCCGAGGCCCATCAGGATCATGTAGATCGACAGGTGCCAGATCGGGGTGGTGTGGTCGGTCAGGCCCATCAGCATCAGGCCCGCGATCAGCATGACCGTGCCGGTCAGCAGATAGGGCTTCCAGATGCCGGTGCGGGTGATCAGCTGGCCGGAGACCGTGGCGCCGACCATGCTGCCCAGGATCAGCGGCAGCATCAGCAGTCCGGCCTCGGTGGGCGTGAAGCCCTGTGCCACCTGGAAGAACTGGCTCAGGAACACCGACGTGCCGAACTGGGCGATGCCGACCGCGATGCTGGCGAAGACCGCGAGCGTGGTGGTCCTCTCGAGCAGGATCTTCGGCGGGATCAGCGGCTCGGGGTGGCGCGACTCGACCCGGATCAGGGCGAGTACGGCGACGGCCGCGGGCACCAGGAAGTAGAGGCTCTCACGCGAGACCCAGTCGAAGTTCTTGCCGGCGAACGACACCCAGACCAGCGGCAGGCTGGCGGCCACCGAGATCAGGCCGGCACCCCACCAGTCGATCTGCACCGAGCGGCGGACCTGCTGCAGGTGGAGGAACTTCTGCAGCATGCCCAGGCCGAGGATCGAGATGGGTACGGCGGCCCAGAAGCACCAGCGCCAGCCGACGGTGTCGACCAGGAGTCCGCCGATGAGCGGGCCCGAGACGGTGGCGACGGCCATCACGGCGGCCATGTAACCGCTGTAGCGGCCGCGTTCGCGGGGCGGGATGATGGAGCCCATGATGGCCTGGGAAAGCGCCATCAGCCCGCCGACGCCGAGGCCCTGGAGGGCACGGGCGCCGAGCAGCTGCGGCACGTTCTGGGCGAACCCGGCGGCCAGCGAACCGAGCAGGAAAACGACTCCGGAGACCTGGACGAGCAGCTTCTTGTCGAACAGGTCGGAGAGCTTGGACCAGATCGGGCTCGACACCGTCATCGCCAGCAGGGTGGTGGTGACGACCCAGGTGTACTGCGTCTGGTTGCCGTGCAGGTCGCCGATGATCGTCGGCAGCGCGGTGCTGACGATCGTGGAGCTGACCATGGCCACGAAGAGCATCGACATGAGGCCGGTGAGGACCTCGAGGATCTCCTTGTGGCTCAGGTTCGGCTCGGTGCGGGCGGTGCGGTCGGTCATGCGAGTCCTTCGGTGACGTTCGTGGTGGCGGCGTGCGTGGCGCCGGCCTCGGTGGAGTGCGCGGAGGTCGCCGCACGCTGGGCGGCGATCGACGCGATGCGGTCGGAGATCTCGTCGAGCAACCGGGCTGCCCGGAGCACCTTGACCTCGTCCCAGTCGGTGAACTGCGCGCGCAGCGTGCTGACGTAGGCCGCGCGGAGGGCAGTGAGCCGCTCGGCACCCGCGGCGGTCAGGCTGATCAGCTCGGCCCGGCCGTCGTCGGGGTCGGGACGGCGTACGACGAGTCCGTCGGCGTCGAGGGACGCCAGCTGGCGGCTGATCACCGACGGGCCGACGTTGATCTGTTCGGCGATGAAGCCGGGGCGGCAGTCGCCGTGGTCTGCCAGCACCTTGAGCAGCGTGACGTCGGCGCGCTTCAGGTTGCCCGGGAGCTGCACCCACAGGTGGCCGGTGGTGCGCAGCGCGCGTGGCAGCCGGAAGAGGCTGTGGCTGAACACGTCGAACGCGTCGACGGGCTCCGGATGCTTGACCATGTCAACTATTGTGACCCGATTGCTTTCATCAAGCAATTAATTGCCGGGTGACGTCCGCCACCCGGCGCCGGGCAGGAACGCGCGGGAAGGGCCCGCGCAGAGGACCGCGAACGGTCAGTGTGCGAGCCCGAGCTCGGCCATCCGCTCGGCGTGCCGCTCGGTGAGCCGGGTGAACATCCGTCCGATCGCGGCCAGGTCGAGGCCGGGTCGGTCCACTCCCCCGGCCAGCAGGGCCGAGAGGGCGTCGCGCTCGGCGGCCACGCGCTGCGCCTGCGAGAGCGCCTCCCCCATCAGGCGGCGGCCCCACAGGGCCAGCGGGCCGCCCACGCGGGGGTCGGCGGCGATGCCGGCCCGCACCCGGTCGACGACGAACTCACTGTGGGTGGTGCGCTCGAGGGCGCCCAGGATCAGGTCGCGGGTGTCCACGTCGACGAAGGCCGCGATCTCGGCGTAGAAGTCGCGGGCCAGCCCGTCGCCGACGTACGCCTTGACCAGGCCCTCCAGCCAGTTCGACGGGGCCGTGTGCGCGTGGAACGAGTCGACCGCCGCGCGGAACGGGGCCATCGCCTCGAACGGGTCGGCGCCCAGGGACTCGAGGCGGTCCCGGAGGCGCAGCACGTTGTCGAACTCGGCACTGGCCATCGTCGCCAGGGCCACCTTGTCCTCGAGGGTGGGCGCCAGCTTGGCGTCCTCGGCGAGGCGCTCGAAGGCCGAGATCTCGCCGTACGCGATCACTCCGAGGAGGTCGACGACGGCGGCACGGTACGACGGGTCGGCGAAGGCAACGCCCTCGCCCTCGCTCGGGGATTCAGTCATGTCCGCAGCGTACCGATAGACTTGTGGTCATTGCGTGGCGCGACCGAGTTCGCGCCCCCCTCTCGGCACCGCACCGGGACCGGTCCCCAGGGATCGTCCAGATGAACGCAGGTGCCGGCGCATGTGCGCGGCAGATCCGCACTTCGGAGTCGGCCGCACAGACCTACTCACGGAAGTGAACACACGCTCTTGACCACCTTCAGAGAACTTGGCGTCCTGCCCGAGATCGCAGACGCCCTCGAACGCGCCGGCATCGTCGAGCCGTTCCCCATCCAGGAGATGACCCTCTCCGTCGCCCTGCTCGGCACCGACCTGATCGGCCAGGCCCGCACCGGCACCGGCAAGACCCTCGCCTTCGGCATCCCGATCCTGCAGCGCACCGTCGCCGCGCACGACGCCGACTACGCCGAGATGGCCCAGGGCAAGCCCCAGGCGCTCATCGTGGCCCCCACGCGCGAGCTCGCGCTGCAGGTCTCCAACGACCTCCACCTGGCCGGCAGCGACCGCGGCATCCGCGTCCTCACCGTGTACGGCGGCGTGGGCTACGACCCGCAGCTCGACGCCCTCAAGTCCGGTGTCGACGTGGTCGTCGGTACGCCGGGACGCCTCCTCGACCTGTCCAACCGCAAGGCACTCGACCTGTCCCACGTGAAGTCGGTCGTGCTCGACGAGGCCGACGAGATGCTCGACCTGGGCTTCCTGCCCGACGTCGAGCGACTGCTGTCGAAGACTCCCGAGACCCGCCAGACCATGCTGTTCTCGGCGACCATGCCGGCCGCGATCATCGCCCTGGCCCGCACCCACATGCGCCACCCGATGAACATCCGCGCCGAGTCCGCGGCCGACAACCAGATGGTGCCGGCCACCGCGCAGTTCATCTACCAGGCCCACGACCTCGACAAGCCCGAGATCATCGGTCGCGTCCTCCAGGCCGACGACGCCGACAAGGTCATCGTCTTCACCCGCACCAAGCGTCAGTCGCAGCGCATCGCCGACGACCTGACCGAGCGTGGCTTCAACGCCAGCCCGCTCCACGGCGACATGCAGCAGACCTCCCGTGAGCGCGCGATGACGAAGTTCCGCGAGGACAAGATCAAGGTGCTGGTCGCGACCGACGTCGCAGCCCGCGGCATCGACGTGGCCGGCGTCTCGCACGTCATCAACTACACCTGCCCCGAGGACGACAAGACCTACGTGCACCGCATCGGCCGCACCGGCCGCGCGGGTGCCACCGGCACCGCGATCACCTTCGTGGACTGGGCCGACCTGACCCGCTGGAAGGTCATCAACAAGACCCTCGGCCTCCCGTTCGAGGAGCCGCAGGAGACCTACTCGACCTCCGAGCACCTCTACCACGACCAGGGCATCCCGGCCGGCACCAAGGGTCGCATCAAGGACCCGGAGCCGGTCGAGAAGAAGCCGTCGACCCGTGACGGTGACCGCAACCGTCGTTCCGGTGGTCGCGGCAGCCAGGGCGCTGCCCCGGCCGAGGGCGGCGAGAAGACCGCTGCTCCGCGCAAGCGCAACCGCAACCGTCGTCGCACCCGCAGCGGCGAGACGGTCGCGGCGAACACCACCCAGGCCGACTGACACACACGTCGCCGCTCTTCTCCGGCCCGTCACGAGTTCGCTCGTGGCGGGCTGGTGCCATTTCGGTGACCGGTGCGCAGGACGTTGTGCGGGACGTCCTGCGTCGCGGTCGCCCGGGCAGCCGGAGCGCAGGACATTGCGCAGGACGTGGTGGTGCGGGAGGCGCCGGTCAGATGACGACGACGTCGGTGCCGATCGGGGCGAAGTCCCACAGGGCCAGCGCGTCGTCGGTGCGCTGGCGGATGCATCCGTGTGACTGCGGCGTGCCGAGCTCCTTCTCGCTCTGCAGCGGCTCGCCCCCGGCGTACGGGATGTCGTGGAAGCCGATCGCGGCGTTGGGGCCGTGCGCGAAGCGCACGAACCACTTCATGGTGCCCGAGTCGTCGATGCCCCAGGCCTCCTCGGAGCGCGAGAACACGGCGTAGGAACCGGGCTGGAGGTTGTCGTAGACGCTGCCGGAGACCAGGTAGGTCCGCTCGACGGTGTCGTCCTCCTCGATCAGCCAGACCCGCTGGTCGATCTGGCTGAAGACCACGCGCTTGCCCTCGCCGGAGTCGGCCGGGACCAGCGTCGGGTCGGCCGCGAGCACGAGGGGGTCCGAGACCTCCTTGGGCCCGGCCACGTCGGTGTTCCGGGACTGCTCGGCCCGACCCGGGTCGGCCTCACGGAGCCCGGCCTGGCCGGACCCCGACTGCCCGGACCCGGACTGCTCGGGCCTCGGGTCCGCCGACGGTGACTGGATCGCACTGCTCAGCGCCGCGGCACCGCTGCCTCGGGTGGGCAGCACACCCGTGCCGCCGAGTACGGCGACGAGGGTGACCCCCACTGCAGCCAGCACCGCGAGGATGCGGCCGTACCTCGGCCGGATCGGTTCGAGGCGATGACGGCTCACGACAGCGTCACTTGTCCTTGCGCAGCTTCACCAGGTTGGCGGCCACCTCGCGGTAGGCCATCGCACCCTTGTTGCTGCGGTTGGTGGAGAGGATCGAGCGTCCGGCGGCCGGGGCCTCGGCGAACTTGATCGTCTTCGGGATCGGCGGCTCGATGACGGCCAGGTCGTAGGTGTCGGAGATCGTCTCCAGCACCGTGCGGGAGTGGTTGGTGCGGCCGTCGAACAGCGTCGGCAGCACGCCCCAGACCTTGAGCTTGCGGTTGGTGAACTTGCGAACGTCGTGCACGGTGTCGAGCAGCTGGCCGACACCACGGTGCGAGAGCGTCTCGCACTGGAGCGGGATCAACACACCCTGCGCGGCGGTCAGTGCGGCGACCGTCAGCACGCCCAGGGACGGCGGGCAGTCGAGCAGCACCCAGTCGTAGTCGACGCCGGACTCGGAGAGGTCGTCGAGGGCGCCCTTGATGACGTGCTCGCGGCCGGTGCGGGTCAGCAGGTCGGCCTCGGCCCGGGCCAGCTCGATCGTGGCCGGCAGCAGGTCGACGCCGTCCTCGGTCGCGATGATCACCTCGGTGGGGTCGAGCCCCTTGGTGAGCACGTGGTGCACGGAGAGCTCGAGGTCCTCCGGGTCGATGCCGAGGGAGAACGTCAGGCAGGCCTGCGGGTCGAGGTCGACGAGCAGGACGCGGTGGCCGAGCTCGGCCAGGGCGGCGCCGAGGGAGGCGACGGTGGTGGTCTTGGCGACGCCGCCCTTCTGGTTGGCGATCGCGAGCGTTGTGGTGGTCATCGTGCTACATCATGCCTGACCGGCCACGGCGTACCGCACAGGCATGCCGACCCCACGACTGGCGAGTCGCCCCCGCCCCGGCACAGTGGGTGTCGCCGGAGGTTCGTCGGGGGTGGCGAACCTCCGGTGGTGCCCACTAGCCGTCACCGGCGATGAAGGCGCGGACCGCGTCGGCCACCATCTGTACGGCGATCGCGGACAGCAGCAGACCCGCGATCCGGGTGACCAACAGCACGCCGCTCTCGCGAATCACCTTGAGGATCCGCACCGAGAACCGCATCGCCGCCCAGGCGCTATGCCGAAGTCGGCATAGCGGCTGTTATGCCGACTCGATGGTTATGCCGAGTCGGCGCTCGGTGGTTGGGGTGGCGCGGGTTGGCCGGCACTTTCTGGGGTGAGGGGCATGGTGGCCCAAGCGGAGGACAGAGCGTCGGTGCCGAGCTCGCGGCGGCCTCCGGGGGTGAGTTCGTCAAGTTGGAGGGCGGCCCAGTAGTCAGCGTGTCGTTCACAGTCGAGAACGGCGGTGATGTCGCCCCTGATGGGTGCACGCTTGCGGTGGGCAGACACTTGTAGGTAGCGGTGTCCGGAATCGGTCGCGCGCCAGGCGAGGATCTGGGGGCGGGAGAGGATCAGTGCCCAGGCGAGGAGTTCTGAGGGATTATCCACGGTGGCGGTGACGTCTCCGACGACGTCGAGTTCGCGGCTGATCCGTAGCAGGATCGCTAGTTCGCGCGCGTCCTTTGCTGGGTACATCATTTCTCCGTTCGAGCTCGGACCGAGTGGATGAGGCTCAAGAGCCCGGGGGCATGGGCCAGCTTTGGATCGTGCGCCGAAGTGTTCGTCGGTTGCCGGGAGGACCCGACCGGAGGGCGGGTCCTCCCGGATGGGACGCCGAGGGCGTCAGCGTGTGCGCGGCTCGGGTCCCTGTTGGCCGCCTCCGTTGTTGACGAGCCGTGCCAGGGCTTTGCGGAGGGCTGCGCTGGCGTTTGCGACGCTCTGCACGATCTTGCTTGCAAGTCCTCGCAGTGTTTCGCTTGTGTTGGGCAGTGCTGGCATGACCACCCCCTCTCGTGATCTCAGGATGACCACACACCGGGAGGCCGGCTGCGGCTGGCCTCTGCTCAGGTCGCCACGGGCGATCCGAGACTTGACGATGCTTAGGCGTTGATCTCCTTGGCGGACTCCCCGGCGGTGATTTCGACCTTGCGGGGCTTGGCCTTCTCCGCGATGGGGAGCCGCAGGGTCAGCACACCGGCGTCGTAGTTGGCGCTGAGCTGGTCGGCGTCGAGGGTCTCGCCCAGGAACAGCTGGCGGCTGAACACGCCGTAGTTGCGCTCGTCGACGACGCGCTCGGCGTCACCTGCCGGGGGCTTGCGTTCGGCGTGGACGGTGAGCACGTTCTGCTCCACGGTCAGATCGATGGAGTCAGCCGAGGCGCCGGGGAGGTCGAGGTGGACCACGAAGGCTCCGTCGTCTCGGTAGGCCGTCATCGGCATCACGGCCGGGCGGGCACGAGTCCCCAGCATCGCCTCGGTGAGACGGTCGAAGTCACGGAACGGATCGGTTCGCATCAGCATGAGTTCTCCTCCTCACTAGCAGTTCTGACATGGGATCTGAGGCCGGGTTGGCGTCAGATAATCTACTGTTGCTATTTCAGATTTTCTCTCATTGTGCGAAGATGTCAAGAGGGAATTCCAACCTTCTCTAAAGGTGCTATCAGCGACGGGAGGTAGGGCATGGACAGGAGACGGACAGAGGCGTTCGAGGTGCTGGGCATCCCGGTGGACAGCGACGCGGACGCGGTGGCCCATGCCTACCGCCGGCTCGCGCGCGTTACCCATCCCGACGTCTCGGCGGAGCCTGAGGCCGCGGCCCGGTTCGCTGCTCTTGCTGCCGCGTACAGGCTGGCGTCCCAGGTTGATGCCGTGACTGAAGGCTCCGCATCCGCCCGCAGGCCGGGGATGCGATACCCGGGCTCCGCTTACGGACGCGAGCCCGGCTACGGTGACCCGACTTCCGACTGGGCGCGCGGGTGGGGCTCGGTTCCGCAGTGGCCGATAGCGTTGTGGCCGAATCGAAGCGGACGCCCGCGTCCAGGTGTCCCGATCGTCGCAGGGCCGGTTTTCATCAGTCCAGCCCGCCGCCCGGGCAATGGGGAGGTTCGTGGTGGTTGATCTGGGTGCCAACCGTGCACTGTTCTCGATCTCGGTGGCCGCAGAGGTTACCGGCGTCAACCCACAGATGCTGCGCGTTTACGAGCAGAAGGGATTGCTTGAGCCTCACCGCACCGAGGGCGGGACTCGTCGCTACAGCAATCAAGAGCTAGATCGGGTCAGCGAGATCACCACCCTGCTCGCAGCCGGACTGAATCTGGCCGGAGTGGAGCACGTGTTCCGGCTCCGGGCCGAGAACCATCGCCTGCAAGGTGAGGTCGACCGGCTCCGCCAGGGGCATACGGCCGCGGAGACCACCGAGGCAGGCAGACCCCACTCCGGCGGGTGATCGTATGGGTGAACTCGCTATCGTGCTGCGCAACCCTCCGGGAGACGGGTCAACAGGGCTGGGGATCGCCGGGCCCCTGACCCATGGCACCACGCCGGCCCTGCGTGACCACCTCCGGCGACTCATAGACACCACGACCGGAGCGCCCTGCATCCTGCTCGACATGTCCTGCTGCACCGGCATCGACGTGGACGGTCTCCTCGCCCTGGCCGTGGCCCAGCACGCTGCACGACTGCGCAGCGGAGACCTTCGCCTGACCCGTACCCCGGCCCTCATCGCCCGCCAGATACGGCAGCACAACTTCGACCACCTCCTCGACGACTCGACCAGCGACGAAAATTGACTTGGCCGACACCCGGGCACTTCGCATTGCCGGTGAAGGCCGACCGGAGCGGGCAGAAGACGGGACAGCCCACGAGCCGGGACTGTCGCGACCTCCACAGTTGGGGGACGATCGCTGTTGGCATAACGCGGCAGCGCTGATCGCCTGTTCTTCTCACTGTTCTGGAGAAGGAGGCGCGACATGGAGCACTCTGCGATGTCGCCGAAGAAAGTCGTACTGACCGGACCGCTCGCTGTTCACGGACCCGGGTTCGCCGCCGAACTGCACAGACAGGGCTTTGCGCCGTTGTCGGCGGAGCACCAGGTGCGGCTCGCCGCTCACTTGAGTCGCTGGATGCAGGCCCAGTGCGTTGAGGTCGCCCAACTCACGACGGGTCGAGTCGATGAGTTCCTGTTGGAGCGGCGCGCGACGCACACCAATCGCTATTCGCACAGGTCACTGCGCACCCTGCTCGGCTTCCTCAACGAGCTCGGCGTCCTGCCAGAGGAGGCGCCTGTCGCGCCCACGCCCATCGAGGTGGTGGTCGCCGGCTTCGAGGGCTACCAGGTCCGCGAGCGTGGCCTGTTGCAGCGGACGGCTGCCGCGCAGGCGTCGCGCGTGCAGCGGTTTCTTGATCAATACTGTCCGCCGGGCGGAATTGAGGATCTGTCCACGGCCGAGGTCACCGCCGCGTTGCTAGCCGAAGGCACTGACCATGCGGTGTCGTCGGTCAAGCGGTTGGGTTACACCCTGCGATCGTTCCTGGGCTATGCGTTCCTGACCGGACTGATCGATCGCGATCTGTCGGGAGCATCGATTCCGATCCGAGCGCACCAGCCGTCCTTGCTGCCGATCGGGATAAGTCGCCAGCAGACCACGGCCCTGCTCGCCGCATGTGACCGCCACACCGTGGTGGGACGTCGCGACTACGCGGTGATCCTGCTGCTGGTCCGGCTCGGGCTGCGTGCCACCGAGGTCGCCCGACTCCATCTGGACGACCTCGACTGGCACCACGGCGAGATCACCGTGCGGGGCAAGGGCCGCCGGGACGAACGCATGCCGCTGCCGTCCGAAGTCGGCGAAGCATTGGCCGACTACCTGATGCGGGCACGTCCGAGCGACGCCCCCGAGCTTCGCACGGTGTTCCTGGCGGTTCGAGCCCCGCGTCGGCCGATGGATCGCGTGACCGTCTCCTCCATGATCGGTCGGGTCTGTGAACGAGCCGGGCTCGAACCCATCGGAGCGCACTTGCTGCGGCACACCTTGGGAGAGGCGATGATCCGTGCCGAGGTCCCCTTATCGTCGATCGGCCAGGTGCTGCGCCACCACGACCCGCTGACCACGGCCAACTACGCCCGAGTCGACGTCCACCGACTCCGCGATCTCGCCCGTCCATGGCCCGCGAGAACGCTGGCCAACATGGCAGGGGCTGTCCGATGAGCGCGCCGATGGTGATGACTGTGCCGGGCGCAAGCGCGGACACGGCTTCCGCGTGGTGGGCTACGCAGGTCGCGGACTACCTGAGGTTGCGGCGCTCGCTCGGGTTCAAGCTGACTTGGGACGAGCACCTGCTCAACCGGTTCACTGCCTTCCTGGCCAGCCGGGAGATCTGTGTGGTGACGGTGGCCGACGCGGTCGCGTGGTCGGCCTCGCTACCGGCCGGGCAGGCACATAGACCCCTTACACGCGCCTCAGTCAGGTTGACCGCCATTCGCGGATTCGCCACCTACCTGCACTCCTTGAACCCGGCACACGAGATCCCGCCAAAGGACGTGTTTCGATGGTGCAAGACCCGTCCGACGCCCTACATCTACACCGAGGAACAGGTCCAGGCACTGTTGGGTGCCTGCGCGAGCATGATCCGCTACGGTCGCAGTGATCTCTATCCGGTGCTGTTCGGGTTGATTGCGGCCACCGGGCTGCGACTCGGCGAGGCGCTCGGGATCGGGCTCGATGAGGTCGACCTCGATCAAGGGATCCTGACGATCACCCGCGGCAAGTCCCGTGACCCCAGGCTGGTGCCCCTCCATCCGACCACCACCGCCGCACTGCGTGACTATGCCCAAAGCGTCGCCCCCACCCGTCGGAGCGGAAACGCCCGAAGCGAACGCGCGGGCGGTCGGGTCAGGTTCTTCACCCTCCCTGGGGGTGGGCCGCTGCCGCCATGCAACGTGCACCATGCCTTCCGCGAGGTCACCACCCGGATCGGGGTGCGCACCGAGACCGTTCGACCGCGCATTCACGACCTGCGGCACACCTTCGCGGTCAACACGCTGCTGGATTGGTATCGCGACGGCCGCGACGTCGCCGCGATGATGCCGGTGCTGTCGACCTACCTGGGTCACACCAAGCCAGCCATCACCTACTGGTACCTGACAGCGACACCCGAACTGCTGACCATGGCCGCGGGACGCCTTGCGATAAGCGAAGCAGGTGAACGATGACCAGTCTCGCTCCGCTGCTCCAGGCGTTCTTCACCGACCGGCTGATGACTCAACGACGCGCCAGCCCACACACCATCGCCGCCTACCGCGACACGTTCCGCCTGCTGCTCGAGTACACCACCGCGCAGACCGGGACAGCACCTTCGGCATTGCAGATCAGCGACCTGGACGCACCATGCATCAGCGGATTCCTAACCCACCTTCAGCAGGTTCGCGGCAACACCGTGCGGACCCGCAACGCCCGCCTCGCGGCGATCCACTCCTTGTTCGGCTATGCCGCGCTGCGCCATCCCGAACACGCCGCCGTCATCCAGCGTGTTCTGGCCATCCCATCGGCACGAATCGAACGCAACCTGGTCAACTACCTCGATCACGCCGAGGCCGACGCCCTCCTGCAGGCCTGCGACCAGACGACCAGGACCGGACGCCGAGACCACGCCATGTTCGCCCTGGCAATCCAGACCGGACTGCGGATCAGCGAGCTGATCGGCCTGACAGTGGCAGACATCCACCTCGGGACGGGACCTCACGTCCACTGCGTAGGCAAAGGCCGCAAGGAACGCCGCACTCCGATCCTGGCCGGGACAGTTGCTGTGATGAGGCCCTGGCTCACCGAGCGCAACGGTCACCCCGACGATCCGCTGTTCACCACTACGGCCGGTCGTCCGCTGAGTCGCGACGCGATCGAACGACGCATCAGGCTGGCTGCGACACGAGCCCAAGCCGTCTGTCCGTCGCTCGCGGGCAAACGAGTCACCGCCCATACCCTGCGGCATAGCGCGGCGATGCGACTGCTTCACGCCGGTGTGGACACCACCGTGATTGCGCTCTGGCTCGGCCACGAGCAGATCACCACCACCAACATCTACCTGCACGCCGACATGACCATCAAGGAGAACGCGATTGCCAAGATCACTCCGCAGAGCGTCACAGCCGGCCGCTACCAGCCGTCCGACCCTGTGCTCGCTTTCCTCGCCAACCTCTGACTATGCCGACCAAAGGGCTACGCCCACCGACCTGCGGCCACCCTGGTTCGGCATAACCACCGTGTCGGCATAACAGATGCAGAGGTGCACCAGGATCACGCCGATCGAGACCGCGGTGACGTCGGCGACCGAGTCGATCTGCTCGACGAACAGCATCGTCGCCACGATCGCGCCCGGCCCGGCCAGCAGCGGCGTGCCGAGCGGCACCATCGCGATGTTGGCGTCCTGGCTGGCCACCGGATCCTTCTCGTTGCCGGTCAGCAGCTCGAGGGCGATCAGGAGCAGGAGCAGCCCGCCGGCGCACTGCAGCGCCGGGATGGAAATGTGCATGTAGCGCAGGATCTGGTGGCCGAAGAAGGCGAAGATCGTGATCACGAGGAACGACACGGCCACCGCCTGCCAGGCGGCCCGTCGCATGGTCGCAGCCGACCGGCCCGCCGTCAGCGAGAGGAACACCGGGATCGTGCCCGGCGGGTCCATGATCACGAACAGGGTCACGAAGACCTCGGTCAGGAGGACCGCGTTGAGGACCTCGCTCACGGCCGCAGCACGTCGGTGACGGGGCGCCCCGAGGCAACGGCCGCGGCATCGGCGAGGTCGACCAGCCGCTCGAACTGGTCGGGCGCGGTCGTGTTGCAGCCGAGCTCGTGGTTCTTCTTGCCGGTGCCGTGGTAGTCGCTGGAGCCGGTCTTCACCAGGCCGAGGTCGTCGGCGATGCCGGCGAGCTCCTTGCGGGACCTGGTGTCGTGGTCCTGGTGGTCGACCTCGAGCCCGGACAGGCCGGCCTGCGCCAGAGCCGCGATGTCGTCCGCGGTCATGCCGGTCGGGGCGTGACGACCCCACGCGTGGGCGATGACGGTCACGCCGCCGGCCTCGCCGACCACGCGGATCATGTCGACGAGTGGTGCGGCGTAGCGGTCGACGTACGCCGGGCGGCCGGGGCTGAGGTAGCGCGCGAAGGCCTCGTCGCGGTCACGCACGACGCCGAGGTCGACCAGCGCATCGGCGATGTGCGGCCGGCCGGTGGCGGCCGGGTCGCCGGCCACCCGGTCGACGTCGGCCTTGCTGATGTCGATGCCGCAGCCACGCAGTCGCTCGATGACCGCCGGCACCCGCGAGTTCCGCCCGTCGAGGATGCGCTGCAGCCCCTCGACCAATGGCGGGTAGGTCGGGTCGGGCAGGTAGCCCAGCAGGTGCACGCCCTGGTGGTTGTGCCGGGTGCTGATCTCCATGCCGCGGACGAGGGTGATGCCGAGCTCCCGTGCCGTCCCTGCCGCCTCCGCCCATCCCTCACTCGTGTCGTGGTCGGTGAGGGCCACGACGTCGAGCCCGGCCGCGGCCGCCGCGCGGATCAGCTCCTCGGGAGTCTGCGTCCCGTCGCTGGCCCGTGAATGCGTGTGGAGGTCGATGCGCACCTCGGCAGCCTAGTGGGTACCGCCGGAGGTTCGTCGGGGGTGGCCCGTGCTCTGGGTGCGTGCATCGCAAGGAGGAGGAGCGAAGGCGGGGCGGAGCCCCGTCGAGTCTCCGACAACGCCGCGAGGTGCGTGCACAGGGTTCGGGACACACGACGAACTTCCGGTGGTGCCCACCTAGTGGCAGTTGGCCGAGGGGCCTCACCAACGAGGCGGTGGACCACCGAACGGAACCTCCAGCAACGAGGCCCCGATGCCCGAGACGTCGGCGAGGGGCAGGTCGTCGGCCAGCAGGAACACCGCGGAGGCCGGGCGCAGCACCAGCCACAGCCATCGCCCCCGTGCCTCCCCCGCCACGACGCTGCGGTCGAGGGTGAGGTCGTTCTCCGCGGTCGAGACCGGCCACAGCGAGACCGGTTGCGCATCCAGGCGGACCCTGGTCGTGGGACGCGATGCACCGATCTGTGCGCCGGGGTCCGAGTGGACGGTCCCGGCGCAGCGCGCGCCCAGCCCGGTGCCGGGTTCCTCGCTGACCACCAGGACCTCGACGGGCCCGTCGAGGTCGCTGTTCCCTGCCAGCGCCACCATGGTCGCCCGCGCCCGTCCCTCACCCCGCACGACACCGAAGTCGGTGACCCGCCAGCCACTGGCCAGCGGCCAGGGCAGGTACGTCGGGAAGTCGTCGGCCCGGTTCAGGTGCTCGCCGAAGTCGTCGTACGACGCCTCGTCGGGGCTCCACAACGGTGGCACCGTGCCGTGCTGGCCACAGCGCCAACCGTCGTCCGCCTGCATGAGCGGGGACGGACACCGAGGGCAGCCGGCGTTCAACGACACGAGTCAACGGTGCGGCGCGGCGACGTCTCCGTCAAGGGGCCGCGGTCACGCGTTCCACCTCAGGACCACCCGGGACTCCCGTTCGTGGCCCAGCACCGACACCGTCGAGGTGTCCAGGCGCAGCAGGCGTCCGTCGGTCGCCGGCAGGCCCAGCCACCGAGCCGCAAGGACGCGCAGCGAGTGGCCGTGTGCGAAGACCAGCGTGCGGCCTGCGACGGCCTCGGCCCTGGCCACCACGCGGTCCAGCCGGGCACCCACCTGCTCGGCGGTCTCGCCACCGGGCACGGAGTGGGTCCAGACGGTCCAACCCGGCACGATCCTGCGGATCTCGGGGGTGGTCACGCCCTCGTAGTCGCCGTACGCCCACTCGCTCAGGTCGTCGTCGATGACGGCGTCCGGGAAGCCGGCCAGCTCGGCGGTGACCCGGGCCCGCTTGCGGGGGCTGGTCAGCACGAGGTCGAACTCCTCGCCGGCCAGCCGCTGCGCCAGCCCGCGCGCGACCTTGACGCCCTTCTCGGTCAGGTCGAGGTCGGTGACCGAGGTGTGCCGGCCGTCGCGGCTCCACTCGGTCTCGCCGTGGCGCACCACCCACAGCTCGCGAGCGGGCGCGTCCGTCGTCTCCCCGGTCATGGGGCAACTGTGCCACGGCCGACGTGCTCGATGACCGTTGTCCCGCCGCGACGGGGCTTCACGTGCGATGCTCACCGCCATGACCACAGCCGCTGAGCCGACCCGGGCTCGCCTCGCGGTCGCGGCCGCCTTCCTGGCCCAGGGGCTGGTGTTCATCAGCCTGACCACCCGGCTGCCGACCCTGCAGGACCGCTGGGAGCTCGGTGAGGCGGCGCTCAGCGGCCTGCTGCTGATGATGGTGCTCCTGGCCGGCGCCGGTTCCGTGATCGCCGAGGTGGCCGCCAAGCGGCACACCAGCGCAGCAGTGCTCCGCGCCGGGCTGGTCCTGGTCGCGGTGTCCGCACCCACGGTCGCGGTGGCCCCGTCGTTCCCGTTGTTCGTGCTCGGCCTCGCGGCGTACGGCGTCGGGCTGGGCGTCGTCGATGCCGCCAGCAACATGCAGGCGGTGGCGGTCGAGCACGCCTACGGGCGGCCGATCCTGCCGTCGTTCCACGGCGCGTGGACCCTGGGCGGGCTGGTCGGCGCCGGCGTCACCCTGGCCGTGGCCGGTACCTGGCCGGTGAGCCTGGTCGCCGTGGTGCCCTTGCTGGTCGCCTTCGGGCCCCTGCTCCCCCGCGTCGGCGACCCGATGCCCACCGACATCGACGTGCCGTGGCGCCCGATCGTGCTGGTGGGGCTGGGCATGGTGCTCTTCTACATGGTCGACACCGCCTCGATGACCTGGGGACCGACCTACCTCGACAACACCTTCGCGACGCCCGAGAGACTGGTCGCCCTGGCCACGTTCCCCTACCTGCTGGCTACGCTGATCATGCGGCTCGCCGGAGACCGCCTGGTGGCCCGCTTCGGACCGGTCGTGCTGCTGCGCGTCGGCGGAGTGCTGGCCGCGGCAGCGCTCGCCGTGGTGGTCTCCGCGCCGACCTGGCCGGTCGCCGTGCTCGGCTTCACCCTCGTCGGGTTCGGGGTCGCGGTGATCGCACCGCTGAGCTTCTCGGCCGCGGCCCGCATCGCCGGCGGTGACGACGTGCCGGCGCACCTGCGCCAGGCGCGGGTCGACGCCGTGATCGGCCGGTTCAACCAGTTCAACTACGTCGGCGCGCTGCTGGGCTCGGTGCTCACCGGCCTGGTCGGCGCGGACAACCTGCGGATCGGCTTCGCCGTACCCATGGTGCTGGTGCTGGCCATCGTGCCGCTGGCCCGCGCCTTCCGCTGAGCCCTGGGTCCGGGCTGAGCCCGGATCCGGGCGGAGGCGGGCTCAGCGCGGGACGAGCGCCCAGTAGTCGAGGTCGAGCAGCACGCCGGCGGCGTACTTGCCCTCGTCGTTGCGCAGCGTCATCGACTCGTCGCGGCCCTTGGTGGCGACCAGTCGCAACCGGAGGGCGCCGACGCCGGGGGCCGAGGTCGTGGCCTTGTCGAGCACCTCCGACCACGCGTAGACGGTGTCGCCGGCGAACGCCGGCGCGGTGTGGGCTCCGGCGTTGATCGCGGCGATCAGCTGGGCGTTGGCCAGGCCGTTGAACGACAGCGCGCGCGCCATCGAGATCACGTGCCCTCCGTAGATCAGGCGGGTGCCGTCGGGCCGGGCCTCGGTGTTGAAGTGCACCTTGGCGGTGTTCTGCCAGAGGCGGGTGGCAAGCATGTGCTCGGGGTCGGTCAGCGTGACGCCGTCGACGTGGTCGATCTTCTCGCCGACCTCGTAGTCGCCGAAGCTGTGCGGCTCGCCGGCCGCCGCGAAGTCGTACGCCGTGAAGTCGAGGCCCGCGGGCAGCACGAGGTCCTTGGCGGCCACCGAGGCGGCCAGGTCGGGTACGACGGTCTCCGGCGCCGGCGCGTCGTGGTCGCGCTTGTGCACCATCACCCAACGTGCCCAGTCGAGCGCCACCTCGCCGCGCTGGTTGGTGGCCGTGGACCGGACGTAGACCACGCCGCTCCTGCCGTTGGAGTTCTGCTTGAGCCCGATCACCTCCGAGGAGGTGCTCAAGGTGTCGCCGGGCACGACCGGCTGGTGGAACCGGCACTCGGCGTACCCGAGGTTCGCCACGGCGTTCAGCGAGATGTCGGGCACGGTCTTGCCGAACGCGATGTGGAAGGCGACCAGCTCTTCCACCGGCGCGGGGTCGAGCCCGGAGGCCTTGGCGAACTCGGCGGACGAGGGCACCGCGAAGCGAGTCGGGTAGAGCGCGCCGTAGAGGGCACGGTCGCCCTCGGTCACGGTGCGGGGCGTGGCATGGCGCAGCACCTGCCCGACGGTGAAGTCCTCGAAGAAGTTGCCCGGGTTCGTCTTGGTCATGGCGTCATGGTGCCGCACCCTGACCGCTCGCGGGCCCTCGTCTCACGTGGAATTGGCCACAGTCCCCCACGCCTCCCGCAGGCTCAGGCGCCTCCCCCACCGGCCTTGCGACGGTGCATCTTCGGGCCGCCACCCTCGACCTCGGAGCCGTGGACCTTCTCGCGAGCAGTGGGCTGGCCGTCGGCATCGGTGGGGTGGTGCGCGTTGTTCTTGCGGTCGAGAGCCTCCCGCATCTTGGCCTTGAGGTCGGCGTTGGCGTCGCTGGCGTCCGTCATGGTGTCTCCTCGCGTCGGTCAGAGGTTCCACCTTGACACTCAACACGTCCGGGGCCAAGGGGTTATCCCGCCGGTCCACGGGGTAGTTTCTGCGCATGATCCGTACGTGGGTGGTCGGCACCCTCCTGGTCCTGGCCCCGGTCGTCCTGACCGGATGCGCAGCCGATCCCTCCGGCAGCGAGATGGTGATGGGCGAGGCCGCGGGCACCGCGGAGGCACCCGACGCCGCCCAGGAGGAGACCCAGGCGCCTCCGGACCCGTTGGCCACTCCGGACGCTCCTGCGCCGTCCTCCGCGGACCCGGCGACGGGTATCCGCATCACCAAGCAGGGCTACGAGTACTCCGCGCCCCAGGGCTGGGTCGAGATCACCAAGCAGATGCGCGAGAGCGGCCAGGACATCGACACCGCGGTCGGCGAGGCCATGTCCGGCGCCACCACGGTGCGGGAGAACCTGAACGTCGTCCTCACGCCGGCGCCGGGCGGATCGATGGAGGCCTACGAGGCGATCGCGGCCGACACCCTGAAGTTCATGGTGAAGGACCTCGACGTCTACGACCGCACGGTCATCGACGGACGGGAGGCAGTGCACGTCGGCGGGGTCGCCGAGGTCGGCAACGCCTCCTTCTTCTTCGAGCAGTACATCGCGGAGAAGGACGGCACCATGTACGCCATCTCCTTCGCCGTCGACCTGGCGACGCCCGAGGCCGGCCGCCGGGAGCTGATCGACTCCGTGCTCGCCTCCTGGAAGTGGCCTGCCTGACGACAGGCTGAGAGAATCGTCGGCATGCACACCATCAAGCGACCCGCGGCCGCCCTCGCCGCCGTCCTGCTGGCTGCCGTCGCCCTGACCGGCTGCGGTGGCGACGACGGCAAGGACAAGGCGTCCGACGACTCCAGCTCGAGCGCGCCGGCGTCCGAGGACCCGACCGACGAGCCCTCCGAGGAGCCGAGCACGACCGACTTCGGCGCACCGGCGAAGGGCGACCGGGTCAAGGGCGCGGGATACACCTACCGCGTTCCCGCGTCCTGGACCGGGATCACCAAGAAGGCCGCGCAGGTCGACCGGACCATCGACTCGGCCGCGGGTGAGAAGCAGTTCCCCGACGGATTCCAGGACACGGTCATCGTGTCCTTCGACAAGGCCGAGGCGGGCACCGGTCTCGACGAGCTGGAGGCGTCGGTTCCCGACCAGGTCAAGAAGATCGTGAAGAAGCTGGAGATCCTGCCCGCCGTCACGATCGACGAGGTAGCCGCGATCCACTACCGCGGCACCGTCGGCAAGGCCGCTGGCACCTCGGCGTACGTCCTCGACCAGTACGTCGCCATCGACGAGGCCGGCAAGATCACCGTGATCTCGTTCTCGTTCTCCCCCGGGCTCGCCAGGCCGGCGCAGCAGAAGCTCGTGAACAGCGTCCTGGCGTCCTGGAAGTGGAGCGCCTGACAGCACGGACATGCGGACGGCCCGGCTCCCCACGTGATGGGGGCCGGGCCGTTCGTCGTACGGGTGATCAGCCCTTGAGCTTGTAGTCCTTGAGCAGGGACCGGCCGATGATCATCTTCTGGATGTCGGAGGTGCCCTCGCCGATCAGCATGAACTTCACCTCACGCATCAGGCGCTCGATCTCGTACTCCTTGGAGTAGCCGTAGCCCCCGTGGATCCGGAAGGAGTCCTCGACGACCTCGTTGGCGAACTCCGAGGCAACCATCTTCGCCATCCCGGCCTCGACGTCCATCCGCCGACCGGTGTCCTTCAACCGGGCCGCGCGCACCATCATCGTGTGCGCCGTCTCGACCTTCGTCGCCATGTCGGCCAGGCGGAACAGCACCGCCTGGTGGTCCGCGATGACCTTGCCGAACGTCTTGCGCTGCTGGGCGTAGGCGATGCCCAGCTCGAAGCCACGCCACGCCAGCCCACACGCGCGAGCAGCCACGTTGACCCGACCCACCTCGACACCGTCCATCATCTGGAAGAAGCCCTTGCCGGGCTCACCACCCAGGATCTGGTCGGCCGAGATCTGGTGACCCTCAAGGATCATCTCCGTGGTCTCGACACCCTTGTAGCCCATCTTCTCGAGCTTGCCCGGCACGGTGACGCCCTGCGCGGTCTCACCGAAGCCCGGCTTCTTCTCGACCAGGAACGTGGTCATGTTCTTGTAGACCGACTCGGCACCCTCGTCGGTCTTGGTCAACAACGCCACCAGCGTCGACGTGCCACCGTTGGTCAGCCACATCTTCTGGCCGGTGATCGAGTAGGAGCCGTCCTCCTGCTTGGTCGCCTTCGTCGAGACCGCAGAGACGTCCGACCCCAGACCGGGCTCCGACATCGAGAACGCACCCCGGACCTCGCCGGTGGCCATCTTCGGGAGGTACTTCTGCTTCTGCTCCTCCGTGCCATGAGCCATCAGCAGGTAGGACACGATGAAGTGGGTGTTGATCACACCCGAGACGCTCATCCAACCGCGGGCGATCTCCTCGACCACCAGCGCGTAGGTCAGCAACGACTCACCGAGGCCGCCGTACTCCTCGGGAATCATCAACCCGAAGATGCCCAGCTCCTTGAGGCCCTCGATGATCTCGGTGGGGTACTCGTCCGCGTGCTCGAGCTCCTGGGCCACCGGAATGATCTTGGCCTCGACGAACTGCCGAACCGTCTTCAGGATCTCGTCCTGGATGTCAGTGAGACCCTCGGTCTCGCAGAGTCGTCCCATCTTGCTTCCTTTCAACGCGACTCCGGTCAGGGCCACATCGTCGTGGCCCTGACCGGGTCATTTCTGAGTTCGTGCGTCCGGGGGTCAGTACTCCCAGTCGTCCGGCGGCGTCAGCTCGGGCTCCGGCTTGGCGGCGTCCCAGGCGGACGAGGTGCGGAGCCTCGTCGACGTGCGGTACGGGATGTACTTGGCCAGGTAGGAGTGGCTGTACCAGATCGAGTCGAAGTTGCGGTTCCAGTCCCGGAACAGGGACACGCCCTTGAGCCTCAGGATGATCTCGTCACCACGCAGGCCGGCGTTGCCCCAGTTGCTGGAGCCGGTCCAGATGTGGGCCGAGGAGCGGTCACCCGCGTAGTTCCCCGAGACCAGCAGCACCTTGTGGTGGCCGTAGAGGTCGATCTCGCCGTCGTAGTCGGTGTCGTAGCCGGCCACGTGCACCGGCACGTAGCCGCGCGCCGTACGGGTGGCGAAGACGTTGCGGGCGCCACGGTCGGCCCAGCTGTACCAGACCCGGACGTTGCAGCCCTGGGCGAACAGCTGGCGCACCTTCTTGGCCAGCCACGTGCCGCGCTTGCCGGAGATCGTGTGCATGCCGACGCGGATGACCGTGCGGCCGTTGATGCCGGTCCCGCCGTTGGCGCCGGTGCACGTGATCTTGCGCATCTCACGCATCTGCGGGTCGTTCTTGACGTTCCAGCCCGGCAGCGGCAGCACCTCGAGCTGCCAGATGCCGGCCCGCTTGATGTAGTGCTGCCTCGCCGCCGACAGCTTCCGGTCAGCCTTCAACTGACGGTAGAGGCCGAGGAAGTCGCGGTACATGTTCGGCTTGTTCCACGTCGTGTAGAGGTCGTTGTGCTGGTTCACCGCGGCGTTGCCGGTGAAGTTGAACGACCCGGTCATGATGACGTTCTTGACCGCACCGGTGTAGCCGAACAGCACCATCTTGGTGTGCAGGTTCTCGTATCCGGCGCGGCAGCTGCCGACGCAGATGTGGTAGAACGACGGCCTGCTCCGGTTGGTGCCCAGGGCACCCTTGAGCTTGCGCATGGCGCGGTTGATCTGGTGGTTGTTCAGGATCACCTGCACGCGAACGCCGCGCTTCTTGGCGCGGATCAGCGCGTCGGTCAACGGCATGCGGTCGAAGGAGAAGAGCGAGATGCGGATGTAGGAGCCCTTGTGGGCGTGGTTGATGCCCTCGAGGATCTGGTTCTCGATGCGCCACATGTCGGCCGGACTCGAGCGCGCGTGGTTGAAGGTGCCCCCAGGGATCGGCCTCCATCCCGCGGCTTGCTGATTGGCTGGTGTGGTTGTGGCTGCCCCCGCTGCCGGTGATGACTCAGCCGGGCTGACGACAGCGCCGCCACCCAGCATCACGACCAGAATCGAGAGAGCACTGATGACTGCTCTCAACGTCTTCCCCTTCTCCATGTTGATCTGCGAAAGAACTTCGGAACGCTAACACGCGATTCGGGCTCAGGTGGTTTCATCTCGAGCGCCTCACGAGCCCGGGTGAGCGATCTCACCTCGGTCATGAGGTTGGCGATCGCCTGGGCCGCGAGGTCGAGAATCTCCCCGTCCGGAACCTCACCTGGATGGCGAAGGTCGCCGAGCTCGACCGGCTCCAGCAGACTGAGGTCACCGACGAGATCGAACTGCCGCTCCTGCAGCATCTCGATCGAGCGTCGGGCACGTCGCTGGAGCTCCTCGAGCATACGGGTGCCGGGCCGGAATTTCTCTCCACTCGCCGGGATCACCCGGCCCATGGCGAGGTAGCCCCGGATCCAGCGACCACGGTTGCCGGCGGAGGAGAAGTCCTCGAGCCGACCGTTCACCCGGCGCAGCAGCTCGGCCTCGACGAGGCCCAGGGAACGGTTCGACGGCTCCTCGGGGACCTCGAGCCCTTCGGGTCCGACGTCGACGACAGACGCGAACCGCCGCCACAGCTCACCGGGTTCGGCCCGCCCGACGGCGACGGGGAGGACGTGGATGCGGGACGGCTCGACCACGCTCCCCCAGCGCTCGAGTATCTCGGCCAGGTCGAACGCTCCCCAGCCCCACTCGTCGGTGGGGTCGTAGTCGGCGCGCTCGGGCCATTCGTCGATCGACAGGTCGCCGCCGTTCTTCACCCACTCCTGCCAGTACGACGTACCGAGGGTGACCAGGTCGCGTGCCGTCAGGATCACGTGCAGCTCGGCGTCGGGGAACGAGTCGCACGCCCGGCGTACGTGCTCGGGGGCCGCGGCGCCGAAGAACTCGTGGCTGATCAGGACGTCGCCGTCCCACGCCAGGGCCTCGTCGACCAGGTCCTGCCACGGGGCGGTGATGTCACCCGAGCGGCGGGCCAGCTTCGGGTCGTCGCGGAGGTCGAGGGAGGCCAGCAGGTGGCGGCGTCGGTGCCGGCCCGGAATCAGCAGGCCGCGCTCAGCGAGCAGGTCCTTGTTCGCCCAGACGACGTCCTGGAGGTAGGTCGTGCCCGTCTTCGGGAGACCGATGTGCAGGAAGACCCGTCGGGTCATTTCTCAGGGTCACTCACACTGTCGTGGTAGCGCTTCAGCGCCTCCGCCACGCGGGACTCGTCACGCTCCGACAACGGCACCAGAAGCTCCATGACGACGTCGGTGAGCTCGGCCAGGCGCAGGTTGACCTGCCGGCACTCCTGCACCTCGGCCTCGAGGGCGGCCAGGCGCCGGGCGGTGCCGGTGCGGTCGCGCGCGCGGCGGGCCACGTCCTTCAGCTTGTCCACGTGATCACCAATCTGCTGATGGGGGTTCCGGCGACAGAGGGACCTGGCGCCTCGGTGCTGCCGTCGTCGAGCTCGACCAGGTCGGCCCGCTCGACCACGCGGCCGCCGGTCGACTCGACCTGCTCCAGCAGGTCCTCGAGGTTCAACGGTGAAACCCCGAACGGGTGACGGCCGGTCGCCGGCGCGGTCTGCACCTGCAGGTGCAGCCGTCCGGTGGTTCCGACCACCATGCGGGCCAGGCGGAGCAGGCTGAGGCGGCCGAAGTCGTCGGTGGTGTCGGCCACGTGCCGGGCCAGCGCGATGCGGGGGCCGGGTTCGCGGGAGAGCTGTGCACCCGCAGCCAGCACGGACCGGAGCTCGGTCAGGTTGACGAACTGGAACGTCACCGGGAGTCCGGCGTCGGTCGAGCGCCGGGCCTCGCGACGGAAGCCACGGGCCACGTAGTCGAGACCCCAGGTGGTGACACCCTGCTTCGCCAGCCAGGCGGCATCGCGGCCCGCCCCGCAGCCGATGTCGACCGCGGTCTGCACCTCGGGCTCGCGCTCGCGCACCCAGTGCACGAACGACGACTCGCGCGGGTGCTCCTCGTCGACCTTGGCGGGCCGGCCGTAGTAGCGGTCCCAGACCTTCTCGCGGCCGACCCGGGTTCCCCGGAACCAGCCGTTGAGCCGACGGACCGTCGCGTGCGGCGTCTCGAACTTGTACGCCGGGTCCGGCACCTTCCAACTGGGCCCGTACATCGCCTCGAGCAGGTGCTCCGGGTGCGCCGGCGCCGGGAACGGGCGGCCCTCGAACTCGATCTCGTGGGTCGGGAAGATCCACTCGGGACGGAACGGGTGCCCGACCTCGCCCATGAGGTAGAGGTGCCCCTCGCGCAGGAAGCCGCCGAACACGTCGAGCCCACGGACCGCGCCGTCGGACTCGGTGACCAGCACCTTGAAGGCGAGCCCGCTGTATCGCGTCACCGGGTAGCCCATGTCGATCAGTGCGCGCTGCAGCCGGAACGACTCGAGCATCGCGTCGACCGGCTGGTCGTGACGGCTCACGTAGCCGAGATCGGCGTCGGAGTCGTGCCCGATCAGGCCGCCCTGGCGGACCGCGCCGAGGAGCGTGCCGTAGGCCATGAACGCCTCGACGCCACACGTGGCAAGCGCGTCGACCACGGCCCGCATCGAGTCGAGGAGCGGCCCGGTGTGCTCGGCGCTGCGGCTCTCGAACAGGCGGGAGAGCCGGTTGCTCTTGTCGAGTCCCAGGGGATGGCCGTCGGAGTCCTCGACCGTGATCGCACCGTTGCCGCTGCCGAGGCTGACCTCGGCGCAGAAGAGCTCGTCACCACTCACGTGGTCGACCAGCGCGAGGGTCGTCGTACCGTCGAGGAACCTGCGCAGCGCCTCGGGCCAGCGGGCGAGGAGCTCACGACCGTCGGCGACCGTGTCGCGGCGCGACCAGAAGGACCAGACCCGCCGGTCGTCGAACTTGACGTCGATGGCACGGTCCCGGCGGCCGCGCATGCGAATGCCCTCGTCGGAGATGCTGATGTCCCGGATCACGGGAGCGGTCGCCTTCATGGGCAGTCCTCCCTCGTCAGGGTCGTCGCTGCGTTCGGCACCATGCTACGCATTCCACCCGTTGGCCCGGCGCAGTGCCTGACCCGCGGTTGCGATGAGATCGTCCACCTTCGACGGGCGGGCTCCGACGGCCACGTCGGTGGTGGCCTCGAGGTGGTCGAGGACGGCGAGGGTGGCCGCCCGCACCTCTGCCTCGGGTGCGCTGGCGGCCTTGCGCGGGAGGTCGGGGAAGCTGCTCGACACGGGGAGGTCGTCGAGGCTGCCGTAGAGCTCGAACCGCGAGTCGGACATCGCCTCGCGCAGCTCCTGGTTGAGCGTGGCGGCGTACTCGGCGGCGCGACGGTCGAGCACGGGCCTGCTCTCGGAGGCGCGCAGCGGGGCGAGCACGTCGCGGGCCAGCGCCCGCATGCCCACGCGGTAGCGACGCGGGGGTACGTCGGCCAGGTGTGCGTTGACGCGCCGCAGGAACTCGCAGGAGCCGAACCCCAGTGAGGTGTTGTCGTGCACGTCGTCGAGGTCGACCCCGCTCCCGTCGAACCCGGCAGCGGCACTGAACCGGTCCCACAGCTCCGAGCGGGGCGCGTCCGGGGGCGGGACGGTGACGACGTGGGTCTTGGCGATGCCGTGGGCACGACTCCATCGCTCCAGCATCGGCGTGATGTCCTGGGCACGGTGGAAGGTGCGGTGCGCCCGGGAGCGGGTCACCCGGCGACTGCGCGAGGGCTCGATGCGGCGCAGGTAGTCGGGCCACGACTCGTCACCGAAGTTGCGGGTGTAGGTCTGCCACTGCGCAGGGATCACCCGGGACTGGTCGCGCACGGTGAGGATCACCTCGATGGTGGCGTGGGAGTTCCTCAAGGGGTTGAGGAACGGACCCATGTGCCGGTCCGAGGCGAAGCTGAGGAACTCCATCGACACCACGGCCGTGGTGTCGGGGTCCATGGCGCCCACGGGCTGCACGAGCGCGCGCCACTTCCGCTTGTTCTTCCCGGGCTGCTTCGGCAGGTTGAGCACGTCGCGCACGGCGCGGGACTGGACCCCGAAGGCCCCACCGAGGAACACGGCGTCACGCTCGGCGAGCAGCTCCTGGTTGTTCCCGAGCACGGACTGGACGAAGCTCGTCCCGGTCTTCATCGCACCGATGTGCAACACAATCCGGCCAGCCATCGTCGCCCTTTCTCCCCTCGCTCCGAACCCGTCGTCGGCATCGCGCGCAAGGTATCACCGGGGGCTCCCCCGACGACATCCGGTGCGACACGCCGACAGGCGGCCGCGTCGGAGTGCCCGGGAAACCGGTCTCCGACTGTCATGCTGGCGCCTACGTGCCCAGAGAAGTCGATCGGTTAGGAGGGCACGCATGAGGCTGGCCCGGTTCACAACGTGGCGGCGTTCCCATCCTCGCGTGCTCATCGGAGCCGGCCTCGCCCTGGTCCTGATGGCGACGGTGCTGCACTTCGCGTCCCCCTTCGACTCCGACGGCAACGGCAACGACGACGGTCAGGCCAGCCTGAGCGCGGAGAACCCGCGCGCACCCGCACCCACCGGGGCCACCCAGTTCCGGATGGCGTCGTTCAACCTGCTCGGCGCCGGCCACACCAGGCCCGGTGGCGACCGACCCGGCTGGGCCTCCGGCGAGCAGCGCATGGTCTGGTCCGTGCAGCTGCTCCGCCAGCAGAACATCGACCTGGTCGGCTTCCAGGAGATGCAGGACCCCCAGTTCAAGAAGTTCAAGGCGCTCACCGGCACCCAGTACGGCATCTACCCCGGCTCCGAGCTGGGCCCGGCCGCGATGCACAACAGCATCGCGTGGCGCCGCGACACCTGGGAGGTCGTGCAGAAGAAGTGGGTGCACATCCCCTACTTCGGCGGCGACCTGATCCGCATGCCCTACGTGCAGCTGCGCCACGTGAAGACCGGCCAGCTCGCGTGGTTCGCGAACTTCCACAACCCCGCCAACGCCCGCGGTGACGCCCGCAAGTGGCGGATCAAGGCGACCAACATCGAGATCGCCCTGGCCAACCGGCTGCGCGAGAACTACCCCGGACAGCCCGTCCACTTCACCGGCGACATGAACGAGCGCGAGCTCTACTTCTGCCCGGTCTACCGACGCACCGAGCTTCGGTCAGCCAACGGCGGCTACTTCACCGGGTCCACCTGCCACCCGCCGAAGCCGATGCCGGTCGACTGGATCTTCGGCACGGCACCGACCCGCTTCACCGGCTACGTCGCACTCCGCAGCGCCCTGGTCCGCAAGAGCACGGACCACCCGCTGGTGATCGCCAACGCGAGCATTCCCCCGGCGCGCGCCCAGACCAGCGGAGTGACCCGGGTCGTGGTCATCTCGGTCGAGGGACTGCGCCCCGACATGCTGGCCCAGCTCGCCGCGGCAAGGGCTCCGGGCATGGCCTACTTCATGGAGAAGGGCGCCTCGACGCTCGACGCCCGCACCGAGTACACCCGCACCACGCAGCTTCCCAACGCCACCTCGATGGTGACCGGGCGCTCGGTGACGGCGAAGTACGGCGGCCACGGGGTGGGCGTCGACAGGGACACCGGTGGCACCATCGCCCAGGCTGCGGGCCACTACGTCAACAGCGCCTTCGCGATGGCACACGACGTCGGCTACTCGACCGCGCTCTACGCCCAGGATCCGGCCATGGCGATGATCCGCAGGTCGTACGACGCCCGGCACGGCGCGCTCGACCCCCAGACCAGGGACTACGGCCGCAACAAGATCACGACGTACGCCCAGAACAGGAGCAGCGCGATCCTGGTCCGCGACTTCACCCGCCAGCTGGCCACGTCCCCGCGACGGTTCTCCTTCCTGCAGCTCAACGACCTCGACACCGTCGGTCACGAGTCGGGCTACATGTCTGCGGCGTACAGGAAGAGCGCCCGACGCGTCGACGAGCTGGTCCGCCGGATCCGGGTCACGATCAACAACTCCGCGACCCTGCGTGGCCACACCCTCGTCGTGCTGACCACCGAGCATGCGGGCTACCGGCGTACGAACTCCGATCCGTCGCTGCTGCGCAACCACCAGATCCCGTTCGTGGTGTGGGGCCCCACCGTGCGCGCGGGCACGGACCTCTATGCGATCAACCCGCAGCTGCGGCGTCCCGGTCGCACGAGGCCCGGCTACAACGAGGCACAGCCGGTGCGCAACACCGACGTCGCCAACCTGGTCATGACCGCGCTGCGCCTGCCCTCCGTCCCCGGCAGCAACATGAACCGCGGACAGACGTTGAACGTCTTCGGCGGTCCGTGAGCACGATTTCGCGTCCCGGCCGATACGGTGGGGTCTCGTGAGCACTGCCCCTTCCCGCGTCTTCGTGGCCCGACTGGTCGGGCTGCCGATCTTCGACCCCCAGGGTGACCAGGTCGGCAAGGTGCGAGACCTCGTGGTGGCGCTCCGCACCGAGTCCAGCCAGCCGCGTGTGCTGGGGCTGGTCGCCGAGGTCTTCGGCCGGCGCCGCATCTTCGTGCCGATGACCCGGGTCACCAACATCGACTCCGGGCAGGTCTACACCACGGGCCTGCTGAACATGCGTCGGTTCCAGCAGCGGCCCACCGAGACCCTGGTGATCGGGCAGATGCTCGACCGCAACGTGCGGGTGATCGGCTCGGAGGTGACCGGCGTCGTCTACGACGTCGCCATGGAGCAGGCCCGCAACCGCGACTGGGTGCTCAGCCGGGTCGCGCTCCAGGAGCCGGGACGGGGGTTCCGCCGCAAGGGTCAGACCCACGTCCTCGAGTGGGGCGAGGTCACCGGTGTGACCCGGCCGGAGGAGAGCCAGGGCGCCACCCAGCTGCTCGCCTCCCTGCACGAGATGCGGCCGGCCGACGCGGCGAGCGTGATCCACGACCTGCCGAAGGAACGCCTCGGCGCGGTCATCGCCGGTCTCGACGACGAGCGTCTCGCCGACGTCCTCGAGGAGCTGCCCGAGGAGGACCAGGTCGAGATCCTGGAGCACCTCGACTCCGAGCGGGCCGCCGACGTGCTCGAGGAGATGTCACCCGACGACGCCGCCGACCTCATCGCCGACCTGCCGCCCGAGACCGCGGCCCAGCTGCTCGAGCTGATGGAGCCCTCGGACGCCGAGGACGTCAAGCGACTGATGTCGTACGCCGAGCACACCGCCGGCGCCATGATGACCGTCGAGCCGGTGATCCTGCCGCCCGACGCGACCATCGCCGAGGCCCTGGCCCACGTCCGCAACCCCGACCTCACCACGTCCCTGGCCGCTCTGGTCTACGTGTGCCGGTCGCCCCTCGAACCACCGACCGGGCGCCTGCTCGGCGTCGCGCACATCCAGCGCCTGCTGCGTGAGCCACCGTCGACGCTGGTGGCCGCCGCACTCGACCAGACGCTCGACCCACTGCGTCCCGGGATGAGCATCGACGCGGTCGCCGCACACCTCGCGACGTACAACCTGGTGGCCGCCCCTGTCGTCGACGACGACGGCCGGCTGCTGGGCGCGGTCACCGTCGACGACCTCCTCGACCACATGCTCCCGGAGAACTGGCGCGAGCAGGTCCCGCGCACGGGGGTGACCCATGGCTGAGCGCCGAAGCCGTCTCGACACACCCCGCGAGGTACGCCGACCGCTGGTCCGCCGGCCGACGTACGACTCGGAGATGTTCGGCGTCTTCGCCGAGCAGTTCGCCCGCTTCATGGGCACCGCGAAGTTCCTGATCTACATGACCCTGTTCGTGGTGGTCTGGATCGGCTGGAACGCGCTCGCGCCCTCGTCGGTGCGCTGGGACGACTACCCCTACATCTTCCTGACGCTGATGCTCAGCCTCCAGGCGTCGTACGCCGCACCGCTGATCTTGCTCGCGCAGAACCGGCAGGAGACCCGCGACAAGGTGATCGCCGAGCAGGACCGGCAGGCCAATGCCCGGGCCCACGCCGACATGGAGTTCCTGGCCCGCGAGGTGGCCTCACTGCGGATGGCGGTCGGCGAGGTGGCCACCCGCGACTTCCTCCGCTCCGAGCTGAAGGTCCTGCTGACCGATCTCGAGGAGCTCGCGGCCAGCGGGCCTGAGGAGGAATCCGGGGACGAGACCGAAATCGTTGAACCTCGGAGCACCACGTAGGCTTGGGGATCATGAGCACCCCCACGATCGAGCAGGTCACCGCCGCACTGGCGACAGTCAACGACCCTGAGATCAAGCGCCCTATCACCGAGATCAACATGGTCGACCGCATCGAGATCGGCGACGACGGCGTGGTCTCCGTGACCGTGCTCCTGACCGTCGCCGGGTGTCCCCTCAAGGACACCATCACGCGTGACGTCACCGCCGCGGTCAGCCGGGTGGCGGGCGTCACCGGCGTCGACCTCGAGCTGGGCGTGATGACCGCCGAGCAGCGCGCCGGCCTGCAGGAGATCCTCCGCGGCGGCCAGGCGCAGCGCGAGATCCCCTTCGCCCAGCCCGGCTCCCTCACCAAGGTCTACGCGATCGCCTCCGGCAAGGGTGGTGTCGGCAAGTCCTCGGTGACCGTGAACCTCGCCCTCGCGCTGGCCAAGCAGGGCTTGCGGGTCGGCGTCCTCGATGCCGACATCTACGGCCACTCGGTGCCGGCCATGCTCGGCGTGGGCGACGCCCGCCCGACCCAGGTCGACGACCTGATCATGCCCGTGCCCACGCCGTCCGGTGTGTCCGTGATCTCGATCGGCATGCTCAAGCCCAAGCGCGAGCAGGTCGTCGCCTGGCGCGGGCCGATGCTCGACCGTG
Source organism: Nocardioides sp. Root151 (assembly GCF_001427925.1). NCBI lineage: Bacteria > Bacillati > Actinomycetota > Actinomycetes > Propionibacteriales > Nocardioidaceae > Nocardioides > Nocardioides sp. Root151. The sequence continues at coordinate 264,304 of NZ_LMGG01000001.1, forward strand.
CGCTCGTGCAGATGCTCTCCGACGTCTACTGGGGCGACCTCGACGCGCTCCTCCTCGACCTGCCGCCCGGCACCGGCGACGTCGCCATCTCGCTGGGACAGCACCTCCCCAACGCCGAGGTGATCGTGGTGACCACCCCGCAGGAAGCCGCCGCCGAGGTCGCCGAGCGCGCCGGCACGATGGCCTCGATGATGCACCAGCGCGTCGTCGGCGTCGTCGAGAACATGAGCTTCCTGCTCTGCCCGCACTGCGCCGAGGAGGGCAAGCCCGAGCACCGCCTGGAGATCTTCGGATCCGGCGGTGGCGACCGGGTGGCCGCGACGCTCTCCGAGCGCTTCGGCTACGACGTCCGCGTGCTCGGCCGGATCCCGCTCGACGTGTCCCTCCGCGAGGGTGGTGACTCGGGCAAGCCGATCGTCGAGGCCGACCCGACCGCGCCTGCCGCCCAGGAGCTCAACCGCATCGCGGAGGGCCTCTCCGGACGGGGCCGCGGGCTGGCCGGCATGCAACTCGGACTCACGCCCTCCAGCCGGTTCTGATCCGTGTTCGACATCGGCCTGGCCGAGATGGCGGTCATCGCCCTGGTCGCGGTGCTGGTGTTCGGACCGGACAAGCTGCCCGACCTGGCCCGTCAGGCCGGGCGGTTCCTCAAGCAGATGAAGTCCTACGCCAACGCGGCGCGTGACGACCTGCGCAACGAGCTGGGCCCGGAGTTCTCCGACCTCGAGCTCCGCGACCTCGACCCCCGCACGATCGTGCGCAAGCACATCGCCGAGGCGATGGCCGACGATCCCCAGCCCGAGAAGCCCCGGGGCCGCCGCCCGTTGGACGCCGGCGAGCTGCCGCCGTACGACGCCGAGGCGACCTGAGGCAAGCGCCCTCAGCGCCTGGTGTGCACCGCCGCCAGCGCCTCGAAGGTGAAGAGGTGGAGCTCGCGCTGCTCCCCCATCACCGCTTCCACGAAGTCAGCGCCGACGCGGACCGGTACGACGTCGTACTGGGCGCCGTCCAGCATTCGCAGCCCGCAACGCTCCTGTGACTCGCTGATCCGCCGCAGCGCCGACCCGAGACCGAGCTTCGCCGTGACCGGCCAGGCGTCGTGCGGGACCGACCGTGGCGAGACGCCCTGCATGGCGCTGATCGCGGCCAACCGCACGATCCACTCCTGCTGCCCGGACTCGACCAGGCACCAGCCGGTGGCCACCCGCACCAGCTGTCCGCGCAGGGCGCCCAGACCGGTGACCCGCAGGGCCACGTCGGAGCCGACACTCGCCATCAGCCGGCCGGCCGCGTCGACCGAGGAGTACTCCGCCCGCGCACGGTCGGCCACCTCCATCTGGCGCTCGGCGTCGAAGACGGCGCCGGCCTCGCCCTCGAGGTCGTCGAGATAGGCGAACAGGTCGGCCTCCCAGGTCATGGGGAGGAGCCTCCACGGCTCACGCCGCCCTGTCAACGACCCACACCTGTGGAGAAACCGTTGACAAACCACGTCACGAGACGTTCACTGATGCAAACGCACGCAAACGAAAGCATTGGCCATGTCTCGGGTCCCTCACACCGCACCGCTCAGCCGCTGCCTCCTGGTCTGGGCGGGCGTCTCCCTGGTCTGCCTGGCCGCCCTCGTCGCGCTCCTTCCCGACCTCCGGCGCTGCGGCGTGCTGCTCGACGCCGGGGCGCTGGCCGACGCGCCCTTCGACCGGGCCCTGGCACTGCTGGCCGTCGTGGCACTGACCGGGAGTGCGGTGTGGTGGTGGGCGGTCACCTCGTTGGCCGTGCTCGAGGCCGCCACGGCCGTCCGGGTCCGGGGCTGCCCGCCGGCGATGCGCCGGGTGGTGCTCCTGGCCTGCGGAGTCACCCTGGCCTCCGGGCTGTCCCCTGCGGTCGCCGACCAGTCTGCGGGCCTGCCGCCTCGACCTGCCGACCCGGGGCACTCCGTGCTGGCCGGCCTCCAGCTCCCCGATCGCTCACCGGGTGTGGTCACCCGGCCCGCCACGGCCGGTGCGACGTCCGCGCCCGGCGCCGTGCGCGTGCGGGCCGGCGACTCGCTGTGGTCGATCGCCGAAGGCAGCCTGGGGCACGACGCCGACGACGCATCGATCGACGCGCGATGGCGGCAGATCTGGCAGGCCAACCGCGAAGTGGTCGGGGCCGACCCCGATCTCATCCATCCCGGCACCCGCCTCCGCCTACCCCGGTCGCGAGCCTCCGCGGTCCGAGCCTCCACCGTCCGTTCCAGCACCGACCAGTCCGCCCGCGAGCAGTCCGCCGAGGAGAAGTGATGTCGTCGACCCGCAACAACGTCAGGGCGCTGATCAGCCCCCGCCAGCCCGTGGAACCCGCTGCGAACAGCTTCCAGGGCACCCTCGCCCTCGAGCTGGAGCCCGACCTGGGTCCGCCCTGGGCGCCAGAGCAGTCCCCTCAGCGCGGCGCCGACGTGGTCGCCGTCGCTCCCCCGGTCCGCGCCGACCTGCACCGCTGGATCGTGACCTTCAGCCAGGCGTGTGTCGAGGTGATCGGCGGCGACCGCCCCGCCTCCCAGCTGGTCCGGTGGACCTCACCCCGGATCCACGCAGAGGTCGCCTACCGGGCCGGCGTGGTCGCGCGCGCCGGCGTACACGCTGCCGGGCACGGCCGTGGCCGCCGTCCCGTGGTGCGTCCCCAGGTGCAGACCGTGCACACCTGCTTCCTCGACGACGACACGGTCGAGTTCTGCGTGCGGGTGAAGTACGGCGAGCGCAACCGCTGCCTCGCCGGCCGCCTCGAGATCGTCAGCTCGCGCTGGCAGTGCACCGCGTTGGAGTTCGGGTAGCAGAATTCGCTCTGCGAATGCCGCTACCCGAACTCCAACGCAGTGCGGGTCCCAGCGGCAGGAGTCGAACCATGGGTTGTTGTCACGGAGCGCCAGCGGAGTTGACGAGAACCCACGGTTCGACGAGGTGAGCAGGGCCGGGAGCTCGCTGCCTCGTCAACCCCAGGGGGTTGGCCTCAACCGCAAGAACCCCGGCCTGAACCGCAAGAACCCCCGGCTCGAACCGCAAGAATCCACGGTTCGCGCAACAAGAACCCGGGGCTCGCCTCAGCCGTTGACGCGGGTGGTCAGGCCGGTGGGCCCGCCGGGTGCGCCGTGGCACTTCTTGTACTTCTTGCCCGAACCACAGGGGCAGTCGGCGTTGCGGCCCACGTTGGCGAACGGGTCGTCCGCGTCGGTGACCGTCGTGCCGCCGGTGACCTCGGCCTCGCCGTCCTCGGAAGGACCGGTGTAGGACAGGTTCGCCGGGGGCGCCGGGGCCTGCAGGCCCTTGGCGCTGATCCGCGGTCCCTCGTGCACGTGGGTCGGCTCCGCGTCGACGGCGGTGACCTCGTCGGCCTCGACGACCTCGGCGGGCGCCTCGTCCTCCTCGACCTCGACCTCGAGGTTGAACAGGAAGCCGACCGACTCCTCCTTGATGCCGTCCATCATGGCCTGGAACATGTCGAAGCCCTCGCGCTGGTACTCCACGAGCGGGTCTCGCTGGGAGTACGCGCGAAGGTAGATGCCCTCGCGCAGGTAGTCCATCTCGTAGAGGTGGTCACGCCACTTGCGGTCGAGCACCGAGAGCACGACGCGACGCTCGAGCTCGCGCATGTTCTCCTCGCCGACCAGCGCCTCGCGCTCGTCGTACGCCTTCTGGGCGTCCTTCTGCAAGGTGGCGGTCAGGTCGACCCGCGACATGGCCGCGCGGGCGCCGGCGTCCTCCTCGACCTGGGCCAGGCTGAGGCTGATCGGGTAGAGCTGCTTGAGCGCGGTCCAGAGTGCGTCGAGGTCCCACTCCTCGGCGAAGCCCTCGGTGGCACCGGTGACGTAGGCCTCGATGACGTCGTCGACGAAGCCGCGCATCTGCTGCTCGAGGTCGGCACCCTCGAGCACCTCGCGGCGCTCGCCGTAGATCACGTGGCGCTGGCGGTCCATCACGTCGTCGTACTTGAGGACGTTCTTGCGGGACTCGAAGTTCTGCGACTCGATCTGGCCCTGGGCGTTGGCGATCGCGCCGGTGACCCGCTTGTTCTCGATCGGTACGTCGTCGGGCACCTTCAGCATGGTGAGCACCCGGTCGACCCAGTCGGACTTGAACAGGCGCATCAGCTCGTCCTGGAGCGACAGGTAGAACCGGGACTCCCCCGGGTCACCCTGGCGGCCGGAACGACCACGCAGCTGGTTGTCGATGCGACGGGACTCGTGGCGCTCGGTGCCGACGACGTAGAGGCCGCCGGTGTCCTTGACCTCGTCGTGCTCGGCCTTGACCTGCTCGCGGATGCGGACCAGGGTCGGCTCCCACTCGGCTTCGTACTGATCGGCGGTCTCGCCCGTCGGCTCGAGGCCCTTCTTGCGCAGCTCCTCGTCGGCCAGGAACTCGACCGAACCGCCGAGCATGATGTCGGTGCCTCGACCGGCCATGTTGGTCGCGACCGTGACCGCGCCCTTGTGGCCGGCCATCGCGACGATGCGCGCCTCGTCGGCATGCACCTTGGCGTTGAGGACGCTGTGCGGGATGTTCTTCTTCTTCAGCAGGCCGGAGAGCAGCTCGGACTTCTCGACCGAGACGGTGCCGACCAGCACCGGCTGACCGTTCTTGTGGCGCTCGACGATGTCGTCGCACACGGCGAGGTACTTGGCCTCCTCGGTGCGGTAGACGAGGTCGGCCTGGTCGTTGCGGAGCATCGGCTTGTTGGTCGGGATCGGCACCACGCCGAGGTTGTAGATCTTGTCGAACTCGCTGGCCTCGGTCATCGCCGTACCGGTCATGCCGGAGAGCTTCTTGTAGAGGCGGAAGTAGTTCTGCAGGGTGACCGTGGCGAGGGTCTGGTACTCCTCGCGGACGGTCACGCCCTCCTTGGCCTCGATCGCCTGGTGCAGGCCGTCGTTGTAGCGGCGACCGGCCAGCATGCGGCCGGTGTGCTCGTCGACGATGAGGACCTCGCCGTCCATGACGACGTACTCCTTGTCCTTGCGAAACAGCTCCTTGGCCTTGATGGAGTTGTTCATGAAGGAGATCAACGGTGTGTTGACCGAGTCGTAGAGGTTGACGATACCGAGGTGGTCCTCGACCTTGGTGATGCCGCCCTCGAGCACGGAGATGGTGCGCTTCTTCTCGTCGACCTCGTAGTCGACGTCGATCTTCATCGTGCGCGCGATCTTGGCGAACTCGGCGTACCAGCGGACCTCGTCCTGGGTGGGGCCGGAGATGATCAGCGGGGTGCGCGCCTCGTCGATGAGGATCGAGTCGACCTCGTCGACGATCGCGTAGCCGTGGCCGCGCTGCACGCAGTCCTTGATGTCGGAGGCCATGTTGTCGCGCAGGTAGTCGAACCCGAGCTCGTTGTTGGTGCCGTAGGTGATGTCGCAGTTGTAGGCCTCGCGACGCTCGGCCGGACGCATCGACGGGAGGATCACGCCGGTGCTCAGGCCGAGGAAGTGGTGGATGCGGCCCATCATCTCGGACTGGAACTTGGCCAGGTAGTCGTTGACCGTGACGATGTGGACGCCCTGGCCGGCCAGTGCGTTGAGGTACGCCGGGAGGGTGGCGACCAGGGTCTTGCCCTCACCGGTCTTCATCTCGGCGATGTTGCCCATGTGGAGCGCCGCGCCACCCATGATCTGGACGTCGTAGTGACGCTGGCCGATCACGCGGTGGGCCGCCTCGCGCACGGTGGCGAAGGCCTCCGGCATGATGTCGTCGAGGGTCTCGCCCTTGCCGAGGCGCTCCTTGAACTCGTCGGTCATGGCTCGCAGCTCGGCGTCGCTCATCTTGACGAAGTCGTCCTCGATCGCGTTGACCGCCTTGGCCACCGCCTCGAGCTCGCGAAGGATCTTGCCCTCACCGATACGGAGGATCTTGTCGAGGATGGCAGGCACGAGGAGGAACTCCCTGGGTAGATGGTCGAGCCGGCGCCAGGCCAAGCCGCCCGCGCCGCAGGCAATGCTACCCACGGGCCAAAGAATTTCCGCTACCGATGCCGCTCGGGCACGGCCGGGGTCAGTAGCCGACCCACCCGCTGCGGGTGTACTCCAGGATCACCGGGTCGAGCAGCGTCGAGACCTGCACGTCGCGCTCGGCCCGATCGGGCGGGAACACGGTCGCCGCGCCGAGCGTCGCGTCGTTGACGAACCGCAGCCCGTCGGGGACGTCGTCGTCCAGTGACAGCGTGGTGGGCTCCTCGGTGGCGAGGACGAAGCCCCAGTCGCCGAACGAGGGCACCTCGGCGTGGTACGGCACGGTCGAGAGGCCGCTGGCCGCGACGGTACGACGAACGCACCAGAATGCGTCGGGGGCGAAGAACGGGCTCCCCGACTGCACCACGGTGCGGCCCCCGGGCGCCATCAACGGCCGGAGCATCCCGTAGAACTCCTCCGAGTAGAGCTTGGCGATGGCCGTGGAGTCCGGGTCGGGGAAGTCGACGACGATCGTGTCGAACCGTCGGTCGCCCCCGGTCTGCTCGCGCACCCAGGAGAACGCGTCGGCCGCGATGCGGGTGACCCGGGGGTCCTCGAACGAGTGCTCGTTGAGCGAGCTGATCGGCTCGAAGCTGCGGGCCAGGTCGACGACTGCCGGGTCCAGGTCGACCAGGGTGACCTCGTCGACGTCGTCGTACTTCAGGATCTCGCGGAGGGCGAGGCCGTCGCCGCCGCCGAGGACCAGCACCCGTGCGTGCGGCCCGGACATCGCCGGGTGGACCAGCATCTCGTGGTAGCGGTACTCGTCGACCGAGGAGAACTGGAGGTCGCCGTCGAGGAAGAGGCGCACGTCGGTGTGCTCGGGCCCGGTGACCGCGCCGCGGGTGACCACGATGTCCTGGTACGCCGAGCGCTCGGCGTGGATGATCGGGTCGCGGTAGAGCAGCTGACGGGCGGTCGCCTCGAACTCCGACGCCTTCCACGCCATGCCCCCGAGGAGTACGGCGACCAGACCGCAGGCCAGCGACGCCGACACGAGCCGGCGGCGTTCACCGGTGCCGCGGAGCAGGACCAGGGCCACCAGCCACGCGGCGGCGACGTTGAACGCGGCCACCACCAGGGTGCCGATAAGCAGGTCGAGCATCGGGAGCAGCACGAACGGGAAGGCCAGTCCCCCGACGAGGGCGCCGATGTAGTCGACGGCGTTGATGTTGGCCACCGCGCGGGCCGGGTCCTGGGCCCGGAACCGCTGCAACAGCTCCATCAACAAAGGGATCTCGGCCCCGATGAGCATGCCGATCAGCAGGGCGCAGATCACCATGGCCGGCGTGTAGAACTCCAGCCAGGCGAACGCGACGTACAGCAGCGGGACGCTGAACCCGCCGATCAGGGCCAGCCCGAGCTCGACGCACAGGAACGCGGCGAGTGGACGGCCCAGCCACTGCTTGGCGAAGAGGGCACCGAGACCCATCGCGAACATGGTCACCGAGATGACGATCGCGGTCTGGGTGATCGAGCTGCCCAGGAGGTAGCTGCCCAGGGTGACCAGTGCCAGCTCGTAGACCAGTCCGCAGGCGGCGCAGATGAAGACGGCCACCAGCACGACCACGGTCATGGCTCGTCCGACCGGCGCCTCGGGTCGGGCCGTGGTGTCCGCGGTCAGGGTCGGCAAGATCAGGACAGGGAGGCCATGACGATCACGCCGACGGCCAGGTTCATGGCCACCGCGACCCAGACGGCCGGATCGTCGTCCTCGTCGGTGAGGGTCTCCCCCAGCTTGCCGGGGGTCAGCAGGTCGAGCACCACGAAGGCGGCGCCCTGCATCGCCACGCCGATCGCGCCGTAGGCCACGGTCTCGACGAGGTTCTCCAGGGTGTCGCCGTCGGCGGTGAAGATCGCGCTGGCCACGATGCCGCCGATGGCCAGCAGCGATGACGCCAGGACCAGCGACGCGTCGCGGTTGCGGTCGACGAAGATCAGGTGGCCCAGGCGGCCCGGGGTCAGCAGGTCGACCATGTAGAAGCCCACCGCCAACAGGACCAGTCCGACGGCACCGAAGGCCAGCGACGCCAGCACACCTTCAACGAGTTCGTTCATGGGGTTCCCTTACTTTCCGCTTCCGCTGCCGCCGCCGCGGAAGAACCCGCCGCGCTGGTAGTGACTGCTCCAGAAGAAGAGCAACGTGCCGTGGTGCCGGTAGCCGGCGTCGAACTCGAAGAGCGTGACGTCGGTGCCCGACCCGTCGTCGTCGGCCTCGACCTCGACCAGCCAGTCGTTCTTGTAGCGCAGGAAGTACGTCGAGTCCTCCTGGCGCTTCTCGCTGGGGTCGGTGCCCTGGTCGATCGCGGCCACCGTCTGGTCGACGGTGTCGTCGGACGTGTAGTGCCGACCGTCGTTGTCGACGTCGCCGTCGACGTACGTGTAGTGGTCGTCGAGCCAGCCCTCGGGGCTGCTCCTCAGCGCGTTCCAGATGAGGGGGACGGCGATCAGCGCGACGACCACGAGCACGGCCACGATGATGAGTCCGCGCGGGTTGCCCGGCCGGCGGCTGGCGTGGCGGAACTCGGGTTCCTCAGTTCCGGACATCGGTGCTCACCCCTGTCGTCGCACGCGTGGTCGTGTGGACCAGCTCGCCGGTCTGCGGATAGGCATGCCAGGACTCCCAGGAGATCGCGTCGGGTGTGCGACGGAGCGCCAGCGCGGTCACCGCGTGGGGCACCCCGGGGAAGGACACCACCAGGGCGTCGGGGTCATCGGCCAGGGACGAGGTGAGCACGTCGACCCGGGCCACCAGGTCGTCGGCCTCGAGTCGCTCGACGCCGGAGGTGAAGTCGTAGCCGGGGGCGCCGATCTGCTCGGGCATGGCCGCGGCCCCGGGGAGGTCGCAGGCCACGGTCTCGGAGAGCAGCACGTCGCCGGCGGCGTCGCGGACCAGCACCTGGTGGGAGGCGCCGAGGACCCGCAGGTCGACGACGACACCGTGGCCGACCTCGAGGGTGCGCGTCACCAGGGCCACGCGCTCGGGGAGTCCGACCGCCCAGCGCAGGGTGGCGGCGCGCACGTCTGCGAACGCCACCGAGATTTCCTGGACCGTCATGTCAGTCGCGGTCTGAGCCGGGGAAGACCGTCAGCTCGAACGGTTGCAGGACCTCGCCGACCGACGCCTCCCACGAGGAGCCGAACCTCTCGAAGCCGAGCAGCTTGCCGTCCTTGCTCTTGTAGTCGGCGTAGTCCACGTTGCCGCTGGGCGCCGTACCGGTGCTGCCGAGGGCCGAGAAGCGGGCGGTGCCCTGCTCCTGCAGGCGGTAGGCCACCCCGGCGACGATCACGTCGCGGTCGCCGGCCGAGCCCTGGTCGATGTCACCGAGCGCGAGTGAGTGCCACAGGGAGACCTCGAAGCCCTCGTCGTCCTCGACGCAGACCCAGCGCTTCTCGTCGGCGTCGTCGAGGAGGTGCTCGGTCCAGAGGTAGCCCTCCTCGTTGAAGTCGAGGCGCCCGCGGACGAACCACTTGTGGCCGAGGTATTCGATGACGTCGCCGTTGCGCAGGTCGCGCAGGGCCTGGGTCGAGGCCACGTCGGCGGTGCCGACCACGTCGTCGGGCTGCCACGGGGACTCGCCGGGCTTCTTGCGCCGTTGCAGCAGCCAGATGGTGACGCCCACGATGGCGGCCACCACGATGATTCCGATCAACCAGCCCACGACGATCCCCGTTTCCCAGTCAGTGTTCTCGGGAAACAGTAGCGAGTGCCGCGGCCACACCGGCGGCAAGGTCGCCGCGTGGCTCCACCACGATCTCGTCGAGGCCGAGCCAGCCGGCCAGCCGCCGGAGCTCGGCGGCCAGCTCGGCGTCGGTGTCGGGCGCCGCGGTCTCCTCGGCGTACGCCGCCTTGACCAGCAGCCGGCCGGTGGCCCGGTCGGCCTTGAGGTCGACCCGGCCGGCCAGCCGGTCACCGCTGAGGAACGGCAGCACGTAGTAGCCGTGCAGCCGCTTGGCGGCGGGCACGTAGATCTCGATGCGGTAGTGGAAGTCGAAGAGCTTCTCGGTGCGCTCGCGCTCCCACACCACCGGGTCGAACGGGCTGAGCAGGGTACGGGCCCGGACCCGCCGGGGCAGGCGCGCGTCGCGGTGGAGGTACGCCGGGCGCGTCCAGCCGTCGACCCGAACCGGCAGCAGCTCGCCGTCCTCGACGAGGCGCTCGATCGCCGGGCCGGCGGCCATTCCTGCGTTGTCACGGGTGCTGGCGCCCATCGGCATGCGGTAGTAGTCGGCCAGGCAGCGGCCGGTGGCGACGCCATGGGAGACGGCCGCGCGCCGGACCAGCTCGACGGCCGCGTCCTGCGGCGTCGGGGTCGGGGCGTTGAGGACCTCGGCGGGCAGCACGCGCTCGGGCACGTCGTAGACCACCTCGAACTGGGAGTTGCGCCCGGCGACGGCCACGTCGCCCACCATGTAGAGGTAGTCGAGCACCTTGCGGGACTCCGACCAGTTCCAGCCCCAGTGCTTGCGGTCCCGGGGCTCGGAGCTGAACTCCGCGTCGAGCTGGCGTGCGGTCACCGGACCGCGGTCGCGGACAGCCGCCAGCACCTCGTGCTCGAGGCCCGGCTGGGTGTCGGTGATCGGCCACCACTTGCCGCGCCGGACCCGGTAGGACGCCATGCGGTGCTGCATGAACGGCCACAGGTCGACCGGCATCAGCGCCTGCACGTGCGCCCAGTACTCGATGAGCTGACGGGGCTGCCGGGCCCGGTGCTCACTGGCCTTGCGCAGGAGCTCGGTGTCGTAGGGGCCCATCCGCGAGTAGAGCGGCATGTAGTGGGCGCGTTGCAGCACGTTGACCGAGTCGACCTGCAGCACGCCGGTGCGGGCGACGGTACGGCGGAGCGTGCGCAGCGTGGGCGTGGCATGCGGCGCATCGAGGAAGCCCTGGGCGGCCAGGGCCACCCGGCGGGCCTGGGCCAGTGACAACGACTCCACGGTCAGGGAATGTCGAGCAGCTTCTCGCGGACGGCGTACATGACGGCCTCCATGCGCGAGTGCAGCTGGAGCTTCTCCAGGATGTTGCGGACGTGGTTCTTCACGGTGTTCTCGCTGATGAACAGCTGGCGGGCGATCTCGCGGTTGTTCATGCCCTTGGCGACCAGGCGGAGCACCTCGAGCTCACGCTCGGTGAGCCGGAGCCCGGTCGGCTGCTCGCGCTCGGGGCGCGACATCTGCTTGAACTCGTCGATCAGCTTGACCGCCATCGAAGGGCTGATCAGGGACTGTCCGTCGGCCACCACCCGCACGGCCTGGGCCACCTCGTCGATGGAGGAGTCCTTGAGCAGGTAGCCGGAGGCGCCACTCTTGACCGCTTCGTAGAGATCGGCCTCCTCGTCGGAGACGGTGAGCATGATGATCTTCGCCGACGGCACGATCTCCTTGATCGCCACACAGGCCTCGATGCCCGACCGCTTCGGCATGCGCACGTCGAGCAGCACCACGTCGGGTGCCACGCTCGCGGCCAGCTCGGTTCCCTCGATGCCGTCGCCGGCCTCGCCCACGACCTCGATGCCGGGCTCGACGCCCAGAAGCATCGTCAGGCCGCGTCGGAAGAGTTCCTGGTCGTCAACGACCAGCACCCGGATCGGCTCGGAGTCATTGATGTCGCTCACCCGAGCATCATGACACGACTGGGCGTCAGCGTGCTTGCTGTGCCACCCAGTCGTGTCATGTGTCCATCACCCGAACGGGTCAGTTCCCGACCTCCAGGGAGATCACTCCGTAGTCGTACCCACGGCGGCGGTACACCACTGCGGGACGCTCGCTGTCCTTGTCGACGTACAGGTAGAAGTCGTGCCCGACGAGTTCCATCTCGTAGAGCGCTTGGTCGAGGGTCATCGGCTCGGCGGGGTGCGACTTCTCGCGGACCACCAGCGGACCGTCGCCGGTGACCGTGATCGGGCCGACCTGGCGTTCGGTGGTGACCACGCCGTCGTCGGCGGGCACGGTGGGCTGGCTCGGCTCCGCGGCGGCGAGTGCCTCGCCGACGGAGACGGGCGTGTGACGCCCACGGTGCACGCGACGGCGGTCGGCCGCGCGACGCATCTGGGCGGCCATCTTGTCGAGGGCGAGGTCGAGCGCTCCCATCTTGTCCTCGGCGGCCGCTTCTGCACGGATCACCGGACCCTTGGAGAGAGCGGTCAGCTCCACGCGCACGGCACGATCGTGTTGACGGGGGTTGCGCTCCTGTTCGACCTCGACGAGCACGCGCATGATGCGGTGGTCGTGCTTCTCGAGTCGGGCCAGTTTCTCCTCGACATGACTGCGGAACCGATCAGACACCTCACAGTGTCGAGCGTTCACCACAACATCCATGTAGACCTCCCGTGCATCAGTTGGTTACTTGAACATGCCGGAGCACCGCCCGACGGGCGGTCTCCGGACGCGAGGGGGTGGAGTCCGTTCGGCCGACCTGGTCTTCGACCCCACAATCGCCTGCTGCAGCTCTCGCGGCTTGATGCCACTACCCACCGTCTCCCGACGAATCGTCGTATCTGACGACGAGGCCGGGGCAGGACTTACTTCTAAGCCGCACCGTGATCGTCCGCCGACCGGGAGCGAGCTCCTGACCGTGGACTTACGTGGACCGTTTCGCCTGCGACTGGCTTCGGCTTGCCCACAGGGCTCGGTGAGCAACCTGTCGACGCAACCACGGACCCGAACGGACTCCATGCACAGACGCTAGTCGGTTCCCGCTGACAAGGCCAGCGATCCGCCTGAATGTTCGCTGTGCGCGCGCTCACCCCGACCGGCGCACCGCTGGGAGCCTCTTGCGGGTCGCCGCGACCGTGGCCACCCCCAGCACGCCGATCCCGCTGGCCTGCAGCGCTCGCTGTGCCTCACGGGCGGTGGCGCCCGTGGTGAGCACGTCGTCGCAGACCACCGCCCAACCCTCGGACTGGCGCGATGCCAGGCGGCGCAGCGCCCGCGAGGGCACCGACATCGATCCGGCGAGGTTGGCCTGGCGGCCGGCGAAGTCGAGTCCGCCCTGGTCGAGCACCCGGCCGACCCGGAGCAGTCGCGCACACGTCACGCTGCCGCCTCGCCGCCGCAGCTCGACGGCGGCGGCCCGGGTGAGGAGGTACGTCGGGTCGTGGCCGCGCGAGCGCACCGACGCCGGCTGGGACGGCACCGGCACCAACAGCAGGGGCACGCCGTCCGCGGCACCCGCGGCCGCGACGAGGCGTTCGACGGCACCGGCGAGCAGGACGCCCAACGGTCGACGTAGCCCGAACTGGTGGTGCTCCTTGTGGCCCAGGAGCAGCGTGCGCAGCAGGCCGTCGTACTCCCCCGCCGCCCAGGGACGCAGCAGCCCCGGCGGGGGCGGGGTCGGCATCGCCGGTCGGGCGATCCCGTCGAGGCCGGCGAAGCACTCCCGGCACACGAGCTCGCCGGCCTGACCACATCCGGGACAGGCAGAGCCGGTGACCAGGTCGTTGAGGGTGGTGAGCACGCCACCATCCGAACGCGTCGACGGCAACGGGGCAAGGGCGGTACGCCGGCCTGTGGACCGACGCTGTGAAGAGTCCGGCTCAGCCGGCGTAGGTCAGCGAGACCAGGCCCTCGGCGGGGAACGTGCCGTCGAGCTCGGCATTGAGCTCGTGGACCTCGCCGGAGGCCGCGATCGCCCACGTCGGGGTCTCCGGGACCGGCGAGCTGACCAACGACACGATGTCGTCGCGGACCAGCTCGACGGGCACGTTGGCCGACGACACCGCGCGCGATCCGTCGACCGAGAAGGTGGTCACCTGGGACAGGTCGTCGGAGAGCGACCTGACCAGCACCACCTCGGTCGGGGAGTACCACCCGATGTCGTTGATCCGGGTGCGCTCCTCGGCGTCGCCGTGGATCACCCGGGCCCTGGTGCCGCGGGCACGGGAGCCGTCGACCGCCAGCCGGCTGAGCACCACCCGGTCCTGACGTGGCTCGCGCAGCACGGCGACCAGTCGGGTGCCGTCGCGGGAGACGATGGCGCGGGTGATGTTCTCGCCCGTCACGCCCGGGACCCGGACCGGGTGGCGACGCCCCCGGGTCACGTAGGAGACCTCGGCGTTGCCGGAGTTCCGGTCGACCACCCACAGCCGGCCCGACACGTCCCACGACGGCTTGAGCAGGTCGGTGCCGCCGCTGAACACGGTCGTGGCCCGCTCCCGCTCCCCCGAGACGGGGGCCAAGCGGATCGAACCGCCGTCGGAGGTGACGCCGGCGACCCGGGTGCCCGACAGGTCGACCGCGATCGCCTCCAACCCGGCGGCCTCGGTGCCGAAGGGCCCCGTCTGGTTGACCACTCCGCTGCCGGTCTGGGACACCAGACGTCCGTCGCGCAGGGCGAACAGGTCACGCCCGGCACCGGGACCGACCGGGTTGTACTGCTCCCCCATCGCCACGTCGAGGTCGGAGGACGTGCCGGAGACGCTGATCGGGGTGTCGTTGATGGTGAGCCGGACCCGACGTACGGACGGGTCCTGGCGCAGGGTCCAGACCACCTGCACCGCCATCAACTGAACGCTCTCCGGGTCGAGGGGTGCGGCGTCGCCGCGCAGGGACACCTCGGCCAGGCCGTTGGCGGAGACCGGTGCGGTGAGGTCAAGGGTGAGGTCATCGGGAATGTAGGAGCGGGTCACCCCGCGCAGGTCCGGGCCCGGCCCGCGGAGCAGGGCGCGCATCAGCACCGCGGAGAGCTGTCCGCCGGTGGGCACGAAGACCGGCTCCGGGACGACCACCTTCGCCGTCGGGTCGAGGAAGTAGAGGAACACCTGGCGGTAGCGGGCGTCGAAGAACGCGTCGGAGACCACCATCGCGTCCGGCGGGTCGTCGATGCGCCACTCGCCGTCCTCGATGGTCATCCCGAAGTCGAGGGTGCGCTGCCGCTCGGGCAGCTCGCCACGCCACACGCCACGGGCGTCGAGGTGGTGCGCGCCGAGAAGGGTCACCGACACCTCGTCGTTGCCGCTCGGGGTGAGGATGTCGTCGTAGGTGATCAGCTGACGGTCCGGGTGCCAGGAGTCGCGGGCACTCGAGGAGAGGAACTGCTTGGCCACCGCGGTGGTGGTCGGGTTGGCGAGCATCGCGTCGAGGAAGTGACCGACGATCTCGTCCGGCTCCTCGCCCTTCTGCGGCGGCCTCGGGTCATAGGGGAAGCCGGAGTCCTGGGCCGACGCCGGACGGTCGTCGCCGACCTGCACCTCGCCGCTGTCGGGCAGGCCGACACAGGCGGAGCAGAGCGAGACGAGCAGGGCGACTGCCACGAGGGCTCGGGCGTACGGCGTCATCAGGCCAGCTCCTCGGCGTCCTCGGGGACGAGCGGCAGCGGGCTGTGCCGCAGGATGCCCCCGGCCCGGCGGGGCAGGGTGAGCCGGAACTGCGAGCCCCTCCCGGGCTGGCCCCATGCCTGCAACCAGCCGCCGTGCAGGTGTGTGTCCTCCAGGGAGATGGCCAGGCCCAGGCCGGTGCCGCCACTGGTGCGGGCCCGGGCCGGATCTGCGCGCCAGAAGCGGTTGAAGACCAGGGCTGCCTCGCCCGCGGCCAGTCCGACACCGTGGTCGCGTACGGCGACCGCGGCCGCGTGGTCGTCACCGTTGACCAGGATCACGATGCCGCGGCTCTCCGCGTGGTCGATGGCGTTGCTGACCAGGTTGCGCAGGATGCGCTCGACCCGGCGGGTGTCGGCCTCGGCCAGCACCGGTTCGGAGAGCGCGCGCACGGTCACCGTGGTGTTGCGTTGCTCGGCCAGCGGACGGGTCATGTCGACGATCCGGTGCGCGATGTCGATCAGGTTGACGTCGTCGGCGTCGAGGGCAGCCGCACCGGCGTCGAACCTGCTGATCTCGAGCAGGTCGGTGAGCAGCCCCTCGAACCGGTCGAGCTCGGTCTGCAGCAGCTCGGCGGCACGCGCGGTCGCCGGGTCGAAGTCCTCACGCGCGTCGTGCAGCACGTCGCCGGCCATCCGCACCGTGGTGAGCGGCGTACGCAGCTCGTGCGAGACGTCGGAGGTGAAGCGACGCTGGACCCTGGAGAGCTCCTCGAGCTGCCGGATCTGCCGCTGCAGGCTGGAGGCCATCTGGTTGAACGACGTGGCCAGGCGAGCGATGTCGTCGTCCCCGCGCACCCGCATGCGGTCCTCGAGCTCCCCGGCGGCGAGTCGCTCGGCGACCCGGCGCGCCATCCGGATGGGGGTCACCACCTGACGGGTCACCAGCCAGGCCAGACCGGCGACCAGGACCAGCAGCAGGGCGCCCGCGGTGAGCAGGGCGCGGGTGACCAGGCCGAGCGTCTCGGCTTCCTGCTGCATCGGGTAGAGGTAGTAGATCGTGTAGAACTCGCCGTCGGCAGGCAGCTGGATGCGGGAGCCGACCACGATGCCGGGAGTGTCGGCGCGGCCGCTGTCGGGCAGGTAGCGGATCTTCGAGAAGACCCAGGCCATCGAGTCGCCGGAGTCCAGCTGCCTGACCAGGTCCTCCGGGACACTGCGCAGGTCGAGCCCCGCGGAGTAGCGGGGGCCGCTCCCGGCCAGGTCGGTCGGCGCCGAGCCGATCGGACCGTTGAGCACGACCGAGAAGCCGCGCGACTGTCCGCGCGTGATGATCGGGTCGACGAGCTGCTGCAGCTGGAGACTGGCCTCGTCGTCCGTGCCGGGGACCGTGGCCAGCCGGGCGCGGGCGTCGGCGGTCTCGTTGCGAGCCTCGGCGACCACGCGCTCCACCCGGGAGTCGACCAGCCCGTCACGGGTCTGCTGCAGCAGGAACCACCCGACCACGCTGACCACCAGCGCCGAGAGCAGCATCGTGCTGACCACGACGCGGGCCTGGATGGAGCGTCGCCAGAACGTCAGTCCCCGTCGGATCGCCTCGGGCAGGCTCCGGGAAGGCATCAGGCCCTACTGGGTTCCGGCCTTGTACCCCACGCCACGCACGGTGACGACGATCTCCGGGTTCTCCGGGTCGTGCTCGACCTTCGACCGGAGCCGCTGGACGTGCACGTTGACCAGGCGCGTGTCCGCCGCGTGGCGGTAGCCCCAGACCTGCTCGAGCAGGACCTCTCGGGTGAAGACCTGCCAGGGCTTGCGGGCCAGGCACACCAGCAGGTCGAACTCGAGGGGCGTGAGGTTGATCGGCGTACCGCCGCGGGTGACCGAGTGGCCAGCCACGTCGATGGAGAGGTCACCGATGGTGAGGTTCTCCTGGGCGGGGTTCTCGGTACGCCGGACGCGGGCCCGGATGCGGGCCACGAGCTCCTTCGGCTTGAACGGCTTGACGACGTAGTCGTCGGCCCCGGACTCGAGGCCGACGACCACGTCGACGGTGTCGCCCTTTGCGGTCAGCATGACGATCGGTACGCCGGACTCGGCGCGGATCTCCTTGCAGACGTCGATGCCGTCCTTGCCGGGCAGCATCAGGTCGAGCAGCAGCACATCGGGGCGGTAGTCGCGGAACGCGGCCAGTGCCAGGTCGCCCCGGGGACAGACCTGGGCGTCGAACCCCTCCTGCCGGAGCACTATGGAGAGCATCTCGGCGAGGGACGCGTCGTCGTCGACGACGAGGACTCGCCCCTTGGTGCCGTACTCGCTTGCTGCGCTCATGGGTGTCAGTGCCCGCTCAGTAGCGGTACTGCTCCGACTTGTAGGGGCCCTCGACGGGAACGCCGAGGTAGTCGGCCTGCGCCTGCGTGAGCTCGGTGAGCTCGACACCGAGGGCGTCGAGGTGCAGTCGGGCGACCTCCTCGTCGAGGTGCTTGGGCAGCACGTAGACGCCGACCGGGTAGTCCTCGACCTTGGTGAAGAGCTCGATCTGGGCCAGCACCTGGTTGGTGAAGGAGTTGGACATCACGAACGACGGGTGACCGGTCGCGTTGCCGAGGTTGAGCAGGCGGCCCTCGGAGAGCACGATGATCTTCTTGCCGTCGGGGAAGATCCACTGGTGGACCTGGGGCTTGATCTCGTCCTTGACGATGCCCTCGATCTTGGCCAGGCCGGCCATGTTGATCTCGTTGTCGAAGTGGCCGATGTTGCCGACGATCGCCTGGTGCTTCATCTTCTCGAAGTGCTCGACCCGGATGATGTCGAAGTTCCCGGTCGTGGTGATGAAGATGTCCGCGGTCTCGACGACCGACTCGAGGCGCTTGACCTCGTAGCCGTCCATCGCCGCCTGCAGCGCGCAGATCGGGTCGATCTCGGTGATGATGACGCGCGCGCCCTGGCCGCGGAGGGACTCCGCCGAGCCCTTGCCGACGTCGCCGTACCCGCAGACGACCGCGACCTTGCCGCCGATCATGACGTCGGTACCGCGGTTGATGCCGTCGATCAGGGAGTGGCGGCAGCCGTACTTGTTGTCGAACTTCGACTTGGTGACCGAGTCGTTGACGTTGATCGCAGGGAAGAGGAGCGAGCCCTCCTTGAAGCGGTCGTAGAGGCGCAGCACGCCGGTGGTGGTCTCCTCGGAGACGCCCTGGATGCCGTTGGCGATGGTGGTCCAGCGGTCCGAGCTGTTCTCGAGCGAACGGGCCAGGACACGCAGCACCTCCTTGAACTCCTCGTTGTCGGTGGAGTCCTGGCCGGGCACCTTGCCGGCCTTCTCGAACTCGACGCCGAGGTGGACGAGCATGGTGATGTCGCCGCCGTCGTCGAGGAGCATGTTCGGGCCGATCGTGTTGCCGGCCTCGTCCTTGAAGTCGAAGACCTTCTCGGCCTCGTCCCAGTACTCGGCCAGCGACTCGCCCTTCCAGGCGAAGACCGGAGTGCCCTGCGGGTCCTCGACGGTCCCCTTGCCGACGACCACCGCGGCAGCGGCGTGGTCCTGGGTGGAGAAGATGTTGCAGGTGGCCCAGCGCACGTCGGCGCCGAGCGCGACCAGGGTCTCGATGAGCACACCGGTCTGGATGGTCATGTGGAGCGAGCCGGCGATCCGGGCACCCTTGAGCGGCTGTGCGTCGCCGTACGTCGTGCGCAGCGACACGAGACCGGGCATCTCGTGCTCGGCGAGAGTGAGCTCCTTGCGGCCGAACTCGGCCAGGCTCAGGTCAGCAACCTTGTAGTCCATCGAATAGTCCTCAACGTGTTCGACTGGGTTCCGCGGTGCATCTGCATCTATTCGGGATCTCCCGCGCGGACCCGTCCAGCCTACAAGCGTGTGCCGCCGCCCACTGAATTGTCGCCGGGCGTGCGCGTCGGGGCGTCCGGGATCAGTGGGACTTCTCGGCGCCGTGGCCGAACGGCAGGAAGTGCATGATCACGACCACCACTGCGCCCACGAGCAGGCCCATGATCGCGGAGGCGATCGTGTTGACCACCCAGCCGAGAGCGGCACCGATGCCGGCGACCGCGTGGTGCACCTCTTCCTCGAGGTGGTGGACGAACTCGTACGGCGGGTGCCAGCCGAGATCGTCGAGTCCGACGAGGAGGATGTGGCCGCCGACCCAGAGCATGGCCGCGGTGCCGACCACGGAGATGACGCCCAGCAGCGCGGGCATGCCCTTGACCATGGCGTGGCCGAGCTTCTGCGAGAGGCCGGAGCGGAACCTCGTCATCGCCACACCGATGTCGTCCATCTTCACGATGATCGCGACCACGCCGTACACCAGGGCGGTGATGCCGAGCGCGACCACGACCAGGATCGCGGCCCGGGCCAGGAACGGCTGGTCGGCGACCTCGTTGAGCGAGATGACCATGATCTCGGCGGAGAGGATGAGGTCGGTGCGGATCGCGCCGGCGATCATCGTCTTCTCCTGCTCGGGACTGATCTCGGCGGTCACCTCCTCCTCGGCGTGGGCGTCGTGGCCGCTGAGCTTCTCCCAGATCTTCTCGGCGCCCTCGTAGCAGAGGAACGTCCCACCGAGCATCAGGATCGGGGTGAGCAGCCACGGCAGGAACTGGCTGAGGATCAGGGCCGCCGGCAGGATGATCAGCAGCTTGTTGCGCACCGACCCGACGGCGATCTTCTTGATGATCGGGAGCTCGCGCTTGGCGGCCACTCCCGAGACGTACTGCGGGGTGACCGCGGTGTCGTCGACGACCACGCCGGCCGCCTTCGCGCTGGCCCGGCCGGCGGCCGCACCGACGTCGTCGATCGACGCGGCGGCGACCTTGGCCAGGGCCGCGACGTCGTCGAGGAGGGCGAACAGACCGGCGCTCATCGGGCGTTCACCACTGCGTGGTCGGCTACGTCATCGGCACACACGTGTGTCATCACGCCGGCAAGTCTAGGGGGCCGCCCCCGCTCGCCAACTCTTCGATACTCCCTGACGTTCCGGCCCTCACCCATGGATACTCCCTGACGTTTCGGCCCTTCAGGGGGCCGAAACGTCAGGGAGTATCCCCACGGAGGGACCGAAACGTCAGGGAGTATCTCGTCAGTCGGGGACGAGGCCGAGCTGGAGGTAGGCGGCGGCATAGCGCCCGGAGAGGATCAGGGAGGCGTAGCGGGCCACCTCGCTGCCGGTCTCGGTGGTGACGGTCTCGACGCGGATGCCGCGGCTGTCGGCAGCCGCCCTGAGCCGGCCCAGCTGCTCGTTGCCGACCGGGTCCTCGGCGCCGTCGTCGAGGACCAGCAGCACGGTGCGCAGGTCACCGCCGTCGTCGGCGAAGGGGTCGTCGAACACGTCGCGGGCGCGGGTCGCCTCCAGCACCGGGAGCAGGTGCTCGGCGTCACCGGCCAGGGCGCTGCGACCGGAGGCACGCCGGATCGACTCGGCGACGCGTCGCGCGGCACGTGCGGCCAGCACCGAACCGCCCCACACGAGCGGGTTGGCGTCGGCCAGGGCGATCGCCAGCACCTTGGCGGGGTTGACCGCCAGGTCGCGGTGCGGGGAGTCCGCGATGGCCACGGCGTCGAGGGCGGCAGCCACCTCGTCGGCGTCGGAGGCCGGGCCCAGCCCGATGCGGTGGAGGTAGTCGAGCATCACGACTGCGGTGGCGAGCTGGTCGCCCGACTGGATCGGCAGCACCGTGGCCCACCGGCCGGCGGCGTGCTCGGCCACCATCGAGTCGGCCTGGCAGGCGACGACCACCTGGCAGCCACGGCGCACGGCCTCTGCGATCGCCGACGCCGCGGCCGGGTCGGAGCGCTCGGGGGCCAGGATCACCACGAGGTCGAGGCTGCCGGCCCACCCGGGGAGGGCGGCACCGGGCCACGCCACGAACGGCACCGGGCACCACGGCTCGAGCACCGCACGCAGCAGCCGTGAGTCGGGACCCGCGGCGATCACCGCCCGCGGACGCGAGTCCTGGCTGGCCTGGACCGCCTCGACGATCGCGTCGGCAGCGTCGCTCGCGGCCCGTCGGACCCGCGATCCGGACTCGGCCAGGGAGCGCAGCAGGAGGTCCACCCCGGCCAGGGCGGCTTCGTCATCCAGGCGAGACTCGTCGAACCACATGGGCGTCAGGCCGTCGTACGGGCCTCGTCGACCAACAGCACCGGGATGTCGTCCCGGACCGGGTAGGCCAGCCCGCACCCGGAGCAGACCAGCTCCTCGGCGACGGGTGCCAACGTGCCGTGGCAGTCGGGGCACACGATGATCTCGAGCAGGGCGGGGTCGATGTTCACTGGTCTCTCCTGATCACACTGAGTACGGCGTCACGCATGGTCACCATCGTCGCTTCGTCCTTGCCCTCGGCGTTGAGCCGCAGCAGGGGTTCGGTGTTGGAGGCCCGCACATTGAACCACCAGTCGTCGTGGGCCACCGTGAGCCCGTCGAGGTGGTCCAGCGCCACTCCCGGGGTCCCTGCGTACGACGCCTCGAGCTCATGCAGGATCGCGGCCTGGTCGGCGACGGTCGAGTTGATCTCGCCCGACGCGACGAACCGGACGTACTCCCCCAGCAGTTGCGACAGGGGCTGCTCGGTCTCCGCCAGGGCGGCCAGCGCGTGCAGCGCGGCGAGCATGCCGGAGTCGGCCCGCCAGAAGTCGCGGAAGTAGAAGTGGCCGCTGTGCTCGCCACCGAAGATGGCGTCGGTCTCGGCCATCGTGGCCTTGATGAAGGAGTGGCCGACGCGGGTGCGCACCGGGGTGCCGCCCAGCTCGGCGACGATCTCGGGCACCGAGCGCGACGTGATCAGGTTGTGGATGATCGTGGCGCCGGGCTCGCGGGCCAGCTCGCGGGCGGCGATCAGCCCGGTCAGCGTCGAGGGCGAGACCAGCTCGCCGCGCTCGTCGACGAGGAAGCACCGGTCGGCGTCGCCGTCGAAGGCCAGCCCGATGTCGGCGTTCTCGGCCCGCACCCGCTTCTGCAGGTCGACCAGGTTGGCCGGTTCGATGGGGTTGGCCTCGTGGTTGGGGAAGGTGCCGTCGAGCTCGAAGTACATCGGCACGACCTCGACCTGGTCGGCCAGCCGGTCGAAGACGGCCGGCGCCGTGTGGCCGGCCATGCCGTTGCCTGCGTCGACGACGACCTTGAGCCGACGCCCGGTCACCGGCGCCAGCGACAGCAGATGGTGGGCGTACTCGGCGAGCACGTCGCGGTTGGTGATCGAGCCGACCCGGCTGCCGGTGACCTCGGTCGCGACCGCGTCGCGGATGTCGAGCAGTCCGGTCTCCGCGCCGATCGGCCGGGCACCCGGCAGGCACATCTTGATGCCGTTGTACGCCGCGGGGTTGTGGCTGGCGGTGAACATGACACCGGCCAGGTCGAGGTGACCGGAGGCGAAGTAGAGCTGGTCGGTCGAGGCCAGGCCGATCACCACGACGTCGGCACCCGCAGCGGATGCGCCGTCGGCGAACGCCCCGGCCAGGCCGGGCGACGAGGGCCGCATGTCGTAGCCGACGACGACGGTGGACACCCCGGTGACGGCCACGAAGGCCCCGCCGATGCGTCGTGCGAGAACTTCGTCGATCTGATCACCGACCGTGCCGCGTACGTCGTACGCCTTGAAGATCGCGTGCAGGTTCTCGGTGGCCAGTGTGGATTCTGGCGCGGAGGCTGGAGGCATGGCGCGAGCCTATCGCCCGTCGCAGGGTCAGTCGTTGGAGAGGACCCGCAGGTGGCCGCGACGCGTGGTCTCACGACCGGTCTCGGCCTCGAGCCCTGCGGGTGCGGGGATGCGGGGCGCCGGTCGCGCGGCCTCGCGGACCGCGTCGGCCAGGGCCAGCAGGTCGTCGCCACTGGGCTCGAGCGTGGCCGGGTCCGGGGCCAGCCGGAGCACCTCCCAGCCGCGCGGCGCACTCAGTCGCTCGCTGTGCGCCTCGCACAGGTCGTAGGCGTGCGGTTCGGCGTACGTCGCCAGCGGTCCCAGCACCGCGGTCGAGTCTGCGTAGACGTAGGTCAGCGTGTTGACCGCGGGACGGCCACACGCGGTACGCGAACAACGACGGGCTGGCTTCACGGAGCAGACGCTACCCCGCGGGTGCCCGGGTCCCGATTAGGCTCGCGGCGTGACTGAGCATGGACTGACCGGGCGACCGGCTGGGCGACGAAGGGACCGGCGTGACCGGGGCATGCGTGGACCGGAGGTGCTGCCGCCGTCGGCCCCCGGTGGCCTGCGTGCGCCCGACCGACCCACGCGTCGCGAGCGGTTCGACTCCCTCGTGCTCGGCGTGGTCTCGGCGATCGAGGAGCGCTGGCACGACCGCCTCGGCCTGGTCGAGTTCGCGGTCGAGGACACTCCGTTGGTCCCCGACGACTGGGAGCAGACCGGGGTGCCGCTGTCGTCGTTGATCCGCGGCAGCGGGAGTACGCCGACCAGGCTGGTCCTGTTCCGCCGGCCGATCGAGCATCGATGTGACAGCCGCGAGGAGCTCGACGCCATGGTGCTGACCGTGGTGGTCGAGCAGGTCGCCGAGCTGCTCGGCATGGACGCCACCGACGTGGACCCGCGCTACCGCGCCGACGACTGAGCCGGTCAGGGAAGACCGGTCACGCCGGTTGGTCGCGGACGGCCGGCTCGGGCCTGGGCCCGGGCACGGCCGCCCGCGCGCCTCGGCCTCGAGCTCAGCCGACCTTGGAGTCGAGCTTGATCTTGAGGGTCTTCTCGTCGCCGTTGCGCTTGACGGTCAGCTCGACCGTGTCGCCCGGCAGGTGGGAGCGGATGGCCACGATCAGGGTCGGGCTGTCGGTGATCATCCGGTCGTCGAGGGCACTGACGACGTCGCCCTCCTTGAGGCCGGCGTCCTCGGCCGGGCTGCCCTTCACGATTTCCTGGATGTGTGCACCGTCGCCGGAGCCGTCGCTGTTCACGGTCGCCCCGATCACCGGGTAGCGCGCCTCGCCGTCCTTGAGGATCTGGTCTGCGGTGACCTTCACCTGCTCGATCGGGATCGCGAAGCCGACGCCGATGTTGCCGGACTCCTGGCCCACGCTGGAGCCGCCGGTCGTGGCGATCGCCGAGTTCACGCCGACGACCTGCCCGGCCAGGTTGACCAGCGGGCCGCCCGAGTTGCCGGGGTTGATCGCCGCGTCGGTCTGGACGGCGTTGATGTAGGACTGTGAGTCCTCCTCGCCGCCGGTGGTGACTGGCCGGTCGAGGGCGCTGACGATTCCGGCGGTCACGGTGCTGCTCAGGCCGAGCGGGGAGCCGATGGCCACGACGTTCTCGCCGACACGCAGGGCCTTCGAGGTGCCGAGTGCGGCGGGCTTCACGTTCTTGAGGCCCTTCACGTAGAGCACGGCGAGGTCGTAGACGGGGCTGCGGCCGACGACCGTGGCCTCGTGCTGGACGCCCTCGTGGTCGACGATCTTGATCTCGCCACCGTCGGCGGCATCCGCGACGACGTGGTTGTTGGTGACGACGTGCCCCTGCTTGTCGAGGAAGAAGCCGGAACCGGTGGCGCCGCCCTCCTCACCCTTGAAGTCGGCGATGATCTGCACGGTGCTGGGCAGCAGCTGTTCGGCGACGGCGGCGATGCTGCCGTTGTCGGCAGGGAGCGGCGCGGTGTTGACCGTGTCGACGTCGGCCAGGCCGTTGTCGGTGCGCCCGGGTTCGTCGGAGCTGTCCTGCCACTTGGTCACCACGGCCCCGCCGACGGCACCGCCGACCAGGCCGAGGAGCAGCGAGAGGACGGCCACGGCCGGCCAGATGCCACGTGGCGGCTTGGCCCGACGCTCCGGGGCCGGGCCCACGGCCTGCACCTGCGGGTAGGCGGCGTACGGCTGCTGCGGGGCACCGTAGGGAGCGCCCCGGTAGGGGCCGGGTCCGCCGGTCGGGGGCGCGTACGACGGGGGCCCCGAGGGCGGCGCATAGGAGCCGGGCCCCTGCTGGCCATGCTGCGGAGCCTGGTGACCGCTGGCTGCGTGAGAGCCGGCAGCCGGGGCCTGCGTGCGCTCGTCGGGCGGCGCGAACTGCGAGGTCTCGGCATCGGGGGCCGCGGACTCCGCCGGCAGCCTCAGGGTGTGCTCCACGTCGTCGGCGTCGGAGGTCGCGGCAACGGGCTGCTCGGCGTCCGACCGCTCGAGGTCGGCGCGGCCGGCGTCGGGCTGCTCGCCGTCGGGTGTGGGGGTCTGCTGATCGTTCACTGGGAGATTGTCACCCATCTTGGGAGGGAAGCGTCAGGCGCAGAGCCGCGCGTGGACGTCGACGACACGGTCGTTCCGACCGGCGTGGCCGATCGGGAGGGGCCCGAGACACCGCCGGTCAGGGAGGTGACCGGACCGCGGCGGTCGACCGCCGGGGCCTGGGCCGGCACGGCCAGGGCGAACACGCCGACCATGGCCGCGCCCACCGAACCGGCGCCGACCACTGCGACGGCCATCGTGCGACGACGACTTCCCAGCGGGGAGAGAGCCGGCGCCGGCTCCTCGGGGAGATGGGTGGCCCGGCACAGCACGCTGGCCAGGTAGTTGGGGGCGGCCGGCTGGCTGGTCGCGTTGAGTCCGGCGAGGCGGGTCTTCACCCAGCCCTCGCGCTCGACGTGGCTGCGGCACATCGCGCAACCGTGCACGTGCACCCAGAGACGGTCGCTCTCGGCCTGCGGCAGCTGCCCGTCGATCAGTGCGCTGACCTTGGTGCCGACGTGGCCGATCACCGGACGACGCCCTGTTGGACCTGGCGCGGCACGGGCCCGGAGTAGCGCTCGCGGCCGGCGGTGGGGGCGCGGTGTGCCAGCGCCTCGCGGAGCATGGCCCGGCCGCGGTGGATGCGGGAGCGGACGGTGCCGAGCTTGGCGTCGAGGATCTCGGCGATCTCCTCGTAGGAGAGCCCCTCGATGTCGCAGAGCACGACGGCGGCACGGAAGTCCGGCGGAAGCTGGGCCAGCGCCTGCTCGACGTCGTCCTCGAATCGCTGGTCGGCGTACTCGTCGTGCGGGATGCCGCCGTCGCTGCGCAACCGCGCGGCGCGCTCGTCGGACAGCGCGTCGAAGCGGATCCGCTGCTTGCGGCGGGCGCCGTCGAGGAAGAGGTTGGTGGTGATGCGGTGCAGCCAGCCCTCGAAGGTGCCGGGGCTGTACGTCGACAGTGACCGGAAGACGCGGACGAAGACGTCCTGGGTGAGGTCTTCCGCGTCGGCCTGGTTGCCGGTGAGGCGGTAGGCCA
Source organism: Nocardioides sp. Root151 (assembly GCF_001427925.1). Lineage (NCBI taxonomy): Bacteria > Bacillati > Actinomycetota > Actinomycetes > Propionibacteriales > Nocardioidaceae > Nocardioides > Nocardioides sp. Root151. The sequence goes on from NZ_LMGG01000001.1 coordinate 290,732, forward strand.
GCCGGTAGACGCGCTCGGAGTGCTGGGCGACGATCTCGTCCCAGCTGGGGACCACCTGACTGTCCTGCATGGTGCTCTCCTGCCCTCGTCTGCGCAACAACCTGACCTCACCAACGCTAGGGAACCCGACTGAGAGGAACCTGAGCAGCAGCAAGGGAGTTGCTGGGAGGTTCCTCAGTGCTTCAACGATCCCGGACCCCGCCGTGTTCCCGCTCCGGCACGCGGTCCACGCCCGAGAGTCGTTATAGGGTCGTCCACATCGGTGAGTCGTCACGACCTCAGGAGGCTGTCATCACCACGCCCATCAAGCCCACGAGCTGGACCTACGCCGAGGAGTTCGTCGCCGAGGACGAGATCCTCGCGGCCGCCCGGGCACGCGCCGAGGAGGTCGGCGTCGTGCCGATCGGTTCCGGCGTGGGCGCAACCCTGCGCTTCCTGGCCGCCGTCCTCGATGCGCGCGCCGTCGTCGAGATTGGCACCGGCACCGGGGTCTCCGGCCTCTGGCTGCTGCGCGGCATGCGCCCCGACGGCGTGCTGACCACGGTCGATGTCGAGACCGAGCACCAGCGCCTCGCCAAGCAGACCTTCGGCGACGCCGGTGTCCCCGCCCAGCGCGCACGCACCATTCCCGGTGCCGCACTCGACGTCCTCCCCCGCCTGACCGACGGCCACTACGACCTGGTGTTCTGCGACGGCGACAAGCGCGAGTACGCCGACTACCTGAAGGAGGCCATGCGCCTGCTTCGTCCCGGTGGCGTGGTGGCCTTCGACAACGCCCTGTGGCACGACCGCGTGGCGGACCCGGCGCAGCGCGACGAGGAGACCGTCTCGATCCGCGAGCTGGGTCGCACGATCCAGGAGGCCGAGGGCCTGGTGCCCGTGCTGTTGCCGGTCGGCGACGGCCTGCTGGCGGCCAAGAAGGAATGGATCCCCGAGTGATGTGACGGCGGTCGGGTGCAGACGCAGCCGGCCGTCAGCTCGGAAGAGGTGTGAACCCGTGGGCGCCTTCGGCGATCGCGACGACCTCGCACGCCTCGATCAGGATCGGCGCGCTGCCGATGATCTGCGAGCCCGGCGACTCCGCGGCCGTGGCGGTGAACGTCTCCTGGAACGACACGCGCTCCTCGTCGGAGCCGAACACGTAGCAGCCCTCGAACCACCGACCGGGCACGCTGCGCCACGTCTTGTAGGCGAGCCCGTCCATGCCGGTGAAGCGGGCGTGCGAGGTGCCGTGCACGTAGTCCCGGAGCCGTGCGTCGACGTCGTCGGGGGCGTCGGTCAGTGACCAGCGCACGGTGAGGCCGTTCACGAGGACGCCTTGCGGGTGATGCCCGCGAGAGGGTTGTCCTGCTCGAGCCAGGTCAGGAGGGTGCGAGCCCCGAAGCCGGTCGGGCCGACCGTCCACTCGTTGTCGTCGGTGGGCGCGTCGCCCACCGAGGCCACGTCGAGGTGCACCCACGGCAGGCCTCCGGTGAAGTGCTGGAGGAACAGGGCTGCGGTGATCGCGCCCGGGTTGCCGGCGCCGTTGTCGCCGTCGGCCACCTTCGAGGAGATCTTCTCTTCGTACTCCTCGGCGAGGGGCAGGCGCCAGAGCCGCTCGCCGGCGTCCGCGCCGGCCTCGGCGACCAGGTCGGCCAGCGCCTCGTCGTTGGCGAAGTAGCCGCCGGTGCGCAGGCCCAGCGCCACCTTCATGGCACCGGTCAGGGTGGCGATGTCGACGAGCACGTCGGGCTTGACCTTCGCGGCGGCGTACGCCAGCGCGTCGGCCATCACGAGACGCCCCTCGGCGTCGGTGTTGGTCACCTCGGTGGTGCGCCCGCCGTAGTGGCGGATCACGTCGCCGGGGCGGTACGCCGCACCGCCGATGGCGTTCTCGGCGGCGGGCACCAGCGCGGTGACCTTGACCGGGCACTCGAGTGCGGCCAGTGCGGCCATGGTGGCGAGCACGACGGCACCGCCGGTCATGTCGCGCTTCATGTTGACCATCGCCTCACCGGGCTTGATGGACAGGCCGCCGGTATCGAACGTGATGCCCTTGCCGATCAGGGCCACGTGGCCGGTCTTCGCGCCCCTGCGGGCCGACCGGGTGGGCGTGTAGTCGAGGCGGATCAGGCGCGGCGGCGTGGCCGAGGCGGCGCCGACGGCGAGGATGCCGCCGAACTCGTCGTCGGCCAGCTGCTTCTCGTCCCAGACGGTGATCTTGAGTCCGGCCTCGTCGGCGATCTCCCGGGCCTGGTCGGCCAGCCACGCCGGGTTCTTGGCGTTCGAGGGGACGCTGGCCAGGAAGCGGGCCCGCCACCCGGCGGACGCGACGGCAACCGCCTTGTCGAGCACGGGCTGCCGCTCCACGGAGCCGGCCAGCACCACCCGGTGTACCGGTTGGGCCTTGGCACCGTCCTTGCGCCAGTGGAACTCGAAGGAACCGAGGGTCAGCCCGACGACAAAGGCGCGCAGGCCCTCGTCGTCGGCGACCGTGGTGATGGTGGTGGCGACGAGTTCGCGATCCTTGACCTGACGAGCCAGGGCCGCGCCCGCGGCACGCAGGTCGGCCGATCCCCCGGCCCCCACACCGACCAGCGCCACCGCCGTGTGGCGGGAGTCGCCGAGCAGCGGGTGCAGCACGACCTCGCCCGCCCGACCGGTTGCCCGGTGGTGGTCGAGGACGCCGAACAGGTCGACGTCGTGCGTGTCGAGGAACTCCGCCGCACCCGGCCCCAGAGTGGGACCGTCGTCGTCGCTGCCGGCAAGGACCGGGAGGGCGATGATCGACGGCTGGTCCTGGTCGAGCGTCGTGTCACTGAGTGTGAACGTCGGCGGCTGGACCTGGTCGGGAAGGCGGGGGTGTCGGGAGGGATCGCTCACAAGTCAGCCAACAACACCCTTGAGTGCATCGCCGAGAGCCGTGGCTTCCTCAGCGTTGAGTTCGACAACGAGACGGCCACCGCCTTCGAGCGGAACGCGCATGACAATGCCGCGTCCTTCCTTGGTGACCTCCAGCGGACCGTCCCCAGTCCGCGGCTTCATCGCCGCCATCCGCGCACCTCTTCCTGTGCTCATGCCGCGCCCCGTGGCGCTGTACGCAGGGACCAGTATCCCCTATTGCCCCACGAGTCCCGAAACGACGGTCGCTCGGCTGCTGGCACACTCATCCCCATGCACGCCCGATCCGCGCTCTTCGACGTCTACGGAGACCACCTGAGCACGCGCGGCGACCGGGCACCCGTGGCCGCACTGGTGCGGCTGCTCGAACCTGTCGGCATCGCCGCACCCGCCGTACGCACCGCCATCTCGCGCATGGTGCTGCAGGGTTGGTTGGACCCGGTGCCGCTCGACGCGGGGCGTGGGTACGCCGCCACGGCGCGCGCCGGTCGACGCCTCGACGAGGCACGGGCCCGCATCTACCGCACCCTCGACCGGGTGTGGGACGGCCACTGGCACATGGTCGTGCTCGACCCGATCGGCTCACGCACGGTGCGCACCCGGGTCCGTTCGGCGCTGCAGTGGATCGGGTACGCCGAGCTGGTCGACGGCGTCTGGCTCAGCCCGTGGCCGCAGCCCGACCTCGAGGAGCTGCTGGCCCGCGAGGGCGTCACCGCCTCCCGCGCCGAGGCGACCTGCTTCGACCCGCCGTCACGACCGGCGACCTGCTGGCACCTCGACGACCTCGCGGAGGAGTACGCCACCTGGCTGGCCCATGCCCGCACCGCGCCGTGGCGGGTCGAGACCGACGACGCCGACCGCGCCGACTTCGCGCACCGCTTCCACCTGGTGCACGAATGGCGCATCTTCCTCTTCCGCGACCCCGGCCTGCCCGACGACCTGCTGCCCGCCGACTGGCCGGGTCGCGAGGCCGCCGCGTTCTTCACGGCCGAGGCCGGCCGCCTCAAACCCGGCGCCGACCGTTTCGTCGACCGCTGCCTGTCCGCCTGACCCGCACCCACGAAGGGATCCACCCATGTCCACCGAGTCCGTCCTCCTCGAGGTCACCGACGGCGTCGCCACCATCACGCTCAACCGTCCCGAGGCGATGAACAGCCTCGACATCGCCACCAAGGAGGCGCTGCTCGACGCCGTACGCCGGGCCGCGGACGACGACGCCGTGCGCTGTGTGGTGCTGACCGGCACCGGCCGCGCGTTCTGCGTGGGCCAGGACCTCAAGGAGCACATCCAGCTGCTCGAGAAGGGCGACTCCGACGCGCTGTTCACCACCGTCGACAAGCACTACAACCCGACCGTCACCCTGCTGGCCACGATGAACAAGCCGGTCATCGCCGCCGTTCAGGGCGTGGCCGCCGGGGCCGGCGCGAGTCTCGCGTTCGCCTGCGACTTCCGGATCCTGGCCGACACGGCCGGCTTCAACCTGGCCTTCACCGGTGTCGCGCTCTCGTGCGACACAGGCGCCTCGTGGACCCTGCCCCGGCTGGTCGGTCAGGCCAGGGCGCTCGAGCTGCTCTACTTCCCGAGCACCCTCTCCGCCGAGAAGTCCGCCGAGCTAGGACTGGCCACCAAGGTGGTCTCCGGTGACGACTTCGCGGCCGAGGTCGGCGCGCTGGCCCGCAAGCTGGCCGACGGCCCGACGGTGTCGTTCGGCGCCATCCGGCGATCCGTGGCGAACTCGGCCGGCGCGTCGTTCGAGGACGCCGTCGCCTTCGAGAGCGAGATGATGTCGCTGACCGGCGCCACCGCCGACCACAAGTCCGCGGTCGCCGCGTTCGTGGCCAAGCAGAAGCCGGTCTTCGAGGGGCGCTGAGGCGTCGTACGACGGGCTGGTTCGGGACGTCCTGCGTGGCGGTTGCTCTGGCGACCGGCGCGCAGGACGTTGTTCGTGTGCCGGGCGTACGGCGGGTGGGTCAGACCCTGGAGAGCAGGTAGGCCCAGGTGAAGACGGAGACGCCGACCACCATGCCGACGTGGGCCAGCACGGAGAGTCCGGGCCCCTGGCTCCAGGTGTCGTGCACCGCGTCCGAGGAGTGCTTGCCGCGGGAAGGCAGCCAGCGGACCAGGATCATGATTCCGACCACGGCGGTGAGCCAGAACAAGGCCAGCGCCGCGATCCCGATCATGGAGTTGCCGTTGCCCTCGCCGAGCCCGGTGACCAGGAAGACCGCCCAGGTCATCACCGCAGCGAGGCCGGCGATCGTGTGCACGTTGAGCAGCATCGAGGAGGTCTGGAACCGACCTGCACCAGCCTTGTCACCGCCCAGCCGGACCCTCGTGAGCACCACCACGACGGCCGCCAGCACGGTGAGGATGTAGATGATCCACTGAAGAGGCACGGGCCGAGTGTGCCCTACGTGCCGGTCGCTTTGCCATCTTCCGCGCCGTCACGAGCGTCGGCGTTCTCCTCGAGCTGGGCGGCCAGACGCGCCAGGAGGGCGTCGACCTCGCTCATCCGGTAGCCCCTGACCGCGGCGGTGAACCGCACCCGGCGCAGGTCACCACCGGCCAGGTCGCGGCCTGCCGGGAGTGTCACGTCACGCCGGTCGGGGTGCACCCGGGCCAGGCCCTGGCCGTAGCCGGAGGCCACCAGCGCCACCCCGCCGAGGGCCAGCACGATCAGGATCGCGAAGAACCACGTCACGGCCGCGTCACTCCGGCTGCTTGGCGACCGGCGCCGTGGGCCCGTGGCCCGCTCGGGCCTCCACCATGAGGCGTACGGCGAGGTCGAGGTCGTCGGTGAGCGTGATCAGGTCGAGATCCTTCTCGGAGATCTTGCCCTCGGCGAGCACGGTCTCGCGCAGCCAGTCGATCAGCCCGGACCAGTAGTCGACGCCGACCAGCACGACCGGGAACGAGGTGACCTTCTGGGTCTGCACCAGGGTGACCGCCTCGAAGAGCTCGTCGAGGGTGCCCACTCCGCCGGGCAGCACGACGAATCCTTGGGCGTACTTGACGAACATCGTCTTGCGGGCGAAGAAGTAACGGAAGTTGACGCCCTTGTCGACCCACTGGTTCAGCCCGGTCTCGAAGGGCAGCTCGATGCCGAGGCCGACACTGACGCCACCGGACTCGGAGGCGCCCTTGTTGGCCGCCTCCATCGCGCCCGGTCCGCCACCGGTGATCACCGCGAAGCCGGCCTCGACCAGCTTGCGGCCCAGCTTCTCGGCCTGGGCGTACGACGGCTCGTCGGTCTTCGTGCGCGCCGACCCGAACACGCCGATCGCGGGACCCAGCTCGGCCAGGGCGCCGAAGCCCTCGACGAACTCCGACTGGATCCGCATGACCCGCCACGGGTCGGTGTGCACCCAGTCCGTCGGGCCGCGTGACTCGAGCAGCCGCTGGTCCGTCGTACCGCTGTCGACCTGCGAGCGGCGCATCACCACCGGCCCGCGGTACTTGTCGTGCCCCTTGTTCTCCGTCATGACTCCCCCAACCAGATCCGAAGCTGCTCTTCGCACCGCTCGATGTGTGCGAACGGGACGTGCTCTTCCTGCTTGTGCGCCAACAGTGGATCACCCGGCCCGAAGTTGACTGCCGGCACCCCGAGCTCGCTGAACCGGGACACGTCGGTCCAGCCGAACTTCGGGTTCGCCTCGCCACCGACGGCCTCGAGGAACGCCGCCGCGGCCGGTACGGAGAGACCCGGGAGCGCGCCGGGGGCGAGGTCGGTGACCGTGATGTCATAGCCGTCGAAGAAGTCGCGAAGGAACTTCTCGGCCTCCTCGCCACTCCGGTCGGGGGCGAAGCGGTAGTTGACCTGAACCACGCACTCGTCGGGCAGCACGTTGCCGGCGACGCCACCGTCGATGAAGACGGCGTTGAGGCCCTCGTGGTACTCCAGTCCGTCGATCACCGGCCTGCGCGGCTCGAACTCCGCCAGCTTGGCCAGGATCGGCGCCGCGGCATGGATCGCGTTGACGCCCATCCAGCTGCGGGCGCTGTGCGCGCGCTCCCCCGTCGTGCGCACGTCGACCCGCATGGTGCCCTGGCAGCCGGCCTCGACGACCGCGTTCGAGGGCTCCATCAGGATCGCGAAGTCGGCCTGCATGAGCTCGGGGGCGCTCCGGCTCAGCTTGAACAGCCCGTTGTGCTCGGCCTCGACCTCTTCGGCGTCGTAGAAGATGAAGGTGATGTCGCGGTTCGGCTGGGTCAGGTCGGCGGCCAGCTTGAGGGCGACGGCGACGCCGCCCTTCATGTCGCAGGAGCCGAGTCCGTGCAGGAGCTCCTCGTCGCGACGGGCCGGCAGGTTGTCGTTGAGCGGCACGGTGTCGATGTGGCCGGCGATCACCACCCGGTCGTCGCGGCCGAGGTTCGTGCGGGCCACGATCGTGTGTCCGTGGCGGGTCACCTCGAGGTGTGCCAGCGGTGTCAGCGCCGCCTCGACGGCGTCCGCGATCACCTGCTCGTGGTGGCTCACCGACTCGATGTTGACGAGTTGCTCGGTGAGGGTGACGGCATCGGCGGCGAGGTCGAGTTCGGGCATGCCCGCCATCGTAGAGGCGCGGAATACTGGAACGTGTTCTAGATTGTCACCATGCGCCACGGAATCGTCCTGTTCACCAGCGACCGCGGGATCACCCCGGCCGCTGCCGCACGCGCAGCAGAGGAGCGGGGCTTCGACACGTTCTACGTGCCCGAGCACACGCACATCCCGGTCAAGCGCGAGGCAGCCCATCCCGGCACCGGCGACGAGACGCTGCCCGACGACCGCTACACCCGCACCCTCGACCCGTGGGTGTCGCTGGCCACCGCTGCCGCCGTCACGTCGCGCATCCGGCTCTCGACGGCCGTCGCGCTGCCGGTCGAGTCGGACCCGATCACCCTGGCCAAGACGATCGCCACGCTCGACCACCTCTCCGGCGGCCGGGTCACCCTCGGCGCAGGCTTCGGGTGGAACGTCGACGAGCTCACCGACCACCACGTGCCGGCCCGGAAGCGCCGTACGGTCCTGCGCGAGTACGTCGAGGCGATGCGGGCGTTGTGGACCCGGGACGAGGCGTCGTACGACGGGGAGTTCGTGCAGTTCGGGGCGTCGTGGGCCTGGCCGAAGCCTGTGCAGGACCACGTGCCGCTGCTGATCGGGGCCGGCGGCGGGCCGAAGACGTTCACCTGGATCGCGGCCAACGCCGACGGCTGGATGACCACGCCGATCGAGACCGACATCGGCGACAAGTCCGCCGCGCTGCACAAGGCCTGGGCGGACGCCGGACGCGAGGGCTCCCCCGAGATCCACGTGCTGATCGCGGCCAGGCCGACGCCCGACGACTTCGCGACCTGGGACGCCGCAGGTGTCACCGAGCTGATCTGGGGGGTGCCCGACGCGTCGGAGGACGAGGTCGTCGCCCACCTCGACCGACTCTCGGCCAGGCTCGGACTGCGCTGACGCCGGATCCCGGCAGGTCAGGCCCTAGGGTCAGGGCATGTTCGGCCTCACCGGCTCCGAGCGGACCACCGTCCGCAACGTCCAGCTCGCCAGCCTGCTGGCCCTGCTCGCGGGCATGCTGAACTCTGTCGGCTTCGTCGCGGTGTCGGCGTACACCTCCCACATGACGGGCCTGACCGCCACCGTCGCCGACTCCCTGGTGGTCGGCTTCGACGAGCTCGCCTGGCTGGCGGTCGTGGCGCTGGCCGCGTTCGTGGTCGGAGCCATGACCTGCGCGGTGGTGTTCAACTGGGGTCGCCGGCGGGACCTGCGCGGCCGCTACGCCAACGTGCTGGTGATCGAGGCGTTGCTGGTCCTCGCCTTCGGGCTGCTCGCCGAGCAACTCCACGGACCCCACCGTGCGTTCGTCTTCATCAGCGTCCTCGGCTTCACGATGGGCCTGCAGAACGCGATCATCACCAAGCTCTCCGGCGCCCAGATCCGCACCACCCATGTCACCGGCATGATCACGGACATCGGCATCGAGATCGGCAAGGCCGCCTACCGGGAGCGCACGCCGGGTCTCCCACCTGTCACCGCCGACGCCCGGAAGCTCGGCGTGCTCGTCCTCCTGGTGGCGCTCTTCTTCATGGGTGGGGTTCTCGGCGCGCTCGGCTACCTGCGCTTCGGCTTCCCGGTCGTCGTACCGATGGCGCTGGTGCTGCTCGTGGTGGCCTCACCGCCCGTTCTGCAGGATCTCCGCCGCCGCGCACAGAGCGACTGAGCGACAGAGCGACTGACCGCACTGCCGCGCCCCCGTGGACGCATTGCACCCCGCCAGCAGGGTGCAATGCGTCGTGGACAGCGCGTTGCACGAGGTGGGGCGGGGTCAGACGCGGGCCACGGCCACGCTGACGCGGGCCTTCTCACCGTCACCGACGACCACCTCGGTGCCCGCGACCGTCGCGTCGAGGACGACCGTCGTGGCCAGGGTCTCGCCGGCGATGAGCGCCTCGTGGGTCCTGGCCGCGGCCAGGACCGCGTCGTCGCCGCCGACGGTCAGGGTGATCCGGTCGGAGACGTCGAGGTCGGCGTCACGGCGGGCCTGCTGGACCGCCCGCACGAGGTCACGGGCCAGACCCTCCGCGGCCAGCTCGGGCGTCACGACCGTGTCGAGGACGACGAACCCGCCGCGCGGCAGCATGCCGGTCGCCGAGTCGTCGCCACTGGCGGCCACTGTCTCCAGGGTGAACTCCCCCTCGACCAGCGCCAGCCCACCGGAGGTCACGGCGCCGTCGTCGGCCACCGACCAGTCGCCCGACTTCGAGCCCTTGATCGCCAGCTGCACGTCCTTGCCCAGGCGCGGACCGGCCGCGCGGGCGTTGACGGTCAGCTTCTGCGAGACGCCGTACGACGCGGCTTCCGGGTCGGCCAGGTCGAGGAGGCGCACCTGCTTGACGTTGACCTCGTCGGAGACGATCGAGCCGAAGCCGGACAGCGCGTCGGCGCGGTCGACCACCACGGTCAGCGTCGAGAGCGGGAGCCGGTTGCGCAGCGAAGCGCCCTTGCGCAGCGCCGACGTGGCCGAGCAGACGTCACGCACGAGGTCCATCGACGCCACGAGCGCGTCGTCGGCGGGCAGCTCGTCGGCGGAGGGCCAGTCGGCCAGGTGCACCGAACGGCCACCGGTCAGGCCGCGCCACATCTCCTCCAGCGTCAGCGGCAGCAGCGGCGCCGTGACCCGGCAGAGCACCTCGAGCACGGTGTAGAGCGTGTCGAAGGCGTCGTGGTCGAGGTCGTCGCCCGTTGACCAGAACCGCTCGCGGGAACGACGGATGTACCAGTTGGTGAGCACGTCGAGGAAACCACGCGTCGACTCACACGCACCGGCGATGTCGTAGGCGTCCATCTGCTCGGTCATCGACTCGACGTGCTGGCGCAGCTTGGCCAGCAGGTAGCGGTCGAGCGGGTCCTTGGAGTCGGTGCGCCACTGGGCGTCGTACCCCTCGCCACCGTTGGCGGCGTTGGCGTAGAGGCTGAAGAAGTACCAGCTGTTCCACAGCGGCATCAGCACCTGGCGGACGGTGTCGCGGATGCCCTGGTCGGTGACGATCAGGTTGCCCCCGCGCAGGATCGGCGAGGCCATCAGGAACCAGCGCATGGCGTCGGCGCCGGCGCTGTCGAAGACCTCGCGCACGTCGGGGTAGTTGCGCAGCGACTTGCTCATCTTCTGGCCGTCGGAGCCCAGCACGATGCCGTGGCAGATCACCGAGCTGAAGGCCGGCTTCTCGAAGATGGCACTGGCCAGGATGTGCAGCATGTAGAACCAGCCGCGGGTCTGGCCGATGTACTCGACGATGAAGTCGGCCGGGAAGTGGTGCTCGAACCACTCCTCGTTCTCGAACGGGTAGTGCACCTGGGCATAGGACATCGACCCGGAGTCGAACCACACGTCGAGGACGTCCTCGACGCGGCGCATCGTGGACTTGCCGGTCGGGTCGTCGGGGTTGGGCCGGGTCAGGTCGTCGACGTACGGCCGGTGCAGGTCGGGCTCGCCGTCGGCGTTGAGGGGCACCCGTCCGAAGTCGCGTTCGATCTCGGCGAACGAGCCGTAGACGTCGATGCGCGGGTAGGCCTCGTCGTCGCTCTTCCACACCGGCACCGGGGAGCCCCAGAACCGGTTGCGGGTGATCGACCAGTCGCGGGCGTTGGCCAGCCACTTGCCGAACTGGCCCTGCTGGATGTGGTCGGGGACCCAGCGGATCTGCTCGTTCAGCTCGAGCATCTTGTCCTTGAACGCGGTCACCTCGACGAACCACGACGAGACCCCCTTGTAGATCAGGGGCTCGCGGCAGCGCCAGCAGTGCGGGTAGGAGTGCTCGTAGGACTCGCGGCGCAGCAGGATCGTGCCGGGGGTGACGGATCCGACCTCACCGGTCCCACGGGTGGCGGCCTTGAGGTGGTCCATGATGTGCAGGTTGGCGTCGAAGACCAGCATCCCGGCGTACTCCTCGACCGGGTGCGTGAAGCGGCCGTCCTTGCCGACCGGCATGACCGGCTCGATGCCCTCGCGGTCGGTGACCTCCTTGTCGACCTCACCGAACGCGCCGGCGCTGTGCACCAGCCCGGTGCCGTCGGTGGTGGTGACGGCGTCGTCGGCAGCCACGATGCGGAACGCGTTCTCGTGGCCGGCGTAGTAGGAGAACGGCGGGGCGTAGCTGCGCCCGACCAGGTCGGCGCCGCGGTAGCGGCCGAGCACCGTGAGCTCGCCCTCGGCGTCGCCCAGCTCGCGGGCGTACGACGCCAGCCGGGCCTCGGCCAGCAGGTAGCGCGCGGTCGACTCGGTGCCGGGTACGCCGGCCTCGACCACGACGTAGTCGATGTCGGAGCCCACCATGACCGCGAGGTTGGAGGGCAGGGTCCACGGCGTGGTGGTCCAGATCAGCACGTGTGCGCCGTCGAGGACCGGGTCGTCGCCGGTCATCTCCATCACGAAGCCGACCGTGACCGCCGGGTCCTGACGGTTCTTGTAGACATCGTCGTCCATGCGCAGCTCGTGGTTCGACAGCGGCGTCTCGTCGTTCCAGCAGTAGGGCAGCACCCGGAAGCCCTCGTAGACGTAGCCCTTGTCGAAGAGCGACTTGAACGCCCAGATGACGCTCTCCATGTATTCCGGGTTGAGCGTCTTGTAGTCGTTGTCGAAGTCGACCCAGCGGGCCTGGCGGGTGACGTACTCCTGCCACTCGTCGGTGTACTTCAGCACCGAGGCGCGGGCGGCGCCGTTGAACTTCTCGATGCCCATCTCGTGGATCTCGTCGGTGGTCTTCAGTCCGAGCTGGCGCATCGCCTCGAGCTCGGCGGGCAGGCCGTGGGTGTCCCACCCGAAGCGGCGCTCGACGCGCTTGCCGCGCATCGTCTGGTAGCGCGGCACGACGTCCTTGACGTAGCCGGTGAGCAGGTGGCCGTAGTGCGGGAGGCCGTTGGCGAACGGCGGACCGTCATAGAAGACGAACTCGTTCTCGCCGTTGACCCCGGCGTCACGCTGCTCGACGCTCGCCACGAAGGTGTCGTCGTGCTTCCAGTAGGACAGCACCCGCTCCTCGAGCGCCGGGAACCTCGGGCTCGAGGGAACGCTCGCGGTCTCGTCCTGGGTCTCCTGGGTCGAGGCCTTGGGGTACGTCATGTGCTCTCCTGCGGGTACGTCGTACAACTCGGGGCTGTTGCCACGAGGACGACTCCCCCGGACTTCAGTCCGGAGTGACCGCGGTACCACCTCGCTTGCCGCACCGTGGTGCGACCGCTTCGTCTCAGGCTGTGACGGGCCCGCCCGTCCGGTTCTAGTGAGGCCCTTGCGGACCCGTTCTTCCGGAGACTCGCCGCTGATGACGGCTCGAACGTCTGTGGGGCCAAAGGTACTCCCCGGCGCCCGCCGGCGACCAATCAGATTCCCCGGGGAGAACTTTCGGCGGTGTTTGTCGGGGCGGTTGTTGGTTAGGGTCACCTCGCAGGCAACTCTTCAACGTGACTCGGGGACTCCCATGAACGACAGCTTCGGACCGTCCGGCGACCAGCCCTGGCAGCAGCCCGGTGGCCAGCCGCAGCAACCCCAACAGCCTGGTCAGCAGCCCGGTCAGCCCCAGCAGCCCCCGCACCAGGGCGGCCAGCAGCCGGGCCAGGGCCAGTGGAACCAGCCCCCCGCCCAGCACCCCGGTCAGCCGCAGCAGCCCCCGTACCAGGGCGGCCAGCAGCCCGGTCAGCCGCAGGGCCAGCAGTGGGGCGGTCCGCAGGGCCAGCAGCCCGGACAGCAGCAGTGGGGCGCCCCGCAGTACGGCGCCCAGCCTCCGCAGGGCGGTGGCGGGGTCAACAAGAAGATCGTGATCGGTGGCCTGGTCGTCCTACTCCTGATCATCGGCGGCATCATCGCCGCCGTCCTCCTCACCGGTGGCGATGACGACGACAAGGAAGCCAGCAGCGACAGCCCCGTGGCGACCGTCGAAGCGTTCATCAAGGCGTCCGAGGACGACGACTGCGAGGCCGCGAAGAAGCTCATCCGCGACGGCGACGACCTGCCCTGCGAAGACTTCGACAGCTCCGACGAGGACATTAGCTTCGGCGACGTGACCGAGAAGTCGGTCGACGGCGACAAGGCCGAGGTCGACGTCGAGTACACCCAGGGCGGCGAGACCGACACCGAGACGCTCTCGCTGAGCAAGGTCGACGGCAAGTGGCTGATCGACTTCGGTGGCGGTGATGGCAGCAGCGACGAGGGCTCGTCGTCCCAGAGCGCTCCGGAGTCGCCGGACTCGGCCGAGGTCCAGCCCGAGACAGTCACGCCCGACGGGGGCGGCGACACCACCGCGGTCACGAGCGTGGCGACGACCTTCGTCTCGGCCATCGAGAGCAACCAGTGCGACATCGCGAAGGCCTGGCTGGTCGACCCGGACTCCGCGGACTGCTCGGAGATCACCACCGACGACGCCGAGGGCGTCACCTTCGGCGAGCCGAACGTGATCTCGATTGACAGCGAGACCGCCACCGTCGGGGTCGACATGACCGCCGGCGGCTCGAGCGTCGGCACCTTCACCATCGAGATGGTCCACACCGAGACCGGCGAGTGGAAGATCGAGAGCTGGCACTACTGAGCCGACAAGGCTGAGTCAGCCGGGCATGCGACGTACGGCGTCGGCGGGAGCAGTCACCACTGCCCACCGCCGGCGCCGTTCACCGTTGGGAGCCTGTCCTGCGGCGCTGGGTGTCCGACCGTAGAGTTGCGCCCGTGACTGACACGACTTCCGGCCCCGCGTGGGCCCACGGCCTGGCCACTCTCACTCCCGACGGCACCGTCCTCGACGTCTGGTTCCCCGAGCCCGCGCTCGGCGCGGCACCGGACGACGCCTCGGCGCCCGCCGAGCTCACCGCGCTCGAGGGCTTCGACGACGTGCGCGGCGTACGCCGTGAGGTTCGGCTCGTCACGATCGCCGACCTGGCCGCCGCACCGGTCGACACCCCCGACACCTGGCTGCGCCTGCACCTCCTCTCGACCCGCCTGGTGCAGCCGCACGGGCTCTCGCTCGACGGCATGTTCGGGCTGCTGACCAACGTCGTGTGGACCAGCGCCGGCCCGTGCGCCGTCGAGGGCTTCGAGCTGACCCGGGCGCGCCTGCGTGCGGCCGGCCAGCACGTCACGGTCTTCAGCATCGACAAGTTCCCCCGCATGGTCGACTACGTGATCCCGAGCGGCGTCCGGATCGGTGACGCCGACCGCGTCCGCCTCGGCGCGCACCTCGCGTCGGGCACCACGGTCATGCACGAGGGCTTCGTGAACTTCAACGCCGGCACGCTCGGCGCCTCGATGGTCGAGGGTCGCATCTCCGGCGGCGTGGTTGTCGGCGACGGCTCCGACGTGGGCGGCGGAGCCTCGATCATGGGCACCCTCTCCGGCGGCGGCAAGCAGGTCATCTCCGTCGGCGAGCGCTGCCTCCTCGGTGCCAACTCCGGGCTCGGCATCTCCCTCGGCAACGACTGCGTGGTGGAGGCCGGCTGCTACGTCACCGCCGGCACCAAGGTCACGCTCGCGGACGGCTCCGTCGTGAAGGCGCTGGAGCTCTCCGGCGCCGACAACGTGCTGTTCCGCCGCAACTCGGTCAGCGGCGCGATCGAGGCCGTGGCGTGGAAGGGCGAGGGCATCGCGCTCAACACCGCCCTGCACGCCAACGACTAGGCGAATGACTCCACGGGGTGCCGGATCAGCGAGCGGTGCATCCGCGCCCGATCCGGCAAGGCGGACGAGCGAAGGCGGGACGGAGTTCCGTCGAGTCGAGGACAACGCCGCCGGTCGGGATGCGGGGCACCGTGAGCCCGGCACTTCCCCTTGGAGTCACCCGCCTGGGGCCGGGTCACCCATCCCCACGTCAGGGACGGCCCGATGATCACCCGCGGCCGGATCGCCGCTGGGGTGGCCGTCATCGCCGTCGTCGCCGGCGTGGCGATCGCGGTCGAGCGCGGCTTCGGGCCGTTGCCGGACCCCGAGTCGTGCACGGCGAAGGTCGCCGGGCACGAGGTCGAGCTCGACCTCGAACAGGCCGAGAACGCGTCGTTGATCTCCGCGATCGCCACGCGACGCGGCCTGCCCGCTCGGGCGGTCAGCATCGCGCTGGCCACGGCGTACCAGGAGTCGAAGATCATCAACCTGGAGTACGGCGACCGCGACTCCCTCGGCCTCTTCCAGCAGCGACCCTCCCAGGGTTGGGGCACCCGGGAGCAGCTGCTGGACCCGTACTACGCCACCAACGCGTTCTACGACGCGCTGGTCAAGATCGACGGCTACGAGACGATGCGGATCACCGAGGCCGCCCAGCGGGTGCAGAACTCCGGGTACCCCGAGGCCTACGAGGACCACGCCGAGGATGCCAAGACTCTGGCGTCGGCGCTGACCGGCAACTCCCAGGAGGGCAAGTTCAGCTGCGTGGTGCAGGGGCGTCCCGAGAGTGAGGACGACGACCTCGACGAGACGGGCCTGACCCACCGTGCGGCCGTCGTACGCGCAGACCTGGAGGCCGCGTTCGGTGACCAGGCGCTGGGCGGGTTCGCCCCCGAGGGTGTCGACTCAGGCCACATGGAGGGCTCGGCGCACTACGAGGGCCGGGCGATCGACGTGTTCGTCCGGCCGATCAACGAGGCGAACCGCAAGCAGGGTTGGGCGATGGCCTACTACCTGGTCGCCCAGGCCGACCGGCTCGACATCGAGCACGTGATCTTCGACGACATGATCTGGAGCTTCGGGTCCCGCTCGGAGTCGGGCTGGCGCGACTACGACCCCGGCGACGTCAAGGGCAAGCCCGCCGGGACGATCGCCGTGCTCGAGCACCGCGACCACGTGCACGTCGACGTCCACGACTGACCACCCAGACCTGCGCGAACCGTGGATTGTTGATGCGCGAACCGCGTGCTCTTGACGCGCGAACCGTGGATCAGGTCAGGCGGCGTACGGCGGTGTCGACACGTTCGTCGGTGGCGGTGAAGGCAACCCGCACGTGCTGGTGCCCGGCCGCGCCGTAGAACGCACCGGGAGCGACCAGGATGCCGAGCTCGGCGAGGGCGGCCACGGTGTCCCAGCAGTCCTCGTCGCGGGTGGCCCAGAGGTAGAGCGAGGCCTCGGAGTCGTCGATGCGGAAGCCGGCCCGCTCGAGCGCCTCACGCAGCTTGGCCCGGCGCGCGGCGTACCGCGCGTGCTGGTCGGCCACGTGGACGTCGTCGCCGAGCGCGGCGATCATCGCGAGCTGTTGCGGGTTGGGCATCTGCAGGCCGAGGTTCTTGCGCACCGCGAGCAGCTCACCGATCAGGGCGGTGTCGCCGGCGATGAACGCACACCGGTAGCCGGCCAGGTTCGAGCGCTTCGACAGCGAGTGCACCGCGAGGATGCCCTCGTGGCTGCCACCGCAGACGTCGGGGTGCAGCACGGAGATCGGCTGCTTGTCGGCGTCCCACGCCATCTCGATGTAGCACTCGTCGGAGACCAGGATCGTGCCGCGCTCGCGGCACCACTCGACCACCTTCTTGAGGTGGTCGGCGGGCAGCACCTTGCCGGTCGGGTTGGACGGCGAGTTGATCCAGAGGATCTTCGGCGTCTCGGGACCGATCGCGGTGAGCGAGTCGGCGGCCAGCGATCGGGCACCGACGAGCGCCGCGCCGACTTCGTACGTCGGGTAGGCCAGCCGCGGGAAGACCACCAGGTCACCCGCGCCGACGCCCAGGTGCAAGGCCAGGCTGGCGATCAGCTCCTTGGAGCCGATCACCGGGAGCACGCCGTCGAGGCCCACGCCGGTGACGCCGAGCGCGCGCACCATCCAGTCGATGATCGCCTGGCGGGTCTCGACCTTGCCGATCGTGACCGGGTAGCCCGGGCTGTCGGCGGCCGCGACCAACGCGTCCTGGGCCACCTTCGGCGTCGGGTCGACCGGCGTACCGACCGAGAGGTCGACGATGCCGTCGGCGTGCTCACGCGCGCGAGCGGCGTACGACGTCAGCTTGTCCCAGGGAAAGTCGGGAAGCCGCCCGGAGACGGTGGTTCCGAGAGGGCGCTGGCCCTCTCTGACCACCGAGCTCACTCCTGGTTCTGCGGCTCGAGGGCGGCGATGATCGGGTGGTCCTTGTCGATCTCGCCCATCTTGGCCGCGCCACCGGGCGAGCCGAGGTCTTCGAAGAAGCCGACGTTCGCGGTGTAGTAGTCCTTCCACTGCTCCGGGGTGTCGTCTTCGTAGAAGATCGCCTCGACCGGGCAGACCGGCTCACACGCACCACAGTCGACACACTCGTCGGGGTGGATGTAGAGCATGCGCTTGCCTTCGTAGATGCAGTCGACAGGGCACTCGTCGACACACGCGCGGTCCTTGAGGTCGACGCACGGCTGGGCGATGACGTAGGTCACCAGTTCCTCCTGAGGACTAACGAATGCGGGTTTCTGCAGACAGCCTAGTATCCCCCGCATGGAATCCGTCGGCGACTCCCACGACGTGGGCATGCATCGGCTCGGACCGCACGTGGTCGGCCGGCGCGTGGTGGTCCGGCGCGTGCTCCGTGGAGAGACCGGACCGTCCGGTGGTCCGGCCATGACCGACGTCCTCGGCGTGTGTACGGCGTGGGCCGACGGGGTCTGTGTCGTGGAGCCGGCCACGGGTCCGGCGGTGGTGATCCAGATCGCCGACATCGTCTCCGGCAAGCCGGTTCCGCCGCGCCCGTCGGTGCGCCACCGGGTCTCGGCCCGTGAGGCGGAGAGCCACGCCACGGCGCTCTGGGCGCACGTCGAGCGCGCGGCACTCGGCGAGTGGGAGCTCCGCTGCGACCCTGCTCCCGTGGGCCGCCTGCTGAAGCGGGCCAACTCCTGCCTGGCGATCGGAGACCCCGGTACGCCGTACGCCGAGGCAGAGTCCGCCGTACGTGCCTTCTACGCCGCGCGTTCGCGCGACCCGTTGGTGCAGGTCGAGACGGGGTCCGAGGCCGACGAGCACTTCACGCGGCAGGGCTGGCAGGTCGTGGCCGGCGGGGACTCGCACTTCCAGCTCGCCTCGCTCGCGCAGCTCTCGCGAGCGCTGCGCGGCGTCCCTGACTTCTCGACGCTCCTCGCCGGGGATGCACTGCCGCCGATGTCGGTCGGGCTGGCCCACGACGGACCACGACTCGACCTGTCCCTCCGGATCGGTGACCAGGTGGTGGCCTCCGCCAAGGTCGCGCTGTCCGGCGAGTGGCTCGGCATCCACGCCTTCGGCGTCGAACCGGCCTTCCGGCGCCGGGGACTGGCCCGCCGCATGCTCGCCGAGCTCGTCGAGTGGGGCGGCGAGAAGGGCGCCTCGACCGTCTGGCTGCACGTCGAGACCGACAACCAGCCGGCACTCGCGCTCTACGGCTCGCTCGGGTTCGCCACACACCACACGCTGCGCTACCTCTCCCCGGACTGAACGGACGCGCCCGCTCGGTCACCCGGGGCAGCCGTACCGCCGAACGGGCACAAGGCCGCCCTTTCGCCTCTTTCCGGGCCGAATCGGGCCGTTGTGCCCGTTCAGAGGTACGTGCGAAGGCACGCACGGACCCAGTCGCGCTCGGACATCACATGGGCGTGGCCGAACCGCAGCACCGTCCAGTCAGCGACTGTCAGGGACGTGTAGCGCCAGAGGTCCTGCTGGAACACCCTGATGTCGAGCCTGTGGTGCCGGTAGCTGTCAGCTTCGAGCACCAGCCGCCGGCCCACGTCGACCAGGTCCGGATGCACCAGCCGACCGGGCAACTGGATCGGATGCTGCGCAATGACGTCGAGCCCCACGTCGAGGGCGATCGCCCTCAGGCACGACTCGAAGGAGTTGGCCGAGAGCCCCGAGGCGCTTTCAGCCACTCGACGAATCTGCACGGACCCCGGGCCACGGGCCTGCGCGGCGGCCTCGACCAGGACGGCCTTGTCGACGTCGCGGGCACGCAGGGCGGAGTCGGCCACGCTGAGCGCCTCGTCGAAGGGCAGCTTCCTGGCGCAGTCGAGCACGGTGCGCAGCGGGTCGGTCACCCTCCCCACGGCGGGGGCGAACACAACGTGCATCTCCTCCCGCACCGACGCGGGCACGTTGCGGCTCCGGGGCACCGTCACCCAGGGCCGTGCCGGGGCGCGGGCAATCGGCCAGCCATGGAGTTGGGCCGCGCTGAGGTGTGAGGCCGTGCCGGACAGCCGCATCGCTGCCTGAGCCGCTTGGTGAGCAGACCGCAGGCCGAAGCGTCCGCGCCCGAGGCGGACGATGTGGCCCTGCCGGAGGGCCCCGGTGATCTCCCGCCTGGTCAGGTGCTCGAGCAGCTGAGCCCGGGTGGCCACGAACCCGAGCTCCTGCATGACGTCCTGGGCCTTGATCGTCTCCGGAATCACCCTTCCAGCCTGTGCGATGCCGACCGCCGGCGCATCCGGTCATCCACAGGGCACCCCGGGCGTACCGCCGAACGGGCACAGGGCGCTCCATCCCCCACTTCCGGGCCGAATCGGGCCGTTGTGCCCGTTCTTCGGTACGGCGCTCAGGTGTCGAGGTGGCCCGCCAGGCCGACCATGCTGGTGAACGGCTCGACGAGCTCCTCGATCTCGTCGCTGATCGCCCGGTTGGTGTCGCTGGCGCAGTTGTCGAGGTCCATCGACGTGCTGGCCGAACCCGCGTCCTGCACCTCGAGTGACATCGCGGTGCCGCCGGTGCACCCCTCCTCGACGTCCTCCGGCTCACCGAGCTCGTCGACCGCGTCGTCGAGATCGGCCACGAAGTCCTTCCACCGCCCGGCCGATATCTCGACGGTCTCGTCGGCCAGCACGTCGCCGTACGAGTCGACGACGAGGTGCACCGTGTCCTGGTCGAGCGTGAGGTCCCAGCTGCGGTGGTACTCCGGCGGCACCGACGAGTCGGTGAAGTGCACGTGCACCGTCGTCGCGGCCGGGTCAGCGGGCGTGGCGTCCGCCGCGTCGGAGTCGTCGTTGCACGCGGACATCGACAACACGGTGACCAGCAGGGCCGGCCCGAGAACCTTCATGCGCTTCGTCATGGCGAGTACGACGGGATGCGGCCGGATCCGGTTCCCGCGCGCACGGCATCCGTCAGCAGGCAGGCTTGAACGTGGCGCGGGCCGGGCCGGCATGCGTCAGTGCGTCGAGGGTCCAACTGACCGCGGGCTTGCTGGTCGGGATCAGCACGTGCTCGGAGAGCTCGAGAGGGCAGGCGTTCTGGACGGTCAGGTTCGTGGTGCGCGGGCCGGCCCTCAGGTAGCCCGACGTGTGCGGCACGACGACCTCGTCGTACCGCGTGGTGATCTGGGTGTAGCTGACCGTGCCGGGGGTCTCGTCGCCGGCGTTGAGCCGCTGCAGGAACGGCGAGTCGGTGGCCTGCTGACTGCACGCCCGACAGACCACGTCGAGGAGCGGGCCGACCACTCCCATCAGTGGCGCCAGCCGACCGATCTGGTCGGTGCCGTGGTTGGACGGCGCGATGCCGACCAGGTCGTCGACGACCGCGGCGCCACCGAGGAACTTGAGGTAGTAGCGCGGCATCATGCCGCCCTGGCTGTGCCCGACCAACGACACCTTGGCGGCACCGGTCGCGTTGCGCACCTTGGCGACGTACGCCTTCAGGGCCTTCGCGGAGGTCGCGACGTCGCCGGTGCCGCGGTTGCCGTAGTCGAGGGAGAAGACGCAGAAGCCGGCCGCCTTGATGGCCTTCGACAGGTTCTCGAGGAGGTTCTTGCGGTCACCGAACGTGCCGTGCACGAGGATCACCGGCGTCGGCCGCTTGGCGGTGGGCTTGCAGTTCCAGTCGTTGGCGCCGGGTGGGTCACCCGCCGGAGAGGTCGGCAGCGGCAGCGGGAAGCCGTCACCGGCGGCCGAGGCCGGCGAGACGGGCAGCAGCCCCAGGAGGGCGAACCCGAGGAGCGAGGCGAGGAGCAGCGAGAGTCGGCGCATACCCGGTGAAACGACGCCGGGCGACGCGCGTTACTCGCGGGTCAGTTGTCGTCGCTGGGCTTCTCGTCCGGTTTCTTGGGTGCCTCCGGCTCCTTGCAGACCACGGAGTCGGACGGCGTGTACGTCGTGTGGAACTTCTCCGTGCGCTCGACGTTGCCGGAGCCGGCCTTCGCGAAGTAGCGCCACACGTTGATGTCGAAACCGCCGTACCCGCTGTTCGGGTAGCAGTCGGCGGTGGTCATCGTGCGCGTCTGCGGCGAGGTGAAGTTGTAGCGCTCACCGGTCTTGGTGGTGATGTCCCAGACCTTGGTGGAGTACATCGACACGGTCAGGGATCCCTGGCCGGACGGCGAGCTCGGGGCCAGGTGCGCGTTGATCAGCACGCCGTGGTCGGTGTCGTTCTTGAACTTCAGGTCGAGCGAGCCCCACACCACGGTGGCCTCGCGACCGACCGGGTAGCGGTCGATGTAGAACGAGTGCGGCTTGTGCTCGACGTCCTCGAGGCCGGCGAAGAACATCGCGTTGAACAGGGTGGTCGCCATCTGCGAGACGCCGCCGCCGAAGTCTTCCTTGAAGATGCCGTTGCTGATGATGAAGCCCTTGGTGAAGCCGTTCTCGGCCGTGCGCTCCCCCACGGTGTCGTTCAGGGAGAACGTCTCGCCGGGCTTGAGGATCGTGCCGCTGATCAGCTCGGCGGCGCGGCCGAGGTTGACGTTGCGGTACTCGGCGTACGGGAAGTGGGTGGTGAACGTCGAGATCTGCGTCTTGATGCCGAGCTTCTTCGCGTCGGCGGTGGTGAAGTCGGGCTGCTTGACCGTGGCCTTCACCTTGACCTCGCGGCCGGACTCCTTCGCGACCAGGTCGAGGAACGCGGAGCTGATGTCGGAGGGCTCGTAGTCGACGCCCGGCTTGGCCGGGATCACCTTGGGCTTGCCGTTGACCAGCTTGACCGTCGCGTCGACGGGGGCACCCTTGGGATCGGAGAACTGCGAGCGCACCAGCTTGGTCAGCCGCTTCTCGTCGAGGTCGGGGACCAGCCTGCCGTTCTCGGCCTTCATGCTCAGCACCGGCGCGAACTGGGCCGGGCTGAGCCGCACCTTGGCCTTGTCGAAGACCAGGGTGACCGGACCGGACACGGCCGCGTTGCCGAAGTCGTTGAGGGCGTTCTGCACGTCGTCGTCATTGATGTCGGGGTCGGCCTCGACCAGGTCGAGCTCGGCCGCGTCACCGGTCAGCAGCGCGTTCGTGAGCTCTTCACGGGCCTGGTCGGGATCGA
This sequence comes from Nocardioides sp. Root151, assembly GCF_001427925.1. Classification (NCBI taxonomy): domain Bacteria; kingdom Bacillati; phylum Actinomycetota; class Actinomycetes; order Propionibacteriales; family Nocardioidaceae; genus Nocardioides; species Nocardioides sp. Root151. The sequence continues at coordinate 313,277 of NZ_LMGG01000001.1, forward strand.
TCGCGGTGCCCTTGGCCGACGCGACCCTGTGCACCCGGCCGCCCTTGAAGGTGACGGCGCCGTCCTTGGTCGGCGTACCGAACTCCTTGGTCAGCTTGTCGACGGTGGCGGTGAGCGCGGCCTCGTCGGTGTTCACGACGGGGTCGATGTCCTCGCCGCCGGTGTAGTAGTGCCACAGCCGGGTCGGCGACCAGCTGCGACCGCCGCCGGCCTCCGTCACGGACGCCTCGGCGTCGACCTCGATGCCGGTGTCGGCCACCGGGACGCTGGTCTTCTTGCCGTCGACCGTGACGTCGATCTCCGCGCGGTCGGCCATGCCCTCCTCGAGGGTCGACACCGCGTCGCCGTGCGACTTGCCGCCGATGTCTATGCCGGCGACGGACGCACCACGGGGCACCTTGGCCCCGGCTCCGGCGTACGCCGCGACGTACCCGCCACCGAACAGGACGAGGAGGCCGAGGATCGTCAGGATGACGACCCGGCCTCCATTGCTCTCACGCGAGGGCTTGGTGTTCACCCGCGCCATCCTAACGGCGCGGGTGGCCTATCCAGATTCGTCGGTGCGCCGCCTCACGGGCAGCGTCACGATCACGAAGACCAGCATCGCCAGGCCACCGACCAGCAGCCCGTAGCCGCGCGCGCTGGAGAGCACGACGTAGTCACCCTCGGGTCGGGTCTGCAGGAGCAGGAACACCATGGCCAGCCAGCCGAGACCGAATCCGCTGCGCAACCAGCCTGCCGACAGCGCCCAGGTCGCGCTCAACGGGGCAGCCAGCGCCAGCGCCAACCAGGCCCACGACTTCTCGTGAACCAGCACTGACGCGATGGCCGTGCCGCCGCCGATCAGCGCGGCGACGATCACGACGGCAACGAGCAGGATGCCGCGGGGCGGCCACGCCATGAAGCGCGTCACAGACCCGCGAACAGGTCGGCCTCGAGGCCGTCGTCGCCGACCGGGCCGGGCGTGCCCTTGGCAAGCCGGAAGTATTCGTCGGCCCAGAACGCGTGCCCGCTCTCGGCGCCCGAGAAGAAGAACCCGTCCTGCTCGATCTGGGTGGTGTGCGCCTTGAGCGCGGCCATCTTGCGGTCGATGAAGCCGCTGCCGTCGACGCGCGCCGCGATCAGCTCGTCGGGCGTCACGAACGGCCCGAGGTCGCCGTCGGGCTCCATGCCCTCGAACGACTCGGTGTCACCCGACTCACGGATCGCCCGCAGGCTCTCGCGCATCTTGTTCTCGCTCATCGCGCCCCAGTAGATCTTCGCGATCTCCCAGGGCTCACCGAGGTCGAGCTTGTACGACGTCACGGCGGCCAGCTGTGCGGCGTACATCGCCACTCGGTGGGCCTGGATGTGGTCGGGGTGCCCGTAGCCGCCGAACTGGTCGTAGGTGACCAGCACCTGCGGCCGGACCTCGCGGATCACCTTCACCAGGTGGTCGGCCGCCTCGGTGAGGTCGGCGTGCCAGAAGGCGTTCTCGTGCACGTCGTCGGCCGCGACGGCGTGGCCGTCCTCGTGCCACTTCATGCCGGAGTCGCGGTAGGTGCCGAAGCCGCCGAGGAAGCGGTGGTCGGAGACACCGAGCTCCTTCATCGCGTCCTCGAGCTCGCCGCGCCGGTGTTCACCGAGCTGGTCGTCCTTGTCGGCAGCGAGGTGCTCGAGCTCCTTCACGAGGATCTCGCCCATCTCGCCCGCCGTACAGGTGACGAGCGTGACGCCCCTGCCCTCGGCGACGTACCTGGCCATGGTCGCGCCCTGGCCGATCGACTCGTCGTCGGGGTGGGCGTGCACGAGGAGCAGTCGCTGGTCATTCATGGGACCAGCCTAGTGAGCGGGCTCCAGCTTTTATTCAGCCGTCGGTCGCTTGATGCGCTTCGGCGCGGTCGGCAGGTCGAGCGGGGGTACGACGACGGACGGGCCGGCCGGCACGTCGTCGGTGTCCATCCACCCGTCGTACTGGTCGATCAGCATCTCGAACTGGAACGGCGGCGCATCCGTGAGCACCGCCCACGGGTGGTCCTCGTCGTCGTCCTCACCGGCCAGACGCTCGCGCACGACGGAGGCCTCCCACCCCTCGCGCTGCAGCTGGGCGACGACGGCCCGCGCGTCGTCCTCCTCGAAGAAGATGCCTCTCACGCGTCCAGTATCCCAGCAAGCTGACCCAGGAACGGGCGGTCGGGCTGAAGCCAGTCGACGTCGTCGAGCTCCTCGGGCGTCAGCCAGCGCAGGGCGTCGTGCTCGGTCGGCTCCGGCTCGCCGTCGACGAGGTCGACCACTGCCACGCGCAGCTCGTGCGTCGAGCCGATCGGCACCACGCCGTCGAGCCAGCTCCTGACCCGCACGACGCAGCCGAGCTCCTCGGCGATCTCGCGCACCAGCGCGTCGGCCGGCGACTCGCCGGGCTCGACCTTGCCGCCGGGGAACTCCCAGCGGCCGGCGGCGTCGGGCGGCGACGTACGCCGGGCAGCGAGCACGCACCCGTGACGGACGATGGCGGCACCGACGACGGGCTTCATGGTGCGTCAGCCTGCCACGTCCCGAGGAGGGTCGTGGCCGCGATCGCTACGGTGGGGCCATGGCCTTCGAGTTCGTGCAGGGCGTCCACCTGCACCGCACCGACGAGAACATCGACGAGATCGACGCGCTGGCCGACCGGCTCGGTGGCAGGGTCGGGTTGGAGGGGGTCCTCAAGGACCTGAACCGCCAGGCCCGACGCAGCTTCTTCGCGTTCGGTCGGGCCGTGCACCGCGCCTACCGGTGGGACCGCTCCGACTGCCGCAGCGCGCGGTGGTGGCCGCAGGGCATCACCACCTCGGCGGACGCATCCGACACCGAGGACTTCGACGGCCGACGACTGCTGGTCACGACCTGGTACGCCAAGGAGACCGAGGGCGTGAACAAGGGGTCGCGCATCAGCATCGTCGACCTCGAGACGCTGAAGTACCGCCACGTCCTGCTCGTCGTACCGACCCTCGGCGAGGACGGCGAGATGAAGCTGGCACCGCTCAAGGTGCACGCCGGCGGCATCGTGTGGGCGGGGCCGTACCTCCACATCGCGGCCACCTCGAAGGGAATCATGACCTGCCGGGTCGATGACATCCTGCGCGTACCCGACGAGCGCGGCGTCCTCGACCGGCTCAAGCTCGGCGCGGCCGAGGACAAGGTCGCGTCGTTCGGCTACCGCTACGTGCTGCCGGTCCGGTTCTCCTACAAGGCCTACTCCGACGAGGGTCTCGACCGCTTGCGCTACTCGTTCATGTCGCTGGACCGTTCGGCCGACCCGCCCGAGCTGGTCGTCGGCGAATACGGCCGCGGCAAGCAGACCACGCGGCTCGCGCGCTATCCGATCGACGCCGAGAGCATGCACCTCGTGCTGGGCGACGACGGCTACTCGCGGCCGCTGATGCTCGACGACGGTGGCGTCGTCCAGATGCAGGGCATCGCGGTCACCGGCGGCCACTACTACGCGACCGCGTCCAACGGGCCGGTCTTCCCGGGCAACGTGTACGTCGGCAGGCCCGGCGACTTCCGCAAGCACAAGTGGGCCACGCCGATCGGGTGCGAGGACCTGTCCTACTGGCCTTCACGCCAGGAGCTGTGGTCGGTCACCGAGCACCCGAACCGCCGCTGGATCTTCTCTATGCGGAAGAAGTGGTTCGACAAGCGGTCCTGAGAGACCGCAAGAATCCACGGCTCGAGGCGCAAGAATCCACCGCTCGCGCATCAAAAACCCACGGTTCGCGAGGGAAAGGACAAGGGTCAGCGGGGGGCGCGGGCCAACTGACGGGACTGCGCGACGAGGCGTCCGGCGGAGTCCCAGACCTCGCAGTCCTCCTCGAACATGCCACCGGCGACGTTGCGCGTCGCATGGCGCACCTTGAGCCAGCCCGGCGCCGGGATCGCCCGCACGTGCGCGGTGAGCTCGAGCGTCGGCGCCCAGCCGGGCAGGCCCAGGTCGTAGGTGGCCGGCGGCAGCGCGTCGACCATCAGCAGGAGTGACAGCGCGTCGGGTTCACGCGCGTCGGCGAGCCGGATCCAGCCCTGGACGACGCCGTTGCCGCTGGGCTGCCCGACCGCCCAGCCGGCGTACGCCGGATCGAGGCGGAGGTCGAAGCGCGACAGGAGCGGGGCGGTCTTCTTGAGCTTCTCGGGTGCCGCCGAGGTCGGCAGGCACTGCTCCAGCGGCGGAAGCTCGGGCTCGACGGCCGACGTGCGCACGTCGTCGGGCAGACCGGACAGCTCGCCGTACGTCGCGAGCACGGTGATCCGGTCAGCGCCGTCCTGGCTTAGATCGGCGGCGAGAGTGGCCACGCTGCCACCGTCGCGGATCACGCGGGAGCGCACCGTGGCCGGACCGGGCGTCGATGCGGAGAGGTAATAGGCGCTCACCGAGATCGGGTCGGGCTTGCCGGGCGCGGCCTCGCGCAGGGCATTGCCGATGACCGCGAGCAGGTAGCCGCCGTTGACGCCACCACCGACGACCCACCCCTCGCCCAGCTCGACGGTGTGCTCCCCGGTGCCGTTGGCGGTGACCTCGATGTCACGGTCGAACTCAGTTCCCATGCCGTTGATCCTAGGAGGGCCCGGCGACACCGCACGATGCATCGGACCGTGCGCTCGGTCACCCTGCCCCTCCATGGATGATGGGGGCCGTGATCCGACACCGCGACATCGCCCGTGACGCCCTCCGGTTCGGGCCACACGGCGGCGCGCACCGGGTGGCCATGCGGGCCGGGGTCTCGGTGTTCGTGCCCTTGGTCGTGCTGTGGTCGATGGGCCACCTCGACTGGTCCATCTACGCAGCGTTCGGCGCCTTCACCTCCCTCTACGGACGCCAGCGCACCGGGCGCGCCCGGCTCCAGCTGCAACTGACCCTCGCGCTCGCCCTCACCGTGTCGGTCGGGGTCGGCGTGCTGGTCGGCATGTCGCCGCACCGGGCCTGGCTCGCCGTACCGGTGGCCGGTCTGGTCGCCGGGGTCGGCTCGTGGGTCTCCGACCTGGAGGAGTGGCACCCGCCCGGGCCGCTGTTCATGATCTTCGCCTTCGCGGCAGTCGCGTCGATCCCCGCGCAACCCGGCGACATCGTGACCGGGTGCCTGGTCGCGGGCAGCGCCGCCCTCTTCGCCGTCGCGATCGGTTCGACGGGGCACCTCTGGCGTGCCGTACGCCGACCCGGCGGACAGGTGTCGGCGTGGCACCCCAGGCGCAGCTCGGCGGCCGGGCGCCACGTGGCCCGCAATGTCATCGGCGTGGTGGTCGCCGGCGGCGTGGCCACTGCGATCGGCATCGGGCACCCCTACTGGGCGATGGTCTCCGCCGTGGTGCCGTTGGCCGCCCGTGACCTGCTCCCCCAGACGGTGCGTGGCGTCCAGCGCGTCGTCGGCACCGGTCTCGGACTGCTCACCGCCGGGTTCCTGCTCTGGCTCGACCCGGGCGGTCTGGCGCTGATCCTGGTGGTCGTCGTGCTGCAGGTGGGCGCCGAGCTGCTGGTCGGTCGCAACTACGCACTCGCGCTGGTCGTCATCACCCCGCTGGCCCTGCTGATGGTGCACCTGGCCGCACCCATCCCTACCCGCACCCTCCTCTTCGACCGGGGTGTCGAGACCGTGATCGGCGTCGCGATCGGCATCCTGATCGGATACCTCACCCGTGATCGGAGTCGTGCCTGATGCCGCGTCCCCTCCTGTCCGTCGCCCTGCTCGGACTGCTCTCGGCCGTGACCGGCGTCCACCTGTGGGCGCAGTGGGTGGCACAGGGCCGGGTTGCCGACGGCACCCAGTGGCTGCTGATGCCGTTGCTGGCCGGGGCCTTGTGGCTCGACACCCGCTCGGGCCGCAGCCGACTGGCCCGGCTCACCCTTCTGGCACTGGTCTTCTCGTGGCTGGGCGACGCCCTGCCCGGGTTCTTCTCCGGCGACGCCGACTTCCTGGTGATGGTCGGCTGCTTCCTGCTGGCCCAGCTCACCTACGTCAACGCCTTCCTGCCGTACGCCGACCGCTCGGTGCTGCACGTCGGACGCATCGCGCTGGCGCCGTACGTCGTGTTCGTCGTCGTGCTGGTCACGCTGTGCGCAGCCGGCGCCGGTGTCCTGTTGATCCCGGTCCTCATCTACGGCGGATGCCTCGGCGCGATGGCGGTCCTGGCCACGGGCGTCAACGGCCTGGTCTGGGTCGGCGGTACGACGTTCCTGGTCTCCGACGCGATGATCGCCCTCGACGCGTTCAGCGACCTCGAGATCCCGCACAGCGACTTCTGGGTGATGCTCACCTATGTGGTCGCGCAGGTGCTGATCGTCCTCGGCGTCGAGGAGAAGGCCGAGCAACTCACCGACCCGTCGCCAGCTCCCACTGACCCGTCGTGAGTTTGAGCTGACCCGTCGCCAGTTTCGAACTGGCGACAGCTCAGGCGAGCCCGGCCAGCACCTCGTTGAACGACTCGGTGCTCGACGGGTGGGTCCAGATGCCGTCGCGCAGCTGCGAGGCGGTCACCCCGGCGCGCATGGCCAGCGCGACCAGGTTGACCAGCTCCTGCGCGTCGATGCAGAACAGCGCCGCGCCCAGCACCTCGTCGGTGTCCGCGTCGACGACGAACTTGATCAGGCCGTGGGTCTCCCCCACGATCTTGGGCCGGGGCATGGCGGCGATCGCGGCCACCGGCTTCACGGCCACCTGCACGGCGCGCCCCTGCTCACGGGCCTCGGCCTCCGTGACGCCGACGCGTCCCAACGGCGGGGTGAGGAACGTCGTGGTGGGCACGGCGACCCGGTCGCCGGTGGTGCGGGTGCCGGACCCGGTCAGCTTGTCGAGCACGATGCGATGGTCGTCGTAGGAGACATAGGTGAACTGCGGTCCACCGTTGACGTCGCCGACAGCGAAGACGTGCGGTCGGCTGGTGCGCAGGTGCTCGTCGACCGCGATCGCACCCTTCTCGCTCACCTCGATGCCGGCCGCGTCGAGTCCGAGCCCGTCGGTGGCCGGGCGTCGACCGACGGCGACGAGCACGGCATCGGCCGTGATCTCCCGGTCCTCGCCGTCGACCTCGTGCCGGACGACGGCGCCGCCGATCGCGGTGACCGTCGCGCCCTGCACGAACGTCACACCGACCTCCTCGAGGGAGCCACGCACGGCGTCCGCGACGTCCTCGTCCTCGCGCATCAGCAGGCGGGCGCCGCGGTCGAGCACAGTGACATGTGAGCCGAACCGGGCGAACATGCCCGCGAACTCGAGACCGATCGGCCCACCGCCGACCACGACCAGCTCGGCCGGCAACGGATCCACGTGCTGGAGGGTCGTGCTGGTGTGCACCACCGGGTTGTCGACCAGCCCGGGCAGGTCGGGCAGCACGGGCACCGAGCCGGTGTTGACGATGATCGTGTCGGCGCGCACCCGCAGCACGTCGTCCCCACCGGTCACCTCGACGATGTGCTCGTCGACGAACGTGGCGCGTCCGGTCAGCGCGGTGACGGTGTCGACGACGTCGAGCATCTCGAAGTTCTTGGCGCGCAGCTTGCCGATGAGGGTGTCGCGGAAGGCCACCGCGTCGGTGAACCACGCCTGCGGGTCGTCGCCCTCGCGGCGTCCCTCCGCCTGGTGCACCAGCGCCTTGGTCGGCACGCAGCCGATGTTGATGCACGTGCCGCCGTACATCTCGTCGGACTGCTCCACCATGACCACGCGCTGCCCGGCCCGGCCGAGGGCGCCGGCGAGCGTCTTGCCCGCCTTGCCCCAGCCGACCACGAGTACGTCGGTTTCCAGCTCCTGCACGGGTGCCTCCTCGGAAGTCGTGTGCCGCCATCGTGGCAGCCCGATGATCGACAGTGGTGCTGGCACCACACGGGGACGGGACCGAGCGCCCTCGCGTCAGACCAGAAAGAGGCGTTGACTCGAACCATGACCATCGACCTGCAGACCGAGCCGTCCAGCCGCCGCGACCACGGCGGATCCGACTTCGCCGAGCTCCGGCGCCGCATCGACGATGCCGGCCTCCTCGACCGCCGCCCCGGCTACTACGCCGCACGCTTCGCCCTGCTCGGCACGGCGGTCGTCGTGGGCTGGGCGTCGTTCGTGGCCATCGGGAGCACCTGGTGGCAGCTGGTCACGGCCGTCGTACTCGCTGTCGTGTTCGCGCAACTTGCCCTGCTGGCCCACGACATCGCGCACCGCCAGGTCTTCCGGACCCGGCGACCGAGCGAGATCGCGGGTCGCCTGGTCGGCAACCTCGGCGTGGGCATGAGCTACGGCTGGTGGATGGACAAGCACACCCGTCACCACGCGAACCCGAACCACGAGGAGCTCGACCCCGACGTCTCACCCGACCTGCTGGTCTGGTCGCAGGACCAGGCCCGCAACGCCAGCGGGGCGGCCCGCTTCATCGGGAAGTACGAGGCGTTCCTCTTCTTCCCGCTGCTGACCCTCGAGGCGTTCAACCTGCACATCTCGAGTGTGCGCGCCGTGCTGAAGCCGGGCCTCAAGGAGCGCCGCCTCGAAGGTGGCCTCCTGCTGGCCCACTTCGTGATCTACCTCAGCCTGGTCTTCACCGTGCTCTCCCCCGGGCTCGCCGTCGCGTTCATCCTGCTCAACCAGGCCGTCTTCGGCCTCTACCTCGGCTGCTCGTTCGCGCCCAACCACAAGGGCATGCCGACGCTGACCGGCGACCGCGAACCCGACTACCTGCGCAAGCAGGTGCTCACCTCGCGCAACGTGCGCGGCGGCCCGGTGGTCGACGTCGCCCTCGGCGGACTGAACTACCAGATCGAGCACCACCTGTTCCCGAGCATGCCGTGCGCCAACCTGCGCCAGGCACGGCCGATGGTGCGGGACTTCTGCGCCGAGCGCGGCGTGGAGTACGCCGAGGCAGGGCTGGTCGAGTCCTACACGATCGCCCTGCGCCACATGCACTCCGTCGGCGAACCGCTGCGCGCTGCCTGAGCCGACCGCGAGCGCACGATTGATGTCGTGCCCAGGCCCGGAAGCGACCGAAATCGTGCACTCAACGCCTGGCTGGTTGCGCTTGCCATCCACCCGAATCGCCTGTCAGCGGGCACCGCTCACCGGCTGCGGACCTGCTCGAGCACCGCGCGGAACTGCGCCGCGGCGCCGGCGGAGTTCGGGTGGGCGGGCACTCCCACGCCCGGACCGTTGACGGACAGTCCGACCACTTCGACGTACCGCTTGTCCGGTGGGGCGCAGACGTCGTGCCCGATCGACGGGGTGTAGGTGTCGACGAACTCGGCACCGCCCTTTCGCGCGGCCCGCTTCACCATCGCGTTGAGGCTGCGGAAGGTCCTGTAGAGGTAGGCACGGTCCGACTCGGTCATCGGCAGCTGCGGGTAGCAGGTGTGCGTCGGTACGGCGGCGAGGTAGTCGACCATCAGGATCCGCGCCCTCGGTGAGCGCTGGTGGATCTGGCGCAGGGCACGCACCAGCTTGGGCTCGGATGCCTTGATCTGCTTGGCGAGCACGTCGACTCCCCCGGCCGTGAAGCGTTCCTTGCAGCCGCCGAGCGGCAGCTGGCCCGGCACCAGCGGGAGTCCGAGACTCGGCAGCGGCGGCACGGTCCCAGCGGGAAGCGGCAGGGCCTGCGGGAGGAGGCTCAGGCAGTCGAGTGCCGCCGAGGCGATGCCCGCGTCGTTGCCGCCGATGCCGACGGTGACCAGGTCGGTGGTGCGGGTCAGCCGCGCGAACTGGGGCGGGTTCGTCTGGCCGGTCGGCAGCTTCTGGGCCCGGTAGAAGTCGTCGGTGGTGGCCGACCCGCAGGTGGCGTCCCGGTGCACCCTGACGCCCAGCTGCCTGGCCAGGAGCTTCGGGTAGTTGGTCTGCGACTGTGCACACCCGAGCGGCACGTGGCGGGTGTCGGGTGTGCCGTTGAGGTCCGCGAGCTTCACGTCGGCCGACCACGAGTCGCCGAGGGAGACGTACTCCCGGTAGACGCGTTTCGCCTGTGCAGGCTGGGCAATCTCCGCCGTGGAGCCGGCGGCCACCGCCGGTGAGGGACCGTGGGCCAAGGCACCGAGGGCCAGGGCAGCGAGGACGATTCCGGACACCTGCAGGCGAGGCTTCATGCCTGCTCAACGCAGCGATGTGGCCCAGGTCACGCCAAGCGGTCGAACTCCAGGTGGTGGCGCAGCTGCTCCAGGCCGGCCGTCAGGTGCCGGGCCATGATGCCGCGCCCGAGGATCTCGGAGAGCCGGGCCATCAGGAGCCCGCTGAGCCGCAGGGACAGGGAGGAGGTCACCAACGACCCGTCGGGGTGGTCGGTCACCTCGAGCCGGAAGTCGCTGGTGGTGCCGCGCACGGAACGCCACACGAGGGTGCGGGAGTCGGGGTTCTCGAGCAGCACGCGACCGCCGACGTGGATCGTGCCGATGTCGAGGAACACGTCGTACTCGCCGTCCCCGAGGCGCTCGAAGCGGTCGATGCCGCCCATGATCGGGAAGAGCCGGTCCGGGTCCGTGGCGAAGGCGGCGACCTCCTCCGGTGGGCGTCGTACGACGACCGTGCGGGTCACGTTGGTGGCCATCAGCCGAGCACCGGGATCACGGTGCGGGTGGCCAGGTTCGACAGGCCGACCTGCATGAGGCTGGTGACGTAGTCGTAGGCCTCGTCCCAGTCGGGGTCGTCGCCGAAGAGCTCGCGCAGGTCGATCGGCGGGAGCACCTGGATGCGGATCTTCGCCGGCAGCGGGACGTGCGGCAGGTCGCCGGGCAGCAACCCCCACGGGAAGCTGATCGACAGCGGCAGGGTCTTGAGCCTCAGAAGCTTGTCCAGCTTGAGGAATCTCGCGGTGGCGCGGCCGTCGTTGAGCACGAAGAACGTGTCCTGGCCGCCGGTCGCGACCACCGGCATGATCTTCACGTCGTTGCGGTGGGCCAGTCGCAGGAAGCCCTTGCGCCCGTCGAAGACGATCTTGTTGCGGTCGCGCCACGGCCGCAGGGCCTCGACGTCGCCCCCGGGATAGACCATCACCGAGGCGCCTGCGGCGAAGAGCTCGTCTGCCTTCTCGTTGCCCGCGGTGACCATGCCGAACTTGCGGGCGAAGTCACCGACCACCGGCGTCATCGCGATGATCTTGTGCCCGAGGCCGGCCAGCGGGCGACCCTCGACGGTGAAGTACGTGTGGTAGGCCAGCGTGAACACCCAGGTGTCGGGGATGTTGGCTCCGCCACTGTGGTTGCCGACGAACAGCACCGGCTCGTCGGGCACGTTCTCGAAGCCGTTGACCTCGGGACGGAAGTAGAGGCTGGTGCCCAGCCACAGTCGCGGCAGCATGCGCCTGATGAAGTCGGGGTCGCGCCCCTCGAGCCCCTCGGGCCGGGGCGCCAGCAATCGGGCGAACGGCAGTCCCACGCGTCGTACTCCTCATCGTGGCCGCGGTGTGCGGCCATCAGGTGCAACGCGCGAGCGGTCCGTTGGTGACGGTCACGTGGGCGAGGTCTCACGCCCACCCCGGGCGTGACGGCGAGGCCCTGGTCGCCGGCCGCACCCGGGGTCGCGGTTGAGTCGCCGGCCCCCACGCAAAAGCGGTGGCGGTCGTCGTACGGCGACGGTTGACTGGCCCGGTGAGCAACGCACCGGAGGGCTTCGACCACACCGTCCGCAAGGACGGCACCGTCGTGATCACCCACCACGGCAGGCCGGCCGGCGTGCTCCGGGGCCGTCGCGCCGCCGAGTTCCTCGAGGACGTCGAGGATGGCGACGCCCAGGAGCTGATGGCCCGGCTGACCGGCAACTACAAGCACGGCAACGAGCGCACGGCACGGTCCCACCCGCGCAACCGCGACTCCCGCTGACTCCGGACCCGGGCAGAACGCACGGTCAGGAGCCAGCGCCGAGCCTCAGGCCGCGGGTCGCAGCGCGACGCCGTACTGCCAGATCGTGTCGACCTCCGCGGACTCCACCGAGTCCGGGTAGGCGTTCGTGCACGACGGGCCGGGGCCACCACCGGACATCAGCTTCGAGCACGGCTGGGTGTAGCGGTCGGGCAGGCCGAGCGCGTGGCCAGTCTCATGGGCGACGATGCGCAGCGGCGCGTAGACGTCGGCCTGGTCGTAGTCGATGAAGATCAGGCCGCTGCCGTGGCCGTCGCCCTGGTAGTAGGACCCGTTGGACGACGAGCCCTCCTCGAAGTAGAGGGTCGCGCGGCTCGTGTCCTCGACGAGCTGAACGTTGCCGACCGACGAGTTCCAGATCTGTTCGGTCCCCGAGACCTCGCTGGCGAACGACGGAGCGTCGGTCGCGTCGTAGTAGACAGTCGTGACGGCGGCCGGGGCCTTGGCGACGCCGTCCGCCTTGGCGACGCCGTCCGCCTTGTCGGCCCGGGCCTGGGCCTTGGCGGCGGCGAGCTGCCGTTCCAGCCGCTGATTCTGCTCCTTGTCCAGGTCGTTGGGCAGGTACGCCGAGGAGCCGCCGGAGCGCTCAGTCGTGGGAGCCGACGCCGTGGAGGTGGCTGCCGGAACTGCTGCGGTTCCGGCGAAGGTGAGAGCCGCTGCGAGGAGTGCGAGCGGTGTCCTGATGGCCATGGGAATGTCCTTCCAGGTTGTTCCCGAGAGTTGCCTTGCCTCTCGTTCCTAACCCGGCGGACACTCCCCCGTCTGCGGTGCGCAGCGTTTTGACTTTTGACAGTTGTGGCTCAGCGCCGCCATTCGTACGGCGTCGTGGTCGACACCTTCAGCAGCCCGGAGCGCTCCAGGATCGGTCGGGAGAACTCGGTCGAGTCGCTGTTCATCAGCGACTTCCCGCGGGCCAGCGCCGAGTTGGCACGCGCCGCGGTGAGTGCGCGGTAGATCCCCTTGCCACGCCATTCCGGGCGGGTCGAGCCACCCCAGACACCAGCGAACTCTGTGCCCGCGACCGGCTCCAGACGGCCGGCACTGACGATCACCCCGTCGGCCTCCGCGACCCAGAGCTCCATGCCGTCGTCCTTGGCCAGCCGAGACAGCATGGCCTGGGTCATCTGCTCGGCGTCGCCGGGCTCGTCGCCGAAGACCTCACCCTGCATCCGGCACATCGCGAGCACGTCGTCCGGCTCGGTGACCTTCCGCAGCGTCACGCCGTCGGGAAGCTCCACCTCGCCGGCCAACAGCTTCGCCTCGCCGATCATGATCGACTCCGACTCCTCCTGCACGAACCCGTTCTCCAGCAGTGCCTGGTGCAGTCCGGGTGCCCGGTCGTGGCCGCGGGTCTTCCACTCCACCTTGGTGATCCCGGGGTCTGCCCGGTAGTGCTCGAGCGCCTCGCCGACCAGCCGTCGGATCTCGTCGGCGTCGGCGTCGCCGAGGTCCTGGTAGGTGATGAACCCGCGGCCTCCCGCGAACGTCACGAGGCGCAGCGGCCCGAGGCGGGTCACGGACGCCGCACCGGGCGTCTCGGCGTCGGTGCGCAGCTGTTCGTCGTACGCGGCCAGGAGCTCGTCAGGGTTCATGGCCGCCACTCTGGCAGTCGGCCGCTTCGGAGTGCCACCGCATTTCCGGCACAATGGCGCCCGATGAGCGATGCACAGGTCTGGTACGTCAGCTACGGCTCGAACATGAGCCGGACCCGCCTCGCGACGTACATCGCCGGTGGCCGGCCGCGCGGAGCCGTCACGACGTACGTCGGCGCGCGCGACGCGACCCTGCCGGTGCACGACGTGCCCGTCGTGCTGCCGGGGCGGCTGTACTTCGCGGGCGAGTCAGCGAACTGGGGCGGCGGCGTGGCGTTCTACGACCACGACGCGCCCGGGCCGACCGAGGCGCGCGCCTACCTGATCACCGCCGAGCAGTTCGCCGACGTGGCCGCCCAGGAGATGTTCCGCATCCCCGAGCCCGGGGACCCGCTCGAGGAGGTCGTGATGAACGGGCTCGAGACCGGCCGCCACGAGGCCGGGCCCGGCCACTACGAGACGCTGATCGAGGTCGGCCGCCGCGACGGCCTGCCGATGCTGACCTTCACCGCACCCCACGGGTTCGACGCCGTCCCGCACACGCGGCCCACCCCGGCGTACCTCGCGATGCTGGCCGAAGGCCTGCGGGAGTCGCGCAACTGGTCGGCCGCTCAGGTGGAGGCCTACTTCGCCCGGGTCATCGCTCCCTGACGACCAGCGCACCGCCTTCTGCAGTGAGCGTGGGTACGCCGACTGCGGTCGGGTTCGGCAGCAGGGTCGGGGTGGTCATGGTGGGTGTCTACCCCGACGCCGGCGGTTGAACCTGCGGACCGGAAACCCGCGTGTCCCCGGGGCGCCTACAGCTCCCTGACCTGGCCCGCCTCGACCCGCAACAGGCGGTCGGTGTGCACGTTGGCGAGCATGCGCCGGTCATGGGTGACCAGCAGCAGTGCCCCGTCGTACGCCGTGAGGGCCTGCTCGAGCTGCTCGATCGCGGGGAGGTCGAGGTGGTTGGTCGGTTCGTCGAGGACCAGCACGTTGACGCCCCGCGCCTGCAGCAGGGCGAGGCCGGCCCGCGTGCGCTCTCCCGGCGACAGCTGGTCGACGGGGCGACCCACGTGGTCGGCCTTGAGCCCGAACTTGGCCAGCAGGGTGCGCACCTCGCCCGACGCCAGGTCAGGCATGAGCTCTTCGAAGGCAGCGGCCAGGGACCGGGACCCGGCCAGCAGCGAGCGCGCCTGGTCGACCTCGCCGATCTGCACGCTGGTGCCGAGGCTCGCCGTGCCGGTCACCGGTGACTGTTGTCCGAGCAGCGCCCGGAGCAGCGTCGACTTCCCGGCGCCGTTGGGTCCGGTGATGCCGATCCGCTCCCCCGCGTTCACCTGCAGCGACACCGGCCCGAGCGTGAACGAGCCCTGGCTGAAGGTCGCGTCGTTGAGCGTCGCCACCACCGAGCTGGAACGCGGAGCCGAACCGATGCTGAACTCGAGCTGCCACTCCTTGCGTGGTTCCTCGACCTCTTCGAGCCGGGCGATCCGGCTCTCCATCTGGCGCACCTTCTGGGCCTGCTTCTCGCTCGACTCGGTCGCGGCCTTGCGCCTGATCTTGTCGTTGTCCGGCGCCTTCTTGATCGCGTTGCGCACCCCCTGGCTCGACCACTCGCGCTGGGTTCGGGCCCGGGAGACGAGATCAGCCTTCTTCTCCGCGAACTCGTCGTACTTCTCCCGCTGGTGGCGGCGCACGGTCGCGCGCTCTTCGAGGTAGGCGTCGTAGCCACCGCCGAACACGCGGTTGGAGCCCTGGGCGAGGTCGATCTCCAGGACCCGGGTGACACAGCGGGCGAGGAACTCGCGGTCGTGGCTGACCAGCACGACTCCCCCACGGAGCCCGTGCACGAACTCCTCCAACCTGTCGAGCCCGTCGAGGTCGAGGTCGTTGGTGGGCTCGTCGAGCAGCACGACGTCGAACCGTGAGAGCAGCAGCGAGGCCAACCCGACATGGGCCGCCTGCCCGCCCGAGAGCGAGGTCATCAGGGCATGCTCGACGTTCGTCCCGTCGAGGTCGAGACCGAGCTCGGCAAGCACGCCCGGCAGGCGGTCTTCGAGGTCGGCCGCGCCACTGGCCAGCCAGTGGTCGAGTGCCGACGAATAGGCGTCGTTGGGGTCGACACCGGTGGCCACCGAGGCCGACGGGTCGGCCAGTGCTGCCGCCGCGGCATCCATCTCGGCGGTCGCCGCGGCGCAGCCCGTACGGCGGGCGACGTAGCCGGAGACGGTCTCGCCGGGGACGCGTTCGTGCTCCTGGGGCAGCCACCCGACGAAAGCGTCGGCCGGTGAGAGTGCCACCGACCCGGACAGTGGTTCGTCGAGGCCGGCGAGCAGCCTGAGCAGGGTCGACTTGCCGGCGCCGTTGGCACCGACCACTCCCACGACGTCGCCGGGCGCGACGGTCAGGTCGAGGGAGTCGAAGAGGGTGCGGTGGCCGTACCCTCCGGCCAGGCCCCGGGCCACGAGGGTTGCGGTCATGGTCCGATCCTGTCACTGGCCGGTCGGCAACCGTCCGGCCGCCGTCCGGTCGACCTAGCCGGACTTGCGCCCGGCGACCGTTCCCGGAGCCTCGATCAGGGCCAGCGCCTCGCGGTCCTTGATGACCTTGGGGTTCGACGACACGATCCCCGCGTCGAGGTAGATCTGGTCGAGACTCCCGCGCCCGCCCCCGCTGACTGCCCGCGCCAGGGGTCCCATGCCGAGGAACAGCAGCACGCAGACCGCCGTCACGGCGAGCGTGACGTTGGTGCCGACACCCACCCGTGGCAGGACGAGCCACGCCACCACGACGCCGACCACGGCTATCCCGGCCACGACCAGGAGCACGTTGGAACGGCGGGCAAAGGTGCTCTGGAAGTCGTCGAGGCGCTCGTCCAGGGCGTAGAGGTCCGAGAGCTCCAGCCGCCGGTTCGTGTCGTGGCGCAGGTACTTCAACCGGTCGTTGTCGGGGCCGGGCGGCCAGGTCTGGAGGACCGTGCCGTCGGCGGCGATGAACCACTGGGGCTTTTCGGACTGCTCGCTCATCGACACTCCTCGTGCGGCGTCGCCCGGACGACGTGACGCTCGATGAGATCGTACGACGTGCCTCAGACGTTGAAGCGGAACTCCACGACGTCGCCGTCGGCCATCACGTAGTCCTTGCCCTCCATGCGCACCTTGCCGGCCTCCTTGGCCTTCTGCATGGTGCCCAGGCCGATGAGGTCGTCGAACGAGACGATCTCGGCCTTGATGAAGCCGCGCTGGAAGTCGGTGTGGATCACCCCGGCCGCCTCGGGAGCCGTGGCGCCCTTGGGGATCGTCCAGGCCCGCGTCTCCTTGGGTCCGGCGGTCAGGTAGGTCTGCAGGCCGAGGGTGTCGAAACCGACCCGGGCCAGCTTGTCGAGGCCGGGCTCGGTGATGCCCATCTCGGCGAGCATCTCCCGTGCTTCGGCGTCGTCGTCGAGCTCGACCAGCTCGGCCTCGAACTTCGCGTCGAGGAAGATCGCCTCGGCGGGCGCGACGAGGGCGCGCATCCTGTCCTTCAGCTCTTCGTCGCCGAGCTCGTCGGAGTCGCAGTTGAAGACGTAGATGAACGGCTTGGCGGTGAGCAGTGAGAGCTCGCGGATCAGGTCGCGGTCGATCTTGGTGGCGATGATCGGCGTACCGGCCTCGAGCGCTGCCTTGGCCTCCTTGACCGCTTCCGCCTTGGGCGCGACGTCCTTCTTGATGCGCGCCTCCTTCTCCAACCGCGGCAGGGCGTTGTCCACCGTCTGCAGGTCGGCGAGGATCAGCTCGGTCTGGATGGTCCCGATGTCGGAGCCGGGGTCGACCTTGCCGTCGACGTGGGTGACGTCCTCGTCGCGGAACACCCGGGTCACCTGGCAGATCGCCGAGGACTCACGGATGTGAGCGAGGAACTTGTTGCCCAGGCCCTCACCCTGCGAGGCGCCGGCCACGATGCCGGCGATGTCGACGAACTCGACCGTCGCGGGCAGCAGCTTGGCCGATCCGAACACCTCGGCGAGCTTCGGCAGGCGCTCGTCGGGCACGCCGACCACCCCGACGTTCGGCTCGATGGTCGCGAACGGGTAGTTCGCCGCGAGGACGTCGTTCTTGGTCAGTGCGTTGAAGAGCGTCGACTTGCCAGCATTGGGGAGCCCGACGATTCCGATGGTGAGTGCCACGGGCGGTGAGTCTACGGCCCGCGTGCCCCTCCCCCGGAATCGAGCCGGACCGGGCACTCGACCCGGTCAGCGCGGCAGCTGTCGACGTACTGCCTTCACCCGCTGCGCGTGCCACAGCAGGGCGCCGATCACGACCGCGAGATAGACCGCGTACGCAGACAGCACCGCCACGTGGTGGTCGCGCGCGATGCCGGTCACCACGATCGAGAAGAGGAGCACCCCGGCGGAGGCAGCGGTCCACATCAGCCGGCCCGCATCGAGGCGGCCGAGCAGCACGGTCATCAGGGCCAGCACCCCGAAGACCAGGTGCGGCAGCGGCACACCGAACGACTCGTCCCGGGTGACCGCGAGGACCAGGAACGCGATCTCCGCGAGCACGCCGAGGCCGAGCAGCACCATCACCGCGAGACCCGCTCGCTGGACGGCGGCCATGCCCTGCAGCAGGCCCCGGTCGACCTCGATGAAGTCCTGATCGACAGGCTCCGCGGCTTCGGTGAGCCCCCCTTCACGCGATTCGGACTCGCTGGAGAACGGCCAGTCGAGCTCGTGGAAGGTCCCCGCCAACCACTCGTCGTCGAGCACCTGCACCCCGGTCAGCCGGGCAAAGGTCTCGGCGACCGCGTCGGACTCGAACTGCTCCTGGGCGAACGCCGCCTCCTCCTCGGGCCACGGCTCGCCGAGTGAGTCCATCACGTCGCCGGCGTTGAGCACCCGCTCGTGCTCGCGTTCGCCGTCACGCATCCACAAGACGTGCACGTCCGCGGTGCTGCCGAACACGGCGACGACGGCGCGGGCGTCGAGCTCGCGCGAGACCTGCTGCACCTCGTCGAGCAGCTCCGGCGACGCGCAGGCGAAGACCAGCTGGCCGTCACGGACGCCGACGTACGGCGTGCCCTCCTCGAGTGCCAGGTCGCCGGACGTGGTGGCCCCGGTGGTCCTGATGCCGAGCCCGGCCAGGTCTTCGAGCCGGGTGTCGGCGAGCGCCGCGATCGTGAAGTTGAATCCCATGGCCGGTGTCTACCACGCCCTCCCGGTCGGAACGAGCGTTGCAGTTCGTACGTCGGCGGACGTCGAACTGGTCGAACTGCAACACTCGGCGGCCGACCCCGATGCCGTGCCGTGCCCCCGAAATTGACGATGCCGGACGCCCTCCGACTCCCTAACGTGGGCCTTGGGACAGAGGGAGGGACACCATGCCCAGGCTCGCTGCTGCATTCACGGCCGCCATCACGACGAGGGACCGGGCGCGCCTGAGTGCCCTGTTCGCCGACGACATCGACTTCCGGGGCCTGACCCCGCACCGGTTCTGGGAGGCGCACACACCCGACGAGGTCGCCTCGGTCATCCTCGACCACTGGTTCGAGGGAGACGACCGCATCGTCAACGCCCACCTGATGGACGTCGTGACCGTCGCCGACACCCAGCGGATGGGCTACCTCTTCGAGCTCGAGACCCCTGATGGCGCGCACGTCGTGGAGCAGCAGGCGTACTACCGCACGGACGGCGAGCGCATCTCCTACCTCCGGGTGCTCTGTTCCGGATTCCGGCCCGTGGTGCCGGGCTAGCCGACGACGATCACGTGCAGCACCCGGGGGCCGTGCACGCCCTCGACCCGGTCGAGCTCGATGTCACTGGTGGCCGACGGGCCGCTGATCCAGGTCAGTGGTCGGGACGGGTCGAGGAGCCCGACGGCGTCCGGCACGTCGGGCACCACCTGGTCGGCGCGTACGACGCAGACGTGGTGGTCGGGCACCAGCGAGAGTGCACGGCGGCCCTGGTCGGGTTGATGGTCCAGGACGATCGTGCCGGTCTCCGCGATGCCCAGACGGGCGGCGGTGACCACGGCGTCGACAGCGTCGAGCTCGACAGCGGTGAGGCCGTCGTCGACGACCGCGCCGGGCACCTCGATCTCGAGGCCGGGCGGCACGACCACGCTCGCACCGGACGGCAGTGCGGCGCGCACGCGCTCCTCGAGGTCGGACCCGTCGCAGCGCTCGACCACGGCGCGGTAGTCGGCCACTCGCTCGAGGAACAGTGCGACCACGTCCTCGGGTCCACCCTCGTGGCGGGGCGCCGGAGGCACGTCGACGTCTGCTTGCCGGTCGACGTCGGCCAGCGCCGCCCGGACCCGGCCGAGGATCTCGTCGCGGGCGCTCATGACCGGCCCCCCGACGTACGCCGCCACCATGCGCGGAACGACTCCGGCGGCGGCGCCGGCAGGTCGCGGGCCGACGTCCATGCGGCGCCCGGTCCGGGAACGCGTCGTACGGCGGCCCGCCCGCCGGGAAGACGTGAGCGTCCGAACCGGCCGACGACTCGACCTGCGAGACCGGAGAGCCGTTCGGCGAAGGCCAGTCGCCGCGCGTCGGAGAAGGCGTACGACGCGGCCTTCATCGCCACCGCCTCGGGCTTGGGCGGCCGGTCCCCGCGATGGGAGTCGACCACCTTCGTCCGCAGGTGCACCAGCACCTCCGGGATGTCGATGCGCACCGGGCAGACCTCGAAGCAGGCACCGCACAGCGTGGAGGCGTAGGGCAGCGAGTCGGTCTGCTCGTCGACGCCGGTGCCCTTGAGCAGCGGGTTGAGGATGGCGCCGATCGGGCCCGGGTAGACCGAGCCGTAGGCGTGGCCGCCGGTGCGCTCGTAGACCGGGCACACGTTGAGGCAGGCCGAGCAGCGGATGCAGCGCAGGGCCTGGCGACCGACCTTGTCGGCGAGGGCGTTGGTGCGGCCGTTGTCGAGGAGCACCACGTGCACCTCCTGCGGCCCGTCGCCGGGGGTGACGCCCGTCCACGTCGAGGTGTAGGGGTTCATCCGCTCGCCGGTCGACGACCGGGGCAGCAGGCGCATCATGGGGTCGAGCGACTCCCAGGTCGGAAGCACCTTCTCGATCCCGACCACGGAGACCAGGACGTCAGGCAGGGTCAGGCACATCCGGCCGTTGCCCTCGGACTCCACGACGACGAGCGTGCCGGTCTCGGCGATCGCGAAGTTGGCCCCGGAGACGGCGACCTTGGCGCGGAGGAACTTCTCGCGGAGGTGCTCACGGGCGGCCCCGGCCAGGGCGGCGGGGTCGTCGGTCAGCCCCGCGGGGGCCGGGCGACCGGCGGCGGCCATCCGGGTCCGGAAGATCTCGCGGATCTCCGCACGGTTGCGGTGGATGGCCGGCACGAGGATGTGGCTGGGCAGGTCGTCACCGAGCTGCACGATGAGCTCGGCGAGGTCGGTCTCCCAGGCGGAGATGCCCTCCGCGGCGAGCGCCTCGTTGAGCTCGATCTCCTGGGTGACCATCGACTTCACCTTCACGACCTCGTCGGCGCCGTGTCTCTTGGCGACCTCCGCGACGACGGCGCACGCCTCGGCGGCATCACGGGCCCAGTGCACCACCGCTCCGTGGGCGACGAGCTGTTCCTCGAGCTGCACCAGGTGGGTGTCGAGCGAGCGGAGCGCGGACTCCTTGACCGCGGCCCCGACCAGGCGCAGCTCCTCCCACTCGGGCAGCTCGGCGACCACCCCGGCCCGCTTGGCACGGATGGTGCCGGTGGCATGGGCCAGGTTGTGGCGCAGCTGGGGGTCGGCCAGCGCCTCGCGGGCGGCTTCGGGGAAGACCGGCATGCCGACGAACGTGGCGCTCATGTCGTGACTCCCTTGCCGCGTGCCACGTCGGGCAGGGTCACGGGCTGCGTCTCGTCCGGTTCGGTCGCAGCCAGGATCTCGGCCAGGTGCATCACCCGCACCCCGGCCTGCTGGCGCGAGAGCATCCCGCCGATGTGCATGAGACACGAGTTGTCGCCGGCCACCAGCACCTCGGCATTCGTCTCGCGCACGTGGCGGGCCTTGTCGGCGCCCATCGCCACCGAGGTGTCCGCGTTCTTCATCGCGAAGGTGCCGCCGAATCCGCAGCACTGGGTGGCCTCCGGCAGCTCGACGAGGCGCAGCCCGCGCACCGCCTCGAGCAGCTGTCGTGGCCGGTCGCCGACGCCGAGCAGACGCAGCGAGTGGCACGTCGGGTGGTAGGTGACCTGGTGCGGGAAGTAGGCGCCGACGTCGGTGACTCCGAGGACGTCGACGAGGAACTCGCTCAGCTCGTGCACCCGTGGCCCGGTCTCGGCGACCGCCTGCACCAGGGCCGGGTCTCCCGAGCGCTCGGCGACGAGGCCGTGCTGGTGGCGACAGGTCCCCGCGCAGGAGCCGGACGGCGTGACCACGGCGTCGTACCCCGCGAAGGCCTGCACCCAGGTGCGGACCACCGGCACGGCCTCGTCGAGGTAGCCGGTGTTGACCATCGGCTGCGAGCAGCAGGTCTGGGCCTCGGGGAACTCGACGTCGACACCGAGGCGACGCAGCAGCGTGACCACCGCCTTGCCCGTGTCGGGAAACATCGCGTCGTTCACGCAGGTGACCATCAGTGCGACCTTCACCCGGCCACCCTCGCAGACTTCGACCGTGGAATGAACCGTCGTGGCTCGTGCGTGGACGCCACCAGCCGACGCAGCGCCTCGAGGTCACCGGACACGGCGCCGACAGTGCGCCCCTGGACCAGGATGTTGCCGAGGGCCGTGGCTTCCACCGGTCCGGCCAGGACCGGCAGCCCGCAGCGATCGGCGGTCAGCTGGCAGAGCAGCTCGTTGAGTGCACCCCCGCCGACGACGTGCACCACGTCGACCCGCCGACCCGACAAGTGGCTTGCGCGTCGCACGCTGACCGCGAAGGCCTCGGCCAGGCTCTCGAGGATGCTGCGCACCGTCGACGCACGATCGGCGGGCGGTGCCACGTCATGCTCGACGCACCACGAGGCGATGCGACCGGCCATGTCACCGGGCGGCAGGAAGCGCGGGTCCTGGACGTCGAAGACGGGCACCGGTGCGGTCACGGCTGCGGCCTCGGCCAGCAGCGTCACAAGTGGCGCTGACCGTCCGGTGCGCTCCCAGCCACGGATCGCCTCGCTGAGCAGCCACAGGCCCATCACGTTGGTGAGGAACCGGACCCGTCCGTCGACGCCGCCCTCGTTGGTGAAGTTGGCCTCGCGCGCGGCGTCGCTCAACACCGGGGCGGGCAGCTCGACCCCGACCAGACCCCAGGTGCCACAGGAGATGTACGCAGCGGTCTCGCCATGCATCGGCACGCCCACCACCGCGGAGGCGGTGTCGTGGGAGCCGACGGTGGTGACGGTGAGCCCGGACAGGACGTCGGGCAGCGCCGGCCCTGTCACCGGGCCGACGACCGTGCCCGGGTCGACGAGGTCGCCGAAGAGCTGTTCGGGCAGGCCGAGCCGCCGGATCAGGGCTCGGTCCCACTCCCCCGTGAGTACGTCGAGCAGCCCGGTCGTCGATGCGTTCGTGCGCTCGGTCACCGGCACCCCGGTCAACCAGAAGGCGATCAGGTCCGGCACCAGCAACAGGCGGTCCGCCCGGTCCACCAACGGGTCGGCGGCCAGTTGGTAGAGGGTGTTGAAGGGCAGGAACTGAAGGCCGTTGCGTGGGTAGAGCTCCTCATGGGGCAGCACGGCATGCACGACGTCCACGCCGGCGGTGCGGCCCGCGTCGCGGTAGTGGAACGGCTCGGCAAGGAGCCGGCCCTCGCTCAGGAGCCCGTAGTCGACGGCCCAGGAGTCGACCGCCACCGAAGCCAACCTGCCGAGGCTCGAGGCCACCGCTGCACGCAGCCCGTCCAGGACGGCGTCGTAGAGGCCGGACACGTTCCAGTGCAGGCCGTCGCCGGTGCCGACCGGTTCGTTCGCGAGCCGGGCGACGACGTCGAGGCGGAGCCGGTCCGGGCCGACCTCTCCGAGCACGACCCGACCACTGGAGGCGCCGAGGTCGACCGCGGCGACATGCACCATGACCGGCTACCTGAGGAAGGCCGCCGCCACCCCGGCGTCCACCGGGATGTGCAGGCCGGTGGTCTGGGTGAGGTCCGGGCCGACCAGGGCGTACGCCGCGGAGGCGACGTGGTCGGGCAGCACCTCGCGCTTGAGCAGGGTGCGCTGGGCGTAGAACGCGCCCAGGTCCTTCTCCTCCACGCCGTAGACCGCGGCCCGGTTGGCACCCCAG
Source organism: Nocardioides sp. Root151 (assembly GCF_001427925.1). NCBI lineage: Bacteria > Bacillati > Actinomycetota > Actinomycetes > Propionibacteriales > Nocardioidaceae > Nocardioides > Nocardioides sp. Root151. The sequence goes on from NZ_LMGG01000001.1 coordinate 336,896, forward strand.
CCGCTGCTGAAGATTCCCGAGCCCTGGACGACACCGTCTGGGTTGATCCCGTTCACGCGGATGCCGTGCTCGCCGAGCTCGGCGGCCAACAACCGCACCTGGTGCGCCTGGTCGGCCTTGGTGGCGGAGTAGGCGATGTTGTTCGGACCCGCGAAGACCGAGTTCTTGCTGGAGATGTAGACGATGTCGCCGCCCAGCCCCTGCTCGATCATGGCGACCGCTGCGGTGCGGGCGACCAGGAACGAGCCCTTGGCCATCACGTTGTGCTGGAGGTCCCAGTCGGCGACGGTGGTCTCGAGCAGCGACTTCGACAGCGACAGGCCGGCGTTGTTGACGACCAGGTCGAGGCCGCCGAAGGCCAGCAACGCCTCGGCCACGGCCCTCTCGACGGCAGCTTCGTCGGAGACGTCGACCTGCACCCCGACGGCGACGTCGGTGCTGCCGAGCTCTGCAGCAGCTGCCTGCGCCTTGTCCAGTGACAGGTCGGCGATGACCACGCAGGCGCCCTCGGCGGCGTACCTGGTGGCGATCGCCTTGCCGATGCCGGAGGCGGCACCGGTGACCAGGGCGATCCGCGTCGCCAGCGGCTTCGGCTTCGGCATCCGCTGGAGCTTGGCCTCCTCCAGCGCCCAGTACTCGATGCGGAACTTCTCCGCCTCGTCGATCGGGGCGTACGTCGAGAGTCCCTCGGCACCACGCATCACGTTGATCGCGTTGACGTAGAACTCCCCCGCGACGCGGGCGGTCTGCTTGTCCTTGCCGAAGCTGAACATGCCGACCCCGGGCACCAGGACGATCAGCGGGTCGGCGCCACGGATCGCCGGGCTCTCCGGGGTCGCGTGGCGGTCGTAGTAGCCCTGGTAGTCCTCGCGGTAGGCGGCGTGCAGCTCGCGCAACCGGGCCACCGACTCCTCGACGGTCGCCGAGGCGGGCAGGTCGAGCAGCAGCGGCTTGACCTTGGTGCGCAGGAAATGGTCGGGGCAGCTGGTGCCGAGGGCGGCCAGTCGCGGGTGCTCGGTGGCGGCGAGGAAGTCCAGCACTTCGGTCGAGTCGGTGAAGTGGCCGACCATGGGACGGTCGGCGGACGCGATGGAACGGATCGTCGGCACCAGTGCAGCAGCCTTGGCGCGGCGCTCGGCCTCCGGCAGGGCGGCGTACCCCTCGAGTGCCGGGCCGAAGGGATCGGGTCGGGACTGCTCCGCGATGTGGGTGGCCGCGGTCTCGATGATCCAGAGGGAGTTCGCCTCGGCCTCTTGGGAGGTCTCGCCCCACGCGGTGATGCCGTGGCCGCCAAGGATGCAGCCGATGGCCTCGGGGTTCTGCTCCTTGATCGCGGCGATGTCGAGTCCGAGCTGGAAGCCGGGCCGGCGCCACGGCACCCACACGACCTTCCCCTCGAAGATGACCTCGGTCAGCTTCTCACCGTCGGCGGCGGTCGCGATGGCGATGCCGGAGTCGGGGTGCAGGTGGTCGACGTGCGCCGCGTCCACGAGGCCGTGCATCGCGGTGTCGATCGACGGGGCGGCGCCGCCCTTGCCGTGCAGGCAGTAGTCGAAGGCGGCGACCATCTCGTCCTCGCGGTCCACGCCCGGGTAGACGTCGACCAGGGCGCGCATCCGGTCGAGCCGGAGCACGGCCAGGCCGGAGTCCGTCAAGGTGCCGAGGTCGCCGCCGGAGCCCTTCACCCAGAGCAGCTCGACGTCCTCGCCGGTGACCGGGTCCTTCTCGATGCCCTTGGCGGAGGTGTTGCCGCCGGCGTAGTTGGTGTTGCGGGGGTCCGCGCCGAGACGGTTGGACCGGGTCACGAGCTCGGTCACGGTGGGGTTGACGTCATTCGCCATGGGGATCAGTTCCATCCTGCTTGGTGGCCGCCGACTCGGTCGGCCGCGATCTGCTGCTGGTAGCCGCTGGCCGCGTAGGCCGCCATCGGGTCGGCCGGCAGCCCGCGCTCCTCACGCCAGCCGGCCAGGTCGCGTCGCACGTCGGTGTAGAAGGCGTCCATGAAGACCGAGTTGGCGGCGAGCACGTCACCGTCCTCCCGCGCGGAGGCCAGGGCGTCGGTGTCGAGGAGCAGTGCCCGTGCCGTCATCTCCTGGACGTTGAGGACGGAGCGGATCTGGCCGGGCACCTTGTCCTCGATGTTGTGGCACTGGTCGAGCATCAGGGCGACGTCGCTGTCGGGACCGAACCCCCCACCGCGGATCACCTCGACGATGATCCGGAACAGCTGGAACGGGTCGGCCGCGCCGACGATCAGGTCGTCGTCGGCGTAGAAGCGGCTGTTGAAGTCGAACGAGCCGAGCTTCCCGAGCCGCAGGAGCTGCGCGACGATGAACTCGATGTTGGTGCCGGGGGCGTGGTGACCGGTGTCGAGGCAGACCATCGCCTTGTCGCCGAGGGCGCTCACGTGGGCGTACGACGTGCCCCAGTCCGGGACGTCGGTGTGGTAGAACGCCGGCTCGAAGAACTTGTACTCGAGCACCAGCCGCTGGTCGTCGCCGAGTTGGTCGTAGATGCGCTGCAGGCTCTCGGCCAGCCAGTCCTGGCGGGCCCGGATGTCGCCCTGGCCCGGGTAGTTGGTGCCGTCGGCCAGCCAGATCTTGAGATCGCGCGACCCGGTCGCGTTCATCACCTCGATGCAGTCCAGGTTGTGCTGGACCGCCTTGTCCCGCACCTTGGGGTCGGCGTGGGTGAGGCTGCCGAGCTTGTAGTCGTCGTCCTGGAAGGTGTTGCTGTTGATGGTGCCCAGCACCACGCCCTGGTCCTCGGCGTACGCCTTGAGCGCGGCGAAGTCGTCGACCAGGTCCCACGGGATGTGCAGGGCGACCGACGGCGCGAGCCCGGTGAAGCGGTGCACCGTGGCCGCGTCGGCGATCTTCTCCTCGACGGTGCGCGGCGTGCCGGCACTGCCGAACACCTTGAAACGGGTGCCCGAGTTGCCGTAGGCCCAGGAGGGGACCTCGATGGCGAGCGCCCCGAGGCGCTCGGTGATGTCTGCGAAGGTCGTCATGTCTCTCTCACTTGCTGGTGCGGTGCGCCGGGAGGCGCCCGAGCTGGTCCTCGAGGTGGAAGACCTCACGAAGCTGGACGAAACCGGTGTCTGGCCGGGCGTCGCCCAGCTCCTCGAAGAACTCCGACATCTCGGCCTGCCAGCGGGCGTTCACGTGCGTGGTGGCCATCCCTGCAACGGCCTCCTCGATGGAGGGCGTCTCGACGTAGCCGATCAGCAGGCCGTCGTCGCGCAGGAACAGGGAGTAGTTGTGCCAGCCGTGTGCGGCCAGGGCCTCGAGCATCTCGGGCCACACCTCCGCGTGTCGGGCGACGTAGTCCTCGATGCGGTCTGACCGGACCTGGAGCTGGAAACAGGCACGCTGCACGGTCGCCTCCTTCGCGGATGACGGGCTGGACGGTTGGGTTGGTGTCGAGGGCGCCGGCCGGACCAACCACGGAACGGCCGGCGCCCTCGGGAACGGGGAGTGCAGCGATCAGAAGTTGAAGTCGCCGATGTTGTCCTTGGTGAAGACGAACGGGTCGCCGAGCAGCACCTCACCGTCGGCGCCCACCGTGTACTCGCCGAGCTTTCCGGCCTTGAAGGTGTCGCCCTCCTCGCCCTTGATGTCGCCGTCGACGAGCGCCTTCGCGACGTACGCCGCCAGGTAGCCGAGGTCTTCGGGGTTCCACAGCGCGAACTCGGCCACGGTGCCGTTCTCGACGTACTCGCGCATCTGGTTGGGGGTGCCCAGACCGGTCAGCGCGACCTTGCCCTTCTTGTCGGAGTCCGACAGGTAGCGGGCCGCAGCGGCGATGCCGACGGTGGTCGGCGACACGATGCCCTTGAGGTTCGGGTGCGACTGCAGCAGCGCGGCGGTCTTGTCGAAGGAGGTCTGGTCGTCGTCGTCGCCGTAGACGGTGTCGACGAGCTTGATGTCGGGGTGGTTGGCCGCGAGCTCCTCCTCCATCATCTTGATCCAGGCGTTCTGGTTGGTCGCGTTCGCCGACGCCGAGAGGATCGCGATCTCGCCCTTGTCACCGATCGCCTTGGCGATCATCTCGACCTGCACCTTCGCGATGCCCTCGGCGCTGGCCTGGTTGACGAACGCGTCACGGCAGTCGGTCTCGGTGTCGGAGTCGAAGGTGACGACCTTGGTGCCTGCGTCACGGGCCTGGTTCAGTGCGTCACAGATGGCCTTCGGGTCGTTGGCCGAGACCACGAGCCCCTTGACCTGCTGCTGCGCGGCGGTGTTGATGTACTCCACCTGGCCGTCGGGGGTGGCCTCCTGGGGTCCGACCTCCTCGAACTTCCCACCGAACTCGTCGACCGCGGCCTTGCCGCCCTTGTCGCTCGTGTCGAAGTAGGGGTTGCCGAGGTTCTTGGGCAGGAACGTCACGGTCACCTCGTCGGAGGAACCGCCGCCGTCGCCGCCACCGCATGCGGTGAGGATCATCGCGCCGCTGAGCAGGAGTGCCGCAATCGCGCAGGCCCGCTTCGAGTGCAACTTCATGGTCATTGCCTTCCTTCTGTTCCCACGCCGGCCGGCGCGACTGAGGGGCTCGGGCCCCGCTTGTTCCGTCTGGTCGCGGTTGTCGAGGACAGCCATGCCAGGACGCTGTTGGACATCACCGAGGCCACGAGGAGCAGACCGATGATGATGTTGATGACGTTGACGGTGTAGTGCTCCAGGCGCAGGGCGCTGGCGATGACACCGATCAACAGGACTCCCGCGATCACGCCGTGCAGTCGCCCGCGGCCGCCGAAGATGGACACGCCACCGAGAAGGACGGCGGCGATCACGCGCAGCTCCATGCCGGAGGCGTTGTCGCCGCGGGAGCTGCCGAACCGCAGCGTGTAGTAGATCCCGGCCAGGGCCGAGACGACCCCGGCCAGCATGAAGAGGATCAGCTTGGTGCGGCGCACGTTGACGCCGGTGAAGTGGGCGGCCTCGGTGTTCAGGCCGATGTCGTAGACACCTCGGCCGAACGAGGTGAAGTGCAACAGGAAGGCGAACACCAGGGCCAGCAGGATCACGATGATGATCACCTGTGGGTACGGCGAGTCGCCGATGTTCTCCTTGGCCCGGGTCGTCCACTTCTCGGGGAAGTCCGTGACGGCCTTGGTGCCGAGCAGTCCGACCGCGAGTCCGCGGTAGAGCGCCAGGGTGCCGATGGTCACGGCCAGCGACGGCAGGCCGACGTACGCGACCAGGAAGCCGTTGAGCGCCCCACAGAGCAGGCCGACGACGAGGGCGGCCAGGCCGGCGGCCGGGATCGACCAGCCGTCCTGGTGCAGCACCCCGACCAGCACACTGCTCAGTCCCACGACGCTGGCGACGGACAGGTCGATCTCGCCGGTGATGATGATCAGGGTCATCGGCAGCGCGATCAACAGGATCGGCGTCATGTCCTGCAGCAGGAACGTGATGGTGAGCGGGCCGTCGAAGAACGCGACGTTGTTGAGCGCGTAGAACCAGACGGCCAGCAGCAGGGCGATCACCGCGGCTTCGCGGGTGAACAACCAGCGTTGCCACAGGGGGCGGCCGTACGCCGGGTAGTCACGGGTGGTGGGTCCGGCGGTCGTGGTGGTCGCGTTCATGACTCATCCCTCGCTGTGACGAGCTTGCGGGCCTGCCGGAGCGCGAGGATCCGGTCCAGGACGATGGCGCTGAGGATCAGGGCGCCGACGACGGCGCGCTGCCAGAAGTCGGGGATGCCGAGGATGGGGAGGGCACGGTCGATGGTGACCAGCAGGATGGCGCCGAGCGAGGCTCCCCACACGGTGCCGCTGCCGCCGAAGATCGCGACCCCGCCGATGACCACCGCGGCCACGGCCTCGAGCTCGATGCTGGTGCCGGCGCCCGAGCTGACGGTGCCGTAGCGGGCCGCGTAGACGACACCGGCCAGACCGGCAAGGGCGCCGCTGAAGACGAACGCGGCGATCACGCGGCGCCGGACGGGCAGGCCGTAGAGGACCGCGGCGTCCGGGTCGGAGCCGATCGCGTAGAGCTCGCGCCCTCCGCGATGCGAGTGCAGGTAGTAGCCGACGAGGCAGACCACGACAGCGGCCACCATGAACAGCACCGGGATGCCGAGCACGGACCTGGTGCCCAGGCTGAGGAATCCCTCGGGCATGTCACTGGCGTTGACCCGGTCGCTGCCGGCCCAGCTGAGCACGATGCCGCGGTAGACGTACATCGTGCCGAGGGTGATCACGAGCGCGGGCACCTTGCCGATCGCGACCAACAGCCCGTTGACCAGCCCGAGCAGGGCACCGGCCAGCATTCCGGCCGCAACCACGGCCACGACCGGCAGGCCGGGGTGGTCGATGAACAGCCGGCCGGTGAGGTACGCCGTGAACGCCAGCACGGACCCGACCGACAGGTCGACGTTGCGGGTGATGATCACGACCGCCTGACCGGCCGCCAGGAGCAGCAGGATCGACGGGGTGAGGAGCAGGTCGCGCCAGGAGTTGGAGCTGAAGAGGAAGCTCGGTGTCTTGACGGTGGCGGCCGCGATGACCAGCAGCAGCACCAGCAGGATCGACATCTCGCGTGAGCGGAAGACGGTGTTGAACAGTCGCGTCGACCGCGACTGGCTGCTCGGCTCGATGAGCCGCTCGAGCTCGGCGCTGGGCGCGGCCTCGGTCGGCCGGATGGTGGTGTCGCTCATGCGGAGGCCTCCTGGAGGGTCTGCGTGGCGGCCTTCATGACGACCTCGGGGGTGGCCTGGTCGCGCGGGATGTCGGCGGTGAGCCGTCCCTCGCAGAGGACCAGGACGCGGTCGGCCATCCCGAGCACCTCGGGCAGCTCGGAGGAGATCATCAGGATCGCCATCCCCTGCCCGGCCAGCTCGGAGAGCAGCCGGTGCACCTCGGCCTTGGTGCCGACGTCGATGCCGCGGGTGGGTTCGTCGATGATCAGGAGCCGTGGGTTGGTGGCCAGCCACTTGGCGATGACGACCTTCTGCTGGTTGCCGCCGCTCATGGTCGCCGCCGTGGCGTCGAGGGCGCTGGTCTTCACCTCGAGCCGGGACGCCCAGGGCCGCGCCGCCCGGCCCTCGTCGGCGCCACGGAGGATGCCGAAGGTGCCGAGCCCGCCGCGGACCACACCGGCGATGTTGCGGGCCACCGAGGCCTCGGTGACCAGGCCCTGCTTGCGACGGTCCTCCGGGACGAATGCGATGCCGCGGCGGATCGCCACGCTGGGCTTGTGCTTGGGGATGGTGCGGTCGGCCAGGGTGACCGTGCCGGAGTCGTAGGAGTCGACGCCGAAGATGGCCCGGGCGACTTCGCTGCGACCGGCTCCGACCAGCCCGGCCAGGCCGACGATCTCGCCGGCACGGACCTCGAAGCTGACGTCGTGGAACACACCGGTGGACGTGAGGTTCTCGACGGTCAGGACCGGCCCGCCGATGGCGGCCGGGGTCTTGGGGAACAGGTCTCCGACCTCGCGGCCGACCATCATCTCGACGATCGCATCGACGTTCGTGGTGCTGGTCTCGACCGTGTCGACGTACGAGCCGTCGCGCATCACGGTGATGGTGTCGCAGAGGCCGAACACCTCGTCGAAGCGGTGGGAGATGAAGATCAGCGCGCGCCCCTCGTCGCGGAGGCTGCGGGCGACGGCGAAGAGGCGGTCGACCTCCACCCCACTCAGGGCCGCGGTGGGCTCGTCCATGATCAGCAGCCGGGCGTCGAGCGAGATGGCCTTGGCGATCTCGAGGATCTGCTGGTCCGCGATCGACAGCCCGAGCGCGGGTCGCCGCGGGTCGATGTGGACGCCGAGCCGGGCAAAGAGTGACTCCGCCTCGGTGTGCATGGCGCGGCGGTCGATGCGGCGGCCGCGGCCGAGCGGTTGGCGGCCCATGAAGATGTTCTCGGTGACCGTGAGGTCGGGGAACAGGGTCGGCTCCTGGTAGATCACCGCGACGCCGGAGTCCTTGGACTCGGCGGTGCTGGAGAAGTCCACGGACTCACCACCGAGCAGGAACTCCCCCGAGTCGCGTCGGTGGACACCGGCGACGATCTTGACCAGCGTCGACTTGCCGGCGCCGTTCTCGCCCACCAGCGCGTGGATGGACCCGGCGCGGGCCTCGATGCGGCCGGACCGCAGGGCCACCACGGGGCCGAACGACTTGGAGACGTCGCGGAGCTCGAGGACGACCTCGCCGCTTCCTGCGGGCATCTGCTGCCTCCGGTTCTTCGTTGATTGAAAGGTTTCAAGTTTCGGTAACGTAACGTGACCGGCACCACAGCGTCAAGGGTTTCCGCAACAATTGCCCAGAGCGCCCACCACCTGCGCAGATGCTGCGCCCGCTAGAGTCACCGAACACGCATTGAAACGGCGCGCCACATTTCACGAAACGGGAGGCTTCGATGGCAATCGGGGTGAAGGACATTGCGACCGCGGCCGGCGTCTCTCTCGGCACGGTCTCCAACGTGCTCAACCATCCTGACCGGGTCAGCCCCCGCACCCGGGCCCGGGTCGAGAAGGTGATGGCCGAGCTCGGCTTCGTCCCCAACGAGTCCGCCCGGCAGCTGCGGGCCGGCCGCTCGCGCACCCTGGCCTACGTCGTCCTCGACGCGACCAACCCGTTCTTCACCGACGTCGCCCGCGGTGTCGAGGAGACCTTGGCCGCGCGTGACCTCTCGCTCTACATGTGCAACTCCGACAACCGTGCCGACCGCGAGGCCAACTACCTCAACCGGCTCGAGGAGCAACGGGTCGCCGGCATCCTGCTCACCCCGGTCGACCCTGAGTCGCCCGCGCTCGACAAGATCTCCGGCCGCGGCACGCCGATCGTGATCGTCGACCGCACCCGGGCCGGCGACACCCACTGCTCGGTCGCCGTCGACGACGTCCTCGGCGGCCGACTGGCCCTCGAGCACCTGCTCGACCGTGGCCACGAGCGGATCGCCTTCATCGGCGGCCCCTCCTCGATCGGGCAGGTGCATGACCGTCATGCGGGCGCCCTGGCGGCACTGGCCGATGCCGGACTCGACGAGAGTCACCTCGTTCGGATCGACACCTCCGCGCTCAGCGTCGGCGAGGGTCGCCAGGCCGCGCAGCGACTGGCCGGGATGCCCGGGGCGCGCCGGCCCACGGCCGCGTTCTGCGCCAACGACCTCCTGGCCCTGGGTCTGCTCCAGCACTGCGTGACGACCGGGGTCTCCGTGCCGGACGAGCTGGCCATCGTCGGCTTCGACGACATCGAGTACGCCGGTGCGGCGGCGGTGCCGCTGACCTCCGTGCGCCAGCCCCGCCTCCGCCTCGGCCGGACCGCTGCCGAGCTGCTGCTCGACGAGGTCGAGAACCCGGACCACGTCCACCAGCAGATCACCTTCACGCCCGAGCTGGTCGCCCGGGCCTCCACGGAGACCCGGGCGAACTAGACACCCCCAGGGGCGTCCGGCCAGCGGGGTGTTCGGGTCGGACGGGGACGGCCGGATCAGCTCACCGGCCGGCTCCAGACATCGGCGATCGAGGGGTCGTAGTAGGCGGGGTCACCCTGGTTCTCGAACTTCACCCGGACGGTGCCGTCGGCCGCGGCCAGGGCCGCCGGGACGGTGAACTCGTAGGTCTCGGTTCCGACGCCACCGGTGTGGGCGAAGGTGCGCAGGAGCACCTCGGTGCCGTCGACGTACACCTTGTAGCGCTTGGTCTGGGCCCGGTCGTAGGTCTCCACCGCCCGGAGCACGAACGCATCGCCGGGCACCACGGCCAGGTCGAACTGGAACTGCGATAACGGGGTCAGGTGACCGGCGTACCGCCGGGTCAGGCCCGCTTCGCTGCTGGTCCCGGACGACGCCGAGGCGGTGAGCGCATGGGCCTGTTCGGCCGCGGCGACGCCGAGGTCGAGGTGGTCGTACCCTGCGGCGGTCCCCGGGCTCGGGTCGATGGCCACCCGGACGTTCCCCGTCCCCGAGGCGAGCACCTCACCGTCACTCGTGACGTGGGCGACCAGGGCGAAGTCCTCGACGGCCTGCCGGGCGTCGCGCGGCACGCCGACGTCGAGGGAGACGCTGCGGGTCGCCCCCGCCGGGATGTCCAGCACGTCGCTCGGCTCCGGAGCGGTCCAGCCCGTCGGCACCTCGACCGTGACGCGACCACTGGCCGGTGCGCGGCCGATGTTGCGCACCGTCGCGGTGACGGAGACCGTCGTGCCCGGTCGGACCGGGCTCGGCGCAACCGTCACCGTGTCCACCACCACCGGCGAGGCGACCTCGAGGTCGAAACCCGTCCCCAGCCTGAGCTGCGCGTCCTCGAACTCGTACGTCGCGGTTGCCGCGCCGCGGGTGGTGCCCGGCCTCTGCCGCTGCGGGACGGTGACGGTGAACCGGCCGTCAGCGGTGTCGCCACCGGCCAGCTTGTTGCTCAGGCGGGTGCTGGCCGGAGCAGTGGCCCAGCCCTCGGGAAGACCGTCGAGGGTGGCGCGGACGTCGTGCACCGTGGCGCTCCCGGCGTTGCCCACCTCGACAGTCAGTGGCGCCTCGTCACCCGGCCGCAGCACGTCGTCGCCGGCGGTCGCCGTCAGGTCGAGCTCGAGGTAGTCGGCGACGGCGGCGTCCAGGGCGTCTCGGACGGCCACGATGGCCGCGTCGAGGCTGGCTGCCTCATCGGCCTCGAGATCGAGCCGGCCGGCGACCTCCTGGGCGGACTCGATGTCGCGGTGGGCTGCGGCGAGGGCCTTGGCCGCACGGACGACGTCGGCGTCCAGCAGCTCGTCCATCGCGCGGATCATGTCGGCCCGCGCCGTCGACGTGAGGGCGAGCAGGCGCGAGGCCAGGCCGGCGTTGATGCTGCCGTCGTCGCGCAGCGCGGTGACGACTCCGTCGGCCGTGGCGATCGCCTCGACCGCCGTACCGGCAAGGCCGCGCCGCTCGTCGGAGGCGAAGCTGTAGTGCCCCGAACCGACCGTGACCACCACGGTGCCGTCGGCGTACGCCACGTCGTGGACGCCCTCCGCCTCCGCGGCGGGCAGGCCGCCCTCGGTGAGCGCCCAGGCGTTGGCACCGGGCACCTTGATGGTGGCGGTGGAGCCGACGGGAACGTCGACGTCCAGCTGGAGAGTGCGGCCTGTGCGCCGCCAGTCACTGGTGACCGGACCGTACGGCGTCTCCGTGGTCGCCCTGGCCCAGCTCATCTGCTTCGTGACCGCCGGGGCGATGGTCAGGTCGCGGTAGCCGGTGGTCTCGGAGGCCTTGATCCCGGCGACGTAGTGGTAGAACCAGTCGTCCACGGTGCCCAGGAAGTAGTGGCCGCGGGACCGGGCCTCGAGCGCCCAGTGCTCCCACATCGAGGTGGCGCCGTTCTCGATCATGTAGCCCCAGCTCGGGTACGCCGTCTGCGCGGCGAGCCGGAACGCCACGTCCTCGTAGCCATGGTCGGAGAGCACCGGCAGGAGGTACTTCGTGCCGAGCACGCCGGTGTTGAGCGTGTAGTTGCGTGCCTTCACGTTCGCCACGATGCTGGCCGCGACGCGTTTCTCGGTCCCCTCGTCCGGGGCCAGGTCGAAGGCCAGCGCCAGCACGTTGTGGGTCTGTCGGTAGCCACGGTCGCCGTTGCCGCGATAGTGGCCGGCTGCCCGGTCGAGGAAGGTCGCGTTGAACGTGGCCTTGACGGTGGCGGCGTTGTCGGCGAACGCGGCAGCGTCGGCGTGATTGCCCAGGTGTCGCGCGGTCCGCTCCATCGCGGTGGTCATCGAGTAGAGGTAGGCGGTGCCCGAGACCCGCACGTCCTCCGGTGCGTTTCCTCCTGCGGGGCTGGCCTCCGGACTGACCCAGTCACCGAGCCGCGGGTTGGTGACCAGCCCGTTCGCCGACTGCGCGAACTCGAGGTCGACGTACTTCTTCATGCCGTCGTAGTACTCGGTGAGCACGCGGTCGTCGCCGCCGTACTGGTAGAGCCACCACGGGATCATGATGTACGCCGAGTGCCACGGCGGCGCGACGCCCCACTCGCCCCACGTGCTCGAGCTCGGGGCGATCACCATCGGGCGGCCGTCGGTGGACCGGGTCTCGTTCACGTCGCGCATCCACTTGGCGAAGAGCTCGTGGACGTCGAGGTTCATCATGAACATCTCGGCACCCACCGCGGCGTCACCGGTCCAGCCGTTCTTCTCGAACATGGGGGTGTCGGTCGGGATGCCGTGGATGTTGTTCTTCAGCGTGTCCACCACGGCCCGGTGGGTGCGGTTCATGATGTCGCTGGAGCTCTCGAACGAGCCGGTCTCCGTCGCGTCGGTGTGCACCACCCGGGCGGTGAACGCGTCCAGCGTCGGCGGTTCGCTGCCGGGCCAGCCGGTCACCTCGATGTACTGGAAGCCCTTGTAGGAGAAGCGGGCCTCCCAGGTCTCACGGTCACCGGTGCCGGCGAGGATGAACCGGTCGGTCTGGAAGCCGCTCTGGAAACCGCCGTTGTTGGAGAAGTTGACCCGGCCGTTGGGCAGCAGCTTCTCGCCGTACTGTGCGCGGACCGTGGTGCCGGCCGATCCCTCGACGCCCAGCTCGACCCAGCCGGCCAGCATCCGGGGGAACTTCACGACGTAGACGTCGTCTGCGGGTTCGGTGATCTCGACGGCCGGCAGGGACTCGGTCACCCGGATCGGCTGCTGGCGCTGGTTGACCAGGCCGCCGGCGGGTCCGTCGACCTCGCTGGCCGATGCCCAGCCCGCGTCGTCGAAGCCGACGGTGTCGTAGCCGTCCTGGACCAGGCGGGCGTCGTACACCTCGCCACCGTAGAGGTCGTCGAAGACCGTCGGGCCGTCGTGGATGGTCCACGAGTCGTCGGTCACCACCTGCTCGGTGTGGCCGTCGGCGTACTCGATGTGCAGGACGGCGCGGAACACCGGCTCGTCGTGCCAGGGCGCACGCTCCCACCACCAGACGTTGCCGCCGGTCATGCCGTAGAAGCCGCGGCCGAGCTGCGCGCCCAGCGCGTTGTCACCCTGCGCGAGTTGGTCGGTGACGTCGGTGGCGACGTACTGCACGGTGTCGTCGTAGTCGGTGAATCCGGGCGACAGCACGTCGTCGCTGACCGGCGCGCCGTTGAGAGACATGTCGGCGTAGCCGCCTGCAGCCACGAACAACGTCGCGTCACGGACGTCGCCGTCGACCTGGAACTCGCGACGCAGCAAGGGCGCAGGGTTCACCTCGGTCTTCGGCGCGCGGACGCCCGAGCCCCAGGGGCCACTGCCGTAGTCGGCCTGCTTGGCGGCACTGCCCCAGGCGGAGTCGTCGTACGCCGGGGCCTCGAAGCCGGTCGGGACCGTCTTGCTCGCCAACCAGTCGGTGCCGGTCGTGAAGACGGAGGTGGTGCCGTCGGTGTAGGTCACCCGCACCTTCGCGACCAACCCTGCGGGCGACCCGGCTCCGTTGTTCGTGCGGACCGCGAAGACGTTGCTGGCGGGGTCGAGCTGCACTGTGTAGAGGTGCGACTGCTGCCACTCGTTCTCCGCGCCGTGGCTCTCGCCGACGAGCTCACCGTTGACCCAGAGGCGGAACAGGTCGTCGGCGGTGATCAGGATCTCCGCGCTCTGCGCGGTCCTGCCCTCCGGTGTCGTGCGGGTGGTGCGGAACGCGCGAGGCTCGGCGGGCGCGACCGGACTGGTCGCCTCGGGGGTCCAGATCCACGACGCCCCGGTCATCGTGAGGTCGTCGGAGGTGTCGATCCGTTCGTTGCCGATCCACGAGCTGTCGGCCCAGTCCGACTCGTCGTGGAACCCCGTGCGCAGCTGACTTGTCGCGGACGCGGTGCCGACGCTGGTCGTGACCTCCACGCTCCAGACGTAGTCGGTCGCGGAGGCCAGGTCCGGGCCGTCGTACTCCACACCCGATGACCGGTCGGAGGAGACCTGACCGCTGTCCCAGGTGAGGTCACCGGCGTCGAGGTCGGCCCGGCTGGTGGCGACCCGGAGCCGGTAGCCCTCCTGCACGACGTCGCGTGCCTCGGTCTCGATGACCCAGCTGAAGCGAGGGCGGTCGACGTCGATGCCGACCGGTGCCGTCTTCTTCTCGACCTGGAGGCGCGTGAGAGCGACCTGTGGCGCCGCCGCGGCAGCGTCGGCCGACGCGGTGGGGGTCGTGAGGGCGACCGTCCCGACGAGGGCGAGCTGGAACACCAGGGCCAGGACGGTCAGCATCGCCGCCGTCCCCCGCCTGTGCGAGCGGGCGTTCGGGTCCGTTGCCGACACGGTTTCCTCCATCGTTTAGAACGTTTCAGCGATACAACCACGCGCGGCGTGATCGGCACCACATCCGTGACCGGATCCGGCCACCTCCTCGGGCACTTCGGCGCCGCGTCGCCCAGGCGTCGGCGACGATCGCGCTGCGACCAGCACGACCGACCCTGCGGTCAGACGAGCCGACGCCGCGCCGCCCACACGACCGCCTCGACAGTGGTGCCCACGCCGAGCCTGTCGCAGATGAGCCGGATGCGTCGTCGGACCGTGCGTTCGGAGAGGCCGAGTCGTCGGGCTACGGTCTCCGCCGGCAGGCCGCTGGCAAGCAGGGCCAACAGCGCGACGTCGTCGTTGCTCAGCTCTTCTGACAATGCCTGCATCCCGAATTCCCTAAAACGTTTCAGTCCTGCGGAACGTATGAGGTCCGGCCGACTGTGTCAACAGTCACGGGGGCATTCACGCCTCCTGACTACAGTCGAGCCATGACTGGGGAGAACCAGCCGGCCCGTCGCAGGGTCACGCTGACCGACATCAGCTCCCGTGCCTGGGAGCATCCCGCCGATCAGGGCGCGCTGGTCGCGCTGCGCAAGCTCAAGGGCTTCGACTTCGTGCTGCGCAAGATGACCGCGATGGTCAACGAACGCGCCTTCCGGCTGCGCTTCCTCGGGTCGGCGATCCGGGTCGACGACCGGCAGTTCCCCGACATCCAACGGCTGTACGCCGAGGCGGCCGCGGTGCTCGACGTACGCACCCTGCCCGAGCTGTACGTCGTGAACTCGCCGCTGTGGAACGCCGTGACCATCGGCCTCGACAAGCCGTTCATCGTGCTCAACTCCGCGCTGGTCAACGCCCTCGACGAGGAGGAGCTCCGGTTCGTGCTCGGTCACGAGCTCGGCCACGCCGCCAGCGGGCACGCGCTCTATCGCACACTGCTGCTGTGGTTGATGCAGATCAGCGGAGCCCTGTCGTGGGTGCCGCTGGGCAACCTGGGCCTGCGCGCGATCGTCGCGGCGCTCACCGAGTGGGAGCGCAAGTCCGAGCTCTCCGCGGACCGGGCCGGGCTGCTGGCCACCCAGGACCCCGCCGCCGCACTTCGGGTCAACATGAAGTCGGCCAGCGGCGGCAACCTGTCGCAGCTCGACAGCACGGCGTTCCTCGCCCAGGGCAGTGAGTACGAGGCCGCCGGCGACCTGCGCGACAGCGTGCTGAAGATGATGCTGCTCGAGGCCAGCTCCCACCCGTTCCCCGTGATGCGGGCCCACGAGCTGCGCCGCTGGGTCGACAGCGGCACCTACGTCAAGATCATCGCCGGCGACTACCCTCGTCGTCAGGACGACGGCTCGGCCTCGATGTCCGACGCGGCCAGGCAGGCGGCCGCGTCGTACGGCGAGAGCTTCCGCACGTCCCAGGACCCGTTGGCCAAGCTGCTGCGCGAGATCGGCGACGGAGTCGGCTCCGCCAAGGACTGGATCACCTCCCGCATCCCCCGCCCCAAGCAGGACGACACGTGAGCAGACCAGCAGCCCTGCTCCGCGAGCCGGCCCACCAGGTCTCCCCCAGGGCCGTCCAGATGTGGCGGGTCATCGCCGTCGCGGAGCTGGCGACCACGGTCGTCGTACTCGTCGTGATCGCGGTGCTGCTGCCCTCGCGCCCGTGGTGGCTGTGGGTGGCCTACGCCGTGGTGCTGACTCCCCTGGCCGCCATCGCGATCTGGATGCCTGGCCTGCGCCACCGCATCCACCGGTGGGAGGTGACGCCCGGCGCGGTCTACACCCGCTCGGGCTGGGTCGTCACCCGGCAGCGGATCGCACCGTTGTCGCGCGTGCAGACCGTCGACACCAGGCGCGGCGCGATCATGCGTCTCTTCGGGCTCTCCGCGATCACCGTGACCACGGCGTCGGCCGCCGGTGCGATCACCATCGAGGGCCTCGACCAGGACGTGGCCCGGCGCGTGGTCGCCGAGCTCACCGAGATCACGGCAGCCAGCGAGGGCGACGCCACGTGAGCGAGTGGCAGCGTCTCGACCGTCGCACGATGCTGGTCGGACCGCTCAAGACGTTGCGCCAGATCCTCGTGCCGGCACTCGCTGCTCTGATCGGAGTCGGCACCCAGCAACCGCGCTGGCTGCTCTTCGCAGCACCCGTGGTGCTGGTGGGTGCGGTCGGCATCGGCGTCCTCCCGTGGGTGACCACCCGGTTCCGCATCGCCGGTGACCAGCTGGTCGTGACCCGCGGGCTCCTCAACAAGACCCGGCTGACCGCACCGCTCGACCGGATCCGCAGCGTCGACCTCGAGGCGCCCTTGCTGCACAGGGCGTTGGGCATCCAGAAGGTCGAGGTCGGCACCGGCGTCGACGACACCCGCATCGAGCTCGACTCCCTCTCGACCGCGCAGGCCGAGCAGCTGCGCAACCTGCTGCTCACCCGGGCCGCAGTCACCCCTGACCCGGCGGACGACGCCGACGTGGACACCGAGCCGGCGCCACGCAGCCCCGACCTCGCCCGCTTCCGGGGATCCTGGGTCCGATTCGCGCCGTTCAGCCTCGGCCGCCTGGTGATCGCACTCGGTGCCCTGGGTGGCCTGAGCCAGTTCGTCGGCGACGTCGGCATCGACTTCAGCGTCGACCAGGAGGACGTCCAGCGCATCGAGAGCGCGCTCCTGCTCGTCGTCGTCGTCCTGCTGGTCGGCGGCCTCGTCGTGTGGACCCTCCTGTCGATGGCGGCGTACGCCGTGCAGTGGTGGGGCCTGCGCCTGTTCCGCGAGGAGGGCAACCTCCGCCTGACCCGCGGGCTCTTCACCACTGCGTCGACCACGATCGAGGAGGCCCGGGTCCGTGGCGTGCAGCTGCGCGAGACCGCCCTGCTCCGCGCGGTCGGGGGCGCCGAGCTGCACACGCTGGTCACCGGCCTCGACGAGGGCGTGTACGCCGTCCTGCCGCCGTGTCCGACGTCGGAGACCCGACGGGTGGGCGACGACGTGCTCGGCGACCCGGCCCCACTGCGCACTCCGTTGACGAAGCACGGGTCGCGGGCCCGCCGGCGCTGTCACCTCCGTGGTGTGCGGCTGCTCCTGCCGGCCGTCGTCGTCGCGCTGGTGCCGGCGGTCTTCTTCTCGGTGACCCCCGTGCTGCCGGTGCTCGTCACGCTCGCCGTGCTGCTCGTCGGCATCGCGCTCGGTGAGGCGGAGTACCGCCACCTCGGCCATGCGCTCACCGCCGATCACCTCGTCGTCGGCTCGGGCGTGACCTCCCGGGTGCGCACCGTGCTCGAACGCGGCGGTGTGATCGGCTGGGTGGTGTCACAGACCTGGTTCCAGCGCCGCCGAGGGCTGGCCACCCTGGTCGCCACGACTGCCGCAGGGGCCGAGCGCATCACCGTGCGCGACGTGCCGCTCGACCGGGCCATCACGTTCGCCGACGCGGTCGTGCCCGGCATGCTCGAGCCGTTCCTGGTCAGCTCACCGCCGGCGACCGCACCGGCTGGAACGTGAGCCACAGACTCAACGCCGTGTAGTACGCCGGGTAGGCGAGCGAGAGAATCGCCAACCACAGTTGGGGATCGGGCAGCTGCGCGGTCAGTACGGCGAACGCCACCAACCACAACGAGGCGAGCGTCATGTTGAGCCTCCACAGGGTCGCGGTGCGTGAGGGATAGACGTACTTGACCGGCACGAAGACCAGCACCGCGAAGACGAGCAACAGCCACGCCGCGGTCGTCGTACCCCACCCGAAGACGACCACGTAGAACGCCACGATGTTCCAGTAGCTCGGGAAGCCGAGGAAGAAGTGGTCCTCGGTCTTCGCGTCGCTGCGGCAGAACTGGTAGCAGGAGGCCATCAGGGGCACCGACGCGGTCACCGCACCGAGGACGCCGTCGGGCAGGTAGCCGCACGACCACAGCAGCACCATCGGCGCGAACGCGTAGGTCAGGTAGTCGACGATGTTGTCGAGCAGGGCACCGTCGAAGCCGGGCAGCACCGTCTTCACCTCGAGGTGGCGGGCCAGGAACCCGTCGGTGCCGTCGATGACCATCGCCGCGAGGAACAGCCACAGCACCGTGCGCACGTCGCCCTCGTAGGCGAAGTGCACCATCAGCAGCCCGAGCACCACCCCGAGCGAGGTGTAGACGTGCACCAGCGCGGCAGCGAGTCGGGCCCCGCGGGTCGACGTGTCCATCCCCGAACGATAGGGCCCGTACGCCGCCCGCCCGCGCACGCCACGTAGATTCGCCGCATGCGCATCGCCACCTGGAACGTCAACTCGATCCGCAGCCGCATCGATCGCGTCGAGGCATTCCTGCAACGCCACGAGATCGACGTGCTCGCCCTGCAGGAGACCAAGGCCCGCGAGGACCAGCTGCCCCTGATGGGGCTGCAGTCCCTGGGCTACGAGGTCGCGGCCGCCGGCTACAACCAGTGGAACGGTGTGGCCCTGATCAGCCGCGTCGGGCTCGACGACGTGCAGGTCGGCTTCGAGGAGATGCCACAGTTCGGCGACCCGCTGGCCTCCGAGGCGCGCGCGATCGGCGCCGTGTGCGGCGGCGTACGCATCTGGTCGCTCTACGTGCCGAACGGTCGCAAGATCGAGGACCCGCACTACGCCTACAAGCTGGACTGGTTGACCCGTCTGCGCGCGGCGGCCGGCGGCGACTGGCTCACCGGTGACACCGCACTCGTCGGGGACTGGAACATCGCGCCGCTCGACGAGGACGTCTTCGACATGGCGCAGTTCAAGAACTCGACCCACGTCACCGTCCCCGAGCGCGAGGCGTTCCAGTCGTTCATCGACGACGGGTACGTCGACGTCGTACGCCCGCACACGCCCGGGCCCGAGGTCTACACCTACTGGGACTACTACCGGCAGCGCTTCGAACGGAACCGGGGCCTGCGCATCGACTTCGTGCTGGGCTCCCCGTCGTTCGCGGCACGCGTGACCGGGGCGCGCATCGACACCGACGAACGCGACCCTGCGCAGGGCCAGGGCAGCCCGTCCGACCACGCCCCCGTCGTCGTCGACATCTCCTGACCCTTCACGCGGCCTTCAGCGGTAGCCCAGTGTCGTCGACACGCCCCGCAACAGCGCTGGGCCACCGCTGAGCCGGCGTCGGCCCCGAGTTCGCCAGGTGACCGCCTCAGGATTCTGGATGCGGCAGAGGTTGGCCCGCTACCTCACCCGAGCGCAACGCGACCACCTCGGCCCGGAGCGCGGCGATCTCATGGGTCAGCGCGCGGAGGTCGCGGCGGGTGACCGCGTTCGACTCCTCCTCCACCTCCGACACCCGGTCGAGCAGCCAGGACGCGAACGACGCCGTCACGATTCCGAGCAGGGCGATACCGGCAACCATGAGGCCACCCGCGACGAAGCGTCCCGTCGTCGTCACCGGGAACTGGTCGCCATATCCCACCGTGGTCACGGTGGTCATGGCCCACCACAGTGCATCGGAGAAGGTGCCGATGTTCGCTCCCTCCGCACCGCGCTCGGCGTCAAGCACGGCGAGGGCGGCGACGAAGAGGACCAGCCCGGTCCCGCCGGTCACGTAGACGATTACCTGGCCACGAAGCGAGCTACCCGCGTGCCTGTTGAGGACGCCCAGCAGCTTCACCAGTCGAAGCAGGCGGAGCGGTCGCAGGATCGGCAGCACGACGACCAACAGGTCAAGCACGTTGCCCAGGACGAAGCCGCGTCGATCGTGGCTCAGGAACCACCGCGCCAGGTAGTCCACGGTGAAGGCAGCCCACGCGATCCAGGTCACCCATTGGCACGCCGTGACCCACCACGCCGGGGTGTCGGGCTCAAGGATCGGCCACGCGTAGGCGGCCAGGAACAGAAGGGCCAGCCCGGTCAGGGGCCACTCCGCGGCCCGTTCCCAGTGGGTGCGCCTGTCCTCAGTCATGGCGGTCAGCATGGCAAAGGGAAGGTGTCTGTGACAGCGCCTCGCCCAATGGCCGCCCGTCCGGCCGTCTCTCCCGGCGGGTCAGTCCATCAGCGCCGGTTCGGGTGAGGCCGGGTCCGCCGACGGGACTCGCCTGATCGCACCCGAGGCGACGGCCGCCACCAGGCACAGCGCACCGGTGATCACGAACGCCGGCGCGTAGGTGCCCTGCACGTCGCGGATGAAGCCGGCTCCCGTCGCGGCGACGGCGGCACCGAGCTGGTGCGAGGCGAAGATCCAGCCGAACACGATCGGACCGTCGGCCCCGAAGGCCTCGCGCGCCAGCAGGACGGTGGGTGGCACCGTGGCCACCCAGTCGAGCCCGTAGAACACGATGAACGCCCACGTCGGGGGCTCCACGCTCGGTCCGAGCAGTGACGGCAGCAGCATCAGGGAGAAGCCCCGCAGCAGGTAGTAGACGACCAGCAGCAGCCTCGGGTCGACCCGGTCACTGAGCCAACCTGACGCGATGGTGCCGACGACGTCGAAGATGCCGATCACCGCGAGAAGTCCGGCGGCCAGGGTCGTGGGCATGCCGTGGTCGTGTGCAGCCGGCACGAAGTGGGTCTGGATCAGCCCGTTGGTGGACATGCCGCAGATCGCGAAGCCCAGACTGAGCAGCCAGAAGGTGCGCGAACCCAGGGCAGCGATCAACACCCGGATCGCCCGCCCGGCACTCGACCCGGCACCGCTGTGTCGGTCGGGTCCCGGGTCCTCGGCGGTGGCGCCGTACGCCGTGATGCCGAGGTCGTGCGGGTGGTCGCGCAGCCAGAAGACGACGATCGGTACGACGGCCAGCGCCGCACCGGCTGCCAGCAGCGAGGCGGTGCGCCAGCCGTGCTCGCCGGCCACCATGGCGATCAGCGGGAGGAAGATCAGCTGGCCGGTGGCGGAGCCGGCGGTGAGGATGCCCGCGACCAGGCCCCGTCGCGCCACGAACCAGCGGCTCGTGACGGTGGCGACGAACGCCATCGACATCGACCCGGTGCCGACTCCGACGAGCAGCCCCCACGTCGCGACGAGGTGCCACGGCTGGGTCATGAAGACGGTCAGTCCGCTGCCGAGCGAGACCAGCAACAGTGCCAGGACCACCACGCGTCGTACGCCGAAAGTGTCCATGAGTGCGGCCGCGAAGGGAGAGATCAGTCCGAAGAGCACGAGGTTGAGTGAGACCGCGGAGCCGATCGTGGCGTGCGCCCAGCCGAACTCGTGGTGCAGAGGATCGAGCAGGATGCCGGGAACGGAGCGGAAGGCGGCCGCGCCCACGAGGGTCACGAACGCGACCACCGCCACGGTCCACGCGGGGTGCACGCGGTACGGCTTCGGGGCGCGCTCGGGAACGGTCTCGGAATCGATCACCCGTAGATCCTCGCTGACCGGAGCACGACCGACGAGTGGCCGAATTGCCAATGTGTGGAAGAATCCTGCCATGAGCGCTCCGCACCGCGTCGTCGTCCTCGCCCTGCCCCCGGTGATCGGCTACGACCTGGTCATCCCGACCCTGGTCTTCAGCACCGCGAACACCGACCCGGGCAAGCCGCGGTACGACGTGACGGTGGCCAGCCTCGACGGTCGACCGGTCCCCACCTCGGCGGGCTACGACATCGCCCCGCACAGCACCGTCGACGCACTCGCCGCGGCCGACACCGTGATCGTCCCGGGCACCCAGATCGACGGCCCGCGCCGGCACGGCGTGCTGCCCGACGACCTTCGCGATGCCCTCGCCCTGATCAGGCCCGGCACCCGACTGATGTCGATCTGCACCGGCGCCTTCGTCCTGGCCGCGGCCGGACTGCTCGACGGCCGTCCGGCCACCACCCACTGGTCGCACGCCGAGAGCTTCCGCGCCCTCTATCCGCACGTCAACCTCGACGAGAACGCGCTCTTCGTCGACGACGGCGACGTCCTCACCTCAGCCGGACTGGCCGCCGGCATGGACCTCTGCCTGCACGTCGTGCGCCGCGACCACGGCAGCGAGGTGGCCAACCACGTCGCGCGCTACTGCGTCGTGCCGCCGTGGCGCGACGGCGGCCAGGCACAGTTCATCGAGAAGCCGTTGCCCGAGGCCGTGGACGAGTCGACCGCCGCGGCGCGCGACTGGGCCCTCGCCCATCTCGACCAGCCGATCGCCGTGAGCGAGCTCGCGACCCGTGCGCGCATGAGCGTGCGCACCTTCGCCCGACGGTTCCGCGCCGAGACCGGGCACTCCCCCGGTGCCTGGCTCATCGTCCAACGCATCCGCTACGCCCAGCGCCTGCTCGAGACCTCCGACCTGTCGGTCGACATGGTCGCGGCGAAGGCCGGACTCGGCACGGGCGCCTCGTTGCGGCAGCACCTGCGTGCCGTGGCCGGAGTCTCGCCGACCGCCTACCGTCGCACGTTCCGGGGCACGGCTCCGCTCGTCGGCTGACGCGGGGCCCGGGCGCCGCGTCGAACGCCGCGTCCTGAACGGCATTGTCGGTGGCCTCGTGCATGCTCGGGGTCATGGAGATCTTGCTGCTGATCGTGGGGCTGGTGCTCGGCGTCGTCATCGGGGTGCTGTGGAACCGTGGCCGACCGGCCGACAGTGGTGAGGCGGTGGCCGCCCTCGAGCGCCGGGTCGCCGACGACACCGTGGTCCGCGACGGGCTCGACCGGCTGGCCGACCAGATGCGCGACCTCGAGCACAACCGGGCGACGTGGCAGGGCCAGCTGCGCCAACAGGTCGAGGAGGTGCGCCACTCGGCCGAGGGCCTGCGCCGTGAGACCGCCTCGCTCTCGACCGCCCTGCGCAAGCCGCAGGTGCGCGGCCAGTGGGGCGAGATGCAGCTGCGCCGCGCGGTCGAGCTGGCCGGCCTGGTCGACCGGTGCGACTTCACCGAGCAGCATCACGTCGTGGTCGACGGCGCCGCCCTGCGCCCCGACATGGTGGTCCACCTCGCGGGCGGTCGCGACGTGGTGGTCGACTCGAAGGTGCCCCTCGACGCGTTCCTCACTGCCACCGAGGCCGACGACGCCGACGTCCGCGAAGCCCATCTGGCCCGCCACGCCCGCCAGGTGCGTGCCCACATCGACGCCCTGTCGACCAAGCGCTACTGGCAGGCGCTGGTCGACACCCCTGAGTTCGTGGTGCTCTTCCTGCCCGGAGAGGCGTTCCTCTCCTCCGCCCTCGACGGCGACCGTTCCCTCCTGGAGTACGCCGCCACCCGCAACGTCGTGCTGGCCACACCCACCACGTTGATCGCCCTGCTCAAGACGGTCGCGCACGGGTGGACCCAGGAGCGCCTGGCCGAGCAGACCCGGCAGATCCACGACCTCGGGCGCGACCTCCACTCCCGCCTCGGTGTCATGGGCGGCCACCTCGACAAGGTGGGCCGCTCCCTCAAGGCATCGGTCGAGGCCTACAACCGTGCCGTCGGGTCCCTCGAGTCGCGGGTGTTCGTCACCGCGCGACGCTTCGAGGAGCTCGGCGTCAGTGGCGAGACCCTCGAGGCCGTGGAGCCGGTCACCGACACGCCTCGTCCCCTGACCGCGACCGAGCTGCTCGACGTGGTGGCCGACCCTCGCCCGGAGCTGCATCTTCCCGCGCCCGGCGAGGCCGGTCCCGCGGACGATCGCCAGATCGGCTAGGCGGCATTCGCCCGGCGCCTCCGTAAGGGGTCGACTAGTCTTTGCCCGTGACCGACCCTCGTGAGCGCGCACCAGGTGCGCGTCGGGCGACCCGGGCCAGGCCTCGACCGGCGCGGCGCGCCTCGCGCAGGCGTTCCCGGTCCTACCGTGGCCCTGTGGCCCGTGCGCGCACCCTCTGGGAAGAGGGCACCGAACCCGGACGGCTGGTTGCCGCTCTCGGGATCGCCGTCGCGCTCACCGCCGTGCTGGCCGACCTCGCCGTCCACCGTGAGATCACCTGGCTCTTCGACCTGGCCTTCGTCGCCCTGTGCGTGACGATGGCGCTGCGCGTGCGCCAGGCCGACTTCTTCACCGTCGGGGTGCTGCCTCCCCTGTTGATGCTCGGCATCTTCAGCCTCCTCGGCCTTGCCTCGCCCGGGGTCATCGCCGCCAAGGGCGACGGCACGGTCCAGGCCGTGGTCGCGGGGCTGGCGCACCACTCGGGCGCGCTGATCCTCGGTTACGCCCTGTGCCTGGGTGTGCTCGCCATGCGCCAGCACGTCTATCGCAAGCGCGCGGCCGGGCCCGCACAGATCGTCCCTCCGCGTCCGCGGACCGGCGACCGGACCCTGCTCGATCGTTGAGGCGGTCGCCCCTCGGCGTACGCCGTCGAAGGTCGCACGTCGTGCGCCCGGCTGTTGTCGATGTCGCCGCGGTGACTACGCTGAGTCAGGTGAGGACGTCAGAAGCGCTGAGAAGACGCGCGCGCCTGGTCTCGGGACTGATCGTCGGCCTGGTCGCACTGTCCGGGCCCGCCTGGGCTGCCCCTCCCCCGGTCGCCGAGCCCGGTGGGTGCACGGTCAAGCCCGGCTTCCCCGCCTCCGCCGAGATCCCCTGGGCCCAGGAACGCCTCGGCTTCGAACGCGTCCACGCCCTGGCCACCGGAGCCGGCATCACCGTCGCAGTGGTCGACAGCGGGTTGAACGTCAACGACCAGCCGCAGGTGAGCAGCCTCGAGTCCACGAAGCCCACCAACGTGATGGGTGGCGGCGGGTACGGCGCGACGGACGTCAACGACTGTGAGGACTACGGCCACGGCACCCGGGTCGCGGCCATCATCGCGGCCCAGCAGGAGGACGGCGTCGGCTTCGAGGGCCTGGCGCCCGACGCCACGATCATGCCGATCAAGTACCGCGACTCCAGCAGCCAGGACGTCGGTGGCGATGCCGCCGCGGTGGCCCGGGGCATCGAGGCCGCCATCGCGGCAAAGGTCGACGTGATCAACCTGTCCCTCCAGTCCCCCGACACCCCCGAGCTGCGGGCGGCGGTCGAGCATGCCAAGGCAGCAGACATCGTCGTCGTGGCCGCCTCGGGCAACAACGACGGCCAGGGCGTCCCGGCGCTCTATCCCGCGAAGTACGCCGAGGGGAAGGACTTCCCGAACGTGCTCGTCGTCGGGGCGAGCGACGCCAACGACGCGATCGCGCAGTTCTCCATCACCGGCGACTACGTCGGCGTGGCCGCACCGGGAGTCGGCATCCTGGCCCCCACCCAGATCCAGGGCTACTACGCCGAGGACGGCACCAGCTTCGCGACCCCGTTCGTGAGCGCCACCGTCGCCCTGGTGCGTGAGCGCCACCCGAGGTTGTCGGCCGAGCAGGTCGTCAACCGCATCAAGGCCACCGCAGACCGTCCCGGTGTGAGCGTGCCCGACGCCGGCTACGGCTGGGGAATCGTCAACCCCTACGTCGCGATCACCGCCGAACGCGACGACTCCCGCATCCTGCCGCAGCAGGCGAAGCTTCCCGCGGTCCCGGCACCCAACCTGCCGGAGCCGCCCGACCACACGCTGCGCGACAGGGGCTATGCCGTCGCCGCGGGCCTGCTCGGCGCCGCGCTCCTCTTCGGAGTCGGCAGCATCGCCTGGCGCCACACCGCCGAGCGGCGTGGGGCCACCGCGGACGGCACCCAGCCCCGAGGCTGAGTGCCTGCCCGTCAGCTCGTGGCGGTGTTGCCCGTCTGCTTGTCCACGACGAGGATCTTGCCGGTGACCGACTCGCGGTCGAGGCGTACGACGGCGTCGGCGACGGACTCCGTGCTGACGATGCCCGGGAAGCTGTTGGGGGCAAGCCCGTTGACGCGCACGCCGAACCCGTCGAACTCGCGCGCCATGTGCCGGGTCATCTGGTTCTGGGCGGCCTTGCTGGCGGCGTACACGGCTTGGCCGCCACCGTAGATTCCCGTGCCGGCAAGGCTGGAGACGTTGACGACGTTGCGGTTCGCGGCACGGTTCTCCGCGGCACGCGAGGACCAGAACTTCTGGGCCAGGCGTACGCCGAGACGCATCGGCAGCTCGACGTTCACCGCGAAGTGCCGGGCCGCGTCGTTGAGCGCGGCGTCGCCGTCGATCATCCCGTTGCGGTGCCACACCGAGAACGCGGCGTTGTTGACCAGCAGGTCGACGCGTCCGTGGCGCGCGAGCACCAGGTCGACGACGTGCTCCGGCTCCCCCTCCTTCTCGAGGTCGGTGTGTACGACGAACACACGGCCGCCGTCGACGTCGGCCGTCGGGTCGAGCGGGTCGACGAAGGAGTCGTACTGCGAGGGCACGTTCGGCGCCCGGTGGCGGCAGACCGCGACGATGTCGTAGTCCTTGAGGTACTTCTGGCAGAAGGCGTTTCCGAGCTGCCCACCGGCTCCGGTGAGCACACACACGCGACGTTCATCCCCAGTGGACAATGCTCTGCTCCCCCCACGTCGAAACCGCATCTTCCTTGGTCCGGTGCAGCCACATCACCACGGAGGTGCGCGGCTTCCGGTTGGTCAGGAACGAGTGCCAGGTGAAGGGCGTGCACTCGAACATCACCATGGAGTTGTTGATCGGCGGCACCACGGCCGAGGGCCCGTGCGCGGCGGCGCTGGCCGACTCGAACAACCCGGTCTCGCCACCGTCGCCCGGAGACCACGCCGGGTTGCCGAGGTAGAACAGCACGGCGACCGCGCGAACGTTCTCCCGAGCCTCGACACCTTCCGCACGGGTGCCGCGCTGGTGATCGACCAGGTCGTTCTCGACCATCTGGATCTCGTCGCTCTTCGGCGGCGGTCCGGGGAACCAGCTGGGGTTCAGGTCATTGTGCGGCCAGCCGCTCTTGCCGCCGGGTGCGTGATGATGCAGCGTGGCGGAGACGTCGCCGGTGGCCTCGACTCCCCAGATGCCGGCCAACGTGTCGTGCCAGGCCCGGGAGGTGAACACGCCGAGCGGGCCCTCGCGGTGCGTCTTGAGCTCGCATGACGAGGCGTCGTAGCCCGGCATGTTGCGGGCGAACATCTCCGGGTCGTCCAGGATGCCCTGCACCTGGTCGTGGAGCTGGCCGTAGAAGTCCGGGGTGAACACGTCGGTCGAGACGACGTGGTCGAACGGCCTGCGGCGTCGTACCCACCGGCGATGCGCGAGCACGTCGCCGAGGCTGTGCGGGTCGGGCAGTGCCGACCAACCTTCTCCGGTGCGAGTGAGTTGGGCCGACGCCGTCATGAGCCGGACCCGATCGTGAGGGGTGTCATGGTCGCGACGCTTCCCACGGACTTTCGCTCCGAAACCTGCGAGAGCACAACCGCCGGTTCGACTGTGCGTCGGGCTCGACACTTCATGCTCGCCTGCCTAATCTCGGGTTTGATCCGCTGGACAGTGGGTACGCCAGCGATCACCAACTGAACCACGGCGCACCACACACGACCGGAGCCACTGGGTTTGCGAGTGCGAGGGCGCCCCGACAACTGGGACGGAAGACTATGGGGACAGGAACCAGGTTCGATCCTGACGTGCTGGAGGAGGCCTACGAAGCCCTGGCACGTATCCCGGGCATCATCGATGGGGACACCCACGGCCTGGGATCGATGGACGACTCAGCAGAAATCATGTCGGACATGGGTTTGTCCGACTCCGAGGGAGGCTGGTCCTACCTCGGCGGCGAAGTCAGCGATGTGACCAATGCGGTCAAGATCCACGTCGGGAACCTGAGGACGAAGGCCGCCGAGGTGCACGCAGCGATGCGCTCCACCATCGACACGCTCCACGGAACCGACAAGGCCAACGAACAGGCCGCCAACCAGCAGAACTCGAGCACGAGCACCGCTCCGGTTCCGCCGAACGTGGGAGGCTGACATGGCTGGCTTCGACACCAGTGGCGAGAGCTACGTCAACGTAGAGCTCCACAACCCCGGCGGCTTCCTGTTCGTCGAGGGCGGCACCGCCGGAACGGACGAGGACTGGTTCAACGAGCAGCTGGCGTTGGTCAGTGAGGGCAAGATCCTCAACAAGGCAGGAACGTGGAAGGAGATCCACGGCACCCTCAACCAGATCGAGCAGCAGCTCAACACGGCCATCCAGAAGGCTCGTGAGGCCAACTGGGAGGGCGACACCGCCGAGAAGGCGATCAAGAACCTCGAGCAGCTGCACCTCACCTCCGGCTCGTTGTCGACTGCGTCCCGCCAGGTGCACGAGGGCATGTCGGGCGTCGGGGAGGCCTTCAACACCGCGAAGAACTCCGGCGGCGATGCGGGAACCCGCTACCAGACGCTCCTCGACAACATCAACCACAACGGCCTCGACAAGCTGCCGTCCAACGCCGAGGTGAACACGCCGGGGACCAACCCGGCTCCCGGACCGCCCGGACCTCCGGGACCGCCCGGACCTCCCGGACCCCCCGGACCCGGAACACCCATTCCCGGTCCACACCCGCCTGGGCCTCCGGGACCCATCCCCGGCCCGGAGATTCCCGGTCCGCCCGGACCTCCCGGACCGCCCGGACCGATTCCTGGTCCTCCCGGCCCCATCCCTGGCCCTCCTGGTCCTCCTGGACCTCCCGGACCCGGGCTCGACACCGGCTCCAACCTGGCCGGCCTCGGTCCCGGTGGCCCCGGCCCCGGCCCCGGCGGTCTCTCGCCGGGTGGCCTGCCCACGGGCGGCCCCGGCCCCGGTTCACCTGCCGGTCCCGGTGGACCCGGACCGGGCACCGGTCCGTCGGTCGGCACCATGGGCGCCGGCGGACGCCCCGGCCCCGGCCCCGGCATGATGCCGGGCAGGGGCGGTGGCGGCGGTGAAGAGGGCGAGACCGACCGCTCCACCTGGCTGAGTGAGGACGACGACGTCTGGGGCGGCAACCCGGACGCACCGTCCTCGGTCATCGAAGGCGAGTGACTCCAGCCCCACCGCGACACAGAAGTGGCGCCCTACCCGCAGTGCGGGTAGGGCGCCACTTCTGTGTCTGCTGAGTACGGCTACTGCAACCGGGAGAGCATGTTCTCCGCCACCGGCACATCGACGTTGTCCCGCCACAGCGCCTTGTCGTCCTTCGAGGGCTCAGTGCCACTGGCGGTGACGTCGAACATCATCCCCCCGACCAGGACGTTCACCTTCACGCCGTCGAAGAAGGCGTCCGAACCCGCGCCGAGCTCGTCCTTGTAGTCGACGAAGTCCTCGTCGTCGGCCGCCGCCTCCTTCGAGGAGTTGAAGGCATCCTCGACGACGGCGCGGTCCACGACCGCGGCGTTCTGGTCGAAGCTGACGATGATGAATCCCACGTTCTCGTCGTCGGCCGTGCCGGAGAAGTACTGGCACATGTAGGGCGTGCCGTTCTGGTCCTCCGACGAACGCTGCACGCCGGCCTCGCCGTCCTCTCCAGCGGCCGGCAACAGCTTCAGCACCATCTCCTCGCTCAACACCGAACAGGCGTCGGGGTAGGCGCCGCCGTTGGCGGCCTTGAGCGGCGTCGTCCCGCCCTCGAGCGTGGACAGGTCGGGCGCCGGGCCCTCGGGCTGGGCATAGCCACCGTCACCGCTGCCACCCTTGCTCCCCTTGTCGCCGTTGCCC
This sequence comes from Nocardioides sp. Root151, assembly GCF_001427925.1. Lineage (NCBI taxonomy): Bacteria > Bacillati > Actinomycetota > Actinomycetes > Propionibacteriales > Nocardioidaceae > Nocardioides > Nocardioides sp. Root151. Next base: position 366,455 of record NZ_LMGG01000001.1, read on the forward strand.
GAGTCGTCATCACCACACGCGGTCAGCCCCAACGCCATGACGAGGGAAACCAGCAGCCCGAGAAATTTCATGTCTTCATCCTCGCTGTCGAGTCGTCGCCCGTGGTCGGGGCGCGGAATGACCCCGACGGTACCGTCCGGACACAGGGCTTTCATCCCCCAGGTCCGGACATGCGTGTGCCCCGACCCATGGAATGAGTCGGGGCACATAGCGGCCGCAGTGCTGCGGCGTCGTACGGCGAGCGTCAGCTCACTGCCACATGTTGGTGGCGGTGCCCTCAGCCTGCTGGTAGTTCTCCTGGGCGGAACCGACGAGCGTGCCGATCTGGCCCAGGGTGGTCGCCATCTGCGCGGCGGCGTTGTCCCACTCCTGCTTGCACTGGTAGTACGCCTCGCGAGCCGCACCGTCCCAGGTCTGCAGCATGGGCTGGAGGTTCGCCTCGAGGTCGTCGAGGGTGGAGACCAGCTGACCGTGGGTCTTCTGGATGCCGGCCTTACCAGCTTCGAGGGATCCGAAGTTGACCTTGATTTCACTCATGACCTACTACCTCACATCTCGTTGATCTGGCTGGACAGGTTGGTGATGTTGGAGGATTCCTGCTCCTCCTGCGCGGCGTACGTCGTACGCGTGGAGACCAGGGCCTCCTGCATCGACTGCAGCGAGCTGTTGATGCGGTTCGCCTGGCCTTCGAAGTTCTGGTGGAGGTTCTGGAACGCGGTCGCAGCGCCGCCACCCCATCCGCCCAGCATCGTCTCGATCTCGGTTCGCAGGGTGTTGATGTGGCCCTGCACCTGCTGGGTAGCCTCGTCGACGTGGGCCGCCCCAGCGGCCATCGCCTCTTGACTGGTATTGAATCCGGACACGGTACTTCCTCTCCATTTGAGTGGTCGGTGACGTACCAATTCCCATCTCCCGAGAGCCTAAACCGGCAACTTGCGAGAGAACAGGGTCGTGCCGGATCCGGCCGCCGGCATCAGCCGGCGTTCAGGCTCACTGTCGGGTGGGCTCACTGCTGGAGCGGAAGCCGGGCCCGGGCCGGGTCGAGCGCGTCCCCGTGTGGGATGACGCCGAGCAGCTCGGCCGGAATCTCCACGGCGTCGTCGCCGTCGTAGCCGAAGCTGGCCAGGGTGCCGATCCCCTGCGCGGGGTAGGCCTCCCCCGGCTCGCCGATCAGGTAGACCATGTTGCTGGCGGGGGTGCTGGCGATGAGTCCCACGCCGGGTGAGAGTGAGACGTCGTCGGCGCTGCCGTGCTTCGAGGCGTCTGACTCGCTGGTCGGCGTACCGGCCTGGCTGTCCGTGGGCACGGCCAGCCGCAGGGCCGACGAGTCCTCGTCGAAGACGACGCAGGCACCCGATGCGGTCGACGCGGCGGAGGACTGCGACGGCATCGCCGAGGGCAGCCCCTCCATCTCGCCGTCCATGCCGTCGGACTCACGCATGTCGAGCACGTCGGAGAGGGACATCGGGACGGGGTCGCGGCGCTGCCCGTCGAGCTTCGCGGTGCGGAGCAGCTTGGCCTGCACGTCGGTGATGGTGGCGATGCCGTCGGGCAGTACGACGCGGAACGTGCCGTCGTCGACCTCGATCACCTGGCCGACCAGCATGGAGCGCCCGGCTTCCTCGGTGGGCGAGCCCGCCTGGTCGATCGACGGCGTCTCGAACGGTGTGCCGACGGGAATCGCGGTGAGGAAGGCGCTGCCCACCTTCACGGGGTCCTGGGTGATCTGCAGGGCGGGCTCGACGGTCTCGCTGACCAGATGGCGTCGACCCTGGAAGAGCAGGAACCGCTCGCCGTCGAACGACTCGACGTAGAGAGCCTCATCAGGGTCCAGCGGCTGCGAGGACGAGTCGCCGCCCACCTGGACGTGGACCACGGCGCTGACGTTGACGCCTTCGGCCTCGGCCTGTGAGCAGACCGTGACCGGGCCGCGGACGAGTTCTTCCTGCGAGGGCATCGAATCGGGCAGGCCAGGTATGCCGATCGTCGTCGATCGCTGCACGGAGTCGAGGTCGGACCGCGGCACGTGGTGGACCTCCACCAGCTTGCTGGCACCGGTGGACAGCACGGCCGAGGCGTAGTTGACGGCAGGGTGCAGCTTTCCGTCGATCATCACGAAGCGGGCGCCGGTCTCCTCCTCGACGATGACCGATCCCTCCTCGCGCCAGGCGTCTCCGCCGCCGCCCTTCAGGATGCCGATCACGGCGAACACCGCGGCGACCACGATGGCGATCATGATCCCGCTGATGGTGATCACGGTGAGCCGTCGCATCGGCGGCTCGACGGAGTCGGGTTCGCCCGTGACCAGTGCCGACATGGCACGTCGGGTCATGAAGCGATACGCGTGCAGTTGATCGCGGCGGGTCTGCACCACGCCCCCTTCACTCGGAACCGGACAAGAACGGCAATCACCATAGGTCGAGGACAACCATAGAGGTCCGGCATACTCACCCTCATGTCACTCCTCTCGCGCCCCCGCCTGGTCTTGCTGGAGATTGCGGCTGCCGCCGCACTGGTCGCCGTCGCGTTCAAGGGCATCTGGATGCCCGTCGGCGGCGTCGTCGCCGTGGTCGCCGCGGCACTCGCCCTGGTGTCCGTACGCCGACGCGGTCTCCACCAGGTGGTGCGATCCTGGCTGGCCATGCGCTCGCGTCGATCGCGGCTCCGCGGCCAGGGAATCGCATCCCTGACTGGTGATTCCTACGAGGTCGTCAGCGTTCCGACCGCCGGTGGCGGCGTACCGGTCGGCGCGATCCGCGACGCCACGACATGGTCGGTGCCGCTGGCCCTTCCGCTGGCCGGTGTGTTCAACGACGACGCCCCGATCCCGCTGGAGCGACTGGCCACGCTGCTCACCGTCGAGGACGTCCCGCTCTCCAGCGTCCGGCTCGTCACCATGACGGCACCGGCCACGGCGGGCAACCCGGCCGGCCCGGTCGCACCCGCGCCCCGCCTGGCGATGCGGCACCTGGTGCTGACGCTCGACACCGTGTACGCCGCCGACGTGATCGCACAACGCGGCGGGCACGCCGCGATCCACCAGATCCTGCGCCGCTGCGTCCTGCGCGCCGAAGAGGTGCTGGCCTCGGCGGGCGTGGAGGTCCGCCGCCTGACCGAGAAGGTCGTGGCCATGGACAGCGCGAGCTGTCTCGGGCCCGTGCCCATGTCCCCGGACGGCACGCTGCCCTCGGCCACCGAATCACTCAACGACGTCCGACTGGAGGGGTCCATGTCCATGACCTTCGCGGTCTCGGGAGACGACGCGGTGACCAAGCTCGACCAGCTGGCCGCGGTGCTCCCGGTGCCGATCGTGGCGACCAGTGCGGTCCTGCAGCCGGGGCCGCTTCACCGCCATCCCACGCTGCTGCTCCTGCTCCGCCTCAGCGGCCCGACCGAGGTGGTGCAGGGTGCGGTCGACCATCTCGACTCGGTGAGCCGTGACCTCGGGCTGCGGATCAACCGGGTCCTCGGTGAGCAGGTGCCACTGCTCAAGGCCACCACGTTGCTCGGCGTCTCGGCGGAGGCAGCATGAGCCGCGCCTGGCAACAGCCCCTGATGCCCGAGCACGTCGCACCGGCACCGACCACCGGAGTGTTCCTCGGCCGCAACAAGTCCGGCCCGTTGACGCTGCGCCTGCTCCGGCCTCGTGGCACCCGGATCGTGGTGTTCTCGGGACCCTACGCCGCCCAGCTCATGTCGCTGCGCGCTGCCGTGTCCGGTGTCGCGGTGCGCATCGTCACCAACCGCGAGGCGGCCTGGGCACCGATCTTGCGGAACGGCTCCGACACCCGGCTGGTGCCGGCCAACGGACCACTGCCGCCCGCGATCCAGGGCCCGGGCCTGGTCATCGAGGACCGGCCCGACGAGCCTCGCCCGCTCGCGGAGGTCTCCGACTGGCAGTGCCTCCTGGATCTCCGCAACCTGCCGGAGGGCCACGACGAGGCGGACGCGGCACGGCTCTCGAGCTTCGGCAACGCCGACGTGGCGTTCTTCGGCGCACTGAGCACCACCTTGGCCAACGCGGCCGGCCGGGTCTTCAACCTGGGTGACGCGGCCGCGTCCCTGACCGTCGTACCGCCGCACGCGGTCGCCGTCGTGGCGCGAGGCAGCGTGCAGCTGGTGCGCCTCGAGGCCACGCCGGGCGAACGCGACGCCCTGCGCGGCTGACAGGAGGCAGGGCGCGATGCGGAAACTGGTCTACGGCATGAACCTCACACTCGACGGCTACGTCGCTGCGCCCGGTGACGACATCGGCTGGGGTGTGCCGAGCGACGAGCTGTTCCAGTGGTGGCTCGACGAGGAGCTGGCGACCGGCCTGTTGCTGTACGGGCGCAAGCTGTGGGAGGCCATGAGCTCTCACTGGCCGACCGGCGACCAGCAGCCCGATGCCAGCCCGGCGCAGGTCGAGTTCGCGCGGAACTGGCGTGACACACCGAAGGTGGTCTTCTCCTCGCAGATCGAGAGGGCCGACTGGAACACCCGCGTGGTCACCGGCGACGCGGTCGCGGAGATCACCCGGCTCAAGGCCGAGGACGGCGGGCCGATGCGGGTTGGTGGTGCCATGCTCGCCGGCGCGGCCATGCGGGCCGGGCTGGTCGACGAGTACACGATCGTGACCCATCCGGTCCTGGTGGGCGCTGGCACACCGTTCTTCACCGCACTGGACAGCTGGGTGGACCTGAACCTCGTGGAGACACGGACGTTTCCCGGCGGGGTGGTCCTGACCAGGTACGAGACCAGGCGCTGAGCGCGTTCCCGCCCCCGCCCGAGTACGTCAGCCGACCATCTCGCGGATCTTGCCGTAGACCCCGACGATGCCCAGGATCAGCGGCAGCACGGACAGCACCAACAGCGACTCGAAGATGTCGGCGGCACGGCTGGTGGGCGGGGCGTAGCGGCGACCCGGAAGGACCACCACGAGGGCCAACATGGCCAGGGCCAGTGCAGCGACGGGTACGACGAGGACGAGCAGTCGCACGAGCGGCTCGGCGTCAGCGGACAGCCCGGCCAGCACGGCCACGCCGGCAGCCGCCGCCGCGATCAGCATCGACAGGCGCTGCGAGCGACCGGTGAACAGGCGCGCCCGGAAGAGTGCGATGCCACCGAGGACGGCGGCCAGCACCTGCTCGACGGTTCCGGCGGAGGCGAGGAACACCGCACCGCCGCCGACCGCCGCGGCGAGTGCGGCCACGATGCCGGTCATGAACTGGTCGGCCCGGACTGCCTGCCCCAGCACGCGGGTGCCGTCGACGGTCGTGCGTTCGTTGCGCAGGTCGTCGGCACCGGTCGGGACGAAAGGCAGCGCCAGCCGGGACAGCTTGAACGCGACCATCGGGATCATCGGTGACAGGAGGAGCGCCACGCCCGCGGTGAATGCCGCCGTCGCCGCGACGTCGAGGTCGCCGAAACCGGCGGCCGCAGAACCGATCGCGGCCAGGAGACCGCTGCCGATCACGGCGGTGAAGCCAGGGACGCCGCGGCTCAGCATGACCAGGCTGACCAGGGCGATGAGCACCGCGGCAGCGGCACCAGGCAACAGCTGGGTCGCGCCGAACGACCACACGCGTTCGTCGCCACCGACCACCATGGCGCCCGCCGCGAAGGCCGTGGCGATCGAGAAGCCGGCCGCCACCAGGGCTGGCCCGGGCTGGGCGTAGGCCCGGTCGAGGGCGACCGCGCCGCCGAGCAGCAGCAGGCTCAGGGCTCCGGAGATGGCCGCGGGAGCGATCCACGACGGACCCGAGAGGAGGCAGGCGAAGAGCACGAAGACGATCGACAACGACGCGAACCAGGTGCAGGCCCGTGCGGTGTGGGCGTCGGACCACCGCGCCGACTTGGTGAGCACACCGGTGGCGACGGCATCGAGCACGTCGTCGTAGGCCACCTCGGGCAACTGGGTCGCGCGCATGCGCAGGTGGAGCAGGTCGCCGTCGCTGATCTGCCCTGCCCGCAAGGTCAGGGCTGGGTCGAACGGCGCCTCCCCCGTGCGCTGAAGGACGAACCCGCCGGCCGCGGCACCCTGATCGGCCACCTCTGGGCCGAGGGTCCCCACCAGGTTCGTCAGCAACTCGGCAACGGTCAGGTCCAGTGGCACCGCGAGATCGACTCGCGTGTTCGTGGTCATCACCGTCAGCCGGCACAGACTCGACATCGTGCTCGCAGCCATCACACCTCCAGACGTCATCCGGGTCCGCGCCCGGTATTGTCACCAGCATTGTGGACCATCGAGGGTGGTTTCCACCGGTGCGGGTCGAACACGCCGCACCGGCTGACTCGGGAGGTGTGTGTGGGAACGCAACTGTTCAAGCGGCCGGCTCGGCAGCGCGCGCCGCGGGAACCACGCGGCGAGATCGTCCTCGAGTCACCCCCTGAGTTGCCCGAGACCACCCAGGGCGGCGGGGTCGGCCAGGCGCTGACCATGCTGCCGATGCTGGCCGGCGCCGGCGGCATGGGACTCATGATGACCGCGCGCGGCGGCACCGGCGGCAGCCCGATCATGATGCTCGCGATGGGCATGATGGCGGTCGCCTTCGCCGGCATGATGGTCGGCAACATCGGACGCCAGTCCGGCGAGAAGCGCCGCAAGCTCGACGGCGACCGCCGCGACTACCAGCGCTACCTCGTGCAGGTACGCCGCCGCGTCCGCAAGGCCGTCGAGCAGCAGCGCAAGGCAGCCCTGTGGCACCACCCGGACCCCGCTTCCCTCTGGTGCCTCGCACTCGGCACCCGGCTGTGGGAGCGCCGTGCCACCGATGTCGACCATCTCGCCGTCCGCATCGGTCGCGGCCCACAGCGGCTGGCGGTCACGCTGGTCACGCCGGAGACCAAGCCGGTCGAGGACCTCGAGCCGATCTCCGCAGGCGCGCTGCGTCGTTTCGTCGGCACCCACAAGTCCGTCCCCGACCTCCCGGTGGCCGTGTCGCTGCGTGCCTTCGGCCTGATCAGCCTCAACGGGCAGGTCGACCAGACCCGTGCCATGGCGCGGGCGATGATCGCCCAGCTGGCCACGCTTCAGTCGCCAGACGACGTCCGCATCGCCGTCTGCGCCGGCAAGAACACGGTCAGCGACTGGGAATGGCTCAAGTGGCTGCCCCACGCCCTGTCCGAGGACACCGACGCCGTCGGCCAGGTGCGACTGGTCCGCGACGACCTGATCGCCATCGAGGCGCGGCTGGGTGACCTGCTGAGCAGCCGTCCGCGGTTCGGTGCCGACGCCGCGTCCGACGGCCCGCACCTCGTCGTCGTACTCGACGGCGGACGCGTTCCGCCTGAAGCCCAGCTGGCCGCCGGCCTGGTGCAGGGCGTGACCGTGGTCGACCTGCGCGGCGTGCTGCCCACCGAGCACTCCTCCGGTGTGCTGCAGCTCGAGCTGCGCAAGGGCACCGTCTCGATCGTGCGCAAGGAGGGCACCTCGGGAGACATCACCCGCTCCCCGCTGGGCGCCCCCGACGCGCTCTCCACCACCGAGTGCACGACGCTGGCCCGCGCCATGACCCGCTACCGCATGTCCGCCGGCGCCGAGAACGACCCCACCGACCTGCTCACCGTCGACGTCACCCTCCCCGAGCTGCTGCGTCTCGGCGACCCGCACAACATCGACACCGACACCACATGGCGCCCCCGGGCGGCCCGCAACCGACTCCGGGTGCCGATCGGGGTCGGACCCACCGGCCACCCGGTCGACCTCGACATCAAGGAGTCGGCGCAGGGCGGCATGGGGCCCCACGGCCTGGTCATCGGTGCCACCGGATCCGGCAAGTCCGAGCTGCTCCGCACCCTCGTGCTGGGACTGGCCGTCTCCCACTCCCCCGAGATGCTCAACTTCGTGCTGGTCGACTTCAAGGGTGGTGCCACGTTCGCCAGCATGGACGTCCTGCCGCACACCTCGGCGGTGATCACCAACCTCGAGGACGAGCTCATCCTCGTCGACCGCATGAAGGACGCCATCGCCGGTGAGATGGTGCGCCGCCAGGAGGCGCTGCGCGCCGCCGGCAACTACTCGTCGCTGAAGGACTACGAGAAGGCCCGTGAACAGGGCGCTCCCCTGGACCCGATGCCCTCCCTGTTCATCGTGGTCGACGAGTTCAGCGAGCTGCTCAGCGCCAAGCCCGACTTCATCGACCTGTTCGTGATGATCGGCCGACTCGGCCGCTCCCTCGGCGTACACCTGCTGCTCGCCTCACAGCGCCTCGAGGAGGGCAAGCTCCGCGGCCTCGACACCCACCTGTCCTACCGGGTCGGCCTGCGCACGTTCTCCGCGATGGAGAGCCGCACCGTGCTCGGCGTCGCCGATGCCTACGAGCTGCCCAGTGCACCCGGCCACGGTTACCTCAAGGAGGCCAGCGAGGGCCTCGTGCGGTTCCGTGCGGCCTACGTCTCCGCGCCGTACAAGCGCAACCCCAACGCCGTCGGTGCGGGGCTGAGCGAGTCTGCGGTCGGCGGCTACGTGCTGCCCTACGAGGTCGCGTACCTCGAGCCGCGCCAGCAGGAGGTCGAGCCGGAGGACACGACGCCCGAGGCCGAGCCGACCGGGCCGAGCGAGACGCTGATGGAGATCATGGTCGACCGGCTCAAGGGCCGCGGCACCCCGGCACGCCAGGTGTGGCTGCCGCCGCTCGACGAGTCGCCGTCCCTCAACGACCTGCTTCCCCCGCTCGCCGAGACCGAACACGGTCTGCGCCCCGGGCAGTGGGACAACTCGCGGATGCTGTCGGCGCCGATCGGCATCGAGGACAAGCCGTTCGAGCAGCGTCGTGACCCCCTGTGGGTCGGCCTGGCCAGCTCGCACGCCGTCGTGGTCGGCGGTCCGCAGAGCGGCAAGAGCACGCTGCTCCGCACGCTGATCAGCGGCCTGGCCCTGACCCACACGCCGCAGCAGGTGCAGTTCTACTGCATCGACTTCGGTGGCGGCACGCTGAGCGGTCTCTCCGACCTGCCGCACGTCGGTTCCGTGGCCACCCGCATGGACCCCGAGCGTCTGCGCCGCACGGTCTCCGAGATGAACGCGCTGATCGACGGACGCGAGGCGCACTTCACCGCCAAGCGCATCGACTCGATGCAGACCTACCGCCGCATGGTGGCCTCCGGCGCGGAGCCGGGTGACGGGTTCGGCGACGTGTTCCTGGTCGTCGACGGCTGGGGCACGGTGCGCCAGGACCACGAGGCGATGGAAGCCCAGATCACGAAGATCGCCACGCGTGGCCTCGGCTTCGGCGTGCACGTGGTGGTCTCGATCCAGCGCTGGATGGAACTGCGGCCGGCCCTTCGCGACCTCATCGGCCAGCGCCTCGAGCTGCGACTGGGTGACCCCGCCGAGTCCGACGTGGACCGCAGGGCCGCCAAGAACGTCCCGGAGAAGATGCCCGGACGCGGCCTGAGCGTCAACAAGCTGCACTACCTGACCGCACTCCCGCGCATCGACGGGTCCTCCAGCTCCGACGACGTCGCCGACGGCGTGGCCGACATGGTCAAGCGGGTGCGCAACGCGTGGACCGGCCCCGAGGCGCCGGAGGTGCGACTGCTGCCCCGGAAGATGCCGTACGACCAGCTGCCCGTGCCCGACGAGGAGAAGTCGGCGCTGCCGCTCGGCCTCGACGAGGACACGCTCTCGCCGGTGTTCGTGAACTTCGACGCCGAGCCGCACTTCCTGATCCTGGGCGACGTCGAGTCCGGCAAGTCCAACGTGCTGCGGGCCATCGCCCGGGGCATCACGACACGTTGGGATCCCAAACAGGCGAAGATCGTCACGTTCGACTACCGCTGGGGCATGATCGGCGCGGTCACGACCGGGCACCAGCTCGCCTACGTGACGAACTCCGGTGACGCGCCCGAGATGGTCAAGCAGATCGCCTCCGCGATGCGTGACCGCCTCGCCGGCATCAAGGTCGACCCGACGGCGCAGGAGGTGCCGCGCTGGGAAGGGCCCAAGCTGTTCGTGCTCATCGACGACTACGAGATGATCGCGGCCGCCCAGCCCAACCCGCTCCACGCGCTGCTGGAGTTCCTGCCGCAGGCCCGCGACATCGGCCTCCACGTGGTGCTGACCCGCTCTGCCGGCGGCTCGGGCGGCGGCAGCTTCGAGCCGCTGCAGAAGCGCCTCAAGGAGCTCGGCACGCCGGGCCTGCTGCTCTCCGGCTCCAAGGAGGAGGGCGCGGTGCTGCACGGCAACAAGTTCGAGCCCCAGCCCCAGGGCCGAGGCAAGCTGGTCGACCGGCGCACCGGCGTGAAGGTCATCCAGACCCCGATCATGACCAAGTGACCGCTGACCGGCGTACGCCGTGTGGCGGCACGCACGCCGTCACTCGAAGCGCGTGGGGTCTCCGGCGCCGACGCGCACGATCTCGGGTGCGTCGCCCGACCAGTCGATGACGGTGGTCGGCTGCGCCGAGACCTCACCGGCCTCGATCACGATGTCGACGACGTGGTCGAGCTCTTCCTTGATCTCCCAGCCCAGCGTGCGGGGTTCGTCCTCGCCCGGCAGGATCAGCGTGCTGGTCAGCAGCGGCTCACCGAGAGTGTCGAGCAGCGCGTGGACCAGCGGCGAGGTCGGGATGCGCACGCCCACGGTGCGCTTCTTCGGGTGCATCAGCCGCCGCGGCACCTCGCCGGTCGCCGGCAGGATGAAGGTGTAGGGCCCCGGCGTCGAGGCCTTGATCGCCCGGAACGCCGTGTTGTTCACGTGCACGAACTGGCCGAGCTGGGCGAAGTCGCGACACATCAGGGTGAAGTGGTGCTTGTCGTCGAGCTCGCGGATCCGCAGGATTCGGTCGCGGCCGTCACGGTTGCCCAGGGCACATCCCAGCGCGTAGCCCGAGTCGGTCGGGTAGGCGATCAGCGCGTCGTCGCGCAGCTGCTCGACGACCTGGTCGATCAGTCGCTGCTGCGGGTTCTCCGGGTGTACGTCGAGGTAGCGCGCCATCGTCGTGGGCTACTTGCCGGCGTTCTGGGCGGCGCGCAGGTCGCGACGCAGCTCGGGCGGGAGCGCGAAGATCAGTGACTCCTCGGCGGTGTGCACTGCCTTGGCGTCGGGGTAGCCGCGGGCGCTGAGGAAGGCCAGCACGCCGTCGACGAGGTCTTCGGGCACGGAGGCACCGGAGGTGACGCTGACCTTGTCGACACCTTCGAGCCAGGCCTCGTCGATCTCGGTGGCGTCGTCGACGCGGTAGGAGGCCTTGGCCCCGGCCTCGAGGGCCACCTCGACCAGGCGCACGGAGTTGGAGGAGTTGCCGGAGCCGACCACGATCACCAGGTCGGCGTCGGCGGCGATCTCCTTGACCGCGAGCTGGCGGTTCTGGGTGGCGTAGCAGATGTCGTCGCTCGGCGGGTCGAGCAGCGCGGGGAAGCGCTCCCGGATCGCGGCCACGGTCTCGAGGGTCTCGTCGACCGACAGGGTGGTCTGGGAGAGCCACGAGACCCGGTTGGGGTCGCGGACCACGATGTTGGCGACGTCTTCGGGGCCCTGCACGAGCTGGATGTGGTCGGGTGCCTCACCGGCGGTGCCCTCGACCTCCTCGTGGCCCTCGTGGCCGATCAGCAGGATGTCGTAGTCGTCGGCGGCGAACCGCTTCGCCTCGTGGTGCACCTTGGTCACCAGCGGGCAGGTGGCGTCGATGGTCTTCAGGCTGCGGGTCTCTGCCTGGCGGTGCACCTCGGGCGAGACGCCGTGGGCGGAGAAGACCACCGTCTCCCCCTGGGGCACCTCGTCGAGCTCTTCGACGAAGATGGCGCCACGGCTCTCGAGATCGGAGACGACGTGCTTGTTGTGCACGATCTGCTTGCGGACGTAGACAGGGGCGCCGTACAGGTCGAGCGCCTTCTCGACAGTGATCACGGCCCGGTCGACGCCGGCGCAGTAGCCACGCGGCGCGGCCAGGCGTACGGCGCGTTCTGCCTCGTCGGGACTGAGGACGGCAGGGGTGCCGAGGTCGGTGCTCATGGGCCCGAGTCTAGACGTCGGGTGTACGCGCCCTGTCGGCGCTGTGGAGAGCCGGAGGCAGGCTGTCGGTCTCCTCCCCTAGGCTCGCGGTCATGGCAATGGAGACCTCCCTCGAATCACCGGCCCCGGTCCGGCAGATCGCCAACGCGATCTCGGGTTGGGTCGACCGGCTCGGCGTGGTGTGGGTCGAGGGCCAGATCGCCCAGCTGAGCCGCCGCCCCGGCCTCAACACCGTGTTCCTGACGTTGCGCGACACGGTCGCCGACATCTCCATCCCGGTGACCTGCTCGCGCACGCTGTTCGACGGCCTGAACCCTCCGGTCGTCGAGGGCGCCAGTGTGGTGATCCAGGCCAAGCCGACGTTCTACGCCGTCCGCGGCACGCTGTCGTTGCAGGCTCGCGACATCCGCATGGTCGGGCTCGGCGAGCTGCTGGCCCGCATCGAGCGACGCCGCCAACTGCTCGCCGCCGAGGGCCTGTTCAGCATGGAGCTCAAGCGCAGGCTGCCGTTCCTTCCGCACACCGTCGGCCTGGTCACCTCCCCCGGCTCCGACGCCGAGCGCGACGTGATCGAGAACTCCCGCCGGCGCTGGCCGTCGGTGCAGGTGAAGGTCGCGGCCGCCCGCATGCAGGGACACAACAGCCCGCTCGAGGTGACCGAGGCCCTGCAGAGGCTCGACGCCGACCCCGAGGTCGAGGTGATCGTCATCGCCCGCGGCGGCGGCTCGGTCGAGGACCTGCTGCCCTTCTCCGACGAGGGCCTGCTGCGCGCCGTGCACAAGGCCCGCACGCCCGTGGTCTCCGCGATCGGCCACGAGGCCGACCAGCCGCTGCTCGACCTGGTCGCCGACGTGCGTGCGTCCACACCGACCGACGCCGCGCGGCGCGTGGTGCCCGACATGGCCGAGGAGACGCAGCGCATCGACCAGGCCCGGCAACGTCTGCGCTCCTCGATGCTGGCCTGGCTCGACCGCGAGCAGACCGGGCTGGCGGCGATCCGCAGCAGGCCGGCGATGGCCGACCCGCGCAACCTGCTCGACGACCGGGCCGACGAGGTCGCGCACCTCCGCGACCGCGCCAGGCGCAGCGTGCGCCACCGTCTCGACCGGGCCGGCGACGAGATCGCCCACCACGCCGCGCGGGCCACGGCCCTGTCGCCACTGGCCACCCTGCGCCGGGGGTACGCCGTGCTGCAGGGGCCCGACGGCCACGTCCTCACGTCCGTCACCGGCGTCGACGAGGGCGCCGAGATCTCCGTGCGCGTCGCCGACGGACGCGTGCACGCCACCACCACCAGCATCGAGACCGCGACACCCGTGGTCGAGGTCGACACCGAGGAAGCAGATGCCTGAGCAGACCACTGACGAAGAACTGTCCTACGAGAGCGCCCGCGAGGAGCTGATCACCGTGGTGCAGCGGCTCGAGGCCGGTGGCACCTCGCTCGAGGAGTCACTGGCGTTGTGGGAGCGCGGCGAGAAGCTGGCCCGCACCTGCCAGGGCTGGCTCGACGGTGCCCGCAAGCGGCTCGACGCAGCCGTCGAGGCCACCGACGACGAGTGAGCGGAACCTCGGGGTTCAGGTGACCGGCTCGGTCACCAGCGACTCGGCGACCTGCTGGATCGTGCCGTGGTCGGCGGTCCCGAAGACCAGCACCACCGTGCCGTCGTGCTCCGCGGTCAGCGCGTAGTCACCGTCCTCGTCCTTCCAGGACTGCCAGGTCGGGGCGATCGCACTCTTGAGGGTGACCGGGTCGCCCTTGTCGACGGCATCATCGTCGACGTACTCCTTGAGGAAGTCCTCAACGGGAGCCGCGCCCTGGTAGACCCCGATGAACTCGTCGTCATGGGTCAGGATGTCGAGCGACCAGCCAGCACCGAGCGCACCCTCGACGTCGACGGCCTTGGCGCCCTCGGGCAGCCTCGGCGGGTAGGCGAGGTCGAAGTCCACGCTCTTCTGGAGGCCCTGCACGGCGGGCAGGTAGTCGATGGCTTCCCGTTCGACGTCGAGGTCGTCGCGGGTCACCGACCGGAAGATCACGAAGATCAGGATCACGCCGACGGTCACGATCATCGCGCCGACCATGCCGATGCTGCTGCCTGAGTAGTGGCTGCCGCCACGCTGCTGGCTCATCGCACGACCCCGGCGTCCGTCGTACGACGACCTGCGGGCCGGTCGTCGTGGTGCTTCGCGTTGTGCACGGCGCTCCTGCTGTGGGTCGAACGGTTTCGCGGCAACGCTAGCGCCTGCCGCCACGGCGGTCGCTGGCGGCCGCACGTCGGGTCGCCGCGTGTGTGACGTCGTGCACGCCGCGAACCGCTGCGGCTATTCAACCAAACGGTTGACAAGGCACCTTGGTCGTCGTACGGTTTATTCAACCAATAAGTTGAAGAAGGTGTCCGCATGACCGACCAGCTCTCGAAGGTCTTCGCCGCCCTGGCCGACCCGACCCGGCGCGACATGGTCGCTCGCCTGACCGAGTCCGACGCGACGGTCAACGACCTGGCGGCGCCGTACGACGTCAGCGTCCAGGCGGTCTCCAAGCACCTGAAGGTGCTCGAGGACGCCGGGCTGGTGAGCCGGAGCCGGGAGGCCCAGCGCCGACCGGTGCACCTGGAAGCAGAGGTGTTCGACCTGATGACGAAGTGGATCGAGCGATACCGCCAACGTGCCGAGGAACGGTTCAGTCGCCTCGACGCCGTGCTGGCCGAGCTGAACGAGGACGAGACGCCAGAGACCCCCACCCGCAAGGAAGGAACAGCATCATGACCACCACGAACCCGACCGCCCGCTACACCGAGGCCGCGATCGAGGCCGACCCGAAGGTCCCCGCCGTGCACATCTGGCGCGACTTCGCCGGCACTCCCGAACAGCTCATGAAGGCGCACACCGACCCCGAGCTGTTCGCGAGGTGGATCGGACCCGACTCGCTCAACACCCGGATCGACCAGTGGGACTGCCGCACGCTCGGCTCCTACCGCTATGTCGCGGGCCGGGGCGAGGAGGAGTTCGCCTTCCGTGGCACGTTCCCCTACGTCGGCGAGAACAAGCTGGTCCAGACCTTCACCTGGGAGGGCATGCCCGAGGCCATCGCGCTGGAGACGATGACCTTCGAGGACCTCGGCGACGGCCGCACCCGCATGCACGCGTTCTCGTTGTGCGACTCGTTCGAGAGCCGCGACGGCATGCTGTCGAGCGGCATGGAGGTCGGGGTCCACGAGGGCTACGCCAAGCTCGACGCCCTGCTCGCCGACGGGTCGGTCTGAGATGGCACTGCCTGACTCGGCGGCCGATCGCCACCGCGAGGTCGCCGGCGCCTTCGCGGCCAGGGTCGCAGCGACCCCGGACTGGGAGGCTCCCGCGCCCGTGGCCGGCTGGACGGCCCGCGACGTGGTCGCCCACCTGGTCGAGTGGTTCCCGGGATTCCTGGGTGGGGGCGGGATCACCCTGCCGGCCGGTCCCGCCGTTGCCGACGACCCGGTGGCGGCGTGGCAGCACCATGCGGACGCCGTACAACACCTGATCGAGACCCGGGGCGAGGAGTCCTTCACCCACCCGATCGCCGGCACCCACCGGCTGGCCGACGCCGCGGACCGCTTCTACACGGCCGACGTCTTCATGCACACCTGGGACCTCTCGACCGCGACCACGGCCTCGACGTGGACTTCGCGGCCACGCTCCTCGAGGGCATGGCGCCGATCGAGGAGCTGCTGCGCTCGTCGGGGCAGTACGGCGCCGCCGTGCCCGTCGCCGATGACGCCCCCGTGGTTGACCGCCTGATGGGCTTCATCGGCCGCGACCCGGCCTGGGCGCCCTCGGCCTGAACGGCTGGCCCGAACGAGCTCGGCCCGCCTGGTCGTCAGGAGCAATGTCGCGGACTGTCTGGGCAGGAAAGCCGCAGATGCGGAATACTCGCCGCGTGACCACCTACCGAATAGCGGAAGCGGCAGAAGTCCTCGCCGTCAGCAACGACACCGTGCGTCGCTGGATCGACGGCGGGCGCCTCCCTTCCGTGGCCGGCACGGAAGGCAGCCCGACCACCATCCGTGGCACCGACCTCGCGGCCCTGGCCACCGAGCTGGCCGACCGGCCCGACCGGGACGACCCCCGGAGCACGACGGTCAGCGCGCGCAACCGGCTGTCGGGAATCGTCACCAAGGTCGTCAGGGACACCGTGATGGCGCAGGTCGAGATGATCTGCGGCCCCTACCGGCTGGTCAGCCTGATGAGCAGCGAGGCCGCCGCCGAGCTCGGCCTCGAACCGGGCGTGCGCGCCGTCGCGTCCGTGAAGTCCACCAACGTCGTGATCGAGAGGCACTGAACCCCTGATGCGCATGCGCCCACTGATCGCCGTCTCCGTCCTCACCCTGCTCCCCCTGACCTCCTGCTCCTCCGATGACGACGAGAAGCAGCTGACCGTGCTGGCCGCAGCCTCCCTCACCGGGACCTTCGAGACGCTGGCCTCGACGTTCGAGGACGAGCACGACGGCGTGGACGTGAAGTTCAACTTCGGCTCCAGCACGACCCTGGCCGAGCAGGGCGTCGACGGCGCCCCGGGCGACGTGCTGGCCACCGCCGACGAGAAGTCCATGACCATCGCCGAGGACGGCGACGCACTGGCCACGGACCCGGTGCAGTTCGCGACCAACGAGCTCGTGCTGGTGGTGCCGGCCGACAACCCTGCGAAGATCACCGGGTTCGACGACCTCGCCGACACCGACTGGGTGCGCTGTGCGGACGACGTACCGTGTGGGCGGCTCGCCCTGAGCCTGCTGGAGGAGAACAAGGTGACGGCGGAGCCCAGGAGCCTGGAGGTCGACGTGAAGTCCGTGCTGGCCAAGATCACCTCGGGTGAGGCCGACGCCGGCTTCGTCTACGCCAGCGACGCGGTCGCCGCCGGCGACGACGTGTTGGTCTTCGACGTGCCCGGCGCCGCCGAGCAGCTCAACCCCTACTTCATCGCCCCGCTCGACCAGAACGACAGCGGCGACCTGGCCCAGGAGTGGGTCGACTTCGTGAGCTCCGACGAGGGTCGCAAGATCCTGGACGACGCGGGCTTCGGGAAGCCGTGACCGACCCCCTCGGGCGACCGCCGGTCAGGTTGCTGGTCCCGGCCGCCCTCGGCACCTTGCTCCTGCTGCTCCCCCTCGTCACGCTCGTCGCGGGCACGCCGTGGTCCCTGCTCGGCGAGCAGCTCGCCTCGCCGGAGCTGCGCGAGGCCATGTGGCTCTCGGTGCTCACCGCCACGGTCGCGATGACCATCTGCCTCGTGCTCGGGCTGCCGCTGGCCTGGGTGCTGGCCCGGGTCGAGTTCCCCGGGCGCGGGGTCGTGCGCACCCTGGTCACGGTGCCGCTCGTGCTGCCCCCGGTGGTCGCCGGCGTCGCGCTGGCCAGCGCCTTCGGCCGCACGGGCTTCATCGGCGAACCCCTGCGAGAGCTGACCGGCTTCTCCCTCCCCTACACGACGGCCGGCGTGGTCCTGGCCCACACGTTCGTCGCGCTGCCGTTCGTCGTACTCAGCATCGAGGGCGCCCTGCGCACCGCACGCCGTGAGTACGACGCCGCGGCCGCCACACTGGGCGCCACGCGCTGGCTCACCTTCCGCGCGGTCACCGTGCCGTTGGCGATGCCGGGCATCCTGGCCGGGATGATGCTGGGCTGGGCCCGCTCGATCGGCGAGTTCGGCGCGACCATCACCTTCGCCGGCAACTACCCCGGCACCACGCAGACGATGCCGACGCTGATCTACGTCTCGATCAACTCCGAGCCCGAGGCCGCCAGGTCGCTGAGCCTGGTGCTGCTGGTCTTCTCGATCGTCGTGCTGGTGGCCCTGCGCGACCGTTGGCTGGTGGCCCGATGAGCACCCTGTCGCTCGACCTCGAGGTGCCCGGCCGGGTCCACGCTGTGCTCGACGCCGACCGCGGCGACGTGATCGCGGTGATCGGTCCCAACGGCGCGGGCAAGTCGAGCCTGGTCAAGGCGCTGGCCGGTCTCGTGCCCGCGCGCGGCCACGCCACGCTCGACGGTGTGGACCTCACCGGCGTGCCCACTCGGGAGCGCGGCGTCGGCATGGTGTTCCAGGACCAGCTGCTGTTCCCCCACCTCGACGCCCGGCACAACGTGGCCTTCGGACCCCGGGCCCGCGGCGTACCGAAGGCCGAGGCGCTGCGTCGCGCCGAGCTGTGGCTGACCCGTCTCGGGGTCGACGACCTCGCCCACCGCAGACCCGGAGAACTCTCCGGCGGGCAGGCCCAACGCGTCTCGATCGCCCGGGCCCTGGTCACCGAACCCGACCTGCTGCTGCTCGACGAGCCGATGAGCGGGCTCGACGTCGGGGTCGCGGCGTCCCTGCGCATCGAGCTGGCCAGGCACCTCGCCGAGTTCGGCGGGATCTCGCTGCTGGTCACCCACGACGCGCTCGACGCGCTGACCGTGGCGAACCGGGTGCTGGTGCTCGACGGCGGGGAGGTGGCCCAGTTCGGCACCCCCGACGAGGTCACCCAGCGTCCGGTCACTGACCACGTTGCCCGGCTCGTGGGCCTCAACGTCCTGCGCGAGGGCACCGAGCTGCGTGCGTTCGAGCCCACGGCGGTCACGGTCGACCTGAACGAACCCAGCGGCTCGGCCCGACACCACTGGCGGGGCACGATCGTCGTGGTCACCCCGCACGGCGCCGCGATGCGGGTCGTCGTACACGTGGCCGACGACGGTCCGGAGCTCCTCGCCGACGTGACGCCGGCGGCCGCCGTCGAGCTCGGACTGTCGGTCGGACGGGTGGTGTGGCTGTCCGTCAAGCAGACATCGGTGCGGTCCTACACCGCGCCCTCGTGATGAGCCGATAGCATTCGCCCATGCCTACGCGCCCCCCTGAGTTCCGTGTTGCCCCCGAGTCCCCCGACCGCAACCTCGCCCTGGAACTGGTCCGGGTCACCGAGGCGGCCGCGATGGCTGCTGGCCGCTGGGTCGGCCGGGGCGACAAGAACGGTGCGGACGGCGTGGCGGTCAACGCCATGCGCGTGATGATCTCCAGCATCGGCATGAAGGGCACCGTCGTGATCGGCGAGGGCGAGAAGGACAACGCCCCCATGCTCTACAACGGCGAAGAGGTCGGCGACGGCAGCGGCCCCGAGTGCGACGTCGCGGTCGACCCGATCGACGGCACCACCCTCGCCGCCAAGGGCATGACCAACGCGGTCTCGGTGCTCGCGGTCGCCCCGCGCGGCACGATGTACGACCCGTCGGCCGTGTTCTACATGGACAAGCTGGTCACCGGACCCGAGGCCGCAGACGTGGTCGACATTCGTCTGCCCGCCGCCGAGAACATCAACTTCGTCGCGAAGGCCAAGGGCTCGAGCCCCGAGGACGTCACGGTCGTGATCCTCGACCGTCCGCGCCACGCGGACCTCGTCGAGGAGATCCGGGCGACCGGTGCCCGCATCAAGTTCATCAGCGACGGCGACGTCGCCGGCGCAATCATGGCGGCCCGCCCCGACACCGGTATCGACCTGCTGATGGGCGTCGGCGGCACTCCCGAGGGCATCATCACCGCCTGCGCGATGAAGTGCATCGGCGGCACCATCCAGGGTCGCCTGTGGCCGACCGACGACGAGGAGCGCCAGCGCGCGATCGATGCCGGACTCGACCTCGACGCGATCCTGACCACCGACGAGCTGGTCACCGGTGACGACTGCTTCTTCGTGGCCACCGGCATCACCGACGGCGAGCTGCTCAAGGGGGTCCGCTACCGCGCGGGCGGGGCGACCACGCACTCACTGGTCATGCGCTCGCGCAGCGGCACGATCCGCAACATCACCAGCGAGCACCGCCTGCGCAAGCTGCGCGCCTACAGCGCCATCGACTTCGACTGAGCACAGTCGGTCGGCGGGGAGTCGGCGTACGCCGGCGGGAGCCCGTGTACGTCGGCACTTGTGCGCCCCTGTTGACACTTCCACCCCCGTCAGCAGGGTGCAGAGCGGCACGGACGGCGCATTACATGCGGTGGGGTCAGGCGGTGTCGGCGGGGGCTGCGGCGCGGGTGGTTCGGCGCTGGGCGGCCAGCTCGGCGACCACGTGGTCGGCCACCCGCGGATCGATCGCCATGCCGATGTGACTGGCATGCACCTCGATCGACGTCGCCAACGGGTCCACGCACGACGCCGGGTCGACCAGCCCGTCACCGGCCGACCAGATGCAGGTGAAGTCGACGCCTGACGGGATCGGCTGACGCGACTCGTGCCAGGCCGAGCGTGCGCAGTCACCGCGGACGCAGGACTCCCCCATCACCCCTGGTACGCCGACCTGGTTGAGCCGGACGAGCACGTCGGCGGCACCGAGCAGCAACGGATGGGCGGTGCCGGGCGCCATCATCGGGCTGCCCATCGTGATGATGCCGGACACCAGGTCGGGTCGGCGTACGGCCAGCCCGCGGGCGAGCATGCCGCCCAGTGAGTGCCCGACGATGCGGACCCGGCTGTCGCGCTTGGTGGCGATCGCCTCGAGGCGCCGTTCGAGAAGTGCCGCGTTGGTGGTCAGGCACGACACGTTGGTGTGGATGTGGGAGCGATAGGTGCGGTAGCCGTGGCGGCGCAGCGTGTGCGCCATCAGCCGCAGCGTGTAGTCGCCGGCCAGGAATCCCGGCACCAGCAGGACCGGCTCGATCGAGCGCTGCGGAGCGCGGCTGACGTAGGGAGTGCCCAACAGCTCACGCTTGTCGGCGAGGGAGCGCCGGATCGCGCGCCCGGCCTCGGGCCACACGGTGAGCTCACGGACCAGACTGAGCGCCCCGGGCTGGTGGTAGCCCGCAGGTGCCAGGAAGTCGCCGATGCTGTTCGCCACGTCGCCACCGTAGAACGGCAGGACCCCGCGGACAGGCAATTCCCGCTCCTCTCGGAGCGTCGTGTTGGATGAATGCATGAGCGACGTCCATGTCTCCGAAGAACTGTTCGCCCCCGTCGGCGGCGGTGTCGAGCTGTGCTACCAGACCTTCGGCGATCCTTCCGCCGACCCCCTGCTGCTGGTGATGGGCCTGGGCGGGCCGATGATCTGGTGGGACGACGAGTTCTGCAAGCTCCTTGCCGGCAAGGGCTTCCACGTCATCCGCTACGACAACCGCGACACCGGCAAGTCCTCCCACGTGCGCGGTCGGGTCCGTCGGCCCGACCTGGTCCGGGCCTTCCTCACCGGCCGGGGCGCGGCGCCGTACGGCATCTCGGACATGGCCTCCGACGGCATCGGCCTGCTCGACCACCTCGCCATCGACTCCGCGCACGTGGTCGGCATCTCGATGGGCGGCATGATCGTGCAGACGATGGCCCTCGACCACCCGGGCCGGGTGCGTTCGCTGACCTCGATCATGTCGACCACCGGCAAGCGCAGCGTCGGGTGGCAGGACCCCAAGCTGCTGCCGCGGCTGCTGGCCGGCAAGCAGGTGGACCGTCAGGCGTACGTCGACACGTCCGTGGCGTTCGCGAAGCTGATCGGCTCCCCCAGCTACCCGGAGCCGACCGAGCGGGCCACGAAGCGGGCCGAGGACACCTTCGACCGCGGCCTCAACGGGCCCGGGGTCCTGCGCCACATGATGGCCGTGCTGACCCAGCCGAACCGCTCGAAAGCCCTGCACTCGTTGACGATTCCCAGCCAGGTCATCCACGGACTGCGCGACCGCATGGTGCACGTCTCCGGTGGTCGGGCGACCTCCGCGGCGATCCCCGGGTCGGAGCTCCTGCTGGTCGACGGCATGGGCCACGACCTGCCACCCGAGCTCTGGGAATCAGTGACCGACGCCATCCGTCGTACGGCGGACCGCGGCAACATCTGATCCGCACTAGCAGGTGTCACAACCCCCTACAAGTGGCTTGCCAAATCGGCGCAAGAGGTCGAGTGTGAGGTAGACCACGACAGGGAGGCACTCGTGAAGCAACCCTCAACGCACAGAGGGCGCTCGCGTCGCACCATTGCGGCCCTAGCGTCACTGGCTTGTACGGCCGGTCTGCTGACATCCTGCTCGGCGTTCGGAGACGACTCCGGCCCGCCGACGCTCAACTGGTACGTCAATCCCGACGGTGTCGAGACCCTGACCAAGCTGGCCAAGCAGTGCAGCACCGACGACTATGACATCGAGATCCAGCTGCTGCCGTCCGGTGCAACGGATCAGCGCACGCAGCTCGCTCGCCGGCTCGCCGCCAAGGACTCGTCGACCGACCTGATGAGCCTCGACCCCGTGTTCGTCGCCGAGTTCGCCAACGCCGGGTGGCTGGAGAAGCTCCCCGAGGACACGGCGGCCAAGGCGGTCGACGAAGACGTCCTCACCGGTGCCGCCGAGACCGTCAAGTGGGACGACGCGGTGTACGCGTTCCCGCAGTGGGCCAACACCCAGGTGCTCTGGTACCGCAAGTCGCTGGCCGAGAAGGCAGGACTCGACATGACCAAGCCGGTGACCTGGAGCGAGGTCATCGAAGCCGCCGAGAAGGCCGGCGGCACGGTCGGCGTCCAGGCCAACAAGTACGAGGCGTACGTCGTGTGGATCAACGCGCTGATCCAGGGCGCGGGCGGCGACATCATCTCCGACAACGAGGCCGGCAAGGACGCCAAGATCGACATCGACTCCGATGCCGGCAAGAAGGCCGCCGAGGTGATCAAGCAGCTCGCCGACTCCGACGCGAAGCAGCCTGACCTGTCGACCTCCAACGAGGGCACCAGCCTGGGCGCGATGTTCCCGGAGGGGGCCCCGGGCGAGTTCATGACGAACTGGACCTTCGTCTACAAGAACTACGAGGGCGTGATCGGCAAGCCGGGCGGCCCGGTCGACAAGGACGCGTTCGGCGACCTCGGCTACGCCCGCTACCCCGAGACCGTGGCCGGCGAGGACTCCAAGCCGCCGATCGGCGGCATCGACATCGGCGTCGGCGCCTACTCCGAGCACCCCGACTTCGCGATGGCGGCGGCGGAGTGCGTGACCAACACGGAGGCCCAGGTGGCGCTGGCCGTCGAGTCCGGCCTGATGCCGGCCCGCGCGTCGGCGTACGAGGACCCGGCACTGGCCAAGGCCTATCCGCCGGATCTGCTCAAGCTCTTCCGGGAGAGCGTCGACACCGGCGGACCCCGGCCCAAGAGCGCCTACTACGCCACGATCTCGGCTGCGATCCAGAGCCAGTGGCACTCTCCCTTCGACGTCGATCCGGACTCCACTCCGGGTGACTCGGCCGACTTCCTCTCGGACGTCCTCAACGGAAAGGCACTCCTGTGAGCACGGCAACCGTCGAGAAGCCTGCCCGGGGCAAGGGCAAGGTCCGGGCAAGTGACCGGGCCAGGGCGGAGAACAGCCTGGGCCAGAAGCTGGTGGCACCGGCCATCTTCGTGATGCTGCTGGTGACCGCGTTCCCGATGCTCCGGGCGCTCTACCTCTCGGTGTTCAACTACACCCTCACCGCACCCGACGACCGCGAGTTCGTCGGGCTGAGCAACTACATCACCGCACTGACCGACCCGCTGTTCTGGCGCGACACCGGGGTGACCGTCCTCTACATGCTGGTCACCGTCTCCGTCGAGCTCGTGATCGGGTTCGTCTTCGCGATGGTGATGCACCGGGTGATCTTCGCCCGCGGGCTCATCCGCACGTCGATCCTGATCCCCTACGGCATCATCACCGTGGTCTCGGGCTTCGCCTGGCAGTTCGCGTTCAGCTACCAGAACGGCTTCGTCAACGGGTGGCTGCCGGGCATCAGCGAACAGTTCAACTGGTTCGGTGAGACCACACCGGCGGTGATCGCGATCATGGTCTCCGAGATCTGGAAGACCACACCGTTCATGTCACTCCTGCTGCTGGCCGGGCTCGCCCAGGTCTCGGAGGACATGATCGAGGCCGCCAAGGTGGACGGTGCCTCCTGGACCCAACGACTGTTCAAGGTGATCCTGCCCAACATGCAGGCAGCCATCATGGTCGCCGTACTCTTCAGGGCCCTCGACGCCTACCGCATCTTCGACAACATCTTCGTGATGACCAATGGTGCGTCCGGGACGGAGTCGATCTCGTTCCTGACCTATCGGCAGACCATCGAGCAGTTCCAGCTCGGCATGGGATCGGCACTCTCCGTGCTGCTCTTCCTCTCCGTGCTGCTGATCGCCTGGCTGATCGTCAAACTGTTCCGCGTCGACCTCGCCGCGGCACGGCAGGAGGGCTGAGACATGGTGCGCAAACTCGGAACCGCAGTCGGGTGCCTCCTGATCCTGGTGTGGTGCCTGCTGCCAGTGGCCTGGATCATCTCGCTGTCGTTCAAGACGCAGGAGTCCATCACGGTGGGCAACCCCGGGTTCCTGCCCGCCGAAGGCACCAACGCCGGCTGGCAGAACTACATCGACGTCTGGGACAACGAGCAGTTCCGCCGGGCGATCCTCAACTCGGTCGGCATCGCGCTGATCGCCACGGTGGCCTCGGTCATCCTCGGCACGCTGGCCGCCTACGCCATCGCCCGGCTCGAGTTCAAGGGCAAGAAGTTCGTGCTCACCACGGCACTGGCGATCGCGATGTTCCCGGTGGTCTCCCTGGTCGGCCCGCTCTTCGACATGTGGCGCACGCTCGGCCTCTACGACACCTGGCCGGGGCTGATCATCCCCTACATGAGCTTCACGTTGCCGTTGGCGATCTGGACCCTCACCGCGTTCTTCCGGGAGATCCCGTGGGAGCTCGAGCAGGCCGCCCAGGTCGACGGCGCCACGTCATGGCAGGCGTTCCGCAAGATCATCGTCCCGCTCGCGGCACCCGGTGTGTTCACCGCCGCGATCCTGACCTTCTTCTTCGCCTGGAACGACTTCGTCTTCGGGATCTCGCTGACCTCCACCGAGAACGCCAGACCGATCCCAGCGGCGCTGTCGTTCTTCGTCGGCGCCGACCCGTTCAACCGGCCGGCATCCCTGCTCGCCGCCGGGGCCGTGATTGCCACGATCCCGATCATCGTCATCGTGCTGGTGTTCCAGCGCAAGATCGTCGCCGGTCTGACCTCCGGCGCAGTGAAGGGTTAGGGAGAACCTCATGGCCAAGATCCAGATGAAGAACATCGTCAAGAAGTACGGCGACGGGTTCCCGGCGGTCAACGACGTCAGCATCGACGTGGCCGACGGGGAGTTCGTGATCCTCGTCGGGCCGTCCGGGTGCGGCAAGTCGACCCTGTTGCGGATGATCGTGGGGCTCGAGGACATCTCGTCGGGCGACATGATGATCGGCGAACGACGGGTCAACGACCTCGCCCCCAAGGAGCGCAACCTGGCGATGGTCTTCCAGAACTACGCGCTCTACCCTCACCTGACCGTCTACGAGAACATCGCGTTCCCGCTCCGTCTCGCCAAGGTTCCCGACAAGGAGATCGACGAGAAGGTGCGCCACGCGTCCAAGACGCTCGAGCTCGACGAGCACCTCGACCGCAAGCCCGGCAACCTGTCAGGCGGTCAGCGCCAGCGAGTCGCGATGGGGCGGGCGATCGTCCGCGAGGCCGACGCGTTCCTCTTCGACGAGCCGCTGTCGAACCTCGACGCCAAGCTCCGTGGCCAGATGCGCACCGAGATCTCGCGGCTCCAGAAGCGCCTGGGCATCACCACGGTCTACGTCACCCACGACCAGACCGAGGCGATGACGCTGGGCGATCGGGTCGCCGTGCTCAAGCGAGGCATCCTGCAGCAGCTGGCCACCCCGCGCGAGCTCTACACCCAGCCGAACAACCTGTTCGTGGCCGGCTTCATCGGCTCGCCGCCGATGAACTTCCTGCCCGCCACCGTCGAGGGCAACACCATCTCGTTGCCGTTCGGCAAGGTGAACCTTCCGCCGGACAAGGCGGCAAAGGCGCAGGGCAAGGGGCTGCTCATCGCCGGCATCAGGCCCGAGCACTTCGAGGACGCCTCCGTGGCGGCGAACGCCGACGAGGGCTCCACGTTCAGTGCCAAGGTCGACGTGGTGGAGTGGCTCGGCAACGAGGCCTACGCCTACATCCCGTTCGAGGCCCCGCCCGAGGTGCAGGAGCAGCTGACCCAGCTCGAGAAGGACCTCGACGGCGAGTCGATGCGCACCCAGCTCGTGGTCTCTCTCGACGGCGCGTCCATGGTGGCCGCCGGCGACGACGCCAGGATCTGGGTCGACGCGTCCAAGATCCACCTGTTCGACCCCGCCACGGGCGAGAACCTCACCCTGGAGCGCACCGTCCAGGACAACGAGCAGGCCGATGACACGACCCGCGCACCCGGGGGCGGGCCCAGCGAGGAGCCCGAGATCACGCGAGTGCGCGAGGGCAACTGACCCCTGGTGAGCGGGTGGCTGTTTCGACGGCCACCCGCTCACTGCCATTTCAGGAGCGGCGCAACAGGTAGGTGTCCATCACCCAGCCGGACGTCGCCTTCGCGTGCGCCCTGGCGGCCTCGATCTCGGGGAGTACGTCGACCAGGGGCCCGGCGACCAACGCCTGGTCGGGGGTCCCGAGGTTCGCCCCCCACCAGATGTGCCAGCCGGGTTGGTCCTTCAACGTCGTGCAGGACAGCGAGCCGTCGAGCATGACGACGAGGTTGTCGTGCCCTTGGTCGACTGCCTCGGCCAGCCGTCGCCCGGTGGTGACCAGGATCGGCTGGCCGACCTCGTGCAGCACGATGCGGTGTGCCGCGGCCAGCACCTGCAGGCTGGAGATGCCGGGCAGCACGTCGTAGTCGAACGTGACGTTGCCGCGGGCCAGGATGCGCTCGACGATGCGAATCGTGGAGTCGTAGAAGGCCGGGTCTCCCCACACCAGGAACGCCGCGTCGCCGTCGCGTTCGAGCAGCACCTTCTCGTACGCCGCGGCCCGGGCGTCGTGCCAGTCACCGACCGCGCCGGTGTAGTCGGCCGGGTCGTTGCGGTCGCGCGGCGGGTCGGGGACCGGCACCAGCTCGGGGTTGCCGTGCCGACGGCAGATCTCTCGGCGAGACTCGAGCAGCGGGTCCTCGGCGGACTTCGCCGCCGCGATGACGAAGTCGACGCCCTCTATCGCGGCCGCGGCCGCCAGGGTGAGCTGATCGGGGTGGCCCGAGCCGATCCCGACGAGGCGCACGCGGCGGGTCACCCGCGGTCCTCGAGGTCACCCTCGAGGTCGAGGTAGACCTGCTGCATGGCGGCGATCACCTCGGGGTCGGGCTCGGCCCACAGGTCGCGCTCGGCGGCCTCGTGCAGCCGTTCGATGATGCCGCGCAGCGCCCAGGGGTTGGCGTCCTTCATGAACTCCTGGTTGGTCTCGTCGAGGACGTACTCGCGTGCGAGCGCGTCGTACATCCAGTCGTGGACGACGCCGGCGGTGGCGTCGAACCCGAAGAGGTAGTCGACGGTGGCGGCCAGCTCGAACGCACCCTTGTAGCCGTGCCGCTGCATCGCACCGATCCAGCGTGGGTTGACCACCCGGGCCCGGAAGACGCGGGCGGTCTCCTCGGCCAACGTGCGGGTGCGGACGGCGTCGGGCGTGGTGGAGTCGCCGACGTACGCCCGCGGGGTGTTGCCGGTGAGCGCGCGGACGGTGGCGATCATGCCGCCGTGGTACTGGAAGTAGTCGTCGGAGTCGGCGATGTCGTGCTCGCGGGTGTCGATGTTCTTCGCGGCCACGTTGATCCGGCGGTAGTTGGCCTGCATGGCGTCGGCGGCCGGGGCGCCGTCGAGGCCACGGCCGTAGGCGAAGCCACCCCACTGGGTGTAGACCTCGGCCAGGTCCTTGTCGTCGCGCCAGTTGCCGGACTCGATGACCTGCAGGATGCCCGCGCCGTACGCGCCCGGGCGGGAGCCGAAGATGCGGGTCGTGGAGCGGCGTACGTCGCCGTGCTCGGCCAGGTCGGCCTGGGCGTGGGCCCGGACGAAGTTCTGGTCGAGCGGCTCGTCGAGCTCGGCGGCCATCCGGATCGCGTCGTCCAGCATGGCGATCACGTGGGGGAAGGCGTCACGGAAGAACCCGGAGATGCGGACCGTGACGTCGACGCGCGGGCGGCCCAGCTCGTCGAGCGGGATCACGGTCAGGCCGTTGACCCGACGCGACGCGGGGTCCCACTCGGGGCGGATGCCGATCAGGGCGAGGACCTCGGCGATGTCGTCGCCGGAGGTGCGCATGGCGCTGGTGCCCCACACCGAGAGGCCGACCGACTTCGGGTACTCCCCCGTCTCGGTGAGGTAGCGCTGCACGAGCGACTCGGCCATCGAGACTCCGGTCTCCCAGGCCAGTCGCGACGGGACGGCGCGGGGGTCGACGGTGTAGAAGTTGCGGCCGGTCGGCAGCACGTTGACCAGCCCGCGCAACGGCGACCCGCTCGGGCCGGCCGGGATGAAACCGCCGTCGAGGGCGTGCAGCACGGCGTCGAGCTCGTCGGTGGTCTTCGCCAGCCGGGGCACGACCTGGGTGGCGGCGAAGTCGAGGATGGCCGCGACCTCGGGAGCACTCTCGGACTCGTGCCGGGCGATCACCCCGGCCACTGCGTCCGGCTGCCAGTCGGCGTCCTCCATGCCCTGGACCAGGGCCTTGGCGCGTGTCTCGATGGCGTCGACCTCGGTTGTCGTCGGCTCACTCGGTGGTCGAGTAGATCCCGAGGAACGAGGGGTCGTATCGAGACCCAGTCCGAGGGCGTGCCGCAGGCCGGGCAGGGAGGCCTGGGTGCCGCCCCAGATCTGGGTGGCCCGCAGGATCGCGAGCACCAGGTTGACCCGGGCCTCGCCCTCGGGTGCCTGGCCGAGGACGTGCAGGCCGTCGCGGATCTGCGCGTCCTTCACCTCACACAGCCAGCCGTCGACGTGCATGATGAAGTCGTCGAACTCCTCGTCGCCGGGCTGGGCCTCGAGGCCGAGGTCCTTGTGCATCTGGGCGGCCTGCATGAGCGTCCAGATCTGGGCCCGGATCATCGGCAGCTTGGGCGGGTCCATGGCGGCGATGTTGGCGTACTCGTCGAGGAGCTGCTCGAGCTTGGCGATGTCGCCGTACGACTCGGCGCGCGCCATCGGCGGGATCAGGTGGTCGACGATGGTGGCGTGCGCGCGGCGCTTGGCCTGGGCGCCCTCGCCCGGGTCGTTGATCAGGAACGGGTAGATCAGCGGCAGGTTGCCGATCACCGCGTCGGTCGCGCAGGTGGCGGCCAGGGCGGCGTTCTTGCCGGGCAGCCACTCCATCGAGCCGTGCTTGCCGAGGTGTACGACGGCGTGGGCGCGGAAGCCCTTCTCGACCCAGCGGTACGCCGCGAGGTAGTGGTGGCTGGGGGCCAGCTCGGGGTCGTGGTAGATCGCCACCGGGTTCTCACCGAACCCGCGCGGCGGCTGGATCATCAGGACGATGTTGCCGGCCCGGAGCGTGGCCAGCACGATCTCCTGCTGGTCGTTGACGAAGAGCGTGCCGGGAGCGGCCCCCCACGCTTCGACGATCTCGTCCTTGAGCTCGTCCGGGAGGTCGGCAGTCCACTTCTCGTAGTCCTGCTTGGGGATTCGCACATGGCTCTCGTCGAGCTGGGCGGAGGTGAGCCACTCCTCGTCCTGGCCGCCGGCCGCGATCAGGGCGTGGATCAGTGCGTTGCCGGCGGCGGTGTCGTCGTCCATGGCGAGGAGCTCGTGGACGTCGAACGTGGCCCCCTCCGTCAAACGTGCGGGCGCACCGAGGTCGTAGCCGGCGTCGCGCAGCTTGCGGAGCAGCCGGATCGTCGAGACCGGGGTGTCCAGGCCGACCGCGTTGCCGATGCGGCTGTGCTTGGTCGGGTACGCCGACAGCATCAGCGCGAGCCGGCGGTCCTTGGGCTCGATGTGGCGCAGACGCGCGTGGTTGACGGCGATTCCGGCCACCCGGGCGCAGCGCTCCTCGTCGGCGACGTAGCGCGGCAGGCCGTCCTCGTCGATCTCCTTGAACGAGAACGGGGCGGTGATGATCCGCCCGTCGAACTCGGGGATCGCGATCTGGTTGGCCGAGTCGAGCGGGGTCACGCCGTCGTCGCTCTCCTCCCACTCGGCGCGGCTCGAGGTGAGGCAGAGCCCTTGCAGGACAGGGATGTCGAGCGCCTTCATGCGTTCGACATCCCACGCCTCGTCGTCCTCACCGGCGCTCGCGGTGCCCGGCGTGGTGCCACCCGCGGCAAGCACCGTCACGATCACCGCGTCGAGGGTGCCGAGGGCGTCGTACAGCTCGTCGGGTGCGGCGCGCAGGGACGAGGAGAAGATCGGCAGGCCGACCGCCTCACCGGTGGCGTCGATCGCGTCGGCCAGCGCGTGCGCGAACGCGTTGTTGCCGCTGGCCTCGTGGGCCCGGTAGTAGAGCACTCCGACCCTCGCCGTGCCCGGTTCGCCCGCGGGCGACGGGCGTTCCGACCAGCCCCACTCGGGGACCACCTGCGGGGCCTCGAAGCCCTCACCGGTCAGCAGCACCGTGTCGGAGAGGAACGCGTGCAGGTTGGTCAGGTTCACCGGCCCGCCCTGGGCAAGGTAGGCGTGGGCCTCGGCCGCCGTCCCGACCGGGACGGTCGAGTGCCCCATCAGCTCGGCGTCCGGGGTCTGTTCCCCGCCCAGCACGACGACGGGGACGCCGCTTGCCAGCACGGTGTCGAGACCGGCCTGCCAGGAGCGGGCGCTGCCGAGGATGCGTACGACGACGAGGTCGGCACCCTCGATCACACCGGGCAGGTCAGCCTCGACGTCGAGGCGCGACGGGTTGCCGAGTGCGAAGTCGGGCCCGGCAGCGCGTGCGGAGAGCAGGTCTGTGTCCGAGGTCGAGAGCAGGGCGATGCGAGTCATGACTTCTCCTGGAGGTTCATCGTCCGAGCGTCGTCGGACTGGATGTGTCGCGGCAGGCGGTGCGCCTCGACGGGTTGGTGTGTGACGAGGTGGTCGGTGGCGATGGTGCGGGCGACGTCGGGCGTGACGCCGCCGTACCAGACGTCGTCGGGCTGCACCGAGACGACGGGTGCGTGGTTGCAGGGGAACTGACAGCCGGTCTGGGTGATCAGCACGTCGTCGTCCCCCTGCTCGAGACGCATCAGCTCGAGGGCGAAGGCCTCGGCGGTCCTGTCCGAGCCGAGCGCCGTGCAGCGCGGCCCCCGGCAGACGAACAGCTGGTGACGGTGGCCCGGCACGTCCTCCCAGGCCGCCGAGGTCAACGGCGCCTCGGTGCCCGCGATGGGGCGGGTGACGTCGAGGACGAGATCGAGGTCGAGGTCGTTGCGCATCATCGCCGTGGCCACCTCGATCACCGGAGGCTCACCGGCCCGTTCGCGCCACCAGTGCGAGGCGATCCGACGCAGCCACGAGTTCGCGGGTGCGAGGGTGCCGAGGCTGACCCCGACCAGCGTGATGTGGGTGGCGCCGGCGTCGGCCAGCCGGGTCAGCTCCCGGTCCAGCGAGGGATCGCCCATCTGCAGGAACGCGACGGTGCCCTCGTGGCGCGCGGCGACTGCGGTCAACCGGTCGCGCGCGTCGGCCTCACGGACGGACATTCCAACCAATACGAGTGCCGTCACCGGCGGTCTCCAAACCCTCGTGGAACATGACGCGCCGTGGCCGGTCTCCTGGCTTCCGTCTCAGCGTCTCTGGCCGACCTTCCCGGGACTTCTCCCAGTGGTCCGGCGCCCTCCCCGTTCTCAGGGGTGAGCACCGCAAGGGCCGTCAACTCGACGGTTACAGTGGCGAGGGCCGCGCCGGCATCGAACCGGCTTCCCGAACACCACGGCACTGGCACCGTATCAACGCCCCCGCCCACCGCGTCGACCCGTCGCCAGTTCTGGGCGACCCGTCGTGAGTTCTGGGCGACCCGTCGTGAGTTCTGGGCGACCCGTCGCCAGTTCCGGGCGCCGTGGGACGATGCCGCCGTGAGTTCGCCAGCAGCACGCCATCGCGCTGACCTGTGCCCGGGAGTCCTGCGCCCCTGGCCGGCCGATGACGGTGCGCTCGTGCGGCTGCGCCTGGTCGGTG
This sequence comes from Nocardioides sp. Root151, assembly GCF_001427925.1. NCBI lineage: Bacteria > Bacillati > Actinomycetota > Actinomycetes > Propionibacteriales > Nocardioidaceae > Nocardioides > Nocardioides sp. Root151. The sequence continues at coordinate 398,308 of NZ_LMGG01000001.1, forward strand.
GTGAGATCACGCCCGCAGCGCTGGCCCAGCTGCTCGACGTCGCGACGACGTACGGCGGCGGCACCGTGCACCTGACCAAGCGCGCCAACCTGCAGCTGCGTGCCCTTCCCACCGACGACGGCTGCCTGGCGCCCGAGGTGGTGGCCGCCATCGAGGCGACCGGCCTGCTGCCCTCACCCACCCACGAGCTGGTCCGCAACATCATGGTCTCGCCACTCAGCGGGCTGCTCCCGGACCAACGTGGAACATCGCAGGCACCAGGTGACTGGGATGTTCCGCGCAGTGGCCGGGTCGACCTTCGTCCGGTCGCCCGAGCACTCGACGAGGGCCTGTGCGCCCACCCTTCGTTGGCCGCCCTGCCGGGGCGTTTCCTCTTCGTCCTCGATGACGGTCGCGGCGACCTCCTGGATCGTCCGCTCGACCTGGGCCTGGTCGCGGTCTCCGAGACCGAGTGCCAGCTGCGCATCGGCACCCGCGCCTGGGGGCCGGTGGTGCCCCTGGACGAATCAGCCGCACGCCTGGTCGGGCTGGCCCGGGCGTTCCTCACCGTGCGCGGACACGGTGCCTCGGCTGCGTGGCACGTCGACGAGCTGTCCGCGCCACCCGAGGCGCATCCACGCGATCCCCGTACGCGCGTGCATGCCCGGCCACCGGCGTACGGCGCACTCACCCACCGCGTCGAGCACGTCGCCGTACCCGACGGGTTGCTGACCCGCCCGCTCGTCCAGCGCCTGCTCGTGGACGCTCCGAAGCATCTCGTGGTCACACCGTGGCGCAGCGTGCTCGTCGTCAACGCGTAGTCTGAGCCCGTTCTGGAGCCAGGAACCCGGTGCGAGTCCGGGGCGGTTCCGCCACTGTGAAGCCCGAGAGGGCCAAGCCAGACACTGACGCCAGGACAATCCCGCACACTGCCGCATTGGGGCGAGAACCCCGAGGAGTGAACATGTCCGCACCGGCTGCACCGTCCCGGCCCCCGCGCCGCTACGACTACATCGACGACGGCTCCGCGATCTACGTCGACTCGTTCGCGACGATTCGCGCGGAGTCGCGCTTCGACCACCTGCCGGCCGATGCCGAGAAGGTCGCCGTCCGCATGGTGCACGGCACCGGGCAGACCGACCTGACCGGTGACCTGGTCATCCATCCGGGTCTGGTGCGGGCTGCGCGCGACGCGTTGGGCGCCGGCGCGCCGATCATCACCGACGCCCACATGGTCGCCTCGGGTGTCACCCGCGCCCGCCTCCCCCGCGACAACGACGTGGTCTGCCTGCTCCGCGACGAGCGCGTCCCCGGGTTGGCGCGCGAGTTCGGCACGACGCGGTCGGCGGCCGCCTTCTCGCTGCTCGGCGACCGGCTCGAAGGCTCGGTGGTGGCCATCGGGAACGCCCCGACCGCACTGTTCCACCTGCTCGAGATGCTGGCCGACGGGGCTCCCCGGCCGGCCGCGATCATCGGCTGCCCGGTCGGGTTCATCGGCGCCGCCGAGTCGAAGGACGCGCTGGCCGCCTTCGCCGACGACCACGGCATCGACATCCCGTTCCTGACCGTCCGCGGCCGCCGGGGCGGCTCCGCGATGACCGCCTCCGCCCTCAACGCACTCGCCCAGGAGCAGGAATGACCGGCCGTCTCTACGGCGTCGGGCTCGGCCCCGGCGACCCCGAGCTGATCACCCGCAAGGCCGCCCGGCTGATCGGTGAGGCCGACGTGATCGCCTACCACGCAGGGGTCGGCAAGGAGTCGAACGCGCGACGCATCGCGGCCGACCTGATCCCCGACGGCGTCGTCGAGGAGCTGCTGCGCTACCCCGTCACGACTGGCCCGACCGCCCACCCGGGTGGGTACGCCGGCGCGATGGCCGAGTTCTACGAGTCCTGTGCCTCCCGGCTGTCTGATCATCTGGCCGCCGGCCGCACGGTCGTCGTACTGGCCGAGGGCGACCCGCTGTTCTACGGCTCGTTCATGTACCTCCACGACCGGCTCTCACCGAGGTTCCTGACCGAGGTCGTGCCGGGGGTGCCCGCGTTCGCCGCCGCCACGGCCGTCGTCGCGACACCGCTGGTGCGGCAGACCGACGTCCTCACCGTCCTGCCGGGCACCCTGCCGGTGCCCGAGCTGGCCCGCCGGCTGGCCGACACAGACGGTGCCATCATCATGAAGCTGGGGCGGCGGTTCCCGGGTGTGGTCGACGCGTTGGCGCAGGCCGGACGTCTCGAGCACGCGTGGTACATCGAGCGCGCCTCGATGCCCGCCGAGCGCTGGATGAAGGTGACCGACGTCGACCCGTCGTCGGTTCCGTACTTCTCGCTGATCGTCGTGCCCGGTGACTCCCTGACCGACGACCCCGGCGGGCGGAGGCCGGCGCTGGTTGCGGAGGCCCGGCAGGGTGCGCAACTTCCTCGACCGGCGGCTGCCGAACTGCTCGTGATCGGGCTCGGGCCCGGCCCGGACGACTGGCTGACCCCCGAGGCCAGCGCGGCACTGGCCGACGTGCAGCACGTGATCGGCTACGCGCCGTACGTCAACCGTGTGCCGCAGCGAGCGGGTCTCACCCGCCACGCGTCCGGCAACACCGTGGAGGTCGACCGGGCCCGGCTCGCGCTCGACCTGGCCCGTTCGGGCGAACGGGTCGCGGTGGTCTCCGGCGGTGACGCGGGCGTCTTCGGCATGGCGTCGGCGGTCTTCGAGGCGGCCGAGGGTGAGTACGACGACGTGCCCGTGCGCGTGCTCCCCGGGGTCAGCGCGATCCAGGCCGTCGCAGCCCGTGCCGGTGCTCCCGTGGGCGCCGACTTCGCGGTGATGAGCCTGAGCGACCGGCTCAAGCCGTGGTCCGTCATCGAGGACAGGTTGCGTGCCGTCTCCGAGGCCGACCTCGTGCTCGGCATCTACAACCCCGCCTCACGTTCGCGCACGGACCAGATCGTCCTGGCCCACAAGGTGCTGCTCGCACACCGCTCCGCGGAGACCGTGGTCGTGGTCGGGCGTGACATCGGTCGCGCCGAGGAGTCGCTGACCGTCACCACGCTCGGTGAGCTGGACCCCACGACGATCGACATGAAGTGCCTGCTGATCATCGGCGCCTCGAGCACCCGGCGTACGGCGAACGGCCAGGTCTGGACGCCCCGCTTCGTCGACCCGTCGTGAGTTTCGGTTCGGGCGCTGAACTGGCGACAGGTCACTCAGAACTGGCGACAGGTCGATCGAGACTGGCGACGGGTCAGCGCTTGAGGGAACGGTCGCGGGCCGGGGCGTAGAGGTAGGACTCGGCCATCTCGTGCGTGACGAGCGACGGGTCGATGGCGGGACCGACCATGATCAACGCGGCCTGGCGCAGGTCCGCGGCCTCGACCTGGTCGGCGATGTCGGCGAGGGTGCCACGCAGCACCAGCTCCGACGGCTGGCTCACCCGGGACACCACGGCAGCCGGGCAGCCGGGCCCGTAGTGCTCCGCCAGCTGCGTCGCCAGCTCACGGGTGCGGGTGATCGCCAGGTGCAGCACCAGCGTCGCGCCGGTGGCCGCGAAGTTGTCGAGGGTCTCCCCCGACGGCATCGCCGTCGACCTGGCCTGAGCGCGGGTGAGCACCACCGACTGGGCCAGCTTCGGCACGGTCAGCTCGCGGCCGAGCGCGGCGGCTGCGGCGGCGTACGCGGGAACGCCGGGCGTGACGTCCCACGGCACCTGCGCGGCGTCGAGTCGTCGGGTCTGCTCGGCCAGCGCCGAATAGACCGACGGGTCCCCCGAGGTGAGGCGTACGACGTCCTGCCCGGACTCGTGCGCGTTGACCATCACCGCCGTCATCTGGTCGAGATCGAGGTCCTGGGTGTCGACGCGGACGGCGTCGGGTCGGCAGTGCGAGAGGACCTCGTCGTCGAGATAGGTGCCGGGAAAGAGCACGACATCGGCGCCGGACAACAACGTCGCCGCGCGCAGGGTGATCAGGTCGGCCGCACCGGGGCCGGCGCCGACGAAGTGGATGGTCATGACTGCTCCTTGACGAGGGCCCACTGGGTGACCGTGCGGGCGGGGGTCCACCCGGTGAAGGTGCCGATCGGTGCCGCGGTCTCGACCTGGTGCCGGGTCAGCTCGCCGCCGTACTCCTTGTGGGCCGCGGCCAGCACGACCTCGGTCTCGACGGTGACTCCGTGGACGACCAGTCGACCGCCAGATCCCAGTGCAGCAAGGGAATTCTCGATCACCCCGTCAACTGTGGCACCGCCACCGACGAAGATCGCATCGGGCTTCGGCAGGCCGGCGAGGGCCGCGGGCGCCCGCCCTTCGACGACCTTCAGCGCGGGTACGCCGAGGGCCAGCGCGTTGCGCGTGATGCGGGCGGCACGCTCGGCGTTGCCTTCGACGGCGATCGTGCGGCAGGTGTGGTGGGCCCGCATCCACTCGATGCCGACGGAGCCGGCACCGGCGCCGACGTCCCACAGCAGTGCGCCGGGGGTGGGGGCGAGCCGGGCCAGTGCCGAGGCACGCAGGTCGCGCTTGGTCAGCTGTCCGTCGTGCTCGAAGGCGTCGTCGGGAAGGCCCGCCGACCAGCCGCCGACGAGGGGCCCGACGAGCTCGAGGGCGATCACGTTGAGCTGGGGCGCGCGGCCTCCCCACTCCGCAGCCGTCGTGTTGAGGCGGGTCTCGTCGCGCGAACCCAGGTCGGCCAGCACGGTCATCTTCGACTCGCCGTAGCCGGCACCGACGAGCAGTGCGGCGACCTCTGCCGGCGTACCGGCGTCGGAGGAGAGCACCACGAGCCGGTGCCCGGGCGCGAGTGCGCGCAGCACCGCGTGGGCGTCGCGACCGACGGCACTGACCACGTCGACCGCCTCGGAGTCCCAGCCCATGCGGGCGCGGGCCAGCGCCACCGAGGAGACGGCGGGTTCGACGACGACGGCGCTGCGCCCGAGCAGGTCGACCAGGGTGCCGCCGATGCCCGAGACGAACGGGTCACCCGAGGCCAGGGCGACCACGCGTCGGCCGTCGTACTTCCACAACAGGGCGGGCAGGCCGTCGCGCAGCGGAGAGGGCCACGGCTCGCGCACCTGGCCGGGCACGTCGGGCAGCATGTCGAGATGGCGGGTCCCGCCGAGGACCACTTCGGCGTCGAGGACGCGCTGGCGGAGGGCGGCCGTGACACCGGGCCAGCCGTCCGCGCCGATACCGATGACGGTGACTGCTGACATGGGGCCGACCCTAATCGGTCAGCGGGCCATCGCGAACCAGCGTCCGCCGCGACGCCCCACCTCGATGGGGTGGTCGAACGTCTCCGTGACCAGCTCGGAGGTCAGCGTCTGCTCCACCGGACCGGCCGCGACGATGCGCCCCGCACGCAGGAGGACGGCGTGGGTGATCGACGCCGGGAGCTCCTCGAAGTGATGGGTGACCGTCACCGACGTGAGCCCCGGAATCACGTTCGGCAGGTCGGTGATGGTGTGGATCATCTGCTCGCGGGCGGCCACGTCGAGCCCGGTGCTCGGCTCGTCGAGCAGCAGCAACGGCGGGTCGGGCATCAGCGCCCGGGCGATCAGTGCGCGACCGCGTTCCCCCTGCGACATGGTGTGCCAGTGCGGGTCGTCGGCGTCGATGCCCAGGGTCTTCATCAGCAGGTGCGCCCGCTCGTGGGTCTCGGACGACGGGGTCCAGCGCGGCACCATCTCGTTGGTGCCGGTCTCTCCGGTGAGCACGACCTGCTCCACGGAGAGGTTCGTGCCGATCTGGTGGCGCGGGTTCACGTGACCGATCGAGCGACGCAGCTCGCGCAGGTCGACCCGACCCAGCTTGTGGCCAAGCACGTGCACCTCGCCCCGGCTCGGGAAGGTGACCACGCCGAGGATGTTGAGCAGGGTGGTCTTGCCGGCACCGTTGGGTCCGATCAGGGCCCAGTGCTCACCACGGCGGACGGTCAGCGAGATGTCGTCGAGCAGGGTGCGACCGCCGCGGGTGAAGGCGACGTCGCGCAGCTCCAGGGCATGGCCGGCATTGCTTGCGCTCACCACGCAACCGTACGACGTACACCGGGCCTTCCTGCCCGGGTGGTGGCCACGTGGACAACCCGGTGGCGCGACCGGATACCGTGGCGCCGAAGGCACGAGGTGCCCCGAAGGTCGCCGTCATCCGACGGAGGTCGAGGGGAGAATCTGGGAAGCCGGTGAGAATCCGGCACAGGGCCCGCTGCGGTGACTCAGGCATTCCGTCCGACGGAGTGACCTCGAGAAGTCCGAAGACCGGCCTCGCGCCGCCACCAGTTCGTTGGCGAATGAGAGCGGGAGCCCCCAATGCCACAGCCCCACCCTGTCCAGCGCTATCCCTTCAGCGCGGTCGTCGGTTCCGACGACATGGCCCTCGCCCTGGTCCTCACCACGATCTCCCCGTCCGTCGGCGGAGTCCTCGTGCGCGGGGAGAAGGGCACTGCGAAGTCGACGATGGTGCGCGCACTTGCCGCAGTGCTGCCACCGATCGAGGTGATCGCCGGCGACCGGTTCTCCACCGATCCCCACGAGGCCCACCCCCTCTCCCCCGACGGCCCGTTCGCCGCGGACGTCGACACCGAGACCCGGTCGGTGCGCCTGGTCGAGCTGCCGGTCGGCGCCACCGAGGACCGCGTGCTCGGCTCGCTGCACCTCGAGAAGGCGCTCTCGTCGGGCGTCGCCGAGTACGAACCCGGTCTGCTGGCCCGCGCGCACCGCGGCATCCTCTACGTCGACGAGGTCAACCTGCTCCACGACCACCTCGTCGACCTGCTGCTCGACGCCGCCGCGATGGGCCGCTCGACCGTCGAGCGCGACGGTGTCTCGGTCGAGCACGCTGCCCGCTTCGTGCTGGTCGGCACGATGAACCCCGAAGAGGGCGAGCTGCGCCCGCAGCTGCTCGACCGCTTCGGCCTGACCGTCGAGGTCGCCGCACCGCGCGACCCGGCCCTGCGGGTCGAGGTGGTCCGCCGCCGGATCGCGTTCGAGACCGACCCTGCCACCTTCGCCGCGGCGTACGCCGACTCCGAGCGGGCACTGACCGACCGGATCCTGGCCGCCCAGAAGCTGGTCGACCAGGTCGCCCTCGGCGACGCCGCCCTGCTCAAGATCGCCGAGATCTGCGCCGCGTTCGACGTCGACGGCATGCGCGCCGACATCGTCACCGCCCGCGCCGCGGTCGCGCACGCCGCCTGGCACGGTCGTACGTCGGTCGCCCGCGAGGACGTCCGTGCGGCGGCCCGGTTGTCGTTGCCGCACCGGCGACGCCGCAACCCGTTCGACGCACCTGGCATCGACGAGGACCTGCTCGACAGGCTGCTCGGTGACGACGACTTCCCGCCCGAGCCGGACGGCCCTGATGACGACGGTCCGGGCGACGGTGGGCCGGGCGACGGTGGAACTGGCGACGGTGGAACTGGCGACGGTGGGCCGGGCGACGACAGCGCGGGCGACGGTGGTCTCAAGACGGGCGCTGGCGCGCCCTCCTCGACCAACGAAGGAGGCCGCGCGCCCTCCTCGACCAACGAGGAAGCAGGCGCGCCCTCCTCGAACAACGAAGACGCTGGCGCCACCTCCTCGACCGACGAGGCTGGCGCGCAGGACGTCCCGGTTGCCGAGGAGGTGGCCCGCACGCACGCGCCGTACCGCCCCAAGCTGTTCACGGTCACCGGCACCGGAGCGGGCGAGTCCGGGCGGCGCAGCCGCGCGGTCACCTCGTCGGGCCGCCGGATCGGCGCGACGAAGGCGACCGGCCGGGGCGGTTCGATCCACCTGACCGAGACCATCCGGGCCGCCGCACCCCATCAGGTGATCCGCGGCCGGGTCGGGGGCGCGCTGACCTTCCGGGCCAGCGACCTGCGCGTGGCGACCAAGGAGGGCCACGAGTCGAACCTGATCCTCTTCTGTGTCGACGCGTCCGGTTCCATGGCTGCGAAGAAGCGCATGGAGCAGGTCAAGACCGCGATCCTCTCGCTGCTGCTCGACGCCTACCAGCGCCGCGACAAGGTCGGGCTGATCACCTTCCGCGGGAACGACGCACAGCTCGCCCTGCCGCCCACGAACTCGGTCGACATCGCCGCCGCCCGGCTCGAACAGCTGCCCGCCGGTGGTCGTACGCCGCTCGCCGAGGGCCTGCTCAAGGCGGCCGAGGTGCTGCGCCTCGAGCGCATCCGCGACCCGCGTCGCCGTCCGCTGCTGGTGGTGGTCACCGACGGACGGGCCACCTCCGGGGCGGACGCCGTACAACGCTCGCGGCAGGTGGCGACGCACCTCGCGTCCCAGGGCACGGCGTCGCTGGTCATCGACTGCGAGGTCGGCCGGTTCCGGATGGGCCTGGCCGACGCGCTGGCCACCGACCTGATGGCCGAGTACGTGCCCGTCGGCGAGGTCAGCGCCAGTGCACTGACCGGCGCCGTCCGCGGATCACTCGGCACGACAGAAGGAGCGGCCTGATGGCCAAGGGAGTCCCCGCACACGTCCCCGACGACGGGCTGACCACGGCGCAGCGCCGCAACCAGCCGTTGCTGATGGTCAACACCGGCGACGGCAAGGGCAAGTCGACGGCCGCGTTCGGGCTGGCCATCCGCTCCTGGAACCAGGGGTGGAACGTCGGCGTCTTCCAGTTCGTGAAGTCCGCCAAGTGGCGCATCGGCGAGCAGACCGTGCTCGAACGGCTCGGAGAGCTGCACATCGAGACCGGCGAGGGCGGCCCGGTCGAGTGGCACAAGATGGGCTCGGGCTGGTCGTGGAGCCGCAAGGAGGGCACCGACGAGGACCACGCCCGCGACGCCGCCGAGGGCTGGGCGGAGGTCAAGCGCCGCATCGCGGAGGAGCGCCACGACCTCTACGTGCTCGACGAGTTCACCTACCCGATGGAGTGGGGTTGGGTCGACGTCGACGACGTCGTCGAGACGCTGGTCAACCGACCGGGTCGGCAGTACGTCGTGATCACCGGCCGCCGCGCGAACCCGAGGCTGGTCGAGGCCGCCGACCTGGTCACCGAGATGACCAAGGTCAAGCACCAGATGGACCGCGGCCAGAAGGGCCAGCGGGGCATCGAATGGTAGCGCTGCCCCGGCTGGTGATCGCTGCACCCGCCTCGGGGCACGGCAAGACCACGATCGCGACCGGCCTGATGGCTGCGCTCTCGCGGCGTGGCCTGTCGATCAGCGGCCACAAGGTCGGGCCTGACTACATCGACCCGGGCTACCACTCGCTGGCCACCGGGCGTCCCGGCCGCAACCTCGACCCGCACCTGGTCGGCGAGGAGCTGCTGGTGCCGCTGCTGCTCAACGGCGCCCGGGGTGCAGACGTCGCGGTGATCGAGGGCGTCATGGGGTTGTACGACGGCCAGATCGGCGGCGACGGATTCGCCTCCACCGCCCACGTCGCCACGGTGACCCGCTCCCCCATCGTCCTCGTCGTCGACATCTCCCACGCGTCACGGTCGATCGGTGCCGTCGTGCAGGGCATGGCGTCCTACGACTCGTCGGTCGAGATCGCCGGGGTCATCCTCAACAAGGCCGGGTCGGTGCGGCATGCCGACGAGGTACGCCGCTCGATCGACCTGCCGGTGCTCGGCGTGCTCCACCGCGACGACGGCATCGTCGCACCCTCGCGACACCTCGGGCTGGTGCCGGCCGACGAGCGCGACGAGGCAGCGGCGACCCTGGAGCGATTGACCGACCGGATCACCGAGCGGATCGACCTCGACGCCGTCCTGGCCCTCGCCCATCTGGCGCCTCGTCTCGACGCCGAGCCCTGGGACCCGACTGTCGCCCTGCAGACGTCCTGCAGAGCGGCGGCTCCGGCGACCCCGGTGCAGGACGCAACGCCGGACGTCCTGCGAGGCGGTGGCCCCGACGACCACGATGCAGGACGTCCCGATCGACGACCGGTCATCGCGATGGCCGGTGGGCGTGCGTTCACGTTCCGCTACGCGGAGACCGAGGAGCTGCTGCGCGCCGCCGGGTGCGACGTGGTCACCTTCGACCCACTCCACGACGACGCGCTGCCAGCGAGAACGGCCGGCCTCTATCTGGGCGGTGGATTCCCCGAGGTCCACGCCGCCGGCTTGAGCGCCAACGAGGCCTTGCTGGGCGAACTCTCCGCTGCCATTGCGTCGGGCATGCCGACGGTCGCCGAGTGTGCCGGGCTGCTCTACCTCTGCCGCACCGTCGACCACGCCGCCATGGTCGGCGCGCTGCCCGCGGACGCCCGGATGACCCCGCGCCTCACGCTGTCCTACCGACGCGCGGAGTCACCCGTCGCGACGTTGTTGGGACGTCCCGGCGAGGTCGTCACCGGCCATGAGTTCCACCGGACGACGGTCACGCCGGCCGCGTCCGACGTCCCGGCCTGGCGTGTCGACGACCAGCCGATCGGGTTCGCCTCCGACACCGTGCATGCGTCGTACCTGCACACACACTGGGCCGGGCATCCTCAACTGGCGCAGCGCTTCGCGGATGCGGCGTGTGCGTATGCGGAGGCCCCTGGCCCGCTGGTTGAGGAGGGCAGCGTGCCGCTGGTTGCGGCGGGCAGCGCCCCGCTGGTTGAGGAGGGCCGTCAAGGCCCGTCTCGAAACCTTGCGGCCCCCGGTTTCGAGACAGGCGCAGAGCGCCTTCCTCAACCAGCGGGAGCCGTCGCCGAGCGCCCTGGTCGACCAGCGGATCCGTTGCGGCACCACGGGGACACCGAGGCCGGGGAGGGCCTGGTCGACTTCGCGGTCAACGTGTACGACGCCCCGCGGCCGGCCTGGCTGCACGAGGCGCTCCTCGCCAGTCTCGACGGGATCGGCGCCTACCCCACCGCGGTTCAGGCCGAGCACGCGATCGCCCGCCGACACGGTCGACGCGATGGCGAGGTGCTGGCCACCGCCGGTGCGGCCGAGGCGTTCTCACTGATCGCCCGGATGCGCCCGTGGCGGCATCCGGTCGTCGTGCACCCGCAGTTCACCGAGCCCGACGTCGCGCTGACGATGGCCGGCCACCGACCCGCGCACGTGCCCTGTGACCCGGACGACGGATTCCGCCTGGACCCCACCCAGGTGCCCGATGACGCCGACCTCGTCGTGATCGGCAACCCGACCAACCCGACCGGCGCGCTCCACCCCGCGGCGACCATCCGTGCCCTGCTGCGACCGGGGCGACTGGTCGTGGTCGACGAGGCGTTCATGGACGCCGTGCCGGGTGAGACCCAGTCCCTCGCCGGCGCCACGACACCGGGCCTGGTCGTCGTACGCAGCCTCACCAAGCTGTGGTCGATCCCGGGGGTGCGCGCGGGCTACGTGCTCGCGGAGGCCGCGGTCGTCGACGACCTGCGGGCCCAGCAGGTGCCGTGGTCGGTCTCGACGACGGCGGCCGCTGCGATGGTGGCCTGTTGCAGTGACGACGCCGCATCGGAGGCGGCCGAACGTGCCCGGCAGGTCGTCGTACGCCGCAAGGTCCTCACCGACGGGCTGGCCGAGCTCGGCGTCGACCATCTCGCCTCGGACGGGCCGTTCGTGCTGGCCCGGGTCGACCCGGGCCTCCGGGCGCGGCTGCGCACGGCCGGGTTCGCCGTCCGCCGGGCCGACACGTTCCCGGGCCTGGACGAGACGTGGATCCGCATCGCCGTGCGCGCTCCCGAGCCCACGCGCAAACTCCTGTCGGTGCTGGGGATCGAGCTCGGTGACGCCGGTCGTGTCCAATGTCCGGCCGGCGGTGTCGGTGGCGACCTCGATGCTCTAGGGTGAAGCACGTTGGGCTCGAGGAAGCCGGTGTAACTCCGGCACAGTCGCGCTACTGTGACATCGCTCCGGCGGTGGAGTCAGACCCGAGGGCCCAGCGGAATCCCCACTAGTTCAGGGACGCACCATCCCTCAGGAGGACACATGTCTCAGGCAACCCCCGCCATCTCGACGGCCGGCCCCGACGCGATCGAGCTCCCCTCGATCCCGCTGGCCCAGATCGCCCCGTGGGCGCTCTTCTTCGGTCTCGTCGCGCTGCTCGCGCTCTTCTTCATCAGCACCGACCAGGGCGCCACTTCGCTGATCTCCGGCACCGCGATCCACGAGTGGGTCCACGACGGTCGCCACCTGCTCGGCTACCCCTGCCACTGATCCACGCCTGACGTCCTGCACGCCGGTCGCTCCGGCAACCACTCCGCAGGACGTCCAGCGCAACGTCCTGCGTGCAGGCTGCTCCGGCAACCACTCCGCAGGACCTCCGTCGCCACGTCCTGCACGCCGGTCGCTCCGGCGACCGCTCCGCAGGACGTCCAGCGCAACGTCCTGCGTGCAGGCTGCTCCGGTCGCCGCACCGCAACGTGCGCGCCCCTCTCTGATCGGAACGACCCATGACTGCACGCAACATCCTGATCCGGGGGCTCATCGCCGGATTCATCGCCGGCATCTTCGGCTTCCTCGTCGCCCACCAGGTCGGCGAACCGCACGTCGAGAAGGCGATCGCCCTCGAAGAGGCAGGCACGGCTGACGAAGCCGAGGCGCCCGAGGAACACGGCCACGAAGAAGGCGCGGCCCACGCGCACGACGCCGCAGAGGCGGGCGGCACAGCGCAGGAACACAGCCACGAGGCCGGGCACAGCCACGGCGAGGCGGCCGAGGTCTCCCGAGGCAACCAGCGCACCTGGGGCCTGCTCACCGGGACCCTGATCGTCGGTACGGCGCTGGGCGGGCTCATCGCGCTCATCTCCGCAGCCGCGATCGGTCGGGTCGGCCGGCTGCGTCCCGCCGCGTCGACGGCACTGGTGACCGCGATCGGCTTCGCGTCCTTCGCCCTGGTGCCGTTCTTGAAGTACCCCGCGGCTCCCCCGGCCGTCGGGTCGGGCGACACGATCGGCGAGCGCACGGGCTACTACTTCATCTTCCTGGCCATCTCGGTGCTGGCCGCCGTGGCCGCCACGTTCCTGGCTCGGCGCCTGCTCACCCGGGTCAGCGTGTACGCCAGCGTCGTGATCGGCGCCGGCGCCTACCTCGCGGTCGTCGTACTCGCGGCGGTCGCGATGCCGACGGTCAACGAGCTGGGCGACTTCCCGGCCGACACGCTGTGGTACTTCCGCCTGTCATCGCTGTTCACCCTGGCCACCATCTGGGGCGTCATCGGCGTCGTGCTCACCGGCCTGGTCGGCCGCCTCGACGCGGTCGCCGTGGCCCGGGCCGAACGCCGCGAACTCGCCGCGTCGATCTGAGCCACCGTTCGGTTCCGTGCTGATGAAGCATTCCGTGCCGCGTGCCCTGGGACTGCTCCTGGGGTTCGCGGCCGACCGCGCGCTCGGGGACCCTGCACGGTTCCACCCGGTGGCCGGCTTCGGCCGGCTCGCGACCCGCGTCGAGAAGCTGACGTACGCCGACTCGCGGGCCCGTGGTGCCCTCCACAGCGCCCTCCTGGTGGGCGGCCTCGGGCTCACCGGCGCCCTGGCCGAACGCTCCACCCGTGACCGTCCGGTCGCGCGGACCCTGCTGACCGCCACCGCCACCTGGGCCGTCCTGGGCGGCACGTCACTCGGTCGTGAGGCCGAGGCCGTGCACACCCGACTGCACGACGGGGACCTGCCCGCGGCACGGCAGCGGCTCACCCACCTGGTCGGCCGCGACACCTCGCGTCTCGACGAGTCCGGGGTTGCCCGGGCCACCATCGAGTCCGTCGCCGAGAACACCTCCGACGCCGTGGTCGCGCCACTGGTCCTCGGAGCGGTGTTCGGCGTTCCCGGTCTCCTCGGCTACCGCGCTGCCAACACGCTCGACGCGATGGTGGGCCACCACAACGAGCGCTACGAGAACTTCGGTTGGGCCTCCGCACGCCTCGACGACCTGCTCAATCTCGCCGGCGCGCGGCTGTCCGCCCTGCTCGCAGCAGGTCTCGCGCCCACGGTCGGTGGCTCGCCGCGCGCCGCGTTCACCGCCTGGCGCAAGGACGCCCGTCACCACCCGAGCCCCAACGCCGGCCCGGTCGAGGCGTCGTTCGCCGGGGCGCTCGGCGTACGGCTCGGTGGCGTGAACACCTACGACACGCGGGTCGAGGACCGGCACACCCTCGGGAGCGGCGGTGCTCCCGGGGCCACAGACATCGCCAGGGCGGTCCGACTCGCCGACCGGGTTGATCGGGGTTCGGTCGTCGTCGCGGCCGCCCTGGCGATGGCCCGACGAGGTCGCTGACGACTAGGCGCCGCGGCGAACCAGCCAGGCGTCGGCCGTGGCGGGCTCGGTGACCACCTCGACGTGGGACGCCGACGCAGCACGTCGTACGACGACCACCGGCACGCCCAACTCTGCCGCGGCCTCCATCTTGGGCCAGGTGAACGAGCCACCGGAGTCCTTGGTGACCACGACATCGGCGGCGTGCTCGCGCATCAGGGCCAGCTCGCCGTCGAGGCGATAGGGACCACGACTCGTCAGCAGGGTCCACGGGGCCGGCAGTTCGAGGTCGGGAGGGTCCACAACCCGCACCAACGCTGACGATTCGGCCAACGGCTCCACGAAGCGGGCGAGCGACTGCCGGCCCACGGTGAGGAAGGGCCGCTCCCCCAGCGTGGCGGTCAACGCGGCCGCTTCGTCGTGGTCGTCGACCCAGTGCCACGTCTCTGCGCCGGGCGCCTGGGCCCAGCCGGGTCGCTCGAGACGCAGCAGGGGCACGCCGGTCACCGCGCACGCCGCGATCGCGTTGCGGGTCATGCCCTCCGCGAAGGGATGCGTGGCGTCGACGACCGCAGTCACGTGCTCGTCACGAAGGTGGCCGACCAGTCCGTCCACGCCACCGAAGCCACCGATGCGCACGGGTCCGACGGGCAGCCGCGGACGCGCCACCCGCCCGGCCAGCGACGAGGTGAACGTGACACCGCGTTGTTCGAGCAGGAGGGCGAGCTCACGCGCCTCGCCGGTGCCGCCGAGGAGCAGGACGTTCATCGCGACGCTCCCGGGGGCAGGATCGCGAGGTCGGCCGGTGCACCGCGCTCGACCAGCTCGAGGAGGGCGTCGACGTCGAGGTGCTCCTCGACGAGCGCGCCGAGCAGGTCGAGCCGGGCCTCACGCTGCTCGGGGAAGCTCACGTCGGAGGAGCGCCACTCACGCCCCGCGGCGCTCGCTGCGGCTGCGAGGAAGGCGCGCCGGAACTCGTCGCCCTCGAGGCTGCCGTGCCACATCGTGCCGAACACTGCGCCCGCACGCGCTCCACCGAGGAACTCCTCGCCGGAGCTCCGGGTGATGCGGCCGTGGTGGATCTCGTAGCCGGTCGTCTCCGCACCCAGCGCCTCACCGGACGGCAGCCGCAGCGCCTTCTCCTCGGCGAACGTCGTGGCCACGTCGAGCAGGCCCAGGCCCTCGACATCGGCGCCGGCCACGCCCTCCACCCCCGTCGGGTCGATGATCCGACGACCGAGCATCTGGAAGCCACCACAGATGCCGAGGACCGGCTTGCCTGCCGCGGCGTGGTCGAGGATCGCGCGGTCCAGCCCACGCGACCGCAGCCAGGCCAGGTCGGAGATCGTCGCGCGGGTGCCGGGCAGCACGACGAGGTCGGCGTCGGCCATCGCCCGTGGGTCGCTGACGAACACCACGTCGAGGCCCGGCTCGATGCCGAGTGCGTCGACGTCGGTGAAGTTCGAGACCCTGGGCAGCCTGACCACTGCCACCTTCATGGCTGCAGCGCCGTCCGGCGTACGACGTCCCTCGAGGTCGAGTGCGTCCTCAGAGTCCAACCAGAGATGGGGATTCCACGGCAGTACGCCGAACACGCGGCGACCGGTGAGCGCCTCGAGCTGGTCGAGGCCGGGGGCCAGAAGGGTGGCGTCGCCCCGGAACTTGTTGACCACGAACCCCGCGATCAACGCCTGGTCGGCCGGCTCCAGCAGCGCGACGGTGCCGAACATCGCGGCGAACACACCACCCCGGTCGATGTCCCCGACGACTACGGTCGGGATCGATGCGTGCCGGGCCAGGCCCATGTTGACGTAGTCACTCTCACGCAGGTTGATCTCGGTCGGGCTGCCCGCGCCCTCGGCGATCACCACGTCGTAGCGCGCGGACAGGTCGTCGAAGGCGTCGTACGCCGCGTGCGCGAGGTGGCGTCGTCCGTCCACGAAGTCGCGGCTGGAGATCTCACCGGCAGGCTGGCCCATCACCACGACATGGCTCCGGCGGTCGCCCCCGGGCTTGAGCAGCACCGGGTTCATCGCCGCCTCGGGCTCGGCCCCGGCGGCCAACGACTGGATCCACTGGGCCCGCCCGATCTCGGCGCCGTCGCCGCAGACCATGGAGTTGTTCGACATGTTCTGCGACTTGAACGGCGCCACCTTCAGGCCCCGTCGCATCAGTGCGCGGCACAACCCGGTGGTCACGATGCTCTTGCCGGCGTCGGAGGTGGTGCCGGCGACGAGAAGGGCACCACGAGTCATGTCCGAACCCTATCGGCGCCGGGACCCGCGCGAGTCAGCGCGGCCAGACCCCGGACGAGCCGCGGCGATGGCTGGCCATCAGGTGGGTGTCGACGATGCCGACCGCCTCCATCAGTGCGTACATCGTGGTCGGCCCGACGTGGGCGAACCCCTTCTTCTTCAACGCCTTCGAGAGCGCCAGCGACTCGGGCGACTGGGTGGGCACGTCGGCGTACGTCGTCGGCTCGGGGGTCTCGGACGGCTGGAAGGACCAGACGAAGTCGACCAGCCCACCCTCGTCGCGCAACGCGAGCGTGGCCCGGGCATTGGTGATCGTGGCGTCGACCTTGCGCCGGTTGCGCACGATGCCGACATCGGCCATCAGGCGCTCGCGGTCGGCGTCGTCGTACGCCGCGACCTTCTCGGCGTCGAACCCGTCGAAGGCGGCGCGAAAGTTCGGCCGCTTGCGCAGGATCGTGGCCCACGACAGTCCCGACTGGAACGCCTCGAGGCTGATCCGCTCGAAGAGCGCGGTCTCCTCGCGGATCGGCATGCCCCACTCGGTGTCGTAGTAGTCGCGCATCATCGGATCGGTCGCCGCCCAGGTCGGCCTGGCCAGTCCGTCGTCACCCATCACCGTCATGGAGGTCAGTCTGCCAGCGGTGACGAACTGCGGCAGTTCGTCTGGTCCGGACCGCCACGCACGCTCATCGCATGGCCGATCGTGACGAACTGCCGCAGTTCAGTACCTCATGCCGTCAGGCGCGGGGCTCGACGTACACCGTGCCCCCGAGCTCGATGAACTCCTCCGACTTCTCCTTCATGCCCACCTCGGGGTCGAGGCCGGGCTCGAGTGCCGACCCGAACCGCTCCCGCACGTCCTGGCTGATCTTCATCGAGCAGAACTTCGGGCCGCACATCGAGCAGAAGTGCGCGGTCTTGCTGGCCTCGGCCGGCAATGTCTCGTCGTGGAAGGCCTCGGCCGTGTGCGGGTCGAGCGAGAGCGCGAACTGGTCACGCCAGCGGAACTCGAAGCGGGCCTTCGACAAGGCGTCGTCCCAGTCACGGGCCCGCGGGTGGCCCTTGGCGACGTCCGCGGCGTGCGCGGACAGCTTGTAGGTGATCACACCGGTCTTCACGTCGTCGCGGTTCGGCAGGCCGAGGTGCTCCTTGGGCGTGACGTAGCAGAGCATCGCGGTGCCGTGCATCGCGATGGTGGCCGCACCGATCGCCGACGTGATGTGGTCGTAGCCGGGCGCGATGTCGGTGGCCAGCGGGCCGAGGGTGTAGAACGGCGCACCCTTGCACCAGTCCTGCTGCAGCACGACGTTCTCCTCGACCAGGTTGAGCGGCACGTGGCCGGGCCCTTCGACCATCACCTGTACGTCGTACTTCCAGGCGCGCTCGGTGAGCTCGGCCAAGGTGCGCAGCTCGGAGAACTGCGCCTCGTCGTTCGCGTCCGCGGTCGAGCCGGGACGCAGCCCGTCACCGAGGGAGAACGAGACGTCGTACTGCGCGAAGATCTCGCAGAGCTCGTCGAAGTGCGTGTAGAGGAAGTTCTCCTGGTGGTGGGCCAGGCACCAGCCCGCCATGATCGAGCCCCCGCGCGAGACGATGCCGGTGACGCGGTCGGCGGTCATCGGCACGTAGCGCAGCAGCACACCGGCGTGGACCGTCATGTAGTCGACGCCCTGCTCGCACTGCTCGATGACCGTGTCCCGGAAGATCTCCCAGGTCAGCTTGTCGGCCTCACCGTTCACCTTCTCGAGTGCCTGGTAGATCGGAACCGTGCCGATCGGGACGGGGCTGTTGCGGACGATCCACTCACGGGTGGTGTGGATGTCGTCGCCGGTGCTGAGGTCCATCACCGTGTCGGCGCCCCAGGTGACCGCCCAGGTCAGCTTGTCGACCTCCTCGGCGATCGAGCTGGTGACCGCACTGTTGCCGATGTTGGCGTTGACCTTCACCAGGAAGCGCTTGCCGATGATCATCGGCTCGGCCTCGGGGTGGTTGATGTTGGCCGGGATGATTGCCCGACCGGCTGCGACCTCGCTGCGCACCAGCTCGACGTCGCAGCCCTCGCGGATCGCCACGAACTCCATCTCGGGCGTCACGATCCCGTTGCGGGCGTAGTGCATCTGCGTGACGTTCTTCCCGGCAATCGCCTTGCGGGGCTGGGGATTCTCACCCTGCCACTCCTCGGCGGCCGCACCACGTCGTACGGCGGAGCGGCCGTTGTCGAGCAGCTGCGTCTCGCGGCCGTCGTACGCCTCGGTGTCGCCGCGCTCGACGATCCAGTCGGCGCGCAGCCCGGGCAGCCCGACCTCGGGCGCGGACCCGGGGCCTTCGGTGGCGTAACGGTCGAAGGTCTCGCCGTTGGTCAGGTGCACGCGGGTCTGCGGCACCCGGATGTCGGGCCGCGGGCCGGTGACGTGGATGCGGCTGTGGGCGTCGTGAACGGTCATGGTGTCTCCTCGTGTCGGTGGTGCAGGGGGGTCAGGTGTGCGATCGGGCCGCGTCCGCGGCCCAGGTCCCAGCGACGGCTGAGCGCCAGCTGGGAGGAGGTGTACGCCGCCGCGCGACGGATGGCGGCCGGGATCGGCAGCCCGCGGGCGAGCAGTGCGGCAAGGGCAGCGCTGAACGTGCAGCCGGTGCCGTGGTCGTTGGTGGTGGGCAGGGCGGGGTGGCTCAGCGGCAGGGGTTCCTCGCCCGGGAGAGCGAGCCAGTCGGTGCAGACGAGCCCGGTGGCGGCGTCGCTCGCAGTCGGTTCGGGCCCCCACTCCAGTCCACCGGTCAGCACCACCGCCGGCCCCAGCGCGGCGAGCTTGGCGGCCAGCTGGTCCGGCGCGCCGTCGCAGCCGAGCAGCGCCCGGGCCTCGTCCAGGTTCGGCGTGATCACCGTGGCCACCGGAAGCAGGTGGTCGACGTACGCCGCCCGCACCGCCTCGTTCCCGAGCACGGCACCACTCGTGGCGACCAGCACGGGGTCGACCACCAGCAGCAGGTGGCCCAGCCGCTCGGCGACCAGGCGCACCGTCTCGGGAGAGCCGAGCATGCCGGTCTTCGCGGCGGCCACCGGCAGGTCGTCGAGGACGGCCTCGAGCTGCCCCGCCACCACGTCGTACGGCGGCACGTGGATCGCGTGCACGCCGGTGGTGTCCTGGGCGGTCACCGCGGTGACCACGAGCGCACCGTGTGTCCCATGGGCCGCGAACGTGGTCAGGTCCGCGGCCAGCCCGGCAGCTCCACCGGAGTCGGTGCCGGCCACCGACAGCACGACGGTCGGCGTCATCCGACCACCTCCAGCAGTCGCGCGACCGTCGCAGCGGGGTCGCCCGCGCGCATGATCTCCCCCATCACGGCGACCCCGTGAGCGCCGGCGTCGCGTGCTGCGGCGGCGTTGTCGGACGTGATGCCGCCGAGCGCGTAGACCGGCACGCCGTGCCCGGCGTACGCCCCGGCCGCGAGCGGTGGCCCGTAGCCCGGCTTGCTGGGTGTGGTCGCGAACGGCGAGAGGGTCACGTAGTCGGCCCCGTCGTCCGCTGCCCGGCGTACCTCCGCAGCCGTGTGGCAGGACCGCCCCACCAGCCCACCCCCGCCCGAGTAACGCGGGGTTATGGTCGCTTCACACGTGTTCTGACGCGTGTTCAGCGACCATAACCCCGCGTTACTGCCGGTGGGGAAGTGCCCGGCGGGGTGGGCGTGGGCGGGGAGGTGGAGGCCGTGGGCGGCGGGGTCCGGGATCCGGCTGCTGATCACGGTCAGGCCCGGTACGCCGACCAGGGCGCCGACCAGCGCGTGGCGCGCGGGTGCAGGCAGGTCGTGCTCGCGTACGACGACATGGGTGAGCCCGGCATCGACGCACTCGGTGATCGTGCGGGCCAGCCCGCGACCGAGCCGCAGCTGGGACCGGTCGGTCAGCAGGATCAGCCTCGGCAGGGCGGTCATGCGATCCGCCCCCTCACCGGGCTGGAGGCGCGGGCCACCGAGCGCCGCGGGACCCGACCGGCCGACCGGGCTGCGAAGCCGGCCTGCACGCCGAGGGAGAGCGCCCGCGCCATCGCCACCGGGTCGTCGGCCCGGGTGACCGCGGTGGCCGCCAGGACGGCCGAGCACCCGAGCTCCATCGCCAGCGCCGCGTCCGAGGCCGTGCCGACCCCGGCGTCGAGCACCACGGGCACGTCGACGGCGGCGACCACGGCTTCGATCGCATGCGGGTTGAGCACGCCCAGCCCCGAGCCGATCGGCGAGCCCAGCGGCATCACCGCGACGCACCCGACATCGGCCAGGCGCCGAGCCAGGACGGGGTCGTCGGTGGTGTAGGGCAGGACCGTGAATCCCTTGCCCACAAGGGTCTCCGCCGCTTCGAGCAGCTCCACGGCGTCGGGCATCAGGCTGGTCTCGTCGCCGATCACCTCGAGCTTGACCCAGTCGGTCTCCAGCGCTTCGCGGGCCAGCTCGGCGGTGAGCACTGCCTCTCGGGCCGAGAGGCAGCCGGCGGTGTTCGGCAGGATGCGCAGGCCGCGCCGAGTCAGCACGTCGAGCAGTCCGCCGGGCCTGGTGCTCGACGTGCGCCGCATGCTCACCGTGACCAACGCGGGTGCGGCGGCGTCGAGCACGGGGTCGAGCAGGGACAGCTGCGGCAGGCCGCCGGTGCCGAGGAACAGTCGGGACGGCAGGGGAACTCCTGCGATGACGAGGCTCATCCGCCCTGCACCGCCGTCACGACCTCGACCACGTCGCCGTCCTCGAGGTGTCGTGTGGCGTGCGCGCTGCGCGGCACCACACTGCCGTTGACCGCGACGGCACTCCCGGCGCACGGTGCGAGCACGGCGACCGCACTCCCGGGGGGCAGGTCGGCGGGTTCTCCGTTGAGGGTGATCTTCATGCGTTGTCCTTCCTGTACGTCGAATCGCGCCCGCTCGGCGCATGGACGAGTCGGTCCGCGTCGACCCGCCCAGCGGCGAGGTCGAAGCGGCGAGGGTCGAGGGCGGGGTCGAGGTGCCCGGTCTCGATGTGGTCGGCGACCAGTCGGGCGGCCAGGGGCGCGAGCAGCACGCCGTGCCGGAAGAAGCCGGCGGCCAGGACCACGTCGCTGCGACCCGGCGCCGGACCGACCAGCGGCAGGTTGTCCGGGGTGCCGGGGCGGTCGCGGGCGCACACCTCGACGAACGTGGCCCGGTCCAGGCCCGGCACCAGCAGTCGGGCGCCTTCGAGAAGCCGGGCGACGCCGCCGAGCGTCACGACGGGGTCGGCGTCGTGTTCCTCCGACGTGGCCCCGATGACCACACCACCGTCGGCCCGCGGGACGACGTAGAGCGGCTCGCCGTGCACCCATCCGCGGATCGTCCGTGTCGGCGGATCGTCGGTGTGGGCCCGCAGGATCTCGCCGCGCACACCCCGCACGAGGTGCGACCAGGGCTCGGGCAGCCGGGCACCGGTGGCGATCACCGTGACGTCGTGATCCCCCACGTCCGGGACGTCCTGGGCACCTCCCACACGAGACAGGAGTGCCGCGACCACCGCGCGAGGATCGACGCTGTGGTCGTCAGGGAGAAGCGCGGCACCGGTCAGACGGTGCGACAGGGTGGGCTCGATCCGCCGCGCGGCGGCTCCACCGAGCAGATCGACCGAGACGCCGACGGTGTCGAGCAGGGCCACCTGCCGCTGCACCTGCTGCAGGTCGCCGCCGTCGAAGCCGGCCAGCAGGGTTCCGGTGCGGTGCATGGGAACCCCCAGCCCGGCGGCGTACGACGGCCACAGCTGCAGGCTCGCCAGCCCGAGTCGCAGCAGGTCGAGATCGGTGTGCCACACCTCGCTCGACGGCGAGAGCATCCCGGCGGCGGCGTACGACGCACCGGCGCCCGGCGCGGGGTCGACCACGGACACCTGGTGCCCGCGGCGCAACAGCTCCTCAGCGCACGAGAGCCCGATGATCCCTGCGCCGAGCACGAGCACCCGCATCAGGCGACCGCGTTCACGAGTTCCTTCGCTGCCTGCACGGGATCGGGTTGTCGCCAGATCGAGCCGATGACCGCCACACCGTGGGCGCCGGCCGAGAGGACGGCCGGTGCCGTGGCCGCCGAGACCCCGCCGATGCCGATCAGCGGCAGTGGGCCGACACAGGCGGACAGGGCCGAGAGGCCGAGTGGGGCAGGCAGTCCGGCCTTGGAGGTGGTCTCGAACAACGGTCCGAACCCGGCGTAGGTCGCTCCGTCGAGAGCGGCCTGGCGCAGTGACGCGAGGTCACGGCAGGTGGCCCCGATGACCAGGTCGGGCGCCAGCCGTCGGGCGCTGGCCACCGGCAGGTCCGAGGCACCGAGGTGCACACCGTGGGCGCCGGCAGCCAGCGCCACGTCGAGCCGGTCGTTGACCACGACCATCGCGCCCGTGTCGAGCGCTGCCGCCACGCACGCCATCAGCGAGCGGGTGGTCGCGGACTTCGCCCGCACCTGGAAGCCGTCTACTCCCGCGTCGGCGAGAGCGGGCAGCAGGAACAGGTCGTCGGTCGTGTCGACCAGACAGAAAATACGTGCAAGCACGGAAATCGCTCCTCGCTTCCTGCGCCGGCATTACCCGGTTCAGGTTCAACGGTCAGAGCGGCTTCAGCCCCATCTCAGCCCGCTGCCGCGAGCACCCGTGGTGGAATGTGCTGCGACCATAGCGCAATCAGCAGGCCATGAGAACCGTGGGTTCAGTGGCCGGGCAGCGCGCCGTGCCCGCGCCAGCGCCTGCCCTCGCCGGGCATCGGCTTGCGCACGACCGTGACGCCGCCCATCAGCGCGAAGCCCTTGACCCGGACGATCGGCGAGTCCGGACCGAGCTGGGCCTCGACACGGTCGCGGCCCTGGCTGAAGTCGCCCATGATGCCGAAGCCCTCGACCACCACGACGGTGAACGCGTTGACGATGACGTCGATGCCGCCCATCACCGTGTTGGCGATGATCGTGGTCTCATGCTCGGTGAGGATCGCCTGGCGCAGGTCGATGTCGATGCCGCCCATCATCGCGAAGGCGGTGTGCGTGCCGTTGACCTGCCAGACCCCACGGCGGTCCTGGCCGCCCATGATCGCCAGCGACGACCGGTGCACGGGGGCACGCACGTTGGCCGGAAACGACGCCGCCTGGCGTACGGGCTCCTGTGGACGGACGGGCTCGACGCCCTTCATCGGCAGGTCCGCGGTGATCGGCACGAGGTCGGCGTACACCTTCGCGGCGTACGTCGCGTCGAGCCGCTCGTCGAGCTCGTCGAAGTCGAGCCGTCCCTCGGCTGCGGCGTCGCGCAGCACCTCGGCGACCTTGTGACGGTCGGCGTCAGAGATGCGCATCTCGTGGGGTCCCGGCGTGCCCTCCATGCCCGTCAGACTAGCGGCCGCACCCTCATCTGGTCAGTGCCCGGCAGCGGGCCGGAGCGCACTGGTCCCAGGCCCGCAGGCGACGCATGAGCTCGCGCGCATAGGGCTTTCGGTGGTCCTGGGTGAACACGTTGCGGTCCTCCCACGGCACGTCGTAGCGGTAGAGCTCCCAAGCGTAGCGGGTGCCGCGCCACGAGTTGTCGAGGTCGAAGCGCACCAGCAGCCCACGACGCCCACGCACCGCGATGTACGACGGCACGAGGTCGGTCATGCCACCGGTCTGACGATCGGCATCGACCTCACCGGGCCGCGACTTCGACCAGGTGTGCTCGAAGAACGCGAACCGCCCACCCGGGGCCCGTCGCGCGCGCAGGCTGGCCTTGAACGAGGAACCCGAGCGGTACTCCGGGCTGTCCAGACCGGCCAGCGCCTCGAACGTCGGGGCGAGGTCGATGTTGTTCACGAACTGGCCACGCCGGCCCGGCGCCACTCCCGGACCCACCACCACCAGGGGCACCCGCACGTCCGAGTCGTAGGGCGTGCCCTTGCCCCCGTTGAGCTGGTGCTGGCCGAGATGGATGCCGTTGTCGGCGGTGAGGAAGACATATGTGTTCGGGCCGACCTCGGCACGGACCCGGCCGATCAGCCGGTCGATGGACTGCACCATGCGGGCCCGGTTGCGGTAGTGGCCCAGTGCCGCCCGGTCGGTCAGCGTGATCCGGTTCGTCCGCCAGGCAGGAGCCGGCGCGGTCCGTCCGTTGCGACGCAGGTAGGTCGGCGCGTTGTCACGCCGCGGGTCGCCGTACCCCAACAGGTCGCGCAGCCTGAGGGACCCGCACGCCTTGAGTCCACAGTTGCCGTTGGCCAGGCCAGCGCGCGGGCGGTCGCGGAACGCCGGCGGGAAGGTCGGACTGTTCCGGTAGGCCTTGCGGAGCTGGCCGTGCGAGCCGTAGGTCGCGATCTCGAGGAAGTACGGCGCCGCGTCGTCACGGTGCCCGCGGATGAACCGCACCGCCTTGGCCGCGGTCACGTTGGTGGCGTAGTGGCTGTCTCGCACTCGTCGGGGCGCACGCAACGGCGGAATCGGGTGGTTGCGCAGCCGCAGGTTGCCGTCCCGGTCCAGGTAGGTGGAGCGGAACCCCCAGCCGTTGTACCCACCGCCGAGGATGGCCTGCCAGTCGTCCCACCCGGGAACCTTCGGCGGCGCCACGGTGTGCCCGTCGACGTCACGTGCCTCATACAGGTTGAGGAACTTGCCGATGAATCCCGTGGTGTAGCCACTGCCCTGGAGGGCCACGCTGAACTGCTTGCCCGGGTTGTCGTGCGCGACGAACGCCGGGTAGCCGCCGACGGCCAGCGTGCCGTTGCGCGTGTTGGTCAGCACTCCGGTCTGGTGCGGCGCCTGGCCGGTCAGCAGGGCAGCACGCGAGGGGCAGCACAGTGAGTCCACGACGTAGGAGTTCCGGTACGACGCTCCCTGGCGCACCATGCGCTGCGCGTTCGGCATCGTCGAGAGGAGCTCCATGGAGAAGTCGTCCATCAGGATCAGCACCATGTTGGGGCGCCGGTCGCCGGCCGCACCGGCCGACGAGGGCTGGCTGGCGCCCTGGCCGGCCGACGAGAAAGGACCCATCACGAGGGTCACGACGAGCAGAAGTGTGCCGAGGACGCCGCCAGAGAACCTGTACCGCATTTTTAAAACCCTTATCTGTAGTGACTTACTACAGTTTCACACACGGCAGTGACGGATCCCCGACCGGGTCCATCCTTCGGCGAGCCGCCCGAGGGGTCAGTCGGAGCTGTTCAGCCCGCGGCGGTCAGCCCGTCGGACCCGAGGAAGCCCGAGACCGCCACCGCGGCACGACGTCCGGCCCGGTTCGCGCCGATGGTGCTGGCCGAGGGCCCGTAGCCGACCAGCTGCACTCGCGGGTCGGCCACCGATGTGGTGCCGTCGAGGCGGATGCCGCCGTACTCGCTGCGCAGGTGGAGCGGCGCGAGATGCGAGACCGCCGGCCGGAAGCCGGTCGCCCAGAGGATCACGTCGACAGCCTCGAAGGTGCCGCCCTCCCAGCGCACGCCGTACGGCTCGATCCGGGCGAACATCGGGCGCCGGTCGTAGGCGCCCAGCCGCTCGGCCGCACGCTCCTGCTCGCGCAGCACCAGGCCGGTCACGCTGACCACGCTGCGCGGCGGCAACCCGCGGCGGACCCGGTCCTCGACCATGGCGACCGCGGCCCGGCCGATCTCGGGCGTGAAGTCGTCGGTGCGCCAGACCGGTTCACGCCGGGTCACCCAGACGGTGTCCGCGATCGGCGCCAGCTCACCGAGGAACTGCACGGCCGAGGCGCCACCTCCGACGACGAGCACCCGCTTGCCGGCGAGGCGCTCCGGGCCGGGGTAGTCGGCGGTGTGCCACTGCTCCCCCGCGAACGAGTCGATGCCCGGGTACGTCGGCACGAACGGCCGGGTCCACGTGCCGGTGGCGTTGACCAGGGTGCGGGTGAGCCAGTGGCGCGGGCCGGCGGACACCCGCAGCAGCCCGTCGTCGTCCTCCACACGTTGTACATCGACCGGGCGGATCACCGGCAGTCCGTGCGCGCCCTCGTAGTCGGCGAACCAGGACGGGACGACCTCGTTCGCCCGGTCGTGCGACCGACCGGGCGCCGGTGCGTCGGGCAGGTCCGCGACACCGTGCACGTCGGCCATCGTCAGTGAGTCCCAACGATGCTGCCAGGCCCCGCCCGCCTGCGGATTGGCGTCAAGCACGACGTGGTCGATGCCGAGGCGGCGCAGGTGGAAGCTCGTGGAGAGCCCCGCCTGCCCGGCGCCGATCACGAGGGAGTCGAGGATGTGCACACCCACGTCAACGCCCGACGCCCGGCGGTTATGCCGTGCCGCGGGTCAGGACCGCTGGCCCATCACCCAGGTGGCCACCTGGGTCCGTGAGCGCACTTCCAGCTTGGCCAGGATCCGCTCCAGGTGACCGTCGACGGTGCGGTTGGAGATCACCAGCTGCTCGGCGATCTGCCGGTTGCTCAGTCCCTCGGCGACCAGCTCGGCCACCTGCTGCTCGCGCTTGGTGAGCGGACTGTCCCGGGGGCTGCCGGTGGCGACGGCAGCGGTGCCGAGCCCGAGCATCACCGCCCCCACGCGGTCGAGCCCCCGTTGCGCCTCACGCAGCCGCTCGGCCTGCGGGTGCCCGATCGCGGCGTCCACGTGCGAGACGATGCGCCGACTGTCGGCGCTGATGTCGGGCCCGAAGGCGTCGATGTCGGTGCCGAGCAGTCGCCACACCGCTGTGGCCGCCCCGAAGAGGGCAGCCGAGTTCTCGAGGTGGTCGTTGGCCGCCGCGATCCATGACGTGAGCTCGAGGGTGAGCGCGATGCAGATCCCGTCCTGGAAGTCGCGTTGAAGCTCCAGCGCCTCGACCGCAGCCGCCCTGGCCGAGACCTGGTCGCCGAGGCGCCAGTGGCACATGCCGGCGATCCACAGCGTGTAGGCCCGGCACCAGCCCTCGCCGCGCGGCGCACTCAGCGCGAGCACCTCACGGCACGTGGCCAAGGCCTCGGTCGGCCCCACCTCGAAGTACTCCGCCATCGCCAGCTGGAACATCGCGGTCTGGGCAGCGGCATCATCGCCGACCTTCTCGAACGTGACCAGCGCACGCCGGAACGCCGCGATCGCGGGACCGAGGTTGCCACTGAACAACCCATGGATCCCGGTCCAGGCGTCCACGTGCGCCAGCAGGTGCTCGTCCTCGAGCTCCAGCGCCAAGGCACGACCATGCTCGAGATGGACGCTCCCCGCCTGACGATCACCCTGGATGAGGCAGACCCACGCCGCGACCCACAGCGCCGCTCCGTGCTCCGGGGTCCGTCCGAGATCGAGGGCCAGGATCCGCTCCAGCCAGCGCCGTCCGTCGCTGAGGAAGCCGCCGGCGATCCAGTGGTAGCGCAGCAGCGAACCGAACGCGGCCGCCTGTTCCTCCTCTCCCGTGGTGGTGGTCGACCACTCCAGGCCCGCGAGCACGTTGGCGTGGTCGCGCCGCATCGCCGCCAGGGCCGCCGGCTGGCCCGGCCCGCACCAGGCCGCGACCATCGACTCCGCACGGGCCAGGTAGTGGTCACGATGCCGACGGCTCAGCTCGTCCGCCTCGCCGGACTGGTCGAGCTTCTCCGCGGCGTACTCCCGCATCGTCACCAGCATGCGATACCGCATCTCGGCACCGCCGGACTCCGCGATGACGATCGACTTGGCGACCAGCTGGTCGAGCACGTCCAGCAGTCGCTCCGGCGCCAGGTTGCCGAACCCGCACACAGCCTCCGCCGCGGCCAGGTCGAGGCTTCCGCGGAACACCGACAACCGGGTCCACAGGAGCCGCTCCTCCGCACCGCACAGCTCATGGCTCCAGTCCACCAGGTCCCAGAGCGCCTGGTGTCGCGGCAGACGGCCCCTGACGTCACCCTTCAGCAGCTGGAACCGGTGGTCGAGCCGCTCCAGCAGCTGGCTGACCGACAGGCTGCGCAACCGGGTGGCCGCGAGCTCGATCGCCAGCGGGAGCCCGTCCAGCGTCGCGCACAGCCGCTCCACGTCGTCGTGATTGGCCTCGGTGACGGCGAAGTCGGGAACCTGGTGTCTGGTGCGGTCCACCAGCAGCCGCACTGCCTCGGGCAGATCGAGCGGTCCGACCGGGAAGACCTGTTCGCTCGCCAGGCCCAGCGGTTCACGACTGGTGGTCACGATCCGCAGCGCGGGCGCCACGTCGAGCAGCTCGGAGACCAGGTCTGCCACCTCGTCGAGCACGTGCTCGCAGTTGTCGATCACCAGGAGCATCGCCTTGCCGACCAGGTGCCGGCACAGCTGCTCCAGTGGCGTGCGGGTCGACTGGTCCGCGACTTCGAGGGCAGACACCATCGCGGGCGCCACCGCCGCGGCTCCGGCCAGGCTGGCCAGGTCGACGAAGACACCGCCGTCGGCGAAGAGGTGCCGGGTGCGCTCGATCAGTTCGAGGGCCAGCCGGGTCTTGCCGACGCCGCCGGTCCCGGTCAGCGTGACCAGCCGTGAGGAGCCCACCAGCGAGCGCACGTCTCTCAACATGTCGTCACGGCCGATGAAGGTCGTCAGCCGTTCACCGGTGCCGGGGCTCATGCTGGGAGACCTTAGTCGCGCACTGTGACCCGTGCCACGGTCTGCCCGCCCGCGGGAGGAAACGGGTGGGCGAACGGGTGGTTCCACCCGCGCCCCGGCCGTGTGACCGCGGTCACGATGGCGCTCCGCCGACTGGAGGAGAAACCATGACCCAGGACCAGACCCACGACGTCATCGTGGTCGGTGCCGGATTCGCCGGCATCTACGCCATCCACAAGTTCCGCGACCAGATGGGCCTCGACGTCCACGCCTTCGATGCCGCCAGTGACGTCGGCGGCACCTGGTACTGGAACCGGTACCCGGGCGCCCGGGTCGACATCGAGAGCGTGCACTACTCCTACTCCTTCGACGAGCAGCTCCAGCAGGAGTGGCACTGGAGTGAGCGCTACCCGGCGCAGCCCGAGATCCTGAAGTACCTCAACCATGTCGCCGACCGCTTCGACGTACGCCGCGACGTCACGTTCGACACCCGGGTCACGTCGGTGACCTGGGACGACGACGCGAGCCTGTGGCGGGTCACCACCGACGACAACCGCGAGCACACCGCACGGTTCTTCGTCTCCGGCGGCGGCACCCTCTCGGTCCCCAAGACCCCGGACTTCCCCGGCATCGAGACGTTCGCCGGCCGTACCCTGCTGACCGGCAACTGGCGCGAGGACGTCGACCTGTCCGGCCAGCGGGTCGGCATCATCGGCACCGGTTCGAGCGGGATCCAGGCGATCAGCGAGATCGCGAAGGTGGCCGACTCCCTCACCGTGCTGCAGCGCACCCCCAACTTCGCCACCCCTATCGGCAACTACGCCACCGACCCGGCCGAGGAGGCCACCGAGAAGGCGAGTTACGCAGAGCTCCGCGCAGCGTCACGCAACCACTTCCTCGGCGTGCCGTACTCCGACGTACAGCCGTCTGCCCTCGCGGTGAGCGCGGAGGAGCGCCGGGCGATCTTCGACGACCGCTGGGACCGCGGCGGCTTCCGCCTCTTCATCGACAGCTTCGCGGACGTGCTGCTCGACCAGGACGCCAACGACACCGCCGCCGACTACATCCGTTCGCGGATCCGCGAACGAGTCACCGACCCGACCACCGCTGACCTGCTCTCCCCCACGACCTACCCCTACGGGACCAAGCGACCCCCGCTGGAGACGGACTACTACGAGGCGTTCAACCGCGACAGTGTCTCGCTGGTGGACGTCGCCGCGAACCCGATCGCCGCGGTCGTGCCCGAGGGCGTGCGACTTGCCGACGGTTCGGTCCACGAGTTCGACGTGCTCATCCTGGCCACCGGGTTCGACGCCTGCACGGGCCCCCTGCTGGCGATGGACATCACCGGGCGTCACGGCGTACGGCTGGCCGACGAGTGGGCCGACGGCCCGCAGACCTACCTCGGCGTCACGGTGCACGGCTTCCCGAACCTGTTCATGGTGACCGGCCCGCAGAGCCCGTCGGTGCTCTACAACATGCCGTTGGCGATCGAGGACCACATAGACCTCATCGGCGACACGATCAGCTACATGGCCGAGCACGGCCACCACGTCATCGACGCCAGCGAGCAGGCGCAGGACCAGTGGGTCGCGGAGACCACGGCCATCTCCGAGATGACGCTGCTGCCGAAGTCGGCCTCGTCCTGGTACATGGGTGCCAACATCCCCGGCAAGCCGCGTCGCGTCCTCGTCTACCTGGGCGGCGCGCCGCGCTACCGGGCGATCTGCGACAACGTGCAGGCGCACGACTATCGCGGGTTCCGGTTTGCCGAGACCTCGCGACAGCTGGACGGTGCCGGCTGCTCGCGGGCGCTGGACCCGTCGGTGATGTTCGTGGTCCAGGCGCTCAAGGACCAGCAGTTCACCGGCTTCCGGGCGGTAGGAGTCGAGGGCACCCGCGCGGTCGTGGAGTCCTTCGTCGAGATGCAGGCCCCGAAGAAGGAGGTCGCTCGCGTCGTCGAGGCGTCGTACGGCGAGCACGCAGACCAGCGGGTGCGCATCTACACGCCCGAGTCCGACGGTCACGAGAAGCCGGTGCTGGTCTACCTGCACGGTGGCGGCTTCGTCGGCGGCAGCCTCGACGTGGCCGACGAACCGGCCCGTGACCTCGCGGTGCGCACCGGAGCGATGGTGGTGTCCGCGACCTACCGCCGTGCTCCGGAACACAGGTTCCCGGCCGCCCACGACGACGCGTACGCCGCCCTGCTGTGGACGGCGGAGAACATCGCCTCCCACGGCGGTGACGCTCGTCGCATCGCCCTGGCCGGCGACTCGGCAGGTGGCACCCTCGCCGCCGCCGCTGCGCTCCGGGCCGCGAAGGACGGCCCGGAGCTGTCAGGCCTGGTGCTGGTCTACCCGTTGGTCAACGCCAGCATCGAGACCGCGTCCCGTCAGGAGTTCGCCACCGACCACATCATCGGGCTCGACGACCTTGCGTGGTTCGGCGAGCAGTACGTCGGGTCGCCCGACGACCTGGCCGACCCGCGCCTGGCCCTGGACACCGCGGACCTGTCCGGACTCCCGCCGACGTTGGTGATCACCAATGAGTGCGACACCCTTCGCGACGAGGCCGAGCTGCTCGCCGCGAAGATCGCCGAGAGCGGCGTCGACACCCGGGTGGTGCGGTTCGACGGGCTGGCCCACGGCGTCTTCTGGATGTCGCTGGCCGTGGCCCGAGGCAATGACCAGCGGGCTGCCGCCGCGGACTTCCTGGTGCGTCAGCTCGACCGGGTGCCCGCCGGCGTCTGACCCGGTGGCGGCCGGGCGGTGGCGACACCCACCGCCCGGTCACCGGCACATCTCAGCGGGACAGTGCCCGGCAGACCGCGGGGCGGCACCCGTCGAATTCTTCGATCCGCCGCTTGAGGTCTCGCACCCAGGGCTTGGCGTGGTCCTCGGCGAAGACGTTGCGGTCCTCCCACGGCACGTCGTAGCGATAGAGCTCCCACGCATAGTCCGTGCCGCGCCAGTCCTTGTCGAGGTCGACGCGCACCAGCAGCCCGCGGGCACTGCGCACCGCGATGTAGGACGGCACGACGTCTGTCGACCCACCGGACTCCTTGTCCGGGTCGAACTCGGCGGGCCGCGACCTCGACCACGTGTGCTCGAAGAAGACGTAGCGCCCGCCCCGGGCCTGCGGCGCCCGGAGGCTGGCCGCGAACGACGTGCCGGAGCGGAAGGCCGGGCTCTCCCGGCCGGCCAGCTCCTCGAAGGTCGAGGCGAGGTCGATGTTGCTGACGAACTGGGACCGACGGCCGGGCACCACGTCGGGCCCGACGACGGCGAGCGGCACCCGTACGTCGGAGTCGTACGGCGTGCCCTTGCCGCCGTTGAGCTGGTGCTGGCCGAGGTGGATCCCGTTGTCGGCGGTGAGCACGACGTACGTGTCCGGGCCGACCTCGCGTCGCACGCGGGCGATCAACCGGTCGATCGACTGCACCATCTGGACCCGGTCGCGGTAGTGCCGCAGCGCCGACTTGTCGGAGAGGATGATCGGGTTCGTGCGCCAGGCCGGTGCCGGCGCCGTTCGCCCGCCGGGACGCAGGTAGGTCGGCGCGTTGTCGTCGCGCGGGTCGTCGTACCCCAACAGGTCGCGCAGGCTCAGGGAGCCGCAACGCTTCAGGCCACAGTTGCCGCCGTCGAGGTCTCCGCGGGGAGCCCGGTCCCGGAAGGCCGAGGGGAAGGCGGGACTGCCCGGGTAGGCCTTGCGGATCTGGGCGTGCGAGCCGTAGGTGGCGATCTCGAGGAAGTACGGCGAGGTGTCGTCGCGGTGATCGCGCAGGAACCGCACCGCCATGTCGGCAGTGACGTTCGTGGCGTAGCCGCGGTCACGCTCCTCGTGCGAGGCGTTCCGCGGTGGCTTGGCGTGGGTGCGCAACCGCATCGTGCCGTCCTCGTCGAGGTACGTCGACCGGAAGCCCCAACCGTTGTAGCCACCGCTGAGGATCGCCTGCCAGTCGTCCCAACCGGGCACCTTGGGCGGCGGGACGATCTTCCCGTTGACCCGGCGCACGTCGTAGACGTTGAGGAACTTGCCGATGAACCCTGTCGTGTAGCCGCTGCCCTGCAGGGCCACGCTGAACTGCTTGCGCGGGTTGTCGTGCGCGGCGAACGCCGGGTAGCCACCGACGGCGGGCGTTCCGTTGCGGGTGTTGGTGCGCACCCCGGTCTGGTGCGGCGCCTGCCCGGTCAGCAGCGCGGCCCGCGAGGGGCAGCACAGCGAGTCGACCACGTAGGAGTTCCGGTACGCCGCCCCCTCGCGGACCATGCGCTGCGCCTCGGGCATCGTCGACAACAGCTCCATGGAGAAGTCGTCCATCAGGATCAGGACGATGTCGGGACGATCGTCCACGCGCTGTTGGGAGATCGTGGCGTCGTCCCGAACGGCCGCGGGACCGCGCGTCGGCAGGCCGCCGAGCACCAACGCGACGAGCAACAGCACGCCGCAGGACGCAGCGGCTCCCCAGGACCTGCGCCCCATTGTTCTCCCCCGATGTTTCTGCAGTCTTTCACTGCATTTTGGCAGGAGACTACCCACGCGCGCAGCGGAATCGGGCATCGACCGGCCGGAGCCGGCCATGCGATCAGCGGCTCAAGGACCTGCACACTGCCGGGCGGCACCCGTCGAAGCGTTCGATGCGCCGTTTGAGGTCCTGCACCCACGGCTCGGCGTGGTCTTCCGCGAAGACGTTGCGGTCCTCCCACGGCACGTCGTAGCGGTAGAGCTCCCATGCGTGGTCAGTGCTGGTCCAGGCGTTGTCGAGGTCGAATCGCACCAGCAGTCCGCGGGCACTCCGCACGGCGATGAACGACGGGATGATGTCGATGGTGCCGCCGGACCCCTGGTCCGTGTCGACCTCGCCGGGCTGGGTCTTGGCGTAGGTGTGCTCGAAGAACGCGTAGCGCCCGCCGGCCACCTTCGGCGCGCTCAGCGACCCCGCGAACGAGTTGCCTGCCCGGAACGCCGGACTCTCCACTCCGGCCAGCGCCTCGAAGGTGGGCGCCAGGTCGATGTTGTTGACGAACTGGTTGCGCGCGCCGGGCTGGACGTCGGGACCGACCACCACCAGCGGAACCCGGCTGTCGCTGTCGTAGGGCGTGCCCTTGCCGCCGTTGAGCTGGTGCTGGCCGAGGTGGAAGCCGTTGTCTGCCGTGAGGAAGACGTAGGTGTTCGGACCGACCGCCGCGCGCACCCGCGCGATCAGCCGGTCGATCGACTGCACCATCCGGGCCCGGTCTCGGTAGCGGGTCAGCGCCTGGTCGTCGGTCAGCGAGACCTCGTTGGTGCGCCAGGCCGGTGCGGGCGACGTACGCCCGTCGCGGTGCAGGTACGTCGGGGCGTTGTCGGTGCGGTCGTCGCCGTACCCGACGAGGTCGTCGAGGGTGAGGTCACCGCAGGCGGCGAGGCCGCAGTTGCCGCCGGTCGGATCGCCGGCCGGCGCGCGGTCCGCGAACGCCGAGGGGAACTGCGGGCTGTCGGGGTAGGCGGCCTGGAGCTGGCTGTGCGGTCCGTACGTCGCGATCTCGAGGAAGTACGGCGCGTCCTCGTCGTCGTGGCGCTCGATGAAGTCGATCGCCTTGTCTGCCGCGACATTCGTGGCGTAGCGCTGGTCGCGGGCCTCGACGGGCTGGGTCAGCGCCGGCTTCGGATGGTTGCGCAGCTGCACGTCGCCGTTGTCGTCGAGATAGGTGCTCTTGTAGCCCCACCCGTTGTAGCCGCCGCCGAGGATCGCCTCCCAGTCGCTCCATCCCTGCACCTTCGGGGGTGCGACCAGCTCACCGTCGACGGTCTTCGCCTCGTAGCGGTTCATGAACTTGCCGATGAACCCGGTCGTGTAGCCGCTGTCCTGCAGGGTCACGCTGAACTGCTTGGCGGTGTTGCCGTACTGCTCGAACGCCTCGTAGCCACCGATCGGGTTGTCCGGATCGTTGGGCGTGTTGGTCAGGACGCCGGTCTGGTGCGGGGCCTGGCCGGTCAGCAGGGCCGCCCGCGACGGGCAGCAGAGCGAGTCGATGACGAACGAGTTGTCGTACGACGCGCCCTCGGCCTTCATCTGCTGCGCAGTCGGCATGGTCTCCAGGAGCTCGGTGGAGAAGTCGTCCATCAGGATGAACACGATGTTGGGGCGGGCCTCGGTCTCATCGTCCGGTGGGGCGCTGCCCGCGGTCGGCGCCGCGCCCACGAACGTGGCGAGTGCGAGCACGGCCGTCCCGAGGATCGCTGCCACTGTTCTCTTCTTCACGCAAAGCCTCCAAAGTCACCCGAGTCACTATACTTTTATCACGAGTTTGGCGGAGCCGTGCGCTGGGGAGCATCGCGACATGCCCCGTCGCCGCATCTCCACCCTGGTCGCCGTCCTCGCGGTGCTGCTCCTGAGCGGCTGCTTCGGTGACGACGAGGAGGAGGCGCTGTCGGCACTCCCCCGGGTCGAGCGCGCCGCGCAGACCAACCCCGACCGGAACGCCGTCGAGGTGGCCGAGAAGGCCGCCGCCCTCGACCCCTGCGCGCTGTTGCGGGCGGCCGATCCAGCGGGCGCGCGTACGACGGGAGCCGTCCCGCAGGCCGACAAGCCCCACTCCTGCTGGATGTCCGACAGCTCGGTCAAGGCCGACGTCTACACCCTCCTGAGCGAGACGCAACGGCACCGACTGGCCCGACGCGACCTGGCCGGCACCGTCTCCTACCGAGCCGACCTGGACTCCGGACAGTGCCTCGTCCACCTGCCGATCAGCCACACCCGCGCCATCAGCTTCAGCGGACTCGCGCCGTGCGCCACCGTGACGGCGTACGCCGAAGCCGCCGCCGGCCTGCTGCATGACCACCCCGCGCGAGCCACGCGGCCGCGGGGGCTGCAACGCGCGGCGACCTGCGACCTGATCGAGCGGGCCGGCCGCACCCCGGTTCCCTACGAGGGCGCGACCAACTACACCGTGCTCGACCGGTGCCAGGACAAGGCGTCAGGGGTCGATCTCGAGCTCCGGTACCGCGACACGGACGTGCAGGACTACCAGACGACCCACGAGGTGGCCGGGACGACGGTCCGCGCGAACGGCGACGGCACCGGCTGCTACCTGGAGTGGACGCTCGGCGAGGCTGACGTCGCCGTGCGTGACGGGGACAAGCTCGTCGCCTTCGTGACCGCCGAGTCGTGCCAGCAGGGCCTCACGTTCGCCAGGGCCCTGATCCCGACGGCGACGAAGGTCCCGTCCCCGGACCGCGATCCGGTCGACCTCCTCCATGCGTGGGACGAGGCGGACACGTCTGCGGTGGGTGCCTGCGTCGACATCCAGGACCAGGCAGAGCTGGAGTGTGCTCCGACCGAAGACGCCGACGTGCCGGACAACCGCCGCGACCTCATCATGGAGGCCGAGGCAGACCCGAACGTGTTGTGTGCCGCGGCGACACCCGTCGTGCGCGAGCACTTCGGCGACTCGTTCACCGGCGTGACCACGGTCGCGCCCCCGAACAGCCTGGTGTTGGTGGCCGACGATGCTCGCGACGGCACCACACAGTGTTCCTTCGCAGATCCGACGCACACCCTGGAGATCTCGGTCGTCGTCACCACTGACTCGACGGTGAAGTTCCGCGACGGGGACGAGCTCGGCGGCCACCCGGCCCATGTCAACAGGGACGAGGACGCACGGTCGTACGTCGTGGCACGCGACGCCATGGGCGAACCCGGCCTGCTGGCCGTCGCCCTGAGGGTCTGGCCGGCACGAGGCAGCGGGATCTACCGAACCTCGGGCGGTGCTCCCGCTCCGGTGGACCGGAAGCCCCTGGAGGCGGCTGACGCCTTCGTCGCGGATCTCGCCAGGACGCTCCTCTGATCCGGAGTCAGGACCGCCCGCCGACCGGAGTAATCTTGACGTCCGTGGCCACCGAACCTGAATTCCGCTATTCCGACCTGCTCCCGACCGGCAAGGACGACACGCCCTACCGGCTGATCACCACCGAGGGCGTCTCCACGTTCGAGGCGAACGGGAAGACGTTCCTGCAGGTCGACCCCGAGGCGATCCAGAAGCTGACCGCGGAGGCGATGCACGACATCAGCCACTACCTGCGCCCGGCCCACCTCGCGCAGCTGCGCAAGATCATCGACGACCCCGAGGCGTCGGGCAACGACCGGTTCGTGGCCACCGACCTGCTCAAGAACGTCAACATCTCCGCCGGCGGCGTGCTGCCGATGTGCCAGGACACCGGCACCGCGATCGTGATGGGCAAGAAGTCCGAGGGCGTGCTCACCGGCGCCGACGACGGCGAGGCGATCAGCAAGGGCGTGTACGACGCGTACACCAAGCTGAACCTCCGCTACTCCCAGCTCGCACCCCTCACGACGTACGAGGAGAAGAACACCGGCACCAACCTGCCGGCCCAGATCGAGCTCTACTCCACGGCCCAGGGCGAGAAGGGGCCGGAGTACAAGTTCCTCTTCATGGCCAAGGGTGGCGGCTCGGCCAACAAGTCGTTCCTGTTCCAGGAGACGAAGGCGATCCTGAACCCCAAGCGGATGCTGGAGTTCCTCGACGAGAAGATCCGCTCGCTCGGCACCGCTGCGTGCCCGCCGTACCACCTGGCCGTGGTCATCGGCGGCACCAGCGCGGAGTTCGCGCTCAAGACCGCGAAGTACGCGAGCGCGCACTACCTCGACAACCTGCCGACCGAGGGCACGATGAGCGCCCACGGTTTCCGCGACCTCGAGCTCGAGGACGAGGTCTTCAAGCTCACCCAGTCGTTCGGCATCGGTGCGCAGTTCGGCGGCAAGTACTTCTGCCACGACGTCCGCGTGGTCCGGCTCCCCCGCCACGGCGCCAGCTGCCCGGTCGCGATCGCCGTGTCGTGCTCGGCCGACCGCCAGGCGCTGGGCAAGATCACCGCCGAGGGCGTCTTCCTCGAGCAGCTCGAGACCGACCCGGCGAAGTACCTGCCCGAGCCCAGCGAGGAGCAGCTGGCCGCGGCCGACGACGTCGTGAAGATCGACCTCACCCAGCCGATGAGCGAGATCCTCGCCGAGCTGGCCAGGCACCCGGTCAAGACCCGGCTCTCGCTGACCGGCCCGCTGGTGGTCGCCCGCGACATCGCGCACGCCAAGATCAAGGACCTGCTCGACGCCGGCGAGGAGATGCCGCAGTACCTCAAGGACCACCCCGTCTACTACGCCGGCCCGGCCAAGACGCCCGAGGGCATGCCGTCGGGCTCGTTCGGTCCGACCACGGCGGGCCGCATGGACTCCTACGTCGACCAGTTCCAGGCGGCCGGTGGCTCGATGGTGATGCTGGCCAAGGGCAACCGCAGCAAGCAGGTCACCGAGGCGTGCCACACCCACGGTGGTTTCTACCTCGGCTCGATCGGCGGGCCCGCGGCGCGCCTGGCCCAGGACTGCATCAAGGACGTCTCGGTGCTGGAGTACGAAGAGCTCGGCATGGAGGCGATCTGGAAGATCGAGGTCGAGGACTTCCCTGCCTTCATCGTGGTCGACGACAAGGGCAACGACTTCTTCACCGACCCGTCGGGCGCGGTGAACATCCCGATCTCGGGCATCCGGGTGCGTTCCAAGGAAGACTGACCGGCGGACGTGGACGACTGAGGGCCTGAGGGAACGCCGGGCGGTCGCCGTACGTTGGCTGGGCAGGCAACGAAAGGAATCCCCCATGCAGTGCCCCACCGACGGCGCCACCCTCGTGATGAGCGAGCGCAGCGGCATCGAGATCGACTACTGCCCGACCTGTCGCGGCGTCTGGCTCGACCGTGGCGAGCTGGACAAGATCATCGACCGGTCGATGACCCAGGCTCCTCCGGCCCCCGCCGCACCTGCTCCCCCGCAGCAGCGGTACGACGACCGCGACCGCTCGTCATCGTCGTACGACCGAGACCGTTCCTACCAGCAGCAGCCCTACCGCAAGAAGAAGAAGGAGAGCTGGCTCAGCGAGCTCTTCGACTGATCCGGCCGCCCCGGCATGCCCAGTGTGCCGGGCACCGGCCCGGTCAGGCCCGACCGCCGAAGAACACCTGTATCTCGGTGATCAGGCCGTCACGCACCGTGATGAGCTCGGTGTTCCGGTAGCGCTCCCCGGTCGTCAGCTCGTACTCGTACATGAGGAAGACCCCGCCGTCGCCGGCTTCCACGACGTGGAGGACCTCCTGTGAGGTGAACCGGTCGGCGGTCGGGAAGCACACCTCGAGGTAGGTCGCCTTGTCGATGTGGTCGTCCTGGGGACTCGTGAACGTCACGTCGTCGGCCAGCAGCCCGGTGGCCGTCGGCAGGTCCTGGGCCCGGAAGGCACCCAACATGGCGCGGACGGTCTCCGTGTTCGACAGGGTCATCCTT
The DNA here is from genome assembly GCF_001427925.1 of Nocardioides sp. Root151. Classification (NCBI taxonomy): domain Bacteria; kingdom Bacillati; phylum Actinomycetota; class Actinomycetes; order Propionibacteriales; family Nocardioidaceae; genus Nocardioides; species Nocardioides sp. Root151. The sequence goes on from NZ_LMGG01000001.1 coordinate 437,445, forward strand.
CGAACCTACTCGCCCTGGCCGCGGTGCTTGGGCGGGTGAGCGAGAATCAGGAGCGTGACCCTCCAGCGACTCCCCCTGCTCCGCAGCCTCGGCACGCGACCTCCCGCCGATGCGTTCGCGGACTCCCCGCAATACCGCGACGGGTCCTTCCACAACAGTCGACCATCCCGCATGGTCGAGGAGACGAGCCGGGCCTCGATCGCCCGCGACTTCGCCCGGAAGGGCCGCACGGGCAAGCCCAGCGGCCCGGTCCCGCTGGCCACACCCGCACTGCCGGCGACGGCCGACCAGTGCGCCGCGACCTGGCTCGGCCACGCCACCGTCCTGCTCGAGGTCGGCGGCCACTGGGTGCTGGCCGACCCGGTGTGGAGCGACCGTGTCTCGCCCGCGTCGCGCGTGGGTCCGCGCCGGCACCACCCGGTGCCGCTGGCGCTGCGTGAGCTGCCGCGGCTGAGTGCGGTGCTCATCTCGCACGACCACTACGACCACCTCGACACCGGAACCATCGAATGGCTGGCCCGGCACCAGGAGGTCGTCTTCGTGGTGCCGCTCGGCATCGGCAGCCACCTGCGCCACTGGGGAGTCCCGGAGCAGCGCATCGTCGAGCTCGACTGGGGCCAGTCGCACACCGTCGACGACCTCGTCCTCACCTGCACCGAGGCACAGCATTTCTCCGGCCGACTCTTCGCCCCGAACCCGACGTTGTGGTCGTCGTGGGTGGTGGCCGCCGGCGAACGGCGGGTCTTCTTCGGAGGGGACTCCGGCTGGACCGACGCGTTCGAGGCCATCGGGTCGGCGTACGGCCCCTTCGACCTGACCGTGCTGCCGATCGGCGCCTACGACAAGCGCTGGCCCGACGTCCACATGGACCCTGCCGAGGCACTGCGCGCGCACCGGGTGCTCGGCGGCAACGCGCTGCTGCCGATCCACTGGGCCACGTTCGACCTCGCCTTCCATCGTTGGGCCGAGCCGATCGAGTGGCTGGTGCGCGAGGCGGACGGCGTGCGCGTGGCGGCGCCGATGCCCGGCCAGAGGGTCACGCCGGACGGCGCGCTGCCGATCGACGCGTGGTGGTCCGGACCGGGGCGCTGAGGCTCCCGGAGGTCAACGCAGCGGACCCTCGTGGAAGTGGTCCAGCGCGGCCATCATCTTCGGCTGGAGCGCCTCAGGGTTCTTGATCGGGCTCGGTGCGATCACCGACACCGACGTGTAGACGCCGTCAGAGCAGGCCTGCGCGTTGATGCTGAGCGGCTCGTCGGGTGACGGCACGACGTTGACCACGTTGTTGGATCCCTCGGGTCGGCCCTGGATGTCGACGACCATCGTGGTGAACAGGTCGCAGGCCTGGTCGGGGTCGAGCCCGTCACCCGACTCGAGCAGGTCGAGTCCTTCCTGCAGCTTGGCCTGGTTCTCCGCGTCGTCGAGGAGGCCCTGGTCGATGACCTGCTTGATCGCCACCTTCACCGTGCGCGCCCAGACGTCAGCCGGCGTGATCGACACGTTCAGCTGGCTCAGGTCGCCGCTCAGCCTGGCCACGCACGTGGGCGAACCCGCGACCGTCAACAGCCGCACCTCGTCGGGCGTGGCGATCGCGCGGACCTCGTCGGCGTCGAGCAGTGCCTCGCAGTCGTCGTCGCTCTGCGCCATGCCGCTGTCGTCCGTGGGCTCGGTCGGGATCTCCGTCGTCGACTCCGTCGGTGAGTCGGACGAGGAGGCCGCGGACGCCGGGTCGCCGGCGCGCCCGGAGGCCCCCTGGTCGTCGGAGCACCCCGCCAGGAACAGGGCTGGTACGACGAACGCGGCGAGAAGGCACTTCATGGGGACATCCTGCCCGTCCGACGCACCCGCCACACCCGACGGCCAGTCGCATCCGCCAGAGTGGACCCATGGATTCCGTCGAGATCGCGCGCCACGAATCTCCGCGCGGCGAGGTCGTGCTGCGCGAACGCCGCGAGGACAACGCCCCTACCGTGCTGGAGCTGCGGGTCAACGGCGTGTTCGTGATGGACACCCTCGAGACCAGCAGTGAACGAGCCCTGGCCACCGCCGCACTCGGCCTGGTCGACCGCCCGGGCAGCGTGCTGGTCGGCGGACTCGGGCTGGGCTTCACGCTTGCCGAGGTGCTCGCCGATCGCCGCGTGGAGTCCTGCACCGTGGTCGAGCTGGAACAGTCACTGGTCGACTGGATGCGCGACGGCACGATCTCGCACGGCCCCGCGCTGCTGGCCGACGAACGCCTCGACGTGGTCGTCGCGGACGTCGCCACCGCGTTGGCCGAGGCGGACGATTCGGCGTACGACCTGGTCCTGCTCGACGTCGACAACGGCCCCGACTACCTCGTGCACGACGCCAACGAGGCGATCTACCTGCCGCCGTTCCTGCAGGCCGCACGTCGGGTGACCCGTCAGGTGCTGGCCATCTGGTCGGCGGCCGAGACGCCCACGCTGCAGACCGCGATGACCGAGGTGTTCGGCACCTGTGAGCCGTCGTCGTACGACGTCCAGCTCGGCACGCGCGAGGAGAAGTACTGGCTCTACGTCAGTCGAGTCTGACTAGGAGCCGATGCCGGGGAGCGTGGCCAGCACGGCAGCCCACTGCGCCAGGTCGGCCTTGCGGCGCTGCAGGTCGCTGCGCAACAGGGCACCGAGGCCGACGCCACGGGTCAGGTCGATGGTCAACCGCACCGACTCGGCGGCCCGCGGCTCCCTCCGGTCGACCTCCAGCAGCTCGGCGGTGGTGCGGAACAGCTCGCGACTGAAGCGCTGCTCGAGTGGCAGCACCAAGGCGCGCAGCCCCGGGTCGGTGGCGGCGGCGACCCACAGCTGGGTGGCCGCCCGCCCGAAGCGCCCGGCCCACATGTCGGTGAGCAGCTCGACCACGGCCAGCGGCCGGTTCCCTCCCTCGGCGAAGTGCGCCTCCTGCTCGCGCATCTCGCGGGTGAGCTCGTCGGTGACCGACTCGACGGCGGCACGCACCAGGTCGTCGCGGGTCGCGAAGTGATGCTGGGCCGCGCCGCGGGACACGCCCGCGCGCGCGGCCACCGCCACCACCGTGGTGCCCGACCAGCCGACCTCGGCGAGGTTGTCGATGGTGGCGTCCAGCAACCGCTGCCGGGTGGCCCGAGATCTCTCCTGCTGCGGCTGGCTCATGTCACTCGTAGAGTCGCGCGATCACGTCGGCGTACTTGTCGTTGATCGGCTTGCGGCGCAGCTTGAGGGTCGGGGTGAGCACCTCGCTGCCAGGCAGCCAGAACTCCGGCAGCACCTCGACCTTCTTGACCTGCTCGACCCGCGACAGCTTGGCGTTGCCCGCGTCGACTCCGGCCTGCACGGCAGCGAGCAGCTCCGGGTGCTTGGCCAGCGTGGCCGGGTCCGCCGCCACGCCCGCCTTCTCGGCGAATGCGGCAGCCGCGTCGGGGTCGAGCGTCACCAGGGCCACGTTGTAGGGGCGGCCGTCGCCGATCACGGTGATCGTGGCGGCCAACGGGGTGGTCACCTTGAGCGTGTTCTCGATGTTAGACGGCGACATGTTCTTGCCCGAGGAGCTGATGATCAGCTCCTTCTTGCGGTCGACGATGGTCAGGTAGCCGTCGGCGTCGAGGGTGCCGACGTCGCCGGTGTGCAGCCAGCCGTCCTCGTCGATCGCCTCGGCTGTCTTCTCCGGGTCCTTGCGATAGCCGGGCATGACGCCGGGCCCGCGGAACAGCACCTCGCCGTCCTCGGCGATGCGGATCTCGGTGCCGGGCAGTCCGGGGCCGACGCTGCCGACCTTGGCCTTGCCGGGCGGGTTGATGGTGCCGGCCCCCGAGAGCTCCGACATGCCCCACAGCTCGCACACGTTGACGCCCAGGCCCATGAAGAACCTCAGCGTCTCGGGCGCGATCGCGGCGGCACCCGACCAGGCCCACTTGAGCTCGGACATGCCGAGCGCCTCGCGCACCTTGGAGAGCACGAGCTTGTCGGCCAGCCCGACCTGCAGGCGGTCGAGGGTGCCGAGCTGCTTGCCGGAGAGCACGGCCTCGGCCCGCATCGCGGCCAGCTCGAGGGCCCAGGCGAACATCTTCTTCTTGACCGGGGACTCCTCGGCGGCGAGCTTCGCCTCGACGGCCATCTTGATCTTCTCCCAGACCCGCGGCACGGCGAACCAGATCGTCGGCCGGGCGTCGGGCAGGGCGGCCGCGATCGCGCGCGGGTCGTCCACGTAGGTGACCTGTACGCCGCTGGTGGCCGCGAAGTACTGCGCGGACGCACGGTCGGCGATGTGGGCCGCGGGCAGGAAGGACGTGATCCGGTCGCCGAACTCGACCGGCACCACCTTCAACGCGGCCTCCACCGTGTCCATGATGTTGGCGTGGGTCAGCTGCACGCCCTTCGGCGGTCCGGTGGTGCCCGAGGTGTAGATCAGGGTGAGCACGTCGTCGGGCCGGACCGCCTGCCAGGCGGCTTCGAAGTCGAAGTCCGGGTCGCCCGAGGCCTCCAGCTCCTCGAGGCTCATCGTGGCTCCCTCAGGCTTCCCGTCGACCACGATCACGTGCTCGAGCGAGATCCCGGAGGCGAGGATCGCCGGGAGCAGCGCGGTCTCGGTGACCACTGCCGTGTTCTCCGCGTTGCCGAAGAGGTAGTCGACCTGGTCCGGCGACGAGGTGTTGTAGATCGAGAACGCGATCACGCCGAGGTGCATGGCTCCGGCGTCGACCCAGGCGAACTCGGGGCGGTTGGTCAGCATGAGCGCAAGGGTGTCCCCGCGCTCCAGGCCGAGCTCGGCCAGGCCTGCGGCGACCTTGCGGACACGGTCGGCGTACTCCTGCCAGGTGACTGAGACGGCATCGCCCGGCGTGCGCAGGGCCACGGCGGACGGCTGGACCGTGACGGTGCGTTGGAACGCTGCACAGACGGTGGTGGGTTGGGACATGGGTGGCGGGTCTCCCTCTGAGCGATCGATGGCCGAATGTAAGCCACGTCACACACGCAAAGCAAGCACTCCTGATTGTTTTCGGACCCACTAGGCCGTTTCTCTCAAACTGCCGTTTGAGAGACATGGCCTAGCCTCGAGGCATGAGCGACTTCCGCATCGAACACGACTCCATGGGCGAGGTGCAGGTGCCTGCCAAGGCGCTGTGGCGGGCGCAGACGCAGCGCGCCGTGGAGAACTTCCCCATCAGCGGCACCCGCCTCGAGGGCGAGCACGTCATCGCCCTGGCCCGGGTCAAGGCGGCCGCCGCGAAGGTGAACGCCCGGCTCGGTGTGATCGACGAGTCGGTGGCCGAGGCGATCGGCGAGGCCGCCGCGGCGATCGGCGACGGCCAGCACCTCGACCACTTCCCGATCGACGTGTTCCAGACCGGCTCGGGCACCAGCTCCAACATGAACATGAACGAGGTGCTGGCCACCCTGGCCGCACGGGCCGGGGTCGAGGCGCACCCCAACGACGACGTCAACGCCAGCCAGTCGAGCAACGACACGTTCCCGACCTCGATCCACGTCGCGGCCGCCACGGCGACCCACGACCGGCTGGTTCCCGCGCTCGACCACCTGGCCGCCGCCCTCGAGACCAAGGCGGTCGCGTTCGCAGACATGGTGAAGTCGGGCCGTACGCACCTGATGGACGCCACCCCGGTGATGCTGGGGCAGGAGTTCGGCGGGTACGCCGCGGCCTGCCGGCTCGGCATCGAGCGACTGGAGTCGACCCTGCCGCGGGTGCTCGAGCTCCCCCTGGGCGGTACGGCGGTGGGCACCGGCATCAACACGCCGCCCGGGTTCGCCGCGGCCGTGATCGAGGAGCTGGCCGAGGCGACCGGCCTGCCGTTCACCGAGGCCCGCAACCACTTCGAGGCACAGGGCGCCCGTGACGCGTTGGTCGAGCTCTCCGGCCAGCTGCGCACGATCGCGGTCAGCCTCACCAAGCTCTGCAACGACCTGCGCTGGATGTCGTCGGGCCCGAGCACCGGCCTGGCCGAGATCCACCTCCCCGACCTGCAACCCGGCTCGAGCATCATGCCGGGCAAGGTGAACCCGGTGCTCCCCGAGGCGACGCTGATGGTGTGCGCCCAGGTGATCGGCAACGACGTCACGATCACCACCGCCGGCGCCTCGGGCAACTTCGAGCTCAACGTGATGATGCCGGTGCTGGCCCGCAACCTCCTGGAGTCGATCCGGCTGCTCACCACCTCGACCCGGCTGCTCGCCGACCGGTGCATCGACGGCATCGAGCCCGACGTCGAGCGGATGCGGACCTACGCCGAGTCCTCGCCGTCCGTGGTCACGCCGCTGAACCGCTACCTCGGCTACGAGGCTGCGGCCAAGGTGGCCAAGAAGTCGCTGGCCGACGGGGCCACCATCCGCGAGACGGTGATCGCGCTGGGCTTCGTCGACGACGGCACCCTGACCGAGCAGCAGCTCGACGAGGCGCTCGACGTGGCCTCGATGACGAGGCCCTGACATGGCGGAAGCGCTGCTGCCCGGCCTGCTCCGAGCCCGCACCGACCGGCACCTGAGCGTCGCCGGCACCACCACCAGCCACGCCGACCTGCTGGCCGCCGCCGCGGTCGTGGCCGACTCGCTGGCCGGTCGGAGACGCGTGGCGGTGCTCGCCACGCCGACGATGTCGACCGTGCTCGCCGTGACCGGGGCCCTGCTGGCCGGCGTCGAGGTCGTGCCCGTTCCACCCGACTCCGGGGCCGCCGAGCTGCGCCACATCCTCTCCGACGCGACACCCGACGCCTGGTTGGGCGCGGCGCCAGACGACACGTCCTTGCCCGCGCTCGAGATCGACGAGACGGCCAGGGCGTCGTACACGCCGGTGCAGGTCGACCCGGAGCGCATCGCCTTCGTGCTCTACACCTCGGGCACCACCGGCCTGCCCAAGGGTGTGCTGCTCTCCCGCCGCGCACTCACGGCCGGGCTCGACGGCCTCATCGACGCCTGGGCATGGACCAGCGACGACGTCCTCGTGCACGGCCTCCCGCTCTTCCACGTGCACGGCCTGGTGCTGGGCGTGCTCGGCCCGTTGCGCATCGGCGGCAGCCTCGTGCACGTCGGCCGCGGCACGCCCGAGGCGTACGCCGGGGCGAAGGGCACCATGTACTTCGCGGTCCCGACCATCTGGTCACGCCTGGCCGAGTCGCCCGACCACGCCCGCGAGCTGACCGGCGCGCGACTGCTGGTCTCGGGCAGCGCGGCCCTGCCGGTGCCGGTCTTCGAGCGCCTCAAGGAGCTCACCGGCCACGAGGTGGCCGAGCGCTACGGCATGAGCGAGACCCTGATCACCGTGGCCACGCGGGCCGACGGCGTACGACGGGCCGGTTGGGTCGGCGTGCCGGTCGCCGGGGTCGAGACCAGGCTGCGCGACGAGCACGGCGCCGACGTGCCGCACGACGGCGAGTCCGTCGGCCGGCTCGAGGTGCGCGGCGCCACCTTGTTCGACGGCTACCTCAACCGCGCCGAGGCGACTGCCGAGACGTTCACCGACGACGGCTGGTTCGTCACCGGCGACGTGGCGGTGATCGACGCGGACGGCGCGCACCGCATCGTCGGGCGCGAGTCGGTCGACCTGATCAAGTCGGCCGGCTACCGCATCGGCGCCGGCGAGATCGAGTCGACGCTGCTCGGGCACCCGGCGGTCGCCGAGTGCGCCGTGATCGGCGCCCCCGACCCCGACCTGGGCCAGAAGATCGTGGCGTTCGTGGTGGCCCGCACACCGGTCAGCGCCGCGGACCTCACGTCGTACGTCGGCGAGGAGCTCTCCGCGCACAAGCGGCCGAGGGAGATCGTGTTCGTCGATGCCCTGCCCCGCAACGAGATGGGCAAGGTGCAGAAGAAGCGGCTCTAGACCTGAAGTGGCGCTGGGCCTGGTGACCGACCGTCAACGGTCGGCCACCAGCCCACCCCCGCCCTCAGCGACGCGTCAGTGACTGCGCGCGCCAGACCACCGTGGACAGGTTGCCGACCTTGTCCTGGGCGATCACGTTGTAGACCAGCTGACCCTTGGCCAGGCGCGGCAGGCGCGCCGTCCAGGTGCCGGTGGCGGTGGGCACCACGACCCTGATGCCCGACTTGCGCAGGGCGGCCGACTTGGTCGTGCCGGCCTTGACCCACGTGCCGGTGGCGGGCCGGAAGGCGTACCAGGCCGCGCCCCGCTTCTCGACGGCGCGAACTCGCACCTGGCGGACGCCGGTGCCGCTGTCACGGGCCACACCACGCAGGGTGGTCCACTTGCGCACCGACGTGCGCGGGGCACGCGGCAGCGTCAGCCGGACCACGGGGCGGGCGGTGTCTGCCTTGACCGTCACGGCGCCGACCTCGACCGGAACGCTGTTCTGGGCCTCGTCGGTCAGCGTGACGCTCGGCGTGAACGGGCCGGCGGTGCGGTAGACGTGGGCCAGCACGGTGCCGGTCGTCCAGAGAACCAGCGGAGTGCCGTCTCCCCAGTCGACGCGTCGTTCGATCAGGTTGCCCGGCGTCCAGTTGTCGACGAGGGCGTCCTGCGTGAGCTGGACCTTGGTGAGCTTCGCCCACGCCGTTGCCGGGCTGAGGGTGAACGCGCCGGTGGGTGCGGCGTGGTCGTTGACGACCACCGCGTCCAGGGTGAGCTCACGGGTGTTCCCGGCCAGGTCAGTCAGGCGCACCCGGGGCACGTAGCGCGCCTCGGTCGTCGGGTAGACGTGGACGAGCGACGTGCCGGTCGACCACTCCTGCTCGGTGGAGTCACCCCAGTCGACGGTGCGAGTGATGGAGTCGGCTGCCGTGACGTCGTCCGACAGCGCGGCCTGGGTCACGGTCGCGGTGTAGCCGTCGGCGTCGACCGACACGTCGAACGCGCCGGTCGGCGCGGTGAGGTCGGCCAGCACCTTGGCGCCCGACTGGACGAGCTTCCCCCTGCGGGTGCCGGCGTACGGCGTCACACGGACCCTGACCGACGTACCGGGCCGGGCCGTCGTGAACGCAGTCCAGGCTTCGTCGGTGACGGTCTCGGAGTCGAGCACGACGCCTGCTGCGTCGACCAGCTGGACCCGGTACGTGGTGGCCCGGCTGGCCTGGTTCCACGTCGCCGGGACCACGTAGGCCGCGGCAGGCTTGGTGATCGCGCCGGCGACGAGGCCGGTGACGGCTCCCGGCCTGACCGGCGGGGCGGCCACGCTGGGTGAGATGGAGGCGACCAGCGTGATGCCGGTGGCCACGGCGAGAGCGGGCAGAGTCCTGCCCAGGAAATTTTGTGCGCGCACGGCGACACCTTTCGGATCAGTCCCGGTGGCACCCGGATCCGAAAAGTCGGTCCCCCCAGGTGCCCTGTGTTCCGAGCATGGAGGGTGTGCGCCGCACCACGTGCGGAAATGGAGCTGAACCGGCGGATCAGCCGGTGCGCGCGTGACCCGTTCGAACCAGACTAGACAACTGGCCGGTCGGATCGAGGGCGACTCAGTACCAGTTGTGGCTCTGGCTGTGGCCCCAGGCGCTGCACGGAGTGCCGTAGCGGTCCTGGATGTAGCCCAGGCCCCAGCGGATCTGGGTGGCCGGGTTGGTTGCCCAGTCGGCACCGGCCGAGCTCATCTTGGAGCCGGGCAGCGCCTGCGGGATGCCGTACGCCGAGGAGCTGGGGTTGTCCGCGCTGGGGTTCCAGCCGCTCTCCTTGGTCCACAGCGAGTCGAGGCAGCCGAACTGGTCGGAGCCGAAGCCGAACTCGGAGAGCAGGGCCCGGGCGACACCACGCGGGTCGTCGTCGGTGGCGTCCTCGGTCTCGATGACCGCGTTGCCGGTGGGCGTGCTCGCGGCAGCGGTCAGCTCGGCCTGCTTGGTCCGGTCGAGGTCGCTGCGACGGTCGGAGCGCGAGGGCTCGTCGTCACCGCGGCGTTCGGCGATCTCCTGGGCACTGAGCGGGGCCACGGATCCGAGGTCGGCAGCCATCGGCGCGACGTCTCGCTTCGCGGCTGCACCGTCACCGAACATGCCGGTTGCGACGGTGGAGCCAGTGGCGGCCACGGCGATCGAAGAGAGGACCAGCGTGTTGCGCAGAGCCTTCTTCGGTACGCCCGCTGCCCGGAGTTGCCGGTGCTTGGGGTCGTACTTCTTGTGCTTGGACAAAGGGGTACCCACGGGGTAGACATCAGGACTGATCGATCCGCCAACATGCCCCCCGGCGCGCGAAAGATCTTGACCACCTTGCATGAAGGGGCCAGTGGAGGCAAACCGGACACGGCAAATCCACAGGCGAGCCCGGTCACACCCGCGCTTCACCAGTCACACGGGTCACACCGGGCTCGCCTCGTCCCAGAGGTGACGGGACTACATCGTGATGTTCTCCAGCATCTCCGTGACCAGCGCCGCGATCGGGGACCGCTCGGACCTGGTCAGCGTGACGTGCGCGAACAACGGGTGGCCCTTGAGCTTCTCGACCACGGCGACCACGCCGTCGTGGCGGCCGACCCGCAGGTTGTCGCGCTGGGCCACGTCGTGGGTCAGCACGACCTTGGAGTTGGCGCCGATCCGCGAGAGCACGGTGAGCAGCACGTTGCGCTCCAGGGACTGCGCCTCGTCGACGATCACGAACGCGTCGTGCAGCGAGCGGCCGCGGATGTGGGTCAGCGGCAGCACCTCGAGCATGCCGCGGTCCATGACCTCCTCGATCACGTCGCGCGTGGTGAGGGCGCCGAGGGTGTCGAAAACTGCCTGGGCCCACGGCGACATCTTCTCGTTCTCGGAGCCGGGCAGGTAGCCGAGCTCCTGGCCGCCGACGGCGAACAGCGGACGGAAGACCACGACCTTCTTGTGCTGGCGGCGCTCCATCACCGCCTCGAGGCCCGCGCACAGTGCCATCGCCGACTTGCCGGTGCCGGCGCGGCCTCCGAGCGAGACGATGCCGACGTCGGGGTCGAGCAGCATCTCCAACGCGATGCGCTGCTCGGCGGACCGGCCGTGCACGCCGAACGCCTCGCGGTCGCCGCGCACCAGGTGCACCTGCTTGTCGGGACCGACCCTGCCCAGGGCGGTGCCACGGTCGGAGAGCAGCACCAGGCCCGTGTGGCAGGGCAGCGCGCGTGCCGACTCGAGGTCGACCACGCCGTCGTCGTACAGCTCGTCGAGGTCGGCCGAGGCCACCTCGAGCTCGGCCATGCCGGTGTGGCCGGAGTCCTCGTTGACGGTCTCGGCGCGGTATTCCTGAGCGTCGAGGCCGACCGAGGAGGCCTTGATCCGCAGCGGGAGGTCCTTGGAGACCAGGGTGACCAGGGCGCCCTCGTTGGAGAGGTTCTGCGCCACGGCCAGGATCCGGGTGTCGTTGTCGCCCAGGCGGAAGCCGCTGGGCAACGACGTCGGGTCGGTGTGGTTGAGCTCGACGCGGATCGTGCCGCCCGCCTCACCGACCGGGATCGGCTTGTCCAGCCGGCCGTGCGTCACCCTCATCTCGTCGAGCTGGCGCAACGCGGAGCGGGCGAAGTAGCCCAGCTCCGGGTGGTGGCGCTTGCCTTCGAGTTCGGTGATGACGACGACGGGCAGGACCACCTCGTGCTCGTCGAACCGGTGCATGGCACCCGGGTCGGCGAGCAACACGCTCGTGTCGAGCACGTAGGTGCGGGTGGGGACGGTCTTGCTCTGCTTGGAGGCCACGGATCTCACCCTTTACGAACCGGCGCGCGCACTCCCGCTCCCGGCCCTAACTCATCCACATGGACCGGGAAATCGCCCGAAGACCGGAGTGCCGGCCTCCGTAGGCACACGCCACCCCAGCGGCTGTGCAACAGTCGTGAAACTTCACGTCCGGGCCTCCCGATACAGCGAGCTTCCCCACTCGCCGGTACCTCCGAAATTACGCCCCCGGTGGGTGGAACCCGGGCGACACGCCCGAACGCAGGGTGAAGGTTGCGTTACGCGCCGAAGCGACGCTCGCGCTCGGCGTACGCCCGGATCGCGCGGAGGAAGTCGACCCGTCGGAAGTCGGGCCAGAGCGCCTCGCAGAAGTAGAACTCGCTCTTCGCGCTCTGCCACAGCAGGAACCCGCCGAGCCGCTGCTCCCCCGACGTGCGGATGACGAGGTCGGGGTCGGGCTGGCCCTTGGTGTAGAGGTGCTCACTGATGCTGTCGACGTCGATCTCGTTGGCGAGGTCCTCGAGCGAGGTCCCCTTCTCGGCGTGTTCGAGGACCAGCGATCGGACCGCGTCGGCGATCTCGCGGCGGCCGCCGTACCCCACCGCGATGTTGACCAGCATGCCGTCGACGTCACGCGTGGCGTCCTCGCACTCCTTGAGCCGGCGGGCGGTGTTCGCCGGGAGCAGGTCGAGGGCGCCGACCGGGTGCAACCGCCAGCGCTTCTGGTCGGCCAGGGAGGCGACGGCCTCCTCGATGATCGTCATCAGCGGCTCGAGCTCGGCGGCGGGGCGGTTCAGGTTGTCGGTGGAGAGCAGCCACAGCGTGACCACCTCGATGCCGACCTCCTCGCACCAGCCCAGCAGCGGCTCGATGTTGGCGGCCCCGGCACGGTGTCCGTGGGCGGTGTCGGCCCCGACGGCCTTGGCCCAGCGCCGGTTGCCGTCGAGCATCACGCCGACGTGCTTGGGGAGCTGGTCGGTCGGGAGGAACTTCACGACCCGTGCTTCGTATGCCGGGTAGAGCACCCGTCGAATCGCCCGCTTCCAGTCCGCCACGTCTCGATGTTACCGGCGTGTGGTCCCTGACTCGGGTGACCTGGCCCTCATTCGCACGCGCGCCAACCTACGGTGGCGTAAGTTGGAGCGCATGAACGACATGATCCGCACACGTCTAGACGACGCAGTCGACCGCGCCCAGGACAAGCTGGCGGACGTCAAGCCCAAGCTCCGGGGCTGGCTGCACGCCTGCACGGCGCCACTGGCCCTGGCCGCTGGCATCGTCCTGATCGCCTTGTCGCCCACGCAGTCCACCCGTGTCGCCTCGGCCGTCTTCGCGGCCAGCGCGCTCGTGTTGTTCACGGTCTCCGCGATCTATCACCGCGGCACCTGGTCTCCCCGCACCTGGGCCTTCCTCCGGCGCTTCGACCACGCCAACATCTTCGTGCTGATCGCCGGCTCCTACACGCCCTTCGCGGTGCTGTTCCTCGAGGGCTCGGCACGCTTCACCCTGCTGGCCGTGGTGTGGTCGGCCGCCATCCTGGGCGTCTTCTTCCGGGTGTTCTGGACCGACGCGCCGCGCTGGCTCTACACGCCGATGTACATCGCGCTCGGCTGGGCGGCGGTCTTCTTCATCCCGCAGTTCATCGAAGGATCCGACCGGTTCAGCAACGGCATCGCCATCGCCGTGCTCACCCTGGTCGCGGCCGGCGGCGTGCTCTACACGCTGGGCGGCGTGGTCTACGGCTTCAAGCGCCCCGACCCGGCGCCGTCGTGGTTCGGCTTCCACGAGGTCTTCCACACGTTCACGATCCTCGCCTTCATCACGCACTACGTCGGCGTCTCCCTGGCGACGTACAGCCTGCGCTGACCAGCCGCGGCGCTAGAGCACCCAGAGCGCGATCACGGTGCCAGTCGCCAGGATGCTCACGAGCACGGCGACCCCGGCGACGATCAGCGGCTGGCGGTCGACGGACTTCTCGGTGACCTGGTAGAGCGCGGTCACGCCCAGCAGCCCGACGGTCACGTGCAGCAGCACGGCCAGGCCGATGCCCATCACCCAGCCGGCCATCCGGAACCGCCCCCAGGCCAGCCCGAGCACGAGCGGTACGACGATCGCGCCGGCCAGCCCTCCGACCAGCTCCAGCCACCACGGTCGGTCACCCATCCACGGCAGTTCCGGCGAACCGCCGATGTCGAACAGGTCGAGCGTCGCGAGCACGCCGAGCACCACCACGACGAACAGCGACGCGCCGATCACGATGCGGTGGCGCCACGTCGTCGCGGTCGACCACGGCACCTGCTCGCCCTTGAGCAGGGTCGCGGTGGCGACCGCCGACCACACCAGCCAGCGCCGTACGACGCCCGTGCCGGTGTCGGCCATCGCGTCACGGAAGATGCGGTCGGCCTCGACACGATGGACCATGTGGCCGTCGGTGGAGGTGTAGGTCGGCGGCTCGTCGTCGGCGAAGCAGAGCCCGTCGTGCAGCAGCGCGGCCGGCAGGTGGGCGCCGGTCTTCGGCACCAGCCAGGTGAAGAGCATCGGCACCGACGTGAGGTCGGTGCGGAACGAGACGGTGTCCGCGGGCACCAGCAGCTCCCCCAGATGCCTGTCGCGGTAGGCGATCCGGCGGATCAGGGCGAACTGCTCGTGGCCCTGCACCGACAGCCGCTCGAGCACGATCTTCGGGTCCTCACCCGGGTTCGGAGGAACCTCCGGCTGGCCGTCGACGGCCGGCAGCCCGCCGTCGTAGAACCGCCGCGTCTCCTGCTCGACCTGCTCGACCTGCCCGACCATCGCGTCCGAGATCTTCATGAGTCAAGCGTCCTCCCGGCAGGCACCGCTGTCGAGGAGCCCCCACCGCATCGAGAGTGAAGTCCGTGTCGTCGTTCACCCCGGATCGCGACACAGGTTTCACTCTCGGCCCGCTCAAAGCAGGGCGGGGTCGGTGACCGGGCGCTCGCAGACCATGTGGCGGCAGACGTACGCCGCGGGCGCGCCGTCGACCTCGTCGCGGCCGACCAGCAGCGGGATGTCGTCGCGGCCCGGTTCCACGACGAGCACGACGGCCCCGTGCCGACGACGTGCGGCCAGCTCCAGCTGGTCACGTTCGAGGCCGGGCCGGCCGACCACGACGATCTCGTCGGGGCCCTCGAGCATCGACTCGGCCGCTGCCAACGCCCAACCCGCGAAGCGGGGAGCCCGTTCGGCCAGGCCGGCGAGCACCGCGAGGGTCTGCTCGGCGGCCTCGCGGTGCGTGCCGGATCCACTGAGTGCGGCGTACGTCGCAAGGGCGTGGACCATCGCCGACTGGCCCGAAGGGCTGGCGTTGTCGGAGAGCTCGCGGGGCCGGGTGATCAGCGCTTCGGCATCGGAGGCCGTGTCGTGGAAGCCGCCGTCGTCGGCCCGGAACCTGGCCAGTGCGTCGTCGAGCAGCACGCCTGCCCGCTCGAACCAGACCCCGTCACCGGTGGCCTGCAGCAGGTCGAGGAAGCCCGACGCGACACACGCGTAATCCTCCAGCACTCCGTCGTGTCGCCCGACCAGACCGTCGCGCGACACCCGCAGGAGCCGCCCCTCCACGAGATGTACGTCGACCAGCAGCTGACCGGCACGCACCGCGGCCTCGACGTACTCCGGTTTGCGCAGCAGGGTGCCGGCCGCGCACAACCCGCTGATCGCCAAGCCGTTCCACGCCGCGACCACCTTGTCGTCGCGGGCCGGCCGCACCCTGGACGCGCGCGCTTCGAAGAGCCGACGCTTCACGTCCTCGAGGCGAACCAGGTCGTCCGGGTCGCGCAGCAGCTGCAGCGTCGAGGACCCGTGCTCGAACGTGCCGGCCTCGGTCACCTCGAACGTGGTCGCCGCCCAGGCGCCGTCGTCCTCACCGAGCGCCTCGACCAGCTGGGCAGGGGTCCATGCGTAGAACTTGCCCTCGACGCCCTCACTGTCGGCGTCCAGCGCGGAGGCGAAGCCGCCCTCCGGCGTACGCAGCTCGCGGAGCAGGAAGTCGGCGGTCTCCTCGGCGATCCGGTTGCCGCCCCACCGTGCGTAGAGGCCGAGCAGCTGCGCGTTGTCGTAGAGCATCTTCTCGAAGTGCGGCACCACCCAGCCGGAGTCGACGGAGTAGCGCGCGAAGCCGCCGCCGATCTGGTCGTAGAGCCCGCCGCGGGCCATCGCCACGCAGGTCGCGTCGACCATCCGCTTCGCGACGGAACCGTCCGCTGGTTGAGGAGCGAGCTCCGGCGAGCGTCTCGATACCCGCGCCTCGTGCCGCAGCAGGAACTCCAGGACCATGCCCGGCGGGAACTTCGGCGCACCGCCGAACCCGGCGCTCTGCCCGTCGAACTCCGTGGCCAGGGCACGCACGGCCTGGTCGAGCGTCTCGGCAGTGATCAGGCCGGTGTCGAGATCGCCCTGCACCTTCAGGTGGGCGCCGATCTCCGACGCCGCCTGCCGCACCTCGTCGGCCCGGGTCACCCACGCATCGGCCAGGGCATCAAGGATCTGCATGAAGCTGGCGCTGCCGTGGCGCGGCGTGTCCGGGAAGTAGGTGCCGGCGAAGAACGGGTTGCCGTCGTGGTCGAGCACGCAGGTCATCGGCCAGCCGCCGTGCCCGGTCATCGCCTGGGTGGCGCTCATGTAGACCGAGTCGACGTCGGGTCGTTCCTCACGATCGACCTTGACGTTCACGAAATGCGCGTTCATGTACGCCGCGGTCTCGGCGTCCTCGAACGACTCGTGCGCCATCACGTGGCACCAGTGGCACGCGGCGTACCCGACGCTCAACAGGACCGGCACGTTGCGGTCGCGGGCCTCCGCGAAGGCCTCGGTGCCCCACTCCCACCAGTCGACGGGGTTGTCCTTGTGCTGGAGCAGGTACGGCGAAGTCGCGTCAGCGAGTCGGTTCGTCACGAGCCCAGCGTGTCATGCCCGTGGCGCCCGCTGGCTGCGCCCGTCACTCCGCCGGCAGGTCCCGTACGACGACCGCGGGGCTTCCCACCGCGACGACGTGGTCCGGCAGGTCGGAGAGGACCAGGCTGCCCGCACCGACCACCGTGTTGAGTCCGATCGTGACACCGGGCCCGACGATCACACCGGCACCCAGCCAGGCGTTCTCACCGATCTCGATGCCGAGGGCCTGCTCCCAGCCCTGCCGTCGCATCGCATGCTCCTCGACGGGGTGCAGCGCGGTCATCAGCTGGACCGACGGCCCGAGGCGCACGTGGTCGCCGATGACGATCGGGGCATCGTCCATGAAGAACGCGTCGGCATTGACGAAGGCACCGGCACCGATGGTCACGTGGAAGCCATAGCTGCAGCGAAACCGGGGCACGATCTCTGCGCCCTCACCGAGGCCGCCGAGCAACGCGTCGAGCACCTCGCGGCGCCGGTCGTGGTCGGCAGCCGCGGCCGAGTTGAACGTGTCCAGCGCCGTGCCGCACTCGTCCCGGAGCCGCGCCAGCTCGGGCGAGTCGAGATACCAGTCCCCTCCTGACATGGCGGCGACCGCTTCGCCCTGCGTCCTGTCGAGCACCCCACGAGGGTGGCACACTCCGGCACTCGATCAGCGACGGGCACACGCCACCCAGGCCATGAAGGCCGAGGTGACCGCGTGCCAGGTGCCGGGCGACATCAGGCGTTCGCCTGCACCGTCACGCCGAGCGGCTCGAGGAGTACGTCGACCCCGGGCCACTGGCCGTACCCGGAGGCGGGGTTGAGATGGCCCACCGCACCGAGCACGTGGACGTCGCTCCCCCACGCTGCCGCGAGGTCGCGCACCCGGCCCAGGTCGCCGATCGGGTCGTCGGTGCTGGCCGCCACGATGCTCGGGAACGGCAGTCCCTGCAGGGGAATCGGCAGCCACCCGTCCACAGCGAGGTCCTCGATCGCCGGGTGTCCCGGCCCGAGGGGCGAGACCAGGTCGGGCGGCGTGGCGAGCAGGACACCCTGGATCCGACCCACGTGGTCGGCGGCGTGGCGGGCCGCCCAGTGCACCGTGATCAGGGCACCGGCACTGTGCGCCACCAGCACCACCGGTCCCTCGGTGCCACGGATCGTCTCGTCGAGGGCCTCGACGCGCTCGGTGAGGTCGTGCCGTTCGCGACCCAGGAAGGGAACGCAGACGGCGTCGGTCAGTCGCTTGTCGAGGTGGGTCTGCCAGTGGTCCTCGACGTGGTCGCGGAGCCCAGGAACGATGATGACGGTGGGGCGGTTCATGCGCGTACCTCCAGTTCTGCTGCGTGGACACGGGCCAGGCTCGCCGGGTAGTAGGCCCGGCCGACAAGCAGGAGAACGATCGAGAGGGCGCCTGCCACGGGCAGTGCGCGGAAGGCGGTGGCCAGGCCGTACTGGTCGGCCAGCATGCCCATCACGAGCGGGCCGGCCGCGAGGCCGAGCAGGTTGTTGGCCATCGTGAGTGTGCCGAACGCCGTGGCCCGGATCCGCTCGGGCGTGAGGTTGGCGACCATCGCCCCGGCCGGCCCTGCAGTGCCGGAGCAGAAGAAGACACCGAAGCCGAGCAGCACCAGCTGGAGCGTTCCGGCCGGCTGGGCGAAGGCCAGGCCGAGAAGCACCAGGGACACCACGGCGTAGCAGATCGCGGACGTCCACTTGCGGATCGGCACCGTCTTGGCGACCCGGTCGGTGACCGCACCGCAGACGATCATGCCGACGCCCATCACGAGGATGTAGCCGGCCGCGGCGACGGCGGCGCGGTCAGGAGCCAGGTCGTACTCGCGGTTGAGATAGCTCGGCAACCATGCGTACACCGACCCGGCCACGAACAGCTGCGTGCCGCTGCCGAGGTAGGCGAGCACCACCGAAGGCGTGGAGAAGAGCGAGCGGAACCTCGGCCGTGCCGGTGTCGCCGCGGTCGGCGTACTGTCCGGGTGCCGGTGCTGCTCGAGCTTCTCATCGGTTACCAGGAGCCGGTAGAGCGCGACCAGCACGAACCCGAAGATCGCCATCGCGACGAACGCAGAACGCCAACCGAGCCGCTCGGCGACGATGCCGCCCAGGGCGACACCGAGGACGGCGCCGAACAGGCCGCCGGCCATGAAGGAGCCGGTGAGCGCGGAGCGTCGGCGCGCGGGATAGACCGCGATCACGACGGCCAGGCCGACGCTGCCGAACGCGGCCTCCCCCACGCCGACGAAGAGACGGGCCAGCATCATCTGGCCGTAGCCCGCGGCCAGGGCGCAGCCGAGGGTTGCGACGCTCCACAGGGCACCCATGGCGATGATCGCCCGCACCCGGCCGAAGCGGTCACCGATGATCGACAGCGGTACGGCGAGGATGCCGACGGCGAGAGCCACGACGCTGGTGAGGCCGCCGAGCTGGGTGTCGGTGAGACCCCACTCGGCCTTGAGCAACGGGAAGACGGCCGAGAGCACCTGCCGCGACATGTAGTCGGAGAGCAGCAGCCCGAAGGTGAGCAGGAAGACGAGGAACGGGAAGGCCCGTCCGGCGCGGGCCGCCACGGGGGCGGCAGAGGGCTCAGTGATGACGGCGCCCTCGGTGACGTGCAGTGCCATGGAAAACTCCAGGAAAGGTCGATCCGGTCGGCAGGGAACGAGTCCGTCGCTGCCGTCGATGCAGGGCGTGGGGCGCGGCCCGGAGACCGCACCCCACGCAGACGCTGCGGGAGAACGCCGTGCGGATGGGCTCAGGCGTGGAAGGTGAATCCCACCTGGCCGGGCTGGCGGTTGGGCGCGAAACCGAGCTTGGCGAGCGTCTCGTCGACACTGGAGTACTGCTCACCGATCTTGTATGTCTCGCGAGCGTCCTTGCCGGTGGCGATCGGCCGGTCGAGCTCCTGGGCGATGCGCACGAGCTGCTCGACCTGCTGGACCGAGGTCATCTTCTCGCGACGACGACCCCAGATCGTGTCCTCGTTGCCGCACCGCGAGTGCAGCCCGAGGGCGATGGCCATCGCGTTGACGGGGAGCACGCTGCGCATCAGCGTCTCCAGCGTGAGGCAGGCACCGTCCGGGACCCGGCGGATGAAGTCCATCATGTTGTAGGGGTTGGGCCCCTCGAAGCCGCCGCCGATCGCGACCCACGTCAGGTTCAGCGGCCCCATGTAGTGGCCGCGCCGGATCAGTCGCTCGACGGTCTCGAGCTGTGCCGAGGTGGCCAGCTGGAAGTGCGGCTGGATGCCGTTGGCGGTGAGCCGGCGCAGGTGCTCGATGACCCACTCGGGCCCGGCAGGGACGACCATCTCGCGGTAGGCCTCGGCGAGCTCGGGGCGGGCAAGCGACGTGCCACGGGTGTCGTCGTCGGTCATCAGCTCCATGATGTTCATCTGGCTGGTGTTGATGGCGATCGTGACCTGGTCGGGCGCCGGGTCGAGGTCGGCCAGCATGTGTCGGGCGTCGTCCTCGAGCCACTTGGCCGACTGACCGTCGTCCTCGGGGGCGAAGGAGATCGACCCGCCGATCTGGAGGATCATCTCGGGCACGGCCTCACGCAGGCGACCGAGCAGCTCGTTGAACTTCGAGAGCCGCTTGGAGCCCTTCCCGTCGAGCTCGCGGACGTGGATGTGCAGCACCGTGGCGCCGGCGTTCCAGCAGTCGACGGCCTGCTGGACGTGCTGGTCCATGGTCAGCGGCAGGTCCTCCGGGAAGTCGGCCGGCTCCCATTCGGGGCCGTACGGCGCCGCGGTGATGACCAGCTTCTCCTGGTTCTCGGGGAACAGTGAGTCGTCGTGGAAGTACATGGTGGTTCTCCTTTGTGAAGGGTTCGGAAGTGTCAGAAGGTCGGGTCGCCGATGACGCCGGCGCGCTCCATCTTGCGAACGGCGGGCCAGTAGTCCTGGACGGCGTAGTGCTGGGTCGAGCGGTTGTCCCAGATCGCCACGCTGTTGGGGGTCCAGCGCCAGCGCACCTGGTACTCCGGCACGGATGCCTGCCGGATCAGGTAGTTCAGGAGCTCGCCCGCTCCGGGGCTGTAGTCGTGCCCGAAGCGAACCCGCTGGGCGTTGTGGAAGTTCACGAAGTGGGTCGTGAACGCGTTGACGAACAACGTCTGTTCGCCGGTCTCCGGGTGCGTGCGTACGACGGGGTGCTCGGCGTCCGGGAAGCGGTCGCGCAGGGCGCGTCGTTGTTCGGCGGGTAGCGCGGCGCCGAACGTCGACTCGATGCTGTGGCTGGCCCGCAGGTCGGCGATCTGGGTCTTGACGTGATCGGGAAGGCGCCGGTAGGCCTCGACCATGTTCACCCAGATCGTGTCGCCGCCGACGTCGGGCGTCTCGATGCAGCGCAGCACGGCGCCCATCGGCGGCGCCTCACGCCAGGTGGCGTCGCAGTGGAAGGAGTTCTCGTACTGCTCGGCCGGGGAGTCCAGGTCCTTGTAGATCTGCACCAGGCCGGGGTGGTCGGGGTCGGCGCCGACCATCGGGTGGTCCTCGAGCGGCCCGAACCGCTCGGCGAGCGTGACGTGCTCGGCCCGAGTGAGGTCCTGGTCGCGCAGGAAGACCACCTTGTAGCGGAGCAGCAGCTCCTTGATCCGGGCAAACAGCTCGGGGTCGCGCGAGGCATCGGCCAGGCTGACGTTGCGCAGCTCGGCGCCGATGGTGGCGGTGAGGGGGTGGACCTCGATGGCGCCGGTCGTGACGGGTTCGGCGGTGACAGTCATGGGCTTCTCCTTCTGGGTCTCAGGACTCGAGGTCGAAGACGGACGAGCCGATGCTGCGGCCCGACTCGAGGTCGTGGTGGGCCCGGACGGCATCGTCGAGCGAGTAGCGCTGGTTGATCGGGACCTCGATGCGGCCAGAACCGACCAGGTCGAAGAGCTCGTCGGCCAGGGCCGCGCGCTCGTCCTCGTCAGCGATGTAGTCGGCCAGGGCCGGCCGGGTCACGAAGAGCGAGCCCTTGACGGCCAGCTGCATCGCGTTGATCGGCGGAGTCGGGCCGGAGGCGGTGCCGAAGCAGACCAGGAGCCCCCGGCGGCTGAGTGAGTCGATCGACTGCTCGAAGGTGGTGGCGCCGATGCTGTCGTAGACGACCGGCACGCCCTTGCCGTCGGTGAGCTCACGAACGCGGGTGGCGACGTCCTCGCGGGTGTAGACGATGGTGTGCGCACAACCGTGGGCGCGGGCAACCTCCGCCTTCTCGTCGCTGGACACCGAGCCGATCACGTTGATGCCGAGCTCACGCGCCCACTGGCTGAAGATCAGGCCCACTCCCCCGGCGGCGGCGTGAAGCAGCACGGTGTCGCCGGCCTCGAGCGGAGCGATGCGGCGCAGGAGGTACGCCGAGGTGAGTCCGCGCATGGTCATGGCCGCGGCGGTGTCGAAGGCGATGGTGTCGGGGAGCTTGATCAGGGAGTCGACCGGCATGACCCGTTCAGTGCTGTAGGCACCCAGCGGGCTGCCGGTGTAGGTGACCCGGTCTCCCTCCGCGAAGCCGATCACACCGGCGCCGACCGCCTCGATGACGCCGGCGCCCTCGACGCCCATGCCGGCAGGCAGCGGGGCCGGGTAGAGGCCGGTGCGGAAGTAGGTGTCGGCGAAGTTGAGGCCGACCGCGTGGTGGCGGACGCGCACCTCGCCGGGGCCGGGCTCACCGACATCGACGGCCTCCCAGCGCAGCACGGCCGGGCCGCCGGTCTCGTGGAAGCGAATGGCCTTGGCCATGGGGAACTCCTTTGTTGCGTGGTCCGCGGGATCGGCCGCGATGATCTGTGACGCAAGCCACGCTAGGAGCCAGCGCTCGCCAGCGCTTTACGGATCGGGACAGATCACTTATCTTTTCGGGACAGGCGGGAGAGGCAGGTCACATGCACCCGGAGGTCCGCGCCGCGTCGCTGCACGGCTTCACCGACCTCGCGAAGTCGGTCGGGCTGGAGCCGCTCGCACTCATCGACGACGCCGGCCTCGACGTCGCGGACCTGGCCACCCCGGACACCTGGATCCCCGCGCGGGCGGCGGTCGGCCTGCTCCAGTCCGCGGCCCTCGCCTCGGGCCGCGACGACTTCGGGCTGCTGCTCTCCGAGCGGCGCCGGCTCTCGACCCTGGGACCGCTCAGCGTCGTGCTGCGCGAGGAGCCGGACGTCCGCAGCACGCTGGACCTGCTGATGCGCTACGAACGCAACTACAACGAGGCCCTGCACCTCGAGCTCCACGAGTCCGGCGGGCTGGCCAGGCTCCAGATCAGCATCGAGCTGGGTGTGTCCGCGCCGACCGGGCAGGCCGTCGACCTCGGCGTGGCCGCGCTCGTCGGCATCCTGCGGGTCTTCCTCGATGACGACTGGAGCCCGCTCAAGGTGTGCTTCGCGCATCCCGCGCCGGACGACCTGGCCACCCACGAGCGACTGCTCGGTGACCGGCTCCAGTTCGACCACGAGTTCTCCGGCGTGATCCTCACCTCCACCGACCTCGACCGGCGCAACGAGCACTCCGACCCGACCCTGCGGCACTACACCCAGCAGCTGCTCGCCAACCTGCCCCGCGCGCGACCGGAGGGCGCCGTCGAGCGGGTCCGCGAGCTGATCGAGCTGCTGCTGCCCCTGGGCCGCTGCTCGGTCGACCAGGTCGCACGCGGCCTCGACGTCGACCGTCGCACCCTCAACCGCCACCTGGCCGTGCACGGCGAGACCTTCACCTCACTCCTGTACGCCACGCGCGGCCGTCTCGCCGAACGTCACCTCGCCAATCCGCGCCACTCACTGACCGACATCTCGCAGCTGCTGGGCTTCGCGGCACCCAGCGGGTTCTCCCGCTGGTTCCGCGACCAGTACGGCGTCGCACCGCGCGAGTGGCGCGCACAGTGAGGTCAGGACGTCACAGGTGACGGTTCCGGGCGACGAGGTGGCTCACCGCTAGGGTGAGTGAGTCACCAGAGGGGACCCAGGCCATGCCGACATTCTCGGGCCGCACCCACGCGACCGTGGACCATGTTGCCGCGTCCTCGACGTGCGTCGGACGAGACGGCGAGCTCGCCTCAGCCAGCGCCGCACTGTCTACGGGACGCGCACTGATCGTCATCGAGGGTGAGCCGGGAATCGGCAAGTCACGCATGGTCTCCGAGATCCTGGGCGCCGCCGACCTGCGCCCATCCGCCGTGCTGATGCTCGCGGGTCTGCCGATGCCCGACACGTTCCCGCTGGGCTTGCTTGCCGACGGCCTGCGTCGCCATGCCCGACGTCGTGACGACCTCGAGACGGCGCTGGCTGAGCTGTCCCCGCTGGGAGGGTGCCTGCACGCACTGCTTCCCGACTGGTCGTCCACGCTTCCCCCGCCGCTCCGACCGGAGGATGACCCCCGTGCGACTCGACGGCGTCTGCGGGCCGCCCTGGTCGAACTCGTCGGTGTGCTCGGCATCGAAGTCGTCGTCCTAGAAGACGCGCACTGGTCCGACGCCGCGACCCTGGAGTGGCTGCTCCTTCTCGACGGCGCCGACGACGGCCCATCGCTGCTGGTCACCGACCGTCCGAGTGAGGTGCCGGACTCCTCCCCGCTGCTCAGGCTCCGCTCCCGAGGCAACTCTCCCGGCACCTACCTCCGACTCACCCTTCAGGCACTCGACGTGGACGCCGTCGCCCGGCTGACGAGCGCGATGCTGGACGGCGCGGAGATCTCCATCGCCTTTGCGGCGTTCCTGCGGGAGCACACCGACGGCGTACCCCTGGCCGTCGAGGAGTCGATTCGCCTGCTTCGCGAACGACACGACATCGAGCTGCGCGACGGACGCTGGGCCAGGCGTGCCCTGGACGAGATCGGCGTACCACCCTCCGTCCTCGACTCCGTGCGCGAGCGACTCACGCGACTGCCCGAACCGGCCCGCCGACTGCTGGAGGCCGCGGCCGTGCTCGCCGAGGACGCCACCAGCGACACCCTCCACTCCGTCGCACACGGCGACACTTCGACCGGCGCTGATGAGATCGAGTCGATGGCCGCGGCTCTGTCGTCTGGCCTGCTCCGCGAGGTCAGGCCGGATCGGTACGCGTTCCGGCACTCCCTCGACGCGGAGGCGGTTCTCGCCTCGGCCGCCGCACCTCGTGTGCGGGCCCTTCACCGGCGGGCCCTGGAAGCCCTCGCACGCGACGAGGGCGCCTCCGTCGTCCGGCTCGCACACCATGCCAAGGAGGCGGGCGACACCACCCGCTGGCGGGGGTACGCCGAGCAGGCCGCAGACGTGGCCATCGACACCGGAGATGACGAAACCGCGATCCTCACGCTCGTCGCGATCATCGAGTCGACCGATCAGTGGAGCAGCCCCGCTCTGTCGGCCATCATCGGCAAGCTCGACGCGGCCCGAGCGATCGGTGGTGGCACCAGCATCGCCACCGGGTCCCGTGCCGCCGAGGCGTTGCAACGGGTGATCGACCGGCGCGTGCTGGACGGGGCACAGTTGGGCACCGCCATGCTGGTGCGAGCTCGGCTGCTGTGGGTCATCCATCGGGAGCGAGACGCCTATGAGCTCTTCGAAGAGTCCGTTCCCCTCCTGGAGGAGCGTCCTCAGGAGGCCGAGCGAGCCATGGTCAACCTCGCGCTCCCCATGATCGACGAATGGCCCATCGCACGTCATCTGAGCTGGTTGGATCGAGTCGACACACTGTTCGCAACCGAACCGCAGGTCATGCCTGCACTCGAGGGACGCGCCACAGCGCTGCTGATGGCAGGGCACCCTGAGGGCTGGCAGGCACTGGAGACGGTCCTTGGGCAGCCCGGAAGCGATTCGTCACCGAGCCAGATGCTCAACGTCATCGGTGCGACCTTCCCGTGGGGACGACTGCACGAGACCCGACGACTGCTGGAACGTGAGGCGCAGTCGGTGGCCGCGGCCAACCACCCACGACTCGACGACATCTGGCTGCTGAGATCGGTCCAGCTCGACTGGTATTCCGGTGCGTGGGACCAGGCTCGCGTCAGCATTGCTCGTCTGGACGAGAGGACCGACGAGCCCTACCTCGACGATCCCACCGAGACCGCCTATGCCGACGCACTCGACTGCTTCGGCCGCACACCCAACGACGCAGTGAAGCGGCTCGAGGAGGTGGCCGCCCGGCTGGCACGTTCGGAGAGCGTGCTGCCCACCTGCCTCGACCCCGCGTCGACCCTGGCCCACCTCGCGGTCTCCTCCGGCGACTTCGAGACCGCGCTTGCCCACACCCGATCGATGGCGGAGATGGTGACACGCCGCGAGGCCTGGCTGTGGGCGGTCGAGTTCACGGTAAGCCACGTCGACGCACTGCTGGGCAAGGGAGACGTGCCCGCGGCGGTCGAGTTCGTTGACCGGTTCGAGGCAGGCACCTCGGGGCTCGATGCCCCGGCAGCACAGGCCGTGGTCCACGAGTCTCGCGCCGCGCTCGCACTGGCCGCAGGTGAATCACGTGAGGCGATCGCGCTCGCACAGGAGGCGGCCAGGCAGTGGGCGGCGATGCCCCGCCTGCACCGGGAGCTGCTCGCGCTGGAGCGCCTGGGCGCCTGCCTCATTGGAGCCGACCGAGTGCCCGAGGCGGTCGGCGAGCTCGAAGCGGTGCACGAGCGGCTGCGTGAGCTCGGCTCGGTGCATGACGCAGCCAGGGTCGCCCGCACGCTCCGTGCGCACGGTTCCCGCACCGGCCGACCCGAGGCCAACGGTCGACTCGGGTACGGCGACCAGCTCTCGCCCCGCGAGCGCGAGGTGCTGCAACTGGTCGCCCGGGGCATGACCAACAAGGAGGCGGCCGCGGCACTGTTCCTCTCGCCCAAGACAGTCGGGCTCCACCTGGGCTCGGCGATGAGGAAGCTGGGTGTTCACACCCGCACCGCGGCTGCCATCGCGGCCACGCAGGCCGGCCTGATCGAGAGCTCCTCGCCCGACCGGTAGGGCAGCGGCTGCACGAGAAACTGGGCAATCGCCCTATTGCTGGTCGCACCGTCTCTGCGCCAGCGTGAGTCCGTGCCGGAAGAGAAGCCACGTGCCAAGGAGTACGCGGGTGCGCCCGACGACGAGCCGACCGAGCCCGAGTACGAGGCCGATGAACCTTCCAGTGCTCCCCGACCGGAGCCACCCGGCGAGACCCGTTGGTTTCCGCTCTAGTCACTCAACTCACGCATGCCCGAGATCCGAAGCGGGCTCACCCGAGAGGTCACACCCTGATGCATCGTCTCGCGAGAACGAAGGCCGGCCGACTGAGTGCCGTCGGCTCGCTCCTGGCAGCACTGATCGCACTGGTTGCACTGCCGACGGGCGCCTCCTCCGCGTCACCCACCGCCGAAGACAAGGGCCACATCCAGCCCGAACTGCTCGCCGAGTTCGAGAAGGCCGTCGACGAGACGCAGGAGTTCTGGGTCATCCTCGACAGCTCCGCTGACACGTCGAGCGCCTCCGGCGTCGGAGACTGGGACCAGCGCGGGCAAGCGGTCTACGACGCGTTGCGCAGCCACGCCAAGACGTCGCAGGCCGAGGTGATCGCCCAACTGGACGCCGCCGGCGCGACGTACACGTCGTACTGGATCACCAACGCTGTGCACGTGGAAGCGGGGACTTACGCACTGGCCAGCAGCCTGGCGGGCGCCACCGGGGTCGAGACCGTGCGCGCGCCGGTCACCTACGAGCAGGTGGAGCCGATCGACAAGGAACTCACCACGAACAAGATGGGACCCGACGCCGACGCGGCGGTCGAGTGGGGCGTCGCCAACATCAAGGCCGACCAGGTGTGGGACACCTACGGCATTCGCGGCGACGGCATCGTGGTCGGCAGCATCGACACCGGCGTGCAGTACGACCACCCGGCACTCATCCATTCCTACCGCGGCTACCGGGCCGATGGCACGGTCAGTCATGACTACAACTGGCTCGATGTCACGGGGGCATCAACGCTGCCGGTCGACGGCGGCGGCCACGGAACGCACACCATGGGCACCATGACCGGTGACGACGGCGCCGCCAACCGGATCGGGGTC
Source organism: Nocardioides sp. Root151 (assembly GCF_001427925.1). Lineage (NCBI taxonomy): Bacteria > Bacillati > Actinomycetota > Actinomycetes > Propionibacteriales > Nocardioidaceae > Nocardioides > Nocardioides sp. Root151. The sequence goes on from NZ_LMGG01000001.1 coordinate 464,910, forward strand.
GCCCCCGGCGCCACGTGGATCTCTGCCAACGGCTGCTGTCCTTCAGATGCCGCCCTGCTCGACTCGGCACAGTGGATGCTGGCCCCCACCAAGGTCGACGGAACCCGCCCCGACCCGGCGCAACGACCCAACATCATCAACAACTCCTGGGGCACGAGAACGCCCAGCAACGACCCCTTCATGGAGGACGTCCTGCAGGCGTGGGCAGACTCAGGCATCTTCGGAGTTTGGGCCAACGGCAACATCGGACCCGGCTGCGACACCTCGGGCGCGCCCGGGTCGCGGACCATCAACTACTCGGTCGGCAACTACGACATCAACGACACCATCGCGCCGTCGTCCTCACGCGGATCCGGTCAGGACGGCGAGATCAAGCCGAACATCTCGGCCCCCGGCACCAACGTCAGGTCTGCCTATCCCGGCAGCAGCTACGCGTCCATGACCGGCACCTCGATGGCGGCACCGCACACGGCGGCCGCCGTCGCCCTGCTCTACAACGCCGATCCGTCCCTGATCGGCGACCTGGCTGCGACTCGCGAAGCGCTCGACGGCACTGCCCGCGACACCGCCGACGACCAGTGCGGCGGCACGGCCGACGACAACAACGTCTATGGCGAGGGCCGGCTCGATGCGCTCGCGCTGGTGGAGTCGGCCCTCGAGCAGTCCACCAGCGGATCGCTCACCGGCACCGTCACCGACGCCGAACGACAGGTCCCCGTCACGGGCGCCACGATCACCCTGACCAGTGGCGAGCTCGTGCGCTCGACCCGGCAGGGCGAGAGCGGCGGCTATGCGCTCACGCTCCCGGTCGGCGAGTACACCGTGCGGGTCGCCGCGTTCGGCTACGAGCCGAGCACCACGACCGTCACGGTGACCGACGGGGAGACCACGACGCACGACGTCACCCTGACACCGCTCCCGGGCGGCACGGTCAGCGGTCGCGTGGTAGACCCCGTCACCGGTGCCGGCATTCCCGAGGCGGTGGTCACGCTGGCCGGGGTGCCGTTCGTCGGCACGACCGACGCCACCGGCGCGTTCGCCATCAACAAGGTTCCCGGGCCGAAGAAGTATGTGCTGAGTGTCAACGCCGGCCTCTGTGGCGCCCGCCTGGTCACCAGGTCGGTCGACATGGGCGGCACGGACGCCGTGGTTCCCACGATCGCCATGCCCCGACACCCGCTCGGCGTCCCCTACGGCACGTCGTACGGCTATTCCTGTGTCACGGAGACCAGTGACTGGACTCCCGGCGACACCCTCCTCGAGCTAGCACCGATGGATGCCTCGGGAACGCGCCCCGTGACCGAGGTCGACCTTCCGTTCCCGTTCCGCTTCCACGGACGCGCACTCGACTCGATCGGAGTGCACGCTCCAGGACGAGGACCCGGAACAATGGGAGCGAGCGTCTCGTTCTGCCTCGACGAGCCGCGATGGAACGCGTGGACGCCGGATGCACCCTGTCCTTCGAGCTCCGCACTGACCCTGGACACGAGCCTCATCCCGCTTTCCCCGGAGAACGGTGGAGGACAGGTGTTCACGGCAGTGAAGGGAACAGCCCCGAACCGGACCTTCACCATCGAGTGGCGCGACTACACCTACTTCGGCACGGACGCAGACTTCGACCTCGGGCTCACGTTGCACGAGAACGGCGACATCGTCATTGCCGGCCATGACATCGACCCCGATTCACTGTTCGATCGGGCCGGAGCCGCCGGGCGCCCTCTGGTCAGCTCATCGATCGGTGGCCCGGCCCTGATGCATTGCTGCACCTGGGACCAGCTCCACGCGGTCGGCAACGAGAGCGGGGGCTGGCCGTGGCGGTCCGACGCCACGCAGGTGCGCATCGACCTGCCCGACGCGGGCACCGTTGCCGGCGTCGTGACCGATGCCGCCACCGGTGACCCAATCGCCGACGCCGTCGTCCAAGTACGGGCGCCCGACGGTGCCGTGCAGTGGCAGGTTCACACCGACGGGGCCGGCCGATACAAGACGGAGATCTTCACAGGGCACGGCTACACCGTGGCGGCGTACAAGCCCCGGACCTACGGACGCGGGACTCCCGTCGACGTGAGGATCGGTGCACCCGGGGCCACCGCTCACGCAGACTTCAACCTGGCCGGGGCGAAGCCGACAGTGACACTGGACGCCGACACTTCCGGACAGACCGCCACCCTGCGCAACAACGGCGACAAGGCCTACGAGTGGACGGCGGCACTCGACGTACCCGTGGCCTCACCCGCGGAAGCCGGATCACTGACCAAGGTGACCGATCTCAACGCGACGAAGGCACCCGTTGCGGTCGAGGAGGGCGGTGGGTCCTGGTGGGTGGCCCAGGCTCATCTGGTCGCCGCCAACCCCCAGCACGAGATCCGCGAATACACAACGGACGGCGACCCGACCGGCACCGTGATCGCTATGTCGGCAATTGCGAACGAGATCGGTGTGGACCCGTCGTGGCTCATCCCCTACGACCTGGTCTACGTCGACGCCACGAACGAGGTCTGCTTCATCGTCGCTGGTGACTCCGGTGCCGGAGGGTTCGACGCAACTCAGCCCTTCAACGACATCGTCTGCGCCGACGCCCGCGATGGAGGCTACTCGCGCGTGATACGTACCGACATTCCCGACTTCCACCTCGCCTGGGGACTTGCCTATGACGAGACCCACGATCGACTGTTCCTGCAGCACTGGCACAAGGACGACGACCGTTTCGCCAGCGGAGAGGCTCTCGGAATTCGACTGACCACGATGGCCGGGCCCAACAGCCCTCAGGCGGGCACCCAACTCACCTCGTGCACTCTCTACGGCGTGCAAGGCCTGGGCATGGCATATCAGCCCGGTTCGGACAGCATGTGGAAGATGGAGCGCTCGGGCTCTCGAACGCCGATACTCTCGCAGATCGATCCGACCACGTGCACCGAGACCGGGTGGCGCCGTGCAGACAATCCGCCAGCAGGTCTGCCGCGAGGCACTGACATCCGCCCGGACGGCACCCTGCTCGCGGCGTCGCTCACTGGCGACATCCTCGAGTTCGCCACCGGCGATGACGACGTCCCCTCGCTGCCGTGGCTGAAGCTCTCGCAGAACCGCGGGACGATCGCGCCGGGCGGCTCGGCCGCGATCGAGGTCAGGGTCGACGAGGAGAAGATCCCCGACGGCGTCGATCACGTCGACCTGGTGCTCAGCGGCAACGGCGGCGAGCAGAGCAAGATCCGGGTGCCGATCAGGCTCCGGGAGAGTCAGCAGACCGACACGACGCTCTCGCTGAGCGCGACACCCACCCAGGTGAAGGTCGGAGGCTCGACGAAGGTGAAGGTCAAGGTCAACACCACCTCGGGCGTCACCCCGACCGGACAGGTGACAGTGACGCCTCCGGGAGGCAGGACAGTGCGCGCCAACCTCGTCGACGGGACAGCCGTGCTCACCGTCGGGCCCTTCACCTCTGCGGGCCGGATCGCGCTGACGGCTCGCTACGCCGGCGACGCGTGGAACCGGGCGTCGTCACGGTCCCTGTCCCTCACGGTGGTCGCGAAACCGAGACTGCGTCTGACCACGCGGGTCGTGACTCTGAAGCGCGCCTCGGCCTACGTGGGCCTGCGATGTGCCGGCACCGCCGGCACGTGTGCCGGCACCCTGGTGATCAAGAAGGGCGGCAACCCCGTGGCCCGTGGCTCGGTGTCATTGAGGGCAGGCACGGCGCGAACGGTGAAGCTGCCGTTGAACGCACGGGGCAGGGCGCTGCTGCGCAAGGGACGCAGGGTCACCGCCGTGCTGGTGGTGCCGAGCCCTTCCGGCACCAGCCAGGTCAGCATCACCCTGAAACCCGTGCGCTGACCGACCGGCCGCAAGGTCAGGCGTGGGGCTCGTGCTCCTCGCCGGCCTTGCGGGCGGCGTCACGGATCTCGAAGAGCTCGGTGGCCAGGCCGCCCAGGGCCTTGCCGACGTCGCGGACTGCACCGACCACGACGCCGCCGACGTGGCCGACCGTCGACACGGTGGCCTCGAAGCCGTCCTGGATGGCGTCCTTGCGGATCTCGTTGCGGCTGATGTGGTCGTGATTGCTCATGATGACTCCAGTGTCACGGACGACGGGCGAACCGACAACCACACAGGCAAGGGGCGTTCGTCACGCCGGCGCCAGACGCCCCGATGCCGTCTGCGCCAGGACCTCGCGGAACGCGGGGATCTGCTCGCTCAGCCGCTCGACGGCCTCGGCCGTGAAGTGGACGACCTCGAGCGGTGTCGCGGCGACAACGGTCGCCGTACGCAGCTTGTGGTTGACGATCGCCATCTCACCGACCACGTCGCCGGGCCCGAGGCGGGCGACCTCGACGTGGTCGCGCTGGATAGACACCTCGCCGGCCACGATCAGGTAGGCCTTGTCGGCCGGTGTCCGCTCCCAGATCAGGGACCAACCCTGCGGGACGGTCAGGCGGGTGCCCTCGGCGTGCATGCGGCGCAGCTCGCGCGGGGTCAGGCTGTCTGCGATGTGGGTCATGGTGACTCCTTCGTCAGGCGGCGACGGGGTCGCCGACGCTGACCTTGGTCGAGGTGGAGGTGGAGGCGGCGTCCGCCTTCTTCGGCGGGAGCGCCATCTTGAAGATCTTCTTCGCGACGCTGCCGAGCTGCTTGTGCAGCGGGCCGGTGTTGTACTGCAGCCCGTAGCGCTGGCAGATCTCGCGCACCTCCTCGGCGATCTGCGGGTAGCGGCGCGCCGGCAGATCCGGGAAGAGGTGGTGCTCGATCTGGTGCGACAGGTTGCCGGAGAGCAGGTGCATCAGCTTGCTGCCACTGATGTTGGCCGAGCCGAGCAGTTGCCGGTAGTACCAGTGGCCACGGCTCTCGTTCTCGCACTCCTCCTCGGAGAAGGTCGCGACGCCGGCCGGGAAGTGGCCGCAGAAGATGATGTTGAAGGTCCAGATGTTGCGGACCAGGTTGGCGGTCGCGTTCCCGGCCAGCGTCAACGGGAACAGCGGGCCGGTCAGCGCCGGGAACAGCACGTAGTCCTTGAGCGTCTGGCGCTTGATCTTGCGCAGGATGCCGGCGCGCAGCGCCTTGTTCTCCTCCCAGGTGCGCTTGCCCTTGACCATGTTCTCGACCTCGAGGTCGTGCAGGGCCACGCCCCACTCGAAGAACACCATCAGCAGGAACGCGTAGACCGGGTTGCCGAGGTAGTAGGGGTGCCACTCCTGGTCCTCGTCCATGCGCAGGATCCCGTAGCCGATGTCGCGGTCCTTGCCGAGGATGTTCGTGTACGTGTGGTGGATGTAGTTGTGCCCGTACTTCCAGTTCTCACTGGGGGCCATCGTGTCCCACTCGTACATCCGCGAGTTCAGGCCGGGATCGCCCATCCAGTCGTACTGCCCGTGCATGACGTTGTGGCCGATCTCCATGTTGTCGAGGATCTTGGAGATCGACAACGAGGCGACGGCAAGGGGCCAGGCGGGCGGCAGGTAGAAGAGTGCGCGACCGGCGACCTCGAAGGCGCGCTGCGCCTTGACCACGTTGCGGATGTAGGTCGCGTCCTCCTCGCCGAGCTCGGACATGACCCGCTGGCGGATCGCGTCCATCTCCTTGCCGAACTCGTCGAGCTGGTCATCGGTCAGGGTGGTGCTGTTCATGGGCTTCCTTTCGGTCATGGTCTCGAGACGGTCGCTGCGCGACCTCCTCGACCAACGGGGAGTGTCAGAGGTCGACCGCGCAGTCGCCCTGGGGCGAGCTCACGCAGATCCTGATGTCTTCGTCGGGAAGGGACGACGTCTCACCGGTCAGCACGTTGGTGACCGTCCCCTCCTTCTTGGTCGCGGTGCAGGAGAAGCAGATGCCCATGCGGCAGCCGAACTCCGGCTTCAGGCCCGCGGCCTCGGCCTGCTCGAGCAGGGTGGCTCCGGTGTTGGCCGCCGTACTGCCGGCGCGGGTGAAGGTGACGTCGCCCTCGGCCGCCCCGGTGCTGACGACCGGCGCCTTGAAGTACTCCACCTGCAACGCGTCCGAGTCCGCGTACGCCTTCTGGACGGCGTCGATGAGCGGCGCCGGTCCGCAGGCCCAGGTGGGCACGTCGCGGTAGCCGGGCACGAGGCGCTCGAGCCACGCCGGGCTCAACGCCGGGTCGCCGAGCTCGGGGTGCAGCAGGTGGACGTCGATGCCGTAGCCGGAGCGGGCGATCTCGGCCAGCTCGTCGGCGAAGATCTGGTGCTCGGGCGACTGCGCGTAGTGCACGAAGGTGACCCGGCCGCGGTGGGTGCGGCGCTGCAGGCTGCGCAGCATCGACATCACCGGCGTGATGCCCGAGCCGCCGGAGATGAACAGCACGTGGTCGGGCACCAGGTCGGGAAGGGTGAACTCACCCTGTGCCTGCGAGAGGTGCACCATCGTGCCGACCTCGGCCTCGACGAGGTGCCGCGAGACCAGGCCGTCGGGGTTGGCGCGCATGGTGACGGTGAAGCGGTCACCCTGGCGGGAGTCCGGGCTCGAGACCGTGAAGACCCGCGTCGTACGACGCGCGCCGTCGATCTCGACACCCAGCTGCACGTGCTGGCCGGCGCGGTGACCCTGCCACGTGGACGTGGGCTGCAGCGTGATGGTGGCGACCGGCGGGTGGCCGGCGACGTCGACCTCGCGGTGCACGTCGACGATGCGGGCACGCACCTCGCGGGCGGCCCACATCGGGTTGACCAGCTCGAGGTAGCGATCCACGCCGTGCGGGGACGCCAGGGCCTCGAGGGCCCGGGAAGCGAGAAGGTTCTGGACGATGCTCATCACGAGCTCCGATTCGGTATGACTTTCAGTGAACATCCGTACACTGAAACAGTACCCAAAGACTCCCCGGCAGCGTCAAGCCCGCTCCGTGTGAGCGTGAACACCTCGCACACGTGTTCACCGACAAGTGGTCGCAGTGTTCACCGAACGGCTACACTGCGCAGCGTGACGAGCAAGGTGGCCGCCGTACCCGACAAGCCCGAGAGCCGGCAGGAGCGCAAGGAGCGCACCCGGCGGGCGATCCTCGACGCTGCCCTGGAGATGCTCGCCGACGAGGGCTTCGGGTCACTCTCCCTGCGCGCACTCACCAAGGCCGCCGGCATCGTGCCGACCGCCTTCTACCGCCACTTCTCCACGCTCGACGAGCTCGGCCTGGCGCTGCTCGACGAGTCCTTCATGACCCTGCGCGGCCTGATCCGCGAGGTGCGTGGCGGCGACCCGGCTCCCGAGACGCTCATCGACCGCTCGGTCGACGTGTTGTCCGTGCAGCTCGAGGAGCACAAGGCCCACTTCCGGTTCATCGGCCGGGAGCGGCAAGGCGGCAACGCCGTCCTGCGGGACGCGATCCGGCACGAGCTCAGCCTCTTCGAGCGCGAGCTGGCCACCGACCTGGCCCGCATGCCCGGCCTCGAGCGCTGGGGGGCCGCCGACCTGCACGTGCTGGCCAGCCTGTTCGTCGACCTGATGGTCGCCGCGGCCGGAGAGCTGGTCGGCCCCGCCGCGGACCACCCGGCCACCCGCAAGGAGCTGGTCGACAACCTGCGCAACCAGGCCCGCATGATCGTGGTCGGCGCGGCCGGCTGGGAACCCCTCGACCGCTGAGCCTCGAATCGGGCCGGCTCACTCGTCGTCGTGGACGGCCAGGGCGAACTCCCGCATCTGCCGGTACGCCGCCACGGCTGCGAGCTGGGAGCTGACCTCGAGCTTGCGCAGGATCGACTTGACCTGGCTGCGCACGGTTCCCTCGGAGACGTTCGCCCCCTGCGCGATGAGCTTGACCGTCAACCCGTCGTGCAACATGGCCAGCACCGCCATCTCACGCGGGGTCAGGGAACCCATCAACCCGGCGACCCTGCGCGACTGGACACTCTCCTCGTGCCAGGCCTCGAGCGCGCGGACGCGGACCTCGTCGGCCATCACCGGCCGGCCGGCCGCCTCCTGGGTCAGCGCGCCGGCCAGGGTGTCGAGGTTGGTGGTCATCGGCAGCACCGCCGACACGCCGGCCTCGAAGAGGGCTCCCCACGCCGCGGTGTCCCTGGACCTGGTCAGCAGGAGCCAGCGGACCCGCACCGACGACACGGTGGCCACCGCGTCGCGCAGCAGCGAACGGTCCTCGAGCTCGCACAGGAGGAGCCCGACCGCGGGACCGAAGCGGGAGACCCGCATGGTGAAGTCCCGGTGGCCGCCGCGTCCGGACGGAGGGGCCAGGCTCACCGCCTCGAAGCCGCGACTGGCCAACGCCATCCGCACGGCCTCGCTGACCAGACTGTGGTCGGAGACGACGATCAGGCGCACGACTGTCCCACCTGGCCGTTGACGCGGCACGACCGGCCCACCGGGTCCTCGGGAGAGCATTCTCGGAGCGTAGGACGCCCCACGACCACCACGTGGCCGTACGCCGCAACTTCGCCAATCTTGATGAGTCAGGTGCGCCGAGGCACTGCCCCACATTTGGTGATGCTCATGACCGGTCCCGAGCCCGAAGGTTGAGGGACCCCAAGATCTGGCCTCACCAGTCGCGTGGACCCGGACCGGTACACACCCCCCGCCCGCGTTCAGGACTTCCTTGCGACTGGTGAGTCCCTTGGGATCAAAGTTGCGAGATCTGGGCCAGTCGCTTGGGCGAACGTCCCCAATTTGTGGTAGGCACTCCCATTCGCCGGACAGGGCGGGCCCACCGGTCCTACATTCAACGACATGGTGGGGTGGACCTCCCTGCAGGCGTCCTCACACGTGCCACCACGGGACTCGGCCAAGGACTCATCGTCCTTGATACCGAAGGGTGGGCGCGGGGGCGCCGGCAGGACAATGGAACGATTTCATGACCGACCGCGGACCCAGTTCGGCTGGGAATGGCGGAGGTCGATCACGACTGCCCTGTTGCTGGCGTTGCCCCCGATCCTGGCGGTTGCGCTGGTCACCGAGGGCCAGCCTCGACTGTTGACCGCGGGGGCGGTCGCAACCCTCGACTTCCATCTGGTGCTGGCCGCCGGCGCCTTCCTGCTGTACTCCCGCTGGCGCATGACCGGCGACCCGACCAGCGGCTGGCTCTCGTCCGTGCTGGTCACCCTGTTCCTCAGCGGTGTGGCGTTCGCGATCGTCGACATGACCAACGTCGCGGAGCGCTCGGGCAGCACGGGTGACCTGATGGGCGCACTGTTGGCCACGCCGGTGATCGCAGGCCTCGTCCTGGCCACTCGTGGCGCGGAGCTGCCCGAGCGCCTGCACCCACTCGGACTGGGCATCACTGCGGGACTCGTCCTGCTCGCCGGGCGCCTGCTCTACACCTGGCTCGTGGACGAGCCCTTGGTGGCCCTGCCCCAGCCTGCCGCGGCGGTCGCCGCCGTCATTCTCGGAGCCGGCCTGGTGGTCGTCCTGGGGGCGTGGCACCGGTCGAGGAGGCCGAGGCCGGAGGTTTCCACGCGCAGCCTCGTGGTGATCGAGGCTGCCGTCGTCACGTCCCTGTTGCTCGGGTCGGTCGGCACCACCGGAGGCACCCTGAGGTCGTGGACCGCGGTCGTCGTACTCATGGGGCTGTCGGTCCAGTTGGCACTCACGACCGCCACGATCCTCCTCCGCGCGCTGGCCGAGCAGGGTCCTGCCCAGCCGGTCGTGTCCGAGGACCAGCGGCACCAGGAGGAGCTGTTCCACGAGCTCCGGTCGACGGTCGCCGACATCAGCACCGCCTCGCAGATCCTGCTGGGCAGCGACGACCGGCTGAGCCCGTCCAGCAGGCACCGGCTCGAGCTGGGCCTCGCCTCGGAGGTGGCCCGCCTCCAGCGCCTGCTGAGCAACCCCGGTCCCCTGGAGACCAGTGCGGTCTCGCTCGACCAGGTGATCACCCCACTGGTGGCCACCCAGAGGGTCGCCGGGCACGAGATCCGCTGGGAGGCGACGGGTCATCACGTCCGTGGGCGGCAGGACGACATCAGCGAGATCGTCCACATCCTCCTGCACAACTCACTTCGCCACGCGCCCGGATCGGCGGTCACCCTGACCGTCGGACGCCGCGATGACGTGGTCGAGCTCCGGGTCTCGGACGCCGGACCTGGTATTCCGGCGGCCATGCGCGACTCCTTGTTCCAGCGAGGCGTACGCAGCAGGACGTCGCCAGGTAGTGGACTCGGGCTCTACCTCGCACGCCGCCTCGCGGAACAGCAGGGCGGCAACCTGCAACTTCGACACAACGACGGCGCGCGGGGTGCCTCCTTCGTGGTCACCCTGCCCCACTTCCGAGGAGAAGACTCTTGATCATCACCAGAACCGGGACCCGAGTCGCAGTGGTCGAGGACCATTCGCTGTTCGCCGAGTCCCTCGAGATCGCCCTCGACATGGAGGGTCACGACGTACGCCGGATCATCCTCTCCGAGGGAGGCCGGTCGGTGAGCACGTTGCTCCCAGCCATCATGCGTGCGCACCCGCGCGTCGTCCTGCTGGACCTCGACCTCGGCTCGTACGGCAACGGGGTGCGCCTGATCGAGCCGCTGACCAAGGCCGGCGTCAACGTCGTCGTGGTGACCGCAAGCATCGACCGCGGTCGCTGGGGCGAGTGCCTGCGCTACGGGGCACGGCAGGTGCTCGCGAAGAGCTCACCGCTCAACGACATCCTGGCCACGATCCGCCGGCTCAACGAGGGCCTGCCGGTGATCAGCCGCGACGAACGCGAGGAGCTGCTGGGCCACTGGCACAAGCAGCGCCAGGAGGTCCAGGTCATGCGGACCCGCCTCGAGCACCTGACCCACCGGGAGAGCCAGGTCCTCGGACACCTGATGGACGGACGCGCCGTGCGCGAGATCGCCCGCATCAGTGTGGTCTCCGAGGCGACCGTGCGCACCCAGGTGAAGTCGATCCTGTCCAAGCTCGAGGTCTCCTCGCAGCTCGCCGCGGTCGGCCTGGCCCACCACGTCGGTTGGCAGCCGGCCGTCGGCTGATCGCGAATCGCGTTCCCCACAACGCGATTCACCAACGTTGGTGATGCCGCGGCGACTGCCTCGCCAGCATGCTGGATCTGGGCCGTCCGTCCACCGCGGACGGCTCGCCATTTCCATCGGCAACGTGATGTGGGGTCGCAAACGATGAGCAGTGCCAACGCCCTGACCAACCCTTCGGTCCGGACCGCCCAGCGCCTCACCGCCCTACCGACCGCGGCGCCCTCTCTCTCCAGGCCGGCTCCGCCGCGACCACCCACCGTGCCCCTGCCCAGGACCGAACCGGCTCTCGTGCCGCGAGTGGACATGGTCGCCTCGACGCAGGTTCTGGCAACTCCCACTCGCCGTTCGGGCATCAGCCGCCGGGCCGGCTTCGTGATCGGTGACGCGGTCGGTGCACTGGTGGCCACCGCGGTGGTCCCCGGACCGCTCGCCGTGGTGCTGGCGCTGCCCCTGCTGTGGGTCCTCCTCGTCGCGGTGATGCGCGGCTACGAGTCGCGCCTCGTGCTGCCCGGCATCGAGGACCTCCGCCGGGTCGCCCGGGCCGCACTGGCCCTGGTCGTGACCGGGGCCGCGATCTCGTGGATGGTCGACCTGCCGACCCGACCCGGGCACCTGCTCACCCTCGTTGCCGTCACCACCGGAACCGCCGTCCTGCAACGCGTCAGCTGGGCGGGAGTACAGGGGTGGCGCCGCGAGCACGGACATGGCCTCACCCATCGCGTCGTGCTCGCCGGCCACCGGCACCAGGTCGCCGAGATGGCGACCGAGCTGGGCCGTTCCCGCAACCACGGCTTCGAAGTGGTGGACACCTGCACGCACGGACGAGGAACCCCCGTCGGCGCCATCGCCGACCGGATCCGCGAGGCCCGCGCCGACGCGGTGATCGTGTTGCCCTGCAAGCACTTCACTCCCCCGGTCCTGCGTCGGCTGGGGTGGGACCTGGCCACCACGCACACGCAGCTGTTCGTCGCTCCGGGGCTCACTGACGTGGCCGAGGGACGCACGACTGTCACCGCGGTCGGCACCCTGCCGATGATGCACGTGCGCGAGGCCGAGCTGCGCGGATGGCGCCGGATCCTCAAGGAGCTGTGGGAGCGCAGTGCCGCCGCCCTGGTCCTGCTGCTCCTCGCGCCCGTGCTCCTCGCGCTGATGCTCGCCGTCCGCATCGAGTCCCGTGGACCGGCGATCTTCCGCCAGACCCGCGTCGGGCGCAACGACGCGCCGTTCACGATGTTCAAGCTGCGCACCATGTGTGACCGGGCCGAGCAGCAGTGTGGCGAGCTCGCAGGGATCAACGAGGCGGACGGTGTGCTGTTCAAGGTGCGCAACGACCCGCGGATCACCCGCATCGGTGGGTTCCTGCGCCGCTACTCGCTCGACGAGCTCCCCCAGCTGTTCAACGTGGTCCTCGGCGACATGGCCCTGGTCGGCCCCCGCCCGCCGCTGCCCGCCGAGGTCGAGAAGTACGGCGACGACGTCCGACGACGCCTGGTCGTCAAGCCCGGGGTGACCGGGCTCTGGCAGGTGTCGGGACGCTCGGACCTCCCGTGGGACGAGGCCGTGCGCCTGGACCTGCGCTACGTCGACAACTGGTCGCTCGGGCTCGACCTGTCGATCGTGCTGCGCACGGCGCGGGCCGTCGTGTCCCACCAGGGCGCGTACTGACGCCGGCGCTCATTGAGTGCTGAACAGGTCGCCGAGCTCGGAGACCCGCTCGAGGACCTCCTCGAACCGGCACTGCTCCACACCCAACGGGTCCCCCGCCCCTGCCTCGATCTCCTCCCACGTGCGCGGAGTCGCGACGTACGGCTTCTCCTTTCCGCGCAGGGAGTACGGCGAGATGGTGGTCTTGGAGCCCGCGTTCTGCGACCAGTCGAGGAACACCTTGCCCGAGCGGCGCGACTTGGTCATCACCGCGGTCACGAGCTTCGGCTGCTCTGCCTGCAGCTCCTCCCCGATCTCCTTCGCCAGGCCGGTGGTGCCCTCGGGGTCGAGGTCTCCGGGCAGTGCCGCGTAGAGGTGCAGCCCCTTGCTGCCGCTGGTGACCGGCAGCGCCTCGAGATCGCGTTCGGCGAGCTTCTCCCGCACCAGCAGGGCGATCTCGCAGCACTCGGCCAGTCCGGCGGGCTCGCCGGGGTCCAGGTCGATGACCAGGCGGTCGGGGTTGCGAGGGCGGCCGGTGCGGGTCACCGTCCACTGGTGCACGTGCAGCTCGAGGCTGGCCAGGTTGACCAGGTAGGTCAGGGCGGCCAGCCCGTCGACGACCGGGAAGACCAGCTCGTCGCCGTTGCGCGAGGAGCCGCGCGACCCCGTGGTCGGCACCTTCGCAGTGCGCAGCCAGCTCGGCGCACCCGCCGGCGCGTTCTTCTCGAAGAACGAGTTCCCCTGCACGCCGTGCGGCCATCGGATCCTGGTGACCGCACGGTCGGCCAGGTGCGGCAGCAGCACCGGGGCGACCTGGGCGTAGTAGTTGAGCACCTCGCCCTTGGTCGTGCCGGTTGCCGGGTACATCACCTTGTCGAGGTTGCTGATCCGCAGGGTGCGGCCGTCCACCTCGGCCCTGATCTCCGTCATTGCCCACCCCCGAGCAGGTCGTCGGGGCCGAGGTCGGCCCGCACTCCGATGTACGACGGCTGGCGCAACCGTCCCTGGGTCCCGAGGCCGAGCGACTCGACGTCGACCACGACGCGGGGCTCGACCCAGTGCGTGCCGGCCGCGTCGACACGCGGGATCTCGTCGACGAACGGGCTGCGGTCGGCGGCCAGGGGCTCGAGCAGCTCCTTGAGCATCGGCCCCACCTTGCCGGCGATGCCGCTGCCCACACGGCCCCGGAACACGAGACCCTCGGCCGTCGGCTCGCCCACGAGGATCGCACCGAGCCGCTGCTGCGAACCCGTCTCGTGGCGCCACCCGCAGATCACCCACGACGTGCGCAGGCGATGTGGGAACTTCAGCCAGTGCGGGCTGCGCACGCCGAACTCGTAGCGCGAGGACAGCCGCTTGCTGACCACACCCTCGAGGCCCTGGGCCCTGGTCGCCTCGAGCAGCATGGCGCCGTCGTCGTACACCTCGGGCACGTGCCACGACTCCCCCGCGAACCCGAGCGACACCAGGATCTCGCGGCGCTCGGAGAGCGGTTCCCGCGAGAGGTCGCGGCCGTCGAGGCGGACGATGTCGAAGGCCAGGAAGGTCACCGGCCGGGTGGTCGCCAACCGTGCCGCGCGCCGCGCGTCGCGCACGTGCATGCGCTCGGCCAGGGCCCCGAAGCTGGGACGACCGTCCTCGAGGGCGATCACCTCGCCGTCCAGGAGCAGGTCGCGGCCGGCCATGCCGAGCAGCTCGGGGTAGCTCGCGGTCACGTCGTTCTCCGCGCGACTGGTCAGGCGCACGCCCTCCCCGGAGACGTCCGCGAGGACCCGCATTCCGTCCCATTTCACCTCGTGCACCCAGGCGTCCCCGGTCGGGACGTGGAGACCTCGGGTGGCCAACATCGGTCGCATGTCCCACATCCTTGCAATACTGGTGGCATGCGCGCGATCTGGAAGGGTGCGGTGTCGTTCGGCCTCGTGTCCGTACCCGTGAAGTTGTACTCCGCCACCGAGAGCCACGACGTGTCGTTCCGTCAGGTTCATGCCAAGGACGGCGGACGCATCAAGTACCAACGCGTCTGCGCCATCGACGGTGAGGAGGTGGCCTACGCCGACATCGCCAAGGGCTACGAGACCGAGGACGGCGAGATGGTGATCCTCACCGACGACGACATGGCCGAGCTGCCGTCGACCTCGTCCCGCGAGATCTCGGTCGAGAAGTTCGTGCCGAGCAACCAGATCGACCCGATGCTGTTCGAGAAGTCCTACTACCTCGAACCGGAGAAGACCGGTGCGAAGCCCTACGCGTTGCTGCGCCAGGCCCTTCTCGAGGCCGACCGGATGGCCGTGGTCACCGTGGCCCTGCGGCAGCGTACGTCGGTCGCCGTGCTCCGCGTCCGTGACGACGTGATCGTCCTGCAGACCATGATGTGGCCCGACGAGATCCGCACTCCCGACTTCACGATCGACTCCGGCGAGGTCAAGGACAGCGAGGTCAAGATGGCCGAGATGCTGGTCGAGACCCTGGCCGGCGACTTCGACCCCTCGGAGTTCGAGGACGACTACGCCGGCGCCGTCGAGTCCCTGGTGAAGAGCAAGATCGAGGGCGGGGAGATCCAGCGCACGCCCACCGCCACCAAGTCCTCCGGCGAGGTGGTCGACCTGCTGGCCGCGCTGCAGAAGTCGGTGGCAGCGGCCAAGGAGGCCCGTGGGGAGGACGCGGACGACGCTCGCGCGAAGAAGTCCACCCCGGCCGCGAAGGCACCCGCCAAGAAGGCGGCAGCAAAGAAGTCCACGGCCAAGAAGACCGCCACGAAGAAGTCCCCGACGAAGAAGTCGGCGCCCAAGAAGAAGGCCAGCTGAGCCTCGTCACCCCGCCTACCCCAGTGTTCGACCGAACGCTGGTCAGCCTCCTCACCCATGGTTAGTGTCGACGTGTCGTGCTGTCCGGCACGGCGCTACGGGGATAAGGACATGGGGAATGAACACCTGTGGGGGTGTTTCCCAGACCATGCAGGCACGGCTGAAGCTGGCCGAGGCGCGGGTCCGGGAATACGAAGAGACGATTCATGAGATGGGTGGCACGATCGCGGGGGTCAATGCGGCCGCACGCCTGCTCCTGACGCACGGGAGCGTCCTGGGTGAGGACCAGGCGCGCACCCTGGAGACGATGCTCAGCTCCGAGCTGGGTCGCCTCGACAGGTTGCTCTCCGACGCGCGGGACGGCTCCGTGTGCGTGCTCGACCTCGACGAGCTGCTGCTGCCGCTGGTCACGGTCCGGCGCCTCCTCGGCCACACCGTCGAGTGGCAGGCCAGCGATCTCCGGGCGATCGGGGACACCGACGGCCTGTCGGAGGCGGTCAACATTCTCCTGACCAACGCGGTGAGGCACGGCAAGGGTGCGCCGATCACTGTCGCCGTCGAGGAGGTGGGCGACGTCATCACGATCACGGTCTCCGACGACGGGCCCGGAGTTGCCCCGGAGATCCGCGTCGACGTCTTCCGACGCGGCGTACGCAGCGACAACTCCGACGGCCAGGGCCTGGGCCTCTACCTGGCGCGCGAGCGCGTGACGGCGCAGGGCGGCACCCTCGAACTGGCCGACACTCCTGTCGGCGCGCGCTTCGTGGTCACCCTCGCCGCGTACCGGCCGTAGCCGCCTGCGAGTCCGGGAACCTCTGGTCGAAGCGGGCGAAGGCAAGGTCCATCAGTCGTGGCGTGACAAGGTTCATCACCTCTGACGCTGCGCCCGCCAGGGTGTTGACGGTCAGCGGGCGGTCCTCGAGCGCCCGCACGACCTTGGCGGCGGCCTGCTCCGGTGACTCGGAGCGGGCGTCGGCGTACGCCTCGGTGGGCGTCACCATGGGCGTCCGCACCAGAGCCATGCGGATGTTGGTGAACGTCACGTTGTCGTCCCACGTCTCGCGGCCGGCGATGCGGGAGAACGTGTCGAGGGCGGTCTTGGAGGCGATGTACGCCGCGAACTTCGGGGCCTTGACCTGCACTCCCCACGTCACGATGTTCACGACGTGGCCGAACTTCTGCTCGCGCATGGCGGGCAGCAGGCCGAGGATCAGCCGCACCGGGCCGAAGTAGTTGATCGCCATGGTGCGTTCGAAGTCGTGCATGCGGTCGTAGGACAGAGCCAACGAACGGCGGATCGACCGCCCGGCGTTGTTGACCAGGTAGTCGATCGCGCCGTGCTCCGCGAGCAGGGTCGCGACGAGAGAGTCGACGGCGTCACCGTCGGTGAGGTCGACCGCGTGGGCGGTCGCCCGGCCACCCTCGGCGGCGATCGCATCGACCACGCGCCGCAGCTCGTCGGCCCGCCGGGCCACCAGGACCACGTGGGCTCCGCACCGCGCCACGGCGTACGCCGTCGCCTCCCCGATGCCGGACGACGAACCGGTGATCAGGACGGTGCGGTCTCGGAGTGGACTGTCGGTGGCGCGGAGCCGTCGTAGGACGTGGCGGCGCAGCAGGGCGCCCGGGGTCTGCAACAGCAAGTTCACCAGTGCAGGCTAGACGGTCCCCCAGCCCTCCGTGGTCTTGGCAGGGCACCGGCACGAAGGCGAACGCCGTGAAGCACAAGGAGCCGCAGACGATCAGCGGGATCGCCATCCGCCTACTGCCGGTCAGCTTCGGACCGGGCGGCCGCGCCGACTACGGGGAAGATCGGGGTCACGAACTGGATGGTGGTCAGGAAGTCGCCCTCGACGGACTCGGAACCGTTCCTCCTGGCTCAGCCGGTGCCAACTGTGTTGCCGCGGCCGAGTTTCAGGCCGAGCTGGAAGCGCGTGTGCGCAGAGTTCTCCGCCATCGCTTCCCGGATCCTGCGCTGGACGGTGCGCTCGGTGACTCCGAGCTGGCGGGCAATCGCCTTGTCGGGCACCCCCGCGGCCATCAGGGTCAGCAGGCTGGCCAACTGGGTCTCACGCTCCGACGATGGGGTTGCGGCGCGCTCGCCCTTGAGGCGTGGGTCGCCGATCGGAGTCGCCCGGTCCCACAGCAGCTCGAACAACACATGGAGGGAGTCCAGGAGCGAAGAGGCGTGCACCACGGCTGCGACCTCGATGGTGTCCGGTGCGGTCTCCAGCGGCACGATGGCCACCTGACGGTCGGCCATGACCATCTTCGTCGGCACGCCCCATAGGACACGAGCCTGCTCGCCGAGGCCACAGGCCACCCGAATCGACTCCATCTGGCCGGGCAGGTCCAGGGAAGAGCCCTCGTAGAGGCTGCGGTAGGTGCACCCTTCCTGGAGCTTGCGGTACTCGACGGGGTTGCCCATCTCGAGGGCCGCGTACGGAGGTCGGTCGAAGAAGATGATCTCCTGAGCCTGCCGTTCCAGCGTCCGAACGCGCTGGCGGATGGCAGAGCGGCCGACGATGATCTCGATGACGTCCCGTGCGTCAACTCCGTGCTCGACGGTGACCCATCGGTTTCGAAATTCCTGGGCGACCCGGTCCTTGGCCCGAGCGAGGTCGGCGATCCTGCGATCGGCAAGGTCGGCCAGGGCCACATCGGGAGCGATCGCCGTCACGCGCTCGGGCTCCCCGGCCAAGGTGGTGATGAGGCCGTGCTGGTCCAGGCTGCCCAGGAGTGCCGGACTCGGAGCCCGATCGGCCCCGTCCCACAGGAGACCCAGGGCGTCACGGGTGAGCGGCGGACTCTCGACGAGCAGCGCGTAGAGCTCCGCTTCGTGAGCCGCCAGCCCGAGGATCTGCAGATCAGGGTGCACGGTCGCAAGTCTGGCAGGCCCTGTCGGCTTTCGGAAGGTGTCGGGAACCGACAATCAGATCACTCGTGTTTGCCGACGCGCACTGCGAAAGTCAGGGAGCCCGCCTTCGCCCCGCTGGTCCGGAATGAGTGGCGAAGCGCAGGCGTCCCCAACCAAGGAGAATTCAACGATGACGCACAACGCCCTACGAATCGGGTCATCCAGGGCCAGAAGGGTGCTGATCCCCGCCCTCGCGCTCGGGTTGACGACAAGCGTGCTCGGGTCGGCATCCGGCACTGATCGATTCGAATCCTCAGCGGCCGAAGTCATATCCCTCGGGCCGGCCGCAGCGGAGGCCACCTCCTCATCCGAAGTGACCCTGGTCAACGGGGACGTCGTGCACTGGCATGCTGACGCCAAGGGCAAGGGCACGGCCACCGTTGAGGACAAGGGCGCCAAGAGCGTCTTCCAGACCATCGAGTCCGACGAGGGCTTCTATGTGATCCCCTCGGACGTCGAGGCATTGGTCGGCAGGTATCTGGACCGAGAGTTGTTCAACGTGTCCTCCCTCGTGGAGCAGGGCTACACCGACGACGCCGTCAACGGGATCCCGGTGATCTTGCAGGGCAAGGGGGCGGCAGCGGGCACGAGTCGGCGCGGCGCCAGCAAGGCGCCAGGCCTGAAGGTCGCGAAGCGGCTTCCCAGCATCGCGTCCGATGTCGGCACGGTCGAACGGGCCGGTGCTGTGGCCTTTGGTGACCTGCTGGCCAGAGCCGCGGCCCGCACGAAGCCGGGCGCCCCGGTCCAGGCCGTGGCCGGGGTGGACAAGATCTGGTTGGACCAGAAGGTCCACGTGTCCCTGGAGGACAGCGTTCCCCAGACCGGCGCTCCTCAGGCCTGGGAGGCCGGATATGACGGGACCGGGACGACGATCGCGGTGCTGGACACGGGGATCGATCAGGGCCACCCCGATTTTGCGGGCCGGATCGCGGCGTCGCAGAACTTCACCAGCGAGACTTCCGTCCAGGACGGACATGGTCACGGCACACACGTGGCCTCCACGGCTGCGGGCAGCGGGGCGGCCTCACAGGGGCTGCGCAAGGGTGTGGCTCCGGGCGCCGAACTGGTCATCGGCAAGGTCATGGACAGTAAGGGCAGCGGGTCCAACTCGGACATCATCGCCGGCATGGAGTGGGCAGCAGCCCAGGACGGTGTCGACGTCATCAACATGTCCATCGGAGGGACGAGGTCCGACGGGACCGACCCGATGAGCCAGGCGTTGAACACCCTCACCTCTGAGCACGGTGTCCTCTTCGTCGTCTCCGCCGGCAACGACGGCCCGGGTGATTCGACGCTCACGTATCCGGCCACCGCGGACGCCGCGCTCACCGTGGGCGCGGTCGACAAGGAGGGCAACCTGGCGTCGTTCTCCAGCCGTGGCCCGCGCCTTGGCGACCAAGGGATCAAGCCGGAGATCACGGCCCCAGGGGTCGGGATCCGGGCCGCACGCGCCCGCGGTACCTCGATGGGTTTGCCGGTGGACGACTTCTACACCTCCACCAGCGGCACGTCGATGGCATCGCCACACGTGGCTGGGGCGGTGGCTCTCCTCAAGCAGCAACACCCTGGTTGGGGCCCGGCAACCCTGAAGGCCGCACTCGTCAACTCTGCCGCCCCCCGCGACTCCGTCTCCGTGTTCGCGCAGGGCGGCGGCGAACTGGACCTGGCCCGGGCCATCGGGACCTCTGTCGTGAGCACGCCGTCCACGCTCAGCATGGGTCGGCTCGAGTTCCCCCACGACGGCGCCGAGCCGGTGACCAAGACGCTGACCTACACCAACCTGGGCGACCAGGCCACCACCATTGACGTGCACGCGGACCTGAAGGACGACAAGGGCACCCCGGCACCCGCAGGCATGCTGACCTTTGCGCCCACCACGGCGACGTTGGCAGCGGGTTCCTCGGTGGAGGTCGCTGTCACCCTCAACCCGTCGCTGGGCGTGAACGCGCAGTACTCGGGGTCGATCATGGCCACTGACGCAGCCGACAACCTTTTGGCAGGAACCCCGATCGGCTTCCTCAAGGAGCCAGAGCTCTACGACCTCACCATCGAGGGCGTCCAGCGCAACGGCATTCCGGCGGGTGACGGAAGTTCGGTCGCCGTGCTCGACGCGACGAACATGAGCACCTTCCGCCGCTCGAGCGTGCCGTTCGTCGACGGTGTCGCGACCCTGCGCGTTCCCCCGGGCCACTACAGCGTGATGAGCATGATCGGCACGATGGAACAGGGTGGTGGCGCCTACGCCTATGAGAGCCAGACCATGATGGGCGATCCGCAGGTCGAGATCACCCAGGACACCCACCTCGTCCTTGACTCGAGGGAGGCGGTCGAGATCACGGTGGACACGCCGTACTCCGGGGCCACGGTGGTGCATCACGCGATTCAGTACCAGCGCAGAAGCCAGAAGGCTGGGAACCTCACCCAGGGGTGGGTCGGCGGAGACTGGCCCTACTACGTCTCCGCGACTGACCCGGTCACCATGGGTGTGTTCAACTTCGGCTCCAAGTTCGAGCTCAGCGCTTCCGGCGCCTGGATGGACCTCGCCTACCCGGAGCCCGGCGCCATTCCGGCCGATCCGTCCTACGTGGTGAGCGACCAGACGACGGCCACCGTGGAAACGTCCTACTACAGCGACACCCCGGACCAGACGTACATGCGCGCGGCCCCCGGCAGACTTCCGTGGGAGGGCATGGCGTTTGGCCAGTTCAGCAACGTCGACGCGCGGACGACGCGAGTCGAGCACTACTCCGCCAACGACACCCGCTTCGCTCAAGCCCTGGTGGCCAAGAGGCCCTCCGGTGGGCTCATGTGGGACCGGGAGACCGGCTACAAGGCAGGAGAGCGACTCACGCAGAGCTGGCTCGGCACGCCGCGCACGCCGAACCTCGACGAGGGCAACGAGTACACGCCGGCCAGCCGCCCGACAACCCGCCTCGGGAACACGCTGAACGTCGCGATCTTCGAGTTCGGCGACTCCAACAGTGGTGACGGCGTGCACTACGGCAGCCTGGGTCCCTTCAGCTCCTCGGACAAGGCGGCGTTCCGGCTCTACCAGGACGGCGAGCTGTATGCCACGGGCAAGCGCGCGTTCGGCACGGTCCCGGTGGACCCCAGGTCCCGGCTGCGCTTCGAGCTCGACGTCGCCCGCGACACCGACTGGTGGACCACCTCCACCAAGACCCGCACGTCCTGGGAGTTCGACAGCGCGACCACGGCGACCGCGCAGCCGCTGCCGTTGCTGCAGGTCGACTACGACGTCAATGTCGACCTGACCAACACGGCCGTGCACCCGAAGGCGGGCAAGGGTCCGTTCACCATCGGCCTGGACGTGCGTCATCCGGCGGGCGCCGTCGCGTCGCAGATCGCGGACGTCATGGCCTGGGTCTCCTACGACGACGGCCAGACCTGGGAACAGCGTCCGGTGAAGTCGGTCCCGGGCGGGACCTTCCAGCTCACCACCGACAACCGCGACGGTGGTGGAGCCGTCTCGCTCAAGGTCAAGGCGACCGATGCCGACGGCAATGCGGTTGAGCAGGAGGTCATCCGCGCCTACAAGCTGCGCCCCTGAGCGTCCGGCAATGGCAGTCTCGCCCAGCAGATCCGTCTGCTGGGCGGGACTGCCATGTGGACGTCGAGCCCCATACGAGGCTCGCTGCCGGTCCCGGAGACTCAGTTCGCGAGCAACCCGCGCACCAGCCGCAGCCCCACCGACATGCGGGCCAGGTCGGCGTCGTCGTCGGAGCAGATCTCCTGCAGGGTCGCGACCGCACGGGTGATGACCACCTCGTCCTCGTCCTCCCAGTCGGCGATGCGCGCCGCTGCCGAGTCGTCGGTCGAGGTCGAGGTGAGCACTTGTGCGGTCAGCTGGGCGTGCACGGCGTACAGGTCGTCGCGCAGCGCAGCCCGCGCCATGGTCTGCCAACGATCGGCCCGCGGCAGCCCGAGGATGCGTCCGACCAGCAACGGCAGTCCGAGCCGCTCCCCCAGTGCGAAGTGCACGCGGGCCACCTCGAAGGGGTCGACGTCGATGGCGACGGCGGTCTCGACGATGCCCAGGGCCATGTAGGCCGGCGGAAGCACCGCGACGCGTTCGGCGAGGTCCTCCGGGACGCCACGTTCCACGAGCCCGCCCTTGCGCTCCTCGAACGCCGCCAGCAGGCCCCCCGACATCAGGGTCGGCAGCTCGGCCATCACCTTCTGCACGGTCACCGAGAAGAAGTCGACGGTCGCCTCGCTGTCGATGGGTGGCCGGCGGTTGTTGACCAACCAGCGCGAGGCCCGCTCGACCAGGGTGCGCATCTCGATGCGCATGCGGGTCTGGACGTCGGCCGGAATCCGGTTGTCGTAGGACGCGATCTCGTCGCGCAGCGCCAGGGACCCGAAGATCTCGCGGGCCACGAAGTTGGCGCGGGTCAGCTCGGCGGCCGAGGCCCCGGTCTCACCGGCCAGCCGGGGCCAGAACGTGATGCCCGCACCGTTGACCAGGTCGTTGACCACCTGGGTCACGATGATCTCGCGGCGCAGCGGGTGGGTCTCCATCTGGTTGCGGTAGCCCTGGCGCATCTTCTTGGGGAAGTAGGCGAACAGGTCGGCCCGCAGGTAGGGGTCGTCGGGCAGGTCGGAGGCGAGCAGCTCGTCGGCCAGCACGATCTTGGTCCACGCCATCAGCACGCACAGCTCGGGCAGTCGCAGGCCCTCACCGCGGTCGAGGCGGCGACGCACCTGGCGCGAGGTCGGCAGTGCCTCGAGGTCGCGGTTGAGCACGCCCCGGCGCTCGAGATCCTTCATCCAGTCCTCGTGGACGTGCAGCAACGGTCCGGAGTGCGCCACCGCGTTGGCCAGTGCGAGGTTCTGCTCGTAGTTGTCGCGCAGCACCAGGTCGGCGACCTCGTCGGTCATCGTGGCCAGCAGCTCGTTGCGTTGCTTGAGGGTGAGGTCGCCGTCGCGCACCACACCGTCGAGCAGGATCTTGATGTTGACCTCGTGGTCGGAGGTGTCGACACCGGCCGAGTTGTCGATGAAGTCGGTGTTGATGCGTCCACCGTTCTCGGCGTACTCGATGCGGCCGAGCTGGGTCAGGCCCAGGTTGCCGCCCTCGCCGACACAACGCACCCGCAGCTCCTCGCCGTTGATGCGGATGGTGTCGTTGGCCTTGTCGCCCGCGTCGGCGTGGGTCTCGTCGGCGGACTTGACGTAGGTGCCGATGCCGCCGTTCCAGAGCAGGTCGACGGGCGCCTTGAGGATCGCCTTCATCAGGTCGCTCGGGGCCATCGACGTGATGGCGGCGTCGATGTCGAGCGCCTCGCACACCTGGGGCGTCAGCGGGATCGACTTCAGCGAGCGGGGGAAGACGCCGCCACCCCCGGAGATCAGCGACCTGTCGTAGTCCTGCCACGACGAGCGCGGCAGGTCGAAGAGCCGACGGCGTTCGACGTACGACGTCGCGGCGTCGGGCGTCGGGTCGAGGAAGATGTCGCGGTGGTCGAACGCGGCCACCAGCCGGGTGTGCTCGGAGCACAGCATGCCGTTGCCGAAGACGTCGCCGGACATGTCACCGACGCCGACCGCGGTGAAGTCCTCGGACTGGCAGTCGACACCCATCTCACGGAAGTGGCGCTGCACCGACACCCAGGCGCCGCGGGCGGTGATGCCCATGCCCTTGTGGTCGTAGCCCACCGAGCCGCCGGAGGCGAACGCGTCGCCGAGCCAGAAGCCGTAGTCGGCCGCGACTCCGTTGGCGATGTCGGAGAACGACGCGGTGCCCTTGTCGGCCGCGACCACGAGGTAGGAGTCGTCACCGTCGTGGCGGACCACGTCGACGGGAGGCACGGTCTCCCCGTTGACCAGGTTGTCGGTGATGTCGAGCATCCCCGAGATGAAGGTCTTGTAGCAGGTGATGCCCTCGGCCAGCCAGGCCTCCCGGTCGGACATGTCGGGGAGCTGCTTGCAGAAGAAGCCGCCCTTCGAGCCGACCGGGACGATGACGGTGTTCTTCACCATCTGCGCCTTGACCAGGCCGAGCACCTCGGTGCGGAAGTCGTCGCGTCGGTCGGACCAGCGCAGGCCGCCGCGGGCGACCGCGCCGAACCTCAGGTGCACGCCCTCGACCCGCGGCGAGTAGACGAAGATCTCGTACTTGGGCCGCGGCTCGGGCAGGTCGGGGATCGCCGACGGCTCGAGCTTGAAGGAGATGTAGGGCTTGCTGCCGCCCTCCTGGAAGTAGTTCGTGCGCAGGGTGGCGTCGATGATCGTGCGGTAGGACCGGAGGATGCGGTCCTGGTCGAGGCTGGCCACGTCGTCGAGGGCCCGGTCGATGCGCTTGCAGATCGCGTCGGCGTCGGTGTCGGAGGCCGGGTCGAACCGGGCCTCGAACAGCTGCACCAGCAGCCGGGTGATGTCGACGTTGTTGCGCAGCGCGTCCTCGATGTAGTCCTGCGCGAACGGCGTACCGCCCTGGCGCATGTACTTCGCGAACGCACGCAACACGGTGGCCTGGCGCCAGGTCAGCTCGGCGGCCAGCACCAGGGCGTTGAAGCCGTCGATCTCGTTGCGGCCCTCCCAGACGGCGCGGATCGCGTCCTGGAAGAGCTCGCGGGCGTTCGGCGGCAGGTCGCGGTGGTAGGAGAGGCCGAACTCGTAGATGTGCGAGGGCCGCCGCAGCATCTCGAGCTCGTAGGGCCGCTCGTCGACCACCTCGACGCCCATGGAGCTCAGCATCGGCAGGATCTGGCTCAACGACAGGGGCGAGCCGATCCGGTAGATCTTCAGCCGGGCCTCACCACGGTCGGCGTCGACCGGTACGTAGAGCGAGAGGTCGATCCCCTCGTCACCCGTCAGGGCCTCGAGCCGACCGAGGTCGACGGCACCGGTGCGGGGCGCGAAGTCCTCCTTGTAGGCCTCGGGGAACGACTCGACGTAGGAGCGGCTGAGTCGCGCGCCGGTCTCCTCGCCGTACTCGCTGACCACGGCGCTGGTGAAGTCGTCCTGCCAGGACCGGGCCGCCTCGACCAGCTGCCGCTCGAGCTCGGCGGCGTCGACGTCGTCGACGAACCCGTCCTTCGGAGGGCGTACGACGAAGTGGACCCGGGCCATGTTGGACTCGCTGACCCGGACCGTGAACTCGACGGAGTCGCCGCCGAGCCGGTCGCGCAGGATCGCGGCGATCCGCTCACGGACGGTCGTGTTGTAGCGGTCGCGGGGCAGGTAGACCAGGCACGAGAGGTAGCGGCCGTAGGTGTCGCGGCGGATGAACAGCCGCAGCTGGCGCCGTTCGCGGGTGTACATGACGGCTTCCGCGATCTCGCTGAGCTGGTCGACCGGGGTCTGGAACAGCTCGTCGCGGGGGTAGTTCTCGAGGGTGTCCATCAACGCCTTGCCGGCGTGGCTGTGCGGCTCGAAGCCGACCCGGCTCATCACCTGGCTGGCCTTCTCGCGCAGCAGCGGGATGCGGGTCAGCGACTCGGTGTAGGCGGCACTGGAGAAGAGCCCGAGGAAGCGTCGTTCGCCGACCACCTCGCCGGCCTCGTCGAAGACCTTGACGCCGACGTAGTCGAGATAGGCGTCGCGGTGCACGGTGGCGCGGGAGTTGGCCTTGGCCAGCACCAGCAGCACCTTCTCGCGAGCCTTCGCCTTGACCAGGGCCGGCAGCTTCGCGGTCGACGTGGTCAGGTCGGGGTCGGAGCGCAGGATGCCGTAGCCGGTGCCGGGCACGGCGCGCAGCACGTCTTCGCCGTTGACGACGTCGAGGCGGTACTCGCGGTAGCCCAGGAAGGTGAAGTGGTCGTCGGCGAGCCAGGTCAGCAGGTCGCGACCCTGCTGGAGCTCGTCCTCAGGCAGGGGCGGCGGGTCCGTGGAGAGGTCCTCGACGATCTCCCGGATCTTGTCGTGCATGCGCTGCCAGTCCTCGACGGCCTCGCGGACGTCGCGCAGCACCTTGTGCAGGGCGGCCTCAATCTCGGCGACGTCGTCGCCCTCGGGGATGCGGTCGATCTCGACGTGCATCCACGACTCACGGACCGACTGGTCGCCCTCGGACGCGGCGACGCCGTCCTGGGCGACGGCGGTGTCCTGGAGGTCACCGGTGATCGAGCGCACCACGTCGAAGTGCGGGTGCACGATCACGTGCAGGTTGCGCTGCTGCTCGGCCAGAGCCATGGTCACCGAGTCGACCAGGAACGGCATGTCGTCGGTGACCACCTCGACGACCGAGTGCGCGTTGGCCGACCAGCCGTGTTCCTGCACCGTCGGGGTGAACACGCGCACGTTGGCCGTACCCTGCGGTCGGTTCTGGGCCAGCCGCCAGTGGCTGGCCAGGGCTCCGTAGAGGTCGACCTCACTGCGGTCGCACACGTCCTCGGGCGCGACGTGGCGGTAGTAGGCCTTCAGCATCGCTGGAACGAGCTCGAGCGGGGGTCCGCCGGTGCCCTTGCGATGCGTGGCCAGATCGGTGGCCTTGGCGATCAGCGTGGACTTGTTGTCATCGAGGGTGTTCGACACAACTCGACACTAGGGCCGGGAGTGTGACGGCGACAACACCAGCCCCCGACGCGGCGGGAACGTCATCGAAACGTTAGGCGTCGACCGCGAATTCGGCCATGATGTGCGGCATGAAGATCCAGCACTCCGTCAGGTACGACGCCCCGGTCGGCGAGGTCTACGCGATGCTCACCGACCCCGCCTTCCGCGAGAGGGCGTCGCAGGCCCAGGAGGTCATCTCGCTCGACGTCACGGTCGAGGGCGAGTCGGTCAACATCGACATGGTCCAGCCCAACACCGACATCCCGTCGTTCGCCAGGAAGTTCGCCGGCGAGACCAGTCACGCCATCCAGGCCGAGCAGTGGTCGCAGGGCACGACCGCCGAGTTCTCGGTCACCATCCCCGGGAAGCCCGGCAGCATCACCGGCACCCGCCGCCTGGTCGCCGACGGCGACGCCACCCTCGACACCTTCGACGGCGAGGCCACGGCCAGGATCCCGTTGATCGGTGGCAAGATCGAGAAGCTCATTGCCGACAAGCTCAAGGACGGCTGGAACACCGAGCACGGTGTCGGTGTCGCCTGGCTGGAAGGAAACCGATGAAGAAGCTCACGCACGAACTGACCTACCCCGGGGCGACCGTCGAACAGGTGGTCGCCATGGTCTCCGACCCGGCCTTCCGCGAGGCGGTCGCCGACTACCAGGGCGTCGTCCGCAGGACCGTCACCGTGTCGGGCGAGGTGCCCGCGAAGAAGATCGAGGTCGAGATCGTGCACGGCACCGACCGGGTGCCGTCGTTCGCCAAGAAGTTCGTCGGCGACGAGATCCCGATCGTGCAGGTCGAGAAGTGGACCTCCGACACCGCTGCCGACGTCGAGGTCACGATTCCCGGCAAGCCCGGGGACATGAAGGGCACCGCCCGCATCGAACAGCGCGGGGACGCCGTCGTCGAGACCCTGGACCTCGCCGTACAGGTGAAGATCCCGCTGGTCGGCGGCAAGGTCGAGGACCTCATCGTCGGGTTGCTGGCCAAGGGCTTCAAGGCCGAGAACAAGGTGGGCGTCAAGTGGCTCGCGGGCGAGTGGAGCTGACCTCGTCGCCTTCATCACCGGGCGGCTCGGCTGCGATGTCGCGGCGTCGTACGACGTACACGACGGCTGCCAGGACCAGGAACGGTCCGAACGCCACGGCCACCACGAGCCACTGCTCGTAGGCGTGCAACTGGCCCATGTGCAGGGCAGTGATCAGTGAAGTCATGACGGCCCCAGTGTCCCACCGGGGCCGTCATGCTTCCTCTGCAGGGTCAGGCGTCGGTGTCCATGTGCGGGTAGCGGAAGTCCTTCGGCGGCACGAAGGTCTCCTTGATCGAGCGCGGCGAGGTCCAGCGCATGAGGTTGCTCGGTGCCCCGGCCTTGTCGTTGGTGCCCGAGGCGCGGGCACCGCCGAACGGCTGCTGCCCGACGACCGCACCCGTCGGCTTGTCGTTGATGTAGAAGTTGCCGGCCGCGAAGCGCAGCACCTTGCGGGCCCACGCGATCGCCGCCCGGTCCTGGCTGATGATCGCGCCGGTCAGGGCGTAGGGCGAGGCCGACTCGGCCTGCAGCACGACCTTCTCGAAGTCCTGGTCGTCATAGACGTGGACGGCCAGGATCGGGCCGAAGTACTCGGTGGTGAACATCTGGTCGGTCGGGTCGGTGGAGGTGACCACGGTCGGCCGGACGAAGTAGCCCACCGAGTCGTCGTAGGTGCCACCGGCGACGACGGTCAGGTGCTTGGTGCGCTTGGCCCGGGTGATCGCCGCCTTGTGCTTGGCGAAGGCCCGGTCGTCGATCACGGCGCCCATGAAGTTGGAGAAGTCGCGCACGTCGCCCATCGGCAGCGCCTCGACGTCGGCGACCAGCTGGTCCTTGATCTTGTCCCACACCGACTTCGCGACGTAGGCCCGCGACGCGGCCGAGCACTTCTGGCCCTGGTACTCGAAGGCACCACGGATCATCGCGACCCGCGTGACGTCGGGATCGGCCGAGGGGTGGGCGATGATGAAGTCCTTGCCACCGGTCTCCCCCACGATGCGCGGGTAGGAGCGGTAGCCCGCGATGTTGGCACCGACCGTGCTCCACAGGTGCTGGAAGACCGCGGTCGAGCCGGTGAAGTGGATGCCGGCCAGGTCGGGGTGCTTGAGCGCCACGTCGGAGACGTCGGCACCGTGGCCCGGCAGCATGTTGATCACGCCCGGCGGCATGCCGGCCTCCTCGAGCAGCTCCATCGTCAGTGACGCGGCGAGCTGCTGGGTGGTCGACGGCTTCCAGATGACCGTGTTGCCCATCAACGCCGGAGCGGTGGGCAGGTTGCCGGCGATCGCGGTGAAGTTGAACGGCGTGATCGCGTAGACGAAGCCCTCGAGCGGGCGGTGGTCGGTGCGGTTCCAGATGCCGGGGCTGTTCGCGATCGGCTGGTCGGTGAGGATCTGCTTGGCGTAGTGGACGTTGAACCGCCAGAAGTCGATCAGCTCGCACGCCGCGTCGATCTCGGCCTGGAACGCGGTCTTCCCCTGCCCCAGCATGGTGGCCGCGTTGATCCGCTGGCGCCACGGCCCGGCCAGCAGGTCAGCCGCCTTCAGCATGATCGCGCACTTCTCGTCGAACGGCATCGCCCGCCAGTCGGGGGCCGCCTTGGCCGCGGCCTTGATCGCCGCGTCGGCGTCCTTGCCGGTCGCGCTCTTCAGCGTGCCGAGCACGTGCTGGTGGTCATGCGGCTGCACGACCTTGATCTCCGCGCCGCCGCCGGACTTCCGGCGCCCACCGATGACCGCACGGAGGGTGTGCTGCTTGCGCTGGAGCTTGTCGATCTCCGCCACCAGCTCGGCCCGTTCGGGGCTGCCCGGTGCGTAGGTCAGGTTCGGCTCGTTGGTGGGAGCCGGGGGAAAGGTGATTGCGTCCATGGCGCGATCGTGTCAGAGAGTGAGGTTGCTCTCAAATGCCTCCCCGCTCAGCCTGCTTCCGGGCTCAGGCCAGGTCGGCGATCTCCTGCGTCGCGAACCAGGCCAGCTCGGAGCCCTCCACCGTGGCGTCGGTCTGGTCGTCGACGTCGACGTGGGCGGCCGCGACGTGCTTCCACGTCAGGTCACCCGTCACGCGCACCGCGGTCGGCTCGCCCTCCATCCCGCGGGACTCCACGGAGCCCACGTCGGCGGCCACGACGATGCGACGGGCACCTACACCACGCAGGGACCACGACTCGTCGGCGGCCGCGGAGAGTGCGGCGTACTCCCACCCCTCGTCGTCGCCGTCCGGCCACGAGTCGCGCAGCCCCTCGGTGACCGCGTGCGCGTCGAGCGGCCCGGGGAGACGCGCGTCGGCGACCAACGCGGCCAGCCGCTCGGCGGTCAACGGCAGGTAGACCCGGGTGCTCACAGCTTGCGCTCCGTCGTACGACGGCGGCCCCGGGGCGCGCGCGGACGGTCGTCGCTGGCCGAGTCGAGCAGCTCGTCGAGGGCCTCCTTGACGCACTGACCGAGGACCGCCACGTCGGGCAGGGCGTCACGGTCGGCGGTGATGCCGTAGTGGACGCGTCCGTCGTACGACGTGACACCGATGGCGAGCGCCTGGCCGGGCAGCAACGGCTGCACCGGATAGGTCTCGACCATGCGGGCACCCGCCGCGTAGAGCGGGAACTGCGGCCCGGGCACGTTGGTGATCGTGAGGTGGAACCCCTTGCGTTGCTGGAGTGCCGCGACCCGGGAGCCGAGTGCGTGGAACGTGGTCGGGGCGAACCCGGCGATGCCGGCCAGCCGGTTGGCGGCGACGGCGCGACCGGTCTCGCGGTGGCTCTTGAACGCGTAGGAGACCTGGTGCAGGCGGATCACCGGACTGGCCTCGCCGATCGGCAGGGTGACGAGGTGACCGGTGATCTGGGTGCCCAGCGAGGTGGCCTCGAGCTCGTCGTCGATCACCGACATGGGGACCATCGCGCGCAGCGACCGCATCGCCGACGACGAGGTCCCGCGGGCCATCAGCCAACTGCGCAGGGCGCCGGTCACGGTGGCCAGGATGACGTCGTTGACCGAGCCGCCGTGTGCCTTGCGGATCCGGCGGTAGTCCTCCAGGTCGGTGGAGACGGTGACGAAGCGGCGCTGCTCGGAGAGCTCGGCCGAGATCGGCGATTCGGGGGCGGGCCTTCGGTTGGCCAGCGCATTGACGACCGTGCGGGTGCGCTGGCGTGCCTCGGCGATGCGCCGGGTCGCGGCGTCGACCGTGCTCAGGGTGGTGGACATCAGCACGGCCGGCGAGCGCAGGTTGTCGAGGACGGCGTCCGTGGTCAGTCCCATGGGGGACGGCGCACGGCGGGGCGCCCAGTCGTCGGGCTCCAGGGACTTCGGCTCGGCCTTGGTGTCGAGCAGCACCTGGCCGAGGTCGACGGTCTCGACGCCGTCGACCAGGATCTGGTGCGACTTGGAGAGCACTGCCACCTTGCCGTCGGCCAGGCCCTCGATGAAGTAGACCTCCCACAGGGGCCGGCTCATGTCGAGCTGGCGACTCATGATCCGCGAGACCAGCTCACGCAGCTGCTCGATCGTGCCGGGTCGGGGCAGGCCCGAACGGCGCACGTGGAAGCCGAGGTCGAAGCGCGCGTCGTCGATCCACGCCGGGTTGGCGAAGCGTCCCGGCACCTGCTGGATGCGTTGGCGGTAGCGCGGCACGAACGCGATGCGCTCCCCGATCAGGTCGACCAGGGTCTGGTAGTCGAAGCCCGACTCCCCCGGCTCGAAGATCTCGAGGGTGGCGTTGTGCATGGGCGTGGACGCCGATTCGGTGTCCAGGAACGCCAAGTCCCTGGACCGTAGACGCTCGGTCATTCCACTCACCCCTGTTCCAAGCAATTTGTCCTGCATGGGATTCTTGCAGAGGACCTGCCCGACCGGGGCCACGTCCATCGTCTGGAGGAGTCGCAGTGCACCGTCGTCGAAGGTTGGCCGCCGGGGCCGCCGCCGTCCTGATCAGCCTCACCGCGGTCTCCGCGTGCAGTTCCGAGGAGTCGGGCGACAAGGGCGGCACCAGCACCAAGGACGCCTCTGTCATCAACGTCACGATCAAGGGCGACACGGTCGAGCCGAACGGCAAGCGCTACGACGTCTCGCTGAACCAGAAGGTGGAGTTCGTGATCGACGCCGACGAGGCCGGCGAGATCCACATCCACTCCAAACCCGAGCAGGAGATCGCGTACGACGCGGGCACGTCCACGCATGACGTGAGCTTCGACAAGCCGGGCATCTTCGCGGTCGAGTCGCACGCGCTCGAGAAGACCATCGTCGAGCTCGAGGTTCGCTGACCGTGCAGTTCTTCGCCCACGGCGTGGGCGGCGCGAAGGATCTCCCGATCCCCGCCGAGTACGCCATCGCCGGAGCCTGCGCTGCCCTGGCGATCTCGTTCACCGTCCTCGCCCTCGCCTGGCGCGCTCCCCGTTTCAACATCGGCGAGCAGCCGAAGCCGGCGCCGCCGCTGCTGGCCACGATCGTGGACAGCACGTGGTTCAAGCTCGTGGCCCGGCTCTGGGGCTTCTCGTTCTTCCTGTACGTCGCCGTCGCGGGCGTGTTCGGCAAGGACCTCGCGATCAACCCGATCTTCGGGGTGTTCTTCGTCCTGCTCTGGGTCGGCATCGTGCCCATGTCGTTGGCGTTCGGCCCGTTCTACAAGGCGATCAGCCCGGTCCGGTCGATCAACTGGGCCCTGGCCAAGGTCTCCGGTTCCGACCCCGACGTCGGGCTCTTCCGCTTCCCCGACCGGCTCGGCTACTGGCCTGCCGCACTCGGGCTCTTCGCGTTCGTCTGGTTCGAGCTGGTCTACCCGTTCAACTCCGAGCTCGGCCCGCTGCGCCTGTGGTGTGCGATCTACGTCGGCGTGATGCTCATCGGCGGCGCGCTGTTCGGCAACCGGTTCTACGAGCGCGCCGACCCGTTCGAGGTCTTCTCCACCCTGGTCGGCCACCTCTCCGTGTGGGGGCGCCACGAGGGCCGGCTCGTGATGCGCAGCCCGTTGGCCAACCTCGACCTGATGCCCGTCCGACCTGGTCTCCTCGCGGTCGGGTCCGTGCTCCTCGGCAGCACCGCCTTCGACTCCTTCAAGGGCTCGAACCGCTGGACGATCTGGTCACAGACCACCGACCTCAACGGCAACCTGGTCAACCTCGGCGGGCTGGTCGGCTTCATCCTGGTGGTCGGAGTTCTGTTCGCCGCCGCCACGATGCTCACCGGAATCCACGCCGGCTTCCGGCGTACGGAGCTGCCCGGGGAGTTCGCGCACTCGCTGATCCCCATCGTGGTCGGCTACGTGGTGGCTCACTACCTGACCTACCTGGTGGAGTACGGCCAGCAGACCGTGATCCTGCTCAGCGACCCGCTGAGCAACGGGTCGAACGTGCTCGGCACCGGTGACCGGGCGATCAACTACTGGCTCAGCTACCACCCCACGTTCCTGGCCGTGACCAAGGTGCTCGGCGTGATCGTCGGCCACGTGGTGGCCGTGGTCGCCGCGCACGACCGGGCCGTACGGCTGCTGCCGAAGCGCCACCAGCTGACCGGACAGCTCTCGATGCTCGTCGTGATGGTCGGGTTCACCATCGGCGGACTGGCGCTGCTCTTCAGCTCCTGAGCCGGCGCTTGCTGACCCGGCCGGTGCCGGGGCGCAGTCCGTCGACCAGTCCGGACACCGCGCGCGACAGGGTGCTCTCCCCCAGCTCACCGAGGGTTCGCCCGGCCAGCAGGGCGCGGTCGGTCGTCGCGCGGTCGTCAGGCAGGAAGTGGAGCCCGGCCAGCTCGGCGAACCCGCCGAGCATGCCCGCGACGTCTGCCTCGGACCATCCGAGCGAGGACCGCATGCGGTTGACGACGACGTGCACGGGCCGGCCTCCGGTCACTTCACGCAACTCGACCAGGCCACGTGCCAGGCGTGACAGGCCGACCGGGTCGGCACTGCCCACCACCACCAGGTCGTCGGCCAGCCCGATCGCCTCGTGCGTCATGGTGTTGCGACCCGGGCGCCCGGCCAGCTCGGCGTTGATGTCCTCCTCGAGCGCGAAGCCGGTGTCGACCACGACCTCGCCCTGGCGTCGCCCCAGGTCGATGAGCTGCTCGACGACACCCGTGCGCACCTCGACCCACCGGTCGGCGCGAGGCAGGCCGGTCACCACTCGAAGGCCCGCGACCCGGCGCTGCAGGCCCACGTAGGCGCCGGGCAGGTCACCCGAGGTCGACATCCGGGCGCAGGCGAGCAGGCCGGACACCTCTTCGAGCATGCCCAGGTGCTGGCCCACGGATCCGCCCCACGGGTCGACGTCGAGCACGAGAGGAGCTGCTCCTCGACGCGCCATCTCACCGGCCACGGCGAGGGCGATCGTCGTACGGCCCGGTGCTCCGGTGGGACCCCACACCACCACCGTGCGGCCACGGCCCGGCCCGACCGCCGGACCGGCCCGTGTCGGAACGGACTCCTGGCGATCGGCCGAGGCCGCCGCGAGCACGGCGTCGGGAAGGTGCGCCATCTGTGAGGTGCCGATGGCGAAGGTCATGCCCAGCCGGTGGAGCCGGTCACGGAGGTCCTCGCGGCCGGGGTCGGCGAGCACCGCCACCGGCTCGATGCCGTGGCGCCGCAGGTGGTCAACCGCCGCGGTGTCCAGGCCCGGGACGTCGAGCGACAGCACCGCGACACCGGCCTCGCCGGTGGTCGCGGCGGCCATCAGGTCGGTGACGTCGACGCAGCGCTTGAGCACCACGATTCCCGGCCGGGAGGACAGTGCCGGCAGCGCGGCCGACTCCCAGGGCGCTCCGGCGGCCAGCACCAGGACACAGGTGCGGGAGGAGCCACCATCCGTCGCCGTGCTCACTGCTCGGCGAACCAGACCTGGCCGTTGCTGAGGGCGCTGAATACGCGTTGGAGCTGTGTGTCACTCAGGTCGTGCACCCCCACCAGGATCTCCCGGGTTCCCCCGACGCCGAAGGACTCGTCGACGGCTGGCGCCTTGATCACCACGACGTCGTCGAGCAGCTTGGTCGTCCCCTTGAGCGCGGCGCCCGCGTCACCCGAGTCGGGCGGTGACGACCAGACGTCCAGGACAGCGCCTGGCTTGATGAGCAGGTTTCCGTTGGCCGCAGTGAACGTCAGGGACACCTGGCGCAGCTCGTCAGCCTCGCCCAGCGCCGCCTTCGGCAGCAGTTCGCCCGCGCCGACGCCCCGGGTGAGGGTGCTCTGGTCGGGCAGCCCCTTGTCGCTGCGCAGGTAGAGGTCGGCGTCGTCACCGTCGAAGTGGACGCGTCGAACGACCAGGTCGTTCTCGCTGACCTGCTCGCCGGGAGGCAGGTCGGCGCGTGCCGACCAGACCTCGATGGTGTCGTCGGCCGCCCCCAACACCCGCGCGCCGATCAGCACCGAGGCAGCCACCAGGGCCACCCCGATCCACAGCCGCGGGTCACGCCAACCGGAGGTGGCGGCCCGCGCCGCAGGGGGAGCATCTGTCTTCCCGAGATGTGTGCTCACCCCGACATCATGGGCGAGATGCGCCGATCCGTCATCTCGTTGTCCACAGGGATCGGCCCGGTCCGCGCCAATCGCGGCCCGGGATGGCAGAGTTGGCCCCATGCCCGCAACACCGCGCTTCCTCACGCTGCCCGACGTGGCCGAGGTGCTCAACACGTCTGCCGCACAGGTCTACGCCCTCGTGCGGCGCGGCGATCTGCCGGCGATCAAGATCGGTGGGCGTGGCCAGTGGAGGGTGGAGGCCCAGCAGTTGGAGGACTACATCCAGCGCATGTACGCCGAGGCCCGCACCTTCGTCGAGGAGCACCCCTTCGCCGAGGCCGAGTCAGAGGTCCCCGCCGACTGACTGCTCGCCCCGCACCGCCCTCGTTGGTTGAGGAAGGCGCGCCAGCGCCTGTCTCGAAACCAACCCTCGAAACTTTTCGGGAAAGTTCTCCACATCCCCTGTGTTCCAGGGGTTTTCGGGGGGTCGTTGTCGGTGGTGAGTGCTTGAGTTTGAGGCATGGTGGAAACGGAGGATCTCGACGCGGGCGGCACGTTGCTGTT
>NZ_LMGG01000001.1:500777-501068 GCF_001427925.1 Nocardioides sp. Root151
TCGGCAGACGCACCCGATGGCCACCCGCTGGCTGGTCGCCGACGGGCTGGACCTGGTGCACCGGCTGCCGAAGTGCTGGGCCGTGCTGAAGACCCTGCGGTGTGAGGCCTGGGTGGCCCGGCGGATCGCCCGCCTGACCCGACACCTCAATGCCGAGGACGCCGCCTACGTGGACGCGGCAGTCGCCGAGGCCCTGGCCGGGGAGCAGCCCTCGGTGGTGCTGGAGGCGTGTGAGGCGAAGATCATCGAGGCCAACCCACAGCTGCACGAGATCCGCACCCGCGAGGCCCG
>NZ_LMGG01000001.1:501120-501897 GCF_001427925.1 Nocardioides sp. Root151
AGCCTTCGGATGGCTGGCACGTCCCGCGGAGCTGCTCGCGTTGCTGCTCGAGCACGCCGAGGACCCCGACCCCGGCCCGCAGTCCACCGACCAGGACCAGCCCGGCAACGGCCACGACGAAGCTGGTGACACCGACACCGACGCCGACGATGCAGACGCGGACGAGGGCGAGGGCGGCAGCGACGACCAGGGCCAGCCCAGCAACAGTGAGCCTGCTGGCACAAGCGACGCGGCCCGCGACGACAATCAGACCGGAGCCGACCACGAGCCGGATGACGCGGACCCCGGCTCGTCACCGGTGGCGTGGGCCGAGGGGTTCCCGGAGCATCTGCTCGACACGCTCCGCTCGATCGACCCGACCAAGCTGCGGCCCCGGGCCGTGGTCTACGTCCACCTGCACCAGGCCGCCCTGTCCACCAGCCACCCCACCGGACGCGGTGCCGTGGCCAAGGTCGAGGACGCCGGCCCCATGCTGCCCGACAACCTTGGGCCGATGCTCGGCACAGCCCTGGTCCAGGTCACCGAGGTGATCGACCTCAACCAGACCACTCCGACCGCGACCTACGTGCACCCGCAATGGCTCAAGGACCGGATCCAGCTGCTCAGCCCCCGCACCGCCTTCCCACACTCCACCACCGTGAGCCGACGCGTCGACTACGACCACCCCGTCCCCTACGACCACAACCCGACGGCGCCACCGGCCCAGACCGGTGCCCACAACTCCGCCCCACTGGGCCGCTACCAACACCGGGTGAAGACCCACGCCCAGTTCACCGT
>NZ_LMGG01000001.1:501906-630531 GCF_001427925.1 Nocardioides sp. Root151
ACACTCGGTGACGCCCTCATCGACGGCACACACCTCGAACAACACTTCGCCCTGTCGATCGCCGAACACACCAACCGCGTGTGACCGCACTACGGCAACGAGCATCAGCTGGGGATCGAGCCTACGGCCACTCGGGGCGTACGTCGGGGATCAGCTGCTCGACGTCCAGTGCCTGCAAGGGCAGCACGCTCGCCCCCTTGGGGGTGATGGTGCGAACCGAGCCGACGTACGCCGTGGTGCCGCGGACGACGACCGCACGGGCCTCGGCCGGGATCGGCACCGTCGTGGTGGTTCCCGGCGTGAGCCGCACGGTCTCTGGGTCGCGATCCTGCCCCGGGAACTCGACCCGCGCCTGGCCCGCCTTGTCGGTCGGGGTCAGGGTCAGGACGCTGCCGGCGCCGCCGGGCAGCGCCGTGGCACTGTCTCCGGTGAGCTCCTCGACGGCGGGCAGATGGACCAGGTCACCAGAGACGACCGCGCGCAAGGAGCCGCTGACCGGCACGGTCGAGGTGATCCGGAGTGAAGCGTTCTCCTCGGCCAGCTGCTTGACCAGCTTCGGCGGCAGGTCGGCGACGACGACCTCGCCCGATCCGACGCTGATCTCCTTGAGCCCGCTCGGCGTGAACGTGCTCCGTTCGCCGACGACCTGCAGGGTGACCCGGCCGGCATCAGCGCCGGGGTTCGCCAGCACGAGCTTCGGCTCGTCCATCGTCCGCGGAAGGCCGGGCACCAGCTGGGTGGTGGCGGGTGCCGCGGTCGGCGGGAGCCACTCGGAGACCGGGTCTCCCTCGAGCGGGGTGTAGTCGTCGGAGACCGAGGCTGCGACCCGTCCGCGGGAGACGGTGACCTGCACGGCCAGCTCGTCGCGGTTCGGGGCCAGCTCGGCGAGGTCGATGACCGTGCTGCCGTGACCGGGCACCGTCAGCCCGCGGGAGGCCACGTCGATCAGCTCACCGGTCGTGCTCCACAGGCTGAGGTCGGCCACCGCCGGTCCGGTGTCGGGGTTGGCCAGGAGCAGCTTCGACTCGTGCAGCCCCCCGGCGGCGCCCACGCCCACGAACCAACGCTCGCCCGAGGGCTCGGCGCACTGGCCCGCAGCCGGACGGCCGGGCCCGCCGAAGCGGGCACCGAAGAGTCCGGGGGCTCGGGTTCCGGTGCCGGTCACCACGACCGCGTCACGGCTTGCGTCGACGGGTCCGGCTCCACCCGGCGCCAGGTCGAGGTCCTCTGACTTGTCGCCCTCGGCCGCGCGGCTGACCAGGGTGCCGTCATCGGCCGTGCCACCCTCGACGCCCTGACCGATCACGAGGTCGGGACTCCCCTGCACCGCGGCCGGGCACAGGATGCTCAAGCTGGTCAGGGGTCGGGTGGCCGGGGCGACGACGGCGCGCTGCTCGGGGTCCTCGGTCGGCTGCTGGATCGCGAGTGCCCCGGCGGAGGCCAGGATCGCGACGAGGGCAACCACCAGGGTCGGCGGCACCCCTCCCTTGCGTACGGCCTGCTGTGTCGCGACGCGACGGCCCTTGCTCGGTGTGTTGGTCATGACCTGTCCCTCCGAGCCGGGCCGCAGAGCACACCGACCACGAGAATGGCGACGCCTTGCAGGACCAGCACCCACGGATGCCACCAGGGTCCGTCGCCGTCGATGGCATCGGCCTCCGCAGGCTCGTCGAACTGCCAGGCCCGCGTGCTCCGGTCGGAGCTGCTGGCCTGGGTGAGCCCGGTGGCGGCATCGAGCGTCGCGGCCACCTGGCTGTCGGCCGGGGCCGGCATCACGATGTAGTCGACGCCGCGCGCCGGCAGGCCGGCGACCAGGTCGGCATCGGGCTCGGAGACCAGCTGCCGGATCTCGGAGTCGAAGCCGGCGTCGGGGCCGGTGAGGGCAAGGATCTCGTCCTGGCCGAGCGTGACCCCGTCGCCGCGGTGCACGCGCCAGGTGAGACCCGACTCGGCCGACCCGTGCAGCATGAGCACGCCGTGGCCGGCGCCCTCCTGGGCCGCCTGTGCCATGTACGCCGGCACCTCGGACTCCCCCGGTCGCTCGAGCTGGTTGTCGCCGCCGGCGATCCACCACAGGAGCCCACCGAGAGGCACCAGCACGGCGACCACGGCCATCAGGCCGGCCAGCGGCTGCTGCCAGCCGAAGCTGGCCCCGGTGAAGGTCTGGCGCAGCCCGTGGCCGGCCACCATCACCGCAACGATGAGCGCAGCCTGGATGACCAGGAGGAGGAAGCCGGTGCCCGGACGTGCGGAACCGGCGGGCAGCTCGATAGAGACGTGGCTGAGCAGGGCGGCGAGCACCGCCCCGAGGGCGACGAGCACCCAGCAGGCGGCCACCGCGACGCGCGTGCGGGGCCGGAGCACGGCCAGCACCGCGGGAACGAGGAGGGCCAGACCGATCCAGTGAGGTGCCGACACGTCGCCGAAGCGCCCGGCCGCGAGGTCTCCGGCAGCCGGTTGGGCGACGACCCGACCGGCCTCGAGGAACAACGCGGAGACGTCGTGGCCGAGGATCCCGATCGCGCCGGGGAGCAGGAGCACCGGCGGCGTCAGCACCAGGGCCAGCAGCGGGCCCCACACGGAGCGCTCCGTGATCAGGTCGCGGGCGACCACCATGAGCAGGGCCGCGCCGACCACCACGAGCACGACCACGAAGAGCCAGGCCGAGGGCGTGAAGGCGGTGAGCAGGGCGAGCAGGAGGCTCGAGCGCCAGCCTGCGCGCCAGCGGCGGTCGGCCGACGGGTCGGCCAGCCCCAGGGCCGCGTGGGCCAGCCACGGCAGCAGTGCGGCCGAGGCCAGCACGCCGAACCGCCCCTGCCCCCAGGCCCCGCTGGCCACGGGTACGGCGGCGTAGGCCAGCGCGGCCCAGCCGACGATCCAGCGTGAGGCGGGCTGCCCCGAGCCGAGTTCAGCGACGACGGTGCCGAAGCGCCAGGCGCCCCAGGCGGCCATCGGGACGGCAGCAAGGAAGAGCAGCGAGACGGCGGCGGTCGCACTGCCGAGGAGGATGCTCCCGACCAGCGCCATCGGCAGGAGGTACGCCGGGGTCGGCGCATCGGTGCCCTGTCCGATCTGGTGCCAGCCCTCGGTGACCAGACGCCACCAGTCACCGGCGCCTTCCGGGGCCGGGGAGAGTGCTCCACCGCTGATGCCGTGCAGCGCCTCGCGGGCACCCCACAGGCTGAGCAGCAACAGGACGGCGGTGAGGATCGCGACCGGGCTGGTGACGAAACGGACCAACAGCCCGCTGTCGTCGGCGAGCTCGTCCTCACCGTCGTCCGGTCGGCGCATGGGTACGTGGCCCGAGGACTCGAGCCGGGCGGCCCTACGCCGGTCGGCGGCGTCTCGCCCCTGGTTGGCGACGGCCGAGGCCACGTCGCCGGCGAAGTCGATGCCGTGCCTGTAGGGCAGCCACCACGGGGCGAGCAGCCGCTTGAGGCGGTCGCTGCGCGGGTCGCCGAGGCCACGCCGGGCGGCACGTCCGGCGCGGATCCGGCCCGGCCTGCCGAGTACGGCGAACAGCGCGCCGAACTCGTCGCGTGCCATGCCCGGTGACCGGGACAGCAGGAAGCCGAGGGCACGCAGGCACGTGCCGAGGACGAGGCGTACGACCTTGACGGGCACTGCCCTTCCGGCGCAGTTGACCAGCAACGTGTAGAGCGCGGCGATGCGCTCAGCCTGGTGCGGACGTCGTCCGGTGGCCGGCGTGGTGCGCAGTCCCCGGGTGGCGGCCTCGGCGTGGAACACCACGGCCCCGGGCGCGACCACGGTCTTGTGCCCGGCGCGGGCGGCACGCCAGCCGAAGTCGATGTCGTTGCCGAAGACCGGGAGCTCGGGGTCGAAGCCGCGCAGTTCCTCGAGAAGGGAGCGACGGACCAGCATGCCGGCGGTGTTGACCGCGAGCACCTCGCGGACCTTCTCGTGCTGGCCCTGGTCGTACTCACCGCGTTCGAGGCCGGTCTCACGTCGACCGGCACCGGAGATGGTGACGCCGATCTCGAGCAGGCGTCGCAGGGAGGGCCACTCGCGGAGCTTGGGCCCGACGATGTCGGCGCCATGGGCGGAGGCAGCCTCGAGCAGCTCGCCGAGCGCCTCCGGCTCGGGACGCGCGTCGTCGTGCAGCAGCCAGACCCACTCGGTGTCGATGCGGGGCAGTGCCGCCGCAACCGCGTCCGGGAAGGAGCCCGGTTGCACTGTCACCGCGTCGGGGCCGAACGCCGCGGTGATCAGGTCCAGGGAGTCGTCGGTACTTCCGGTGTCGACGGCGAGCACGTGGTCCGGGCGGCGCTGCTGGTCGTCGAGACCAGCCAGCACCGCCGGCAACCAACGCGCGCCGTCATGGCTGACCAGCAGAGCAGTGACCGTCACGGCGGACAACCCTAGTCGCCGCCGCGCAATATCCGGCCATCTGCCCTGCGGGTGGTCAGACCGCCCGCTTCTTGAGCTTGCGGCGCTCGCGCTCGGACAAGCCGCCCCAGATGCCGAAGCGTTCGTCGTTCATGAGCGCGTACTCGAGGCAGTCGCCTCGGACGTCGCAGGTCAGACAGACCTTCTTGGCTTCTCTGGTGGACCCACCCTTTTCAGGAAAGAACGCCTCCGGATCGGTCTGGGCACAGAGTGCCCGTTCCTGCCAACCGAACTCTTCCGCGTCGTCCCCGTCAAGGAGAAAAAGCTCTCGCATTGCATTCCCCTTTCGACCCTGGCTTTGCGTGAAGAACACTACTGGAATTACATGCCTGTCGTACAAGGAAGTCAAGCCCGGATCTGCTATAAACCCCCGGCGGGACGAACTTGTGCCCGATCGGGCAAGGTAGGCACATGTCTTCGATCACTGTGCTCTCCGGCGGCATGGGCGGCGCCCGGTTCCTCCAGGGCCTCCTGCACGGCATCGCCACCGGAAGTGTGCCACTGCCCCCTGAGTCCACCGTCACGGTGGTCGCCAACACCGCCGACGACCTCTGGATCCACGGCCTCAAGGTCTGTCCCGACCTCGACACCGTGATGTACACGCTCGGGGACGGCATCGACCTCGAGCGCGGCTGGGGCCGGCGCGAGGAGACCTGGAGCGTCAAGGAGGAGCTCGCGACGTACGGCGTCGAGCCGACGTGGTTCGGCCTCGGCGACCGCGACATCGCGACCCACCTCGTGCGCACCCAGATGCTCGAGGCCGGCTACCCGCTCTCCGCGGTCACCCGGGCGCTGTGCGAGCGCTGGCAACCGGGTGTGACGTTGATCCCGATGACCGACGACCGTGTCGAGACCCACGTCGCGATCGCCGACGACGAGGCTCCCTCGGGCAAGCGGGTGGTGCACTTCCAGGAGTACTGGGTGCGGTTGCGCGCCGAGGTCCCCGCCGAGCAGCTGGTCTTCGTCGGGCTCGAGGACTCCTCCCCCGCGCCCGGCGTCGTCGAGGCGATCACCGGCGCCGACCTGGTGATCGTGCCGCCGTCGAACCCGGTCGTCTCGGTCGGCACGATCCTCGGCGTGCCCGGCATCCGCGAGGCCCTGCTCGAGACCACCGCGCCGGTCGTGGGTCTCTCCCCCATCGTCGGCGACACGCACGTGCGCGGGATGGCCGAGCAGGTCCTCACCGCGATCGGCGTCGAGGTCAGTGCCGCCGGCGTGGCCGGCCACTACGGGGCACGCAGCCGCGGCGGAGTCCTCGACGGCTGGCTGGTCGACGAACGCGACACAGACCAGGTCGAGCGGATCCGGGCACTCGGCCTCGCCTGCGCCGCCGTACCCCTGATGATGACCTCGCCCGAGGCGACCGCCGCGATGGCCGCGTCCGCGATCGACCTGGTGCGGTGAGCA
This sequence comes from Nocardioides sp. Root151, assembly GCF_001427925.1. Taxonomy (NCBI): domain Bacteria; kingdom Bacillati; phylum Actinomycetota; class Actinomycetes; order Propionibacteriales; family Nocardioidaceae; genus Nocardioides; species Nocardioides sp. Root151. The sequence goes on from NZ_LMGG01000001.1 coordinate 507,721, forward strand.
CCCCACTGGTCGTCACCGCACCCGAGGGCGTCGGTGAGGTGGTCGAGGGAGACGACCTGGCCGAGCTGGTCCTCGCATCGTGCGACCTCGTCGACGGCGACGTCGTCACCATCACCAGCAAGGTGGTCAGCAAGGCCGAGGGACGACGACGCACCGGGGACCGGGAGGAGGCCCTGGCCGGCGAGACCGTGCGCGTGGTCGCCCGGCGTACGCCGACCACGATCGTGCGCAACCATCTCGGCCTGACCATGGCCGCCGCCGGGATCGACGCGTCCAACGTCACGGCCGGCGACTACCTGCTGCTCCCCGAGGACCCGGACCGCACCGCCCGCCAGGTGCGCGAGGCGATCGCGGAGCGTCGCGGCGTCAACGTGGCCGTGCTGGTCACCGACACGGCCGGACGGGCCTGGCGCAACGGCCAGAGCGACATCGCCATCGGCGCCGCCGGACTCCTCGTGCTCGAGGACTTCGCCGGGCGGACCGACTCCTACGGCAACCCGCTGGCCGTCACCGCGCCCGCGGTCGCGGACGAGCTCGCCGGCGCCGCGGAGCTCGCCGGCGGCAAGCTCGCGGCCCGTCCCTTCGCAGTGGTCCGCGGACGCGCCGACCTGGTGCTCGCGGCGGGCGACCACGGCACCGGGGCAAGCGCGCTGATCCGCGAGGACGGCACCGACCTCTTCGGTTACGGGTCCCGCGAAGCCGTCGTCCGTGCCCTGGCCGGCACCGGCGCCGAGGTGTTCGGCAGCCCTGCCCCGGCAGTGGACCTGGCCTCCGCGGTTGCCGAGGTGCTCGGCCACACGGTGGACGTCGAGGTCGGCCCCGGCACCGTCTCGACCGGGCTCAGCGCGCCGTACGACGACGAGCTCGCGCGGCTGCAGACCCTGGCGTTCGCGTTCGGCTGGTCGGTCACGACCACGCCCGTCGACGCCGGGGCGACCGTCGACATCACCTTTCAACCGGACTGTCCGTAGACTCTGCCGACGTACTCCCCACACGACCGTGAGAGAAGCCTGATTCGTGGCCAATTCCAAGAAGGTCAGCCGACGCGAAGTCGCCGACCAGCTCCGCAACCAGCAGAAGCGCGCCGACAAGCGCCAGGGCCTGGTGATCGTCGGCGTCTGCGTGCTCATCGCGGTCGTGATCATCGGACTGGCCGCCTACCGGCCGATCAAGAACTGGTGGGACCTGCGGGAGTTCAAGAACGTCGACATCTCCGGCATCGGTGCGCCTGCCAGCTCGTGCCAGGACATCATCACCAAGAAGGCGACCGGTGAGCAGGAGCACGTCCCGGCGGGCACCGACATCGACTACAAGGACGCGCCCCCGGCCTTCGGCAAGCACGAGGAGGTCCCGGACACCCCGGACCGCAAGCTCTACACCAAGGACGACCGTCCCCGGGTCGAGATGCTCGTGCACAACCTCGAGCACGGCTACACGATCATCTGGTACGACGAGACGATCGCCGACGACGACGAGCAGATGACCGAGCTCCAGGCCATCGCGCGCAAGCTCAAGGGCACCAACAACCAGCGGCTGAAGTTCAAGGCGGTGCCCTGGCTGAAGTCCGACGGCAAGGCGTTCCCCGACGGCACGCACGTCTCGATCACGCACTGGTCGAAGGGCGGCGCGGACGCCGACGGGTCCAAGCAGGTCGGCGTCTGGCAGTACTGCCCCAAGGTCTCGGGTGAGGCGCTCTACGACTTCATGACCGAGTACGACTACTTCGACTCCCCGGAGCCGAACGGCATGTGATGCCAGTCGAACGACGAGCCGGGCCCGAACTGATGATCAGTTCGGGCCCGGCTCGTTCGTGGTGTGTGGACCTGTGGTGTGTGGGCCGTGCTCAGCCCTCGCGTGCCTCACCGCAGTCGACGCGTTCCCCGGCGGGCAGGGTGACCGAGGCACCGATGGTGGCGTCGTCGCCGAGGGTGGCCTCCGTGAGCACGGCCTTCTCGCCCACGACCGCCCCCGGGCCGACCACCGAGTCCGTGATGCGCGCACCCGCGCCGATCCTGGCCCCGGTCATGAGCACGCTGCCGCTGATCTCCGCGGCGTCCTCGATGACGACGTCGGCCATCACGACGGAGCCGCCGCCGACGGTCGCCGTGCCCGCGACCGACGCCGACGGGTCGACCCGGGCGCCGGACTCCACGGCGTCGACGGCGGGCGTGGGGGCGGTGCCGAGCACGACGTCGCGCGAGGCCGCGACCAGGGCCGCCGGCGTGCCGACGTCACGCCAGTAGGCGGTCTCGACGAAGCCGACCACCAGGCGACCGTCCGCGACCAGGCCGGGGAAGGTCTCCCTCTCGACCGAGACGACGGTGTCGGGCGCGATGGTGTCGATGATGTCGCGGCGGAAGATGTAGCAGCCGGCGTTGACCTGGTTGGTCACCGGATGGTCGGACTTCTCGACGAAGTCGAGCACCCGGCCCTCCTCGTCGGTCGGCACGCAGCCGAACGCGCGCGCGTCCTCCACCTCGACGAGGTGGAGCGAGACGTCGACCCGGCGACCGTTGCGGCCGGCCCGGAAGTCGGCCAGCTGACCGGCAAGGTCGTGCCCCGAGAGGACGTCGCCGTTGAGGATGATGACCGCGCCGTTCGGGTCGTCGGTGAGCGCGCCGGCGACGTTGCGGATCGCGCCGCCGGTGCCGAGCGGCTCCTCCTCGAGCACGTAGTCGAGCCGCACGCCCCACCGGCTGCCGTCGCCGAGCACCGGCGCGAACATGTCGGCCTGGTACGACGTGGCCAGCACGATGTGCTCGACCCCCGCCTCGGCGAGACGGGCGATCTGGTGCTCGAGGAACGGGACCCCGCCCACGTCGAGCAGGTGCTTGGGGCGCCGTGCGGTGAGAGGCAGCAGCCGGGTGCCGAACCCGCCGGCGACGATCACGGCCTCGGGAGGGGGAAGCTCAGTCATGGGAACAGCCTAAGGTGGCGCCTCCTAGGCTGTGCGCATGGCCGCCACCTTCCCCGCCCTGCTCGCCGACCTGCTCCGGGCCGACCCCGGCCGGCCTCTGGTGACGTTCTACGACGACGCGACCGGCGAGCGGGTGGAGCTGTCGGTGGCGACGTACGCCAACTGGGTGGCGAAGACCTCCAGCCTGTTCGTCGAGGAGTTCGACCTCGAGCGCGGGGACACCGTGCTCGTCGACCTGCCGACGCACTGGCTGGCACCGGTCTTCGTCGGTGCGGCCTGGAACGCGGGCCTGGTCGTGTCGTTCGACCCTGAGCAGCCGGCCGACCTCACGGTCTGCGGACCCGACGGGCTCGAGAGGTACGCCGACTCCGGCACCGTCCTCGCCTCGGCCCTGCTGCCGCTGGGTGTCCGATTCCGCGACCCGTTGCCCGAGGGCGTCCACGACTTCGGCGCCGAGGTGTGGTCGCAGCCGGACTCGTTCATCCCGTGGGACCCGCCCACCCCCGACGACCCGGCCCTGGCCGGACGGACCCAGCAGGACGTGCTGACGCCCGCCGGCGACGAAGTCCCTGACTACGTCGCCGGCGGGCGCCTGCTGACCACGGCGAACCCCGCTTCCCCACGGGGACTCGCCGGTCTCCTGGCGCCACTTGTCAGTGGCGGCTCAGGAATCTGGATCCGCAACCCCGACCCCGACCGGATCGAACGTCGGGTTGCGGACGAACGCGCGACGGCGCGCTGGGTGGTCTGACCCGGTCCTGCCCTCACTCAGCCCGCCAGGTCGAAGCCCTTCATGCCCTCGGCCAGGAACTTCGGCGTTCCGAAGCCACCCGGGCGGCCCGACAGGACCCACAGGGTCGCGTCGGACTTGCGGCGGACCACGAGGTCGGGCCGACCGTCCCGGTCGATGTCACCGGGGCTGATCACCCAGTCGTACGGCGTGAGGCTGACGGTGTTCAGCGTCACCGGCGAACCGGAGAGCCCGCCCGGACCGTTGCCGGTGTACTTGACGATCTTGCTGCCGACCCGGAACAGGTTGTCCGGCGCTCCGTCGGCATCCCAGCGGCCGATGCCGACCTGGCGCAACGCGCTGATCGCCCCGCGGGCGACGTAGCTGCGCCGGAATCCCTTGCCGGCACCCGGGTAGATCCGCATGGCGGCACCCGAGGGCTGGCCCATGAGGTCCGGGAACCCGTCGCCGGTGGTGTCGCCGACTGCCGAGAGCAGGCCCACCCTGGACCAGCCCGTGCCGATCACGACGGGCTCGGCGAACCTGTTGCCACCCAGTCCGCGGATCAGCTCCAGCTTCGCGGTGGAGGCGTTGCGGATCACCATGTCGCCATGGCCGTCACGGTCCCAGTCGCCCACGTTGAGCAAGGCGTTGGCGGCGGCGAAACCCTTGACCGTCGTACGCACCAGGCCGCTGGTGTTCTGGGTGCCGTTGTGGGGGATCACCTTGAGGGTGTCGCCGCTGAGCGCGAGCACGTCGGGCGACTTGGTGCCGATCACGTCCGCGGCTCCGGCCGGCGTCATGGTGCCGATCCGGCCGAACGGGCCGAGCCAGTGGCCGAAGGTGCCGTTGCCCCTGCCCGGGAAGACGTAGGCGAGATGGCTGCTCTTGCTGCGCGCGTAGAGGTCGCCGATGCCGTCGCCGGTGAAGTCGCCGGTGCCGGTGACCAGGTCGAACCCGGCCCAGGCTCCGGCCATCCGCACGGGCGCCTTGAACGACTTCGTGCCGGTGCCGGCGTGGAACCACAGGACACCCGCCTTGTCGATGCTGTAGACATCGGCGAACCCGTCGCGGTTGGTGTCGCCGGCGCCGATCGTCTTGACGTAGTTGCCCCATGACGTGCTCGCCACGACCCGGCTGAAGGTGTGCTTCGAGGTGCCGCGGTAGAGGTGCAGGTAGCCGGTCTTCGGGTCACGGGCCACGAAGTCGTTGAAGCCGTTGCGGTGGACGTCGCCGACCGCGGTGATCTGGTCCATCGAACCGACCGTCGACATCGACCCGGTCGCGGCGCCGAAGCCTCCCTTGCCGTCACCCGGACGGATCGAGGTGACCCTGGTCGTGCCGTTGCGCACGATCACGTCGGACAGGCCGTCACCGGTCACGTCCGGCGTGGCCACCACGGCGTCGTACCGGGACCAGCCGGTGGAGGACGTGACGGCGGCCTTCCAGCGCAGGTAGCCCTGTGTCGGCAGGGCGAATCCCACCTTGTCCGAAGCCCTGCGGAGGAGGATGTCGGGATAGGCCGTGCTCACCACGTTGGTGACCAGGTTCCGGCCGCTCCAGTCGGCCTGGTACTGCGCGGCCTTGGTCCTGATCGCCGGGATCTGGGCGTAGAGGTACCTGCCGGGGCACGCCGTCGAGCCGGCGTCGCGGTGGCCGTTGATCGCCTTGAAAGTGCTCGAGCCGACCCGCTGGCTGGTGCTGGACGCGTCGATGCCGTGCAGCGACAGCTTCCACGCGAAGAGGCGCGCGTAGGCGTCGATCATCACGGCCGGCGGACGGGCGATGTCGAAGTTGCCGATCGCCGACATCGCGAACGAGTAGTCGTTGTAGCCGAGGGTGTGGGCGCCGACGACGGGGCGGTCGACGCCGCCGTACCGGCCTTCCCAGATGCGACCGAACTTGTCGACCAGGAAGTTGTAGCCCACGTCGCTCCAGCCGCGGCTCTGCGTGTGGTACGCGTAGATGCTGCGGATGATGCCCGGCACCTGCTCACGCGTGTAGTTGTTGGCGTTCACCGTGTGGTGGACGAAGCCGGCGTGCACCTCGTAGTAGCGCAGCGAACTGGCGTCACGCATCCGCTCGTTGGCGCCCCACTGGGCCCGGGAGTAGATCTTGGGCTTGCGCGTGTACGTCGTCGCCTGCATGGCGAGCTTGCCCTCGCTCGAGTCGAACTCCGCGCCGTCCCCGCCGTTGCCGGGCTCGCTGGCCTCGGACTCGCCCTGCCCGAGCTTGGCGGTGTCGATCGCGGGCTGCTCCACCTCGGTGGTGCCGGTGCCCGGCGCGATGACGGCGAGCTTCATGTCGGCCGGGGCGGAGACGCCGTCGGCCAGCACGGCCCTGGCCTGGACCTCGTCGACCTCGCCGACCAGCATCGCGTCGGTGCCGGGACGCTCCTTGGTGGCCTCGGGGCTGCTCGCCTCGGGCGCGTGGTCGTCGTGGTAGTCGATGGGGATCCACGCCGACCAGACGCCGTCGGTGCGGGTGCGCACCGAGACAGCGATCTGGTCCTCGTCGACCTGTTCGCCATTGCCCCACGTGACACCGACCGCGCCGTACCCGGTGACCTCCTCGATGTCGCTGAGGATCTCGGTCGGACCAGCGGTGGCCGCCTTGCGGGGGGCCACCGAGCGCTCGGGTGCCTGCGTCTTCGGTGCACCCGCCTCGGGCTGGTCCGCCTCGGGCTGGTCCGCCTCGGGCTGCTCTGCCTCGGGCTGGTCCGCCTCGGGCTCCGTCGTCGCGGCGGCCATCTCGAACTCGTTGACGACGGGCTCGACCGGCGCGGTCTCGACCTCCGCCTCCTCCTCGTCGGCACCGGCCCCGCCCTCGTCGGCGGCCCGGGCCGGCTGGGCGTTGCCACCCGGCAGGGCCGTCGAGGGCGCCTCTGCGGCCACCTCGGGAGCCTCCTGCGCCTGGGTGCCCGGACGGGTCCCGACGACGTCGAGGGAGATGACATTGGCGGCGGGAGCCAGGACGGCGACTACCGCACCGAGAGCCAGGATCTGCTGGCAGGCGGTGACGAAACGAGCCTTGTTGGGGCGCATATTTGGGTACTCCAGTGCGGGGGAAGATTCACACGAGTACCAAGTTTCACACCAGTCACATGGGTCACCGCAAGGGTTTCTGAGTAACTACAAACGTGTAATTTCCAGTCGACACGCCGATGACTTGAAGAAATGTCAAGTCGAGAGGGGCTTCACGCCCTCGAACTCAGACGTCGGAGCCCAGCTCGTCGTCGGTCTGCTCGTCCTCGGGCAGGCCCTCGTCGGAGGAGTCGTACTTCAGGTAGCGGATGCCCTGGACGACGTCGCCGTCGAAGCCGACGCGACCGTTCTCGAGCACGATCACCCGGTCACACATCTTGCGGACCGAGCCGGGCGCGTGGCTCACGTAGAACATCGTGCGGCCCTCGGCGCGGATCTCCTGCATCTTCTCGATGCACTTCTTCTTGAACGGCTTGTCCCCCACCGCGAGCACCTCGTCCACGAGGAAGATGTCGGAGTCGACGTGCACAGCCACCGCGAACCCGAGCCGGGCGAACATGCCCGAGCTGTAGTGGCCCACCTCGGTGTCGAGGAACTTGCCGACCTGGGCGAACTCGACGATGTCGTCGAACTTGCGCTTGGTCTCGGCCTCGCTCATGCCCAGCACCGCTGCGTTGAGGTAGATGTTCTCGCGCCCGGAGAGCTGCGGGTGGAACCCGGCTCCGGTGGCGATCAGGCCGGCGATGCGGCCACGGGTGAGCACCGAGCCCGAGTCGGGTCGCATGATGCCGTTGACCAGCTTGAGCAGCGTGCTCTTGCCCGAGCCGTTGAGGCCCATCAGCCCGATGGACTCTCCCTGCTCGACGGTGAAGGACACCTTGTCGAGCGCGAGGAACTGCTCGCGGAGGTCCTGGCCCTTGGTCATGGCCACGGCCATCTGCTTCATCGTGCGGTGGTACTGCATGGTGAAGGACTTGCTGACCTCGTCGACGACGATGGCTTCGGACATCAGAGGCGCTCCGGGATCTTGTTCTCGAGGCGGGAGAAGACCCACTGGGCGATGGCCAGCAGCACGAGGCAGACGCCCACACTGATGAGCCCCCGGGTGAACAGGTGGTCGGGCATGTGCTCGACGATCGTCTTGTCCGGGTCGTCGGTCGTGCCCACCCAGAACGCGCGCTGCATGAGCAGCACGGCCTGGGCGATGGGGTTGGCCAGGTAGATCTCCGTGTGCCCGTGGAACCGCTCGTGGACCATGCTGTAGGGGTAGATCATCGGCACGCCGAAGCGCACGAAGTTGGTCAGGATGGTGACCAACTGGCCGAAGTCGCGGAAGAACACGTTGGCCGCGCTGAACAGCAGCGCCAGGGCGGTGCCCAGGATGGCGATGACCAGCAGGGCGAGGACCAGTGCGCACATGCCCAGCACGGTCGGCGTCCACCCGTAGAGCAGGCAGACCCCCAGCAGGATCACCAGCTGTGGCAGGACATGGAAGCCGGAGACCAGCATCGAGGCGACCGGGAACATCTCGCGTGGCATGGCCATCTTCTTGACCAAGGCCTTGTTGCGCACGATCGAGCGCGTGCCGGCGTTGAACGTCTCGGTGAAGAAGTGCACCACGATGATGCCGGTGAACATGTGGATCGCGAAGTTCTGGACGTCCTTGTGCAGGCCCATCACCAGGCCGATCACGAACCAGTAGATGAAGAACTGGGACAACGGGTTGATGTAGGACCACAGGAACCCCAGGAACGACCCCTGGTAGCGCGCGCTGATCTCCCGGCGTACGAGGAGCCGCAGCAGGTAGCGGCGCCGGAAGACCTCGCCGAGCCCCTGGCCGCCGGACGGCGGAACGAGTGGGGCGTCGACAGTGCGGGTGGCGCTCACCTGTCGTCCTCGGGAGCGATCCCGAAGGTCTGCTCCCAGGTCTCGGGCGAGGTGATCTCCTTGAGGGCGTCGCGGTACTGCGCCGCCAGCTGGGGCCACTCGTTGTGGAAGCGACGGTGGATCGCGATCGTGCGCTTGAGGAGGTCGCGGTACTTCTCGGGGTCACGCTTGTAGAGCGCCACCGAGGTCCCGTCGTTCATGGAGACCACGGCCGAGTCGTACTTGACGAGGTTGTACCAGGCCGAGTCCATGGCGGTCAGCTCGGTCTCGGGGAAGTCCTTCGACATCTCGCGCACCGGCCGCAGCTGACGGATCGGGGCCAGCCCGGCCGTGATCAGCGTGCTCAACCGGCCGGGGATGTCCATGTCGGACTTCCCCTTCTTCGGCGGCTTCTTGCGTCGCACCGGAGGCAGCGCGTCACGGTCGGCATGCAGCTGTGCGTCGCTGAACTGCTTGCGGAAGGCGTTGACGTCGCCCAGCTTCGTGGCCAGCTCACCGTGCAGCGCATGCGGCCCCGCGAGGACGTCCTCCATGGCCAGGTGGCGCAGCTCGGCGGTGGAGTACTGCAACGACGCGAGGTGCTTGACCTGGTGGTTGAAGCTCTCACGGACCATGCGCCCGCCCCGCTCGTACGGCGAGTGCAGGAGCGCCGCGATGATGCGGTTGCGGTGGTGGAAGTAGGACTGCCAGTCGACGCCGTCGTTCTTGTCGCTCCACGGCACGTGCCACACGGCGGCACCCGGGAACGAGACCGTCGGGAAGCCGGCGTCCTTGGCCCGCAGGCCGAACTCGGAGTCGTCCCACTTGATGAAGATCGGCAGGGACAGCCCGATCTCCTCCAGGACCACCCGCGGGATCAGGCACATGAACCAGCCGTTGAAGTCGACGTCGGCACGCTTGTGCAACCAGCGGGCCGAGCGCAGGTTGCGGGCCCCGAAGTCCCACTGGGCGTAGCCGTCGAGCCGGGTCTGCCACCAGAACCGCCACGGCTGCACGATCTCGCCGAACGAGTGCAGCTGGGTGCGGTTGTAGATGTTGAACATGTGGCCACCGACGATGGTCGGGGTCTTGGCGAGGTCGCCGAACGTGACGGCGCGGATCACGCCCTCGGGCTCGCACACGACGTCGTCGTCCATCATCAGGGCGTACGTCGCGGTGCCCTTGCGCAGGCTCTCGAGCTGGCCGCGAGCGTAGCCGCCGGAGCCGCCCAGGTTGCCCTGGACGATGACCCGGAGCCGCTCCCCCAGCGCCTTCTCGGCGTCGACGAAGAACTCGGACTCGGTGACCGGCTGGGTGCCCTGCTCCATCACCATGACGGTGTCGAGGTAGGGCGCCAGCGCGGGGTCCTCGCCGATCTGGGTGAGCAGCTTGGCGCAGAAGTCGGGCCGGTTCATCGTGGTGATGCAGATGTCGGCGGTGCCGTGGTCGGCGCGGTCGTCGGGGACCTCGGCGGTCCACTCGGCACTGTCGACCGTGCAGCCGTCGTCACCGGCGACGACGTCGTACCAGTACCAGCCGCCGTCGACGAAGGGCTTGAGGGTCAGGTCGAACGTGAACGTGCCGGAATCGCCCTCGACGGTGGCCGTGTCGACCCGCTGCGAGTGACCCTTGGCCATCGACTTGTGGACGATCACCGTTGAGTCCCGGCCGGACACCTTCACGGTGAGCGTGACGTCGGTGACGACCGTGTGGCGGCGCCAGTAGGCAGCCGGGAACGCGTTGAAGTAGGTCCCGAACGAGAGCACCTGGGTCGGCTCGACCCGCAGGGCCGTGCGCGACTCGATCTGGTCGGGGTGCAGCTTGCGCCCGGTGGAGGTCGACTGCCGGATCGCGGCGTTGTTGAGGTCCTTGGCCGCCCGGTTGCCGCCCACGTCGTGGCGGTCTGCGTCGAGGACGGCCTCCTCGAGGTCGACGTACAGGGGGAAGACGTCGGTGTCGCGGTCGATCGGGAGGATCTGGCGTTGCAGCAGGCGGGTGACGGTCATTCGTCGACTCCTCCGCTCGTGAGCGCGACACCCTCGGCGAAGTGCGGCTTGAGCTTGTTCTCGAACATCGACAGCGCGGACCCGATCGCCATGTGCATGTCGAGGTACTTGTAGGTGCCGAGGCGGCCACCGAACAGCACCATCGGCTCCTTCTTCGCGAGCTCGCGGTACTTCAGCAGCTTCTCGCGGTCCTCCGCGGTGTTGATCGGGTAGTACGGCTCGTCGTCGTCCTCAGCGAAGCGGCTGTACTCGTGGACGATCACCGTCTTGCCCGAGATGTAGGTGCGCTCGGGGTGGAAGTGCTTGAACTCGTGGATGCGGGTCCAGGGCACGTCCTGGTCGTTGTAGTTCATCACCGCGCAGCCCTGGAAGTCGTCGACCTCCTTGACCTCGGCCTCGAGGTCGACGGTGCGCCACGAGAGGCGGCCCTCGGAGTTGTCGAAGTACTCGTCGACGGGGCCGGTGTAGACGATCGGCACCTTGCCCTTGAACTCGTCGGCGACCGCGAAGAAGTCCGTCTCGAGCCGGACCTCGATGTTGGGGTGCTCGGCCATCTTGGTCAGCCAGGCGGTGTAGCCGTCGACCGGCAGGCCTTCGTACTTGTCGTTGAACCAGCGGTTGTCGAAGTTGTAGCGCACCGGGAGCCTGGTGATGATGTCCGCGCTCAGCTTGGTGGGGTCGGTCTGCCACTGCTTGGCGGTGTAGCCCTTGATGAACGCCTCGTAGAGCGGGCGCCCGATCAGCGAGATCGCCTTCTCCTCGAAGTTGCCGGCCTCGGCGGTGTCGAACTCGCTGGCCTGCTCGGCGATCAGCGCGCGCGCCTCGTCGGGAGTGTGCATCTTGCCGAAGAACGAGTTGATCAGCGCCAGGTTCATCGGCAGCGAGTAGACCTGGCCGTCGTACTGGCCGAACACGCGGTGCTGGTAGTTCGTGAAGCTGGTGAACCGGTTGACGTACTCCCAGACCTTCTCGTTGGAGGTGTGGAAGAGGTGCGCGCCGTAGACGTGCATCTCGATACCGGTCTCGGGGTCGGCCTCCGAGTAGGCGTTGCCGCCCAGGTGGTGCCGTCGCTCGAGCACGAGCACCTTGAGGCCCAGCTCGTTGGCGCAGCGTTCGGCGATGGTCAGCCCGAAGAATCCGGAACCGACGACGACGAGGTCGGGGTCAGACAAGGGGGTCTCCTCAGCAATTGGTGCGGCGGTCAGTCTAGCGAGCGGGCGGTACGGCCCCGGGTGGCTGCCGCATGTGGCGCGCCGACCGGATGGCCTTGATCACGTTGGCAGCCTCCGCACGGCCACCGCGGAGCGGGCTGAGCAGCAGCACGGCGATCACGATCAGCCACGGCTTGAGTCGCACGAGCGCGTTCTCGCCGTACCGGAAGTGGACGACGAAGAGGTTGCGGAACATGTAGAACCCCTTCCACGTGTCCAGGGCGTGCTGCTGGTTGAAGTCGAGCTGGCGCACGAGCACGGCGTCGCGCAGCGCGAGGATCGTGAACCCGGCCCGCCGGGCGCGGATCGCGAAGTCGGCGTCGTCGTAGAAGATGAAGTACGACGGGTCGGGCAGGCCGATCTCGTCGATCACCCGACGGTGCACCATGAAGCCCTCGAAGGCGACCACCTCGATCGGCACCTCCGCCGGCAGGTCGGCCCGCGAGGCGTAGGCCTGGTCGACGCTGGCCGTCTTCGGCCGGATCCGCAAAGGGTTCCTCAGGTCGAAGTGCATCGCCGACTTCTCGACGAGGTTGCCGGCGAGGTCCTCGCGCACTGCCATCAGGCACGGGCCCTCGTGGGCGGCCAGGACGGCCAGGCAGTCGGGCGCGGGCACGACGTCGTCGTCCATCAGCCAGATGCGGTCGAACCCGGCGTCGTACGCCTGCTTGACGCCGAGGTGGAAGCCGCCGGCTCCGCCGAGGTTGTCGTCGCTGTGGGTGACCTGCAGCGGGAGGTCGTCGCGGTCGAGCACCTGGCGGGTGTGGTCGGCGCTGGCGTTGTCGATCACGAAGACCGCGTCGGGCGCCCGGGTCTGGGCGGCCAGCCCGTCGAGCATGCCGCCCAGCAGGTCGGCCCGGTTGTAGGTGACGATCACGACCGCGATGCGCTCACTCATGCCAGGAACCTCCCGTGGCCGGTGAAGTCGTTGCGCAGCCCGGCGCCGATGCCCCGGGCGCTCAGCGCGAGCCGCTTCGGGGAGGGGCGGGTGAAGGCGTAGAACCACACGGTCTTCACGATGAAGGCGAGCACGTGCGGCAGGCCGCGGTAGGTGCGCAGGTTGACCACGTTGTTGCGGGCCATGCAGTAGTGCTTCAGGTCGGACGGCGAGTGGTTGTACGTCGTGCGGCCGAACATCATCGGCGTACCGAGACTGCCGACCGAGGGGTGACGCACCGTGGCGTCCACGACCGTGGCGATGCGGGCGCCGGCCTTCTCGGCGCGCAGGCGGTACTCGTGGTCGTCGCCCCAGATGAAGAACTCGGCACGCGGCAGGCCGATCCGCTCGGCCAGGTCACGGGTGACCAGCACGCCGTTGAACGGGATGACGATGTCGTCGATGCGCCCGTCAGTGGCCGCGGCGCGTACGTCGGCCAGGTCGTGCACCACCGTGGTGCCCCCGGGCAGGCGGATCGGGAAGACGAGCCGTTCGGCGTCGTCCTGGTCGACCACCACCGGCCCCCAGAAGTCGAGGGTGCCGTCGTGCTCGAGGAGCAGGGCCAGGCAGTCGTCGTCAGGCATGCCGTCGTCGTCCATCAGCCAGAGCAGGTCGGCGTCACGCTCGAGGCCGATCCGCATGCCCTCGTGGAACCCGCCCGCACCGCCGCGGTTGTCGCCCAGCGTGACCGCCCGCAAGGGGACGGCACCGTCGGCGTCCTGGCCGGCCAGCCACTCACCCGTACCGTCGGTCGACGCGTTGTCGACGACGACGATCTCGGTGACGTCCGGCGTACGACGCAGGCGCTCGAGGAGTCCCTGGAGCAGCGACAACCGGTTGAACGTCACGACGACCGCAACGATGCGTCGGGCGTGGGATGGGGTCGGCACGGCGACCACCCTAGAGGGGGAAGTCGGATTAGCAGGCAGCGGCGAGGTCCTCGGAGGCGTTGGCGGCGTAGCCCTCGTCGCGGGTGCCGATCGCGGCGCCGTTGGTGGAGGCGTTCTTCCTGGCCTTGCCCGGCTTGCCGGCCTTGCCCTCGGCCTTGTCGATGCCCTTCTTGACCATCGCCTTGATCTTGGCCAGGTCGGGGTCGGCCGTATTGATCGCCGGCGGGACGATCGAGACCGACGAGATCTTCTGGTCCTTGGCCTTGAGTGCGAGGTCGATGAACGTCGCGAACTCGCTGCGCGGAAGGTTGGTCTCGATCATCGAGCCGCCCGCCTCGGCGATCTCGCCGAAGTTGCTGACCACCTTCTGCGGACTGACCTGGGTGGCCATCGCGTTCATCATGCACTTCTGGCGGGCCATGCGTGAGTAGTCGTCCGAGCCCTCGCGGGAGCGGGCGTACCAGAGCGCGTCGTGGCCGTTGAGCTTGCGGGTGCCGGGCTCGATGTAGCCGGTGACGTCGCTGCCGAGGCCGCCGACCGGGATTCGGTCGCGGACCGTCACGGTCACGCCACCGACCGCGTCGACGAGGTCCTTGAAGCCCTGGAGGTTCACCATCGCCCAGTAGTTGATCTTGAGGTCGGTGATGCCCTCGACCGCCATGATCGTGGCGTCGATGCCCGGAGACTTCGACTTGCCGAACAGGTCGGTGTGGTCGCCGGCCCAGGTGCTGACGCCGTTGAGGTAGCAGCCCTCGCAGTCGAAGCCGTCGGGGAACTGCTCGTCCATCACCGACCCCTTCTTGAACTTGAAGTTCTCGAGGTTGCGCGGAAGACCGATCAGCACGGTGCGGCCGGTCTCCTCGTCGATGCTGGCGATCGTCATGGAGTCGGGGCGCAGGCCCCAGCGCCCGGCGCCGGAGTCGCCACCCATCAGGAGCACGTTGTAGCGGCCGTGCTCGGCGTCGCTGACCTTCCCGTTGGCGAACATCGCCGCGAAGTCCCGCTGGACGGTGACCAGGTGGGCACCGAAGAGCAGGGTGCCGGCGACGGTGAAGCAGAGCACGCCGTTGACGCCGACCACCATGAGCCGCTGGTTCTTGACCAGGGTCAGTGGCTGGCCGAGGCGCCAGGCGTCGACGAACAGGGCGGCCCAGCCGATCGCGATGCCCATCATGAGCAGTCGGACCAGGTCGAGGGCGCCGAGGTTGAAGGCCATCTTGAAGGCGAACTTGTGCCAGACCAGGGTGATCAGGAACAGCAGGACGCTGGTGGCGATGAGGCCCATCCAGATGCGGATCGCGATCCGGCCGATGCGCTTGTTGCCGGCCACGAGCTGCGCGGAGCCGGGCACGACCAGGGTCATCACCATCAAGGTGATGGCGCGCCGGAAGCGCACCTTCGCTGCACGGTCCGCCTCTCTGGCGTTACCGCTCTGGCGATCGTGCAACCCGGGGGAAGATGCGGGTGGCATCGACTGAGCCTCTCTGATCGGGGAAGTAATCAGTGACGTCAGCCAGTATCACCAGTCACACCAGTCACATCGTGGTGCGACGCGCCGAATCGTTCCTTCCGGACTCGATCTCCTGCTTCTTGGCCAGGCGGTGCGCGCGACGGATCTCGGCCTCGCGGAGTCGCCGTACCTCGTCGGGAGTGGTGGGCTCGATGCTCGGAACGGTGCGCGGGTGGCCGGCCTCGTCGATGGCCACGAAGACGAAGTACGCCGAGGCGACGTGCAGCGGGTGTCCGGACGCGTCGGACCACGGCTCCGCCTCGATCCGCACGCCGATCTCCATCGACGAACGGCCCGCCCAGTTGACCTGCGCCGTCGTACGCACGATGTCGCCCACGTGCACGGGCTCGAGGAAGGCCATCTCGTCCAGGGCGGCCGTGACCGCCGGGCCTCCGCTGTGCCGTTGGGCCGCCGCGCCCGCCGTCGAGTCGGCCAGCTTCATGATGTCGCCGCCGTGCACGTTGCCGAGCAGGTTGGCGGAGGTTCCGTGCATCATCTCGGCCAGCGACACCCTGGAATACGTCGGCGGCCGACTGGCTGGCTGGTCGGGCAGGGGAACGGTCATGGCGAGCAGATTAGCGGTGACCGACGCCCTGCCCGGTAGCGTCTGCCTCATGGTTGACCGCCCCCAAGGGCCCGAACCGGGCACCCCTGAGTACGAATGGCTCTACGGCAAGAGCCGTCCGCAGTCAGACGACGACGCCACCCAGATCATCCCGCAAGGACAGGTCCCGCCCACTGCGAACCTTCCCGACCCAGGCCCGGAGCACACGCAGGTCATGCCCTCAGCAGAGCCGTACCGCACACCCCCGCCGCCCGGCCAGCAGCCGAACACGGCGCAGCCCAACCGGCCCCTGGCACCGCCACCGGGCCAGCAGCCGCCCTCGGGAGGCGGTCGCGGGTTCGGCGTACGCCGACCGCGGTTCCGCCCGCTGCGCTGGCTGATGCTGTTGCTGCTGCTGTGGCTGGCCTTCCTGATCGCGACGCCGATCTTCGCGTTCAACAAGATCTCGACCGTCGACGCCTTCCCGAGCGGTGACCGCCCCGACGACCAGGACGGTACGACGTACCTCGTGGTCGGCAGCGACTCCCGCGCGGACCTCTCCAAGGAGGAGCGCAAGAAGCTCGGCACCGGCGGCGACGTCGGCCAGCGCACCGACACGATCATGCTGCTGCACACCGGCAAGGGCCCGAACCTGCTGATGTCGATCCCGCGCGACTCCCTCGTGGAGATCCCCGGCCACGGCACGGCGAAGATCAACGGCACCACGAACCCCGACGCCTACAAGGGCGGCGGACCGAAACTGCTGATCAAGACCATCGAGCACAACACCGGCATCAAGATCGACCACTACGTCGAGATCGGCTTCGGCGGGTTCGTCGACGTGGTCGACGCGGTCGGTGGCATCGAGATCTGTCCCACGAAGGACATGACGGACAAGCAGGCCAACCTCAAGATCGAGAAGGGCTGCCAGGAGGCCGACGGCGTCACCGCCCTCGGCTACGCGCGCTCCCGCAAGACCGACCCGCAGTTCGGCGACATCACCCGTGCCAAGCACCAGCGCGAGGTGGTCTCCGCGGTCGGGTCGAAAGCCGTCTCGCCGTGGTCGGTGATCAACCCGATCCGCTACTGGAAGCTCAACATGGCGGCCGCCCGCACGGTCAAGGTCAGTGAGGGCACCGGCCCCATCGACCTGGGTCGTTTCGCGTGGGCGATGACCCGGGTCGACGGCGACAACGGCCTGACCTGCGGCGTCCCGATCTCCGACCTCGCCGTCCACTGGGACGCCGAGCGCTCGAAGGAGATGTTCGAGCACATCAAGGACGACGACACCGAGGGCATCTCCAACGACCTCTGCACCGAGACCGGCCTCAAGGACTGAGCCCCGTTCAGGACGGGTCCGGCGGCCCCCCACGGACCGCCGGCCCCGAACTGAGCGACCGGGCTGCGTGCACGGCCGAGGTGTAGCGCCACCGATGCCCGGACTCCCCTGTCACCCGGGGTCGTGGCGCCACCGAACGCGCGTCCACCCCGGCGCGCGACGAAGGTGACTCCCCGGCGACCGGACCTACCGGTCGCGACTCGGGGCGAACCACTGCGTAAGTGTCCATCCGAACCACCTGGGCGAGCCGATGCGAGGGCCGCCGGGGTCTGGGACGGTTGCGCCGAGTGACGCAGGTCACATGCAAGCACCAATCCGGGGCGCTCGGCAATAGGAATGGCCCGAATTGGGTACAGGACAAGGGATTGAGAGACCCTCCCAGCCACAGGAGGTATCACGTGCCGCACGACCACACGTCGTTCCTGAACACCCTCACCGAGTTCAGCAGTCGACTGCTGGCGTCGTACGACGTCGACAGCATTCTCGCCGAGCTGGCCGAGCGCCTGACCCAGCTCTTCGGCCTGGCCGGGAGTGGTGTCATGGTCGCCGCGCCTGACGGGCGACTCGAGTTCGTGGCCGCGGTCCCGGAGGAGTTCGCCATCCTGGAGCGCCAGCAGGCGGGCTCGCAGGACGGTCCGTGCGCCACGGCCTACCGCAGCGGACGGACCGTGGTCGTACCCGACCTCGCCGCCGAGCCGCACCGCTGGCCGACGTACGTCGCCCTGGCCGGCACGATCGGCGTGCGTGCGGTTGCCGGCCTGCCGATGTGCCTCGCCGGACGGTCGGTCGGCGCGGTCAACCTCTACTCAGCCGCGCCGAGACAGTGGTCGGAGAGTGACCTGGTCGCCGCCCGCGTGCTGGCCAACCTGGCCACGTCGTTCCTCATCAACGCGTCACTGTTCGACGAGCAGCGCCGCCTCACCGACCAGCTCCAGGCCGCGCTCGAGTCGAGGATCGTGATCGAGCAGGCCAAGGGCGTGCTCTCCGCCGACCACGGCATCTCGGTCGACGAGGCGTTCGAGCGGATCCGCTCCCACGCCCGCTCCCGCGGTCAGCGGATCCGCGACGTCGCGGCGGCAATCGTGGGCGCGGGCAGCCGACTCGGGTGACGGGTCAGAGGTTCGACTGGATGCCGGCGAGCAGCTGGCGGGCCATCACGATGCGCTGCACCTGGTTGGTGCCTTCGTAGATCTGGGTGATCTTGGCGTCGCGCATCATCCGCTCGACCGGGTAGTCGCGGGTGTAGCCGTAGCCGCCGAGCACCTGGACGGCGTCGGTGGTCACCTGCATGGCGACGTCGGAGGCGAAGCACTTGGCCGCGGCACCGAAGAACGTGAGGTCCTTGTCACCGCGCTCGGAGCGGCCGGCGGCGGCGTACGTCATCTGACGGGCGGCCTCGACCTTCATGCCCATGTCGGCGAGCAGGAACTGGAGTCCCTGCTGGTCGGCGATCGGCTTGCCGAACTGGATCCGCTCCTTGGCGTAGTCCAGCGCGTAGTCGAGGGCGCCCTGGGCGACACCGACGGCCTGGGCCGCGATGGTGATGCGGGTGTGGTCGAGCGTCTTCATGGCGATCTCGAAGCCCTGGCCCTCCTCACCGATGATGCGGTCGGCCGGGATGCGCACGTTGTCGAAGTAGACCTCGGTCGTCGGCGAGCCCTTGATGCCGAGCTTCTTCTCCGGCGCGCCGAACGAGACTCCCTCGTCGGACTTCTCGACGACGAACGCCGTGATGCCCTTGGTGCGCTTGTCGGGGTCGGTCACGGCGAGCACCGTGTAGTACTCCGAGACACCGGCGTTGGAGATCCAGCGCTTCACGCCGTTGAGCACCCAGTGGTCGCCGTCGCGCACCGCGCGGGTCTTCTGGTTGGCCGCGTCGGACCCGGCGTCGGGCTCGGAGAGGCAGTAGGAGAAGCCACCCTCCCCGGCGGCCAGCTTGCCGAGGTACTTCGCCTTGAGCTCCTCGGAACCGCCGATCTGCACCGGCAGCGAGCCGAGCTTGTTGACCGCCGGGATCAGCGAGGACGACACGCAGGCGCGGGCCACCTCCTCGATGATCAGGACCGTGGCCAGAGCGTCGGCGCCGGCGCCGCCGTACTGCTCGGGGACGTGCGCGGCGTGGAAGTCGGCGGCCAGCAGCGCGTCGGCCGCCTCCTGCGGGAAGCGGGCGTTCTCGTCGACCTCCGCGGCGTACGGCGCGACCTTGGCGTCACAGACCGCGCGGACGGCCTCGCGGATCGCCTGGTGTTCCTCGGACAGGGCAAACATGGGGTGCTCGGACATCGAAGGGGTCTCCTGAGAACGTTGCGGTACGACGTACCGTACTAATGGTACTACGTACCGCGCAACGTAAGATGGCTCGCATGCCGACCTCCACCCGTGCCCGCCTCGTCGACGCGGCGTTCGCGCTCTTCGAGGAGCGCGGCTTCCACGAGACCACCGTCGAGGAGATCACCGCCCGGGCCGGCACCGGCCGCACCACGTTCTTCCGCCACTTCCGCGGCAAGGAGGACGTCGTCTTCCCCGACCACGAGCAGCTCCTCCCCCGGGTCGCGGCGCGACTCGGCACCGCCACCGGCACCACTCGTGAGGTGGCGCTGCGCGAGGCGGCCCGCATCGTGCTCGACCACTACCTCGACGAAGGGACCACCGCCCGGGCCCGCTACCGGCTGACCCGCACGGTCCCGGCGCTGCGGGACCGCGAGAGCGCCAGCGCCCAGCGCTACCTGCGGCTCTTCCGGGAGCACATCGCCACCTGGACCGCCGACGAGCCCGACGGGGAGCTGCGCGCTGAACTGCTCGCGGCCGCGGTCATCACGGCGCACAACCACGTGCTGCGCCGCTGGCTGCGGGAGGAGACCGACGCTGTCGACGCGGAGTTCGACGCCGCCCTGACCCGCGCGCTGGCCACCGCCGACCCGTCCGCCGGCGCCAGCGCCACGGTCGTCGTGCACACCAGCTCGACCGACGTCGACCAAGTGCTCCGTGACGTGCGCGACGCGCTGACCCGCGGTGGTTAGGCTGACCGGCATGGACACGTGGCAGGACCAGAAGGCGATCGACTTCATGCTCGACGAGTGTGAGACGTGGGCCGTGGTCGGACTCAGTGACAATCCCGAGCGCACCGCCTACCCGATCTCGGCGTTGTTGAAGGCCCGCGGCAAGCGCATCGTGCCGATCCACCCCGACGCGCCCGTGGTCCACGGCGAGCAGGGTTACGCGACGCTGGCGGAGGTGCCGTTCCCGATCGACGTGGTCGACGTCTTCCGTCGTTCCGAGGCTGCCGGACAGTACGCCGACGAAGCGGTCGCGGTCGGCGCGAAGGGCGTCTGGTTCCAGCTCGGCGTGATCGACGAGGCCGCCTTCGAGCGCACCCGCGCCGCCGGCGTACTGATGGTGATGGACACCTGCCCGGCCATCCAGTGGGGCAAGCGCGGCTCATGAACCAGCCCGGCGAGGACCTCGTCGTCGGGGCCGGACCCGGACTGCCCGACGGGCTGGTCGTCCCCGCGGCCGAGCTCACCGAACGCTTCTCGCGCTCCCCCGGTCCCGGCGGTCAGTCGGTCAACACCTCCGACTCACGCGTCGAGCTCGACTACGACGTGGCGCAGTCGACAGTGCTCAGCGACGCACAACGGGCCCGCGCGATGCGGCACCTGGCCGCGCGCCTGGTCGACGGGCGGGTCATCATCGCGGCCTCCGAACACCGCTCCCAGTTCCGCAACCGGGCCGCGGCGCGGGAACGGCTGGCCGTCCTGCTGCGCGAGGCCCTGGCCCCGCCCTCACCGCCCCGCCGACCGACCAAGCCGACGCGCGGGTCCCAGCGCCGACGGCTCGAGGCGAAGAAGCAGCGCGGACAGACGAAGTCGCTGCGCGGTCGCGTCACCGAGTGAACCACCGTGCGTGAGTGTCCCTGCGGTCTGTTCTTGGCGGCACCGGGCACACTGACACGATGGAGAATGAGCCGCCGGGGGACGCGTCCGAACAGGCAGACACCCCACCGCCCTCACGCTGGCGACGGGCCCGTTCCGGGTGGACCGCGTTCCGCCGCAAGCACACCAAGGCGCTGATCGCGTCGGTGGCCGTCCTGGCGCTCGTGGTGGGCGCGTGCGGCTACTACCTCTACTCGCTCAACGCCAAGCTCGACAACATCGACCGCTTCTCCACCGACAAGCTCGACGACGAGAACCGCCCCGACCCCAACAAGGGCGACGCGGTGAACATCCTGCTCCTGGGCTCCGACGCCGGGAAGAAGATCGCCGGCGAGAGCGCCGACACCTCACTCGCCAAGGACGTCGACGCCGAGGAGTGGCCGAACGGCAAGTACCGCAGCGACACGATCATGGTCGTGCACATCTCGGCCAACCGGAAGCACGTGTACGTCGTCTCGATCCCCCGTGACACCTTCACGATGATCTACGACGACAACGGCGAGCCCACCCACAAGAACAAGATCAACGCGGCCTTCTCGGCGTACGGCCCGGTCGGCACCCTGTCCACGGTCGAGCACCTCACCGACGTACGCCTCGACCACGTCGCGATCATCGACTGGGCCGGGTTCAAGGACCTGTCGACCGCCGTGGGCGGCGTGCCGGTGACCATCCCCGAGACGTTCTACGACGAGAAGCAGGACGTCACGTGGAAGGCCGGCAAGTACAACCTCAAGGGCGAGAAGGCGCTGCAGTACGTCCGCACCCGGCACGGCCTGCTGCGTGGCGACTTCGACCGCATCGACCGGCAGCAGAACTTCCTCCGGTCGCTGATGACGAAGGTGCTCGAGGCCGGCACCCTCACCAAGCCGCGCCAGTTCTCCGACACCCTGTCGGCGATCACCGACCACCTCACGGTCGACATGGACTGGGAGAACGGCGACCTCCGTGGTCTGGCCCTGTCCCTGCGCGGCACCAAGGCCGAGGACGTG
Organism: Nocardioides sp. Root151; assembly: GCF_001427925.1. Taxonomy (NCBI): domain Bacteria; kingdom Bacillati; phylum Actinomycetota; class Actinomycetes; order Propionibacteriales; family Nocardioidaceae; genus Nocardioides; species Nocardioides sp. Root151. The sequence goes on from NZ_LMGG01000001.1 coordinate 529,576, forward strand.
AAGTTCATGACCGTGCCGATCGCGGCGACTCCGACGATCGACAAGTACGGCTCCATCGTCGAGCTCAAGGAGGACCAGACCGCCGAGCTGTTCGGCCTGCTCCGCAAGGGGCAGATGGAGACCTACGTGAAGAAGTACCCCGACGAGCTGCTCGGCGACGAGGACGACATCGACTGATCCGGGTCCGGCAGTGACTCAGAAGCCGGTCTTGCGAGGCTTCTGTGCGTCGCGGACGACCTTGCCCTTGGCGCGGGCCATCTCGGAGAGCGACTCCTGGTAGGCGACCAGCTTCTGCTGCAGGTCGTCGTCGGCGGTGGCCAGGATGCGCGCGGCCAGGATGCCGGCGTTCTTGGCGTTGCCGATCGCCACTGTTGCCACCGGGATGCCGCCCGGCATCTGCACGATCGAGAGCAGCGAGTCCATGCCGTCGAGGTACTTCAGCGGCACGGGTACGCCGATCACCGGGAGCGGCGTGACCGAGGCGAGCATGCCCGGCAGGTGTGCCGCGCCGCCGGCACCGGCGACGATCACCTTGATGCCGCGGCCGGCCGCCTCCTTGCCCCAGGCGATCATCTCCTCGGGCATCCGGTGTGCGGAGACGACGTCGGCCTCCCAGGCCACCCCGAACTCGTCCAGGATCTCCCCGGCGGCGCGCATCACCGGCCAGTCGGAGTCGGAGCCCATCACGATGCCCACGCGGGCAGCAGAGTCGGTCATGTCACTCACTCTCCCTGAAGTTCATTCGGACTCGTTGCCCAGGTCGCCACGGAACCATGCCGCGGCGTGCCGGGCCCGTTCGAGGCAGTCGTCGAGGTCGGCGCCGTACGCGTTCACGTGGCCGACCTTGCGGCCCGGGCGCCACTCCTTGCCGTAGAGGTGCACGCGCAGGAAGGGGTCACGCGCCATCGCGTGCGGGAACCCGTCGTACAGGCGTCCGGCGGCGACGTCGCCGCCGAGGATGTTGACCATCACGGTCCACTTCGCTCGGGTCGCCGGCGACCCGAGCGGCAGGTCCATCACTGCGCGCAGGTGGTTCTCGAACTGGCTGGTCACCGCGCCGTCCTGGCTCCAGTGGCCCGTGTTGTGCGGGCGCATGGCGAGCTCGTTGACCAGCACCCGACCGTCGGTGGTCTCGAAGAGCTCGACCGCCAGGACACCGGTGACCTCGAGCTCCTTGGCGATGGTGAGGGCGATCTGCTGCGCCTGCGCGGACAGCTCGGGAGACAGGTCGGGTGCCGGGGCGATCACCTCGAGGCAGATGCCGTCCTTCTGGGTCGAGGCCACGACCGGGTAGGCCGCGGCCTGGCCGCTGGGCGACCGGGCGACCAGGGCCGAGAGCTCACGGCGGAAGTCGACCAGCTCCTCGGCCAGCAGCCGTACGCCGGAGGCGGCCGCGGTCTCGAACGCATCGGCGCAGTCGGCTGCCGAACGCACCACCCACACGCCCTTGCCGTCGTACCCGCCGCGCGTGGTCTTGAGCACCGCCGGGAAGCCGAACGCCTCGACCTCGGAGAGCTCCGAGACCAGTGCGTGGCGCGGGCACGGGATGCCCAGCGCGGTCAGGCGCCATCGCATCACGCCCTTGTCCTGGGCGTGCACGAGGGCCCCGGGTCCGGGGCGTACGGCGACGCCGGCCTCCTCGAGCGCGTGAAGGTGGTCGGTCGGGACGTGCTCGTGGTCGAACGTGACGACCGCGCAGCCGTCGGTCACCGCGCGCAGGGTGTCGAGGTCGCGGTAGTCGCCGACGGTGTGGTCGACGATCACCTGGGCCGCGGAGACGCCCTCGGCCTCGGCGAGCAGGCGGAGCGGTAGGCCCAGCGCGATGGCCGGCTGGGCCATCATGCGGGCGAGCTGTCCGCCGCCGATCACGGCAAGCGTCGGGGCCAGTTCAGGAGCGTGGGACACGCCCGAACCCTAACGCTGTCAGCGCTGGCGGACCGAGATGGGTTCGACCAGGCCGAAGCCACGCAGCGGGCGTGCCGGGAGGCGGCGGGTCTCGAACCTGTCGGCGGGCAGCCTGGCCGCCGTGGCCTCGTCGATGATCATGCGGTTGCGCCGGGCCACCGCGGTCAGTCGTGCGGCGAGGTTGACCGGCGGGCCGAAGACGTCGCCCATGCGCATCACCACGCCGCCACTGGCCAGTCCCACGCGTACGTCGGGCATGCGGCTGTCGCGGCCGATCACGGTGATGATGCCGTCGGCGATGTCCAGCGCCTTGACCGGGTCGTCACAGATGAAGAGCACCGAGTCGCCGAGGCTCTTGATCACGCGGCCGTGGTTCGTGGAGACGACGTCGTGGCAGCGCGTCTCGAAGACCTCCACGAGGTCGCCGACGCGCTCCTCGCCGATCTCGTTGGACAGTGCGCTGAACGCGACGATGTCGGCGAAGCCCACCGTGACGTCGGAGGTCTTGAGCTCTTCGTCGTCGGGGCCCAGCGACTCGATGCGGGACGCCGCGGCCGCGAGGTGCCGGCGCCAGGCGTAGACGAGCAGCTGCTCGAAGGGTTCGCCGACCTTCTCCAGCATGTGCAGGGCCGCGGCCATCCTGTTGTCGCGAGCCCCCTCCCCGGTGGGCAGCTGGGGCACCAGGGTGGCGACCTCCCAGTCGGCCAGCCTGGCCATCGTCGTACCGACGGCGCGGGTGAGGTTCAGGGCGGTGTCGAAGTCGATGAGCCCGGAGTCGACGGTCTGCTGGAGCAGGGTCAGGGCGGCCATGTCGTGGGAGGTGAAGGCGACCTCGTCCTCGGCGTACTCCGGGAAGCCGAGGGCGCGCCACAGGCGACGGGTGACCTCGACCTCGACGGAGGCCTCGACCGCGATCTGCTCGGCGGTGAATTCGGCGCTGGTGCCGAGGATGCCCGCTACCAGGTCATCGCGGCTCAGCGGCTGGTCGGGCTCAGGTGCCATCGTCGTTGCGCTGCTCCGACAGGCGGTGCAGCTCGTCGGCCACCCGGAGCTGGATCTGCTCGACCCGCGGGATGTCGTGGAGCTCGACCCGGCCCTGCTCGCTGGCGTCGGAGACCACGAGGGTGCCGCAGCCGAAGATGCGGTCGATCACGCCGATCTCGAAGTCGACGCCGCTGATCCGGTTGAGCGGGATCGTGCGGCCCTCCTTGGCGATGAAGCCGGAGCGGGCGAGGAAGCGCCGGTTCGTGAACGTGTAGGACGTGGTCAGCCAGGTGAGGAACGGCCGCACCACCCACCACACGAAGACGATTGCGGCGACGACCCAGACGACGATGTCGATCACCTTGCCGGTCGTGCCGTCACCCAGCCCGCTGAGGTAGACAGCGGCAGCCAGGGTCACCAGCAGCACGAGGATCGGCAGGAACAGCGCCTTGACGTGCGTGCGGGTGGTGACGACGACGTGTTCCCCGTCGTTGAGGAGGTTCTTTGAGATGGCCACCCTCAGATCATGTCAAACAATCGGTCACCGCACATGGATGACGTCGCCGGCGCCCACGGATACCTGCCCGGAGGACGACTCCACCACCAGCTGGCCGCCCGGGTCGATGCCGGTCGCGCGTCCGGTCAGCGGCTCCCCGGCAGGCACCTCGACCCGCACGTCCTTGCCCACAGTCACGCACGCGGCGGCGTACGACGTACGCACCGACTCGAGGTCCGTGGACAGTGCGGCAAGGGTGGACTCAAGAGAGGAGAGCAGGCCGTTCAGCAAGTCCGTGCGGTCGGGAGCCTCCCCCGACTCGAGGGCCAGTGAGGTGGCCGTCTCGACCGGCAGCTCGTCGCGCGTGGTGGAGACGTTGAGCCCGATGCCGATCACGGCCGCCGGGCCGTCCGGTGTCTCGATGCGCTCGACGAGGATGCCCGCCAGCTTGCGGCCGTCGACCAGCACGTCGTTGGGCCACTTCAGGCCGAGGCCGGGCACCGTGCCGGAGAGCGCGGTGTGGATGGCGAGTCCGGTGGCCAGCGGGATCCACGGCCACACGACTGGTGGGAGGTCGGGCCGCTTGAGCAGCGAGAAGGTCAGCGCGGAACGGGCCGGCGTCTCCCACACCCGGTCGAGACGACCGCGGCCCGCGGTCTGGTGCTCGGTGACCACCACCGTGCCGTCAGCGGCACCGTCGCGGGCCCGACTTCCCAGCTCGGCATTGGTGGAGCCGACGGCAGGGAGGATCTCGACGCTGGCGGGCAGGCGGTCGCGGTCAAGGGGTGGGCGCGGGTCGGTTGCGGAAGTCATGGGCACTACATTGGCCCACGGACATCCGAGGAGGCCAGCACCAACATGACCACAGCCGAGAACGAGCCGCAGCTCGACATCCACACGACCGCCGGAAAGCTCCAGGAGCTCGAACGGCGCCTCGACGAGGCCGTGCACGCCGGTAGCGAGAAGGCGATCGAGAAGCAGCACGCCAAGGGACGCAAGACCGCTCGCGAGCGGATCGCGCTGCTGTTCGACGAGGGTTCCTTCGTCGAGCTCGACGAGCTTGCCCGTCACCGCTCCGTGGCCTTCGGGCTGGAGAAGAACCGTCCCTACGGCGACGGCGTCGTCACCGGCTACGGCACGGTCGACGGTCGTCAGGTCTGCGTCTTCTCGCAGGACTTCACCGTCTTCGGCGGCTCGCTGGGCGAGGTCTACGGCGAGAAGATCACCAAGGTGATGGACCTCGCGATCAAGACCGGCTCGCCGATCATCGGCATCAACGAAGGTGCCGGTGCCCGCATCCAGGAGGGCGTCGTCTCGCTCGGCCTCTACGGCGAGATCTTCAAGCGCAACGTGCACGCCTCCGGTGTGATCCCGCAGATCTCGATGATCATGGGCAACTGCGCCGGCGGGCACGTCTACTCCCCCGCGGTCACCGACTTCACGGTCATGGTCGACGGCACCTCGGCGATGTTCATCACCGGTCCCGACGTGATCAAGACCGTCACCGGCGAGGAGGTGACCATGGAAGAGCTCGGCGGCGCGCGCACCCACAACACCAAGTCGGGCAACGCGCACTACATGGCCTCCGACGAGGAGGACGCGTTCGAGTACGTCAAGGCGCTGCTGTCCTACCTGCCGCAGAACAACCTCGACGAGGCCCCGTCGTACGACGAGGAGGCCGACCTCGAGATCAGCGACCTCGACCGGACCCTCGACACGCTGATCCCGGACTCCCCGAACCAGCCCTACGACATGCACACCGTGATCGAGAGCGTGCTCGACGACGAGGAGTTCCTCGAGGTCCAGTCGATGTTCGCGCCGAACATCATCATCGGCTACGGCCGCATGGAGGGCCGCCCGGTCGGCGTGGTCGCGAACCAGCCGATGCAGTTCGCCGGCTGCCTCGACATCGACGCGTCCGAGAAGGCCGCTCGCTTCGTGCGCACCTGCGACGCGTTCAACATCCCGGTCCTCACGTTCGTCGACGTACCCGGCTTCCTGCCCGGCACCGACCAGGAGTGGAACGGCATCATCCGCCGCGGCGCGAAGCTGATCTACGCCTACGCCGAGGCCACCGTTCCGCTGATCACGGTGATCACCCGCAAGGCCTACGGCGGTGCGTACGACGTGATGGGCTCCAAGCACCTCGGTGCCGACCTCAACGTCGCCTGGCCGACCGCGCAGATCGCCGTCATGGGCGCCCAGGGTGCGGCCAACATCGTGCACCGCAAGACTCTCGCCGCCGTCGAGGCCGAGGGCGGCGACGTCGAGTCGCGTCGTGCCGAGCTGGTCGACGAGTACGAGACCACGCTGGCGAACCCCTACATCGCCGCCGAGCGTGGCTACGTCGACACGGTGATCATGCCGCACGAGACGCGCACCGAGATCGTCCGCGGCCTTCGCCTCCTCCGCTCCAAGCGCGAGATTCTGCCGGCCAAGAAGCACGGCAATATTCCTCTGTAAGGGCCGCCAGGCCCGTCAGGGGGATGTTGCCTGCTTCTTTCCGCAGGAGTCGAAGAAGCGAACGCGGCGGCCGAAGGAACACCCGGAACTCACGACAGGTCAGCCAGAACAGGCGACAGGTCGATCAGAACTCACGACAGGTCGACGACCGAAGGAGATGACATGACAGCCGAAGACAAGCCAGCACAGCAGCCGATCCTCAAGGTCGTCAGCCCCGACGCGACCCCGGAGGAGATCGCCGCCCTGGTCGCGGTGTTCTCCTCGCTCGGCACGACCGAGGCCCCGCCGAAGAAGCGGCAGTCGGAGTGGTCGGCCAACCACCGTCGGGTGCGGGTCAACTACTCCCACGGGCCGGGCGGCTGGCGCTCGAGCGGCCTGCCCCGCTGACGGCACGCGACTGATTCCACTCAACGTGGTGGATCGCAGGCATCTGGTGCCTGTGATCCACCACGTTGTCTCATTTCAGTGGCTTCATCGCGGCACGCGGCGGAACCACGTGCCTCTGTCCAGCGGGTCGAAGCCCGTCCGTCGCCTTCGAGGCGGACACGTGTCGGTGACCGGTGCGTGGTGATCGAGCCGCGTGACCAGCACGCCCTCCCCACTGGTGAGGTCGGGCAGTCGTGACGTGAGGTCGCGAACCGCGGCCGAGGGCACGTGCCCGACGAGCCGGGTGTACCCGGCGACTGCCGACGTGTCCAGGGTGACCGCGCCGATGCGCCCGAGCAGTGCGGCGATGGCACCGAATGCCTCGTCGGGAAGCTCCAGGTCGAACCGCTCGATCGGCTGGCAGACGCGGGTTCCGGCCCGCTGCAACGCGGCCATCACGACCACCTGGGCCAGGTGCCGGAAGTCGGCGGCCACACTGGAGATCGACTTGTCGAACTTCTGGTGCGGCCGGCTCTGGCGCGGCCAGTAGCCGGACTCCGTCATCGACACCTGGCAGTCGGTGACCGCCCAACCACACAGGCCCTGAATCAACGCGGCGCGCACCCCTTCCTCGGTGGCAGCGATGAACGCCGGAGGCAGGTTGCCACGTTCGATGCCGGGCGAGAACGTGATGCCGGACCCCACCTCGCCGGGCTCCACGCGCAGGCCGATGCCTGCCAGGTAGGGGTTGTCGCCCACGTTGATCCGGTCGACCGATGCGCCGGTGCCGACGACGCGTTCGATGCAGACGACGGAGGTCTCGAGGAACCTCGCGACGACGCCGTACCGCTGCTCCAGCAGCGCTGCGATCACCTCCTTCTGCACCTCGCCGTGCAGGCGTACCGCGGCCTCACCGTCGACCTCGTTGAGGTGCAGGTCGATGAGCGGATCCTCGTCGGCAAGCTCGGTCAGGCCGGCGTACAACGCCGTGCGGGCGGTGGGGTCCTCGGGCTCGACCAACGCCTGCAGGGTGGCGGGCGCGAAGTGGTGGGCACGACGACGCGGTGGCCTGCCGAGCACGTCACCTATGCGGGCGGCCGGTCCGCGAATGACCGCGATCTGTCCCGCCCGGGCGACGGAGGCGACGGTCACTCCGCCCGGTTCGCTCGCTGCAACCTCCGTCACGAGCTCCGGTTTCCGGCCGGTGATCGCCACCCGGTCACGGACCCGCAGCTCGCCCGACCACAGGCGGATCCAGGCGCGTCGACCGCGCTCGTCGCGGTCGACGGCGAAGACGGTGCCGGCCACCGGACCGTCGGAGTGCCGTGCGGCCGGAAGGAGACCGGTGAGCGTCCGGTGCAGTTCATCGATGCCGGCACCGGTGATCGCCGACCCGCACAGCACCGGCGTCAGCGCACCACGTCGTACTCCACTGCGCAGCGCGCGCACGAGGTCACGGTGACGCGGTGTCGCCCCCGCCACCCAACCCGCCAGCACCCGGTCGTCGACCTCCGCGACTCCGGCGACGACCGACTCGTCTGTCAGTGGCACCCCGGTGACAGTGGCGGCACGGTCGCCCTGCCCATCGGCGCGCGCGAGCTGCACGGCGTACGGCGTCAGGCGGCGGCGCACCTGCGCGAGCACGCGCTCGACGTCGGCGCCGGCTCGGTCGATCTTGTTGACGAACAGCACGGTGGGCACGCCGATCCGCTGGAGGGCGCGCCAGATCACGACAGTCTGCGGCTGCACGCCCTCCACCGCCGACAGCACCAGCACCGCGGCGTCGAGAACGCCCAGTGACCGCTCGACCTCGGCGATGAAGTCGGGGTGCCCGGGGGTGTCGACGAGGTTGACGGCCAGGTCGCCGAGACCGAACGAGGTCACGGCCGCCCGGATGGTGATGCCGCGGCGCCGCTCGAGGTCGAGCGAGTCAGTGCGGGTGGTGCCGGCGTCGACGCTCCCGGGTGCGTCGATGACACCGGCCTCGAACAGAAGGCGTTCGGTCAGGCTGGTCTTGCCGGCATCAACATGCGCGACGATTCCGAGATTGAGTGAGGGTGACACGGGGCAGCTCCACGGCGAGACGAATGAGGACTCGGGGCGTGGTGGCTGCTCGCATGGGGGTTCTCCTCGATCTGGTCGGGCTGACTCCTCGACGGTCGCACATCGTCAGTGCTCGGTGCGACTGGTTTTCCAGGCATGGTGCCGGCCGGTCAGCTCGTGCGGAGCAGCTCCATGGCGGCGTCGACGAGGCTGACCCGCTTGAGTGAGGCGACCTCGTCGAGCGGGATCCACCGGCACTCGTCGGTGGTGCCGTCGACCTCGTGGGTCAGCTCACCGCCGGTGATGTGCCCGCGGTAGATCACCCGCAGTCCGCGCAGGTCGCCGGCGCCCTTCGAGAATCGGGCGGCGGCCGGCACGTAGTTCGTGTCGACACCGAGCAGTCCGTCGAGCGCGACGTCGAAGCCGGTCTCCTCCCGGAACTCGCGGACCGCAGTCTCCTCGGTGGACTCGTAGTCCTCCATGCCTCCGCCGGGCAGGGTCCACCCGGTCTTGCCGTTCTCGTTCCAGTGGGCGAGCAGCACCGCGCCGTCCTCGACCACCACCACATAACTTGCTGGTCTGGTGTCCATGGTGCGTGACCATACTGGTGGGGTGACCTCCAACAGCATCACGGACGTGCCGGGCATCCGGGTGGGCCAGGCCGAGCGCATCGGCGACGGCTGGTTGAGCGGGACGACGGTCGTGCTGGCGCCGCCGGGCGGTGCCGTCGGTGGCGTCGACGTACGCGGTGGCGGGCCCGGCACGCGCGAGACCGACCTGCTCGATCCGCGCAACCTGGTCGAGCTCGTGCACGCGGTCGTGCTCAGCGGCGGCTCGGCCCTGGGCCTGGCCAGCGTCGACGGGGTCGCGCAGCGGCTGTTGCACGACGGCGTCGGCTTCCCGATGGGCGGGCCCGGTGAGGTGGTGCCGATCGTGCCGGCGGCGGTGCTCTTCGACCTCGGTCGGGGCGGCACGTTCGCCAACCACCCCGATGCGGCGCTCGGCGCTGCGGCCTACGACGCGGCCTCGACCGACGTGCGCGAGGGAACGGTCGGCGCCGGCACCGGCGCACGGGTCGGTGGCCTCAAGGGCGGCATCGGCTCCGCATCGGTCCGGCTCGAGGACGGCACGACGATCGGCGTGCTCGTCGCGGTGAACGCGGTCGGCTCGGCGGTCGACCCACGCACCGGCGAGCTGTACGCCGAACGCCACTGCGTGCCCGGCGACCTGCCGCCCCTGCGTCGTCCGACCGAGGACGACCTGGTGGCCGCACGCGCTGCCGCGGCGGCCGACCCCTCGCTGGTCAAGCCACCGTTCGCCACCACGATCGGGGTCATCGCCACCGACGCGACGCTGACCAAGGCCCAGTGCGCGAAGGTGTCCGGTGTCGGCCACGACGGCCTGGCCCGGGCGATCAACCCGGTGCACACGATGTTCGACGGCGACACCCTCTTCACGCTGGCGACCGGCGCCCGCGAGCCCGTGGACGTGTTCGCGTTCCAGGACCTGCTGACCGCCGCCGGTGACTGCGTCACGCGTGCGGTCGGCCGCGCCGTACTCGCCGCGGAGTCGGCCGGCGGCATGCGCAGCTACCGCGAGGCCTTCCCCTCGGCTCTGATCTAGGTCGGTCGCACCAGTCGGCTGCCGAGGTCGGAGAGGCCATAGAGCACCGAGCGGCCGTCGCGGGTGGTGTCGAGCAGCCCGGCCGCGGTCAAGGACCGCAGCTGCTGGTTGACCGCCGAGGAGGTCTTGCCCAGAAGCAGTGCGAGCTCCTTGGTCGTGCGCGGCTCCGACAGGGTGGACAGGAGCTGTGCGCGCACGTCGCCGACCAAGGCTGTCAGGTGGTCGTCGGCCCGGGCGGTCAGGGTGTGGAGGTTGCCGTGCCCGCGCGCCGGATAGATCAGCGTGGGACTGCTCCGTGCCACTGCGGGATACGAGATGTTCAGCGTGAACAGGGACGGCACCAGCACCAGGCCGCGCCCCGCGATCGCCGCTTCGTAGGACGTACCGACCCGGTTGTCACACGCCAGGCGGGTGCCGTCGAAGGTCAGGCTCGGCGTCAGCGCATCGAGCATGTGCCGCAGGCCGTGGTCGGCGATCTGGGTCGAGCGGTGGCGGATGTCGGCCCGCAACACCGAGCGGAAGGCGGGCCAGAACGGCGAGAAGCAACGGTCCCAGTAGGCCTGCACCTGGGCCAGGATCCGCCCCCTCAGCGCGGGCGTCGGCCCCCTGAGCACCTCCGGCCGGTTCTCCGGCCACAGGTCCTCGAGGTCCAGCTCGATCGCGTCGGCCGGGAGCGTGGCGACCGTCTGCAGCTCGTCGCACAGCCGGGGCAACGGCAGCTCCGGTCGCGGGTTGAGGAAGTCGGGTGTGCCCAGCCGTTGGTTGACCAACGCCGTCAACAGCTCGAGGTCGAGGTCGCCGACCTGTCGGGCCACGTGCGCGTGCCAGCCTGCCGGCACGGGGTAGGTCGTCGGGGCCCGCAGCACCCGCAGGGAGAGGCACAGCTCGCTGAGCGGCGACACCCCGAACCGGAGTGCACTGAGGTCACTGTCCCGGGCCTCGTAGACCATCACCCGCGTCAGTCTGGCACGCCCGACCGGTGCGGCTCACCAGTTGTAGAAGTGGCCCTCCATCAGCCAGACGAGGTCATCGAGGGTGATCCAGTACTGCGAGTTCCCGTTGAAGTAGGCCGGGTCGGAGATGCGCACCGTCCCGTAGTTGGTGTCATACCCGTCGACCACGAAGAGGTGGTGGATCATTGTCGGGTTGTCGTAGTACGGGTAGGTGTGCGGCGGTGCACCGATACCGGTCACCACGGCGAAGCCGCCGTCGATGTCCTCCTGGATGCGACTCCAGATCGTGGCCTTCGCGGCCTGCCCGCCGCCGTCCGGCACGTAGACCGCCTCGTAGGGCGCACCCGAGAAGTGCCGCAGCGCGGTGACTGCGGCGTCGGCGGTCGTGCCGTAGTCGGGACTCGTGCCCATGAAGGCCGCGAGGGTCTCCTGCGACACGTCGATGCCACGGATGCCGAGCGCCATGCTGATCGCCGTCGGGCCGCACCAGTACGACGTCCGCTGCCACTGGTACGGCGTGTTGAGGTAGTGCTCGCCGACGCCGAGCGTGACCCGCGACGGTGCGCCCTGCTGCGACGTCGTGGGTGTCGGTGGTGTGTCGGCAACCGCCGGTGGGGCGAGCGTGGCCGAGAGCGCGAGACCGACGATGGCCGAGATCAGCCGCGGTCGAAGGGTGAAGCCCATGAGGTGGTCCTCCCGAGAGTGAAGATTCCTGGTCACCCATCCCGCCACGGTCCGGCAGGTCGCGGTATCGATGTAGTGATCGACTTGATCCACTACGAGCGCACGCCAGCAGGCAGGATGAGCCTCGTGATGATTCCGCGCGCCGTCCTCGACGGCATCGTCTCGGGTGAGCTCGACCTCGCGTTCCGCCGCTGGACCCGGCGCATGCACGTGCCCGGCGGTTCACAACGTACGGCGGTCGGTGTGATCCGATTCGACGAGGTGGACGTGGTCGACCCCGACGCGATCACCGAGGACGAGGCTCGACGCAGCGGCCTTGACCTGGCCCGGCTCCGTGAGGTCCTGGACCGCAAGCCCGGAGACGTCTACCGGATCCGGATGAGCTTCGCCGGCGACGACGAGCGGGTGACGCTGCGCGAGAAGGCACGCCTCGGGCCGAAGCAGCGTGCAGAGATCGTGGCCCGACTGGCCGGCATGGACGCGCGCAGCAAGCACGGTCCGTGGACCCGCTCGCACCTCGAGCTGATCGACGGCCGGCCCGGCGAGCTGGCCGAGACCATCGCGGCCGATGTCGGCCGCACGAAGCTGCCGTTCAAGGCCGACATCCGACGGCTCAAGGAGCTCGGCCTGACCGTGAGCCTGCGGCCCGGCTATCGACTCTCCCCGCGCGGGCGTGCCGTGCTGCGGCACCTGCGCTCCCTCGACGAGTGAGGCCCGCCAAACCGACTACCTGACCACGAGGGGTTGCCACGTGGCGCCGGCGTCAGTGGAGCGATGGACCGCTCCGTCGGCGGTCACGGCATCGATGGTGAGGACACCGTGGTGGGCCTGGATCCCCAGCACCTGTGCGGGTTCCCGGTCGAACGGCGCACCGAGGCGCACCGGGGTGAACCGCGTCCAGTCGTCGCCGGCCGAGACGTGCAGGCCCGTCGGAGCGTCGCCGTCCGACCAGTCCTCGACGTCGATCAGCAGCCGCCCGTCAGGCAGCACCGCCTGGTGCGCGATGTAGGCCTGCGGGCTGCTCGACTGGTCGAACCGCTGCACCGCACCGTCGCCGTCCCAACGGTGCACGACGTTGAACGGGAACAGCGTGGCTCCGTCGCCGCCGGCCACCACGGCGTGCCGGTCGGGATCCGCCGAGGGCACCAACTGGGTCAGCAGGTTCTCCGCGTCGAGCGGGTGGCTCGACCACGTGGCTCCCCCGTCGTCGGTCCATCGCGCGGTGGGGCCGTTGTAGTCGAGGAACGAGATCCGCTCGCCGTCCTGCTGCCAGGTGGCCACGCCGCTCGGGAGCGGGATCGGGTGGGCGGCCCCGGTCCCGGGATCGACGGCCAACAGGCCGATGATCGGCACGCCGGAGCCGTGCACGGCCGCGACGACTTCGCCTGCCGACAAAGGGGCCTCCGTGTCGTCCGCGACCAACGCCGTGCCGGTGCCGTCGGCATCGAGCAGGAACGGGGTGGCGCCCGGGTCCCAGCGCTCGGCCAGGAATCGCCCGGAGCCCGCCGACCGGACCTCGACCGGGTTGGCCAGCCGGAACGCGGCGTACGTCGTGTAGCCGTCGTCGGTGATCGCCACGGCGTACTTCGGGTTGTCGCACTGCGCCGGGCACAGCTGCCAGACCGAGGCCCGGCTGTCCGGGTCGTCCGGGTCGACGGTGAGAGAGAAGAGGGTCGCTGCCGGGTTGCTGACGATCGCCTCGGCCCGGGCGTCGGAGATCGGGCCGGTCCCGTGGTCGGTCTTCGGCTCGGCCGGCGCGCTCGGAGTCGAGGTGGGCGGCGCGACCGGGCCCGGCTCGCTCGACGGGTCACCGCCGCCGAGCCACTGGGTCGCACCGATGACGGTCACCACGGCCAGGGCAGCCGCCCCGGCCGCCGCCGTACGGCGAACCGTGGTGCGGCGTCGTCCGCGGGCGGCCAGTGCGTCGAAGTCGGGAATGCGGGCAACGTCGGCCGCGGCGTCACCGATCCGGCCGGTCAGGAGCTCGTCGAGGTCACGCACGGGACTGTCCTTCCTGGACTGAGCGGCCCTCCGGGGCCGTGGCTTCGGTCATCAGTGCGGCGAGTGCGGTGCGGCCGCGACTGAGCCGCGCCTTCACCGTGCCGAGAGGCGCACCGACAGTCCTGGCCACCTCGTCCACCGGGAGGTCGGCGAGGTAGTGCAGCGCCAGCGCCTCGCGTTGGGCCTGCGGCAGTCGACCCATCGCGGCGACCAGGGCCAGCCGGTCCTCGGCGAGGTCGGGGCTGCGGCCGGAGCCGACGGAGGGCGCCTTCCGGGTCAGCTTCTCGCCCAGCTGTCGGCGCCGGAACCTCGTGCGGGCGATGTTCACCGCGACGGTGCGCAACCAGGCCTCGGGATTCTCCGCTGCCTCGAACGTACGCCGATGGCTGACCGCCCTGACGAAGGCCTCGGAGACCACGTCCTCGGCCTCGGACAGGTCGCCGCACACGCCGTACAGCTGGCCGACGAGACGCCGGTAGGAACCGGCGAAGCTCTGCTGCACCGCGTCCATGTCGTCCCCTGTCCGCCCGGCGGTTGCCGGGCCCTTGAACCAGTCTCATTCCACACGACCAACGACCCCGGTAAAAGGTTGCCGCGTCTTCGACACTCACCACTACTGTGGGCGCGTGACCGAACAGCGCCCCGTGGATGCCATTGCCGATGCCTACGTCGAGGCGTACGCCGCCCTCGACCCGCTCACCGCGACGTACCTCGGCATCGCCGGGCACGACGACAAGCTGACCGACCTCTCCCCCGACGGGTTCGCCGCACGCGAGGAGCTGACCCGCAAGGCCCTCGCCGACGCCACGGCGGCGACGCCCAGCGACGAGCGGGAGCAGGTCGCCCGCGACGCGTTCCTCGAGCGGCTCGGCCTCGACGTCGAGACCTCCGAGGCCGGCCTGCAGCGCAGCGACTTCTCGGTGATCAGCAGCGGCCTGCACGAGATGCGCCAGGTCTTCGACCTCATGTCGACCGAGGGCGAGGAGGCCTGGTCCCTGATCGGCGCCCGCATCGCCGCCGTACCGCAGACCCTTCAGGACTACCGCATCACGCTGTCCGAGGAGGCCAACAAGGGCAACGTCGCCGCGGCGCGGCAGTACGCCGAGGTGGCCACCCAGGTACGCCACTGGACGGGACAGGAGGGCAACGGCGGCGACTTCTTCGCCGACCTCGTCAAGGGCAGCGACGCCGGCGAGGCCCTGCAGGGCGACCTGGCCCAGCACGCCCGGGCAGCGACCCGCGCGTTCGCCGACTTCGGCATGTTCCTCGAGGACGAGATGGAGCCGCGCGGGCGCACCAACGAGGCGGTGGGGCGCGACCACTACGCACTGGCCTCGCGGCAGTTCCTCGGCGCCACCGTCGACCTCGAGCAGACCTACGCGTGGGGCTGGGAGGAGCTCAAGCGCATCGAGGACGACATGGCCGCCACCTCCGACCTGATCCTCCCGGGCAGCAGTGTCGACGAGGCCGTGGCCCACCTCGAGGGCGACCCGGCCCGCCGCATCGCCGGGCGCGAGGAGTTCCGCCAGTGGATGCAGGAGCTGGCCGACCGGACCCTCGCCGACATGGCCGGCACTCACTTCGACATCCCGGAGCCGATACGCCGCATCGAGTGCAGGCTGGCCCCCACCAACGACGGCGGCATCTACTACACCGGCCCGTCGGAGGACTTCACCCGCCCCGGCCGCATGTGGTGGTCGGTGCCTGACGGCATCGAGGAGTTCTCCCCCTGGCGCGAGGTCACGACCGTCTTCCACGAGGGCGTGCCGGGCCACCACCTGCAGGTCGGGCAGACCGCCTACCGCAAGGACAAGCTCAACCGCTGGCAACGCCTGATGTGCTGGGTCAGCGGTCACGGCGAGGGTTGGGCGTTGTACGCCGAGCGCCTGATGGACGACCTCGGCTACCTCGCGGACCCGGCCGACAAGCTGGGCATGCTCGACGGCCAGGGCTTCCGCGCGGCCCGGGTGATCATCGACATCGGCATGCACCTCGAGCTCGAGATCCCCAAGGACAACCCGTTCGGCTTCCACCCCGGCGAGACATGGACGCCCGCCCTGGGCCTGGAGTTCATGCGCCAGCACTGCCGCATGGACGACCCGACCATCGTGTTCGAGGTCAACCGCTACCTCGGCTGGCCGGGCCAGGCGCCGTCGTACAAGGTCGGCGAGCGCATCTGGCTCGAGGCCCGCGACGACGCGAAGGCGCGCAAGGGCGCCGACTTCGACCTCAAGGAGTTCCACCGCGCGGCCCTCGACCTCGGCTCCCTCGGGCTGGACCCGCTGAAGGCCGCGCTGGCCCGGATCTGAGCGGCCGGCAATGACGACACGACTGGTCCTGGCCTCGGCCTCCCCCGCACGTCTGGCCACCCTGCGCAGCGCCGGCGTCGAGCCCGAGGTGATCGTCTCGGGCGTCGACGAGTCGCAGGTGGTCGGCATCCCGCCGGGCGAGCTCGCACTGCAGCTCGCCGAGCTGAAGGCGGCTGCCGTCGCAGCCCGCGTGACGGGTGAGGGCCTCGTCCTGGGCTGCGACTCGGTGCTCGAGATCGACGGTGAGGCCTACGGCAAGCCGGCCTCGCCCGAGGAGGCCACCACGCGCTGGCAGCTGATGCGCGGCCGCAGCGGCGTGCTCCACAGCGGGCACTCGCTGCACGACGTCGCCAACGGCAGGGTCGCCGCGGCCACCGCGTCGACGACCGTGCACTTCGCCGATCTCGGCGACGACGAGATCGCGGCGTACGTCGCGACCGGCGAACCCCTCCATGTCGCGGGGGCGTTCACCATCGACGGACTCGGCGGTGCCTTCGTGACCGGCATCGAGGGCGACCACCACACCGTCGTGGGCGTCAGCCTGCCCCTGCTGCGCGACCTGATGGCCGAGCTAGGGCATGCGTGGATCGACCTCTGGGTCCGTTGAGGTTTCGTCGGTGACACCGAGGACGCGTCGCGGGTTGCCGCGCGCCACCACGCAGTTGCCCGGCAGCGGCAGTGCGTTGGTGCCTGCGAGGGTGGCCGGCGCGTAGTTCTTCTGGCTGAAGATCACCTGGCGGAACAGGTAGAACCGGGCCATCATGCCCAGGCCGAGCCCGACCACGTTGGCGGCGATGTTGTCGGCGAAGGCCGAGTCCTGGTCGAGCAGGTTGCGGCTGATCCACAGGCACCCGATGGGCAGGGCCATGGTGACCACGTTGATCAGGACGTACGCCGACCGGCCGCCGTCCGCGTGTGCGGTCTGCCGGTTCTTGAACGCCCAGTTGCGCGTGCCGCGGTAGCTGATCGCCATGCCGACCGTGTTGGCCACGACGTAGGCGAGCGTCGGATGGGTGTGCAGCCACGGCTTCTCGGTGACGTAGACGCCGTGCACCAGGAAGTTGAAGAGCACGAACGCCACCAGCGTCGCTGCCCCGCCGACGGCAAGGAAGCGCAATGTCTCGTCAATGAGACGCCTGGCGCGAGGACCCATGAAAAGCGAGGCTACTCGACCGAAGCCGGGAAGCCCCGCCCATTTCTTCTACGTGGTCACTCCACCGGCAGGCCGAGGCCACGGGCGATCAGCATGCGCTGCACCTCGGAGGTGCCCTCGCCGATCTCGAGGATCTTCGCGTCGCGGTAGAACCGGGCCACCGGGTACTCCTCCATGAAGCCGTAGCCGCCGAAGACCTGGGTGGCGATGCGGGTCGCGGTGACCGCCGACTCGGAGGTGTAGAGCTTGGCGATCGAGGCCGCCTGCTTGAACTCCTTGACCGGGGCGCCGGCGTCCTTCATGGCCGCGGCCTTGTAGGTCAGCAGGCGACCGGCCTGGAGCATGACGTCGAGGTCGGCGATCTGGAAGGCCACGCCCTGCTTGCGACCGATCGGGCCTCCCATGGTCTGGCGCTCCAGTGCGTATTCCACGCACAGGTCGCGGCAGGCCTGGATCAGGCCGACGGCGAGGGCGGCGATGGCGACCCGGCCGTCGTCGAGGGTGGCCAGGAACTGCGCGAAGCCGCGGCCCTTCTCGCCGAGCAGGTTGGCTGCCGGCACGTGCGCGTCCTCGAAGGAGAGCGGGTGGGTGTCGGAGATGTGCCAGCCGAGCTTGTCGTAGGCCTTCTCGGCGGTGAAGCCGGGCGTGCCGGACGGCACGATGATCGTGCTGATCTCGGCGTTTCCGTTGTCGCGCGTACCGGTGCGAGCGGTGACGGTGACCAGCGAGGTGATCTCGGAGCCGGAGTTGGTGATGAACTGCTTGCTGCCGTTGACCACCCACTCGTCGCCGACCAGCTCGGCCTTCGTCTTGGTCGCGCCCGCGTCGGAGCCGGCGCCCGGCTCGGTGAGGCCGAAGCCGGCGAGCTTCTCGCCGGCCACCAGCGGCGGGAGGAACTCCTCCTTCTGGGCGTCGGTGCCGTAGGTCAGGATCGGGTTGATGCCGAGGCCGACGCCGGCCTCGAGCGTGATGCCCATCGACTGGTCGACCCGGCCGAGCTCCTCGATGGCCAGGCACAGCGAGGTGAACGGGCCGTCCTCGGGGGCCAGCCCGGCGCCGCCGTACTCCTCGGGCGCGGTCAGGCCGAAGAGGCCGAGCGCGCCCATCTTGTGCACGACGTCGACCGGGAAGTGGTGGTCGCGGTCCCACTGCGCGACGTGCGGGGCGATCTCGGCCTCCGCGAAGTCGCGGACGGACCGGCGGAACTCTTCGTGCTCACGGGACAACTCGAACGACATGACTACCTCTTCATTGTGGTCGACGTACGACACCATGGTCCTACGCTTACGTTGACGTAAAGCAAGGTCTCGATACACCGCCTCGTACCTCGGCGGCACTCGACCACCGAAAACACCCACACCGCCTCGTACCTCGGCGGCACTCGACCACCGAAAACACCCACACCGACAGGACCACCGTGACGACCTGGACGATCCGGCAGCTGGCCGACGAGTACGCCGTCACGTTGCGCACGCTGCGCCACTACGAGGACCTCGGCCTGCTGCATCCGGTGCGCGCCGGCACCGTGCGGGAGTACCACCAACGCGACCGGATCCGGCTCGAGCTGATCCTGCGCGGCAAGCGGGTCGGGTTCTCGCTCGACGAGATCGCCGTGATCGTGAACATGTACGACGAGCCCCCGGGCGAGGCCGGGCAGCTGGAGTACCTCATCGAGCAGTGCGACGTACGACGCCAGCACCTGGAGGCTCAGCGCCGCGACATCGACGCCACCCTCGACGACCTCGCCGCGATCGAGGCCAGGTGCCGCGAAGACCTGGTTGGCCTGTGAGCCCGGTGGGCATGGTGCCGGCATGAACGCATCCGGCTGGCAGCAGCCCCCACCGTGGCGGGTGGCCTACGACGACGCCCGCATCACCCTCGTGCTCATCCGGCCCGACGGCGCGGTCGCCGGCGAGATCGCGCCGTACGACGTGCCCGAGCAGCGTCGCGGGAGTGGCTTCTTCGCCACGATGCGCTCGTCACTCAGTGATGGCGTCGACGCCGCCCTGTGGATGCAGGGACGGGGCCGGATCCGCGGCGGTGCCCCCGCGGTGCACTTCACGATGGCCGACGGAACTCCGGTCGAGTTGTGGAACGGCAGGGACGGCGGTTGGCGGAGAGCCCGTCGGCACGGCACGTTGACCATTGCCGGCCGCAAGTACGAGGTGCGGCACCTCGGCCGGCGCCGTACCGCCCTGGTGCACGACGGCGTACGGCGGACCACGCTGCGGCGGAAGGGTTTCGGCTGGGGCGCGACCGCCGACGCAGCGCCCAGCTACGTCGTGCGCCACGGCGTGCCCGCACCCGATGCCCACGACGAACTGGCCATCGTGCTCGCCGGCTCGACTCTCGGGCCCGTGGGCCGACCGGGCTGGTGGGCCGAGTTCTTCAACGAGTTCTCGCCCTGAGCCGTGCACCCGACAACGGGAGTGGCGTTCTCCACAGACCAGAGACCGGAACCCCGGAACTGAGTACCACCGGAGGGCCTTAGACTCCACGACGGGTGCACGATCGGTGCGCCCTCGCAATTCATCACCAGAGGAGTGTCCGTGCCCGAGGTCAAGCCGTTGCAGAAGGTCCTCATCGCCAACCGTGGCGAGATCGCCGTGCGCGTGATCCGCGCCTGCAAGGACGCCGGAATCGGCTCGGTCGCCGTCTACGCCGACCCCGACCGTGACGCCCAGTTCGTCCGCCTGGCCGACGAGGCCCACGCCCTCGGTGGCGCCACTCCCGCCGAGACCTACCTCGACATCGCCAAGATCATCAAGGTCGCGGCCGAGACCGGCGCCGACTCCGTGCACCCGGGCTACGGCTTCCTCGCCGAGAACGCCGAGTTCGCACAGGCCGTGATCGACGCCGGCCTGATCTGGATCGGCCCCTCCCCCGAGGCGATCGAGGGCCTCGGCGACAAGGCCAAGGCCAAGCAGATCGCCCTCGCCGCCGGTGCTCCGCTCGCCCCGGGCCTCAAGGACGCCGTCAAGGACGCCGACGAGATCGTCGGGTTCGCCAAGGAGCACGGCCTGCCGGTCGCCATCAAGGCGGTCTTCGGCGGCGGTGGCCGCGGCCTGAAGGTGGCCCGCACGCTCGAGGAGATCCCCGAGCTCTACGAATCCGCCGTGCGCGAGGCGATCAGCGCCTTCGGCCGGGGTGAGTGCCTGGTCGAGAAGTTCCTCGACAAGCCGCGCCACGTCGAGACCCAGTGCCTGGCCGACCAGCACGGCAACGTCGTGGTCGTGTCGACCCGCGACTGCTCCCTGCAGCGTCGTCACCAGAAGCTCGTCGAGGAGGCCCCCGCGCCGTTCCTGACCGACGAGCAGGTCAAGCGCCTCTACGACTCCTCCAAGGCGATCCTCAAGGAGGCCGGCTACGTCGGTGCCGGCACCTGCGAGTTCCTCGTCGCCGCCGACGGCACCATCTCGTTCCTCGAGGTCAACACCCGCCTGCAGGTCGAGCACTGTGTCTCCGAAGAGGTCACCGGCATCGACCTGGTGCGCGAGATGTTCCGCATCGCCGCCGGTGAGGAGCTCGGCTACGACGACCCCGAGATCCGCGGCCACTCGATCGAGTTCCGCATCAACGCCGAGGACGGCGGCAACAACTTCATGCCGGCCCCCGGCACCCTGACCGCCTGGCTGCCGCCCGCGGGCCCCGGTGTCCGCCTCGACTCCGGCTACATCAACGGTGAGACGATCCCGGGCAACTTCGACTCGCTCGTGGCCAAGCTGATCGTGACGGGGAAGGACCGCACGCAGGCGATCGAGCGCTCGCGCCGCGCGCTCTCCGAGTTCGAGGTCGACGGCATGCCGACCGCGATCACCTTCCACGAGGTGATCGTGAACGACCCGGCCTGGGTCGGCGCCTCGACCCCGTCCGGCGAGGGCGAGTTCACGGTCTACACCACCTGGATCGAGACCGACTTCGACAACCAGATCACGCCGTACGCCGGCGGCACCGCCGAGGCCGAAGAGGCCGGCGAGCGCCAGAGGGTGACCGTCGAGGTCGGCGGGAAGCGCCTCGAGGTCGTGCTCCCGGCCGGTCTCGGTGGCCTCAGCACCGGCGGCGCGGGCGCAGCCAAGAAGCCGAAGCGAGCCGCCAAGAAGTCCGGCTCCGCGGTCTCCGGTGACGCGGTCGCCTCCCCGATGCAGGGCACCATCGTCAAGGTCGCCGTCGAGGAAGGCGCCACCGTCGCCGAGGGCGACGTCGTCGTCGTGCTCGAGGCGATGAAGATGGAGCAGCCACTCAAGGCACACAAGGCCGGCACGGTCACCGGCCTGACCGCCGAGGTCGGCGCCACGGTCACCAACGGCGAAGTGATCTGCGAGCTCAAGGACTGACTCGTGGCCGTCTCGGGCGTCGATGACGACTTCGCCGGCACCGTCGGCGAGATCGTCGCCCACCTCGAGCACGACCCCGTCCTGGTCGAGGAAGTCATGGGCAACGGCCACACCGAGGCCGTCCTGGATGCGCTGACCGCGAAGGCCGCCAAGAGCTCGGTCCCGGTGCACATCGTGCTGACCAAGGCCCCACCCGGGCTGACCACGGACAACACCGCCGAGGAGTTGCTGACCCTCCTCCACGCCCGTTCGGGCGAGGACGGCGTCTGGTTCGTCTCGACCTCGGAGGTCGGACACACTGCGCTGGCGGTCTACGGCGACATCGCACCTTCTGTCGACAACGATGAGTTGATGCTGGCCGGCGCCGTCAGGGAGGCCCGAGAGGCTGCCACCGACGCGATCCGGGACTCGTGCGGCGACTGCTTCGCGACGCCGGTGGTCGAGGCCGGCCTGGTGCTCGACGTGGTCAACGCCGGACTGCCCGGGACCTACATGGAGAATCCCCTGACCGACCAGCAGATCGAGGCCTATGCGACCTCCACCTGGCAGGGGCAGGGCACCCGGAGCCCCGTGGGCGAGAACGCCGAGATGCCGACCCCCGGGCTCTACGCGGTGGTCGCCACGGTGACGGCGCTCTGTGTCGCGGTGGTCGGGTACCGACTGGTCCAGGCCGTCGGCGGAGTCGCCCACCGACCGGGTTCGGGCAAGGGCACCAGCGCCTCGTCGCGGAAGCCACGACCTGCGCCCGACCCGGCCAAGGAACTCGATCGCGCCCGGGCCCGGGCCTCCTCGGCGACCAAGAAGCTTTCCGCAGCACTCGGACGGGCCGACGACCTCGTCGACTGGCGGCGCAGGGACACCGCCGCTGCATGCCTGGAGCGTGCCGAGACCCGCACCAGCTCCGACGGCCTGCTCGAGGTGGTCGGATCGCTCGTGCTCGCACAGACCGGCCTGCATGCCCTCGAGACGTCCGAGGGCCAGTACCGCTGCTGCTACGTCGACCCGCGCCACGGAGCCGCCGACACCGAGTCCCCGCTGGGTGGCGGTGCCAGCGTGCCGGTCTGCCGGGCCTGCGCCGGGGCGCTGGAGAAGGGCGCCGAGCTGGCGCCACTCCACGAGAAGGGCCGGCTGGGCAACCGACGGCCCTACTACGAGGGATCCACGGTGTGGGCAAGGACCGGCTTCGGCGCCCTCGGCGGCGACTGGTGGCAGCAGGTGCCCCGATGAACCGCGTGACTCGTGGCCTCGTGTCGCTGGGTGTGGCCGCCGGGCTCGCCGCGGGCTCCGCCGTACTGGCCACCCAGGTGCTGCACGACCGGAGGGCCGACGCCGTGGCCGCGCAGGGCGAGCCACTCAAGGCGGAGGCGCGCACTGACCGTGTGGTGAACGCCCTGGCCGGGCTGGCCGACGACGGTGTGTACGTCGCACCCGACGCCCGCGACATGTTGGACAGGGCCGGCGAGAAGAGGGTGGCCCGGGCGGTCGCGGCCGCGCAGACCCCGGTGAAGGTGGTGGTGTGGACCGACACCCGCCACGCCGGTGCCTCCGGCTTCGACACGGTCCAGCAGCTCGAAGCCGGGTTGGCCGAGTCCGGTGAGCGCGGCGTCTACCTGATCTGGCAGGGCCCCGAGAACGGCGACATCAACACGTTCGGTCCCTACGGCTACCTGACCATGTCGCCACACGACGAGTTCGCCGGCGATCCCTCGGTCACCCTTCCGCGCCTGGTCAAGCGGGTCGACGGCGAGGTGCGGTGGCCCGAGCGGGACACGGAGTCCGACTACTGGGGTGGTGTCAGTGGCGGGATCATGGCGGGCGCACTGATCGGTGTCGGCGTCCTGCTCGGGATCGGCACTCTCTACGGTCTGTTCGTGGGCACGACCAAGCGACGACTGCCCGGCACCTGGCGCTGGTGAGGAGACCACGATGGCCGACGACCTGACCCGCATCCACGAGGAGCTGGCCTCCGACGGGGTCTACGTGCACCCGTCGCTGCGCGGCCTGGTGAGCAAGGCCGACGAGGCCGACCTGGAGCACCAGGTGACCGCGGCCGAGCACACGACGTACGTCGTGGTGTGGCCGCTGCGCGACAACGACACGTACGGCGGCAAGGCCTCGGACCTGCTGACCCGGCTGCACGACAAGTTCCCCGACCCCGGGATCTACCTCTCCACCACCACCCGCCTCGAGCCGACGGACTATTCGAGCGTCGAGGTCGACGGTCGCCAGTGGGGCGTTCCCGGCCAACCCGATGGCGAGCTGAACGACTACTCCATCGAGATGGTGGTCGACCTGGAGGAGCACCAGGACGTGCCGTCGGCGATGAGTCGCTCCATCGAGCTGCTCTCGATGGACCCCGCGCGGGTCGAGAAGCTGCAGGACAAGCTGCTGGCCGAGCACTCGGCGGACTACCGGGAGGAGAATCCGCGCGAGGACGACGACGGGTGGCTGCCCGGCGGCCTGACCACCGTGGTGGTCGCGCTGGTCGCCGTGTTCCTGGCGTGGCGGGTCGCGGTCTCGTTCCGGAAGCAGGCGAAGCCGGCACCGCTGCCGAAGTCCGCCCTGAAACAGATCCGCGCGGCCCGGGCCCGCGAGACGCTCTCCCTCGCCCACGACGAGTCGCAGGCGCTGGGTGAGCAGCTCGACGAGCTGGAGATCGCACCCGGCGACGACCAGCAGGCCTGGCAGGCAGCACTGGACCACTATGCCGCCGTACGCCGCCTGCTGACCCCCGAAGAACCCGACGAGCTCGATGCGGTCGGTGCCCTCGTGCTGACCCGGCGCGGAAGGGACGCACTCGAGACCGCCCGGGCAGGGAAGGCCTGGGCGCCGAGCCCCACCTGCTACCTCAACCCGCTGCACGGGCGAGCCGGCAAGGAGCGCCGCGTCGAGTGGCAGGGCCGCACCCTCGAGGTGCCGCTGTGCCCCGACTGCCTCACCGCGCTGCGCCGGAAGAAGGCCCCCGACATCCTCGACGTCGTACGCCGGGGCAAGCCGGTGCACTACTTCGAGACCGACGCCGAGCCGTGGGCGTCGACCGGCTACGGCTCGCTCGAGCCCGACCTGGTCACGCGACTGCAGGCCGGCTTGCAATAGGGCCGCCCGGCAAGCCGAGCGGCCCTACCCTCCGCTCCCTCCCAGGAGAGAGGCTCCTCACCGCCGCTCAACGTCTCCGGAGCAGCGGCCACGTCGGGCCGTTGCCGACTGTAGTCAGTTCGCGGCGTCCGCGTGGCGCGAACCCGGCAACTGAGACCGGACCGTTGCGCGCGGCCGGTCAGGCGGTGCTGTGCGCCCCGGTCATCATGGCGGCGAGGTCGTCGGGCTTGAGGAACGACGGGGGCGGCGGCGGGCCCCAGTTGAACAGGCCCTTCGCGCCCTCGAGCACCTCGGGCTCCCAGATCTCGTCCTCGGGGATGCAGTCCATGTCGGAGAAGTACTCCGAGAAGTTGCCGGCCGGATCCTTGAGGTACCAGAAGAAGTTGGAGCCGGCGTGGTGCCGGCCCAGGCCCCAGACGTGGCGCTCCGGGTTGTCCTCCAGCATCGCGAAGGCACCGCGGCCCACGTCGTCGATGTCGTCGACCTGCCAGCTCGTGTGGTGCAGGTAGTTCACCGGAGCCTGCAGGGCCAGGAAGTTGTGGTGGTCGTTGGAGCACCGCAGGAAGGCACCCTTGTCGCCGATGTGGTCGGAGACCTTGAAACCGAGCCCGTCGATGAAGAACCGCATCGTGGCGGCCAGGTCCGTCGTACCGCCGACCGCGTGGCCGAGCCGGCGCGGGCGGACCCGGTCGGTGCGGACCAGGCCGGGAGCCCGGCCGTGGCGCTCGATGCGCCCCGGCCCGTTGTACGGCGTGGCCGGGAGCCGCTCCTGGGTGATGCGTGGCCGCACCGCGATCCTCACCCCGAACCCGCTCACGGGCTCGTGGGTGAGCAGCTCGTCGCCGTCGAGGTCGGCCGGCACCCCGAGCCGCAGCAGGTTCGCTGAGATGCGGGCCAGGTCATCGACGTCGTCGGCGGCCACGCCGAGCTCGACGAGACGACGTACCGGCGACGGCACCAGCGCCAGCTGGCGTCCGCCGTCACGCGTGCTGAGCCCGTCGGGCCCCTTGGTCAGACCGAACTCGGTGTAGTACGCCTCGGTCGACGCGACGTCGGGGACGCCGATGACGACATGGCTGAGTCCGTGCAGACTCATGGCGTCTCCTCGGGAACGAAGGTCTGCCGCAGCTCACCGATGCCCTCGATGCTGGACACCAGGGTCTGCCCGGCGGCGACGAAGAGCTGGGGTTCGCGGCCGACGCCGACACCGGCCGGCGTACCGGTGAAGATCAGGTCGCCGGGGTAGAGGGTGACCACCTTGGTGAGCTCGGCGATCAGGCGGGGCACCGACATGATCAGCTCGGAGGTGCGCCCGTCCTGGACCACTTCGTCGTCCAGGGTGCAGGTCAGGGTGAGGTTGTCGCGGTCGTCGAGCTCGTCGGTGGTGACCAGCCACGGTCCGGTCGGCGAGAACCCGGGGAACGACTTGCCCAGTCCGAACTGCGGGGCCGGCCCGCGCAGCTGGACGACGCGCTCGGAGATGTCGTTGCCGACGGTCAGTCCGGCCACGACGTCCCAGGCGTCGGCCTCGGCGACGCGGGTGACCTCGCGCCCGATCACCGCGACCAGCTCGACCTCCCAGTCGGTGTTGCCGCCGGCCGGCAGCACGACCTCGGTGACCGGGCCGCTCAGGCTGCTCTGGAACTTCGGGAAGACCGGCGGCAGGTCGGTGGGCGCCTCGAAGCCCGACTCCGCGGCGTGGGCGGAGTAGTTGAGCCCGATCGCGAAGATCTGGCGGGGCTCGGGCGAGGGGGCACCGAGGTCGGCCACGTCGAACGGCTCGGCGCCGTCGAGCCCGGCCTGCCCGGCCCACCCCACGAAGTCGGTCCAGTTGTCGTAGATGCCGCGCAGCTCGGGGCCGAAGCGGCCGTCGCTGGCCTTGTGGACGTCGAGGGCCTCGGCGTCTCCGGCGACCAGCACGGCACGGCCTGAAAGGTTGGCGAGTCTCATGTGTTTTCTCCTCCTGGGAATGATGGTGGCTCAGACGAGCCGGGGATGGCGAGCGGTGTCGGCCGTGGTCATGCCGTCACGGAACGACTGAGGGTCTTGCGGGCGTAGGTGATGAAACAGGCCGCGGCGACCAGGCCCACTCCGATGGCGAGCAGGCCGGTGGCCTCGCCGTACTGGTTGGTGAGGTCGAGCGCGCGGTCGAGCGAGAGCCGCCCCGGTCCGGTGAGGGCGAGTACGGCGGCCGCGGCGGCGTACAACAGCGGGAGCTCGTAGCCACCCTTGACCGCCCAGAGGCCGTTGCCCCAGGTGACGGACGAGGCGACCACCAGCGTGCCGAGCACCATCGCCGCGCCGAGCGGCGTGAAGAGGCCGAGCAGCACGAGCAGGCTCCCGGTGATCTCGGTGACCGCGGCCAGCAGCACCAGGGTGCGCCCCGGACGGAGGCCCCACTGCTCGAACAGCGGGGCGGTGCCGCCGGGGCCCATGCCGCCGAACGCACCGAACGCCTTCTGGGCGCCGTGCGCCAGGATCAGCCCGCCCACGACCAGGCGCAGCAGCAGTAGTCCGTATTCCATGTCTGTCTCCTCGAAGTCAGCGGTTGACGATCGACCCGAGCGCAGCCCGCAGGCTGGCCGTGGGGTCGGGGGTGAGAGTGGGAGCCCGCCACCCGATGTAGCGGTCGGGCCGGACCAGCAGGGCGCCGTTCTCCTCGATCTCCGAGGCCGTACGCCACGAACCGTAGGGGTCGTCGATCTCCTGCCCGCGACCGACGACCGCGGTGCGGATCTCGATGCCGAGCTCGGCGGAGACGGCGACGGCGGCCTTGGCCCAGGCCTCTCCCCCGATACCGGTGAGCAGGGTGAACACTCCGCCACCGGCCAGGTCCAGAGTGGAGACCCGGCGGCCCTCCCGGGCCAGCCACTGGTGCGGCAGGTAGCCGCCGGGCCACGTGGTCTGGTGGTAGAACAGCTCCGCGTCCCTGTCGTACGCCGGCTGCTGCTGGCCGTCGGTGACCGCGGCCGCAGACATGTAGCGCTGGCCGAGCTCCACGCCGTTGGCGTTGAAGTGGTGGTCGTTGGCAGCGATCGCCTGGTCGAGGGCGGCTCGGCGCTCGCGGCCCTCGTCGGAGTCACTGAAGAAGGTGTCGAGCGCGGCGTGGCCCTCCTCGTCGGACTGCCCGGCACCCACACCGAACACGGGTGGGATCGAGGCCGACGCTGGCCAGTGCCCGGTCGACGACCTGGCGGCCGACCGGCTGGCGCTCGTCGTGGTAGCTGTCGAGCAGGGTGTCGTCGGCCAGGCCGCGCACCACCAGCGACAGCTTCCACGCCAGGTTGTAGCCGTCCTGCACCGAGGTGTTGCTGCCCAGCCCGTTGGCCGGCGGGTGACGGTGTGCGGCGTCGCCGATGACGAACGCGCGACCCTTGCGGTATTCCAGCGCGACCACGTGGTTGAGCTGCCACTCGCTGACGTCCTTGATGGTCACCTCGACCGAGTCGTCACCGATCACCTTGTGGGCCCGCTCGACCAGGGCGTCGTGGCTCAGGTCGATCTGCTCGGTGGCCGGGTCGTAGACCACGATCAGCACGAACTCGGTCCAGGGCCGCACGGTGACGAAGGTGCCGGCGCCGAGCCAGAAGTCGCGCCCGGGCTGGATGGTGAAGAAGAGCGCCCCGGGCCGGTGCGCCCGGTGCTCGGTCAGGTCGGCCTCGATCCAGACGTTGACCGCGGAGCCGAGTCCGGTCTCGCCCTCGAAGGGGAAGCCGAGCTGGCTGGCGACGACACTGCGCCCACCGTCGGCGCCCACGGCGTACGCCGCCCGGATCAGGTAGTGCTCGCCGGTGGTGTGGTCGACGACCTCGGCCTCGACCCGGTCGGCGTCCTGGCTGATCGAGACCAGCTCGGTGTTGAAGCGCAGATCGGCGCCGAGCTCGAGGGCGCGGTCGCGCAGGATCGGTTCGAGGTCGTGCTGGCCGATGTTGGTCATCGAGCACGGGCTGGACTTCGCGTAGTCGCCGGCCCGGTCGGGACCGGTGCCCCAGGCGTGGCTGCGGGCCAGCTCGCGCCCGGCGACGCTGGTGGCCCAGACGTTGTTGCCCATCTGGTCGGCCGGGAGCGCGCGGGCCAGCACCTTCTCCTCGATGCCGAGGTCGCGGAAGACCTCCATCGCGCGCTGGTTGGTGATGTGCGCACGCGGGGTGTGCGCCGTACCGGGGTAGCGGTTGACGGCGATCATCGAGATGCCGTCCCTGGCGAGCAGTGCGGTGGTGGTCAGGCCGGACGGCCCCGCCCCCACCACGAGGACGTCGGTTTCTTCGATACGCATTGATTGCCTGCTTTCGTGGGGGTGTCAGATGAGGTGCATACCCGCGTCGACCACGAGATTCGCCGCGTTGATTCCGGGGTTGTCGATGAGTGCGAAGGCCGCGGCCACGATGTGCGCGGGCTCGGGCAGCCTCTTGCCGGGTGTGCGCTGACGCAGCCGCTCGTAGGTCTCGGCGCGCACCGGGTCGGCCTCGTCGACGGCCTCGGTGCCCATCACGACGCCGGGCGTGATGACGTTGACCCGCACGGGAGCGATCTCGACGGCCAGGGAGTTGCCGAGGCCGACGACGCCGGCGTTGGCCATCGAGATGGTGGTCGAGCCGGGCATCGGCCGCCACATCGACAGGCCGCTGAACAGCAGGACCGAGCCTTCGGGCGACAGGTGCGGGAGGGCGTAGTGCACGCTGGCCGCGTAGCCGACGTTCTTCATCAACGAGGTGCGGGCTGCGTCGTCGGGCCGGAAGTCCTTGATGGTGTTCTGGTCGCGGTCGAGCGCGGCCAGGACCAGGTGGTCGATCGGGCCCACGCTGTCGAAGAAGGACTCCAGGGAGGCCCAGTCGGTCAGGTCGCAGACGCCGGCGAGCGCGTTCTCCCCCAACTTCTTCGCTTCCACCTCGGCGACCTCACGGGTGCGACCGACCACGGTGACCCGGTCTCCGCGGGCGACGGCCGCACGGGCGATCTCGAGCCCGAGGCCCTTCGTGCCGCCGACGATGACGAGGTGCCTTGGAGATTGAGTCATGGAGAAGCCTCCTGGATCTGAGAGTGGTCTGCTTCACACAGTTTTACTCGCGATTCTCGAACAAGCAAGAGATTTTCGAATATTTTTAGAATGTGCGCTTGCTGCTACGCTGTTCCCATGACCCAGGAGAAGACCCGTGCCAACACCGAGGCCGTGCACGCATTGCTGCGTGCCGACGTGCTCGGTGGCGTGCACCAGCCCGGAGAACGCCTCAAGTTCGCCTCGCTCTGCGAGCGGTACGGCGCCAGCGTCAGCGTGATCCGCGAGGCACTGACCCGGCTGGTCGAACAGGGCCTGGTCGAGTCCGAGCCGAAGATCGGCTTCAAGGTGCGCTCGGTCTCCATCGATGACCTGCGTGATCTCACCGCGACCCGCATCGACATCGAGACGATCGCGCTGGCCTATGCCATCGAGCGCGGCGGGGTCGACTGGGAGGCCGACATGGTCGGCGCCCACCACAAGCTCGAGCGGACGCCGATGCTGACCACCGACGGCCCGCCCCGCATCTCCGACGAGTGGGAAGACGCCCACGGCCGGTTCCACATCGCCCTGCTCGACGGATGCGGCAGCCCGCGGCTCCTCGACATCGCCTGCAGCCTGCGCGACGCCGCCGAGTTCTACCGCCGCTGGTCACAGACCCGCGAGACCGGTCGCGACGTGGCCTGCGAGCACCGCGAGATCCTCGAGGCCACGCTGGCCCGTGACAGCGAGACCGCGGTCGAGCGCCTGCGCCAGCACTACCAGCGGACCGCCGAGATCCTTGAGACGGCTCTCACCGCATGAGCGACGCTGGCTACCGTGGGCACATGTTCTCCAAGGTTCTCGTCGCCAACCGTGGCGAGATCGCGATCCGGGCCTTCCGGGCGGCCTATGAGATCGGTGCGCGCACGGTCGCGGTGTTCCCCCACGAGGACAGGTGGTCAGAGCACCGACTGAAGGCCGACGAGGCCTACGAGATCGGCGAGCGCGGCCACCCGGTGCGGGCCTACCTCGACCCCGAGGCGATCGTCGAGGTCGCCCTGCGCTCCGGCGCCGACGCGATCTATCCGGGCTACGGCTTCCTCTCCGAGAACCCCGCACTGGCCGAGGCCTGTGCGGCCGCGGGCATCACGTTCATCGGGCCCACGGCCGACGTACTCACCCTGGCCGGCAACAAGGCCCGCGCGATCGCCGCCGCGAAGGCGGCCGGGGTGCCGACCCTGGCCGGCGTCGCCCCGTCGACCGACGTCGACGAGCTGGTCACCGCCGCCGAGGCGCTGCCCTATCCCTTGTTCGTCAAGGCGGTCGCCGGTGGCGGTGGCCGTGGCATGCGTCGCGTCGATGACCCGGCCGACCTGCGCGACGCGGTCGCCACCTGCATGCGCGAGGGCGAGGCCGCGTTCGGGGACCCGACCGTCTTCATCGAGCAGGCCGTGGTCGACCCGCGCCACATCGAGGTGCAGGTGCTGGCCGACGCCACCGGCGAGGCCATCCACCTCTTCGAGCGCGACTGCTCGGTGCAGCGTCGGCACCAGAAGGTCATCGAGATCGCCCCGGCGCCCAACCTCGACCCGGCCCTGCGCGATCGCATGTGCGACGACGCCCTGCGCTTCGCGCGCGAGATCGGCTACCGCAACGCCGGCACCGTCGAGTTCCTCGTCGACGCGTCGGGCAACCACGTCTTCATCGAGATGAACCCGCGCATCCAGGTCGAGCACACGGTCACCGAAGAGGTCACCGACGTCGACCTGGTGCAGTCCCAGATGCGCATCGCCGCGGGTGCGACGCTCGCCGACCTCGGCCTCTCCCAGGAGTCGATCACGTTGCGCGGGGCGGCGCTGCAGTGCCGCATCACCACCGAGGACCCCGCCAACGGGTTCCGTCCCGACACCGGCAAGATCACGACGTACCGCTCCCCCGGCGGGCCGGGCGTGCGCCTCGACGGCGGTACGACCTACACCGGCGCCGAGGTCTCCGCGCACTTCGACTCGATGCTCGCGAAGCTGACCTGCCGCGGCCGCGACTTCGGCAAGGCCGTCGAGAAGGCGCGTCGCGCGATCGCGGAGTTCCGCATCCGTGGCGTCGAGACCAACATCGCGTTCCTCCAGGCCGTCCTCGACGACCCCGACTTCGTGGCCGGCCGGGTGACCACCGCCTTCATCGAGGAGCACCCGCAGCTCCTCTCGGTCCGGGCCAGCGGCGACCGCGGCACCAAGCTGTTGAACTACCTGGCCGACGTGACGGTCAACCAGCCCCACGGCCCGGCCCCGACCCGGCTCGACCCGGCCACCAAGCTGCCAACGCTCGACCTCGACGTGCCCGCGCCCGACGGCTCGCGGCAGCGCCTGCTGGCCCTGGGGCCCGAGGAGTTCGCGCGGAGCCTGCGCGCCCAGACCACCGTCGGGGTCACCGACACCACGTTCCGCGACGCCCACCAGTCGCTGTTGGCCACCCGGGTGCGCACCCGTGACCTGGTCGGCGTGGCCGGCCACGTAGCCCGGATGACACCGGAACTGCTCTCGATCGAGGCGTGGGGCGGGGCGACGTACGACGTGGCGCTGCGCTTCCTCGCCGAGGACCCGTGGGAACGCCTGGCCGCCCTGCGCGAGGCAGTGCCCAACATCTGTGTCCAGATGCTGCTTCGCGGACGCAACACGGTCGGCTACACGCCGTACCCGACGGAGATCACCGACGCGTTCGTGCACGAGGCCGCGGCGACCGGCATCGACGTCTTCCGCATCTTCGACGCACTCAACGACGTCTCCCAGATGGCGCCCGCGATCGCGGCGGTGCGCGACACCGGTACGACCATCGCCGAGGTGGCGCTGTGCTACACCGGCGACCTGTCCGATCCTGCGGAGAAGATCTACACGCTCGACTACTACCTGAAGCTGGCCGGGCGCATCGTCGACGCGGGCGCCCACGTGCTGGCGATCAAGGACATGGCCGGCCTGCTCCGCGCCCCGGCGGCCCGCACCCTGGTCACCGCACTCCGCGACGAGTTCGACCTGCCGGTGCACCTGCACACCCACGACACCCCCGGCGGACAGCTCGGCACGCTCCTTGCCGCCATCGACGCCGGTGTCGACGCGGTCGACGCCTGCTCCGCAGCCCTGGCCGGGACGACGTCGCAGCCGCCGCTCTCCGCACTGGTGTCGGCCACCGACCACTCGGCCCGCGAGACCGGGCTCTCCCTCGACGCGGTCTGCGCCCTGGAGCCCTACTGGGAGGCCACCCGTCGGGTCTACGCGCCCTTCGAGTCGGGCCTGCCCTCGCCGACCGGCCGGGTCTACACCCACGAGATCCCCGGCGGACAGCTCTCCAACCTGCGCCAGCAGGCGATCGCGCTCGGCCTCGGCGAGAAGTTCGAGCAGATCGAGGACATGTACGCCGCGGCCAACGACATCCTCGGCAACATCGTGAAGGTGACCCCGTCGTCCAAGGTGGTCGGCGACCTCGCCCTGCACCTGGTCGCGGTCGGCGCCGACCCGGCCGAGTTCGCGGAGAACCCCGCGAAGTTCGACATCCCCGACTCGGTGATCGGCTTCCTCGGCGGTGAGCTGGGCGACCCGCCCGGTGGCTGGCCCGAGCCGTTCCGCACCAAGGCACTCGAGGGCCGCACGGCCCGCAAGCCCGCACCGGCGTTGACCCCCGAGCAGGTCGCCGGGCTCGACAGCGACCGCCGGCGCACGCTCAACGAGCTGCTGTTCCCCGGCCCGGCCCGCGAGTTCGCCGAGGCCCGGGCACAGTACGGCGACACCTCGATCCTGCCGACCATCGACTACCTCTACGGCCTCAACGCCGGCGAGGAGCACGAGGTCGACCTCGAGCCGGGCAAGAAGATGCTGCTCGGGCTGCAGGCGATCGGCGAGCCCGACGAGCGCGGCTACCGCTCGGTGATGTGCACGATCAACGGCCAGCTCCGCCCGATCAGCGTGCGCGACCGCGGCGTCGCGGCCGAGGTCGCCGCAACCGAGAAGGCCGAGCCGGGCAAGCCCGGTCAGGTCGCGGCGCCGTTCCAGGGCGTGGTCACGGTGACCGTTGCCGAGGGCGACAAGGTCGAGGCCGGCGAGGCCGTCGCCACCATCGAGGCGATGAAGATGGAGGCCTCGATCACCGCACCGATGGCGGGCACCGTCGAGCGCGTCGCCGTACCGGACACGCGTTCCGTCGAGGGCGGAGACCTGATCATCGTCGTGGGCTGATCTCTTCTGCATCCGGGTCGGCCTAGGTGCGTCTGGTGAAGCGGATGGATCCGTCGGGGTGTCGTTCGTGGAGGTAGGCAGGGTCGTGGACCCGGTGGTGATGGTGGCAGCAGAGCAGCACACCGTCTTTCACCGAGGTCTTGCCGCCCTCGGCCCAGGGGGTGAGGTGGTGGATGTCGCACCACTGGGCTGGTACGTCGCAGCCGGCAGCACGGCAGGTCTTGTCGCGTAGTCGGATCACCTTGCGCATCGCCGGGGTGTGGAAGCGTGAGGCCCGGCCGGCGTCGAGGACCTGGGAGGCGCCACCGAGGACCATCGGCATGATCATCGCCTGGCAGGAGAGCCGGCGGGCGGTGGCCGCGGTCAGCCCGGTGTCGTCGTCGTAGCCCAGGCCGGCGGAGGCGAGGTCGGTGCGCAACTGGTCGAGGGTGATCGTCACGATCACCGTGGTCGCATCACCGCCGTGGTCGGGGAGCCGGGCGGGGTCGACGCGTTCGAGGAAGTCACCGAACGCGCGGGCCATCAACGTCTTGTAGGGCACCCGGCGTCCGTCGGCGGCCGCGGCCTGCTTGCGGGGCTGGGCGAATGCCTCCAGGTAGGTCCGCAGCCGGTGCGCGACCGCGTCGGGCAGCAGGCCACTGATCCGGGTGGTGCCGTCACCTTGGGGGCGCAAGGAGAGCTTCGCCTTCTCCGCCGCGTGCTTGTCGTGCTCGGCCAGCTTCTTGGCCTCACGCTCCTCCGCGGAGGCGGGGTCGACCACGTCGGCCAGGTGGCGCCCCAGCTTGCGCAGACCCTTGGGGTCCAGACTCTTGGCCTCGACCAGCATCTGGGCCTCGGCCTCGACCAGCTGGTCGGCGGTGAGGTCGTCACGGACCTCCTCCAACGCGTTCACGATGGCGCGGGCCTGCTCCAGGTGGATCTCCCCGGCCGCCAACGCCGCCGCCACGCCCGCCCAGCGCTCCTCCAGGATGCCCGCCAACGCGAGGTCGGCCCGGGCTGCCGCGTGATCCAGGTTGCGGTCGGCGGCCAACCAGACCCCGGCGTCACGGGCACCGGTGGTCTCGGCCACGTCACCGGCGACCGCCAGCACCCGCAACCGCACCGCCGCCAACCGCGCCTCGGCCCGGACCAGCTCACGCATCAGCCCGGACTTCTGCTCGGCCGGCACGTAGAGCGGCTCGAACGCCGCCACCGTATCGATCGCAGCATGCACACCGGCGACACCGTCGGTCATCGGGTGCAACGTCATGATCGGCCTCCTACGCAGGAAAAAGTCACTGCGACACCGGAGGCCCCGACCCGGGGCTATCACTCACCGTGATGCGTCTGATCCGACCGGCTTCGACGGGGACACCGCCACCTCACCGGAGGATTGTGACCAATGTACACCCGTTCGGTTAGAGGCACAAGAGAAATGGACACCTCGTTGGTCACTGCTCCCCGAAGTGCTCCCTGACCAGGAACTTGGGCACCACCATGGCCCAGGCATCGGTGACCAGCTCGGTCATCTCCTCGAGGTCGAGCGCATCCATGCGGGCCACCACCCAGTGGAAGCGCAGGTCCGACTCGCGCGGCAGCTGGAACTTGTCGGGCTCGCTCTCGACCAGGGCGGTCCGCTCATCCTTCGGGAACCCGAAGCCCATCAGGCTTCCGTCCCGGGAGAACGAGACGTAGACGATCTGCTTGACCCGGAACTTCACCCGCCCGTGGATGAAGTGCTCCGTGGTGCGCGGCAGGGTCAGCGCCAGCTGACGCACGTCCTCGACCGTGACCATGAGCCGATCCTGCCCAACGGTCCGGTCCACCGCAATGGACTTTCCGTCGCCTTCGATCAGTCGAGAACAGAGGTGTCCGCCGCGTCTTCGGGAAGAGCCGACCTCGAGGTGGCCGTCTTTCGCGGAGCGGCTGCGGCGGCGAAGCTGACCCAGGTGGACTTCAGGCCGAGCCTCGAGCGGAACTCGTCACCGCCGATCGTCACGCTCCTAGTGCCGCCGACCAGGGTCATCCGCTCGATGCGACCCTGCCACTGGCCGTGCCCGTCGCGACTGGTCACCCGGATCTGGCGCAGGTTGCCGATCGTCGGCCAGGCCTTCTCGATGCGCGACACGTCGAGCTCGATTCGCCAATCATGGTTGGCGTTTCCGGACCAGTCGTCGTACGGGTCGGCCTTGGCGGGCAGGTAGGGGAACTGGTTCGCCGAGGTCCAACCGCCGCTGCTCGAGCCGAACTGGGTGAACGCCGGAGCCCCGGCGTAGGTCAGGATCCGTCCCCGGGTCGCGTCGACCGCGGCGTTCGAGGCGGGGTGCTCGCGCGAGTAGCCGCCGTACACCTGGCACGCGGTGGTGTCGCAGATCTGGTAGTGCTTAGCGCGCGGGTGCTGCTTCTCGTACGACGCGTAGGTGCGGGCCGCAACCGCCTGGGCCTGTACAGCGGCAGGGGTCCAGGTGGCCGGCATCTCCGCGGGGATCACGCCCTTGATGTACGCGTCGATGTCCAGCGCGTTGACCGTGTCGACGTCCGTCGACCCGGCGCGCGGGAACGCCGCGATGAGACGACCGCGATAGAGCACCGACGTCGACCCGTAGCGGAGCCGGATCGGCAGGCCGGAGGCGTAGAAGCTGCCGGTGCCCGCGAAGATCCGCCACACCGTCCAGGTGTCGCCGCTCCGGAACTCCACGCGGGTGCGGGTCCGCGTCGTTCCGCGCAGCCGCCACTGGCCGGTGCCCTTGGCCGGCAGTGTCCAGCCCTTGTGCTGCGCGTGGCTGCCCACGCGCAGGCCGGCTCGAGCGTCGACCACGACGTCCGGGCTGGTGTCGGCGCTGACCAGCACCGTGACCAGCCCGCTGCCGTTGGCGACCTTCGTGCCCGGGTAGTAGAAGGAGGTGATCTGCTGCCAGGTGAGGCCCTGTCGAGCGGCACCCTCGGCGCCGTACTGCGACATGCCGTGGCCATGTCCGTAGCCGTGCCCCACGATCGCGATCTTGCCGGTGCTGGGCATGGGGTAGCGCTGGTCGACGGTGACCGTGCGCGCGCTGCTCGGCGCGATCGCCGTGGTGAGGACGAGCGCTCCGATGGCCAGTGCGCCGGCGACCAGGGCGGGGAACGTGCGCCGCATGGGGTGCTCCGAGATCATTGGGACAGGTGGAAACGGGAGTGACCATTGATCCCAACACGGACGATTGCGGCCTGTCCACGGAACCCTGTGAATTACAGACCCGTAGTTTCGACGGCGTTGCTAGCGTGGGTGCATGGTGTGGATCATGCTCCTCCTGGCGGTCCTGGCGGTGGCCGCGCTCGTGGCGACCCAGCAACGCAACCGCAAGGAACTCGTGCGCACCAAGGAAGACGCGGTGACCAAGGTCAAGCGGGTCGCCGAGGAAGACGTCACCCGCTTCGGGGAAGAGCTCCAGGAGCTCCACATCGACACCCTCGCCACCGAGCTCGACGTCCCCATGCGGCAGGACTACCAGCGCGCGCTCGACTGCTACGAGGACGCCAAGTCCCTGCTCGACGACGTGCGCACCCCCGAAGACATCACCGCTGTCACCCGCACCCTCGAGGACGGCCGCTATGCGCAGGCCTGCGTGCTGGCTCGCCAGGACAACCAGCCGCTCCCCCAGCGCCGACCCCCGTGCTTCTTCAACCCGAGGCACGGGCCCGCGCAGGCCGACGTGTCCTGGGCGCCGCCGGGCGGCATCCCGCGCGAGGTGCCGGTCTGTCTCGCCGACGCCGAGCGTGTCGAGGCCGGCGCCGAGCCCGACGTACGCCGCGTGCGCGACGGGTCCCGCATGGTGCCGTGGTACCAAGGCGGCCCGGTCTACAGCCAGTACGCCAACGGCTACTACGGCTCCTACGCGATGAACGGACTGTTCCCCGGCTTCCTGATCGGGTCGATGATGGCCGGTGTGTGGAGCCCCGACGTCACCAGCGGTGACGGTGACCTCTCCGGCGCCGACGGCGGCGGAGGCGAGGACTGGTCCGCCGGGGGTGGCGACGGCGGTGGCGACGGCGGTGGCGACGGTGGCGGTGACGGCGGCGGCTTCGACGGTGGCTGGGGCGGCGACTCCGGTGGTGGAGACGGCGGAGGCGACGGTGGCGGTGGCTTCGACGGTGGCTGGGGCGGCGACGGCGGCGGCTTCGACTTCGGCGGTGGAGACTTCGGCGGCTTCTGACCCACCTGCCAAGGTGGCACCGTGAAGTTCGACCAGCCGCCCGTGGTGCGGATCAGCCGCGACCCCGACGACGACCTGCCACCGACCGAGTGGCCCGCCACGATTCCGGCCGTGGCACAACTGCTGGAGCAAGGGCTCGACCTCCCGCCGGGCGTGACCTTCCTCGTCGGCGAGAACGGCTCCGGCAAGTCCACCCTGGTCGAGGCGGTCGCTGTTGCCTACGGGCTCTCACCCGAGGGCGGCAGCGCCCATGGCCGGCACGAGACCCGCACCACCGAGTCACCGCTGCATGCCAGTCTCCGGATCCAGCGCGGCATCGGCAGCGGACGCTGGGGATTCTTCCTGCGCGCCGAGACCATGCACGGGTGGTACACCTACATGGACGAGCACCGCAACGTGAAGCAAGCCGAGCCCGACTACCATGCGATGAGCCACGGAGAGTCGTTCCTCGAGGTGCTCAGGCGCAAGTTCTCCTCACCCAGCTTCTACTGTCTCGACGAGCCGGAGGCGGCATTGTCCTTCGGGTCGACGCTGACGTTGATCCGGGCGCTGCACGACATCGCGGCCGCGGGCGGCCAGGTGCTGTGCGCGACGCACTCCCCCGTCCTTGCGGCGATGCCGGGGGCGCGCATCATCGAGGTCGGCGACTGGGGGCTGCGCGAGACGACGTGGGACGAGCTGGAGCTGGTCCATCACTGGAAGGCCTACCTCGACGCCCCGATGCGCTACCTGCGGCACACCCTGGCCGACGACTGACGCCCGCCCGGCACCACGCTCAGACGTTGTGCAGGCGGCGCGCGGCTTCCGCGATGGAGCCCGACATCGACGGGTAGACCGTGAACACCTGGGCCACCTGGTCGGCGGTGAGCGCCTCGGCCACCGCGATCGAGACCGGGTGGATCAGCTCGGACGCGCGCGGACCGACCACGACGCCACCGACGACAGTGCCTGTTCCGGGACGGCAGAACAGCTTCACGAAGCCGTCACGCACACCCTGCATCTTCGCCCGCGGGTTGCCCGAGAGCTTGAGCATCACGACCTCGGCGATGATCTCGCCGTCGTCGACCGCCTTCTGCGAGCAGCCGACGGTGGCGATCTCGGGCGCGGTGAAGACGTTGGAGGAGACCTTGCGCAGGTCGAGCGGCGCGACCGCGTCGCCGAGGAAGTGCCACATCGCGATGCGACCTTGCATGGCGGCGACCGAGGCCAGCATCAGGACGCCGGTGCAGTCGCCCGCGGCGTACACCCCGCGCGCCGACGTGCGCGAGACCTTGTCGACCTTGATGAACCCGCCGTCGTCGACCCGGACGCCGGCCTCCTCGAGTCCGAGGTCCGCGGTGTTCGGGATCGACCCGAGGGCGAGGATGCAGTGCGAGCCGGTGACGCTACGACCGTCCGTCAACGTGACGGTGACGGTGTCGCCGTCACGGGTCACCGACTCCATGCGCGACTTCGAGAGCACGTTCATGCCGCGCCGCTTGGAGACGTCCTCGAGGACGGCGGAGGCGTCGGCGTCCTCGCCGGGCAGCACCCGGTCGCGCGAGGAGACGAGGGTGACGTCGATGCCCAGGGCGAGGTACGCCGAGGCGAACTCGGCGCCGGTGACACCCGAGCCGACCACGATCAGCTTCTCCGGTTCCTCGGTGAGGTCGTAGACCTGCTCCCAGGTGAGGATGCGCTCGCCGTCAGGCTGAGCCGAGGGCAGGGTGCGCGGTGCGGCACCGGTGGCCACGAGCACGGCGTCGGCCTCGACGGTCTGCTCGCTGCCGTCGGCGGCGGTCACCGCAACCGTGTGGCTGCCCGCGTGTGACGCGACGAGGCGCCCGCGGCCACTGACCACCTTGACGCCCTCGCGCTCGAGGCGCCTGGCGATGTCGGCGGACTGGTCGGCGGCGAGGCGCAGCACCCGGGCGTTGACCTTGGCCAGGTCGACCTTCACCTTGCTGGCCACGTCGCCCTCGGAGTCGAGGAACGTGACCCCCAGCTCCGCGGCGTCGGCCACCTCGGTCATCACCTCGGCGGTGGCGATCAGGGTCTTGCTGGGCACGCAGTCGGTGAGTACGGCGCTGCCGCCGATGCCGTCGGAGTCGACCACGGTCACGTCGGCGCCGAGCTGCGCGGCCACCAGGGCCGACTCGTAGCCGCCGGGTCCGCCGCCGATGATGACGACTCGTTCGGGCGAGGACTGGTGCTCGGAGCTGGCCATGGCTTCATTGTCGCAGCCAGAGTTGCCGCGCCGCGTGCCGGACCGTCAGGCGCGGGCGCCGGGCGCGATCCTCAGACGTGGGCCGAGGACCAGAACACCGCGACGGCCACGTTGACCACCGACAGCGCGAGCAGTCCGTAGAACAGGCCGTCGGGAATCCTCGGCTTGCGAAGGTTGGCCATCACCAGCCCGAGGATGACCAGGCCGATCACCAGCTTCACGCCGATCTTGGCGTGGTTGACGTCGCCGTCGCCTGCCTCGAGTACGCCGACCAGGGCCAGGCCGGCGAGGAACGCCGTACCGGCGCCGTCGCGCATCGGCCCGTTGACCACCTTGTCGACGGCGCCCATCTGGGAGAGCAGGCCACCGATCAGCGCGGCGAAACCGAGGATGTGGATGAAGAGAAGCACCAGCCGCAGGGTTTCCATGGCCGGGATCCTACGTGGCCCTGGAGCCGGCGCGGTCGGGTGCTACTTCTTCGGAGCGGTCTTCTTCGCGGCGGTCTTCTTGGCCGGCGCCTTCGCGGCGCTCTTCGCCGGCGCCGTCTTGGCGGGTGTCGTCTTGGCTGGCGCTGCCTTGGCAGGCGTCTTCTTGGCAGGCGTCTTCTTCGCCGGCGTGGCGGGCTTCGCGTGCACCGCCTTGCGGGCCGCGTTCTTCGCCGCCTCGCGCCTGCTGCCACGCGGCTTCTTGGCCGGACGCACCACCAGCACAGGGCACGGGGCGTAGTGCTGCACCCGTTGCGCCGTACTGCCCATCAGCACGGTGTCGCTGAGCCCGCGCCCTCCGGCTGCGATGACGACCAGGCCGGCGCCGTACGTCGTGGCGGCCTTGATGATCTCGTTGGCCGGCGAACCGCTGCGGACCCGCTTGTGCACCTTGGCGCCCCATCCGTCGAAGACGGCCGCGATCGTGTCGACCGCGTCGATGGCAGCCTGGCGCGACGAGGTGTCCTCGCCCGGGTCCTTGGCTCGCTTCGACGTGGACAGGTCGTTGGCGAACGCCACCGCGGCCAGGGGGCGGATCACCGCCACGACCGAGACCTCGGTGACCTTGGCGGGATCGGCGAACGACTTGAACTGCTTGGCCGCAGTCAGGGACTGACGCGAACCATCTGTGGCGATGACGACGTGCATGGTCACTCTCCCGGTGCTGGAATCGATGGACGTCAGCAATTGCGCGTCCTTCATCGGACCGTGACACCGCGCGAATGTCAATGATGCGCCACCGGACAGGCGTGTCGTCGTACGCCGAGTCGGCGCCGAGTCGGCGCCCGACCTAGAGGAGCCTGCGGTCGTTCGCCCATCGGGTCAGCTCGTGGCGCGAGGAGAGCTGGAGCTTGCGCAGCACCGAGGACATGTGGGTCTCGACGGTCTTCACGGAGATGAACAGCTCCTTGGCGACCTCCTTGTAGGCGTAGCCCCGGGCGATCAGGCGCATCACCTCGCGCTCGCGTTCGGTGAGCCGGTCGAGGTCCTCGTCGACGGCGGCGACCTCGATGGAGCCGGCGAAGGCGTCGAGCACGAAACCCGCCAGCCGTGGGGAGAACACGGCATCACCCTCGGCCACGCGCTTGATCGCGGCGACCAGCTCGGGACCGGTGATGGTCTTGGTGACGTAGCCGCGGGCGCCGCCCCGGATGGTGCCGATGACGTCCTCGGCGGCGTCGCTGACGCTGAGCGCCAGGAAGCGGGTCTCGGTGGTGCCCAGCTGGCGCATCACCTCGACGCCGCCGCCTCCGGGCAGGTGCACGTCGAGGAGCACGACGTCGGGCCGGTGCTCACGGATCGCGGCGACCGCGGTCGGCACGTCCTCGGCGTCCGCGACGATCTCGAGCGCTCCGGGGGCTGCGGCGCCGGTCAGCTCGGCGCGCACTCCGGCGCGGAACATGGCGTGGTCATCGACGATCACGACTCGGGTCACGACTTCTCCTCCTGCAGGGGCATGCCCAGCACCACTTCGGTGCCGGCACCCGGCGTACTACGGATCTCGGCGCTGCCACCGTGGCGTTCCATGCGCGCCACGATGCTGCCACGGACACCCTGCCTGTCCTCGGCCACGGACGACGGGTCGAAGCCGACACCGCGGTCCTTGACGTAGATCTCGACGCGCGAGGGCGACACCTCGGCGTACACGTCGATCTTGCCGGTGCCGGCGTGCTTGGCCGCGTTGGTCATCGCCTCGCGGGTGGCGTGGACGATCGGCGCGACGTGTTCGTTGACCGGCACGTCGCCGACCACGACGGTCTCGACGGTGGCGCCGTAGGTGTCCTCGACCTCGGCGGTCAGGGCCCGCAGCGCGGCGGCGATGGAGGCGCCTTCGTCCTTCTGCTCGGCGAACAGCCAGGTCCGCAGGTCGCGTTCCTGGGCGCGGGCGAGACGAGCCACGGTGGCCGGGTCGTGGGCGTTGTTCTGGATCAGGGCGAGGGTCTGCAGCACCGAGTCGTGCAGGTGCGCTGCCACGTCGGCGCGTTCCTGGCTGCGCACCCGCTCGGCGCGTTCCTGGCCGAGGTCGGAGGAGAGCCGGAAGACCCACGGCCCCACCACGAGCGCCAGACCGACCACACCGAGGAAGCCTGCGACGACGATCTCGCGGGCCACGTCGAGACGGCCACCGGTCAGGGCGAAGACACCGAGCCCGGAGAGGATCAGGGCACCGCCGGCGAAGATGCGGGCGTACGACGCCCAGGTGCGACTGCCGAACATGGCCTTGACCGGGTCGAGCCGTTCGGAGGAGTCGAGCCAGCGCTCGCGTTGTGCCTCGTCGGCCTGGCGCCAGATCAGCGCGACGCCGACGATGCCGAGCACGACCGGCCAGAAGAGGGCTCCCCTCCCGAAGACCGACTCGACCATGATCACGATGCCGAAGGCCAGTGCGCCCAGGGCGATCGTGGGTCCCATGTCGGCCATCCGGCGAACCCGGCCGGGACGCTTGCCCGAGCGACTGGCCGAGGCCAGGCCCGGCGCCTCGTCGCTGAACCGCTCGTCGGTGGGCAGCACCATCCAGAGGCCGGCATACATCGCGATGCCCATGCCGCCGAGCGCCGCAGTGAGGATGAACGCCACGCGCACCCAGATCACGGGCAGGCCGAGGTGACGCGCCAACCCGGCGGCCACTCCACCGAGGTAGTTGTCGGTCGAGTCGCGGGTGGCCCGTCGTACCTCGTGGTGGGGGGCAGTGCTCGTCATCGTGCAGCAATCGTCACACAGTGCGGGCGCGCGGACCATGAGGCGAACCCCTGACCCGACCCTGAGCCGAATTGCCCTGCAACGGCAAGAGATCAGGGTTGTTCCCGATGGTGCCGGGCGTGAGCAGGCCTCAGGCTGGAGACATGAACGAGAACCCGACCAACGACGGCGCCGACACCGAAGCGCCCCACGCCGGCCAGCAGGCCGGTCCGCAACCCGGCTCCTCCCACGAGGGCCCGCGGGTCAGCGGCGAGCAGATGCGTGACCTCGCCAACCTGCGGCGCAGCAGCTACGACCGGCACGTCGCCGGCGTCGCCGGAGGCCTGGGTCGTCACCTCGACGTCGACCCGGTGATCCTGCGCGTCGCGTTCGTGGTGCTCACGTTCTTCGGTGGGGCAGGGTTGATCATCTACGTCGCCTGCTGGCTGCTCGTTCCCGAGGACACCGGTCGCAGCGCCACCATCCAGCTCGACGCCCGCTCCCGCAACGTCGCCCTGATCGGCGTCGGCATCCTCGCCGGCCTCGCACTGGTCGGTGACGCCTGGGGCCCGGGCTGGTTCCCCTGGCCGTTGTTCGCGATCGGGCTCATCGCCTGGGTGATCCTGTCCCGACGCGACCGTCGCGAGCGGCGCAGGAACGAACGCACCTACGGTCCGAACGCCGGTTGGGTGGGCCCGGGCACGCAGACGGGTTGGACCGGCACCGGCGCCCAGCCCGGCTGGGTGGGCGCGGACGCCACCGCGACGATGCCCCTGACCGGCGGCCTGACTGACGGCCCTACCGGCGGCGCGACCGGCGGGCCGATGGCGCCGCCTCCTCCGCCGCGGCTTCCCCGCAACCCGCGCAAGCGCGGTCCCATCCTCTTCTGGTTCACCCTGGCCCTGACCGCGCTAGCCGCCGGCGTGCTCGGCATCTTCGACCTGGCCGGGGCCGACGTCACCGACTCGGCGTACCCGGCCCTCGCGCTCGGCGTGATCGGCGTGATGCTGGTGGTCGGCGCGTTCTACGGCCGGGCCGGCGGGCTGATCTTCCTCGGCCTGGTGGCCGCGGTGGTGCTCAGCCTGAGCACGATCGCCGATCGCTGGGACG
The DNA here is from genome assembly GCF_001427925.1 of Nocardioides sp. Root151. Classification (NCBI taxonomy): domain Bacteria; kingdom Bacillati; phylum Actinomycetota; class Actinomycetes; order Propionibacteriales; family Nocardioidaceae; genus Nocardioides; species Nocardioides sp. Root151. The sequence continues at coordinate 573,839 of NZ_LMGG01000001.1, forward strand.
GGACGACGGTCAAGGAGAGCCCGACGTCGGCCAGCCAGCTGAAGTCGTCGTACGACATGGAGGCCGGCGAGATCAGGCTCGACCTCACCCAGGTCCGCGACCTCCGGGCGCTCGACGGACGGACGCTCGAGATCGACGGCGAGGTCGGAACCATCGAGGTGATCGTGCCCCGCGGGCTCCACGTCTCCGCCGACGCCACGGTCGAGATCGGTGAGATCGAGGTTTTCGGCCGCTCCACCGGCGGCCTCGACCTGGACCTGAGCGGCAGCAACCTCGGCGACGCGGACCAGCCGCACCTGCGCATCGACGCGGACCTCGAAGTCGGCGACGTCAGCGTGGTCGCGCGATGAGACTCCCCGGATCAGATTCAGGCCACGACTCCCCCGGCACCGAAGGACCCGACATGGACACCTCGTTCGACACCGCACCGGACAGCACGACGGACCCCCGCGCCGACACCGGTCGACACCCGGTCAACACCGGACACCTGGTGATGGGCCTGGTCTTCCTGGGCCTGGTCGGCATCTGGGCGCTGGTCGCCGGGGAGGCCGTCGACGACGACGACATCCGCTGGCTGCTGCCGATTCCCTGGGTGGCCGGCGGTGCCATCGGCCTCGCTGCCGCCACCTGGGCCAACATCCGATCCCGTCGTACGACGGGCGAACCGAACCACCACTTCATGGAGGAGAACCGATGAACGACTACGCACGCAAGCGCCTGACCCGCAGCCGGCAGGACAACATGCTCGGAGGTGTCTGCGCGGGTGTGGCGGACTACTTCAACATCGACCTGGCCCTGGTCCGGGTGCTGACCGTGGTCGCCGCGCTGTTCAGCTTCGGCACCGTGGCCCTCGCCTACGTCGCCGCCTGGGTCCTGATGCCCGAGTCCTGACCCACCAGCCGGCAATTCTTGCTGCGCGAGCCGGCGATTCTTGATGGCCGAACCGGCAGTTCTTGCGCTCCTGACGAGCGCAGGAACTGCCGGTTCGAGGCGCAGCAACTGCAGGTTCGTGGATCAGTTCCAGATCGCGTTGGCCCACTCGGGGTGATCGATGAACGGGTTCCGGTTGTGCTGGAACTGGTCGAAGATGACGTCGTTGCGGTGCTTCTCGAACGCGCTGGGCGGGTCCGCCGCGTTCCACTGGAGCAGGACCGAGAGGCGGCCCATGTAGGGGTTCGCCCCGTTGTTGACCAGGTCGTTGGGCTCGAGGTTCGCGAAGCCGTCGCCGCCTTCGTACCGGATCGACATGTAGAGGATCATCCGGGCCACGTCGCCCTTGACCGCGTCGGACGGCTCGAACGAGTCGGCATCGGTGGCGCAGTCGGAGCACTCGCTGACCGCACCCCCGCCGTTGTCGAAGTCCTTGTTGCCACGGATCGAGTTCACCGAAACGTCGGTGGGCCGCAAGTGATGGATGTCGGTGCCGGGACCGGTCGCCGTACCGAAGTCGCCGTGCGACTTTGCCCAGACGTGCTCGCGGTTCCAGTCGTTCTCGCCGCCGCCGTTGAGCGACTTGCTGCGCGAGATGCCGGAGTAGAACAGGATCACGTTGCTGGGGTTGTTCGGGTCCTCGTCGGTCGCCTTCAGCGCGTTCCAGACCTGGTCGTAGCTCAGCTTCGTCTGCGTCGAGATGATCGTGTGCAGCGCGCTGCGCAGCTGCGGACCGGTCTTGCCGAGGGCGTCGGCGTAGTAGTCGTCGTGCTCACCGTCGCCGGGCGGCGGGTCGGTCGGGTCAGGGTCAGGGTCGGAGCCGACGAGGCTGAACGCCGATGCGGACTTCAGCCCGGGGTGGGTGAAGTACGCCGACAGCAAGCCGGTCACGTCGACCTGCTGGCCCTCGAGCGACGGGTTCGACTGGAGCCCCCACTGTGCGCGGAACTCCGCGGGGATCTGCACGTAGAGCATCCGAGAGGTGCTGGTCTCCGACGCGCTGTCCGCGAGGGCGAGCGCGTAGTCGTTCGGATAGTTGCTGGTGACCACGGTGTTCGTGGCCGTGGGTTGCCCGACCACGTAGCCACGCACGGTGGCCGACGAGCCGTTCTGGGTGGAGATGCCCTGCGCCACGGTGAGCGGAGTCGCCGCGGTCACCGGTGCCTGGACGAGTGCCACCACGAAGGCGATCACGATGAGGACTGTGCTGATGCGGATTGGGCGGCGCTGGACTGTGGTCCTTCGTGTCCCGAGAGTGAATGTCATTCCAGCACCCTGCACCTTTTTTGCGTCGGCGTCACGCATTGCTGCTGCTTTCACTGCTCGGCCAGCCAGTCCTCGCGGGCCGCGACGATGGTGTCCGTGTAGTCGGTGAAGACGCCGTCGACCCCCGCGTCGAAGAACGCGAACGCCTCTGCCCGCGAGTCGCCCTTGGCGTTCGGGTCGGTGCCGATCCTGAAGTTCGTCGCCATGAACTGGTTCTCGTCGCGCAGGGTCCAGACGTGCACGGTCAGCCCGGCGTCGTGCGCGTCGTCGACCAGTGCGGAGGGCTCTCCGGTCGCGCCGGACGCGTCACGCGGCAGCACCAGGTCCTTGTGTGCGCCCAGCCCGTCGGCGTACGACGCGATGTCGGCGAGGTTCTCCGGCTTCGTCAGGTCCTTGTAGGTGCGCGGGTCACCGGCCGCGACGAGGTCGTACGGCGCCCCCGAGCCGTCGATCAGCTGGGCGATCGGCAGGTCGGTCCGGGCATCGAGGTCGCGCAGGTTGGCGGTCTCGAAGGACTGCAGGATCACCGGCGCGTTGCGGCGGTCCAGGTGATGCCGGCGCAGCGTGCGCAGCAGCGGCTCCTCCAGCGAGAGGCCGATCGAGTCGAAGTAGGTCGGGTGCTTGGTCTCGGGATAGACGCCGATGCGGCGGTGCGTGCGCTTGGACTCCTCACGCACCATGGCGAGCACCTCGTCGAGGGTCGGGATCTCGAACTGCCCGTCGTACCGCGTGTTGTCGGGTCGCACCTGTGGGAGCCGCTCCTTGGCGCGGAGGGTCTTGAGCTCGTCGAGCGTGAAGTCCTCGGTGAACCATCCGGTGATCGGCTTGCCGTCGATGGTCTTCGTGGTCCTGCGGTCGGCGAACTCGGGGTGGTCCGCGACGTCGGTGGTGCCGCCGATCTCGTTCTCGTGGCGGGCGACGAGCACACCGTCACTGGTGGAGACCAGGTCCGGCTCGACGTAGTCGGCGCCCATCCGGATGGCCAGGCGGTACGACGCCAGCGTGTGCTCGGGGCGATATCCGGAGGCACCGCGGTGGCCGATCACGATCGGCTCGGTGGTGCGCTCCTTCGCGGCCGCGGCTGCGGCCGGTGCCGCACCGGCAGAGGCGCCGCCCGGCGCGAGGAGGACGGAAGCCACGAGTGCAGCGACGACGGAAGTACCGAGAGTTCGTTTCATGATCGCGAGCGTCGTGGCCGCAGATGACACCGAGTCCGGAACCCGGTGAACGCGACGTGACCGAAGGCAGGACGTCCTGCGACGCGGCGGCTGGGACGACCTCGGTGCAGGACGTCCCGAACAACGTCAGGCAGTTCGGCTGCCCTGGCCACCGGACCGCAGGACGTCCGCCTCGCGGAGCACGTCGAGCACGATGTCGGGATGGTCGGTGATCAACCCGTCGACCCCGGCGTCGAGGAAGGCCTTGGCCTCGGCGGCCAGGTCACCGGCCGCACCGGGGCCAGCACCGCGGCGCAGGTTGAGCGGAAGGAAGCGGTTCTCCCGGCGCAGGGTCCACACGTGGACGGTCAACCACATCCGGTGGGCCTCGCGGACCAGGGCCGACGGCGTCGAGATCGCACCGCTGTCGTCGCGAGGGAGCACCAGCGACTTGTGCGCCCCGATGCCGTCGGCGTACTCGTCGATCCAGGCCAGGCCCTCGCGCGTGCACAGGTCGGCGTACGTGCGGGGGTCGCCCACTGCGATCAGGTCCGCGGGGCGCTTGTCGGCGGCCTCGAGCAACTGAACGACGGCCACCCGCGTGCGATGGGCGAGCCGGCGCAGGACGGTCGGCTCGAACGACATCACGGTGACCCGTGAGCGTGGGTGGTCCAGGTCGTGGCGCCTCAGGTCCGAGAGCAGCATCTCGTCGAGCGGCAGTCCGATCGAGTCGAAGTACGCCGCATGCTTGAGCTCGGCCATCACGCCGATGCTGCGGCCGCCCAGCACGGACTCGGCCCCGACCATCGCCAGCACCTCGTTGAACGACGGGATCCCGCAGGCGCCGTCGTACGCCGCACTGTCCGGACGCAGGGTCGCCAGTCGCTCGCGAGCGGCCAGGGTCTTCAGCTCGGCGAGGGTGAAGTCCTCCACGAACCAGCCGTGCAGCACGACTCCGTCGATGGTCCTGGTGGTCAGCCGGTGAGCGAACTCGGGGTGGTCCGCCACGTCGGTGGTGGTGCCGATCTCGCTCTCGTGCCGGGCCACCAGCACACCGTCCTTGGTGGCCACCAGGTCGAGCTCGATGTCGTCGGCGCCCATGCGGATCGCCATGCGGTAGCCCTCGAGGGTGTGTTCGGGTCGGTAGCCACTGGCCCCGCGGTGCGCCACCACGGCGGGCGTCACCACCAGGCTCTGCGTCTTGCGCGAGACGGCAAGTTGGGTCACACCATCAGTGAGACATGGGCAGGGGTCCGGGTGGTGAAGGCGCGGTGAATGGCGCGCGAGCACTTTGACACCATGTCAGGCATGTCCCTCGACCTCCTGCCCGCCCTGGACCGCCTCGACCTCGTCGCCGACCCCGTCGCGAAGGCGCTGCGCGACTGGGCGCACGCCGGTGAGGTGCTGGTCGCCGAGATCGACCCGGAGCTCGCGGACACCGCCGTGATGAGCGAGGCCTACGGCACCTCCATGGAGGACTCCGCCAACTGTGTGGTGATCAGCGGCAAGCGATCTGGCGAGGAGCGGCTCGCGGCGTGCGTCGTCCGCGCGGACACCCGGGCCGACGTGAACGGCCTCGTCAAGCGCACCCTCGACGTCCGCAAGTGCTCCTTCCACCCGATGGAGCGCGCGGTCGAGGAGACCGGCATGGAGTACGGCGGCATCACCCCGATCGGCCTGCCCGCCGAATGGCGACTGCTGGTCGACACGCGGGTGCTGGAGATCGAGCGCACCATCATCGGCAGCGGCGTACGCCACTCGAAGCTGTTCTTCCCCGGCCGGCTGCTCGGTGAGCTGCCCGGCGCCGAGGTGGTTCCCGACCTGGCCCGCTGAGCCGCCCGGCCCGCGAAAACCAGTGGCTCCGACACAGGCGGCAAACGTAGCGTTGGCGGGTGCGCAACCTTCCCCTGGCCGACCCCGGCGTCGCCGATCACCGCTCGCCGGGGCGATTCCTGTGGTGGATGGCCAAGGGCCAGTGGCACACGCTCGCGCTGGGCATGGTCTTCGGCATCATCTGGATGAGCTCGCAGGCCGTGATGCCCGCCGTGATCGGGCGCGCGATCGACCTCGGCGTGGCAGACCGCGACCGTGGCGAGCTGGTCAAGTGGGCCTCGGTGATGTTCGCGATCGGCCTCCTGCAGGCGGCCTCCGGCATCGTCAGGCACCGGTTCGCGGTGACGAACTGGTTGACCGCGGCTTACCGCACCGTGCAGCTGGTTGGCCGCCAGGTGGCACGCCTGGGCGGCACCCTGCCCCGCAAGGTCTCGACCGGCGAGGTCGTCGCGATCGGCAACAGCGACATCTCCAACCTCGGCCAGGTGATGGACGTGACGGCACGGTTCGCCGGCGCCATCGTGTCGTTCGTCCTGGTCTCGGTGATCCTGCTGCAGACCAGTGTCACGCTCGGACTGGTGGTGCTGATCGGCGTGCCCGCCCTCATGCTGCTGATCGGCCCATTGCTCTCCCCGCTCCAGAAGCGCTCCGCCCGTCAACGACACCTGATGGGCGAGCTGTCCAACACCGCCAGCGACATCGTCGGTGGCCTGCGGGTGTTGCGTGGTGTCGGCGGCGAGTCGGTCTTCCTCGACCGCTACCGTCGCGAGTCGCAACGCACCCGCCGGGCCGGCGTACAGGTGGCGCGCCTGCAGTCGATCCTCGACGCGCTGCAGGTGCTGCTGCCCGGGATCTTCGTGGTGCTGGTGGTCTGGCTGGGCGCGCGGTACGCCGTCCGCGGACAGATCAGCCCGGGTGAGCTCGTCGCGTTCTACGGCTACGCCGCGTTCCTGATGATTCCCTTGCGCACCGCCACCGAGTACGCCAACAAGGTCATCCGCGCCCGCGTCTCGGCCGCCCGCGTCTGCCGGGTCCTGGCCCTGGAGCCCGACGTCGCGGCGGTGCCCGACCCGATGCCCTCGCCACCCACCGGCTCCGGCCTGTACGACGTCCGCACCGGACTGTCGATCACCCCCGGTCGCATCACGGCCATCGTCTCGGACCAGCCCGACGACTCCGCGCACCTGGCCGACCGCCTGGGCCTGCAGGCGCCTGACCCGGACGACGACGTGCGTCTGGGCGGGGTGCCGTTGACCGGCCTCGACCCGGCCGAGGTGCGGCACCGCATCGTGGTCTCCGACACCGGCAGTGCCCTGTTCTCCGGACGGCTCGGCGACCGGCTCAACGTGCTCGGCCGACCCGGGTCCGACGTGGAGGCGGCCCTGCACACCTCCAGCGCCGAGGACGTGCTCGACGCGCTCGAGGGCGGGCTCGACGGCGAGGTCGCCGAGCGCGGACGCTCCTTCTCGGGTGGCCAGCGTCAGCGCCTGGTGCTCGCCCGGGCCCTGCTCGTCGACCCCGAGATCCTGGTCCTGGTCGAGCCGACGAGTGCCGTCGACGCCCACACCGAGTCCCGCATCGCCACCCGGTTGCGCGGCCACAGGCAGGGCCGCACCACGGTGGTGACCACGTCGAGCCCGTTGATGCTCGACGCGGTCGACGAGGTCGCGTTCCTCGACGGCGGGCGCATCGTCGCCTCCGGCACGCACCGCGACCTGCTCGACACCTGCCCGGCGTACCGCCGCACGGTGACCCGCGAGACCGAGATGGACGACGACGTGGAGGTGGCCCGATGAACCAGGTGCTTCCGGTCGCGGGCACTCGTGAGGTGCGGGCCTATGCGGTGTCGATCGCGCGCAACCACCCGCGCATGCTCTGGCTGGCAGTCGGCCTGCACGCACTGGCGGCCCTGGCCGCACTGGCCGCGCCGCGACTGCTCGGCCAGCTGGTCGAGGCGGTCGAGAAGGGCACGTCGATCAGCCACGTCGACCACGTCGCGATGCTGCTGGCCGGCTTCCTCGTGGTGCAGACGATCCTGACCCGCCAGGCGCGCTATGTCTCGCAGTCGCTGGGCGAGGAGGTGCTCGCCGAGCTGCGCGAGGACTTCGTCGAGAACACGTTGGCGCTGCCGGTCGGCGTGGTCGAGTCGGCCGGCTCCGGCGACCTGCTCACCCGCACCTCCCGTGACGTCGACCAGCTCGGCTGGTCGGTGCGCTGGGCGATGCCGGAGTGGACGATTGCGGTCGTCACCGCGATCCTCACCTTCGCCGCGGCACTGGCGGTCGGCTGGTGGGTGGCGCTCCCGGCGCTGATCGGCGTACCCATCCTGGTGATCGGGCTGCGTTGGTATCTCGCCCGGGCCAAGGACGGCTACCTGCGCGAGAACGCGTCGTACTCCCAGATCTCGGCGACGTTGACCGAGAACACGGAGGGCGCGCGCACCATCGAGGCACTCGGCCTCGGCCCGGAGCGGGTGGCCGCGCTCGACGCCGACTGCAAGGGCTCCTACGCCGCCGAGAAGTACACGCTGCACCTGCGCACGGTGTTCTTCCCGAGCATGGAGCTCGCCTACCTGTTGCCGACCGTCGCGACGCTGCTGTTCGGCGGCTGGCTCTACACGCAGGGCCACGCCTCGCTGGGCGAGGTCACCACGGCCACGCTCTACGTGCAGATGCTGATCGACCCCGTCGACCGGATCGTGTCGATCCTCGACGAGCTCCAGGTCGGCGGCGCGTCACTGGCGCGACTGCTCGGCGTCGCGCAGGTGCCCGACGACCGTGTGGCCACCGGAGCGCAGCCCGAGAACGAGAAGCTCGACGCGCGCGACGTGCACTTCGCGTACGTCGAGGGGCGCGACGTGCTGCACGGCATCGACCTGTCGGTCGGCGTCGGCGAGCGGATCGCGATGGTCGGGCCGTCGGGTGCCGGCAAGTCGACCCTGGGCCGGCTCCTGGCCGGGATCCATCCGCCCCGTGCCGGTTCGGTGACGGTGGGCGGCGTCGGCCTGACCGAGCTGCCGCTCGACGACCTGCGCGGGCACGTGGCCCTGGTGACCCAGGAGCACCACGTCTTCGTCGGCACGATCCGGGAGAACCTGGCGTTGGCCGCCCCGCACGAGGCCAGCGATGCGGAGATCTGGTCGGCCCTTGCCGCCGTCGACGCCGACGCCTGGGTGCGCGCCTTCCCCGACGGACTGAGGGAGGTCGTGGGGTCGGGTGGACGCACGCTGACCGCCGCCCAGGCCCAGCAGGTGGCGCTGGCGCGACTGGTGCTGGCCGACCCGCACACGCTCGTGCTCGACGAGGCCACCTCGCTGATCGACCCCCGGGCCGCGCGTCACCTGGAGCGGTCGCTGGCCGCAGTCCTGCACGGCCGCACGGTGATCGCGATCGCGCACCGCCTCTTCTCCGCCCACGACGCCGACCGGGTCGCGGTGTGCGAGGACGGCACGATCATCGAGTTCGGCTCGCACGACGAACTCGTCGCCGCCGGGGGTTCGTACGCCGCGCTCTGGGACTCCTGGAACGGCACGCCCCGCTGAAACCCCCGCTACCGAACAGTCAGCAGGAAATCTCGCGCGAATTCATGCGGACTCTTCGGTAGCGGAAGGGTCAGAGGCCGGAGATGCTGATGCCCGAGCGCACCTTGTACTTCTTGTTGATCGAGATCAGCACCGCGGTCAGCGGCTCGAGCTGACGAGCCAGGCGCAGCTTGCCGGCGTCGATGCCGATCCGCGAGGTGACGGTGCGCGCCAGCTCCTGGGCGGTCTCCTTCGACTCGGCGGAGTCACCGCAGACGAGGACGTCCTCGTGGTCGAGGTACTCGTCCTCGGACCACAGCGAGGCGGCCGCCACGTGGTGGAACGCGCCGACCACCGACGCCGTCGGCACGATCGCGGCCGCAGCCTCGGCGGCCGAGCGTTCGACGTCGAGTCCGTAGGGTCCGCCCTTGTCGAAGCCGAGCGGGTTCACGCACGAGATGATCGTCTTGCCGGCCAGCTCGGCGGCGAGGGACTCCACCAGCTCGTCGTGGCCGTTGAACGGAATCGCCAGCAGCACCACGTCGGCGGCGGACACGGCGTCCGCGTTGGCGGCCCCTGAGACGACCGGCGCGCCGCCCTCGGCGGTGATCCGCTCGGCGATCTCCTTCGCCGTGACCTCGGCCTTGTCGGCAGCCCGCGAGCCGATGACGACCTCGTTCCCGTGCTTGGCGAAGCGGTAGGCGAGCCCCTTGCCCTGCGGGCCGGTGCCGCCGATCACGGCGATGCGGAAGGTCGTCATGTGGTGTGTCTCCTGGTTCGGCGAAGTCATGGTGTGCGGCAACCCCTTGCGATCGTGACAGTGTTACTGTCACTGTTGTTGCGCGCAGTTCACAGAGTATCCAGATGCCAAGGTCGTGAAGGATCGTGTCCATGAAGCTCTCCATGCCCCTGATGTACGCCGGGAACCCGCGCGAGGCCGCCGACCAGGTGACCGAGCTCGAGAAGGCCGGTCTTGACACCGTCTGGGTCGCCGAGGCCTACGGCTTCGACTCCCCCACGCTGATGGGCTACCTCGCCGCCCGGACCGAGACGATCGAGATCGGCGCTGCGATCCTCAACATCTACTCGCGCACGCCGGGCACGCTGATCCAGACCGCAGCCGGCCTCGACAACGTCTCCGGCGGCCGGGCCATCATCGGCCTGGGCGCCTCCGGCCCGCAGGTGATCGAGGGTTGGCACGGACTTCCCTACTCCAAGCCCCTGGGCCGCACCCGTGAGGTCATCGATCTGATGCGCGCCGGCCTGCGCCGCGAGAAGCTCGCCGCCGACGGCATCTTCAAGCTGCCGCTCAGCAAGGAGGACGGCGCGGTCACCGGGCTGGGCAAGGCGCTGAAGATCCTCACCCACCCCGAGCGCGACGCCGTCCCGATCTACATCGCCGGACTCGGCCAGAAGAGCGTCGAGCAGGCCGCGGAGATCGCTGACGGCTGGCTGCCGTTTCTCTACATTCCCGAGAAGGCGGAGTCGGTCTGGGGCGACGCGCTCGCGGCCGGCAGGGCCAAGCGGTCGGCCGACCTGGCGCCCCTCGAGATCGCGGCCGGCGGCATGTGCGCCATCGGCGACGACGTCAAGGGGCTGCTCGACTTCGCGCGTCCGCTGACCGCCCTCTACATCGGCGGCATGGGCGCGCGCGGCAAGAACTTCTACAACGAGCTCGCTGTCCAGTACGGCTACGAGGCCGAGGCCAAGCTGGTCCAGGACCTCTACCTCGACGGCAAGAAGAAGGAAGCCGAGGCAGCCATTCCGCTCGAGATGCTCGAGCTCGGCAACCTCGTCGGCCCCGCGGCGTACGTCAAGGAGCGCATCGAGGCGTTCCGGGCCGCCGGCGTCACCAACCTGCAGATCACCCCGGCCGCCGACGACCCGGCCGCACTGGTCCGCGAGATGAAGGAGCTGATCGGATGACCCGCGACATCTTCGAGGCCGAGCACGAGGACTTCCGCGCGAGCTGCCGCACCTTCTTCGAGAAGGAGGTCGTGCCGCACCACGACCAGTGGGAGAAGGACGGCATCGTCCCCCGCGACCTGTGGCTCAAGGCCGGCGAGGCCGGCCTGTTGTGCTTCGACGTCGACGAGGCGTACGGCGGCGCCGGGGTCAAGGACTTCCGCTACAACGTGGTGCTCTCGGAGGAGCAGAGCCGGGCCGGCGTGAGCGGCCCCGGCTTCTCGGTGCACACCGACATCATCGTTCCCTACCTCTCCAGCCTGGCCACCGACGAGCAGAAGCAGCGTTGGCTGCCCGGCTGCGTCAGCGGCGAGATCATCACCGCGATCGCGATGACCGAGCCCGGCGCCGGCAGCGACCTCCAGGGCATCCGCACGACCGCGGTCGACAAGGGCGACCACTACGTGCTGAACGGCTCGAAGACGTTCATCTCCAACGGCATCAATGCCGACATCGTCATCGTGGTGGCCCGCACGAACCCGGACGCGGGACACCAGGGCATCAGCCTGCTCGTGGTCGAGCGCGGCATGCCCGGCTTCGAGCGCGGCCGCAACCTCGACAAGATCGGCCTGCACGCCCAGGACACCGCCGAGCTGTCGTTCACCGACGTCGAGGTGCCCAAGGCGAACCTTCTCGGCGAGGAGGGCAGCGGCTTCATCTCGCTGATGATGAACCTCCAGCAGGAGCGGCTGATCATCGCGGCGCAGGCCGCCGCCGTGTGCGACCTGATGGTCGACCTCTGCCTCGAATACGCCAAGACCCGCGAGGCGTTCGGCAAGCCGATCGGCAAGTTCCAGCACAACCGCTTCCTGGTCGCCGAGATGGCCACCGAGGCGCGCATCACCCGCGTCTTCATCGACGACTGCATCACCAAGCACAACGCAGGCGAGCTCGACGCGATGGGCGCCTCGATGGCGAAGTACTGGGCCACCGAGCTGCAGAACAAGCTGGTCAACCAGGCCGTGCAGCTCCACGGCGGCTACGGCTACATGATGGAGTACCCGGTCGCCAGGGCCTACCTCGACAGCCGCATCTCCACGATCTACGGCGGCACGACCGAGATCCAGAAGGAGATCATCGGCCGGTCCCTCGGCCTGTGACTCCGAGCGCGTGGGCTGAGCCCCCGGGTGGTGGTTCCTCCAGCGCGTGAGTGGGACTGGCCGCACCGATGTTCACGCTGGGAAGTAGCCTCGACCCCGTGAGCGTCACACCACAGCAGATCCGCCGCGCGCTGGCCCGTGCCGAGCGCGGAGCCGCCCTCGACGAGGCCGAGGCCGCCGCGTTGCTGGCCGCGACCGGCGAACAGCTCGACGCGTTGTGTACGGCGGCCGCCCGGGTCCGCGACGCCGGACTGGTGGCGGCCGGACGTCCGGGGGTGGTGACGTACTCGCCGAAGGTGTTCATCCCGATCACCCGGTTGTGCCGCGACCGGTGCCACTACTGCACGTTCGTGGAGACCCCGGGGCAGGCCGCCCGTGAGGGCCGGGAGCCCTACCTGTCCCCGGATGAGATCCTCGACATCGCGGCCCAGGGCGCGAAGCTGGGCTGCCTCGAGGCGTTGTTCACGTTGGGTGACCGGCCCGAGGACCGGTGGCCCGAGGCCCGCGAGTGGCTCGACTCCCGTGGCTACGACTCGACGATCGCCTACATCCGGGCGATGGCGGTGCGGGTGCTGGAGGAGACCGGTCTGCTGCCGCACCTCAATCCCGGCGTGATGTCGTGGGAGGAGCTGAACCGGCTCAAGCCGGTCTCCCCGTCGATGGGGATGATGCTCGAGACCACCTCGCGTCGGCTCTTCGAGACCAAGGGCGAGGCTCACCACGGCTCCCCCGACAAGGACCCGGCGGTCCGGTTGCGGGTGCTCGAGGACGCCGGGCGCCTCTCGGTCCCGTTCACCTCGGGCCTGCTGGTCGGCATCGGCGAGACCCTGGAGGAGCGTGCGGAGACGATCTTCGCGCTGCGGGCCAACGCCCGACGCTACGGCGCCTTGCAGGAAGTCATCGTGCAGAACTTCCGGGCCAAGCCGGACACCGCGATGCGGCACACCGACGACCTCGACCTCGACGAGTACCGTGCGGCGATCGCGGTCACCCGCATCGTGCTCGGCCCGAAGATGCGGATCCAGGCACCACCGAACCTTGTCTCCCTCGAGGAATGCACCGCACTGTTGGGTGCCGGTGTCGATGACTGGGGTGGCGTCTCGCCGCTGACGCCCGACCATGTGAACCCCGAGCGCCCGTGGCCCTCGCTGGAGCGGTTGCGTGCGTTGACCGCCGCGTCCGGTCTGGAGCTGCGACCGCGGCTGACCGTGCACCCCGAGTACGTCGTCCAGGGTGAGCCGTGGCTGGACCCCCGTGTCTCGGGCCACGTGGCCGCCCTCGCGGACGAGGACGGTCTCGCGAAGGTCGGCGTACGACCCGAGGGACTGCCGTGGCAGGAACCCGACGGTGGCTTCGCCAGCGTGGGCCGCACCGATCTCCACGAGAGCATCGACACCGAGGGCCGAACGAACGATCGTCGCGACGACTTCGACACCGTCTACGGCTCCTGGGACGAGGTCAGCTCCGCAGCCGCCGAGGTGGCGGATCAGGACCGGCCCTCCGGGCCTGCGGCAGAACCTCAGTCGCTGCGTCGCGACCAAACCCCTCTACGCTCCCGAGGCTCCGCCTCCGGCCCCGTGGGCCGGGATGAATCCGCCGCCCTGGCGGCGGCGGAGGCGGATCCGGGGAACCTGACCGACGAGCACGCGCTGACGTTGATGACCGCCGAGGGCGACCTGCTCGATGAGGTCATCAGGCTGGCCGACGCGCTCCGCAAGGAGGTCGTCGGCGACGAGGTCACCTACGTCGTCAACCGCAACATCAACTTCACCAACGTCTGCTACGTCGGCTGCCGGTTCTGCGCGTTCGCCCAACGCCGTACCGACGCCGACGCCTACTCCCTGTCCCTGGACCAGGTCGCCGACCGGGCCGAGGAGGCCTGGCACCTCGGTGCCTCCGAGGTCTGCATGCAGGGCGGCATCGACCCCGAGCTGCCCGGCACCGCCTACTTCGATCTCGCCGCGGCGGTCAAGACCCGGGTGCCCGAGATGCACGTGCACGCCTTCTCACCCATGGAGATCGTCAACGGGTCCTCACGCACCGGGTTGAGCTTCGAGGACTTCCTGATCAAGGCCCGCGAGTCCGGCCTCGACACGATCCCGGGCACGGCCGCGGAGATCCTCGACGACGAGGTCCGCTGGATCCTGACCAAGGGCAAGCTGCCCACCGCCACCTGGATCGAGATCGTCTCCACCGCACACAAGGTGGGCATCCGGTCCAGCTCGACGATGATGTACGGCCACGTCGACAACCCGCGCCACTGGGTGCAGCACCTGCGCGTGCTCTCCCGCATCCAGGACGAGACGGGTGGCTTCACCGAGTTCGTCCCCCTGCCGTTCGTGCACACCTCCTCACCGATCTACCTCGCCGGGGTGGCCCGCCCGGGACCGACCCTGCGCGACAACCTCGCCGTGCACGCGATGGCCCGGATCATGCTCCACGGACGCATCGACAACATCCAGACCTCCTGGGTCAAGCTCGGCACCGAAGGCACCCGCGCCATGCTCAACGCGGGCGCCAACGACCTCGGCGGCACCCTGATGGAGGAGACCATCTCCCGGATGGCCGGCTCCGAGCACGGCTCGGCCAAGACCGTCGAGGAACTGGTAGAGATCGGCGCCGGAATCGACCGCCCCGTCCGCGAACGCACCACCCTGTACGGCGTACCCATCAAGCGCACCTAGTCAGGAGCAGGCGCCAGGTCCACCCGGATGGTCAGCAGGTCGGTGCCGACGAGTCGCACCAGCGCACTGTTGATCCTGGGCAACTGCTTGAGCCGGGCGCGAGGATCGTCGTCATCGAGAATGACCGCCACCCCGGTTCGCCAGACGCCTGCGAGCTGGACACGGACCTGCGGATTCACCGCGAGGTTGCGCACGTAGTGGGAGCGGCGGCCGAACTCCGAGACGATCCAGAACGTGTTGCCGTCGAGCCTGCCACCGACCGGGGTCGGGCGTGGCAGGCCACTGGTCCGACCGATCGTCTCCAGCACAGCTTCACCGCGCAGGTGGGGCGCCAGGCGACGGGCGATCGGATTCGCCAGCCGACGTTGCACCGGCAGGATGATCGACTCCCACGTTCGAGATGCGTTGGCCATGCCGCCCACCGTAGGGCGGTGCACGCCCCGACGCATCCGCCCATGGTCGGAGAATCCGCGCCTCGCTGACCACGGTCGCGACGCCGGGCTCAGCGGCGTACGTCGACCCAGACCAGGCGGTGGTCGGACGTCGGGAACGGGTAGGCGCCGGTGAGCCGGTGGAGCGGGTCGGTGGTGGTCGGCCAGAAGACCGCGGAGTCGAGGATCCGCAGTCCCTTCGACGGCAGCACGTAGTCGGCGCGGATGTTGCCGGGGGTGTTGTCGGCGAAGTCGGCCGTGTCGTACGCCGGGTCGGAAACGTGCGACTCGTTGGCGCCGCCCTGCAGCTCGGACGCCTCGACCGCGCCCTCGGAGGTCGGCGTGGAGGACGTGTTCACCCGGCGGTTGTCGAGCAGCTGGTCGGTGGCACCCGCCAGCGAGTCGCCGTCGCGCGGATCGGAGTTGAGGTCACCGGCGATCACGAACTGGGCGCGCCGGTCGAGGCCACCGCGGCGGCCCTCGTCGTCGCGGACGTACGCCGCGGAGCGGCCGCCGCTGACGTAGTCGGCCCAGAACCGGATCTCGTCGGCATTGCGCAGCCCGTTGCGGTCCTCGGGACCGTCGAAGACCGGCGGAGTCGGGTGCGCGACCAGGAAGTGCACCGTGCGGCCGCGCACCGTGATCGGGAGGTCCCAGTGCGACTTCGACGAGAGCGGCAGGACGGCCAGCTCGTCGGCCGAGTAGAAGTCACCCGGCGCCGGTGTCGCGGCGTCGTCGGGGAGCCGCGCACCCGGCATGTCCTTCCAGAGGAAGTGTTGGAACGTGCGCGCGCGACCGGCGTCGATGGGGTACTTCGAGTAGACGACCATGCCGTACTGCCCCTCGAACTCGCCGAAGCCGAGGGCGTCGTTGCCGCCGCCGACGGTGCCGTTGTTGTCGAGGTCGAAGCCACTGGGCACACCGGTGTTCGACGGCGCCACCCAGGCATAGGGGTAGTGCGCCGGGCTGGCACCGTTCTGCCCGACCTCCAGGTAGTTGTCGCGGAACAGGTCCACGGCCTCGGGGTCGTAGTCGAACTCGTTGACCAGCACGACGTCCGGCGCCGCCCGCTGGATGGTCTCCGCGACGTTGCGGGCCTGCTGGTTGTCGGGTGTCGACAGGTCGGCAACCAGCTGGCCGGGCGCTGTGCGGTTGAGCGAGGCGTTGAAGGTGGCGAACCGGACCGACCGATCGTGGCCACGCTCGGACCCGGCCTGCGTCGGGCCGGCCTGTGCCGAACCTCCGGTCAGCGCCGGGGCGATCGCCATCGCGGCAATCAGGGCAAGGGCGGGCAGACGTCGCACGGGAACCTCCGGGTGGGTGGGCGGGCTCCTCACGTTAGAGCGCCGCGGCGACCCTGCCCATCCCCGGGAGTGAATCCTCGGTGAACCCGTCAGGCGGGTGCGGTCGCGGCGACGTACTGCGCGACGCCGTGGATCTCCTGGGTGATCTCGGTGAACCCGGCCGCGCGCAGCCGGCCCGTGAACGCGTCGGCGTCGAACATCCGCAGCCCGGTCACCCCGAGCACCCGGGACTGCACCGGCCGGACCAGGCGGTACGGCGACTCGCGGCTGGTCATCAACGAGATCCGTCCGCCGGGTCTCAGGACGCGCAGCATCTCGTCGAACGCCGCGAACGGGTCCGGGATCAGGTAGAGCGCGGCGTAGCAGTTCACCGCGTCGAACGCGTCGTCCGGGAAGGGCTGGTCGGTCGCGTCGCCGAAGACGTACGTCGCCCGCTCGTGCGCGTTCGTCGTACGGGCCCTCTCGAGCATCGGACCTGACATGTCCATGCCGACCGCCAGTCCGGCAGGAGCCACCGCACGCGCGAAGGCACGAGTGAAGAGTCCCGGGCCGCAGGCCACGTCCAGCACGAGGTGGCCCGGCTTCAACCGCAGCGCCCGGACGGTGAGGGCGCGCTCGTTGCGCAGGTGGTCGAGGTCGAACCCCATGAAGGCCCAGCCCAGCAGCGGCCGGTAGGCCTTCTCGTAGACCGGCGCGAGGAGCGGGTTGCGCATGAGGCGTTGCGCCCAGCGGTCGCCCACGCTCAGGGCTCCCACACGACTTCGACCTCGAAGCCCTCGGAGTTCTCCAGGTAGAGCGCGACGTGCTCCTCCCCGCCAGCGTGCGGGTAGCGGTCGGCGTACAGCTCGTGCCAGTCGTGGGCGCTGGACTCGGCCCGCATGCGGTCGAGCAGGTGGCGTTCGTCGGTGAGCAGGGCGAGGTGGTTCAGGCCGGGTCGCAGCCGGTCGTGCGGCTCGTCGAGCTGGTCGGGAGAGCGCTCCATGAAGAAGTACGTGCCGTCGGGATGCGCCCAGGAACGGCTGCTGCCCGACGTCATGTCGACCTCCCAGCCGAGCTCGCCGAGCAGCCAGCCCCACTCCCCCTCGGCGACGGCCAGATCGGCGACCCACAGGTCCAGGTGGTGCACGGCGCGTGACATGCACCGACCCTAGCGAGTTCTCATCGGGCGACGGAACGTGAAACACTGTCCGCGTTCAGGAGGGGAGTATTCCTTCGCAGTGGTGTCGTCACCACGACAGAGCAATCTGTCCGGTGCCACTGGTCCGACTCACATCGGGCGGAAGAGACCTCCGGAGTCCATGTCCGGCTGTCGCATCCCCAAGTGCCGCAGCGTCACGCCACTCCGGAGGAGATTTCCTTGGGTGCAATCATCGGCGATTCCGTCGCCAGCCCGCTGATCTGGGCCATCACCATCTTCGTCGCCGTCGCCGTCTTCACCGTCGACCTGGCCATCATCGGCCGTCGACCGCACGAGCCCTCCATGAAGGAGGTCAGCACCCACCTCGCGATCTTCGTGAGCATGGCGATCGTCTTCGGCGTCTGCCTGTTCATCTTCGCGGAACCGCACGAGCTGTCCCCGAGCCCGGGACTCGAGTTCTTCTCGGGCTGGTTGCTGGAGTACTCACTCTCCATCGACAACCTGTTCATCTTCATCATCATCATGGCCAACTTCAACGTGCCGCGTGAGTACCAGCAGAAGGTGCTGATGATCGGCATCGTGCTGGCGCTGGTCATGCGCGCGATCTTCATCGTGCTCGGCGCGGCGGCCATCAACCAGTACAGCTGGGTCTTCTACATCTTCGGCCTGTTCCTGGTCTGGACGGCGTACAAGCTGGCCAAGGAAGGCGCCGAGGACGAGGACGACGAATACGAGGAGAACCGCCTCGTGAAGTTCGCCGAGAACCACCTGCCGGCGACCAGCGAGTGGCACGGCACCAAGTTCTTCTCGATCGAGAACGGCAAGCGCCTCATCACGCCGATGTTCCTCGTCGTGCTGACCCTCGGTACGACGGACCTGTTGTTCGCGCTGGACTCGATCCCTGCGATCTACGGCGTCACCAAGGACCCGTACCTCGTGTTCACCGCGAACGTCTTCGCGCTGATGGGCCTGCGCCAGCTCTACTTCCTCATCGGCGGCCTGCTGCAGCGCCTGATCTACCTGTCCTACGGGCTGGCGTTCCTGCTGCTGTTCATCGGCGTGAAGCTGGTGCTGCACGCGATGCACGAGAACGAGCTGCCGTTCATCAACGGCGGCGAGCACATCAAGTGGGCGCCCGACGTGCCGATCTGGCTCTCGCTCGTGGTGATCATCGGCACCCTGGCCATCACCGCGATCGCCAGCCTGGCCGTCTCCCGCAAGATGTCCGACGAGGAGACCGATGCCCGCACCGGTCCGCGTCGCGACTGGGAGAACGACTGACCTGACGAGGTTGAGGGCTCAGGTGGCTGCCATGGCAACCACCTGAGCCCTCAACTCATTTCAAGAGTCGAACCAGGTCGGGTCGGTGACCAGCTGCACGAGCTCCTGGCGGCTGAGCACCGGGTCCTCCCGGGTCACCGGCCCGCCCATTTGCGGATCGGTGCCGTTGTAGGCCACCAGGTCGACCGACCTGCCGTCACGGCCGAGGTAGAACCCCCGGGCGCCTTCGAGGTCGGGGTTGACGCCCAGCACATCGGGGCTGCTGGGCTCGACCAGCACCCAACCGCCGGCCGTCTCGGAGCAGCCCTCCAACTGCGCGCACCTGCCTGCCCACGTGGACAGGAGCGGGTCATCGGGGTCCTCGGTCACGATCGCCTGGACGGTTCCCAGACCTGTGCCGTCGCGCGGATCGAACTCGATCGTGCCGACGTAGGTGCCGTCCGCGACCAGTCGCGCTGGCACTGGAGCCATCACCTGCTGTTGCAAGCGCTCGAGCTTGGGTGGCAGTGCAGGCCCTGCCTCCGCGGGCTTCGGCTTGACGTCGGTCGCGGCCACCCGCTCGTCCGGGTTCGGCGCCTTCTCCCCGAACGGGCCCAGCATCGCGGTGGTGGCCACCAGTGCGACCACCGCCGCTGCGCCCGCCAGCGCCGTCGCACGCTGCCGACGTACCCGACGCTGCCCTCGGCGTACGCCGCCGGCCACGAGCGCCTCGGTGCCGTGAACGCCCTGAGTCGCTCGTTCCAGCAGTGCCGTCATCTCGTGCTCATTCATGGAGCCCGCTCCTGCTCGTGATCAGAAAATCGGGCCCGAGAATCTCTCGCACCCTCGCGAGAGCCCGCGAGCTGCGGCTGCGAACGGCCTGCTCGGACAGGTCCAGGTCGCGTGCGACGGACCGGCAGTCGAGGCCGACCAGGTAGCGCTGCACCACGATCACGCGGTCGGTCGCAGACAGTTGGCGCAGCGCCGCGACCAACGTGTGTCGCAGCGCGACGTCCGCGTCGAGGCATGCCTGATCCGGGATGTCGGCGGTGGGCCGCTCGGTCGACGACCGCTTGCGGGTCGTGCTGATGAACAGCCGGACCAGGATGGTGCGGGCATAGGCCACCGGGTTCTCAGCGTCGCGGACCTTCGGCCAGCGGCCGTAGACGCGGGCCAGGGTGTCCTGCACGAGGTCCTCGGCGAGGAACCGGTCTCCACACATCAGGTAGGCCGCCCGGAGCAGTTCGCCCGAGGTCGCTTGCGCGAAGTCCTCGAACTGCGCCCGATCGCCCTGCCGCATGAAGTCCCCACCTTGTTTCGGCTGCTACGTCACTCTCTCACTCACTACGACGAGGCGACCGTGGGGAATGTGGCAACCAACTTCGCACGACCTGCGGTTGACTGCTGTGGTGGTTGCTCCGGCGACCACCTCAGCACTCAACCTCGGAGGGGCCAGTCAGCCGCGGCCGCTGGACTCCCTGGCCTGGCGCGCCTTGGAGTCAACCGCAACGGCGAGCAGGAGCACCCCGCCGGTGACGATGAGTCGCACCGACGACGAGTCGACGCCAACCATGTTGAGTCCGCTCTGGATCGCCTTGAGCACCAGGATGCCGAGCAGCGCCGACCACGCCGAGCCCCGGCCGCCGAACAGGCTGGTGCCGCCGATGACAGCGGCCGCAATCGCCGTGAGGTTCGTGTCGCCGGTGCCGCTGCTCTGCGACACTGACGTCACCTGCGCCGCCGCCAGCAGCCCGCCGAGGGCAGCGAGGGTGGAACACATCACGAAGACGGACACATAGGTGCGTCCCACCTTGATGCCGGCGCGACGCGCGGCGTCCTCGCTGCCACCGATTGCGAACACGTGACGGCCCCACGTCGTACGACGCAGAGCGAAGTCGACAATCATGACGAGCAGGACGAAGAACACCCAGAGGTAGCCCCAGCCGCGGTCGATGTACAGGTAGTAGGTCGCGAACAGCAGACCGACGAGCATCAGGCCTGCCTTGATCAGCACGCCCGGCATCCACAGCGAACTCAGCCCGGCTCTTTCTCGACTCCTGGAGGCGAGCGAGCGGCTGGTCAGGTACCCGACACTCAGCAACACGACCAAGGCATATGCCGCACCTTGCGGGAGGTATTCGTAGCGCACATATTGCACGAAGTTGCTGCCCTCGGGCAGGTTGATCGACCCTTCCTTGCCGAGCACCAGATAGAGCACGCCCTCGAAGCCGAGCAGGCCAGCCAGCGAGAAGACGAAGCTCGGAATGCCGAACGCGTTGTAGAGGATCGCGTAGAACAGGCCCACGGCAAGCCCCGACAGGATTCCGGCCACGAGGCCGAGCGCCATGTCGTGACCCTGGCGAACGACGACGACCGCCATCACCGCCGCCGCCATGCCACTGACCGAGCCCACGGAGAGGTCGATCTCCCCGAGCAGCAGCACCAGCACGATGCCGAGCGCGATGATGCCCACAGGTGCGGCGAACTGGGTGATGGAGACAAGGTTGCGCGAGGAGAGGAAGATCGGCTCCATCGCATAGAAGACCAGGCTGATGACGATCAGCCCGATGATCACCGGCAGCATGCCGAGGTCGCCGCCCCGGATCCGGTTCCAGAGGCTGCGGGCACCCCCCGTGACCCCGCCGCGTCCGATCAGTCGCTCGTCGACGAGATCTGCGGCGATCGGCGATTCGGCGGTCTCACTCGTCATGGGCCAGTCCCCTGCGTTGCGCTCGTGAAGCGACGACGTTGTCCGACGCCCCGGTGATCGCCGCGACCAACTCTTCGGTGGACGTGTCTGCGGCGCGGAACTCGGCGGCGTTGCGGCCCAGCCGCATCACCACGATCCGATCGGCCACGGCCTGGACGTCGGCCATGTTGTGGCTGACCAGGATGACACCGAGGCCGTTCTCGCGGAGTCGCTCGACGAGGTTGAGCACCTCGGCCGTCTGCGCGACACCGAGCGCCGCGGTGGGCTCGTCGAGGATCACGACCTTGGGTGATCCGACCAGTGCCCGGGCGATCGCCACCGTCTGGCGTTGACCGCCCGAGAGCGCGGCGATCGGAATGCGCACCGAGGGGATCTTGGCCGACAGGCTGCGCAGCAGTCGCCAGGCCTCCTTCTCCATCGCGACCTCGTCGATGCGCGACCACCTTCTCAGCTCCTGACCGAGGAACAGGTTGGCCACGACGTCGAGGTTGTCGCACAAGGAGAGGTCCTGGAAGACGGTGGAGACACCCAGCGCCTTGGCCTGCGAGGGGCCGTCCGGACTCGTCGTCGTACCTGCGTAGGTCATCGCTCCGCTGTCGGCCTGATAGACGCCGGCGATGATCTTGACGAGCGTTGACTTGCCCGCGCCGTTGTCGCCCACGAGCGCGACCACCTCACCGGCGTGAACTTCGAGCGCCACGTCGCTGAGCGCCTGAACGGCCCCGAACCTCTTGGTCACCCCGGTGAGGGAGAGCACGTTCTCCCCGGCCGATGCGACCTCCACGTCGTGCGTCACTTCACACCGGCCGCCGCACAAGCGTCCGCATAGTCCGCCGTACAGATGTCGTCAACGGACCAGAAGCCATCCGCGACCACCGTGTCCATGATGTTGTCC
This sequence comes from Nocardioides sp. Root151, assembly GCF_001427925.1. Classification (NCBI taxonomy): domain Bacteria; kingdom Bacillati; phylum Actinomycetota; class Actinomycetes; order Propionibacteriales; family Nocardioidaceae; genus Nocardioides; species Nocardioides sp. Root151. The sequence continues at coordinate 596,032 of NZ_LMGG01000001.1, forward strand.
TGCGTCACTACGACCGGGTCGAAGATGAAGGACGGAACGCCTTCATAGTCAGAGGCACCGGTGACCTCGTCACCTCGGGCAATCGCCACTGCTACCTCGGCCGCCTTCTCGGCCTGCTCCTTGATCGACTTGTAGATCGTCATCCGTTGCTCACCCGCCACGATGCGCTGAATGGCAGTGACCTCGGCGTCCTGTCCGGTCACCGGCGGCAACTCCTTGACATCGGCGCCTTTGAGCGCGCTGATCGCACCGCCGGCCTGGCCATCGTTCGCGGCGTATATGCCCTGGATCCTGTCGTTGCCGAACCTGGTCAACTGGTCCGTGGTGAATTGGTTGGCGTTCTCGGGACTCCAGTCAGGGTTGTCGTACTCCGCGATCACCTTGAGGTTCGACTTGTCGATCGCCGAGTGCGCACCCTTCTTGAAGACCGGCGCGTTCGGGTCGCGCGGGTCGCCGTTCAGCATGATGATGCTTCCCTTGTCGCCCATGGCCTCGATCAGGGCTTCACCCTGCATCCGGCCGACGGTCTCATTGTCGAACGACATGTAGTAGTCGGCACCCTCGATGAATCGGTCATAGGCCACGGTCGGCACGTCGGACTCTCGCGCCGTCTTGATCAGCGACGTCGCAGTGTTCGCATCCACGGGGTCGAGGACGACCACGTCGGCGCCTTGGGTGATGGCGGAGTCGACCTGCTCGGACTGGGCGTTCACGTCACCGTCGGCGTTGAAGTACTTGACCTCGCACTCCTCGCAGAGCTCCTTGACCTTGGCCTCGAAGAGAGGCTTGTCGAAGGTCTCGTAGCGCGTCGTCTTCGTCTCGGGGAGCAGCAGGGCGATGACGGGGTCGTCGCCACCCTCGGCCGCGTCGTTGGCGCCGCACGCCACCAGGGTGCCGGCGCTGATCAGTACGGCGACACCGATGGCGGCGACGCGATGGAACTTTGTGGTCACGACTTCCTCCTGATTCCCGGTCCGCCACCGTGAGGACGGCGTCCGGCGCTGGTGAGGTCGAGTGTTGTGGCTCACACCGTTTGTCGTCAAGAGTTGAACGCAAAATCGTTCCAAGTCGCAACATTGAGCAATTTGGACGCTTCTCTTGACGACAAGCGTTGCGATGTCAGAAGGTTCACCCATGCCGCCCGAGACACCTGCCGCGCACCATCCCGGCTCGACGTCGTCGCTGCGTACGGCGAACCAGCTGCGCGTGGTCGACGTACTCCGTGGCCGCATCGGCGGCGTCCCGGCGGACGGCGCGCCCCTGACCCAGGCCGAGCTGGCCCGGATCACCGGGCTCGCCCCCGCGACCGTGTCCAACATCGTCCGCGACCTCGCCGGCGCCGGGCTCGTGTCCACCGAACCCGGCAGCGGCCGGCGGGGCACGACGATCCGCATCGCCCGGGCCGCCGGCGTGGTGGCCGGGGTCGACTTCGGGCACAGTCACCTCTCGGTGGGGCTGGGCGACCTGGCCGGCAACGTCATCGCCGAGCGCCGCCAGCCCCTCGACCCGGCCCACACCCATGACGAGGGCCTCACCCTGGCCCGGAGCCTGATGACCGAGCTGTGTGAGGAGGCCGGCATCGACGAGCCTGTCCGCAACATCGGGATGGGCCTGCCTGCACCGATCGTCGCCGGGCTCGTCCGCTCGTCGGCGATCCTGCCCGGCTGGGTCGGCGTGAACGCCCGCGAGGTGGCGACCGCCGTCTTCGACAGGCCGGTGCACATCGAGAACGACGCCAACCTCGCGGCGTTGGCCGAGCACCGCCAGGGCGCGGCGCGCGACCACGCCACCTCGGTGCTGATCAAGATCTCGTCAGGCGTCGGCGCCGGCGTGATCCTCGAGGACCGACTGTTCCGTGGGTCCTCCGGCAGCGCGGGCGAGATCGGCCACCTCACCCTCGACGCCCAGGGCCCGGTCTGCCGGTGCGGCAGCCGCGGCTGCCTCGAGGCCTACGCGTCCGTCGGCGCCGTGCAGGATCTCCTGGTCGGCCAGTTCCCCGACGCGTCGATCGACGACATCATCGCCGCGGCCCGCGAGGGCAACGTCTCCGCGCTGCGCACCTTCGAGGACGCCGGTCTGCACGTGGGCTGGGGCGTCGCGTCCGTGGTGAACCTGCTCAATCCCGACATCGTGCTGATCGGCGGCGACATGGCCCGCGCCGGCGACCTGCTGCTCGACTCGGTGCGGGTCGGCCTGCGCCGGCACGCGCTCGACACCGCCGCGAGCACTCCGGTCGAGGCCGGCGTGCTCGGCGAGCGGGCCTCACTGGTCGGCGCCGTACTCCTGGCCTCCGACCGAACCGAGCTCCACGTCTGACGCGAACCGTGGATTCTTGATGCGCGAACCGTGGATCATTGACGTCCGGTCACCAAGAATCCACGGTTCGAAGCGCAAGAATCCCCGGTTGGTCACTCCCACTCGATGGTGCCCGGGGGCTTCGAGGTCACGTCGAGGGTGACCCGGTTGATCTCGGCCACCTCGTTGGTGATGCGGGTCGAGATCGTCTCGAGCACCTCGTAGGGGATGCGCGCCCAGTCGGCGGTCATCGCATCCTCGGAGGTCACCGGCCGCAGCACGATCGGGTGGCCGTAGGTGCGGCCGTCGCCCTGCACGCCCACGGAGCGTACGTCGGCCAGCAGCACCACCGGCATCTGCCAGACCTGACGGTCGAGGCCGGCACGGGTGAGCTCCTCGCGGGCGATCGCGTCGGCCTCACGCAGGATGTCGAGGCGCTCGCGGGTGACCTCGCCGATGATGCGGATGCCCAGGCCTGGTCCGGGGAACGGCTGGCGCCACACCATCGTGGAAGGCAGACCGAGCTGCTCCCCCACTGACCGGACCTCGTCCTTGAACAGCGTGCGCAGCGGTTCGACCAGCTCGAACTGGAGGTCCTCCGGCAGCCCGCCGACGTTGTGGTGCGACTTGATCGTGGAGGTGCCGGCACCGCCGCCGGACTCGACGACGTCGGGGTAGAGCGTGCCCTGCACGAGGTACGCCGTGTCGCCGCGCTCGTCGTCGGACAGCGAGCCGAAGACCCGCACCTCTGCGTCCTCGAAGGTGCGGATGAACTCGCGCCCGATGATCTTGCGCTTCTCCTCGGGGTCGCGCACACCGGCCAGCGCACCGAGGAACTGGTCTTCGGCGTCGACCACGTCGAGGGTGTCGAAGACCTCCTCGAAGTCGCGACGCACCTGCGCTGTCTCGCCCTTGCGCATCATGCCGTGGTCGACGTACACGCAGGTCAGGCGGTCGCCGATGGCGCGCTGGACCAGGGCCGCGGCCACCGCGGAGTCGACGCCTCCGGAGAGGGCGCAGATCGCGCGGGCGTCACCGACCTGGTTGCGGATCCGCTCGACCTGCTCCTCGACGACGTTGACCATCGTCCAGGTCTGGCGGCAGCCGGCGATGTCGTGCAGGAAGTGCTCGAGGGTCTGCTGGCCGTGCTCGCTGTGCAGCACCTCGGGGTGCCACTGCACGCCGGCGAGGCGCTTCTCCAGGTTCTCGAAGGCGGCCACCGGGGTGACGTCGGTCGAGGCGAGCACGTCGAACCCGGCCGGCGCGGCGGTCACGGAGTCTCCGTGGGACATCCACACCTTGTGCTCGGCGGGGATGTCGGACAGGAGGGTGCCCGGAGCGGTGACGCGGACCGGCGTACGGCCGTATTCGCGGGCCCCGGTGTGCGAGACCTCGCCGCCCAGGCTCTTGGCCATCAGTTGGAAGCCGTAGCACATGCCGAAGACGGGTACGCCGGACGCGAAGAGGTCGGCGTCGATGCCGGGAGCGCCCTCGGCGTACACCGAGGAGGGGCCGCCGGACAGGATGATCGCCTTCGGCTTGCGGGCCAGGATCTCCGCGACCGGCAGCGTGTGCGGCACGATCTCGGAGTAGACCCGGGCCTCACGCACACGACGGGCGATCAGTTGGGCGTACTGCGCCCCGAAATCGACGACGAGGACGAGATCGTGCTCGTGCGGGCTGTGCGCGGGACCGGTCATGGCGGGATCCTATCGATCATCCGCGGCCGCTCCGAAATGGTGCGCCGTTCTGAAATGGTCCGGGAACGCATCAGGGCCCGACCGGGGAGGGAGGGTGGTCGGGCCCTGATCGTCCATGCATCTGCTGGACAGAGCTTGGACATGGGGCCCGACGTGGGAGGGAGCATGACTGTCGGACCCACACACCTCAACGAGAGCCGTGGGGGCGGGTTACGCCCGAACCACGCAATTCTTCAAAACTTTCCAGCCCGTCGGTCGGGCGCGCCCGTTTTGACGGTTTGCACCCCGTCTGGGGGTGCAAACCGTCAGATCCGGCAGTGGAGTCAGCTGACGCCGACGATCGGCAGTCGCAGCGCGCCGGGGGCGGACTCGGGAACGACCGGGTGCGCCGGCTGCACCGGGGCGATCCGCGAGTAGGCCGCACCCATCGCGGGGCGGGTGTCGGCCTCGCCCTTGTTCGGCCAGAACGACATCGCCCGCTCGGCCTGCGCCGTGATCGTCAGCGACGGGTTCACGCCCAGGTTCGCCGAGATCGCGGAGCCGTCGGCGATGTGCAGGCCCTCGTAGTTGTAGATGCGCTGGTAGGGGTCGACGACCCCGCTCTCCGGCGAGTCGCCGATGGTGCAGCCACCGATGAAGTGCGCGGTCAGCGGCGCGTTGAACGGCTCCCCCACGTTGCCTCCCGGCGTACCGCCCATCACGTCGGCCATCCGGCGTACGGCGTCATAGGCGACGGGGATGTACGTCGGGTTAGGCTCGCCGTGACCCTGCTTGGAGCTCATCCGCCAGCCGAACGGCGTCTTCTTGCCGATGGTGGTGATCGAGTTGTCGAGGGTCTGCATGACCAGGGCGATGACGGTGCGCTCGGACCAGTGCTTCATGTCGTAGAGGTCGAGGGCCTGCTTGCGCTGCTTCCAGAGCTCCTTGAGCCAGGTGCGCCAGCGCGGCTCGGTGCCGGTGTCGTCGGCCAGTACGGTCTGCATCATCGCCATCGCGTTGCTGCCCTTGCCGTAGCGGACCGGCTCGATGTGGGTGTGCTCGTCGGGGTGCCACGACGACGTGATCGCCACGCCGTGGGTGAAGTCGGTCGAGCGGTCGGGCGCCAGGGCACCCAGGATCGCCTCGGAGTTGGTGCGGGTCAGCACACCGAGGCGGTCGGAGATGTAGGGCAGGTCGCCCTCGCCCTTGAGCTGGTGCAGCAGCTTCTGCGTGCCGAGGGCTGCGGCGGCGAAGATCACCTGGTCGGCGGTGAAGGTCTTCACGGCAGACTTGCGGGAGAGCTTGGCCTTGGTCCAGCGGGCCTGGATCTCGTAGCCGCCGAGGCGACGCGGGCGGACCCGGGTCACCGTGGTCAGCGGGTGTACGACGGCACCGTTCTGCTCGGCCAGGTAGAGGTAGTTCTTGACCAGCGTGTTCTTCGCGTTGTGGCGGCAGCCGGTCATGCACTCACCGCAGTTCTTGCACGGGTTGCGGTCGGGGCCGGCACCACCGAAGAACGGGTCGGCCACGGCCTTGTGGCTCGGCTGGCCCGGGCCACCGAAGAAGACGCCGACGGGGGTCGGGTGGAACGTGTCGCCCACGCCCATGTCGTCGGCGACCTGCTTCATCACCCGGTCGGAGGCGGTCATCAGCGGGTTCTCGACGACGCCGAGCATGCGCTTGGCCTGGTCGTAGTACGGCGCCAGCTCGGCCTTCCAGTCGGTGATGTGCGACCACGACTTGTCGCGGTAGAACGCGTCGAGGGGTTCGTAGAGGGTGTTCGCGTAGACCAGGGACCCACCGCCGACACCCGCGCCGGCCAGGATCAGGCAGTCCTTGACCATGTCGATGCGCTGGATGCCGTACATGCCGGCGGCCGGCATGTAGAGGTACTTCTTCAGGTCGAAGGAGGTGTTCGGCAGGTCGTCGTCCTCGAAGCGGGCACCGGCCTCGAGCACACCGACCTTGTAGCCCTTCTCGGTCAGCCGGAGCGCCGAGACCGAGCCACCGAAACCGGATCCGATGATGAGTACGTCGTAGTGGGTCATGCGCGGCCCGTCTTCTTCATGAGACGCGCACTGGCCGTGAGCGTCTTGGCGAACAGTTCGTTGGACATGCCCTTGACCGGGCGGAACCCCCAGACCCGCTGGGTCCCGACCGACTGGGGCTCGGTGTAGCGGTGGATGCCCTCGGCACCCTGACGACGGCCCATGCCCGACTGGCGCATGCCGCCCATCGGCGCGTCGACGCTGGCGAACGTGGCGCCGTACGCCTCGTTGACGTTGACCGTGCCGCACTTGATCTCGCGGGCGATCGCGCGGGCCCGCTTGCCGTCCTGGCTGTAGATCGCGGCGTTGAGGCCGTAGTCGCCCTCGTTGGCCTTCGCGATCGCCTCGGTCTCGTCGTGGAAGCGGTAGACCGAGATGACCGGGCCGAAGGTCTCGTTGCCGAAACAGGTCATGTCGGGCGTGACGCCCTCGAGGATCGTCGGCTCATAGAAGTAGGGGCCGAGGTCGGGCCGTGCCTTGCCACCGGTGAGCACCGTGGCGCCCTTGGCGACGGCGTCGTCGACGTGGGCGATGACCGTGTCGAGCTGGGCCTGCGAGATCAGCGAGCCCATGTCGGTGGCCCACTCGTGGCCCGGGCCGAGCACCATCGCCTTCGTGCGCGCCACGAAGCGCTCGACGAACCGGTCGTAGACCTGGTCGGCGACCAGCAGGCGCTCGGTGGAGACGCAGAGCTGCCCGGCGTTGGAGAAGGTCGCGCGGACGGCGCCCTCGGCGGCCTTCTCGATCGAGGCGTCGCGCAGGATCAGGATCGGGTTCTTGCCGCCGAGCTCGAGCGAGCAGCCGATCAGGCGCTCCGCGCACCCTGCGGCGACCCGCTTGCCGGTGGCCGTCGAGCCGGTGAAGCAGACGTAGTCGGACTTCGCGATCAACGAGGTGCCGACCCGCGAACCCGGACCGGCGACGACGGTCCACAGGTCCTTCGGGAAGCCGGCCTCCTCGAGAAGCTGGGCGCCGAGCAGTGCGGTCAGCATGGTCTGGCTGTCGGGCTTGGTGACCACCGCGTTGCCCGCTGCGAGCGCCGGCAACCCGTCGCACAGCGCCATCGTGAACGGGTAGTTCCACGGCGCGATGATGCCGACGACACCCTTGGGCACGCGGTTCAGGTCGATGCGCGTGGCACCGGGTACGACGCCCGCGCGCCGCTGGGTGTCGAGGTACTGGTGGATCGTGCGCGCGTAGTAACGCGCGGTCAGGGCCACGTGGTAGACCTCGAGGTAGGCGTCCTTGCGGGCCTTGCCCGACTCCCAGACGGCCAGGTCGATGATCTCCGCCTCGCGGTCGAGCACGAGGTCGTGCAGGCGCAACAGGATCTCCGCGCGGTGGTCGAGCGACGTACGTGCCCAGGCGGCCTGCGCGCGGCGGGCACGGGCGAAGGCCTCGACGATGTCGTCCTCGCTCGACTGCGGGACGTGGCCCAGGGGCTGGCCGTTGACCGGGCTGACCGACAGCACCGAGTCACCCGAGGTGGACACGATGCGCCGGGTCAGCGCGGCCGTGTAGTCGGGTTCGAGTGCGTAGGCGGCACTCGGGTCGTGCTCGGGGTCGTGAGGCCCACCCACGAGGGGCTCTGGCTGCGGGGTCTGCTGGCTCATGGTCTCGAGCCTAGGTGACCGGGAACGCCTTCACTACCCTTCGGTAGCAATTGGACGGCTTGACACTCTGATTCTTTTTGTAAATCCCGAATGTCGGACGTCCCGCACCCCATTTCGGCGACCTGTCGCCAGTTCATGCTGACCTGTCGCCAGTTCCGGGCGCGCTCCAGAACTGGCGACAGGTCGATCGGTCAGCCGAGGACGTCACGAATCGCGGCGGCGGTCAGCGCGGCCAGCTCCTCGGTCTGCCCGGGCGTGATCACCAGCGGAGGTCCGAGCAGGATCAGGTCGCCGTCGATGCCGTCGGCACAGCCGGTCGAGGGATAGAGCAGCACCCCTTGCTCCTTGCCGGCCGCGACGACGCGTTCGACGACGCGTTCGGACCTGGCGAACGGCTGCGACGTACGGCGGTCGGCCACGAGCTCGATGCCACGCAGCAGCCCGAGTCCGCGGATGTCACCGACGGCCGGGTGGTCCCCGAGCTCGGTGCGCAGGGCGGCGTCGAGCTGGTCACCACGTTCGGCCGAGGCGCGGACCAGGTCGTGGTCGCGCAGCCGGCGGAGGACGGCGAGTCCGGCCGCGGCCCCCACCGCGTGGTGGGAGTAGGTGAACCCGTGCGTGAACCCACCGTCGGCGAGGGCGTCGTACACCCGGCCGGAGGCCACCGCGAGGCCGAGCGGCCAGTATCCCGACGCAGCACCCTTGGCCAGCACCATCAGGTCGGGGCGCAGCCCGAAGTGGTCGCAGCCGTTCCAGGCGCCGGTGCGGCCGAACCCGGTCATCACCTCGTCCGCGATCAACAGCACGCCGTGCCGACGGCACACCTCCGCGATGGCCGGCCAGTAGTCCGGCGGCGGCACGCAGGCGCCGAGTGCCGCGCCCGAGACCGGTTCGGCGATGAACGCGGCCACTCGTTCGGGGCCGGTCTGCTCGATCAGCGTGTCGAGTGCCTGGGCGTGCCGGGTCCCGCAACCGTCGGGGTGGCTGTCGGGGAACGGGCAGCGGAACTCGTAGGGCGTCGTGGTGTGCTCGGCCGCCCCCAGCCACGGGAGGTACGGCGCCCGCAGGCCGGGTCGGCCGGAGACGTCGAGGGCTCCGCGGGTGTTGCCGTGGTAGGCACCGGCCCGTCCGATGACGACGTGCCGGTCCTCGCCGCGCGCCAGGTGGAAGGCCCGAGCCATCTTCAGTGCGGTCTCGACCGCCTCGCTCCCGCCGGAGACGGGGTAGATCCGCGGGTCGTCCATCGGGAGCAGCGGTGCCAGCTCCTCGGCGTACGCCTCGAGGGAGTCGGAGGTGAAGGCGGTGCCGTGTGCGTAGGCGATGGCCCGGGCCTGCTCGGCGATCGCGTCGGCGACCTCGGTGACTCCGTGGCCGATGCCGACCACGATCGCGCCCCCGGAGCCGTCGAGGTAGCGGCGGCCGTCGGTGTCGAAGATCTCCGCGCCGCTCCCGCGGGCGGCGACCGGGAGCCGGTCACCGCCGCGCGAGAAGACGTGCTTGCTCACTCCGCGACCGCGGCCACCGAGTCGCCGAAGATCCGCAGCGCGGTCTGCGCCTGCTCGGGCGTGACCACCAGCGGGGGCGACATCCGGATCGTGCTCTCGCCGCACTCCAGGACCAGCAGGCCCTGCTCGAAGGCGCGCTGCTGCACGTCGGCGGCCTGCTCGGGCGTGCGGAACTCGACGCCGAGCATGAGCCCGACACCGCGGACGTCGGTGATGATCTTCGGGAACCGGGACTGCAGGTCCTTGAGCCCGGGGACCAGCTCCTCGCCGATCTTCGTGGCGTTCTCGACCAGTCCCTCGGACTGGATCGTCTCCAGGGTGGCCAGGCCTGCCGCGCAGGCGACCGGGCTGCCGCCGTACGTCGACCCGTGCGCACCGGCGCCCCACTTCTCCATCAGCTCCGCCTTCGCCGCGAACGCGCCCAGAGGCAGGCCGGAGGCGATGCCCTTGGCGCTGATGATGACGTCGGGCTCGACGTCGGCCAGCTCGATCGCCCACATCTTGCCGGTGCGGCCCATGCCGGACTGCACCTCGTCGGCGACCAGCAGGATGCCGTGGCGGTCGCAGAGCTCACGAAGCCGCTGCACCCACGCCGCGGGCGGCACGATGTAGCCGCCCTCGCCCTGCACCGGCTCGAGGAAGATCGCGGCCACCTCGGTCGGCGACACCTCGTAGCGGAACAGCGTGTTCTCGAGGTAGTCGAAGGTGGCGTCCTCGTCGTGCACGCGGGCACCGGTCTCGGGGTCACGCTCGCTGAAGGCGTACGGCGCGTGCAGCACGCCGGGCAGCAGCGGCCCGAAGCCCGTGTGGTACTTCGCCTTCGAGGCGGTCAGGCTGACCGCGCCGTAGGTGCGGCCGTGGAACGCGCCGTAGAAGCTGATCACGTAGGGGCGACCGGTGGCATAGCGCGCGAGCTTGATCGAGCCCTCGACGGCCTCGGCACCGGAGTTGGTCAGGAAGACCCGCTTGGGTCCCGAGATCGGCAGCGTGCGGGCCAGCGCCTCGCACATCTGGGAGTAGATCGGCAGGTAGAAGTCGCTGGCCGAGTAGTGCAGCAGCTGGGCGGCCTGGGCCTGCACCGCCTCCACCACCTTGGGGTGGCAGTGGCCCGTGGAGTTCACCGCGATGCCGGCGTTGAAGTCGAGGAAGAGGTTGCCGTCGGGGTCCTCGATGACCGCGCCGTGTCCGCGGGCGGGCACCAACGGGTAGGCCCGCGGCAGCGACGGGCTGGTCACGCTGCCGTCGCGGTCGAGCACCTTCTGCCCCTCGGGCCCGGGCAGCGCCGTGCGGATGTCGGGCACCGGCCGGTCGGCCAGCCACGTCGGGTTCATCTCCACCTGCGTCATCACGACACCACCGTCCTGGACTGTTCACGAAGGAATTGCTGCACGTAGTAGAGGCCGCCACCGGCCTTGCCGGCGGTGCCGGAGCCCTTCCAGCCGCCGAACGGCTGGACCCCGGGCCACGCCCCGGTCGTGGCGCCCGCGGCGCGGTTCACGTAGACCACACCCGCCTCGATCGTGTCGAGGAACTGCTGGACCTCCGCGTCGTCGGCCGAGAAGAACCCGGCGGTCAGGCCGAGGTCCGTGTCGTTGGCCAGCGCCAGGCCCTCGTCGATGGAGTCGATCGGGGCCACCGCCACGAACGGCACGAACAGCTCGTCGCGGAACAGCTTGTCGTCGGTGGGCAGGTCGGTCACGACGGTGGGCGCCAGGTAGTGGCCCAGCGCTCCGGCCGGGCTCTTGCCGACCACGTCGCCGCCGGCCACCACACGCCCGTTCGAGCGGGCGTGGTCGACGGCCTCGGTGAAGCGAGCCACCGCCGCCTCGTCGATGACCGGGCCGAGGAACACGTCCCGGTCGGTCGGGTTGCCGAGTGCCAGGCCGGTGGCCTTCTCGGCCAGGGCAGCCATCAAGGGCTCGTAGGCGTCCCGCTCGACATACACCCGTGAGCAGGCAGAGCACTTCTGGCCGGAGAAGCCGAACGCAGAGCGGGCGATGCCGGCCGCCGCCAGCTCGATGTCGGCCTTGCGGGACACGATGGTCGGGTTCTTGCCACCCATCTCGCAGACCACCGGCTTCGGGAAGGCGGTGGCGAACTGCTTGTAGATCGACATGCCGACCTCGTAGGAGCCGGTGAACGAGAGGCCCGCGACGTCAGGGTGGGCGACCACGGCCTTGCCGATCTCGTCACCGCCCGGGACGACGTGGAAGGCACCGGCGGGCAGGCCGGCGTCGCGCAGGCACTCGTAGAGCTTGATCGCCGAGAACGTGCCCTGGGGGCTGGGCTTGAGCACGACCGTGTTGCCGGCGACCAGGGCACCGGCGGTCGGTCCGGCGGCCAGCGCCATCGGGAAGTTGAACGGGCTGATCACGCCCCACACGCCGTACGGGCGCATCACGCTGCGGTTGGACTCGGCATCGACGATGGAGTCCATCGCGACGTCGAAGCCGTCGTGCTTCTCCATCATGTCGGAGTAGTAGCGGAAGAACACCGCGGACTCCTCGACGTCGCCGAGCGCCTCGAGGCGGTTCTTGCCGACCTCCATGCTCATCAGGGCGGCCAGCTCGTTGGAGCGCTCGCTGATCAGGTCGCCGGCGCGGCGCAGGATGGCCACGCGCTCCCGCCACGGGGTCCTGGCCCATTCGGCGCCGTAGGCCCTGGCCGCGGCCACCGCGTCGTCGACGTCGGCGGTCGTCGCCGCATGGACGTGGCAGAGCACGACCGAGGTGTCCACCGGACTGGGCACGTCGAAGAGCTCGCCGCTGGTGCGCGCCTCCCCGTCGACGTACGTCGGCAGGGTGCTGCCGAACCAGGACCTCGCGGTCTCCAGTCCCTGCTCGTAGGCGGCGTGCAGGTCGTCGTTGTCGGCAGAGAGAGTGGCATAAGTGACGCGGAAACGCGACGCCATTGTCGTTCCTCCAAGGGGTGTCCGGGCAGGGCCCGTCGTCCCACCCTGGGCGCGACGACGAACCAAGTCTCCTTTCGGAGAATTCTTGTTCATTCAGGCTAGCAACGAAAGATTTTCCGTGCCAGAGGTCACGTGAAAGGATTTATTCGTTCGTGACGTGGAGTCTGCCCCACCCGTCCAAGCCGTCGAAGCCGGGGTCAGACGATGTCGCGGACCTGCACCCGCGCCTCGTCGGCCTCCTGGTCGGTGAGCTTGGCCTGGCTCTGCCGCTCGGCCTCGACCCGGCGCAGGTAGTGGTCGACCTCGTCGGCCCGGCGTCCGTCGTCCCAGCCGAGCTCGCCGGCCATCAACGACGCCACCTTCGGCGCGGCGGCCACACCCCGATCGAACATCTCGATGGAGATGCGGGTCCGGCGGGTGAGCACGTCGTCGAGGTGCTGGGCTCCCTCGTGGGTCACGGCGTAGACGACCTCGCCGGCCAGGTAGTCCTCGGCGCCCTCGAGCGGTACCCGCAGCTCGGGGCGCTCGGCGAGCAGGGCGAGCACCTCGTCGACGAGGTCGCCGTACCGGCCGAGCAGGTGGTCGATACGAGCCACGTGGAGCCCACTGCGCCGAGCCAGCAGCACCCGCTGGTTGGAGCGCGTCTCGAACCCGTCGGCACCGACCAGCGGCACCCGGTCGGTGATCGAGTCGCGCACGGTCAGGTTCACCGTCGTCTTCAGTGAGTGCGAGGCGGCCTCGATCGCGTCGCGGGCCATCACGCGGTACGTCGTGAGCTTTCCGCCGGCGATCATGACCAGCCCTGGCACCGGTGTCACGACGGTGTGCTCGCGGGAGATCCTCGACGTCGGCTCGGACTCGCCCTTCAACAGTGGTCGCAGTCCGGCATACACGCCCTCGACGTCGTCGTGGTCGAGCGGCTCGCGGAGGATCCTGTTGACGTGGGTGAGCAGGTAGTCGATGTCGGCCTTCGACGCCGCGGGGTGCGCCTTGTCGAGGTCCCACGGGGTGTCGGTGGTGCCGATGATCCAGTGCCGTCCCCACGGAATGACGAACAGCACCGACTTCTCGGTCTTGGTGATGAAGCCGGCCTCGGAGCGAATTCGGTCGCGGGGTACGACGAGGTGAATCCCCTTGCTGGCCTGGACATTGAGGGATCCGCGGCCGCCGACCATCTCCTGGATCTCGTCGGTCCACACGCCCGCGGCGTTGACCACGACCCTGGCGCGCACCTCGAACTCGCGGTCGGTCTCGAGGTCGATCGCGCGGACGCCGATCACCCGCTCGCCCTCGCGCACGAAGCCGATCACCTTGGTGCGGGTGGCCACGTGGGCGCCGTGCGTGGCCGCCGTGCGGGCGATCGTCATCACCAGTCGGGCGTCGTCGACCTGGCAGTCGTAGTAGCGGATCGCACCGGTCAGCTCCTCGGTCTTGAGGTCGGGCGCGATGCGGGCGACCTGACGGCGGAAGAGGTGCTTGTGCTTCGGCACGCCCATGTCGTACTTGCCGGCCATCGCCATCGCGTCGTAGAGCACCAGCCCGGCGCCGACGTACGGCCGCTCGATGGTCTTGTGCAGCGGGTAGAGGAACGGCACCGGCCGGACCAGGTGCGGGGCCAGCCGGGTGAGCAGGAGGCCACGCTCCTCCAGCGCCTCGCGGACCAGCCCGAAGTCGAACATCTCCAGGTAGCGCAGGCCGCCGTGGATCAGCTTGCTGCTGCGACTCGACGTGCCCGAGGCGAAGTCGCGCTGCTCGATCAGTCCGGTCGAGAGGCCTCGAGTGACCGCGTCGAGTGCCGTGCCGGCGCCGACGACTCCCCCGCCGACCACGAGCACGTCGAGCTCACCACCGTTGTCGGCGGTGGCGACCAGGGCCCGGAGGGCGTCGTTGCGGGAGTGGGGACTGAGGGCACTCGGCTGGCTCATGCGGTCAGTCTGTCAGGCGGTTCCAGGTGTGGCGGCCAAAGAGCATCGTGGGCACAGGGACAACACGGAACATCGCAGTCACCAGGTGCCTGGGATGTTCCGCGCTGTCGTGGTCATGCCCGGAGACGCGGGCCCAGGGTCGACCGACGGTCAGCGTGCATCGGGTGCGCCGACCGGGTCTCCCACACCAGCGCGGGATCGATCTCGGCAAGGGCCACCCCGGGCTCGGTGCCCAGGCGCGACAACGGCCGGCCTTCGGGGTCGTAGACCGCCGATCCGCCGATGAACTCGCCCGGGCCGCAGCGTCCGGTGAGGCCGGCGAGGACGACGTACATGCCGTTGTCCAGGGCGCGGGCTGGATAGTAGAGGTCGCGTCGGTGCTCGCCACCCGTGAAGTAGGCCGCGGAGTTGAGGTAGCCGATCGCTCCGTCGTCGGCGGCAGCCCTGGCGTGCTCGGGGAAGCAGCCGTCGTAGCAGACGCTCAGGCCCAGCTCGATGCCGTCGACGACGATCGAGGCGCCGTGGTCACCGGCGACGAAGTGGTCGTTCTCGTAGCCGGACAGGTGCTGCTTGTCGTAGGGCGCCGACACCTCGCCGCTCGGTCGAATCACCAACAGGGACAGGGTCCTTGCGCTCGCACGCCGCAGCGGCGTACCCACGACGACGACACAGTCACCCTCGCGCGAGGCCGCCCTGAGCGGCTCCAGCCAGTCGCCGTCGAGCGAGTCCTCCGACGGAACGTCGCCGGCGAAGGCCGCTTCGGAGTAGCCGGTCAGGAACGCTTCGGGGAGTACGACGAGTCGCGCGCCCTGCGACGTGGCCAGCTCGACCAGGTGGGCGGCCTTCGCCCCGTTGGCCGTGACGTCGCCCGCAACGGACTCCGCCTGGGCCGCAGCGACGAGCAACGTCACTCGACGACGACCTCGACCCGCTGGAACTCCTTGAGCTCGGTGTAGCCGGTGGTGGCCATCGAGCGCTTCAGCGCGCCGATCAGGTTCATCGTGCCGTCGGCGACCCGCGAGGGGCCGAACAGGATCTCCTCGAGCGAGCCGACCGTGCCGAACTCGACCCGCTCGCCGCGGGGCAGCTTGCCGTGCCAGGCCTCGGCGCCCCAGTGGAAGCCGCGACCGGGTGCGTCGTCGGCGCGGGCGAACGGCGAACCGACCATCACAGCGTCGGCACCGCAGGCGATCGCCTTCGCGATGTCTCCCGAGCGACCGATGGATCCGTCGGCGATGACGTGGACGTAGCGGCCACCGGACTCGTCCATGTAGTCACGGCGTGCGGCCGCGACGTCGGCGACCGCGGAGGCCATCGGCACAGCCACACCGAGCACCGTGCGCGTGGTGTGTGCGGCTCCGCCGCCGAACCCGACGAGTACGCCGGCCGCGCCGGTGCGCATCAGGTGCAGCGCGGCCTGGTAGGTCGCACAGCCACCCACGATCACCGGCACGTCGAGCTCGTAGATGAACTCCTTGAGGTTCAGCGGCTCCGCCTGCGAGGAGACGTGCTCGGCCGAGACCGTCGTACCGCGGATGACGAACATGTCGACGCCGGCGTCGACCACGGCCTTGGCGAACTCCTTGGTGCGCTGCGGGGAGAGCGACCCGGCCACGGTCACCCCGGCCTCGCGCACCTGCTTGAGGCGCGCGGTGATCAGCTCGGCCTTGACCGGCTCGGCGTAGATCTCCTGCATGCGCCGGGTGGCCTCGATGCCGCGCAGGGCGGCCACCTCGTCGAGCAGCGGCATCGGGTCGTCGTAGCGCGTCCAGAGGCCCTCGAGGTCGAGCACGCCCAGGCCGCCGTGCTTGCCGAACGCGATCGCGGTCTCGGGGGACATCACGGAGTCCATCGGCGCGGCCAGCACCGGCAGCTCGAAACGGTAGGCGTCGATCTGCCAGGCCACGCTGACCTCTTCGGGGTCGCGCGTGCGCCGCGAGGGCACGATGGCGATGTCATCGAAGGAGTACGCCCGTCGGGCGCGCTTGGCCTTGCCGATCTCGATCTCAGTCACCGGCACAGCCTATCGGCAGGTCGCGGCAACAAGAATTGCCGGTTCGCGCATCAAAAACCCACGGCTCGCGCAACAAGAATCCACGGTTCGCGGCAGAAGGGACGGTCAGCGGTTGTAGTTGGGCGACTCGACCGTCATCTGGATGTCGTGGGGGTGGCTCTCCTTGAGGGAGGCCGAGGTGATCCGCACGAACTTCCCCTTCTCGTGGAGCTCGGGGATGCTGCGCGCCCCGATGTAGAACATCGACTGGTTGAGCCCGCCGACCAACTGGTGCGCGACCGCGGAGAGCGGGCCGCGGTAGGCGACCTGACCCTCGACGCCCTCGGGCACGATCTTGTCGTCGCTGGTGACCTCGGCCTGGAAGTAGCGGTCCTTGGAGTAGGACTTCTTGCCACGGCTGCTCATCGCACCCAGCGAGCCCATGCCGCGGTAGGCCTTGAACTGCTTGCCGTTGACGAAGACCAGCTCGCCCGGCGACTCCTCGCACCCGGCCAGCAGCGAGCCGAGCATCACCGTCTCGGCGCCGGCCACGATCGCCTTGGCGATGTCGCCGGACTGCTGGAGCCCGCCGTCGGCGATCACGGGCACACCGGCCGGGGCACAGGCCAGTGAGGCCTCGTAGACGGCGGTGACCTGCGGTACGCCGCATCCGGTGACCACACGTGTCGTGCAGATCGAGCCGGGGCCGAAGCCGACCTTGACCGCGTCGGCACCGGCGTCGACGAACGCCTGGGCGCCCGCCCGGGTGGCGACGTTGCCGCCGATGACCTGGACGTGCTTCGTGGCCGGGTCGGTCTTGAGCCGACGCACCATGTCGAGCAGGAGCTGCACGTGACCGTGGGCGGTGTCTGCGACGAGCACGTCGACCCCGGCGTCGATCAGCGTGGTGGCCCGCTCCCAGGCGTCGCCGAAGTAGCCGATCGCGGCACCGACCATGAGGCGGCCGTCGGCGTCCTTGGAGGCGTTGGGGAACTGCTCCGACTTCACGAAGTCCTTGACCGTGATCAGACCGCCGAGGCGGCCGTCCTCGTCGACCAGCGGCAGCCGCTCGCGCTTGTTCTGGCGCAGCAGGGCGGTGGCGTCCTCGCGGGAGATGCCCACCGGGCCGGTGAACAGCGGGCTGGTGGTCATCACCTCGTCGACCTTGGTGGTGGCCCACTCCGCGACCGGGGTGAAGCGCAGGTCGCGGTTGGTGATGATGCCCAGCAGCTTGTTGTCGGTGTCGACCACGGGCAGCCCGGAGACGCGGTACTCGCCACAGATGCGGTCGAGCTCCTCGAGCGTCGCGTCGGGGCCGATCGTCACCGGGTTGGAGATGATGCCGGTCTGGGTCCGCTTGACGAGGTCGACCTGGTAGGCCTGGTCCTGCAGCGACAGGTTGCGGTGCAGCACGCCGATGCCGCCCTCGCGGGCCATCGCGATCGCCATGCGGGACTCCGTGACGGTGTCCATGGCCGCGGAGACCAGCGGCACCTTCAGGGAGATCTCGCGGGTCAGGCGCGAGGTGGTGTCGATGTCGGAGGGAGCCATGTCGGACTCCCCCGGCAGCAACAGCACGTCGTCGTAGGTCAGGCCAAGGGCTGCGAACTTGTCAGGGAGCTCCACTTGCACATCGTATCGACACGCCGAAGCAACCACCTAAGCCGGGAGCGGCTTGAGATCGTGCACCGGGATCCGGACGGTCAACACGTCGGCCGACATCCGGATCCGGCCCTTGAGCCCGGCCGCCAGGACCATCGGCAGCACGGCCTGGTTGTCCACCCGCGTGGTCAGCACGACATCGTGGATGCCATTGGCGTTGGCGAGGCGACCGACGTCGATGAGCAGCCGGGTGCCGATCCCCCGACGCTGCCATGCAGGGTCCACCCGCAGGCTCACCGGAACCGCGCCATCGGGTCCGGCGACCCCGAGACTGGCCACGGCGACGACAGTGCCCTCCACCCGGGCGGTGACCACACCCTCCTCGACGACGTACGCCGGGTTGGCGCCGCCGCCGAGACGCCGACTCGGGTTCGGCCGCAGCGGCGAGACCTCGAGCCGGCCGCGGGCCAGCACGTCACTGACCAGGTCGGCCATCGCAGAACCGCGGGCGTGCTCGGTCGCGGTGAACGGCGCCGTACGCCGTACCTGCACCTGGACCTCGCCGACCTGCATCTCCATCACGTCCTGCACCACGGCGAGTGCGTCCTCCGCCGGGTCGGACTCGGCGTCGAACAACCGCGCGACCACCTCGGGGAAGGCCGCGGGCTGGGCCAGGATCGTGCGGGCCGCCTGCACGTACCGGGCCGGCTGGTCGACCAGGGCCTGTTCGGTGCACGGCGCACCCGAGACCGACTCGCCCCCGGAGCTCTCGACGAGCTCCGCGATGTCGGGCAGGCCCCAGTGGTCGGGGCAGCGCAGCACCAGCTCGTCGGTCACCGACTCGATGCCGGGGAAGATCTGGAGGCCCATGATGTTGACGCCCTGGTCGCCGCAGTTGGCGGCCAGGACGGCCAGGGCTCCGGGGCGGTCGGGCAGGGTCATGCGAACGCGCCACAACATGACGGTCCCCCTCTCGTTCAGATGTCTGGTCCCGGGGCGCCACGCCGTCGGGGCGCCCCGGGAGGACCCAGCATGACCCGGCGATGTTGCCCGGTTGATGCGCGCTTGTTTCGCCGAGGAAAACGCCACCCGACGCCATTCCCCGGGCCGTGAGGGGATATCATTCTGCCTGGCTTTTCCGGGGGGACACACATGCCGATCATTCGCGTCGCCGTTGCAGGCGCGCTCGCCGTACTGCTCACCGTGCCGGCGCTCTTCTCGGCCCTGTTCTCGAGCGAGGCGGCCCGCGGCCACGCCGAGCTCGGCCACCCCATGACCGTGATGACGCGCAACCTGTTCCTCGGGACCGACGTGTTCCCGATCTTCGCGGCAGCCCAGGCAGCAGGATCGCCAAGGGCGAGGATCGATGCCACCGCCCGCGCGATGCACGAGGTGCGGAGCCTCGTCGCGACGACCCGGTTCCGGACCCGGGCCCGTCTCATCGCCGCCGAGATCGCCCGCCACGACCCCGACCTGGTCGGACTCCAGGAGGTGGCCCTGTGGCGCAGCGGGCCACGGGAGCCCGACCTCGTGGGCGTGCCGAACGCAGTCTCGGTCGATCTCGACTTCCTGCGGATCCTGATGGCGGAGCTCGATTCCCTCGACCACGACTACCTCGTGGTCAGCTCCCTGGGCGAGCTGGACCTGGAGTTTCCTGGCTACCGCACGAGGTCGGAACCCGGTCGTGACGTCCGGCTGACCCTGCGGGACGTCGTGCTCGTGCGCGTACGCGACGGGCTCACCGTCGTCGACCGGGGCAGGGAGCACTTCACCTCCCGCGTCCGGATGCGGCTACCCGGCCGCCTCGTCGACTTCACCCGGGGCCACACCTGGGTCGACGTGGAGAACGCCGGGCAACGGGTTCGCTTCATCAACACCCACCTCGAGGTCGGCGACCCGCGTGTGGGACGCAACCAGGTCCGCGAACTGCTCGACGGACCGGCCGCGAGCCGCGGACCGGTCGTGGTCGTCTGCGACTGCAACTCCGACCCGATGGCAGGGCGCCGTTCGATGCCCTACCGCGGGCTCACCGGAGCCGGCTTCGTCGACACGTGGCTCACCGTGCCGTCCGGCGGCCCCGGCCACACGTGCTGTACGGCGAGCAACCTGCTCGACGACGGGCCGGGCGTGATGGACCACCGCCTCGACTTCGTCTTCGCCCGGAGCCGGCGCGGAGTGGTCGCCGACCGGGGAACTGTGCTGGGAGCCACCGGCGCGGCACGCGACGAGGTCACCGGATTGTGGCCCTCCGACCACGCCGGCGTCCTGGTCCGACTGGTCGACAGGTGACCTCGCCCACGACCCGGCATGGGTCGGACGCCCGGCGGTGCCGGGGTGGCAGGGTGTTCCCATGACGACTCCGACGCGCTGGAGCGTGCCCGAGGTCGGCACCAAGCGACTGGTGGGCGGCGCCGCGGTGCTCGCGATGCTCCTCAGGTTCCCGGGAATGCTGTGGCCGATCCGCCCCGACGAGGCGGGATTCACCCTCGTCGCCCGTGCCTGGCACCCCGAGCCGGACAGCCTCTACGGCACCTACTGGGTGGACCGC
This sequence comes from Nocardioides sp. Root151, assembly GCF_001427925.1. NCBI lineage: Bacteria > Bacillati > Actinomycetota > Actinomycetes > Propionibacteriales > Nocardioidaceae > Nocardioides > Nocardioides sp. Root151. The sequence goes on from NZ_LMGG01000001.1 coordinate 616,151, forward strand.
CCTCCGCCGCTGATCGCGCTGATCAAGCTCTCCGACATGATCGGCGGGCCGCTCTTCATCCGGGTCGTCGCCGCCCTGGGGTGTGCCCTCCTGGTGGTCGCGGCCGCGCGTACGGCGTACCTCGTGGCCGGTGAGCGTTCGGCGCGCTGGACGGCGGTGGTGACCGCCGCGGTGACCACCAACACGATGATCGACTCGGTCGCGGCCAAGGGCGAGATCCTCGGCATCCCGATCGTGGTCACCAGCTTCTGGCTCGCCCTCGAGGCACTGCGCCTGCTCGATGCCGCACCACGCAAGGCGATCCTGCTCGCCGGGGGTGCCGGCCTGCTCGGCATGCTGGCGATCGGGCTCAAGCAGAACATGGCCACCGGCCTGGCCTTCGGCGGCGTCGTGCTGCTCACCTCGGCGGTGCGCAAGGAGATCAGCTGGCCCGACTTCGGCCGGCTCGCCGGCGCTGCACTGGCCGGCGCGGCGATCCCCCTCGGCCTGACGATCGCCTGGTGCCTCGCCTACGGCGTACACCTGGAGACCCTCTGGTACGCCGTCTACGGCTTCCGGTCCCACGCTCTCGACGTGATCTCCAACGAGTCGGCGGGAGCCCCCTTGGGCCGGGCCCGGCAGCTGGCGATCATCTTCGTGGCCACCGGCATGGCCTTCATCATCGCGTGGTTCCTGGTCAACATCCGGCACGCCTGGCGCACCCATCCGGCGGTGACGTTGGCCGCGCTCGCCGTGCTCGTCGTCGACGGCGCCGGCGTCGTCCTGGGCGGCAGCTACTGGCGCCCCTACCTGCTCGGCATCGTGCCGACCGTGGTGCTGTGTGCCGCGTTGGTGGCCGGCGCCCCCGGAGTGCGCGGTCGGGTGATGCAGTTCCTGGTCGGGATCGCGGCGCTCTCGTGCCTGGTCTCGATCGTCGGCTGGGTGGCCAAGAGCGCGTCCGGTGCCGAGCCGCCCACGGAGATCTACACCGGCCAGGCGATCAAGCGCGTCTCCGAGCCCGGCGACACCATCGTGGTCTACGGCGGCCGCTCCGACATCGTGTTCGCGTCGGGCCTCAGCTCGCCGTACGAACACCTGTGGAGCCTGCCGATGCGCGGCAACGACCCCGACCTCAGCGAGCTGATGTCGCTGATGCGCAGCGACCGGGCGCCGACGTGGTTCGTCGGCTGGGTCGACTTCGACTCGTGGAACGGTGTCGGCCAGCCGAAGCTCGAGGCGTTGCTTGCCGAGCGCTACGAGCGCCACGGCGAGGCCTGTGGCGATCACCCGATCTGGGTGCTGAAGAGCGTCGACCGCGACGTGCCCGTCCCCGACTGCGAGCACCCCTGGCGCTGGTGACCGCAGGACGCCCCGCACGACGTCCTGCACACCGGACGACGAACGGCCCGCCACCCCGTGAGGGGTGACGGGCCGCCGTGGCAAACCGATGAAGCTGTGCAACCGATGAATCAGTGACCGTGGCCGTGCCCGTGGCCAGCGGCCGGGGCGTCGTCCTCTTCTTCGGGCTTCTCGACGATCAACGTCTCGGTCGTGAGCAGCATGCCCGCGATCGAGGTGGCGTTGACCAGCGCGGAGCGGGTCACCTTGACCGGGTCGAGCACGCCCTGGGCGACCAGGTCGCCGTACTCGCCGGTGGCGGCGTTGTAGCCGTTGCCGACACCGAGCTCGCGGACCTTGGTGGTGACGACGTAGCCGTTGACACCGCCGTTCTCGGCGATCCAGCGCAGCGGCTCGTCGGCGGACTTGCGCACGATGCGCACGCCGGCCGCCTCGTCACCGGTGAGGCCGAGGTCCTTCTCCAGCACGGAGACCGCGTGGATCAGGGCCGAGCCACCGCCGGGGACGATGCCCTCTTCGATGGCCGCACGCGTCGCGGACACAGCGTCTTCGATGCGGTGCTTCTTCTCCTTGAGCTCCACCTCGGTGGCGGCGCCGACCTTGATCACGCACACGCCACCGGCCAGCTTCGCGAGACGCTCCTGGAGCTTCTCGGTGTCCCAGTCGGAGTCGGAGTTCTCGATCTCGGCCTTGATCTGGTTGACGCGGCCCTCGACGGCAGCGGCTTCGCCGGACCCGTCGATGATCGTGGTGTTGTCCTTGGTGATCACCACGCGACGCGCCTGGCCGAGCACCTCGAGGCCGACCTGGTCGAGCTTGAGGCCGATCTCGGGGGCGACGACCTGGCCACCGGTGAGGATCGCGATGTCCTCGAGCATGGCCTTGCGACGGTCACCGAACGCGGGAGCCTTGACGGCGACCGCGTTGAAGGTGCCGCGGATCTTGTTCACGACCAGGGTCGAGAGCGCCTCGCCGTCGACGTCCTCGGCGAGGATGAAGAGCGGCTTGCCCGCGGCGATGACCTTCTCCAGCAGCGGGAGCAGGTCCGCGATCGCGGAGATCTTGCCCTGGTGCAGCAGGATGTAGGGGTCCTCAAGGACGGCTTCCATGCGCTCGGGGTCGGTCACGAAGTACTGCGAGATGTAGCCCTTGTCGAACTGCATCCCCTCGGTGAACTCGAGCTCGGTGCCCATCGTGTTGGACTCGTCGACGGTGATGACGCCGTCCTTGCCGACCTTGTCGAACGCCTCGGCGAGCAGCTCGCCGATGTGGGCGTCACGCGAGGAGATCGTGGCGACCGAGGCCATGTCCTCCTTGGAGTCGACGTCGCGCGCCGCTTCGAGCAGCGCGTTGCCGACGGCCTCGGCCGCGGCGTCCATGCCGCGCTTGAGACCCATCGGGTTGGCGCCCGCGGCAACTGCCCGCAGGCCCTCGTGCACCATCGCCTGGGCGAGCACGGTGGCGGTCGTCGTACCGTCACCGGCGACGTCGTTGGTCTTGGTGGCAACTTCCTTGGTCAGCTGCGCACCGAGGTTTTCGAACGGGTCGTCCAACTCGATCTCGCGAGCGACGGTGACACCGTCGTTCGTGATCGTCGGCGCGCCCCACTTCTTGTCGAGGACGACGTAGCGACCCTTGGGGCCCAACGTCACCTTGACCGCGTTGGCGAGCTTGTCGACGCCGCGTTCGAGCGAACGGCGGCCGTCCTCGTCGAACTGAAGAATCTTCGGCATTGCTACTCCTGTCTTGGATCTGACTCAGCTGGCGCCCGGCCGGCAAGGCGTCGGAGGGAAGGCGACCTGTGGTGCGGAGCGGTCGTCGACCGACGGCAACGCCGCCGGCCGGGATGCCAGGTGGGTCAGGAAACGATGGCGAGGACGTCGCGGGCGGACAGGATCAGGAACTCCTCGCCGCCGTACTTGACCTCGGTGCCGCCGTACTTGCTGTAGATGACCTTGTCGCCAGCGGCCACGTCGATGGCGACGCGGTTGCCGTTGTCGTCGATGCGACCCGGACCGACCGCCACGACCTCGCCCTCCTGGGGCTTCTCCTTGGCGGTGTCGGGGATGACCAGGCCTGAGGCCGTGGTCTGCTCGGCCTCGAGCTGCTTGACGATGATCCGGTCCTCGAGAGGCTTGATGTTGATCGACACTTCGGATCGACCTCCGCTTTCTCCACTTGATGAAACACACGGAACGACGGGCTCCGGGACCGGGCCCGTCGGGAAGTTTGAGCCTGCAGGCGGTACGCCGTCGCGGGGGTCGCACCAGTTGCAAGCGCTGGCACCCTCATGCCGAGAGTGCCAGAACAGACGCTAGCACTCTCCTCAATGGAGTGCCAGCAACGGGGTCAGTCCTTCTGAGCCTGCCAGCGGATCTTCCACGAGAGACGCGCCGTCAGCTCGTCCGGCGACCCCTCACCGAGCACGCTCACCGGCCAACGGCCGGCGACGTCGACCACGTGCTCCTCGTCGCCGCCCTCCGGCACGGCGAGTACGGCGACCAGCGGGTCGTCGACGTCGTGGATCGCCGCACCACCCGCGGTCTCGTTGAGGAAATAGGTCGCCGCGGGCTCCTGCCCGTCGATCCTCAGCGTGGCCCTGCCGAGGGAGTCGGCGGTGTAGACCAGGCGGCCGGCCGGTGCCTGGAACCCGACCCGGGCGGGTCGACGCCAGGCCACTCCGGCCACGAACCACTCCTTGCCCTCGGGGGCCCAGCCGAGCCCCGCGGCGTACGGCACCCGGAGCGGCACGAGCAACCGGCAGGTCGGCTCGTCGCCCTCGGAGGACAAGCCCGGCGCCCACATGGCCGGACCACAGTCGCCCCTGACCTCCTTGCCCGGCGCCGCGGCGTCGTACAACGGCGCGAAGCGGCCCGCCTCGAGGTCGCCGTCGGCGCCCACGGTCTGGGTCTCGCCGTCGACCGTGACGCGCAGGAACAGCTCCTCAGGGGTGCCGTCGACCGCCACATAGACCGTTCGCGGCCCCAGCACCAGACCATCCCTCGGCTGCAGGCCGTCACCGAAGCCGGTGAGGGGGTATTCGGCGCCGTCCGCGACGAGGGTGAGCTCGGGCACCGGGAACGTGGCGCCGACCTTCGTCGTCGGCACGGCGCGCACCCCCTCCGCCCGGAGCTCGACGACCACCGGCACGAACGAGCCGCCCTCGGGCGGGCGTACGTCGGGGGTGCTGGCCAGCTTCGTCGCAGGCAGGTCGTCCACGGGATCACCCAGGCGCAGCCGGGCAATTGCCCAGGGCAGCGCCAGGGGCACCGAGTCGGGCGTCACGTCGTCGGGCGCCATCGGCAGCACCTGCCCGACCTCCGCACGCGCACGGGTGTCGCGGTTGGTCCACCAGATCGTGCCCACGATCGCCACCAGGACCACCAGGCAGACGGCCAGCCAGACCTTCGTCGCCCTCGTCAGTTTCGCCATGCCGCTCCCTCGCTCCAGGGAGCCCGCTCCCTCTCCTCCGGGGAGAACTGTGGCACGAGATCTCCGTTTCGTCCCGAAGAGTCCGTGCTCGGTGACCCGGCACCGGCCTGCCAGACTGCGGGCATGGATCTCGATGCCTTCCGCTGGCTGCTGACCGACGACGGACAGCGCCTGCTGGACCGGGCTTCTCACGCGTACGCCGACCACGACGGCGACCCCGTGCGCTCAGCCGCCACCGTCCGCAAGATCGAGTCGGACCCCGACCGCGCCGCCGCCGCCCTCACCCAGGTGGGCCTGCGGATCAAGGCGGTGCCGAAGTTCGGCGACGACGCCGTGCGCATGTACTTCACCCCGGACGCCCTCGAGCAGGCCACCCGCACCCGGGTCGCCACCCATCGTGCGGCCCGACTCGCCGCGGCCGCTCCGGAGAGCGTGATCGACCTGGGGTGCGGCATCGGCGGCGACCTGATCGCGTTCGCCCGTGCGGGACTGACCGTGGCCGGGGTCGACCTCGACCCGGTGCGGGTGGCGGTCGCCGAGGCCAACCTGGCCGCACTCGGGCTGCCCGGCGCGGTCCAGGTCGCCGACGGGACGACCCTGGACCTCTCCGGCTTCGGTGCGGTCTTCGCCGATCCCGCGCGTCGTGGTGCACGGGGCCGGGTCTTCGACGCCGAGGGCTGGACTCCCCCGTGGTCGTTCGTCACCTCTTTGCTCGGGCGCGCGTCCGTCGTCAAGGTCGCCCCCGGCATCCCGCACGACCTGGTGCCAGACTCCGTCGAGGCGGAGTGGGTCAGCGAGGCCGGTGAGGTCAAGGAGGCCGCCCTCTGGTCGTCGTACCTCGCCACGGCCCGGCGCCGGGCCACGGTGATCGGCAGCGGCGGCCTGGCCTCGATCACCGAGGAGGACGACCCGTACGACGGCCGCGAGCGACCGGTGCGCCAGCTCGGCGCGTTCCTCTACGAGCCTGACGGCGCGGTGATCCGGGCCGGCCTGGTCACCGCGGTCGCGGCCGGTGTCGACGGCGGGCTGCTCGACGAGCACATCGCCTACGTCACCTCCGACACGTCGTTCCGCTCGCCGTTCGCCCGCGGCTACCAGGTGCTCGAGACGCTCCCCTACCGCGAGAAGCCACTCAAGGCCGCACTCCGCGAACGCGGCATCGGGCGACTCACCATCAAGAAGCGCGGCGTCGACGTGGTGCCCGAACAGCTGCGCAAGCGCCTGGACCTGCACGGCGAGCAGGAGGCGACGCTGGTGATGACCCGCGTCGCCGGCGAGGGCACGGCCCTGCTGGTGCAGCCCTTCGGGCAGGGCACCGACTCACCCGCGATGCCGTTGATCAGGTGAAGCGCACGTCGATGGCGCGCTTGAGCGTGTAGTCGACCCTGGGCGCACCCGATCCGGAGTCCTCGGGCACGCCGCTGTAGGTGAGGCGGAGCCTCAGGGTCGCGTCGTCCGTGTCGTCCGCGACCCGGAAGAGCAGCCAGCGCGTGTCGTAGACGGTCATGTCGTCGGTGCGTGACTGGATCTGGTTGAAGTCACCGTCGAACATGGCCCTCGGTGCCTTCCCGTCGAGCGTGTACGTCGGCTCGCCGTACTCGGTCTGCCGCTGCACGTACTGGCCCTGGTGATCGCCGGAGAAGTAGCCGTTGATCTCGACGGTGACCCTGGCCAGCACCCACTTCGAACCCCGGGGCGCCCATCCGGTGCTCCCGGCCGGCTGGAACCACGGCACCGGGTCGAGCACCTCGACCTGGCACTCCCCGCCACTGAACTCCGCGCCCTGACTGGCGCGCACTCCCTGGTAGGGCGCGCAGTGGTGGTCGGTCAGGTGCGGCAGCGTGCCGTCGTAGACGTCGCCGTCGAAGGACTTCATTACCTGGTCGTAGGGGTCGATGCTGATCTCTCGGCCGTCGAACTCGGCGGCCAGCCGGATCTCCGCATCCTCGGGGACCGCCACGACCCACGAATAGCTGCTCTCACCGTCGAGCATCGCCCGCTTGCCGTCGTACTCGAGCCAGAACCGCACTTGCTCGTTGCCCTGCGGCTGGAGCATCCAGACGTCGCCGTCCATGCGATGCCTGGCGTAGCCGACGTCGACGAACGCACGGCCGTCGGCGGCCTTGGGCGACACCTCCTCCCCCACCACGGCGGCCGGTCGGCCGGTCTCCTCGTGCGGGCTGCTCACCACGAAGTCGTAGCTCCCGACGGGCAGGACCACGTCGACGGGGTGGCCCTCGACCTCACCGGCGACCGCGAACACCTCGCCGACCCGGGCGTCCCGCTCGCCGTCGTCGAACGGAGTGCTGGAGCACCCCGAGACGAGCGGGATGAGGACGGCAGCCACCAATGTGGCGATGTGAGCGCGCATGGCCGCCTCCTACCCCGCTCACATGCCTTCAACCGCTCAGGCCGCCGGCAGCTCCATCGTGCGGCCACCGCGCTGGATGATGCGACGCTCGGTGCGGCTGACCAGCCGGAAGAGACCGGTGTTGCGGCCCAGCCTCACCTGATCGGGGACGACGCGGTGCGAGGCCCGCACGCCCGCGGTGATGCCGGCGTACGCCGCCGCGTGGGCCGGTGTCCAGGACAGCCCGAACGCCTTGCGCACGCGCTCGGGCAGCATGCCGCGGACCACCAGGTTGGTGCCGGTGATGCCGGGACGGAGTTGGATCGGCACGGGCATGTCGAGGGCGATCGCCCGGCCCACGACGCGGGCCTCGTCGGTGACGTGGAAGTCGGGGCCGGCCAACTGGGCCTGCATCCAGGCCTCGAAGTCGGCCGCGGTCTCCGGCGCCACGGAGCGCGGCATGCCGAACAGCTCGCCGAAGCGCACCCAGTCGGCCCAGAGCCGCTCCTTCTCGTCGGCTCCGAGCGGCCGGACGAGGGCCTCGAACGCGACCCGCGAGGAGTCCGCGAGCATCGCCATGGTCCAGAGCATGAGCTCCGGGTCGAACGCGTCGTACGGCGTGCCGGCGGGAAAGTTGCCCTCGTCACGGTCGAGGGTGCCCTTCACCTTCGTGTGCATCTGGTGCACCATCGCCAGCACCCGGTCGGCCTCGGCGCGGTCGCCGAAGAAGATCGACTCGAACGCCTCGGCCGTCGCGGAGAGCCGCATGAAGGGCCGTTCCTTCGCGTTCGTCGAGGCGCTGGTGCCCACGTAGGGCACGGGATGGGTGGCGCCGATGATCAGCGCGCGTTGTCCGTAGGTCTGACCCACGGCTCGATGCTCCTGCACGTGGCGGAGCATCGAGCCGTGCGGAAAGTAGCCGTCCGCCATGGGACGACTCTAGCCAGATCAGGAGGCCGGTTGGGCGCCCTGCGAGATCCAGTACTCGTTGAGCGCGCCGTTCATCTTCACGAACCAGACGATCCCGCCGACCAGTGGCAGCAGGATCCACAGCCCGGTCATCGCGTTGACCTTCTCCTCGAGGCCGCGGCTCTGGCGGGCCTTGCCGACCTCGCCGGCGAGCAGGAACGGCGTGACGAAGCCGACGAAGATGGTCAGGAGCAGGCCGACGAGGCCACCGAGGCCCTGTCCGGTGTTCTGCTTCAGCTCTTCGTAGGTCTTGTAGTAGTAGACGAAACCGTAGATGCCGCAGGTGACCAGCATCAGCAGGATCGTGATGCCGGTGCCACGCACGGTGCCGACCGGCCCGGGGCCGCCGTACATCTGCTGGCCCTGGTAGCCGGCCGCGTACGCCGGCTGGCCGTACTGCTCGGGCTGGCCGTACTGCTGCTGCGGGTCGGGTTGACCGTACTGCTGCCCGGGCTGCGGCTGGCCGTACTGGGGCTGGCCGTACTGGGGCTGCTCGGGCTGGCCGTACTGCTCGGGCTGGCCGTACGGCGGCTGGCCGGGCTGTTCGGGCTGGCCGAACTCGGGGCCCTGTGGGTTCTGGTCAGACATGGATGATCCTCTTCGGGTCAGGGTGCGTGATCAGGACAGGTTTGCCCTCTCGGCGCCGATCGTCGTGTCGTCGCCGTGGCCAGTGTGCACAACTGTGTCGTCCGGTAAACCGAACAGCCTGGACTTGATGGATTCCTCCAGCAACGGCCGGTCGCTGAACGAACGACCTGTCGCGCCCGGGCCGCCGTTGAAGAGCGTGTCGCCGGAGAAGAGGCAGCCCAGCTCCTCGACGTACACGCAGACCGCGCCGGGAGCGTGCCCCGGAGTGTGGATGACGCGCAACGTGGTGCCGGCCACGACGATCTCCTGCTCGTCGGACAGGTCCACGTCCCACAGCTCGTCGGTGTGGGTGAGCTCCCACAGCGGGCGGTCGTCGGGGTGCAGCAGGATCGGCGCGGGTACGGCGTCGCGCAGCGCCGGCGCCATCCGCACGTGGTCGTCGTGGGCGTGGGTGCAGAGGATCGCCTTGAGCGTGCGGTCGCCGATGACGGCCCGGATCGCGTCGACGTCGTGGGGTGCGTCGATCACGATGCACTCGGTGTCGTCGCCGATCACCCAGACGTTGTTGTCGACGTCGAAGGTCTCGCCGTCGAGGGAGAACGTGCCGGACACGACGGCGTGGTCGATGCGCGCAGCCACTAGAGGATCACCACCGAGCGGAGCACGTCACCGGTGTGCATCCGGTCGAAGGCGGCTTCGACGTCGTCGAGACCGATCTCCTCGGTGACGAACGCGTCCAGGTCAAGGCGACCCTGCTGGTAGAGGTCGACCAGCATCGGGAAGTCACGGCTCGGCAGGCAGTCGCCGTACCAGCTGGACTTCAGCGCGCCGCCACGGCCGAACACGTCGATAAGCGGGATCTCGGGGATCAACATGTCGGGCGTCGGCACGCCCACGAGGACCACGGTGCCCGCGAGGTCGCGCGCGTAGAACGCCTGCTTCCACGTCTCGGGGCGGCCGACGGCGTCGATCACCACGTCGGCACCGTTGCCGTCGGTGAGCTCCTGGATCGCGGCCACCGGGTCGATGCCCTTCGAGTTCACCGTGTGGGTGGCGCCCATGTTCTTTGCCCACTCGAGCTTCTTGTCGTCGAGGTCCACCGCGATGATCTTCGCCGCGCCGGCCAGCTTCGAACCCGCGATCGCGGCCGAACCCACGCCACCGCAGCCGATCACGGCCACCGACATGCCGCGCCCGACGTTGCCGGTGTTGATCGCCGCGCCGAGTCCGGCCATCACGCCGCACCCGAGCAGGCCGACTGCGGCGGCCCGCGCCGACGGGTCGACCTTCGTGCACTGGCCGGAATGCACCAGGGTCTTCTCGGCGAACGCACCGATCCCGAGCGCGGGGCTCAGCTCCGTGCCGTCCTCCAGGGTCATCTTCTGGGTGGCGTTGAAGGTCGAGAAGCAGTACCACGGCTCACCGCGCAGGCACGCCCGACAGGTGCCGCAGACCGCACGCCAGTTGAGGATCACGAAGTCACCCGACTCGACAGTGGCACCCTCACCGACCGCCTCGACCACCCCTGCGGCCTCGTGGCCCAGCAGGAACGGGAACTCGTCGTTGATGCCACCCTCACGGTAGTGCAGGTCGGTGTGGCAGACCCCGCACGCCTGGATCTTCACGACCGCCTCGCCCGGGCCCGGGTCCGGAACGTTGATCGTCTCCACCGAGACCGGTTCACCCTTGGCCCTGGCCACCACTGCGCGCACCTGCTGCACGTTTCCTCCTCGGATCGATGTCATCGGTGCCGACCCTAGTGGTCGGGCGTCTAGGGTGGGCGACATGAGCCTGGGCAGGTACAAGGACCTGTGCATCGACGCCACCGACGCCGCTGCCCTCGCCACCTTCTGGGGCGCCGCGCTCGGGCTCGACGTACGACGACTCGACGACGGCGACGCCCTGCTCTCCGGCGCGACGAAGGAGCAGGCCGTCTGGGTGAACACGGTGCCCGAGCCCAGGTCCGTCAAGCATCGTCTCCACGTCGACATCCACACCGGGTCGGTCTCCGACCTCGTCGACCTCGGCGCCACGGTCGTCGACGACACGTCGTTCCCCTGGACGGTGATGGCCGACCCCGAGGGCGGGGAGTTCTGCGCGTTCGTCCGCGACGAGCCTCCCGAGACTCGGATCTACGAGCTCGTCCTCGACTGTGCCGATCCTGAGCGCATTGCCACCTGGTGGGCCGGGGTCCTCGGCGGCCGCCTCGAAGGCGAGGCCGAGCAGTGGGGCCTCGAGGAGATCCCGGGCGCGCCGTTCGAGTACCTCGTCTTCGTGAAGGTCCCGGAACCGAAGTCGGCCAAGAACCGTGTGCACCTCGACCTCACCACGCCCGATCTCGGCGCCCTGACTGCCGCCGGGGCGACGGTGCTGGCCGAGCTGGAGTCCTGGACCGTGCTCGCCGACCCGGAGGGGAACGAGTTCTGCGCGTTCCCCGAGAGCTAGCCGCATGGCCTTCGACCGGACCAGGTTGCGTCTGCACCTGCTGGTCCTCGTCGTCTGCGCGTCCGTCGTGCTGTTGGCGCTCTGGGGCGGCGCCGCCATCCGCAAGGGGCTCCGGCCCGAGCCGGAGGCTCAACCCTCCGACGATGCCTCGGTGAGCTGCGTCCCGACCCATCCACCCCGCACGGTCGCCGACATCAACACGTTCGTCGGCGACACCCGACGCATTCCGGGCTTCGTCGGTGCGGACGTCGGCGCCAGTGTCGCGCTGAGTGACGGTCGCAGCCTGTGGGTCTTCGGCGACACCCTGCACGGCCCGAAGTTCAACGGCCCCAGCTTCGTGCGCAACTCCATGCTGCTGATCGGCGACGAGTGCGCCTCCGTGGTCCTGCCGGCCGACCGAGGCGCGATCGTCCCGAACCGAGAGGACGGCGTCGGCTACTGGCCGATGTCGGTCGACAAGCGGGCCCTGGACGGGCACGACCTGGTCGGCGTCGGCCTGCTCCGGGTCCAGGCCACGGGCAACGGACTCTGGGACTTCCGCATCCTGGGCAGCTCGATCGCCGAGTTCGACGTACCGGCCAACGGCACGCCTGAGCTGATGGACGTGCGCGACGTCGGCCCGGACCGGGTCGACGACACCCGGCCCACGTGGGGGGCGGCGGTCGCCGTACGCGGCGAGACCCTCTACGTCTACGGCACGGCCCATCCCGACGACGACCGCGTGCTCGGGTGGTCCCTGCACGTGGCGCGGGTCCCGCTCACCAGCCTCACCGACACGAGTGCGTGGCGCTTCTGGACCGGCACTCGATGGAGCCGCTCGGACAAGAAGCTGGCCACCCTGATCCCCGCGAAGGACGGCGTCTCACGCGTGCTGAGCGTCTTCGAGCAGGACGGCGCGTGGTACGCCGTCAGCAAGCGCAACGACGTGCTCGGCACGGACCTGGTGATCTGGAGGTCGAGGACGCCGACCGGGCCGTTCGTGGCGGGTCCGGCCGTGGCCACCATCCCGTCCGGTGAGGACGTGCTGCAGTACATGCCCCTGGCCCACCCGCACCTGCTGCCGAAACGCGGCACCGTCGTGGTCAGCTGGAGCCGCAACATCGCCGACCTCGACAGGATCGCCGAGGACCCGTCTCTCTACCGCCCAGAATTCGCCCGCGTTCCGTTGCCCTGATCGTGCAACCTTCCCCGCGCTGACCCCGTCTTGGGTGGGAAGGGACGGTGGTGACAATGATGGCAACACATGCAGGAGGTGTGATGGTCCAGGACCGCAGCTCGAGCAAGGACGCCGAGTTCAGCAGCTGGATGGCCGCACGCCAGCCGGCGCTCCTGCGCACGGCGTACCTCCTGACGGGGGAACACCACGGGGCCGAGGACCTGGTGCAGCAGACGCTGGCCAAGGTGTACCTCACGTGGGACAAGGTCAGGCAGCGTGACGCCATCGACGGCTACGCGCGCCGGATCATGGTCAACGAGAACAACTCGCTGTGGCGTCGCGCGTGGAAGAAGCGCGAGACGGTCAGTGACGAGGTGCCGGAGTGGATTCCGGCCCATGACGCGTACGACGAGGGGCAGGGTTCCGCGCTGTGGAACCTGGTCCAGACGCTTCCGCGCAAGCAGCGGGCGGCCGTCGTACTCCGCTACTACGAAGAGCTCACCGAAGCCGAGACCGCTGACATCCTCGGCGTCTCCGTCGGCACGGTGAAGTCACAGACCAGCCGGGCCCTCGCGACCCTGCGCGGGCAGGCATCCAGCCACGGCCTCACCAGCGAGGCAAGCCTCAGGGAGGAGGAGCGATGAACACCGAGAAGGAACTCACCCACGAGCTGCACGGACGGGCGGACCGCATCGACGGCTCCCCCATCTCCTTCGACCAGGTCGTCGGCCGGGCCGGACGCATCAAGCGCAACCGCCGCCTCACCACGGGCGTCGCCACCCTGGCCGCTGCCGCGATCATCGTGCCGACTGCCATGTTCGGCGGCAGCCTGTTCGACAACGACGCGGCCCCCGGGCCCGTCGCACCGGACACGCAGCAGGTGCACGACGCCGTGCTCGACCCGACACTGCCCGAGGGCGACCCGCCCAAGCTGGCGTACGTCGACGCCGACAAGCTCGTGCAGCCCGACGGCACGACCGTCGATCTCGGCAAGAACTACGGTGCCCCACGCAGGGCGGGCGACGAATACCTCGGAGCCTCTGGCTTCGAGGACGAACCCAGCATCGACGTGTTCGACCAGCAGTGGCAGGTCGTCGACTCGGTGCCCTTCATGAACGGCCCGGTCTCGTCGGCCGACGGTTCGGTAGCCGCCTGGATCGCCACCGACGGCACGGTGGTCACCCGCTTCGGTGGCCGCTCGGTCGACCTCGGCAAGGTGGAGGGTTCCTACCTGACGCCGGTCGCGATCCTGGGCCACGACTCGTGCATGGAGGTCGACGGCGGATGCCGGGTGTTCGTCAACGTGCAGGACGGCAAGCCCGTGTCGGCCGACTCCCACGGCATCGTCGACGTCGTCCCGGGTGATTTCACCAATGTCGCCGCGGTCTCGACCGACAACCTGATCGTCGGGGTGGTGACCCCCATCTCGGCCCCACCGACGGATCCCGTGTGCAGCGCGGTCTACGACGAGCAGGCGATGAAGCGGCTGTTCAAGACCTGCGACCTCGCGTTCGGTTACAGCGCGGGGTTCTCGCCGGACAACTCGCTGTTGGCCGGCTACCACTCCGACACCGACGGAGCCGGGCCGCGCTCCATGACCGTCGTGGACGCCCGCACGGGTGACAAGGTGCTCGGCATCGACCTCGACACGGCGATCGAGAAGAACACCTCGATCGTGGGAGCCGACTGGGAGGACGACGACCACCTGCTCATCCACACCGAGGGGCCGGGGACCGCCAACAAGGTGTCCACCCACAACCTCTATCGGGTTGGCCTCGACGGCAGCGTCGAGCGGTTGCTCGAGCGCGACTACGACAACGGCACGATGACGGCGCCTTGGTTGATGGTGCAGCCCTGAGCTGGTCGGACAACCAACACGTGGCGAAGGCCGCGTGATGCGCGAACCGTGTGTTCTTGATGCGCGAACACCGGGTCCTTGGTGGCTCGGTGGTTGAGGAGCTCGCACCAGCGAGCGCCTCGAAACCACCCCAGAAAATAGTTCGAAGAATCTTCTCCGGGGCCTGTGGACAACGACTTTTTGGGGTGTCGGCTGTCGGTGGTGCCTGATGCAATGGACCCATGATCGAAACCGATGCAGGAGCC
>NZ_LMGG01000001.1:630576-630951 GCF_001427925.1 Nocardioides sp. Root151
CGACCAATCTTTGGGTGGTGAAGGGACACCGTTGGTGGCGGCGTTCGTGACCGAGTCTTGGGCCACCGCCACCGCCGTGTCCTCCTGGACCGCAAAGAAGGTCCTGGCCAACACGTTGGACCTGCACCACCGGCTCCCGCTCACCTGGGCCGCGGTCGATGCGTTGGAGCTGGAGGCCTGGCGGGGCTGCAAGATCGCCGAGGACACCCACGACCTCTCCGCCGAGGCCGCCGAGTGGATCGACACCGAACTCGCCCGCCTGGGCCGGTACGGGATCCCGACCATCGAGAAGACCATCAGGTCGGCGATCGCGAAGTTCCACCCCGACAAACTCGACAACGACCCGTCCCCGGTGCCCGGGAAGGACCAGTGGGA
>NZ_LMGG01000001.1:630979-631050 GCF_001427925.1 Nocardioides sp. Root151
GCGCGGGTGCAGGGAACGGCACCAGCCGGCTGGATGCGATGGGTGACTCGGTGGACCTGGCGAAGTTCCAC
>NZ_LMGG01000001.1:631063-956934 GCF_001427925.1 Nocardioides sp. Root151
GGGTGACACCGACACCCTCGGCCAACGCAAGGCCAAGGCCCTCGGCGTGATCGCGGATCGGCAGGCCAGCGCAGACCTCCTCGGCCTCATCGGCGACGACAACGGGACCGACGACCATGCCAACAGGAACCGTGACGGCGACGGCAACCACGACGGTGCAGGAGTCGGTGAAGGCGACGGCGACGGCGATGCAGCCAGTGAAGGCGACGGCGCCGGCAGTCACGGTGCGGGCAAGCAGGTCACGCCGCGCAAGTCCTACCTCAAGACCCGGCTCTACATCCACGTGAACCTCGCCGACCNGCACCACAACCACTGGAACCAACGACTCAGCCACTGGCACCGCCGGAACCGACTGCGCCGGTGACCACGAGACGGCACCGGGGATGGCGGACACGAACCTGTTCGGCGCCGTCACGACCGAGAAGATCCTCGACTGGATCCGTGACCTCGGCCCCGACGCCACCCTCACCCCAGTCATCGACCTCAACCACGACTGGGCCGTCGACCAGCACGACCCACCCGAAGCCATGCGCGAACAAGTCATCACCCGCGACCAGCACTGCGTCTTCCCACACTGTTCGGTTGATTCGAGGCGTTGCGACCTCGACCACATTGAGTCCTACGACGACCACGGGCCACCGGGCCAGACCAGCCCCGACAGACTTGCCCCGTTGTGTCGACGACATCACCTCGCCAAAACCCATGGCCGGTGGTCCTATGTCAGGAACAAGGACGGGACCTATACCTGGACCAACCAGTACCGCCGGACCTGGCTGGTCACCACCCACGGGACCATCGAANGCGGGCAACGTCATCCGCAGCAGCTTCGGGAACAGCACAAACAGCACCGGCCCCACAGCACCACCAGCGCAAGCCCCGCCACCACAGAACACGGTGAACGGGGCCACCGCCACGCCCGCACCCGCCCACACCAACTGCACTGGCCTGGCCAAGCGTGGTCTCGAGACGGCACTGGCGCGCCTCCTCAACCACCGACGCGAGCGGCACTGGCGCGCCTCCTCAACCACCGAGAAGGGCACACGAAGCGGACGCGGCCTCCTCAACCAGCAGAAGTCAGACCAGGACCGTCGTGATCGGCTGGGAGGAGTCGGCGGGGAGGTCGAGGGCGGAGGGCGTGCGGCCCCGGGCGACCATCTCGGACCCGAGGGCGGCCACCATCGCGCCGTTGTCGGTGCACAGGCCGGGCCGCGGGACCCGCACCCTGATGCCCCGTGCCGCGGCGCGTTCCTCGGCCAGCACCCGGAGGCGTGAGTTCGCCGCGACCCCGCCGCCGATCAGGATGTCGTCGATCCCCTCGGAGACCGCGGCGTCGATCGCCTTGCGGGTGAGCACGTCGCAGACCGCCTCCTGGAACGAGGCGGCGACGTCGTTGACCGGCACCGGCTCACCGGAGCGCTCGCGGGCCTCGACCCAGCGGGCGACCGCGGTCTTGAGCCCGGAGAACGAGAAGTCGAAACGGTGTCGCTCCAGGTCGCGTCGCGAGGTGAGGCCACGGGGGAAGTCGACGTACACGCTGGAGCCCGAGGCGGCAGCGCGGTCGATGAACGGGCCGCCGGGGAACGGCAGGCCGAGCAGGCGGGCCACCTTGTCGAACGCCTCGCCGGCCGCGTCGTCGATGCTGGCGCCGAGCGGGTCGACGCCGGTGGTGATGTCGGCGACACGGAGCAGCGAGGAGTGACCGCCGCTGACCAGCATCGCGATGCACGGCTCGGGCAAGGGCCCGTGCTCCAGCTGGTCGACCGCGACGTGCGAGGCCAGGTGGTTGACGCCGTAGAGCGGCTTGCCGAGTCCGAGGGCCAACGACTTGGCGGCGGCCACGCCGACCAGCAGGGCGCCGGCCAGTCCGGGGCCGCTGGTGACCGCGATCGCGTCGACGTCGCGGAGCGCGATGCCGGCCGTCGTACAGGCACGCTCGATGGTCGGCACCATCGCCTCGAGGTGCGCCCGCGAGGCGACCTCGGGCACGACGCCGCCAAAGCGGGCGTGCTCCTCCACGGACGAGGCGACCGCGTCGGCCAGCAGTGTGTGGCCGCGCACGATGCCGACGCCGGTCTCGTCGCAGGACGTCTCGATGCCAAGGACCAGGGGTTCGTTCATGAGGGGCTCCTGGACGGGCCGATCGACCGGCGCATCACGATCGCGTCGGAGCCGTCCTTGTAGTAGCGGGGTCGTACGTCGATCTGCGCGAAGCCCGACGCGGCATAGAAGGCCAGCGCCTCCGGGTTCACCGCGGACACCTCGAGCAGCATCCGGTCGGCGCCGTCGTCGTCGGCCGCGTCCAGCACGTGCTCGAGCAGTGCGGCGGCGATGCCCTCCCGCTGCCGCGACGGGTGTACGCCGATGCGCGCGAGGTCGACGAAGTCACCGGCCAGGGTCGTGATCGCATAGCCGACCGGCTCGTCGTCGTCCTCGAAGACCACGAACAACCGGCCGTCGCGCTCGAGGTCGTCGAGGAGGGAGTCCTCGTCCCAGGCCTCGGCGCCGAACAGGTTCTCCTCGAGCTCGGCGACGGCAGCGCAGTCCGCGGCGAGCGCCGGCCGGATCACGAGACCCTCTTCGGCTTGCCGGGCATCACGGCGTCGGGTCTGCGCAGGTAGAGCGGCTCGGGGTCGAGCAGCTCGACGCGCTCGTCGGCGACTGCGACCGCGAGCCATCCGGCGCCGGGACGTTGCGGACCGACCGAGGTCGGGAAGCTCTCCGGATAGAGCGCGGCACCCTCGCCGACGACGGGCATCGCGGTGGCCACGTCGGAGGGCCGGCTCACCTGAGGTTCGTCGAGACGCGCGCCCGACTCGTCGTACGGCGCCCAGTAGACCTCCTTGCGCCGGGCATCGGTGGCCACCACGAACGGCTGGTCCACCGCGCCGACTGCGACCGCCTCGACGGCCAGCACGTCGAGCGAGCACACGCCGTACACCGGCACCTCGAGCACGAAACCGAGCGTGCGGGCGGTGACCAGCCCGACCCGCAACCCGGTGAAGGGTCCGGGCCCGACGCCGACGGCAATCGCGGTGACGTCCTGCCGCACCGCACCGGCCTGGGCCAGCACCGCCTCGATCAGCGGGGCCAGCTGCTCGCCGTGCTTCATCGACTGCTCGGAACGCAGCTCGGCCAGCACGTCGTCTCCCTCGGCGAGGGCGACGGTGACCTGGGGGGACGCGGTGTCGAAGGCGAGGAGCACGAGGACGAGGTTAACCGCGTGCCGGCGCGAGCGCGATCACGAGGGTCCCGCGCGCGACGAAGCCGCTCAGACCGGCCAGGCGATGTCGGCCCAACGCAACCCCACCGGCTGTACGACGGCCTCGCGCACGTCGTGGTCCTCCAGCGACGAGACGTCACCGGTGGCCCGCAGCAGCGAGATCTCCAGGCGGTCGTCGGCCAGGCCCTCCGCGACTCCGGCGCCCCACTCGACGACGGTGACCGCCTCGTCGAGGGACGTGTCGAGGTCGAGGTCGTCGAGCTCGTCGATCGAACCGAGACGGTAGGCGTCGACGTGCACCAGCGACGGGCCTCCGACCAGCGAGGGGTGCACCCGCGCGATGACGAACGTCGGCGAGGTGACGTCGCCCCGCACCTCGAGCCCGGCCCCGAGGCCGCGGGTGAAGGTGGTCTTGCCGGCCCCCAGCTCGCCGGTCAGGATCACCAGGTCACCGGCCCGCATCAGCCCGGCGATCCGCTCACCGAACGCCGTCGCGTCCTCGGCGGTCGGCAGGGTGAACCTGCGTGGGAAGACCTTGACGAGGTGCAGGAACGCTCCTTCGCGGGCGCCGCGGACGAAGCCGTTGTGCTCCCAGAACGCGACGGAGGCGGGGAGCTCGACGCGGGCCACGACCCGCACCGACGTGCACCCGAGAGACTCAGCGTGCTCCTCCGCGGCCCGCACCAGGTCTCCGGCGACGCCCGAGCCCTGGGCGCCGGGCACCACCCCGAACCGACGCAGGGCCAGGGTTGGTCCCTCCCGGTCGAACAGCAGGGAGCCGACTGCCTTGTCGTCCTCGAGGGCCAGCAGGCCACCCTGGTCGGCGAGCGCCTTGCCGATCGACTCGACAGTCTCGGCCAGCGCACCTGCCGGCGGGTCGAGCGGTGGGCGAGCGCCGAACGCGGCGCGCACCACGGCGTACACGTCGCCCGCGGCCGCCTGGTCGACGGTCTCGATCCGCCGGCTCACGAGGGCTGCTCCCTTTCGTGCTCGAGCGCGGCCGCGAGCAGGTCGTCGAGCGCGGCGTTGACCTCGACGTGCCGCTCCATGATCACCATGTGCCCGGCGCCGTCGAACTCGACGAGGCGCGAGTGCGGCAGCAGCGAGTGCATCTTGCGGCTGTGCCCGATCGAGGTGAGCTTGTCGGCGGTGCCGCAGATGATCGTGGTCGGCACCCGTTCGAGCGCGTTCAGCACGGCGAACTTGTCGAGCGCGTCGAAGCTCGGGAAGAACTCCGCCAGCACCTCGAACGGCGTCCCAGAGAGCATCGAGTCGACGAACGTGACGTACTCCCCCGGCACGTCGCTGCCGAACGCGAAACGGTCGGTGGCCACGATCGCGAAGTCCTTGCCGAGGCGTCGTACGCCGTCGACCACGCGCGCACCACGAGCCAGCCCGGCGATCAGTCGCGTCGTCATCAGGCCGGCCACGCCGCGCGGCACCATCGGCAGCACGATGCGGTGCGGGCTCAGGCCACCGGCGGTCGTGGAGATCAGCGCGACCCCGGCGATCCGGTCGCCGAACAGCTCGGGGTGCACCTCCGCCAGCGCCACGATCGACATGCCACCCATCGAGTGCCCGACCAGCACGACGCGGCCGTGGGGCACCACCTGGTCGAGCACCTCGCGCAGGTCCTGGGCGAGCTGCTCGATGGTCGCGTTCTTCGACGACGACCGTCCGGACCGGCCGTGTGAGCGCTGGTCGTAGTAGACCGCCCGGACCAGCCCGCGGTAGCCGGCCCGCTGGAAGTGCCAGCAGTCGAGGGTGAGCGCGTAGCCGTGCACGAAGACGACGGTGAGGTCGTCGTCAGCGAGCTCGCCGGCTCGACGGGCGCCCTCGGGGGCGGTGTACTCGTCGACCTCGACGTGGAGCGGTACGCCGTCGTCGGCGATGACGGTGACCGGTGCCGAGTGCAGGGAGCCGAGCTCGAGCGCATCGCCGACACCGCGGCGGGCGATGATGCGTCGCTGCCTGACCACGCGTACGGCGGTGCCCGCGACCGTGCCGGCCGCCGCGACACCCGCCACCCCGGCGGCGACCTGCAGGACCCGTCTACGCACGCTCATTCGGGGTCCCCGCGTCGGTGCGAGCGCAGCGAGCAGCGTCGTGGGGTGTTCATGCGGGCGATCCTTCACTGTCGACGTGTACCCGCTGCAACCGGCCACCGACCCGCGTGACGATCTCGTAGTTGATGGTGCCCGCGGCCTCGGCCCAGTCCAGGGCGGTCGGTGCGCCGTCGTGCCCGGTGCCGAAGACCTCGACCCGGTCGCCAGCGTCGGCCGGTTCACCGGAGAGGTCGACCATGAACTGGTCCATGCAGATGGTGCCCCGGACCGGCCGCCGTCGTCCGGCGTACCACGCGTCGACCCGGTTGGAGGCGATGCGGGGCAGGCCCTCGGCGTAGCCGATCGGGACCAGCCCGATCGTGGTGTCGGCCTCCGCGGTCCACGTGTGGCCGTAGGAGACGGACTCGCCGGCCGCGACCTTCTTGACCATCGCGAACCGCGCACGCACGGTCATCGCCGGCACCAGCCCGAGGTCACCGGTGACGCCGGGCGCCGGGTCGAGTCCGTAGCTGGCGATGCCGCAGCGCACGAGGTCGAAGTGGACGCTGGGGCGGAGCACGGCGGCCGCACTGTTGGCCAGGTGACGCACCTCCGGCGTCAGGCCGGCCGCGTCGACCACTGCCAGCGCGTCACGGAAGACCTTTTCCTGGCTGTCGTTCGCGGGGTGCTCCGGCTCGTCGCTGCAGGCCAGGTGTGACCAGATGCCGGTGATCCGCACGTGCCCGCGCTCCTCGGCCGCGCGGGCCTCGGCGGTGAGCGCAGGCCAGTCGGCCGGCAGGCAGCCACCGCGCGAGAGGCCGGTGTCGACCTTGAGCTGCACACGAGCGGTCGTACCGAGATCGCGGGCCGCGGCCTCGATCTCGGCCAGCTCGGCCAGGGAGTACGCCGTGACGTCGATGTCGCGGGTGATCGCGGCCGCCCAGTCCTCACCGGGCACGGTCAGCCAGCACAGCAGTCGTCCGGAGTCGCCGCCGGCGCGCACCGCCACGGCCTCGTCGATGGTGGCCGCGCCCAGCCAGTCGGCGCCGCCCTCGCGGGCCGCCCGGGCGGCCTCGTGGACGCCGTGTCCGTAGCCGTCGGCCTTGACCACCGTCATCATCAGCGGTCCGGAGCCGGTCGAGCCCTTCACGATCTCCCGCAAGCGCCGGACGTTGTGCCGGATCGCCGCGACGTCGACCACGATCTCGGCGCGCGCACCTTCAGTCATGGCCGCGATTCTGTCAGGCCGAGTGCCCGGACGAACGTCAGGACTCGTCCTCGACCGGACGGTCGTTGTACTGCCCCGCCAGTTCCTGGCCGCTCAGCTGCGCGATGGCAGCCATGATCTCGTCGGTCGCCTGCCGGCGTGCCCGGCCGGCCGGCACGTCGTCGAAGCGGCCGGTGAAGTCGAGCGGTTCGCCGATCGCGACACGCACCTTGGCCAGCCGCGGCAGGCGTGAGCCGACCGGCTGGAGCTCCGCGGTGCCCTGCAGCCCGACGGGCACGACCGGCACGCCCGCGGTCAGCGCGAGGTGGGCCACGCCGGTGCGTCCGCGGTAGAGCCGCCCGTCGCGCGACCGGGTGCCCTCGGGATAGATGCCGAACGCCTCGCCCTTGCCGAGGACCTTGAGCGCCGTGTCGAGGGAGGTGAGCGCTGCCTGCGCGTCGTCACGGTCGACCGGCAGCATGCCGAGGCCCTCGAACCAGGCCTTGGACAGCGCGCCCTTGATGCCCGACCCGGTGAAGTAGTCGGACTTGGCCAGGAAGACCACCTTGCGCGGCGCCACGATCGGGATCACGAGGCTGTCCGCGAACGAGAGATGGTTGCTGGCGACGATCACCCCACCGGAGGCGGGGATGTTCTCGAGGCCGGTGATCTCCGGACGCCACACGGCTCGTGCCACGGGCGGGACGACGGCGTGCAGCGCGGTGTAGAGCATGGGGTCAACCTAGTCATGCTCCGTGCACACCATGTGAACGATCTCAGGAATGCCCCTGGCGACGTCACCGGCCACGATCGGCCCACCGTCGGAGGCCAGGGTCGCTGCCGCACCGTGCAGCCAGGACCCGACCGATGCCGCGTCGAAGGGGTCGAGGCCCGAGGCGAGCAGCGCGCCGGTGACCCCGCCCAGCACGTCGCCTGCCCCGGCGGTGGCCAGCCAAGGCAGCCCGGTGGTGGTCACCCGGACCCGTCCGTCGGGGCGTGCGACGAGCGTGTGGCGCCCCTTCAGCACGCACACCGCTCCCCACCGCTCGGCGGCGGCGCGGGCCCAGTGGAGCTGCCGGTCCTCGACCTCGGCGCGGTCGATGCCCAGCATCCTGGCCAGCTCGCCGGCGTGCGGGGTGAGCACGACGCCCTCCGGCAGGTCGGCGGGCAGGTCCACCAGTGCGTCGGCGTCCAGCACCACCGGTACGCCGTCACGCAGTGCGGCTGCTCGCTCGTCGACCGCGTCGGCACCGCCACCGGAGCCGACCACCCAGGCCTGCACGCGTCCGGCTCCCACGAGCACCTCGGGGTGTGCCGCGAGGACCTGTTCGGCGACCTCGAGGGGACCGACGTAGCGGACCATGCCGGCCAGCCCGCACGAGGCGCCCGCAGCGCTCAGCAGTCCGGCACCCGCGAAGGCCTCACCGGTGCGCAGGCCGACGACCCCGCGGGTGTACTTGTGGGCGTCCGGTCCGGGGCGGGGCACGAGTCGCGCGAGGTCGGCGGGCTGGAGCGACTCGACACCGGCCTCCGGCAGGTCGAGTCCGAGGTCGACCAGGGCCACGGTGCCGCAGGCGAGAGCGGCCGGGTCGACGAGGTGCGCGACCTTGTGTGTGCCGAAGGTCACGGTCACGTCGGCCACGACATGGGGTCCGGGTGTCTCGCCGGTGTCGACGTCCACGCCGCTGGGCACGTCGACGGCGACCACGGGCACGCCGTCGTACGCCGCCAGCTCGGCGACCGCCTCGGGACGCAGGCCCGGGCGTCCTCCGATGCCGACGATGCCGTCGACCAGCACGTCGGGACGGGCGCCACCGCCCGGCTCCCGGACCAGGCCACCGGCCCTGCGCAGGGTGGCCAGCCCGGCCTCGTGGACGCGCGTGGAGAGCAGCACCGCCTCGACCGCGCAGCCGCGGCGGGCCAGCATCGCACCGGCGTGCAACGCGTCGCCGCCGTTGTCGCCCGAGCCGACCAGCAGCAGGACGTGTCGCCCGTAGGCGCCGCCGAGCAGGTCGATGACGGCGGTGGCCAGGCCGGCCGCGGCACGCGCCATCAGCGCGCCCTCGGGCAGGCGTGCCATAAGTGCCGCCTCGGCCGCCCGGACCTGCTCCACGGTGTGTGCTCCACGCATGGAGCCCAACGTACCTACACCGACGAGAGGGCCGCGTCAGCCCTCGAGTACGACGAACGCCGACGCGATGCCACCGTCGTGGCTCAGCGAGAGGTGCACCGACGACGCACCGAGTGCGTCGGCCGCGGCCCTCACGGTGCCCCGCAGCTCGAACCTCGGTCGGCCGGAGGTCTCGGAGATCACCTCGGCGTCGTGCCAGGCCAGTCCCGCCGGGGCACCCAGCGACTTGGCCATCGCCTCCTTGGCCGCGAACCGGGCGGCCAGGGACTGCGGGTGGAGCGATGCCTCCGCGGGGGTGAAGAGCTTGTGGCGCAGCGCCGGCGTGCGTTCGAGGGAGGCGATGAAGCGCTCGATCTCGACCACGTCGATGCCGACCCCGACGATCACCGGGTGTCCTGGGATGGGGTGGTCATCGGGGTCCCCGCGGGAAGGCAAGCGAAGCGCGTTCTCGTGGGGTGATTCATCGGGGTCCCCGCGGGAAGGCAAGCGAAGCGCGTTCTCGTGGGGTGTTTCATTCGACGGTGACGGACTTGGCCAGGTTGCGGGGCTGGTCGACGTCGTGGCCCATCAGGGTGGCCAGCTCGCAGGCGAACAGCTGAAGCGGCACGACCGCGACCAACGGCTGGAGCAGCGTGGGCACCTTGGGCAGCGGGATGATCTCGTCGGCGTACTTCGCGACCGACTGGTCGTCCTCCTCCGCGAGCACGATCGTGCGGGCGCCGCGGGCCCGGATCTCCTGGATCGCGCTGACCATCTTGTCGTGCAGCTGGTCGCGGCCGCGGGGCGGCAGCACGCAGAAGACCGGCAGTCCGGGCTCGATCAACGCGATCGGGCCGTGCTTGAGCTCGCCCGCGGCGAAGCCCTCGGCGTGGATGTAGGCCAGCTCCTTCAGCTTGAGCGCACCTTCCATGGCCACCGGGTAGCCGGCGTGACGGCCCAGGAACAGCACCGCCTTGGAGTCCTTGAGCGTGGCAGCCAGCGCGTAGACCTGGTCGGCGCGGTCGAGCACCTGCTGGATCTGCGCGGGGATCTGCTGCAGGTCGCGCACGACCGAGGCGATCTCGTCACCGAACTTCGTGCCCCGAAGTTGCGCGAGGTAGAGGCCGAGCAGGTAGCAGGCCACCATCTGGGTCAGGAAGCCCTTGGTCGAGGCAACCCCGATCTCGGGTCCGGCGTGGGTGTAGATGACCGCGTCGGACTCACGCGGGATCGTGGCGCCGTTGGTGTTGCAGATCGCCAGCACCTTGCCGCCCTGGGCGCGGGCATGCCGGATCGCCATCAGGGTGTCGGCGGTCTCGCCCGACTGGCTGATCGCGACGACGAGCGTGTTGCGGGTCAGGATCGGGTCGCGGTAGCGGAACTCGTGGGCCAGCTCGACCTCGACGGGGATGCGGGTCCAGTGCTCGATGGCGTACTTGGCCACCTGACCGGCGTACGCCGCGGTGCCGCAGCCCACCACGATGATGCGGTCGATGTCGCGCAGCGCCTCGTCGTCGATGCGCACCTCGTCGAGCATGAGCTGGCCGTCCTCGGTGTGGCGGCCGAGCATCGCGTCGTACACCGACTCGGGCTGCTCGAGGATCTCCTTGCGCATGAACCAGTCGTGGCCGTCCTTCTCCGCGGCCGCGAGGTCCCAGTCGACGTGGTAGCGCCGGCCCTCGGCGGGCGAGCCGTCGAAGCCGGTCACCTCGACGCCGTCGCGGGTGATCGTGACGACCTGGTCCTGGCCGAGCTCGAGCGCCTCGCGGGTGTGCTCGATGAACGCCGCGACGTCGGAGCCGAGGAAGTTCTCTCCCTCGCCCAGCCCGACCACGAGCGGGGAGTTGCGGCGGGCGGCGACCACGCGGTCGGGGTCCTGGCCGTCGACGGCGACGAGTGTGAAGGCGCCCTTGAGGCGTCGGCACACCTGCTGCATGGCCACGGTGAGGTTGACGCCGGTGGCCAGCTCGCGCTCGAGCAGGTGGGCGGCCACCTCGGTGTCGGTCTCGGAGACGAGGGTGTGGCCCTCAGACTCGAGCTCGTCACGCAGCTCGGAGAAGTTCTCGATGATCCCGTTGTGCACCAGTGCCAACCGCGACTCCTGGCCCAGGTGCGGGTGCGCGTTGGTGTCGTTGGGGGCACCGTGGGTCGCCCAGCGGGTGTGGCCGATGCCGGTCGACGAGGTCGGCAGCGGGGCCTCGGCGATCGCCTTGTCCAGGTTGGCCAGCTTGCCGGCGCGCTTGTCGGAGGCGATCGCTCCCTCGTGCACCAGTGCGATGCCTGCGGAGTCGTAGCCCCGGTATTCGAGTCGACGCAGCCCCTCCATCACTACCTGCTGAGCCTGCTTGCTGCCGACGTACCCAACGATTCCACACATGGCGGGAAGTGTATCCGCCCGAAGCAGTGGCCCTTCCCCCTGCAACAATGCTTGGCATGTCCTCACCGGCAGGCTCCGAGAGCCGCGAGCAGGCGCGCGAGACCTCGCCGTACGTCGAACTCGACCGCGCTGCCTGGGCCGCGTTGGCCGAGCACACCGAGCAACCCCTCTCCCCCGAGGAGATCGACCGGGTCAGGGGCCTCGGCGACGAGCTCGACCTCGACGAGGTGCAACAGGTCTACCTGCCGCTCTCCCGGCTGCTGAGCATGTACGTCGAAGCGGCCGGCAAGCTCCACCGGAGCCAGCAGGAGTTCCTGGCCCGGCCGACGCCACCGCGCACGCCGTTCGTGATCGGACTGGCCGGGTCGGTGGCCGTGGGCAAGTCCACCACTGCTCGCGTGCTGCAGCAGATGCTGGCCCACTGGCCCGAGCACCCGTCGGTCGCGCTGGTCACCACCGACGGCTTCCTGATGCCCAACGCCGAGCTCCAGCGCCGCGGCCTGTTGTTGCGCAAGGGCTTTCCGGAGTCCTACGACCGCAAGGCGCTGCTCCGCTTCGTGGTCGACATCAAGTCCGGCAAGGACGAGGTCGAGGCACCGATCTACTCACACCTGACCTACGACGTGGTGCCCGACGAGAAGATCGTGATCCGGCATCCCGACATCGTGATCATCGAGGGCCTCAACGTTCTCCAGCCGGCCCGGGTCCGCGATGACGGCCGCACCGGCCTTGCGGTCAGCGACTTCTTCGACTTCAGCGTGTTCGTCGACGCCGCGACCACCGACATCCGTCACTGGTACATCCAGCGGTTCCAGCGGTTGCGCGAGACCGCGTTCCGCGACCCCGAGTCCTACTTCACCCGCTACGCCAGCCTGACGGAGTACGAAGCGGTCGCCGAGGCGACCCGCATCTGGGAGAGCATCAACGGGCCCAACCTGGTGCAGAACGTGTTGCCGACCCGTTCGCGGGCGACGTTGGTGCTGCGCAAGGACGCGGACCACTCGGTGCGCTACGTGCGGCTCCGCAAGCTCTGACCCGCACTGGTCCACTCTGCCCTGCACTGGCCCGCGCCGGCCTGCTCGACGCTCAGTCCTCGAGCGACTGGCCGATCGCCCTCCACTGCGTGTCGGTGATCCCGACCGCCGAGACGTAGCGCGCCTGCACGAGCGTCTTGGCGCCCTCGGAGGTGTCGATCGTGGTGACCGAGACCTGCGCCTTGGTCGGCAGGCAGACCCCGCTGAAGATGCTCATGTCGATGTCGATCGACGCTCGGGCGGCCGTCGTGCCGTCGTCGAGGGTGACCTCCTTGGCCACCGCTCGGGTCATCGTGCCGGTGGTCCCGTTGGCGTTGGTGCCGTAGCCGCGTGCCCAGCCGCGCGCGGCGTCCTCCGCGATGGTCTTCAGGTCGCCCGAGGGGACGGTGTCGGCCAGCACGGTCCAACCGCCCGGGACCCGTTCGCCGCCGTCCTTGCACCTGTTACCGTAGTAGTTGGCCAACGCGTGACCACTCACGTAGGCCTTGCCGCTCTTGTCGGTGAAGCTGACCGCGTAGTCGGAGGCGAAAGGTTTCCAGCTGGTGGGCGGCAATCGGTAGCTGGCCACCTCACCGGAGTCGCCGGGCATGCCGTTGACGACCTTCCAGCCGGTGTAGTCGAAGCCCGGGTCCTCGGTGGTGCTCGTCTCGGACGGCCCCGTCCCGGACTCCGTCGGGTCGCCCTTGCCGCGGACCAGGGTGCCCGAGCCGTCGGGGTCGTCACCCTGGCCGGCCGCGACACCCGCGGTGATCCCCGCGCCCAGGGTGGTCAGGACGCTCACGACAGCAAGCGCCAACGCTGCCTGGCGCAGGCCTCCCCGTTCGTTCATGACTCCATCATGACGCACCGGGATTCTTCTGAAACTCCCCCAGTCGTTCGACCGGGCGGAAGCCCAGCAGGTCGTTGACCGCCACCATGTGGTCGTTCACCTCCGCGTTCCAAGTGCGTACGACGCCCAGGTCGGGGCGTTCACGTTGCAGGGACACGAGGTTGCGCGCCTTGAGCGCCAGGCCGAGCCGGTGGCCGCGATGCGCCGACCAGACCAGGGTGCCCCACTGGTAGCCGCGGCCGCGGTCGTGGGCGCTGGCGACGATGTCGGTGTAGCCGGCCAGTGTGCCGTCGTCGGCGATGGCGACCGTGCCATAGCGGGTGCGCCCCTGCCGCTCGAGGACCTCCTGCTCCGCACGGAAGGCATCGACGTCGACGTGACTCGACTCGAGGACGAGGTCACCGGTGGGCGCCTCGGTCATCAGCGCTCCGCACAGGGCGGCGTACTCGGCGAGGAGCTCCTCGGGGATCTGCCCGGCGAACGAGCGGAAGGTGTACGACGCGTGGCTCGGCGCAGCTGAATCGACGAGGGCATGCAGGTCGTCCTCGGGGACCGGCAGGTCGAGGATGCGCTGCACGTCACCGATGCCGAAGGTGAACCCGCGGTGCCGCAGGAAGTCGGCGTACGGGTGTCCAGAGCCGTCCTGGGGCGCGTCGATCGGGTAGCTGCACTCGGCGAGCAACCGGGTGCGGCCGGCCGCCCGGGCCTGCTCCTCGAGCACCGCCAGCATGGCCGAGCCGTGCCCGTGGGTGCGATGGGCCGGCTCGGTGAAGACCTCCACCATGGCGAGGTCGCGGTTGTCGTGGTGGGTCAGCCTGAGCTTTCCGGCGACCACCGTGCGGCCCTCCAGCAGCCCCGACCACCACGCGCTCTCCTGGTGCTCCTGCACCGCCTGTCCCTGGGCCCGCAGCTCGGCCAGCGTCCAGGTGCCGGCCAGCTCCTCGCGTCCGTGTGCGTCGGCAGCGGCGTACGTCGCGTACCAGGCCTCGAAGGCCTCGTCGTCGAACGGGTCGACCCGGACGATCTCGCAGCTCATGCCCTTCCCTTCCGTCATGCCAGACGCTTCTGCACGTCGAGGCAACGCTCCACCACGCGATAGCCCATGCGCTCGTTGACCGCGTTCATCGGCGCGTTGACCCCGGCGTTGCCGGTCTCGATGAACTCGCACTCGGGGAAGAGCTCCCTCACCCGCCCGTGCGTGAGCAGCTTCATCGCCAGGCCCAGCCGATGGCCCCGGTGTTCGGGGACCACCAGCGTGCCACCGACGCCAGCGTGCCGTGGGTCGGCCCGGCTCAGGCGTACGTCGGAGAACCCGCAGACCTCAGCGGTCGGGGTCAGCGCCAGCGCCGTGACGTTGACCCGGCCGGCCTCGACGCGTTCGCGCTCGCCGAGACGGATGCGCTCGGGAGTCCACTGGGCGTCCTCGAGGTCGAGGTCACCGGACGGAATGGCACCGATGAAGACCGAGAGCACGTCGGCGAACCCCTGGACGTGCTCCTCGGGGCACGGGCCGTCGAAGACGATGCAGGAGTAGCCGTCGAGTCCGGCGTCCGCCTCGTCCTGCAGGGAACCCCACGACTCTGTCGCGGTGGCCAGGTCGACCAGCTTGGTCTCCTCGGCACTCCCCACGGGGTATCCGCGCGCGGCGGCGAAGAGCGAGCCCGGGCTCTCCCCGTCGACCGGGGCGAAGGCACTCGAGATGATCGAGGTGCGGCCGCTGCGGCGTACCCGCTCCTCGGCCTCGTCGAGCAGCTGCGTGCCGAACCCGCGCCGGCGCTGTGCCGGGTCGACGTACACGGTGACCTCGGCGAGGTGGGTGTTGTCGAGGAGGAACTCCACGACCAGTGCCGTGCCCACTGCGGCGCCCGCGTCGAAGGCGGTGAGCAGGGTGATCGCGGAGTCGGTGCGCGGGAACGGCAGCGCCACCCGCGAGACCTCCCACGCCGGCCATGCGTCGAAGGGCCGCTCCGCGCTGGCCGCGTGCCCGACCTCCCACCAGGTGCGCAGCGCGGCCTCGTCATGGACGTCGACCTCGCGGATCTCCAAGTCACTCACGGGGCGACCCTAGGCACTGGGGCAGGCCGGGTCGACCCGTTTTCGTCCCACCCCGCCCCGGGTAACGCGGGGTTACGGTCGCTCCACACGCGTCACGCCACGGGCGAACCGACCACAGCACCGCACAAGTGCGGCCCCGTATCCGTTACCCGTACCCGCGCTCGGTCAGAGCGACAGGCGCTCGCGCACGACGGCGGCGAGCTGCTCGGCCACCGAGGCGGCCTGTTCCTCGGTCGGGGCCTCGACCATCACCCGCACCAGCGCCTCGGTGCCCGAGGGGCGCAGCAGCACCCGACCGGTGTCGGCCAGCTCGGCCTCGGCCTCGGCGACCGCCGCAGCGAGTACGGCGTCCTCGTCGGCCCGCGACTTGTCGACGCCGGGGACGTTGATCAGCACCTGCGGCAGCCGGGTCATCACCGCGGCCAGCTCGGCCAGGGAGGACCCGGTCGAGGCCATCCGCTCCAGCACGTGGAGTGCGGTGAGGATGCCGTCGCCGGTGGTGGCGTGCTCGCTCATGATCACGTGGCCCGACTGCTCGCCGCCGAGGCCGTAGCGACCGGCCTTCATGGCCTCGAGCACGTAGCGGTCGCCGACCTTGGTCTGGCGCACCTTCACCGAGTTGGCCTTCATGGCCTGCACGAAGCCGAGGTTGCTCATCACCGTGGCGACCACGACGTCGTTGGGCAGCCGACCGGCGTCGCGCATGGAGAGCGCGAGTACGGCGAGGAGCTGGTCGCCGTCGACGACCTCGCCCGAGGCATCGACGGCGAGGCAGCGGTCGGCGTCGCCGTCGAGGGCGAAGCCGACGTCGGCGCCGTCCTTGATCACGGCCTTGCGAAGGGACTCCAGGTGGGTCGACCCGCAGTCGTCGTTGATGTTGAGCCCGTCGGGCTGGGCGTGGATCGCGGTGACGTCGGCCCCGGCGTCCGCGAGCGCCTTGGGCCCGGCCTCGGCGGCCGCACCTTCGGCGCAGTCGAGCACCACGCGCAGTCCGGTGAGCGGACGGGTCGTCGTACGGACCAGGTGGGCGCAGTAGTCGTCGACCGCCGCGTCGTACGTCGCCACGCGGCCGACGTCGCCACCGGTGGGACGGTCCCAGGGCTCACCCAGGCGCTGCTCGATCGCGTTCTCGATCGCGTCGTCGAGCTTTACCCCGCCCCGGGCCAGGAACTTGATGCCGTTGTCGGGCATGGGGTTGTGCGAGGCGCTGAGCATCACGCCCAGGTCGGCCTCGAGCGCACCGGTCAGGTAGGCCACGCCCGGTGTCGGCAGCACGCCGAGCAGGAGGACGTCGACCCCGGCAGAGGCCAGGCCGGCCACGACGGCAGCCTCGAGGAACTGCCCGGAAATGCGCGTGTCCCGACCCACCACGGCGACGGGGCGGTGCCCCGCGAACTCGCCGCGGTCGGCCAGGACATGTGCAGCAGCCACGGAGAGGTCCAGGGCCAGCTCTGCGGTCAGTTGACCGTTCGCCAGACCCCGGACCCCGTCCGTGCCAAACAGTTTCTGCGGCATGGACCCAGAAACCTGCGCGATCAGCGCTTGGAGAACTGCGGTGCCTTGCGGGCCTTCTTGAGACCGGCCTTCTTGCGCTCGATGACGCGCGCGTCGCGGGTCAGCAGCCCGGCCTTCTTGAGCGACGGGCGGTTCGCCTCGACGTCGATGGCGTTCAGGGCACGGGCCACGCCGAGACGCAGGGCGCCGGCCTGGCCGGTGATGCCACCACCGTGGATGCGGGCGATGACGTCGAAGCGGCCCTCGAGCTGGAGGTTCGCGAACGGCTCGTTGACAACCTGCTGGTGCAGCTTGTTCGGGAAGTACGAGTCGAGGTCGCGGCCGTTGACGGTCCACTGGCCGGTGCCGGGAACGAGGCGGACGCGGGCGACGGCCTCCTTGCGGCGGCCGGTGGCGTTCGCGGGCGCGATGGTCGCGGGACGCAGCGGGGCGTCGGCGGACGGGGCGGACTCCGAGGAGTACGCGACGCCGTCTTCGTTGGTCTCGAAGGTCTCTTCGACCTCGGCGGTCTCAGCCTGGTTCTCAGTCACGTTGATGTCCTTGTCTGCAATCACTGGGAGATCTGCGTGATCTCGAACGGCTTGGCCTGCTGGGCCGCGTGCGGGTGCTCGGGTCCGGAGTAGACCTTGAGCTTCTTCAGCATCTGGCGGCCGAGGCGGTTCTTGGGGAGCATGCCCCAGACCGCGTTCTCGATGGCCTTGCGGGCGTCCTTCTCGAGGAGGTCACCGATCGGCGTGGTGCTCAGGCCGCCCGGGAAACCGGAGTGGCGGTAGACCATCTTGTCGGTCTTCTTCTTGCCCGACAGGGCGACCTTCTCCGCGTTGACGACGATGACGAAGTCACCCATGTCCATGTGCGGGGCGAAGTTCGCCTTGTGCTTGCCGCGGAGCAGCGTCGCGGCCTGGACGGCGAGGCGGCCGAGGACAACGTCCTGGGCGTCGATGACAAGCCATTCGCGCTGGATGTCAGCGGGCTTGGGGCTGTACGTACGCACGTATGTAGCCTTTTCGTTCGTTGGGCCCGGGCAGAGGTCCTGACCGGGTGGTGACGCAGCGCTTCTGACGAACTCTGCCCGGTTCCATTTCGTCCGGGTCTGCACCCGTGCGGGCGCGGCAGGAGACGCGACTGTCAAGAATAGGCGGCGCGCTCCCCCACGGTCAAAACGGGCGAACCCACCCGATCGTGGCCACTGCCCGTCGTACGACGCACGGCGTACCGGCGCGGCTTGCTACTCACGGGTCACGACCACGATGAGGGACGCCGCGTTCGCGTCATCGACACGGACGGAATAGGTTGGCATCCGACACATATACGAGAGTCAACGACACTCTTTCACCGACAGGAGCCGACGTGACCGACGTACCGGCCGTCACTGCCAACGAGGCAGGCTCGCTCACCGTTCGAGACAACCGCACGGGCAGCGAGTACGAAGTACCCATCACCGACGGCACCATCAAGGCCGCCGACCTGGGCAAGATTCGCGTTTCCGAGGAAGAGCCCGGCCTGGCGGTCTATGACCCCGGCTTCGTCAACACCGCATCGTGCCGCAGCGCGGTCACGTTCATCGACGGCGACAAGGGCATCCTCGAGTACCGCGGCTACCCGATCGAGCAGTTGGCCGAGAAGTCCAACTTCCTCGAGGTTGCCTACCTGCTCATCCACGGCGAGCTGCCGACCAAGGAGCAGTACGACAACTGGGAACACGAGATCACCTACCACACGTTCGTGCACGAGAACGTGAAGACCTTCATGCAGGGCTTCAGGTACGACGCCCACCCGATGGGCATGATGATGGCCTCGGTGGGTGCCCTCTCGACGTTCTACCCCGACGCGCGCAACATCGGCGACCCGGACAACCGGCACATGCAGATGGTGCGCATGATCGCCAAGATGCCGACGCTCGGCGCCTGGTCGTTCCGCCACGCACAGGGCAAGCCCTACATCTACCCTGACAACGACCTCGGCTACACCGCCAACTTCCTCTCCATGCTGTTCAAGATGAGCGAGAAGAAGTTCGAGGCCGACCCGCGCCTGGTCAAGGCCCTCGACGTGCTGTTCATCCTGCACGCCGACCACGAGCAGAACTGCTCGACCAACGCGGTCCGCTCGGTCGGTTCCAGCCAGGTCGACCCCTACTCGGCGGTGGCTGCCGGCGTCGGCGCCCTCTACGGCCCGCTGCACGGTGGCGCCAACGAGGCCGTGCTGCGCATGCTTCGGCGCATCGGCAAGAAGGAGAACATCCCCGCGTTCATCGAGGGTGTGAAGGCCGGCAACGAGAAGCTGATGGGCTTCGGCCACCGGGTCTACAAGAACTTCGACCCGCGCGCCACGATCATCAAGAAGGCCTGCGACGACGTCTTCGAGGTCACCGGGGTCAACCCGCTCCTCGAGATCGCCAAGGAGCTGGAGAAGATCGCGCTCGAGGACGAGTACTTCGTCAAGCGCAAGCTCTACCCGAACGTCGACTTCTACTCCGGCCTGATCTACGAGGCCTTCCAGTTCCCGCCCGAGATGTTCACCGTGCTGTTCGCCATCGGCCGTACGCCGGGCTGGCTGGCCCAGTGGCTCGAGCTGGTCCAGGACAAGGAACAGAAGATCGCGCGTCCGAAGCAGATCTACACCGGCGACCGCCAGCTGGACTTCGTGCCGGCTTCCGAGCGCTGGAAGTGAACTGACCCAGCACCTCGACCCGGGCCCCGGACGCCGGCTTCACGCCGTGCGTCCGGGGCCCGTGGTCTGTGCCGGGGTGGTGGCCGTCGCCGGTGTGGGGCTCCTGCTCCTGGCGGCGTACGACGGGTGGCTGGGCGCCGACGTCGGCCGCGGCGACACGTTCTGCGAGGCCGCCCGCGGCGGGTTCATCAAGCAGCCGGCCAACACGTGGAGCAACCTCGGGTTCGTGGCCGCCGGACTGGCCATCGCCTGGTCGTTGCTGCGCCACAGCCCGACCCGCGGCGCCCTGGGCCGGCACCGGTCACTCGCCCCCGCGTTCGCAGTCCTGGTCGTGCTCCTCGGGCCGGCCAGCATGGCCATGCACGCCACGCAGTCCAGCCTCGGTGGCCACCTCGACATGGCGAGCATGTACCTCGTGGCCTCGTTCATCGCCGGCTACGCGCTGATGCGGCTCCTCGGCCGCGGGCCGGGCTTCCTGGCGATCATCTTCGTCGTCTTCGTCGCCGCGTGTGAGATCGCCGGGCTGTGGAGCCGCGAGATCCCGGTCGTGATGTACGCCGGCAACGTCGCGTTCGGCTTCCTCCTCGTGGTCGGCCTGGCCATCGAGGCAGTCCTGGTCCGCCGCGGTCTCTTCCCGCACGCACGGTGGGCCTGGGCCGCGGTGGCCTGCATGGTGGTCGCCTTCACGATCTGGAACCTCACGGCGTCGGGCACCGGCCTCTGCTCGCCCGACTCGCTGCTGCAGGGTCACGCCGTCTGGCACGTGCTGTGCGCGGCGTCGGCGTACTGCCTCTATCGCCACTACGCGACCGAAATCGACCGGGACCCGACTCCCGCCCGACTTGGCGGTCGGGTATGAATGGAGGCATGACTCTCGTGCGACTGATCGCCCGTCCGCTCCTCGCGACCACGTTCTTCTTCGGCGCCACCAACGCCCTGAAGAACTCCGACGCGCTGGCCGCCAAGGCCGCCAAGGTCACCGACCGGGTCGTCCCGCTCGCCCAGCGCGTCGCGCCGGGTGCGCCGGTGCCGTCGAACCCGCAGACGCTCGTGCGCCTCAACGCCGGCGTGCAGATCGCGGCCGCCGCGGCCCTGGCCCTCGGCAAGGCGCCGCGTCTGTCCTCCACGGTGCTGGCCGCGAGCCTCGTGCCGACCACCGTCGCCGGTCACCCCTTCTGGGAGGAGACCGACCCCGCCGCGAAGAACATGCAACGGCTCCAGTTCTTCAAGAACGCCGGCGTGCTCGGCGGCCTGCTGCTGGCCGGCGTCGACACCGAGGGCAAGCCGGGCGTGGCCTGGCGCGCCCGCCACGCCGCCACCTCCGCCCGCAAGGACGCACGCCGCCTCGCCAAGGACGTACGCCGCGAGGCGAAGCTGGCCAAGGCCCAGCTCTCCTGATCCCGGTCCGCCCGGCGCCGGGCGGACCGCCGCGTGCTAGACGATGGCGGAGTCGCGGCCGCCCCAGTGCAGCTTGCGCAGCTCACGCTTGAGGATCTTGCCGCTGGGATTGCGCGGCAGCGCCTCGATCACGTCGATGGAGCGCGGGCACTTGAACGACGCCAGGCTGGCCTTGCAGAACGCGATCAGCTCGTCGGCGGTGGCGGTGGTGTCCGGCTTGAGCGCCACGACCCCCTTGACCGACTCGCCCCAGGTGTCGTCCGGCACGCCGATCACGGCGACCTCGAGGACTGCCGGGTGCTCGGCGAGCACCCGCTCGACCTCGGGCGAGTAGATGTTCTCCCCGCCGCTGATGATCATGTCCTTGATGCGGTCCTGCACGTAGACGAACCCGCCGTCGTCGACCTTGCCCATGTCGCCGGTGCGGAACCACCCACCGTCGACGATGACCTCGGCAGTCTCGTCGGGCCGGTTGAGGAACCCCTGCATCAGCTGCGGCGTGCGCAGCCAGATCTCACCCTCCTCACCCACTGCCACGTCCCCGAGGGATGCGGGGTCGACGATGCGCACCTCGACTCCCGGGATCGGGATTCCCGCGGAGAGCAGTCGCTCCGGGTGGCCCGGGTCGCGGTGGTGCTCGGGCAGCAGGTGCGTGGCGACACCCGCGACCTCGGTCAGTCCGTAGACCTGGAGGAAGTCGGTGTCGGGCCAGGCCTCCATGGCGGCGCGCAGCAGCGGCGGTGGCATCGGGGCCGCGCCGTAGGTGTAGGTCTTCAGCTTCCCGAACACCTTCACCGCGTCGGGGCCGGACTGGAGCACCTGTGCCAGCACCGCCGGCACCAGGAACGTGCGGTTGGCGCCCTTCATGATGGCGCCGGCCAGTGACGCGCCGTCGGGGTCGCGGGTCATCACGCTCGGCACGCCGTCGTGCATGCCGAAGAGCACGTACGACGACCCGCCGACGTGGAACAACGGCATCGAGACCATCGACTTGTCGCCGGGCTCGAAACCCCATCCGTCGTGGGCGTTGATCGTGTGCGCGAGCATGTTGGCCTGCGAGAGCATGATGCCCTTGGGCCGGCCGGTCGTGCCGGAGGAGTACATCACCAGGCAGGTGTCCTCGGGAGTCACGTCGTCGGCGCGCCCGACCGGCTCCGATGCCGCCAGCCACCGTTCGTACTCGTCGCCGTCGGCGCCGTCGGGCGTGACCACGATGACCTTCTCCACGGCGGTCAGCCGGTCGCGGATCGCCTCGATGGTCGGCATCAGCTCGGCTCCGACGAAGAGCACGCGGGCCCCGGAGTCGTTCACCGCGTAGTCGACCTCGTCGCCCGCGGAGCGCCAGTTGACGATGGCGTTGGCGGCGCCGCGCGAGGCGGCCGCCTGACTGATCTCGACGCAGGCCGGGTGGTTCTTGTCGAGGAACGCCACCACGTCACCGCGGCCGATGCCGAGGTCGCGCAGGCCACCCGCCGCCCGGCGTACCCGGTCGTTCCACTGCGCCCAGGTCCAGGTGCGGTCGAGGTAGGTCATCGCCTCGCCGTCCGGGTCGTGCTCGGCCCACCACGCCAGCCGCTCGTCGAGGAACTGCGGGATCGGTGCTTCGGTCACGGGGATCTCCACTCGGGTCGTGTCCGCGGATGCGCTCGCCGCATTGTGACCCGCGTCACGCGCCACGGCAAGGGCGTCGTACGCCGGACGTGGCCGCCGTGTCCCGTCGCTCAGCGGACCCGCTCGACCCGGCCCTCGTCCCAGACCGGCCCGTCGGACTCGTAGACCGAGCCGTCGGACCCGTAGACCAGGAACCGGTCGAACCCGCGTGCGAACCAGCGGTCGTGGGTGACCGCGAGGACCGTGCCGTCGAAGGCGGACAGCCCGTCCTCGAGCGCCTCCGCCGACTGGACGTCGAGGTTGTCCGTCGGCTCGTCGAGCAGCAGCAGGGTCGCCCCCGACAGCTCGAGGAGCAGGATCTGGAACCGCGCCTGCTGGCCGCCCGAGAGCGACTCGAACCGCTGCTCACCGGCGTGCGCCAGCTCGTAGCGGTCGAGCACGCGTGAGGCCTGCTCGCGCCCCATCCCCTGGCGTCCTCGGCCGTCGGGCTGGGCCTCACCCCGGTGCAGGATCTCCAGCAGGGTGCGACCGACCAGCTCGGGGTGCTCGTGGGTCTGCACGAACCAGCCGGGCCGCACCCGGGCACCCAGCTTCGCCTTCCCGTTGTGGAGCACCGGTACGACGGGGACGTCGCCGACCGGCTGGTGCTCGATGTCGGGGTCGGTGCCGCCGGCGGCGAGGAGTCGCAGGAAGTGTGACTTGCCGGAGCCGTTGGAGCCGAGCACGGCCACCCGCTCGCCGTACCAGACCTCCAGGTCGAAGGGCCGCATGAGACCGGTGAGCTCCAGGGACTCGCAGACGACCGCGCGCTTGCCGGTGCGGCCGCCCTTGAGGCGCATCGTCACCTGCTGCTCGCGGGGCTGCTCCATCGGCGGCCCGGCCTCCTCGAACTTGCGCAGCCGGGTCTGGGCCGCGCGGTACTGCGAGGACATGCCGTCGTTGTACTCCGACTTGATCTTGAGCCGGAGCACGAGTGCCTTGATCTTGGCGTGCTCCTCGTCCCAGCGGCGGCGCAGCTCCTCGAAGCGCAGGAACCGGTCCTTGCGCGCCTCGTGGTACGACGCGAAGCCGCCCGGGTGGGTCCAGACCCGGTTTCCGGCCGAGCCGAGCTCGACGGTCACCACCCGGGTCGCGGTGTTGTCGAGCAGCTCGCGGTCGTGGCTGATGAACAGGATCGTCTTGTCGGACTCGTTGATCCGCTGCTCGAGCCAGATCTTCCCCGGAACGTCGAGGAAGTTGTCGGGCTCGTCGAGCAGCAGCACCTGGTCGGGCCCGCGGAGCAGGTACTCCAGCACCAGCCGCTTCTGCTCACCGCCGCTCAGGGTGGAGAGGTCGCGGTACTTCGCCCGGTCGTAGGAGACGCCGAGGGCGGCCGTCGTACAGACGTCCCAGATGACCTCGATGTCGTAGCCGCCGGCGTCGGTGAAGTCGGAGAGCGCCGTGGCATAGCGCATCTGGGTCTTCTCGTCGTCGGATTCCATCAGCGCCCGCTCGCACTCGTCGACGGCGGCCGCCGCCGCCCGCACACGGGGTGGGGCGACCGAGAGGAGCAGGTCCGCCACCGTCGGCGCCTCGGCCAGTCCGGCGTTGACCATCTGCCGCATGACGCCCAATCCGCCGGTGCGGGTGACCGCGCCGGCGTGCGGCGTCAGCTCACCGGTGACGATGCGCAGCAGGGTCGTCTTGCCAGCGCCGTTGGCACCGACCAGCGCAACCTTGGCGCCCTCCCCCACCCGGAAGGAGACGTCGTCGAGGAGCACCCGGCCGTCCGGGAGCTCGTACCGGACACCGGCGACATCGACATGGCCCACGAGCGGATTGTTCCCCGCCGTGGGCCCTGCCAGCAAACGAGTTCTTGCGCGGGGGTCAGCCCAGCGACATCGTGGCCGGGTCGACCGCGTCGAGCAGGGCGTAGTCGAGCTGCTGTGGGCCGTCACCGGTCACGATCTGGGTGCCGCCGCAGTCGCTCGAAGCGATGTCGACCAGCACCACGTCACCGACCTGGAGCCGGTGCACGAGGACCGGCGGCGCACCCTTCGACAGCGTGCACCCGGGGTCGACCTTGGCTGCGTTCGCCATCGTCCGTGTGCTGGTCAGGGCCGCGGTCAGCTGCTCGCCCTGCGCCTCCTTCAGCGTGCGCGAGGAGTCGAGCACGGGCGTGCTGCGGTCAGACCCGTATCCCCCGATGACGTAGTCGCACATCGTGACGGCTCCCTCGGCCTCCCCGAAGGCCGCGGTGCCGAACTCGATCGATGGTGCACAGCCGAGGCTGTCGGTCTCGGTGATCTCGTGGGCCGAGGCGACGACCTGGTCGAGGGTCTCCTGGTCGGCGGCGACCACGTCGAGGGTGTTGCCGGCGAGGCTGACCCGTTTGGCGACCCCGTCGCCGGCCGCGATCGGTTCCTTGGGGGTCCCGGCCAGGAAGGTCACGCCCTGCGGGCAGCTTGCCGTGCCCTCGACGTCGGGCTCGAAGTCGGCCTGGTAGGCGTCGCGGCTGATGTTGCCCGCGGGCTGGTTGGGCGCGCCCGGGATGCAGAGGTCGTACGCCGAGCCGTCGCGCCAGTCGCCGGGCACCGCGACCTCGACGTTGCGCCACGACTCCCACCGCCAGCCGTCGGGGATCTCCGGAAGGTCGGAGGCGGGGTCCGCGGCCCCCGTGTCAGGGCTCGTGCTCTCACGGGCCGCGCTGTCACGGCCACCGGAGTCGCCGCGGTCGACGAGGGCCAGCCCCAGCGGAATGGCAGCCACCACGGCCGCGGCCACGACGGCACCGCCGATCGCCGTACGCCGGCGGCCACGACGAGCCCTGGCCGCGTCGGCCAGCCCGGAGGCGTCGCCGGGTGCCTTGTCGGCCTGCCCGGCGAGGGTGTCGCGCACCCTCTTCTCGAAGTCACTCATCTGCCGTTCCCCTTTCGTGGTCGTGGTCACCGAGCTCGGCCCGCAGCGCGTCGAGCCCACGCGAGACGCGTGACCTGACGCTGCCCTCGCGGACGCCGGTGATCGCGGCGATCGCCGCGTAGTCCATGTCTTCGTAGAACCGGAGCACGATCGCGGTCCGTTGGGCCTCCGGGAGTCGACGGCAGGCCTGCCAGAGCCGGTCGTCGTACGCCGGCGGGCCGGTCACCTCTGAGCCGTCGGTGCGCACCTCGGCGACCGGGGACTCCCTGCGGCGGAACTTGCGCCACCAGGAGGTGTGCGCGTTGACCACCATGCGGCGGACGTAGGCGTCGGGGTCGTCGGCGGCACAGATCCGCGGCCAGGCGCCGATCGCCCGGGAGAGGGCGTCCTGGACGACGTCCTCGGCGTCCGCGGCGTTGCCGGTCAGCACGTAGGCGAAGCGGAGCAGGCCACCGCCGCGCGCGGTCACCCAGGACTCGAAGTCCGGATCGGTCACACCCACTCCATCCAAGGTCATCGTGCTCATGCAGAACAGACGCGTTCGGGGTCCATTGTGTTGCGAACCCCGGCAATTCTTCGTCCCGACACCTCCCGATAAGGAAATGCCACCTTTACATGGGTTGACGTAGCATTCCGCTCATGGCAGAAGCAACGGGGGACACATCGGTCCGCTCTGCCCTTCCCTCTCGACGGGGTGTGACGCGGCCCGGAATCCGGGCACTGGCCTACGCCGTCTTCGCCGTCGCGCTCGGCGCCTGGATCGTCCGGTTCGGCATTCCGAGTGACACGGTCCAGATCTTCCTGTGGTTGTGGCTCGCCACGATCTGCTGGAACGTCGAGGAGGAATGGCGGTACCACCTCAACTTCGTGCGCGACTGGTGGATACCGGTGGCCGCGCTCGTCGTCTACTTCTACAGTCGCGGCCTGGCCGACGAGCTGCTGAAGATGCCGGTGCACATCCGCATGCCTGTGCAGGCCGACCAGGCGTTGTTCGGCGAGCTGCCGTCGTACTGGCTCCAGGAGCGCATGTGCGGCTCCCCCTGCGACCCCGACAGCCCCGCCCGGTGGTACGACATCGCCCTGGCGGTGGTCTACACGAGCCACTTCGTGGCCGGCCTGATCCTGGCCATGGTGCTGTGGCTGCGCAACCGTGGCGAGTGGAAGAAGTGGATGCGCCGCTACGTCGGGGCCAACCTCGTCGCGCTCGTGATCTACATCCTCTACCCGATGGCCCCGCCGTGGATGGCCTCCGAGGACGGCTACCTCGAGCACCCGGTCTTCCGGATCACCCACCGCGGCTGGGAGGCGGTCGGACTGGGCCGCTTCCACCTGGTGCTGACCGGCGTCGGCAACCCGGTGGCCGCGATGCCCTCGTTGCACTTCGGCATCTCGTTCCTGATCGCGGTCTACGCCATCATCCGGCTCCGCTCGGGGCTGCGCTGGCTGCTGCTCGCCTACCCCGCGACCATGGGCCTGGCCCTGGTCTACTTCGGTGAGCACTACGTCATCGACATCATCTGCGGCGCCATCCTGGCCGGCTTCGTGCTTGCCGTGTGTGCCTGGTGGGAACGCTCGCGTGACACCCTCGACCGGGCGGCCCGTGACGGGCTCGACCGGGCCGAGCACGAGTCCGTCGACGAGGCAGCGCCCCTCCAGTAGGAGTCCGCTCGTACGACGACTCAGCCCGGCCGCGGGCTCAGTCGGCCCGGCGCGTCTCGAGCACCCGGAAGCCCTTGGCGCTGGCCAGCCGGGTCGTCGGGTAGCCCTGGTCGCCCAGCCACCGCTGCAACGAGTCGGCGCCCAGGTGCTTGCCCACCACCATC
This sequence comes from Nocardioides sp. Root151, assembly GCF_001427925.1. Classification (NCBI taxonomy): domain Bacteria; kingdom Bacillati; phylum Actinomycetota; class Actinomycetes; order Propionibacteriales; family Nocardioidaceae; genus Nocardioides; species Nocardioides sp. Root151. The sequence continues at coordinate 657,856 of NZ_LMGG01000001.1, forward strand.
ACTGCCCGGCCGCCGGGAGCCAGCCGGGGCAGCCAGGTCAGCAGCAGCTCGTGCAGGGCCTCCTTGCCGATGCGGATCGGCGGGTTCGACCAGATCTCGTCGAAGAGGTACGTCGAGGGCACCTGCTCCGGCGTACAGGCCACGAAGCGGCCGTCGAGCCCGAGGGACTTCGCGTTCTCGTTGGCCAGCAGCACGGCGCGGGCGTTGACGTCGACACCGGTGACGTTGGCCAGCGGCACCGCCCGGGCGACGGCCAGCCCGATCACGCCGTACCCGCAGCCGAGGTCGAGCACCTGGCCCTGGGCTGGTGGTTCGGTCTCGCGGAAGAGGATCGCGGTGCCGTGGTCGAGGTGCCCGCGCGAGTAGACGCCGGAACCGCTGGTCAGGGCGAGCTCGTTGCCCCAGACCTCGCAGGTGAAGTCCTCACGGGTGAACGGCACCGACGGGTCGGCGGAGAAGTAGTGGTCATCCATGCGGGAGCTCCCTCTTGTTGCGTGCCCGGTCGGCCTGCGCGCGCAGTTCGTCGCCGTCCGGGTAGCCGACCTCCTCGAGCGTGAGGCCACGAGCCTGCACCACGGTCACGGCCGGGTTCCGGGCGCCCGCGACCAGCACCTGTGCCGGCCACTCACGAGGTCGCCGTCCGTCGCCGACGGCGAGGAGGCACCCGACCAGGGAGCGCACCATGTTGTGGCAGAACGCGTCGGCGCGCACGGTGAGCTCGGCCAGGCCGTCGTCCGCGCGCGCCCAGTGCAGGTCGATCAGGGTGCGCACGGTGGTGGCGCCCTCGCGGCGCTTGCAGAACGACGCGAAGTCGTGGAGGCCCAGCAGGTCGGAGGCGGCGAGGTTCATGGCCTCGATGTCCAGCGGCTTGGGCCAGGCCAGCACGTGGTTGCGGCGCAACGGGTCGACGGCCGCGGCGGTGTCCGCGACCCGGTAGACGTAGCGGCGCCAGCTGGCCGAGAACCGGGCGTCGAAGCCCTCAGGGGCCGGCGAGATGCGCAGCACCCGGATGTCCGGCGGGAGGAGCCCGTTGAGCCTGCGTCGCAGCGCGTCCATCGGTGGGTCCTGGGAGCGCCCGCCGCCCTTGGCCACGACGGCTTCCTCGAGGTCGACGTGGAGCACCTGGCCACGGGCGTGCACGCCGGTGTCGGTGCGGCCGGCGACGGTGACGGTGACCTTCCCGATGCGCAGCACCGTAGCGAGTGCCTTCTCGAACTCGCCCTGCACCGTGCGGAACGCCGGTTGGCGGGCCCAGCCCCTGAAGTCGGTGCCGTCGTAGGCGAAGTCGATCCTGATGCGCACGGTCGGCAATCCTGCCATGGCTCCGGCACGCGACGGGCTGCCGGTCGGCCGGTCACTCCTCGCCCGGCCTCAGCGCTCGAGCTCGCGGCGGTACGGCGGGTCGGCGCCGGCCCGCGAGACGGTCACCGCGGCCGCCGCCGCACCGTGCGTCAACACCTCCTGCCACCCGGCCGGGTCCAGGGCGCGCAGGCGAGCTCGTGCCGGGGCCCCCAGCAGGTCCCTCGCCCACAGTGCGTCGACCACGGCCGCGGAGAAGGTGTCTCCCGCACCGATGGTGTCGACGACCTCGGTCTCCAGCGCAGCGACCTCGACGGTCGCCTCTGCGGTGAAGCACGTCGCGCCCGCGCTCCCCCGGGTCAGCACGACCGCGGCAGGTCCGAGGGCCAGGAGGGCGGCAGCCGACTCCGGCGCCGAGCGCAGCGGGAACAGGCCCTTGAGGTCCTCGTCGGAGGCCTTCACGACGTCACTGAGCCCGACCAGGTGCTCCGCCCGCCGTCGAACCTCGTCCCCGCGACCGCTGACCTCGGGGCGCAGGTTCAGGTCGAAGCTGACCGTGGCCCCGGTTCGCATCCTGGCGACCAGGTCGCGCACGTCGTCCGCACCGGGGCTCAGCACGGCGCCGAGGGAGCAGAGGTGCACGACGACCGGTGCCAGGTCGGTGGGCTGCGCCATGCGCCACTCGATGTCGAAGTCATAGCTGGCCCCGCCTCCCGGGCCGATGGTGGCGACCGCCGTCGACGTCCTCGCCAGCTGCAGCGGGTCACTGGCCAGGCCGACCCCGTTCGCGGCCAGGTGGTCGGCCAACAACCGGCCGTGCTCGTCGTCGGCCCAGCTCGTGGCCAGGAGTGTGGGCCGCTCCAACCTCGACAGGGCGACCGCGACGTTGGCCGCGCTGCCACCGGGGAACGCGGTGACGCTTCCGTCCGCCGCGTGCACGACGTCCACCAGTGACTCCCCGACGACCAGCGCGACGTTGTCCATGCCCCCTCTCTACCGCATCGGCCCCGCGCCACCTCATAGGGTGCGGGCATGGAGTTCACACCGCTCGATCCGGAGTCGGCCACGCCGCCGTACGAACAGCTGCGCGTGCAGATCGCCTCGCGGGTGGCCTCGGGCGAGCTCACGCCGGGCACGAGGCTGCCCACAGTGCGGGGCCTCGCCGGACAGGTCGGGCTGGCCGTGAACACCGTCGCCCGGGTCTACCGGGAGCTCGAGGCCGACGGCGTCGTGGTGACTGAGGGCCGGCGCGGCACGTCGGTGGCCAGCACTGCGACGGCCTCCGGCGGGGAGGCCCGGGCAGCCGCCGCGGCGTACGTCGCGACCGCGCGCCAGCTGGGCCTGGAGCTGTCGGAGAGCCTGCGCCTGGTCGAGCAGCACTGGCGCGCCTGACGATGCCTGTGGAGAACCTCCGCCGCTGTCGGTGCGGTGTCGCAGAGTTGTCCACCCACCGACGAGAGGATTCCCTCCATGCACGCTGACCACCCCATGCTGGCCAAGATCCGCAAGCTGCTGGCCAAGGCCGAGAACGACGCCTCGACGCCCGAGGAGGCCGAGCTCTACACGGCCAAGGCGGCCACGCTCATTGCCGACTACGGCATCGACCAGGCGCTCCTGGCCGCCGAGGTGCCGCAGTCCGACGTCGTGGGCGACCGCGTCGTGCATCTCGAGGCGCCCTATGCCCGCGACAAGGCCGACCTGCTCAGCGCGGTGGCGGTCAGGTTGCGTTGTCGCGCGGTGCACATGACCGATCGCACGCCTGACGGCAAGCGGTTCGCGGTGCACCTGTTCGGACACGAGTCCGACCTGGCCCGCGCCGACCTGCTGTTCACCAGCCTGCTGATGCAGGCCTCGACCTGGCTGAGCCGCACACCGGTTCCGGCCTGGGACCACAAGGCCGCCTTCCGGCGCTCCTGGCTGGCCGGTTTCCGGCTGGCCATCAGCCGCCGCCTCGAGACCGCGGAGCGCCTCGCGGAGACCGGGGCCGCGGGCCGGGCCGCCGCGGCCGGCCGCTCCATGGGCCTCGTGCTCGCCGATCGCTCTCTCGACGTCGCCCGGGCGGTCACCGACACCTACCCCCGCCTCGGCACGGCGCGGCCGCGCCAACTCTCCGGCTCGGGCCTGCCCGGTGGCTATGCGGCCGGTCAACGCGCCGACCTCGGTGGGTCGCGCCTGGGGTCCGACCAGGATCCTGCCCTGCTCCCCTGACCTCTGCCGAACCGCTGCCGGGAAATGACGAAGGCCCGCCACCGCGAACGGTGACGGGCCGACGAGTGCGAGCTGAGTGGTCAGCCGGCCTTGGTGAAGCCAGCGGCCTCGGCGGCTTCCTCGGTCTTGAACCAGACCTCGGCAACCGTCGCGTCGTACCACTGCGACTCGGTGGTGTGGAACTTCATCGAGTCCTGGTTGCCCTTGATGGTGAAGCCCTCGGGGGCCGAGCCGTCCTCGAGAGGAGCGGCAGCGTCGTCGCCGAGGTCGGCGAGACCCTTGACCTCGGTCTCGTCAGCAGCGGCCTCGGTCTCGGTGGTTTCCTCCGCGGGAGCCTCCTCGACGGGAGCAGCGGCCTTCTCGACCTTCTTGGTCGACGGGGCCTTGGGGCTGTAGGCCTCGGTCACCAGCTCGATGACCGCCATGGGGGCGTTGTCGCCCTTGCGGGGGCCGATCTTGGTGATCCGGGTGTAGCCACCCGGACGGTCGGCGAAGGTCGGCGCGATCTCGGTGAAGAGGGTGTGCACGACCGACTTGTCGCGGATGGTCTTGAGGACCTCGCGACGGTTGTGCAGGTCGCCCTTCTTCGCCTTGGTGATCAGCTTCTCGGCGTGCGGACGCAGCACCCGGGCCTTGGCCTCGGTGGTGGTGATGCGACCGTGCTCGAACAGAGCAGTGGCCAGGTTGGCGATGATGTGACGCTGGTGCGCCGGGCTTCCGCCGAGGCGGGCACCCTTCATGGGGGTGGGCATTGTGTTCTCGATTCTCCCCGGCCGTGTCAGGTACCGGAGTAGATGTTGCGGGAAGTGTGGTGCCGATGGCGACCGACGTACGAAGGTGACCCCAGGTCCGTCAGCCGCCGAGAGCGACCGACGTACGAGGGTGACCCCAGGTCCGTCGGCCGCCAGCCGACCTCAAGACGAAGCGGACTTCGACGCGAGGCCGGCAGCGAGTCAAGCGAAGCGCCGACTCGCTCGGCCAAATTCAATTAGTACTGCTCGTCCTCGACGAAGGTGTCGTCGTCGTCATCGCCGTACGCGGCGAGGGCGGTGGCCGGGTCGAAGCCGGGCGCGCTGTCCTTGAGGGACAGGCCCATCTCGACCAGCTTGCCCTTGACCTCGTCGATCGACTTGGAACCGAAGTTCCGGATGTCGAGCAGGTCCTGCTCCGAGCGCGAGATGAGCTCACCCACGGTGTGGATGCCCTCGCGCTTGAGGCAGTTGTAGGAGCGAACGGTCAGCTGCAGGTCCTCGACCGGGAGGGCGAGGTCGGCAGCCAGCTGCTCGTCGACGGGCGACGGGCCGATGTCGATGCCCTCGGCCTCGACGTTCAGCTCGCGGGCCAGGCCGAAGAGCTCGACCAGCGTCTTGCCGGCCGAGGCGATCGCGTCGCGGGGACGGATCGACGGCTTGGTCTCGACGTCGATGACCAGCTTGTCGAAGTCCGTGCGCTGCTCGACACGGGTGGCCTCGACCTTGTAGGTCACCTTCAGGACGGGCGAGTAGATCGAGTCGACCGGCATGCGGCCGATCTCGTTGTCCCCGCCCTTGTTCTGCACGGCGCTGACGTAACCGCGACCGCGCTCGACGACCAGCTCCATCTCCAGCTTGCCCTTGTCGGACAGCGTGGCGATCTTGAGGTCGGGGTTGTGCACCTCGACACCGGCCGGCGGCAGGATGTCGGCAGCGGTGACGTCGCCGGCACCCTGCTTGCGGAGGTACATCGTGACGGGCTCGTCGTGCTCCGAGGAGACGACCAGACCCTTCATGTTGAGGATGATCTCGGTGACATCTTCCTTGACGCCCTCGATGGTCGAGAACTCGTGGAGAACGGTGTCAACCTTGATGCTGGTGACGGACGCACCCGGGATGGAGCTGAGGAGCGTACGGCGCAGCGAGTTGCCGAGCGTGTATCCGAAGCCGGGCTCCAGGGGTTCGATCACGAACCGCGAGCGGAACTCGTCGACGGACTCTTCCGACAGGGTCGGGCGCTGAGCGATAAGCACTGATTCTTTCCTTTCCGGACCCACCCACTATTTGACGGGCCCGATTTCAAAGGTATTCGGCGGATAGTCGTCTGTGGTCGCAGACTGAGCATCGACCACCGAACAGGTGTTACTTCTTCGAGTAGTACTCGACGATCAGCTGCTCCTGGACCGGGATGTCGATCTGGGCCCGGACGGGGAGCTGGTGCACGAGGACGCGCATGCGGTTCGGCAGCGCCTCGAGCCAGGCGGGGACGACGCGCTCGCCGTGGGTCTCGCGAGCCACGATGAACGGGGTCATCTCCAGCGACTTCTCACGCACGTCGATGACGTCGTGGGCGGTCACCTGGAACGACGGGATGTCGACCTTCTTGCCGTTGACCTTGAAGTGGCCGTGCACGACGAGCTGGCGGGCGTGGCGGCGGGTGCGGGCGAAGCCGGCACGGTAGACCACGTTGTCGAGGCGGCACTCGAGGAGCTGAAGCAGGTTGTCACCGGTCTTGCCGGCGCGGCGCGAGGCCTCCACGTAGTAGTTGTGGAACTGCTTCTCGAGGATGCCGTAGGAGATGCGGGCCTTCTGCTTCTCGCGAAGCTGGAGGAGGTACTCGCTCTCCTTGATGCGGCCACGGCCGTGCTGGCCGGGCGGGTAGGGGCGACGTTCGAACGCCTGGTCGCCGCCGACGAGGTCGACACCGAGACGGCGCGACTTCTTGGTCATGGGGCCGGTGTAACGGGCCATTTCTCAAAGTCTCCTAAGGTCTCGGGGTGATCAGACGCGACGGCGCTTGGGCGGCCGGCATCCGTTGTGCGGAGTGGGCGTGACGTCCTGGATGGTGCCGACCTCGAGGCCGATTGCACCAAGCGAACGGATCGCCGTCTCGCGACCCGAGCCCGGGCCCTTGACGAAGACGTCGATCTTCTTCATGCCGTGGTCCATGGCCCGACGACCGGCAGCCTCGGCTGCCATCTGTGCCGCGAACGGGGTGGACTTGCGCGAGCCCTTGAAGCCGACGGTGCCGGCAGAGGCCCACGAGATGACCGCACCCGTGGGGTCGGTGATCGTGACGATGGTGTTGTTGAACGTGCTCTTGATGTGGGCTTCGCCCTGAGCGATGTTCTTCTTCTCCTTGCGGCGCACCTTCTTGGCGCCAGCCGCGGTGCGGCTCTTGGGAGGCATTCAATATCTCCTGAAGTTTGCTGGTAGCTGTGTGTACGAGGAAGTGGGCGTCAGTGCCGTGCCGTGAGGCAGCGGGTCACTTGGCCTTCTTCTTGCCGGCAACCGTGCGCTTGGGACCCTTGCGGGTACGCGCGTTGGTCTTGGTGCGCTGGCCGCGGACCGGGAGGCCCATGCGGTGGCGGCGACCCTGGTAGCTGCCGATCTCGATCTTGCGACGGATGTCTGCCTGGACCTCGCGACGGAGGTCACCCTCGATCTTGAAGTTGGCTTCGATCTCGTCACGGAGCTTGACCAGCTCTTCGTCGCCCAGCTCGTGGACGCGGAGGTTCGGGTTGACCCCGGTGGCTTCCAGCAGCTGCTGGGAGCGGGTACGGCCGATGCCGTAGATGTAGGTGAGTGCGATCTCGATGCGCTTGTCGCGCGGGAGGTCAACACCAACAAGGCGTGCCATGTGATGGCCCTTTCTGTGAAGAGCTTGCGCCCTTCGGTAGTTCACAGAGGTTTCGGTCGTGTCGCGCCCTGACGAGTGCCAGGCCCCGGCCTTCTGCTCCGGAGGTGGTTTCGGCCCTGAGGCCTAAGCGATCACGTTGTCTTGGTGTTCAGTTGTGTGGGTTGGTCGCTGTTGCGACCTAACCCTGGCGCTGCTTGTGGCGCGGGTTCTCGCAGATGACCATGACGCGGCCGTGGCGACGAATCACCTTGCACTTGTCACACATCTTGCCGACGCTCGGCTTGACCTTCACGAGGACGGTCCTTTCGGTTTGAATTCGGCTGGCACAAGCCACCGACCCGGTCACGCAGGCGCGACCGGTTGCGATCACTTGTAGCGGTAGACGATCCGACCGCGAGTGAGGTCGTACGGCGAAAGCTCCACCACGACCCGGTCCTCGGGGAGGATGCGGATGTAGTGCTGGCGCATCTTGCCGCTGATGTGGGCGAGAACCTTGTGTCCGTTGCTGAGCTCAACACGGAACATGGCATTCGGAAGGGCCTCAGTGATGGTGCCCTCGAGTTCGATCACGCCTTCTTTCTTCGGCATGTCCTCCACAATCTGTTGTAACGGATACGTCTACCGTGGTGCACTGCGACCGGATGGCCGGTCCCAGCTGGCCCGGGAACCTCTCCCACGTGAGTGGAAGTGGACCTCGTGAACCGCCGCATGGGCCTCATTTTCCCCAGACACACTCCCTCACCCGGGGGTGAGGAAACTCGATGTCCGGGCAGCCGCGAGGCACCACGAAACAGACCCACGTTGGGCCGACGCACCAGTCTAGTTGGTGGGCGCCGACATCCCTAATCAGGCCGGTTCGGCCGGTTCAGCCTCGAGGCTCAGCCCACGAACGCGGGAATCGCCGCGGCCAGGTGCCTGAGGGTCGCCTCACGGGTGGCTGCGGAGTCGACCGGCTCGCCGACGTACGACCCGGCGACGGGGTGCACCATGACCTCGTCGACGTCGAACTCCGCGGCCAGGTCCGCGATGCGCTCGGCGGCGGTGGCCGGGTCACCGATGACCCAGCGGCCGCGCATGCCGTTGACCAGTGGCAGGTGCGCGTCGGGGAAGCCGATCGCCTCGGCCTCCTCGACCAGCAGCTGGGGCCGGAGCTGCCCGCCTGTGCGGAGGGTGACCATCGCGTGCAGCTGCGGCAGCGCGAGTCGCTCGGCCTCCTCGGTCGTCTCGGCGACGGAGGCGTTCACGGTCAGGAAGGTGCGGGGCTCGGGGTTCTCGGGCGAGGGCCGGTACGTCGACCGGTAGAGCTCGAGGGCCTCCGCCGTACCGCGGCCCGAGAAGTGGTGCGCGAAGACGTAGGGCAGGCCCTGGCTGGCGGCGAGGCGGGCCGAGTAGTCGGAGGAGCCGAGCAGCCACACGGTCGCCCGCGACGCGGCCCGGGGCGTGGCCCGCAGCTCATGGGTACGTCCCGCAACGGACAGGCCGACGCCGCCCTCGTCCATCATCGCGACGATGTTCTCGACGTACTCGGGGAACCGCTCGACCGCGTCCTCACCGACCCCGCCGGCACCGTGGCGCAGGGCGAAGCTGGTCACCGGGTCGGTGCCCGGCGCGCGTCCGATGCCGAGGTCGATGCGGCCGGGGAACGCGGCCTCGAGGAGGGCGAACTGCTCGGCCACCACGAGCGGCGCGTGGTTCGGCAGCATCACGCCGCCGGAGCCGACCCGGATCCGCTCCGTGGCCGCCGCCAGCAGGGCGATCATCACCGGCGGGTTCGTCGCGGCGACGGCCGGCATGTTGTGGTGCTCGGCCACCCAGTAGCGCCGGTAGCCGGTCTCGTCGGCCACCCGGGCCAGGCCTCGGGTGGCGGCGACGGCGTCGGCAGTCGTCTGGTCGGTGCGCACGGGCACCAGGTCGAGCACGGACAGGGCAGGAGCGGGTGACGTCACACCCGGCCCAACGACGTCCGCACCGCCCCTATTCCAGCGACCCGTCGTGAGTTCGTGTCGACCTGTCGCCAGTTCTGGAACAAGCGACGGGTCGATCCGTATTCACGACAGGTCGATCAGAACAAGCGACAGGTCAACCGAGGAGACCGCGGAACATTCCCTCGCCGTCCTTGCCGGCGTACTCACCCCAGTTGACGGGCCCGGCAAGGTAGCCGCGGGTCCAGGAACTGGCCCAGGGCGCCACCGTCCGCGGAACCACAGGTGAGGCGGCGAGCGACTCGGGATCGCCCTGCGCCTTGTAGTGCCACAGGATCTGCGCGCACTCCCCCATCACCACGCCGGTCCACGCGGTCTTGCCACCGGCGCCGTTGACGCCGATCGCCAACCACTCGCCGTCGGGCTGCTCGGTGCACGGCCGGATCGGGTCGTAGTTCGCCGACGACTCCTCCACGACCTGGGCGTACTGCGCCGCGTCGTCCGTGTCGCGTCGTGCCGACCAGACCAGCGTGGTCTCGCCGCGATAGGTCATGTAGCTGCACACGGACAGGGACTCCGGCTCGATCTCGCGCAGTGTGCCGTCGGGCACGTCGTCCCACGTGGCGTCGGTGGCACAGCCGTTGGCGTCCACCTCGACCGACTCCGCCGTGGCCAAGATCTTCGTGCGGAGCTCGGGATCGTCGCTCGTGACCGTGACCGTGTCGTCCCCGACCTTCACCGTCTCGCGGACATAGCCGTTGCCGACGTCCACCGTCCCTGGCTGCACACCCACCGCGTCCAGCCAGACCGAATCCGACGTCGGCACACCAAGCTCCGACAGCTCGCGCCCGGTGAGGACCGTGCAGGCGTCGGTCATCATCACCGGACGTCCGACATACGGCGTGTTCTTCGGGATGAACTCGTAGTCGGAGCTGCCGGGTCGCACGAAGGCGGCAGCACCACAGTCGAGAGGTCGATCGTCGCCCGGGTCCACGTTGCGCATCGGCGCGCCACCCCATCCCCAGCTGGGTGGGACGCGCACCTGCACGCCGCCGTACGACTCGACCCGCCACGCGGGCGGTCCCCCGTCGTCGGTGGCCACCTCGTCGCCGCCGGTCGGTCCCGTGTCGTCACGGTCGATCGCCTGCCAGGCCAGTGGTACGCCGACCACCAGTGCGGCCGCGACGGCTGCCGCGGCGAGCCAGTTGCGTCGGCGGCCCGGGCGCGTGGCCAGCGGTTCCTCGAGGGAGTCCGCGGCCTCCTCGGCCCGTTCGGCCAGGCCCTGTCGCATGATCCGTTCGAGATCCTGCTCGGTGTACTTCTCAGTCATCGCCGGCCTCCTGCCGTTCGAGTTCGACCCGGAGGGCCGACAGTGCACGGTGGATCTGGGAGCGGACGGTCGACTCGGAGCACTCGAGGATCGCCGCGATCTCGCGGTCGCTGAGGTCCTCGTAGAAACGGAGCACCACGGCGGCACGCTGTCGCTCCGGCAGCGCCTGGCACACCCGCCAGACCGCATCGGCGTTGCTGACGCCTTCGGCCGGGTCGGGCGTACGCGCAATGTCGAAGACCTCGGCCACCGGGGACTGTCGCTTGCCCCAGCGGCGCCACGACGTGACGTTCTCGTTGATGATCATCCGCCGCACGTAGGCGTCGGGATCGTCGGTACGACGCACCGTGCCCCACCGCTCGAACGACCTGGTCAACACGCTCTGGAGCACGTCGTCGGCGGCCTCACGGCTTCCGGTGACGAGGTAGGCGAACCGGAGCAACGCGGGCACCCGCGCACTCACCCATTCGTCGAACTCGAGATCTGCCACCACCACATCCATGCACATCTCACGCCCCGGAGCCTCCCCATGTTGCACCAACCCCGAACTTTTTCTCCCCCTCCTCCGCGAACCGTGGGTTGTTGATGCGCGAGCCGTGGGTTGTTGATGCGCGAGCACCGGATTGTTGGTGGTCGAGGAGCTTGCGCCCGGGCCCGACCGCCTCCACCATCGAGGCCGGCCGGAGGTCAGTGTCGGGGGGTGGCGCTGCGGCGGACCAGCCAGAAGGAGACGGCGAGGATGATCGCGGCCAGGATCCAGAGCATGCTCATGTCGAGGATCCACTGCGCGACGGTCTGGTCGTAGAGCGAGTCGAGGTCTCGTTCGTCCTTCGGCAGGCCGCGCTTGGCCTTGTCGAGATCGACGACCGCGGCGGTGGCCGCGAACGCCCACCGCGCCGGTGCCAGCCAGGCGAGCTGCTCGAGTACGGCGCGTCCGGCGACGGGCACGAGTGCACCGCACAGCACGAGCTGCACCATCACCAGACCGACCAGCGCCGGCATGGTCTGTTCGTTGGAGGTCACCACGGCCGAGACCGCGAGCCCGAGCACCGCCATCGCGAAGGACAGTCCACCGATGGCCAGCGCCACCTCGAAGTTGCCCATGCCCAGAGCGCCGTCCTTGTCGGGACCGGGCAGGCCGACGGTGGCGATCCAGGTGACCAGCATGCCCTGCAAGAAGCACGCGGTGCCGAGGACGCTGACCTTGCTGAGGAGGTACATGCCGGGAGACAGGCCCACGGCGTACTCGCGCTGGAAGATCGGCCGCTCGCCGACCAGCTCCCGGATCGTGACCGCGGTCCCCATCAGGGCGGCGGCCATGATCAGGATCGTGAGCCTGGTCAGGGCTTCCTTGTGGTCCATCATGCCGCGCTCGTTGATCGTCCGCGCGATGCTGAACCCGTCGTCGCCGGGTACGACGCGACTCAGGCCGCCGAGCACCAGGGGCAGCAACAACAGCATCATCAACAGGAGCCGGTCGGAGACGGTCACCGCCAGGTTGCGGCGGACCAGGGTCCAGTACTGCCGGCTCATCGACTGGAGCGGCGGCTGCGTGACACCGGCATTCATCGCCGGCAGGCGGCCGGTCTCGACGGACGCCGGAGGGGCCGGGATGCGCTGCCACAGGTCGGGCTCGTCGAGCAGGTCGAACACCTGCGGGTAGTCCCTGCAACCGAAGTGCGCGAGCACGCCGTCGGGCGGCCCGAAGTAGGCACGACGCCCACCGGGCGCGAGCACCAGCACGTTGTCGCACACGTCGAGCGCCAGCACGGAGTGGGTCACCACCATCACGACGCGACCTTCGTCAGCGAGGGTGCGGAGCTGGTGCATGACGTCGCGGTCCAGGCCCGGGTCCAGCCCGGAGGTGGGCTCGTCGAGGAAGAGCAGCGGCGGTGCGGTGAGCAGCTCGGTGGCGATGGACACCCGCTTGCGCTGGCCACCGGAGAGCTGGGTGCCGATGCGGTTGTCGATCTGGCGCTCGAGCTGCATCTGGCCCACGACGCGCTGCACCCGGCTGGCTCGCTCGGCGGCCGTGGTGTCGGGAGGGAGCCGCAGCATCGCGGCGTACGACAGGCCCTGGCGCACGGTCAGCTGCGGGTGCTGGATGTCGGACTGCGGCACCAGTCCGATCTGGAAGCGGAGCTGTTCGTAGTGCGTGTAGAGGTCCTGACCCTGCCAGATGACTTGGCCGTGCGTGGCCGGGTTGGAGCCGGTCAGCGCTCCCAGCAGGGTCGACTTGCCCGCGCCGGACGGGCCGATCACCGCGGTCAGGCTGGACGGCCCGAGCTCGAACGACATGCCTTCGAGCAGCCGTTTGCCACCCTTGGCCACCGTGGTGAGGTTCTCGGCGAACAGGGTGAGGTCGGTACGGGTGGCTCGCACCGACAGGTTGGCGCCGGTCCAGCTGAAGGTCTGGTTGCCGAAGATGACCTCGTCGCCCGGGTTCAACGGGGTGCTGCCGACCAGTCGGTGGCCGTTGACGAAGGTGCCGTTGAAGCTGCCGAGGTCGTGGAGTAAGGCGACGTTGCCGAGCGCGATCGTGGCGTGCTGCCGCGACACCAGGGGGTCGTCGATCACCACGTCGCACGTGCGCGAACGGCCGATGGTCAGCACCCGACCCTGCGGCTGGTTGGACGGGATGACCGTCTGGCCGTGCACCATCTGGCCCGGCGGCGCCAGCGGGATCGAGCTCTCGCCCGCGGGGTACCACGGCTGGGTCGGTGCCCCGGGTGCCATCGGCGGCGGCTGGAACTGCTGGGGCTGGTTCGGTCCCGGGTACGACATCGGCGGGACCCCGGCCTGCGGCGGGTACGTCGACGGGCCCGTGCCTGCCCGGCCTGCGTCCGGCTGCTGTGTCTGCGGGGGCGGGAACTGTGGCGCCGGGGACTGTGCGGCCGGGGACTGTGGCATCGGCGACTGCTGCGCGCCCGGCTGACCGGTGCTGGTGCCCGGGTTCGTGAGCGGAGCCGGGACCACCTCCACCTCGAAGGCGGGGCCCTCGGTGCCGCCGACGACCACGGTCACCGGATGCCCCGCGGGCAGCAGCTCCTGCGAGACCGGACGCGACCCGATGCAGGTGCCGTTGGTGGACTCGAGGTCGACCAGCACCCAGCCCTGGCGGGTACGCCGGAACTCCGCGTGCCGGCGTGACACGTCGGGGTGCGGCAGCGAGATCAACGCCTGCCCGTCGCGACCGACCGTCACCACCGCGTCGGCGAACTCACGCGTCTGGCCGGCGACGGTCACCCGGAGGGTCGACAGCATGGCGGGCTGATGTGCCATGGTGCCCATGCGCTCCAACCTGTCCCGGATCGTCTACGTCGCGGCCCACGCTAACCGAATCGGTCAGCGTCCGCCGTACGGGACACCCAGTTCAGCGAGCTTGGCCTGGCCACCGTCGAGTGCGGTCAGGATCCACGCACCGTCGGGTGTGAGGGTGAAGGTGTGCTCGTAGTGGGCGGCCCAGCTGCCGTCGGTGGTGACGATGGTCCAGTCGTCGTCGAGCACCGCGGTGCGCTTGGTGCCGAGGGTGACCATCGGCTCGACGGCCAGGGCCAGCCCACGCACGATCTTGGGTCCGCGACCACGCCGTCCGACGTTGGGGACGTTGGGCGGCTGGTGCATCTCGGTGCCGATGCCGTGGCCGGTGAAGTCCTCGAGGATGCCGTAGTCGCCCTGCGAGCGCACATAGCTCTCGACCGCGTGGGAGATGTCGCCGACCTTGCCACCCAGGCGTGCGGCCGCGAAGCCGCGCCACATGGACTCCTCGGTGACCCGCATCAGCTCGGCGACCTCGGCAGGGACCTCGCCGATGGCGACCGTGATGGCCGCGTCACCGTGCCAACCGTCGACGATCGCGCCGCAGTCGATCGAGATGATGTCGCCCTCGGCCAGCGCCCGGTCGCCCGGGATGCCGTGCACGACCTCATCGTTGACCGAGGCGCAGATCGAGGCCGGGAACGGCGGGTCGGCGTACCCCTTGAACGAGGGGATGCCGCCGCCGGACCGGATGTTGTCCTCGGCGATCGCGTCGAGCTCACCAGTCGTGACCCCGACCTTGGCGGACCGGCGCAGCAGCTCGAGGGTCTCCCCCACGAGCAGGCCTGCGACCCGCATCTTCTCGATCTGCTCGGGGGTCTTGATCTGGATCCCGCGCTCGAACACGATCGGGTCAGCTGCCTCGGGACTCGAGGGCGTCGAAGATGCGGTGCGTCACGGCGTCGATCTCGCCCATGCCGTCAACGTCGACGACGAGTCCGCGGCCGCCGTACACCTCGATCAGGGGTGCGGTCTGCTCGGTGTAGACCTCCTGGCGGCGACGGATCACCTCTTCGGTGTCATCGGCGCGGCCTTCGATCTGGGCACGCTGGAGCAGCCGCGAGATCAGCTCTTCCTTGTCGGCGGTGAGTACGACGACCGCGTTGACCGGGTGGCCCTCGCCGACCATCTCGTCGAGCTCCTCGACCTGGGCGAGCGTGCGCGGGTAGCCGTCGAGCAGGAACCCGGGCTCCGCGTCGGGCTGGGCCAGACGGTCGCGCACCATGGCGTTGGTGAGCTCGTCGGGGACGTACTCGCCGGCGTCCATGTAGCGCTGGGCGTCGACGCCGAGCGGGGTCTTGCCGGCCACGTTGGCGCGGAAGATGTCACCGGTGGAGATGGCGGGGATACCGAAGTGGTTGGCAATCACCTTGGCCTGCGTGCCCTTGCCGGCACCCGGCGGGCCCATCAGGATGATGCGCATTCCCTTGAGGTTGGAGGTCATCAGCGGAGGAATCCTTCATAGTTGCGCTGCTGGAGCTGGCTCTCGATCTGCTTCACCGTGTCGAGCGCGACGCCAACCATGATCAAGATGGAGGTTCCGCCGAACGGGAAGTTCTGGCTGGCCTGGATCACTGCGAAGGCGATCAGGGGGATCAGCGAGATGAGACCGAGGTAAAGCGCGCCCGGGAAGGTGATCCGGGACAGGACGTAGGACAGGTAGTCCTCGGTCGGCTTGCCCGCACGGATGCCGGGAATGAAGCCGCCGTACTTCTTCATGTTGTCCGCGACTTCCTTCGGGTCGAAGGTGATCGAGACGTAGAAGTAGGTGAAGAAGATGATGAGCAGGAAGTAGATCGCCATGTAGCCCGGGTGGCTGCCGTCGACGAGGTACTTCTGGACCCAGTTGATCCAGCCCGGCTGGTCGGCCTTGCCCTGGTTGAACTGCACCGCCATGGCGGGGAGGTACATCAGCGACGAGGCGAAGATGACCGGGATGATGCCGGCCTGGTTCACCTTGAGCGGGATGTACGTCGAGCTGCCGCCGAACATCTTGCGGCCGACCATGCGCCGGGCGTATTGCACCGGGATGCGGCGCTGGGCCTGCTCGATGAAGATGACGGCCGCGACCAGGATCAGGCCGATGACCATGACGATGGAGAAGGTCAGCCAGCCCTTGCTGGTCTGCACGCCCCACAGGGCACCCGGGAACGTCGCCACGACCTGGGTGAAGATGAGGATCGACATGCCGTTGCCGATGCCGCGCTCGGTGATCAGCTCACCGAGCCACATGATCACGGCGGTGCCGGCGGTCATGGTGATCACCATGACGAGGAACGTCTGGGTGTCTTCCTTGTGCAGGAGCGGGAGGTCACAGCCCTGCAGCAGCTGGCGGTTGCGGGCCAGGGCCACGATGCCGGTGGCCTGGAGCAGCGCGAGCGCGAGCGTGAGGTAACGGGTGTACTGGGTGATCTTCGTCTGGCCGGACTGCCCCTCCTTCTTGAGCGCTTCGAGCCGCGGGATGACCACGACGAGCAGCTGCAGGATGATGGAGGCGGTGATGTAGGGCATGATGCCCAGCGCGAAGACGGTGAGCTGCAGGAGCGCTCCACCGGAGAACAGGTTGATCAGGCTGTAGACCGAGTTGTCCTGGACGTCACTGATGCAGGACTGCACGTTCGCGGTGTTCACACCGGGTGCAGGGAAGGTCGAGCCGAACCGGAAGATCACGATGATCCCCAGGACGAAGAGCAACTTGCGTCGCAGGTCCGGTGTCCGGAAAGCGTTGGCGAACGCGCCTAGCACGTGATCCTCTTTCTCAAGTCAGTCGGTGATCGAGCTCGTCGAGCGCTGTGTCGAGCCTGTCGAGATGACCACACTGCCCCGGCCGGGCCAGAACTCGGGGAAGCCTAACAGGCAACTCAATGCCGCCCGCAGTCGAGACAGGGCGAGGGGCGCCGGACGAATCCGGGCCCCTCGCCTGTACTACGAATGTTCGATCAGAGCACCGTGACCGAGCCGCCAGCGGCCTCGATCTTCTCCTTGGCCGAACCGGAGAACGCGTTCGCGCTCACCTGGACGGCGACGGAGATGTCACCCTGGCCGAGAACCTTCACCGGGTGACCGTCGCGGACGGCACCCTTGCTGATCAGGTCTTCGACGGTGATGGTGCCACCCTCGGGGAAGAGCTCCGAGATGCGGTCGAGGTTGACGACCTGGAACTCCACCTTGAAGGGGTTCTTGAAGCCCTTGAGCTTCGGCAGACGCATGTGCAGGGGCATCTGGCCACCCTCGAAGGCAACCGGAACCTGGTAACGCGCCTTGGTGCCCTTGGTACCGCGGCCCGCGGTCTTGCCCTTGGAGCCCTCACCACGACCAACACGGGTCTTGGCGGTCTTGGCACCGGGGGCAGGACGCAAGTGGTGCAGCTTGAGCGTCATGTCAGTTCACTTCCTCAACGGTCACGAGGTGGCGCACGGTCTGGACCATCCCACGGATCTCGGGACGGTCCTCCTTCACGACCACGTCGCCGATCCGCTTCAGGCCGAGCGAGCGCAGGGTCTCGCGCTGGTTCGCCTTGCAGCCGATCGTGGACTTCTTCTGCTCGACCTTGAGCTGAGCCATTACTGGGCCACCTCCGCCCGAGCCTTGAGCAGGGCGGCCGGGGCCACCTGCTCGACGGTCAGGCCACGACGGGCGGCAACAGCCTCGGGCTCTTCCAGCATGCGCAGCGCCTCGACGGTCGCGTGCACGATGTTGATCTGGTTCGAGGAACCGAGCGACTTGCTCAGGATGTCGTGGATGCCGGCGGCTTCGAGCACCGCGCGCACCGGACCACCGGCAATGACACCGGTACCGGGGGCTGCCGGACGGAGCATGACGACGCCAGCCGCCTTCTCGCCCTGCACCGGGTGCGGGATGGTGCCCTGGACGCGGGGAACCTTGAAGAAGTTCTTCTTGGCTTCCTCCACGCCCTTGGCGATCGCCGCGGGAACTTCCTTGGCCTTGCCGTAACCGACACCAACCATGCCTTCGCCGTCACCGACGACCACCAGGGCGGTGAAGCTGAAGCGACGACCACCCTTGACGACCTTGGCGACACGGTTGATCGCAACGACGCGCTCGATGTACGCGGTCTTGTCGGCCTGCTGGCCTCCACGACCGTCGCGTCCACGGCGGTCACCGCCACCCTGGCGCTCACCACCGGCGCGCTGTCCGCGCTGGGGTCCGCTCATGAGAACTACCTCTTCCTTGTCTTTGCGATCAGAACGTCAGGCCGCCCTCGCGGGCGCCATCGGCAAGGGCCGCGATGCGGCCGTGGTAACGGTTGCCAGCGCGGTCGAAGACCACGCCCTCGACGCCAGCTGCCTTGGCACGCTCGGCAACGAGCTCGCCGACCTTCTTGGCCTTGGCAGTCTTGTCGCCTTCGAAACCACGCAGGTCGTTCTCCATGGTCGAGGCCGACGCGAGCGTCTTGCCGACCAGGTCGTCGACGACCTGAACACTGATGTGCTTGGTCGAACGGGTCACGACGAGGCGGGGGCGCTCCGTCGTACCGTGCAGCTTCTTGCGACCACGCTTCTGGCGACGCAGACGCGACGCAGTGCGGGTGGCCGTGTGCTTGTTGTGCTTCAGTGAGATCGCCATGGTCACTTACCAGCCTTTCCGACCTTGCGGCGGATGTGCTCACCCGCGTAGCGAACGCCCTTGCCCTTGTAGGGCTCGGGCTTGCGCAGCTTGCGGATGTTGGCCGCAACCTCGCCGACCAACTGCTTGTCGATCCCGGAGACACCGAGCTTGGTCGGTCCCTCCACGGTGAACGTGATGCCCTCGGGGGCGTTGAACGTGATCGAGTGGGAGTAACCGAGCTGGAACTCCAGCTGGGTCGGGCCCTTCGACAGGACGCGGTAACCCACGCCGACGATCTCGAGCTTCTTCTCGTAGCCCTCGGTGACACCCACGACCATGTTGCTGATCAGGGTGCGGGTCAGACCGTGCAACGAGCGGCTCTCGCGCTCGTCGTTCGGACGCTTGACCTCGAGTACGCCGTCCTCACCGCGCTCGACGGTGATGGGAGCGGCCACGTTGTGGCTCAGGCTGCCCTTGGGGCCCTTGACCGTCACGAGGCTCTGCTCGATCTGGACGTCGACACCCGAGGGGAGCGTGATGGGGAGCTTGCCAATGCGCGACATGCTTGTTCCTCTACCTTTCCTTGCTCTCGGTGTGCCGACTACCAGACGTAGGCGAGGACTTCCCCACCCACGCCCTTCTTGTTGGCCTGACGGTCGGTCAGCAGGCCCTGGCTGGTCGAGATGATCGCGACCCCCAGTCCGCCGAGGACGCGGGGCAGGCCCGTGCTCTTGGCGTAGACCCGCAGGCCGGGCTTGCTGATGCGGCGAACGCCCGCAATGGAGCGCTCGCGGTTGCGGCCGTACTTGAGCGTGATGGTCAGCGTCTTGCCGACCTCCGGCTCGCCCTCGGCTGAGACGTTGTCCTTCACCTCGAAGGAGGTGATGTAACCCTCCTGCTGGAGGATCTCGGCAACGCCCGCCTTGAGCTTGCTGTACGGCATGGCAACCGAGTCGTGGAACGCCTGGTTGGCGTTGCGCAGACGCGTGAGCATGTCTGCGATCGGGTCAGTCATCGTCATGGCCGGATTGGCCCTTTCTCCACCGTGGTTTCGTGCCCGCATCTCGGGCACGACCTTCAGCGATCGTTTTTGGTTTGGGGTCTTACCAGGAGGACTTGGTGACGCCGGGCAGCTCGCCGCGGTGCGCCATCTCCCGGAGGCAGATCCGGCACAGGCCGAACTTGCGGTAGACGGCCTTGGGCCGGCCACAACGCTGGCAGCGGGTGTAACCGCGGACAGCGAACTTCGGCTTGCGGGCGGCCTTCACCTTGAGGGCGGTCTTCGCCATGTCAGTTGCCTTCCTTGAAGGGGAAGCCGAGCTGCTTGAGCAGCGCGCGACCCTCATCGTCATTGGTGGCGGTGGTCACGACGGTGATGTCCATACCGCGCGACCGGTCGATCCGGTCCTGGTCGATCTCGTGGAACATGACCTGCTCGGTCAGACCGAAGGTGTAGTTGCCACGGCCGTCGAACTGGTTGCCGTTGAGGCCGCGGAAGTCGCGGATGCGGGGCAGGGCCAGGGACAGCAGGCGGTCGAGGAACTCCCACATGCGGTCGCCGCGCAGCGTGACGTGCGCGCCGATCGGCATGCCCTCACGCAGCTTGAACTGCGCGATGGACTTGCGGGCCTTCGTGACCTGCGGCTTCTGACCGGTGATCGCGGTGAGGTCCTTGACCGCACCCTCGATCAGCTTGGAGTCGCGGGCAGCCTCGCCGACGCCCATGTTGACCACGATCTTGGTCAGGCCGGGAACCTGCATGACGTTCGCGAACTCGAACTCGGCCCGGAGGGCGGGAACGATCTCTTCGCGGTAGCGCGCCTTGAGACGCGGTGCGTTGGTCTGGGTCTCAGTCATCTCAGATTTCCTTACCGGTCTTGCGCGAGACGCGGACGCTGCGCTGAGCGGTGTAGGTCGAACCGTCGGAGCGACGCTTGGTGACCTCGTCGCGACGGAAGCCGATGCGGGTGACGCCGTCACCCTCGACCAGCATCACGTTCGAGACGTGGATCGGGGCCTCGGTGGTCACGATGCCACCGGTGTTCCCGCTGCCCTGGTTGACGACCTTCTCGTGCTTCTTGACGCGGTTGACGCCCTCGACGATGACGCGGTCCTCGTCACGGAGAACGCTGATGACCTTGCCCTCGGCGCCCTTGTCCTTGCCCGCGATCACCTTGACGGTGTCGCCCTTCTTGATGTTCAGCGACTTACCCATCACAGCACCTCCGGGGCGAGCGAGATGATCTTCATGAACTTCTTCTCGCGCAGCTCACGACCCACGGGGCCGAAGATGCGGGTACCTCGCGGCTCGCCGTCCGCCTTGAGGATCACGGCTGCGTTCTCGTCGAAGCGGATGTAGGAACCGTCCTGACGACGACGCTCCTTCACCGTGCGTACGACGACAGCCTTGACGACGTCACCCTTCTTGACGTTGCCACCGGGGATCGCGTCCTTCACGGTGGCAACGATGGTGTCGCCGATACCGGCGTAGCGCCGACCAGAACCACCGAGAACACGGATGCAAAGGATTTCCTTCGCACCGGTGTTGTCGGCGACCTTGAGTCGCGACTCCTGCTGGATCATCGGGTTTTCTCCTGAATGTCGTGCCGGTTCTCAGCGCCCATCCCGAGACGAACGGGGCGTGAGCCTTGCCGAACTGATATTTGACGTAGAGCTGGTGAGGGCCTGGCAGGCCCTCCGATCACTTGGCCTTTTCGAGGATCTCGACGAGGCGCCACCGCTTGGTGGCCGACAGGGGGCGGGTCTCCATGATCAGGACCCGGTCGCCGATGCCGCACTCGTTCTGCTCGTCGTGGACCTTGAGCTTGCTGTTGCGGCGAAGGACCTTGCCGTACAGCGCGTGCTTCACGCGGTCCTCGACGCTGACCACGACGGTCTTGTCCATCTTGTCGCTGACGACGAGACCCTCGCGAACCTTGCGGCTCGACCGGTCTGCCTCAACTGCGGTCTGCTCGCTCATGCGGCGCCACCATCCTTCTCGGCCTCAGTGCTGGTGCCCGGGGCGGATCGAATGCCGAGCTCGCGCTCGCGCACCACGGTGTAGATCCGGGCGATGTCCTTCTTGACCAGGCGAAGCCGGCCGTGGCTCTCCAGCTGGCCGGTGGCCGCCTGGAAACGGAGGTTGAAGAGCTCCTCCTTGGCCTCCCGAAGCTTGGCTTCGAGGTCGACGCCCGAAAGGTCGTCGAGTTCAAATGCGGTGCTCATCAGAATTCACCAACCTCACGCGAGATGAACCGGCACTTCATCGGAAGCTTGTGCGCGGCAAGGCGCATGGCCTCGCGGGCAACTTCTTCGGTGACACCGGAGAGTTCGAACATGACGCGGCCGGGCTTGACGTTGGCAACCCACCACTCCGGGGAACCCTTACCGGAACCCATGCGGGTCTCGGCAGGCTTCTTGGTCAGCGGGCGGTCCGGGTAGATGTTGATCCAGACCTTTCCGCCGCGCTTCATGTGACGGGTCATCGCGATACGAGCGGACTCGATCTGACGGTTGGTCACGTAGGACGGCTCGAGCGCCTGGAGACCGTACTCTCCGAAGGAGATGCGGGTCCCACCCTTGGCAGCACCGGTCCGCTTGGGGTGGTGCTGCTTGCGGTGCTTGACACGACGGGGCATCAACATGGCTCAGGCCTCCCCAGAGGTAGCAGCGGTTGCCTCGGCCGCGGGGGCCTCGGCTGCGGGAGCCTCGGCGGCAGGCGCCTCGGCGGTGGCCGAACGGTCCGAGCGGTTGGGACGGTCGCCACGCGAGCCACGGCTCGGGCGCTCTCCGCCACGGCCGCCACGACCGCCACGACCGGGGGCACCGGCGCGGGCAGCAGCCTGCGCCTCGCGCTCGGCACGGGTGCCGGCGACCTCGCCCTTGTAGATCCAGACCTTCACGCCGATGCGGCCGAAGGTGGTGCGAGCCTCGTAGAAGCCGTAGTCGATGTCCGCACGCAGGGTGTGCAGCGGCACGCGACCCTCGCGGTAGAACTCGGTACGCGACATCTCCGCGCCGTTCAGTCGGCCCGAGCACTGGATCCGGATGCCCTTGGCGCCGGAGCGCATGGACGTCTGGATCGCCTTGCGCATGGCACGACGGAACTGGACACGGCCGGAGAGCTGCTCGGCAACGCCCTGGGCGACCAGCTGCGCGTCGACCTCGGGGTTCTTGACCTCGAGGATGTTCAGCTGCACCTGCTTGCCGGTGAGCTTCTCGAGCTCGCCGCGGATGCGGTCGGCCTCGGCGCCGCGGCGACCGATGACGATGCCCGGGCGGGCCGTGTGGATGTCCACGCGGACACGGTCACGGGTGCGCTCGATCTCGACCTTGGAGATGCCGGCCCGCTCCATGCCCTTGGAGAGCAGCTTGCGGATCGCGACGTCTTCGCCGACGTACGACTTGTACAGCTTGTCGGCGTACCAACGGCTCTTGTGGTCCGTCGAGATGCCGAGGCGGAAGCCGTTCGGGTTGATTTTCTGCCCCATCAGGCAGTCCGTCCCTTCTTCACGTTCTTCTGCGCAGCGACGACGTCCGCCGGCTGCACAACAAGAGTGATGTGGCTGGTGCGCTTGTTGATCCGGGTGGCCCGGCCCTGCGCACGCGGGCGCCAACGCTTCATCGTCGGACCCTCGTCGACCATCGCGGTCGAGATCACCAGGGTGCCGGCGTCCAGCCCCTCGGTGGTCTCGGCGTTCGCAACGGCGCTCTCGAGGATCTTGAACACGGTCTCGGCGGCCGACTGCGGCGCGAACTGCAGCAGCGCGAGGGCGTCCTCGACGGGCAGACCGCGGACCATGTCGACGACACGGCGGGCCTTCATCGGGGTGATCCGCACGAAGCGGGCGCTCGCGAAGGCGCCGGGCTGGTCACCGAGAAGCGAATCGCGGCGTGCGCTGGTGCGCTTACGCTCTGTGACACTCATCGACGACGTCCCTTCCGGTCTTCCTTCACGTGCCCGCGGTAGGTGCGGGTCGGGGCAAATTCACCGAGCTTGTGGCCGACCATCGAGTCGGACACGAAGACGGGAACGTGCTTGCGACCGTCGTGCACGGCGATGGTGTGACCGATCATGTCGGGCACGATCATCGACCGGCGCGACCAGGTCTTGATGACGTTGTGCGAGCCCTTTTCGTTTTCGGCGTCCACCTTCTTCTGCAGGTGGCCGTCGACGAACGGGCCCTTCTTCAGGCTACGAGGCATAGTCGGTTACTTCCTACCCTTGCCGGACTTGCGGCGACGAATGATCTGGGAGTCGGAGGCCTTGCGCTTGCGCGTGCGGCCCTCGGGCTTGCCCCAGGGGGACACCGGGTGGCGACCACCGGACGTCTTGCCCTCACCACCACCGTGCGGGTGGTCGACCGGGTTCATGACGACACCACGGACGGTCGGGCGCTTGCCCTTCCAGCGCATGCGGCCGGCCTTGCCCCAGTTGATGTTCGACTGCTCGGCGTTGCCGACCTCACCGATCGTGGCGCGGCAGCGCACGTCGACGAAGCGCATCTCGCCGGACGGCATGCGCAGCGTGGCGCGCGAGCCCTCCTTGGCGACGAGCTGGGCCGAGTTGCCGGCCGAGCGGGCGATCTTCGCGCCGCCGCCCGGACGAAGCTCCACACAGTGGATCGTCGAACCGACGGGGATGTTGCGCAGCGGCAGGTTGTTGCCCGGCTTGATGTCGGCGTTGGCGCCCGACTCGACCGGCGTGCCCTGCTCCAGGCCCTTCGGCGCGATGATGTAACGCTTCTCGCCGTCGGCGTAGTGCAGCAGCGCGATGCGCGCGGTGCGGTTGGGGTCGTACTCGATGTGCGCGACCTTGGCCGGGACACCGTCCTTGTCGTAGCGACGGAAGTCGATGACGCGGTAGGCGCGCTTGTGACCGCCACCCTGGTGACGCGTGGTGATGCGTCCCTGGTTGTTGCGGCCGCCCTTCTTGGGCAGCGGGCGCGTCAGCGACTTCTCCGGAGTGGTCCGGGTGATCTCGACGAAGTCGGCGACCGACGAGCCACGACGGCCCGGGGTAGTCGGCTTGTACTTGCGGATAGCCATTTTCTCTCAGTCCTCTGCTAGAAGGCGCCGGTCAGGAGACCGGGCCCCCGAAGATGTCGATGCGGTGGCCCTCAGCGAGGCTGACGATGGCGCGCTTGGTGTCCGCGCGCTTGCCCATGCCGAAACGCGTACGACGCGTCTTGCCCTGGCGGTTGATCGTGTTGACCGACGTGACCTTGACGTTGAACACCTTCTCGACCGCGATCTTGATCTCGGTCTTGTTGGCGTCGGGACGCACGACGAAGGTGTACTTGTTGGCGTCGAGAAGGGCGTAGCTCTTCTCGGACACGACCGGCGCGATCAGGATGTCGCGGGGGTCCTTGTTCAGGGTGCTCACTTGTCGTCCTCCTCAGTGGCAGCAGCCTTCTTGCCGGCCTCGACGAAGCCAGCGGCCTCGGCGTCGGCAGCGGTCTTGAACCAGACCTCGGCCACCGTGGCGTCGTACCAACGGCCACCGGGGGCGTGGTACTTCATGGAGTCCTTGTTGCCCTTGATCTCGTAGCCCTCGGGCGCGTCGCCGTTCTCCAGCGGCTGTGCGCCACCGGCGTGGTCGGCGTCGTCGACGGCTGCGAAGGCCTTGACCTCGGCGGCCGGGGCCTCCGTGGTCTCGGACTCAGCGGCAACGGCCTTGACCGACTTGCCCTTCGGCGTACCGGCCACCAGGGCGTCGAACGAGCCCTTGGTGAAGACCACGTCGTCGGAGTGCAGGACGTCGTAGGTGTTGAGCTGGTCGACGGCCAGGATGTGGACGTTCGGCGCGTTGCGCAGGGACAGCCACGTGAGGTTGTCGCCACGCTCGAGCACGACCAGGAAGTTCTTGCGCTCGCTGAGCGAGGCCAGGGCGGCAATGGCGTCCTTGGTCGACGGCTTGGAGCCGGAGACGAGGGACTCGACCACGTGGATGCGGTCGTTGACGGCCCGGTCGGTCAGCGCGCCCTTGAGGGCGGCGGCCTTCATCTTCTTGGGGGTGCGCTGGTCGTAGTCACGCGGCTGCGGACCGTGGACGATGCCACCGCCGGCGAACTGCGGCGCGCGGGTCGAGCCCTGACGGGCGCGGCCGGTGCCCTTCTGCTTGTAGGGCTTGCGACCACCACCGCGCACCTCGGCGCGCGTCTTGGTGGAGTGCGTCCCCTGACGCGCAGCGGCCTGCTGGGCCACGACGACCTGGTGGATCAGCGGGATGCTGACCTGGACGTCGAAGATCTCGGCGGGGAGGTCGACCTTGGCGACCTTCGCGTTGGTGCTCACTGGGAGACCTCCTTCTTGACGGCCGAGCGCAGGACGACGACGCCACCCTTGGGGCCGGGAACGGCACCCTTGAGCAGCACGAGGCCCTTCTCGACGTCGACGGCGTGGACGGTGACGTTCTGGGTGGTGATCGTGTCGCCACCCATCCGGCCGGCCATGCGCATGCCCTTGAAGACACGACCCGGAGTGGCGCAGGCGCCGATCGAGCCGGGCTTGCGGTGGTTGCGGTGGGCACCGTGCGAAGCGGACACACCGTGGAAGCCGTGACGCTTCATGACACCGGCGTAGCCCTTGCCCTTGCTGGTGCCGGTGACGTCGATCTCGTCGCCGGCGGCGAACAGCTCGGGGCTGATCTCCTGGCCGACGGAGTACGACGCGGCGTCAGCGGTGCGGATCTCGACGAGGTGACGGCGCGGCGTGACGCCGGCCTTCTCGAAGTGACCCGAGGCAGGCTTGGTGACCTTGCGTCCCTCGATCTCGCCGAAGCCGATCTGGATGGCGTTGTAGCCATCGGTCTCGGGCTGGCGGACCTGGGTGACGACGTTGGTCGAAGCCGCGATCACGGTGACGGGGACGATCTTGTTGTTCTCGTCCCAGGTCTGGGTCATGCCCAGCTTGGTGCCTACAAGGCCCTTGATGTTGTGTTCAGTAGTCATGACTCCCGACCTCAGAGCTTGATCTCGATGTCGACACCGGCAGGCAGGTCGAGGCGCATGAGCGAGTCGACCGTCTTCGGCGTGGGGTCAATGATGTCGATGAGGCGCTTGTGGGTGCGCATCTCGAAGTGCTCGCGGGAGTCCTTGTACTTGTGCGGCGAGCGAATCACGCAATAGACGTTCTTCTCGGTCGGCAGCGGCACAGGGCCGGCGACCTTCGCGCCCGTACGGGTCACGGTGTCAACAATCTTCCGCGCCGAGGTGTCGATCACCTCGTGGTCATAGGCCTTGAGCCTGATGCGGATCTTCTGTCCCGCCATAGGTCTCTCTCGTCCCTTGTCTCTAGTACCGGTGTGGGTACCGCGTGCAGTCTGTCTCGACACGACTCCGGGTGAAGTCGTCCCGCCGTGCTCCGCCGACCCCCGCGGTCGGGCGTGTCGCGCTGACTTCGCGCAACTACAGCCGTGATTCCGCTGGATTTGTTGGTGGCGCCCGACGGGTTCGTCGAGCTGATCGGGTCTCCCTCTGATGGCTCAGAGCGGTGCGGACGCACGCCGACCACCGATCTCGAACTCAAGAGACGCGATTCAGTAGTCAAGTTTGCCGCACCCCGGCGACCCGCCGGAGCAACCGGACTATCTTGGCAGAGATCACCCCGACTTACCAAATCGGTTGGGGCGGGGATCCTGCGACACTCCGGTTCGGGGCACAATCGCCCCGTTGATGCCTCCGAAAGGTACCCCGTTGGACACTGAATCGGTGATTCCTGAGCAGTTGTGGGACTTCGAGGACCCCTCGTCGAGCCTCGAGAGGTTCCGGGCCCTCCGTGCCGCCGCGACCGGCGACTCACCGGCCGACTCGGTGCTGGCCAGCCAGGAGGCCCGGGCGCTCGGCCTGCTCGAGCAGTACGCCGAGGCGCACGGCGTGCTCGACGGCCTGGACCCTTCCCTCTCCCCCGAGGTCGCCACCCGCATCCATCTCGAGCGTGGCCGCCTTCTCCGCACCGCCGGCCACGACCCGGCGCACGCCGCCACGGAGTTCGAGGCAGCCGCGTCCGCGGCCGGCGAGGCAGGGCTCGAGGCACTCCACGTCGACGCCCTGCACATGCTGGCCCTGATGGTCGAGTCACCCGCCGACCAGGCCGCCGCGAACCGCCGCGCCCTCGACGTCGCACTCGCCTCGCAGGAGCAGCGGGCCCGCGACTGGGACGCCTCCCTGCTCAACAACTTGGGCTGCGCGCTCGTCGACGACGCTCAGCTCGAAGAGGCCCTGGAGACCTTCCGCCAGGCCCTGACCGCCCGGATCCGCATCGGGTCGGCGCGGGAGATCCAGATCGCCCGCTGGATGGTCGGCTGGACCCTGCGGCTCCTGGGCCGGACCGACGAGGCGCGCACGGTGCAACACGGCCTGCGACTCGAGCTCGACGCGGCCGGCATCGAGGACGAGTACGTCGACGAGGAGCTCGCCCTGCTGGGTCCGGCCGACGAGCCTTCCTGAGCCACTCCGCCGACGCTGACGTGTTCAGTGCCACCGGATGTCGGTGGTTCGACCAGCTCTCGACGGGTCTCGTGTCAGAGGTCTCCCACCTCGGCGGCGTCCTGCAACTGCTCGTCGGCAAGGATCTCGATGCGGTGCAGGGCCCAGATGCGAGCGCACAGGTCATGACTGTCCTCGCGCACCTCGGTGCGGTCCTGGTCGGCCAGCACCCCGAGCACGGCCGCGCTGCTCTCTGCTGACCTGCTCTCCGCAATCCGCCGGGCCTGATGATCCTCGAAGAGGATGCTCAACGCGGCTCGGGCACGGGGCTCCGCCGCCCCGATCGCGTGCACCGACCCGACCGCGGCGCGACCGCTGGCGACGAACTGCGCGGCCGCCATGACGTCGGCCCACGGCATCGCCAGCTCCGCCGGCATCACCACCATGTGCAGGTGAGGGTCCTCGGGAGTGATCACCCCGAACATGCCGACAGCCAGGATCGCCGCGACACCGGCCAGCACGCAGGCGAGCACCGGTCCGGTGAAGGCGGTGACGAGCAGGATGCAGAAGCTGACGAGCGCGAGCAGGGCAAGCCCAGTGGCGGCGCCGCTGCGCACTCCGTGAACGCGACGCCGAGTCCGCGCCTTCTTGACGTCGACAAAAGGTCGGCGTGGATTCGGCAGTTCGAGGTCGGCCCCGGGCGCGGCGTAGTGGCGGCGTCGGAGCTGCACCAGCGACGCGAAGACGATGTCGTCCTCCCGGCCTCTGAGCGGCGCCAGGCCGGCCGACACCACGGTCTCGGTGGCCGAGGCCGCCGAGGCCAGCTCGTCGGCGTCGAATGCTGGGAGGGTGTCGATCAGCCCGCGTCGTACGCCGGTGTCCCCGGTCTGTGAATCGAGTGATCGGCTCACCCGCTCGGCATGGGCCCGTAGCGCGAACGCTTCGGCGCCGAGCTCGTCGGCCCGGGACTGCAGCCGGGCCCTCTCGACGTCGGAGAGCTGGTCCTCCCCTAGAGCGGTCACGGTGGCCCGCATCTCGGCCTCGTGTGCTGCGAACACGGACCAGGACAGGTCGAAGTGGTCACGGTCCGCGGTGTCGGCGGCCGCGGCGAAGTCGGTCCAGGGGCGAGCCACCCGGCGGGCCATGGCGACGTCGATGAACCGGCCTCCCATGAACGCCAAGAGCTTCGCGACGCCCAGCCCCACGAGCATCGCCAGGCCCAGCATGATCCAGCCGAGCGACGTCTGACCATGGCGCCAGTAGTTGGTGGCGAGAGACGTGGCAACAAGCATCGCGACGACGACGATCAGGCAGCCGAAGGCCGGGCGATCGTTGCCCGGCCGTTCGGGTCCGCCTTCCTGACCCGGCACCGCGTACGCAGGATTCGGCACCTGGTCGAACCTGAGCTCCTCGCCTGCTGCGGCGTACCACTCCTGGCGACTGACCCTCAGGATGCCGAGGTCGGTGCAGCTCTCGTCGGAGTGGTCGGGCGGCACGCGAGTCAGACCTTGCGGTAGAGAAGCTCGATCGGCGCACGGCCCTCGGCCAGGCCCCGTCGTTCGAAACGGGTCACCGGACGGTCGTCCCAGCGCGGGACCACGCCACCCTTGAGTGCCGGCTCTGCGTCGAGCACCTCCACCATCTGCTCCGCATAGTCGGCCCAGTCGGTGGCCAGTCGCCACACTCCCCCGCCGACCAGTCGGCTGGCCACCAGCGCGGCGAAGTCGGGGGTCACCAGGCGACGCTTGTGGTGCCGCTTCTTGTGCCACGGGTCGGGGAAGAACGTCCACAGCTCGGCGAGCTGGCCCGGCCCGACCAGGTGCTCCATCGACCAGACTGCGTCGACACTGCTCATCCGCACGTTGTCGACGCCTGCCTCGCCGAGCCGACCGATGGTCTCGGCCACCCCGGGGTGCCAGACCTCGAAGCCGACCACGTTGTACGACGACCGCGCGGCGGCCAGCGCAGCGGTCGCCTCACCGACTCCGCAGCCGATCTCGATGATCAGCGGCTGGTCCGTCGTGAACTGCCCGGTCAGGCTGAACTCGGGCTGGTCCACTGCGTCGTCGGGGATGACGTAGCGGTCGGCGTACGCGTCCCAGGCCAACTGTTGCTTGGGTGTGAGCCGGCTGCCCCGGCGCGAATAGGTGAGCACTTCGCGCACCCGGCGACCGTCATCGGTCACCTTGTTGTGCGGTCGGGCGGGGCGGGACTGGTTCATGGCCGGACAAGTCTAAGGGCGCGCGCTCGCGAACTGCCCGTCAGGCGTCGTGGTAGGGCGGGAGCGGCGGCGGCTCCGGCCAACCACGCTTCTGAGCCGCGTAGGCATAGGCCCCGCAGCAAACTTGGTGAGCAGCACCCTGACCGGATTCACCGACACGTGTCCGGCGCCATCCACAGGCACGCTTAGACGTCGAGCAGGCCGGCGGCACGCGCCGGTGCGGCGTACGCCTCGGCGAGGGAGGCGACGGTCTCGTGGGCGTTGAGGCCGCTCGGGTTGGGCACCACCCAGAGGTCGGCGCCGGCCAGGCCTTCGGTCTGGCGACCGGCGAGTGCCTTCGGGAGCCCGAAGGCGGTGCGGTACGCCGTGATCCCGGCGACCGCCACCACGAGTGGCCGGTGCTCGGCGACGAACCCGGCCAGCCTCGCGGAGCCGGTGCGGAGCTCCGCGCGATCGAGCTCGTCGGCCCTGGCCGTGGCCCGGCGTACGAGGTTGGTGATGCCGATCCCGCGGGCGATCATCATGGCCCGGTCCTCGTCGGTCATGCCCGCGGCCGGGTCGATCGGTCGCGGAGTGATGCCCGAGGCGTACAGCGCCGGGTAGAAGCGATTGACCGGGTGCGCGAAGTGGGTCTTCGTGGCGGCCGTCCAGAGACCGGGGTTGATCCCGACGAACAGCAGGCGGAGGCCGGGGCCGACCAGGTCGGGCACCTCGGCGTCGCGGAACGACTCGAGCTCGGCACGCGAGAATCGGGGCATGCCCCCATCCCACCAGACCGCACGAACCGTGTGTTCTTGCGTCGCGAACCGTGGATGGTTGCGCCCCGAACCGTGGGTTCTTGCGGTCTTGCACCAAGAACTCACGGCTCGGACGTCAAGAACCCACGGCTCGCGCATCAAGAACCCACGGTTGGGGATGCGAAAGGCCCTGCACCGCGAGCGGTGCAGGGCCTTTCGGGTGAAGCAGGTGAGGCTAGATCACTTGGTGATCTTGGTGACGCGACCGGCGCCAACCGTGCGGCCACCCTCGCGGATGGCGAAGCGCAGACCCTCGTCCATGGCGATGGGCTGGATCAGCTCGACGACCATCTCGGTGTTGTCACCGGGCATGACCATCTCGGTGCCCTCGGGAAGGGTCACAACGCCCGTCACGTCCGTCGTACGGAAGTAGAACTGCGGACGGTAGTTGTTGAAGAACGGCGTGTGACGGCCGCCCTCCTCCTTCGAGAGGATGTAGACCGAGGCCTCGAAGTTGGTGTGCGGGGTCGTGGTGCCCGGCTTGATGACAACCATGCCGCGCTCGATGTCCTCGCGCTTGGTGCCACGAAGCAGCAGACCGACGTTCTCACCGGCCTGGCCCTCGTCGAGCAGCTTGCGGAACATCTCGACGCCGGTGACGACCGACTTCTGAGCGGTGTCGCGGATGCCGATGATCTCGACCTCCTCGTTCACCTTCACGATGCCCCGCTCGATGCGGCCCGTGATGACGGTGCCGCGACCGGTGATCGTGAAGACGTCCTCGACAGGCATGAGGAACGGCTTGTCGGTCTCACGCTCGGGAGTCGGGATGGACTCGTCGACAGCCTTCATCAGCTCGAGGATCGACTCGCCCCACTTGGCGTCGCCCTGCAGCGCCGGGAAGGCGGCAACGCGAACGACCGGGATGTCGTCGCCCGGGAACTCGTACTCGGAGAGGAGCTCGCGCACCTCCATCTCGACGAGCTCGATGAGCTCCTCGTCGTCGACCATGTCGCACTTGTTGAGCGCCACGACCAGGGCCGGCACGCCGACCTGGCGGGCGAGCAGCACGTGCTCACGCGTCTGCGGCATCGGACCGTCGGTGGCGGCGACCACGAGGATCGCGCCGTCCATCTGGGCCGCACCGGTGATCATGTTCTTGATGTAGTCCGCGTGACCCGGGCAGTCAACGTGCGCGTAGTGGCGCGCCTCGGTCTGGTACTCGACGTGCGCGATCGAGATCGTGATGCCGCGCTGGCGCTCTTCGGGCGCCTTGTCGATCTCGTCGAATGCGGAAGCCGCGTTCAGCTCCGGGTACGCGTCGTGCAGCACCTTGGTAATCGCCGCGGTCAGCGTCGTCTTACCGTGGTCGATGTGACCGATGGTGCCGATGTTGACGTGCGGCTTGGTCCGCTCGAACTTCGCCTTAGCCACTGTGGGCTCCTCCTGGGTTGTGTGTTTCTTGACTCGTAAATGTGGGTGTTGCTGTGCCGAGGATCCGGACGAGTGTCACTCGCCGCGAACCTTCTTGATGATCTCGTCGGCGACGTTCGTGGGAACCTCGGCGTACGAGTCGAACTCCATCGAGTACGACGCCTGGCCTGAGGTCTTGGACCTCAGGTCGCCAACGTACCCGAACATCTCGGAAAGCGGCACGAGCGCGTTGACGACCATGTCGCCGTGACGCTCTTCCTGTGCCTGGATCTGACCGCGACGCGAGTTGATGTCACCGATGACGGTTCCGAGGAAGCTGTCAGGGGTGGTCACCTCGACCGCGAACATCGGCTCGAGCAGCACCGGCTTCGCCATGCGGGCGGCCTCCTTGAAGGCCTGGTTGCCGGCGAGCTTGAACGCGAGCTCGGACGAGTCGACGTCGTGGTAGGCGCCGTCCTCGAGCGTGAACTTCACGTCGACCATCGGGTAGCCGGCGAGCACGCCGAACTCCATGGCGGCCTGGCCACCCTGGTCGACCGACGGGATGTACTCGCGCGGCACGCGGCCACCCGAGACGTTGTTCACGAACTCGTAGCCGGCACCAGTGCCGGTCTCCGGGTCGATGTTGGGGCCGAGCGAGATGACGACCTTGGCGAACTGACCCGAACCACCGGTCTGCTTCTTGTGGGTGTAGCTGTGGTTCGTGACGTCCTTGCGGAGCGTCTCGCGGTAGGCCACCTGCGGCTTGCCGACGGTCGCCTCGACGCGGAACTCGCGCTTCATGCGGTCGACGAGGATCTCCAGGTGGAGCTCGCCCATGCCGGCGATGATCGTCTGGCCGGTCTCTTCGTCGGTCTTCACCGTGAAGGTCGGGTCCTCGTCGGAGAGGCGCTGGATCGCGGTGCCCAGCTTCTCCTGGTCGGACTTCGTCTTCGGCTCGATGGCGACCTCGATCACCGGGGCCGGGAACGACATGGACTCGAGGACGACCGGGTTCTGGGGGTCACACAGGGTGTGACCGGTCTTGGTGTCCTTGAGGCCCATGACGGCGACGATCTGGCCAGCACCCACCGACGCGATCTCCTCGCGCTTGTTGGCGTGCATCTGGTAGACCTTGCCGATGCGCTCCTTGCGGCCGTTGACCGGGTTGAGCACCGTCGAACCGGCCTCGAGCTTGCCGGAGTAGACGCGGACGTAGATCAGCTTGCCGAGGTGCGGGTCGGTCGCGATCTTGTAGGCAAGACCGGAGAACGGCTCGTCGTCGGAAGGCTGACGCACGATCTCCTTCTCCTCGTCGTTGGGCGCGTGCCCGACGATGCCCTCGATGTCGAGGGGCGAGGGAAGGAACTTGACGACCGCGTCGAGCAGGGGCTGGACGCCCTTGTTCTTGAAGGCGGTGCCACAGAGGACCGGGTTGAGCTTGTCGGCGAGCGTCGCGCGACGGATGGCCGCCTCGAGCTCCTCGACGGTGAACTCACCCTCCTCGAGGTACTTCTCCATGATCTCGTCGTCGGCCTCGGAGAGCGTCTCGAGCAGCTTGATGCGGTATTCCGCGGCCTGCTCGGCCAGCTCGGCGGGGATCTCCTCGACGGTGTAGTCCTCACCCATCGTGGTCTCGCCACGCCAGGTCAGGGCACGCATGCCGACCAGGTCGACGACACCGAGGAAGTCGCCCTCGGCGCCGATCGGGATCTGGAGCACCAGCGGGGTGGAGTTGAGCCGCTCGACCATCATGTCGACGCAGCGGAAGAAGTCGGCACCGGTGCGGTCCAGCTTGTTCACGAAGCACATGCGGGGGACGGAGTACTTGTTGGCCTGGCGCCACACCGTCATGGTCTGGGGCTCGACACCGGCAACACCGTCGAAGACCGCGACGGCCCCGTCGAGGACGCGCAGCGAGCGCTCGACCTCGGCGGTGAAGTCGACGTGACCCGGGGTGTCGATGATGTTGATCTGGTGCTTCTTCCACCAGCAGGTGGTCGCAGCAGAGGTGATCGTGATGCCACGCTCCTGCTCCTGCTCCATCCAGTCCATCGTGGCCGCACCCTCGTGGACTTCACCGATCTTGTAGGTGATGCCCGTGTAGAACAGGATGCGCTCGGTGGTGGTGGTCTTACCGGCATCGATGTGCGCCATGATGCCGATGTTGCGGACCGTGTTGAGGTCCGTGGTGATGTCGACAGCCACTTAAGTGATGTCCCCTCGAAAAGAGTTGGTCGCGATGACAGGCTCGAGAGCCTGCGTCACCAGCGGTAGTGGGCGAAGGCCTTGTTGGACTCGGCCATCTTGTGAGTGTCTTCGCGCTTCTTGACAGCGGCACCGAGGCCGTTGCTGGCGTCGAGGATCTCGTTCATCAGGCGCTCGGCCATCGTCTTCTCACGACGGTCCTTCGCGTAGCCGACGAGCCAGCGCAGCGCGAGCGTGGAGCCTCGGGTGCCCTTGACCTCGACCGGAACCTGGTAGGTCGCGCCACCGACACGGCGGGACTTGACCTCGATGGCCGGCTTGACGTTGTCGAGTGCACGCTTGAGCGTGACGACGGGGTCGGTGCCGGTCTTCTCGCGGCAACCCTCGAGCGCGGTGTAGACGATGCGCTGGGCGACCTGCTTCTTGCCGTCCATCAGCACCTTGCTGACGAGCTGGGAGACGACAGGCGAGCCGTAGACCGGGTCGACGTCGATCGGGCGCTTGGGAGCGGGACCCTTGCGAGGCATTAGCTCTTCTCCTTCTTCGCGCCGTAGCGGCTACGGGCCTGCTTGCGGTTCTTGACACCCTGGGTGTCGAGCGAGCCGCGAATGATCTTGTAGCGAACACCGGGGAGGTCCTTCACACGACCGCCGCGGACGAGCACGATCGAGTGCTCCTGGAGGTTGTGGCCAACGCCCGGGATGTACGCCGTGACCTCGACGCCGCTGGACAGGCGCACACGGGCGACCTTGCGCAGGGCGGAGTTCGGCTTCTTCGGGGTGGTGGTGTAGACGCGGGTGCAGACGCCTCGGCGCTGCGGCGATCCCTTCAGGGCAGGCGTCTTGTTCTTCGACACCTTGTCCTGGCGGCCCTTGCGGACCAACTGCTGAATGGTGGGCACCTTGGTGGTTCCCCTTCGTTGTCTCTCACAGGACCCGACGACTTGTCGGGAACGAAAACTGCTCAAATGCCCGGTTGGGCATGGTGTCCGGGTGGTGCTTGGCAACCCCGTCTGGCCACCCCCGCGCTCGGGCGTGTCGGCCGTTTCAGATGCGCCGACTATTTTCGAGCACGCGCAACGGCCGGGTTGTCCCAGACACGAGGGAACACGTTACCCGGTGCCCCAGCGGGGGTCAAAACGGAACGAGAGCCCCTGTTCATGCGCCAGAACACCAGCACGGCCACGCCGACACCGGCGATGGTGAGCAGACCACCGAAGATCAGGGTCCAGCGCGCTCCGAAGGACTCCCCGATCCACCCGATCACGGGTGAGCCGAGCGGCGTACCGCCCATCACGATGGTCATGTAGAGCGCCATCACCCGACCACGCAGCTGGGGGTCGGACTCGAGCTGCATCACCGCGTTGGCGGAGTTGAGCAGGGTGAGCGTGCAGAAGCCGATCGCGGGACTGAACAGCGCGAAGGCGACGTACGACGGCATCAGGCCGGCCACCACCTCGGCGATGCCGAACCCGAGCGCGGCCACGACCAGCAGCCGCATGCGGATCCGGACCCGGCGGGCGGCCATCAGGGCACCGGCCAGCGAACCGATCGCCATCGTCGAGCCGAGCAGGCCGAACTCACCGGCGCCCTTGCCGTAGACGTCGGTCGCCATCAGCGCGGAGGTGATCTGGAAGTTCATCCCGAACGTGCCGGCGAAGAAGACCAGGATCAGGATCATCACCATCTTGGGCTTCCCCCTGACGTAGCGGACCCCCTCCCGGAGCGCCCCCGGGGCGCGTTCGACCCGTTTCGGCGTGTGGAGGAGGTCGGCGTCCATGCGCTCGAGCTGCCAGATGACGGCGGCGTAGGAGACGGCGTTGATCAGGATCACCCAGCCGGTCGCCCAGGCGCCACCGCCGAGGGCACCGATCATCAGGCCGGCCAGGCCGGGGCCGAGGATGCGGGCCATGTTGAACGTGGCCGAGTTGAGCCCCACCGCGTTGGTGAGGTCGTCGGCGTCGACCATCTCCGAGACGAACGACTGGCGGGCGGGGGCGTCGAAGGCGGAGGCGATGCCGAAGACGAAGGCGATCGTGTAGACGTGCCAGACCTCGACCACACCGAGCACGGTGATCAGGCCGAGGGCGAACGAGGCGACACCCATGGCGGCCTGGGTCACCTGCAGCAGGCGGCGCTTGTCGAAGCGGTCAGCGATCACGCCGGCGTACGGCGAGAGGAGCAGGACGGGCAGGAACTGGAGTCCGGTGGTGATGCCGAGGGCGGTGCCGCTGGCCGTGAGGACCAGGATCAGCCAGTCCTGGGCCACTCGCTGCATCCAGGTGCCGACGTTCGAGACGAGGCTGCCGGCGGCATAGCGCCGGTAGTTCGGGTTGTGCAGGGAGCGGAAGGTGGGACTCACGGCCGAGCCTCAGCTTGCTGACGAGGGAAGGGGTGCGGGATCAAAGCGTGGTCAGTCCTCCTCTGCCATGCGTTGCAGGATCGGGGCGGCGGCACGCAGGACCGCGCGCTCCTCGGTGGTCAGGTCGGAGAGGCGCCGGGCCAGCCACGCGTCTCGACGTGCACGGTCGGCCAGGAGGGTCTCTCGACCCTTCTCGGTGAGTGCCACGACGACCTGGCGGCCGTCGGACTCGTGGGGGCGGCGGGTGGCGTAGCCGCCGTCGACCAGGCTGTTGACGGTGCGGGTCATCGACGGCGGCTGGACCCGCTCTCGACGGGCCAGCTGGCCGACGGTGCAGTCGCCGTGGCGCGCCAGGCAGCCGAGCACCGCCATCGTCGGGATGCTCAGCTCGTTGTCGGGAGCACGCTCGGACGTGAGACGTCGACGCAGGCGCATGACCGAGAGCCGCAACTCCGAGGCCAGCCCCGCATTGGTGCGGACGGCTTTCTCAACAGTTGGCATGTGTTTAGCATAGGTCATTACCCATGCTAAGCAAATTCAAGGGACGCGACTCAGGTGTGCTTCTCCCAGCACGCCAGCACGCTGGTGGCCACGGCGTAGGCCAGGTCCGCCTGCGTCATGTCGCCGTCCGGGCCGAGCCCGTCGGGCAGTGCCGTGGCGTCGACCTCGAGCGTCTTGTCGTCCTTGATGAACACGGCGACGCCGTCGCCGGTCTCGTAGGCGGGCAGGCCGAGGCTGGTCATGCCGACGATGTCCTGGGCGTCGTCGAGCGTCGTCCGCAGTGTCTCGTAGTGGTCGCGCCCGGACTGCGCGTCGGTGGCGTCGTGGACCGAGAGGACCAACGGACCCTCGGGGAGGCTGTAGGTGCAGGTGTACATCGGCTCGGACCACGACGCCTGGCGCGTCGGGGCCTTCCCGAGACCGGAGATGCGCTGCACGTCGTCGGCGACGTCACCGTCACACACCATGCGGGCCGCGGGAGACGGCTCGGCGCCCGCTGGTTCGGCGCCGCCCGACTGCATCTCGTCGTCGGACATCACCGAGCCGTCGGGCATCGTGTGGGAGCCCGTCGAGCTCTTGTCCGGCGCGGGCTTCGACTCGTTGTCGGCCGCCGTCGAGCCGCAGCCGGTCAGCAGCACCGAGGCCGCAGCGACCGCAGCCCATCGTGTCGTGCGGTTCATTCCAGACTCCCGTCGTCGTGCCGGATCGCGAACGGTTCACCAGTGGTTCGTCCCGGAGGCACACCCGGATTGGTGTGGCTCCGTCCCGGAACTTGGCAGATCCCACCAATCCGATGGGACGAGTGGTCCGAATCACTCGCAACTGTGCTCGCCCGCACGATTCAGAAAGGGCGAGCCATGGAGGAGGAGTCTTCAATGAAGAAGCCGATCCGATTGCTCATTCCCCTTGCGGCAGCAGCCGTGACCATTGCGATGTCACCCACTGCCGCGTTCGCTGACGGCGCCGACGGCACCTACCAGACGAGCCTCGACCCGCTGAACGGATCCTCTGGGTCCGGCATGGCCATGATCACCGTGAAGGGCGACCAGGCCACGGTCGAGCTCAGCTGGAGCGGGCTGCCCAAGACGTTCATGAACGCCGACTACCCGCACGTCCAGCACATCCACATCGGAGCCCAGGGCACCTGCCCGTCGGGCCTCGCCCTCGACAAGAACGGCGACGGCATCGTCGACACGGTCGAAGGCACTCCGGCGTACGGCGACATCGGCACCACGCTGTCGGTCAAGGGCGACACCAGCCCCAAGGCCGGCACCAACATCAAGATCGCACCCGGAGGCGACAGCCTCGAGTACAACCGCACCATCACGCTCAGCCAGGACACCGTCGACCAGCTGAGCTCGGGCACCGGCGTGATCGTGGTCCACGGGCTCGACCCGGCCACGCTGAGCAAGAAGGCCGCCAACGCCAAGAGCAAGCTGGTGCCGTCGCTGCCGCTGGCCGCAACCGCCCCTGCGCTCTGCGGCGCCCTGGACAAGACGCCCAGCGGTGGCGTGGACACCGGTAGCGGCTCGACCGCCGGCGTGGAGAACCTGGGCATGTTCGCCCTGGGTGGCGGCCTGCTCTCGGTCGCAGCCGTCGGCATGATGGCCCGCCGCCGCCGCGTCGAGCAGGACGCCTGACCGGAAGGTCGAAGGTCCTGACATGTCGGTCACTGGCGGTCGCCGCGGCGGGCTCCTGCTCGCCGCGGTGGCCGCCGTCGGCATCCTGGTCCTCGTCCTCGCCCTGAAGGGCCAGGACCCCGACCCGCCGCCGGCACCTGACGACACCGGTTCCCTCGACGCGACCCGCGACCCCGGGAGCGCCTCACCTGACGACTCCCCCGGTTCCTCGACGCCGGGCAAGGCGGCCGAGGAGAAGGACCCGCCGCTCGGGCCCTCGACCCCGATCACCCTCACGGTCCCGAAGATCGGGGTCGACTCCGAGGTCATCACCGTCGGCACCGCGGACGACGGGACCCTGGAGGTTCCGCAGCCCGGCCCCGACCTCGACAAGGCGGCGTGGTTCGACAAGTCGCCGACACCGGGGCAACCGGGACCTTCGATCATCGAGGGACACGTGTCCACGGAGGAGGGCGCGTCCGTCTTCCTCGACCTCGGCCGACTGCGTCCCGGGGACAAGGTCACCGTCGACCGGGAGGACGGCACACGCGCGACCTTCACGGTCTACGCCCTGCGCACCTTCGACAAGGACCGCTTCCCGACGAAGCTCGTCTACGGCGGGGACCTGAGCACTCCGACGCTGCGGCTGATCACCTGCAGCAACTTCGACCCCAACGTCGGACACCACACCGGAAACCTCGTCGTGTTCTCGAAGCTCACCGCCGTCCACGACGGGTGACCCCCACCTGAGGAGATGCCCCATGAAGGCAGCTCGACTGCTCGCCCTGCCCTGCGTCACCGCCCTGGTCGTGCTGGGTACGCCGACCGCCGCCGACGCCCACGTCACGATCACCGCCTCTGAGACCGGCGCCGGGGCCTCGACCGTGCTCACCGCGAGTGTGGGCCACGGCTGCGAGGGGTCCGCGACCACCCGGATGACCTTCCGGATCCCGGAGCAGATCCTCTCGGTGACCCCCACCCGCAACCCGTTGTGGAAGGTGCGCACGCAGATCGTCCCGCTCGACGAGCCGGCCACCGACGCCCACGGCAACACGGTCACCGAACGGGTGGGCACGGTCACCTACGAGGCAAGGACTCCCCTGCCCGACGGCGTACGCGACACCTTCGAGCTGTCGTTGACCCTTCCCGACACCGAGGGCGAGACCCTCGCCTTCCCGGTGATCCAGACCTGCGAGAAGGGCGAGACCGCCTGGACCGAAGTGGCCGCCGAGGGCCAGGACCCGGAGCAGCTCGAGTCGCCCGCGCCGACGGTCACGATCAGCGGTTCGGACGAGGCGGGCGCCGAGGGCACCGGGCACGCCGAGAGCGCCGCGCACGAGGAGGGCACTGCGAGCGACGCCTCCGGGGACTCCCCCGAGGCAGCATCCCGCTCGATGGAGATGGCCGCCTTCGGGGTCGGCATCCTGGGACTGTTGGTGGGAGGGGCGGCGCTGGTCCTCGTACGCCGACGCTGATGGCGCGGCGTCTGGCGCGGATCGCGCTGGCCGTCGTCGCCGGGCTCCTGGTCGTGCTCGGATCGGCGGGACCGGCCTCGGCACACGCCACCCTCGTCGGCTCCGACCCGGCCGAGGGCGAAGTGCTGGTCTCGGCACCCGACCGGGTCACGCTCACCTTCGACGAGGGCGTCACCCTTCCGTCCGACGCGGTCTCACTCTTCGACGCCGACGGTCGGTCACTCGACTCCGACAGCGCCGCCCGGGACCGTCAGGTGACCGTCGATCTCCCCGACGAGCTGGGCGACGGCACCTACGTCGTCACGTGGCGCATCGTCTCCGACGACGGTCACCCGGTGGCGGGGTCGCTCACGTTCTCCGTCGGCAAGCCCAGCGAGCACGTGGCCGCGCCGGGTCAGGTCAGGGACCCGTCGACCGCGGTCTCGGGCACGCTCGGTGTCGCGCAGGGCGCGTTGTACGTCGCGTTGCTCCTGGCCGCGGGACTCATCGCCTTCGCCTGCCTGCTGCTGCCTCCGGGGGCGAACGTGGGCCGGGTGCGCGGGCGGCTCACGGTGGTCACCCGGGTGTGTGCCGCAGTCGCCGGGCTCGCCGCACTCGCGGTGGTGCCGTTGACCGCCGTGCACCAGCAGCTCCTCGGTCTCGGCGACCTCGCATCGGCTGGTGCGTGGGACCTCGCACTGGTGGGCGACGACCTGACGATCGCCCTCCTGGTGGCGTCGGGCCTGGGCGTCGCGGTCGTCGTACTCACCGCGGCGGGGCGTGCCCGGGGCTGGACCCGACGCCTGCACGCGGTCGCCCTCGCCGGAGCGACCGTCGCGGTCGTCGCTCCCGCCCTGGTCGGGCACGCCCGCACCACTGGTCCACAACCGCTCGTGCTGGCCACCGACATGCTGCACCTGGTGACCGGAGCGGTCTGGCTCGGCGGACTCGTCGGGCTCGCCCTCACCCTGGGAGCCCTGCGCCGACACGGCGATCTCGCGGCCCGCACGCTCGCCCGGTTCTCGACCGTGGCGGCCGGCACCCTGGCCCTGCTGGTGGTCGCGGGATCGTTCATGGCCTGGCGCATCGTCGGCTCCTGGGACGCGCTGTTCGGCACCCGCTACGGCACGGTTCTAATGGTCAAGGTCGGCATCGCGGTGCTCGTCATGGCGGTGGCCGCCGCCAACCGCTGGGTGCTGCTCCCCCGCGCGCTGGCCACCCCCGACGACGGCACTCCGCGCCATGCCTTCGACCTGGTTGGCCGCTCGGTCACGGTCGAGGCGTCGCTGCTGGTCGTCGTGCTCGGGCTGACCGGGTTCCTGGTCTCCCAGTCACCCGAACCCCGACCCGCGGAGCCGGCACCGGCTGCTGCTGCGGAGTTCGTCTCGGCCGACATCGGTGACCTGACCGTGCTGGTGCTGCTGACGCCGCCGTCCCCTGGCCGCACCACGCTGCACGTGCATCTCGAGGACTCGGCCGGACGGCCCGTGTCGCCGTACGCCGCACCCGTGGTGTCGATGCGCTCGGACGACGTCGACCTCGGCGCCGTACCCCTGGAACGCTCGGGCACTGGTGTCTACACGGCCCCCGTCGTGCTCCCGGAGCCCGGCGACTGGCAGGTCCAGGTCAGCCTGCGGGTCGACGAGTTCGACAACCCCGTCACCACCCTCACCGTCCCCGTCCCCGTCCCCCGTTGACCCGTCGCCAGTTCTGGTCGACCCGTCGCCAGTTCGTCAGTTGATCCAGGAGCTGATCGGGCTGTAGGCGAAGTAGACGACGAACAGGACGGCCACGATCCACATCAACGGGTGGACGTCGCGCAGCTTGCCCATCACGACCTTGAGCAGCACGAACGCGAGGAACCCGGCGCCGATGCCGACGCTGATCGAGTAGGTGAACGGCATGAGCACGATGGTCAGGAACGCCGGGATCGCGATCTCAGGGTCGCGCCAGTCGATGTCGCCGACCTGCTGCATCATCATGAAACCGACCAGCACCAGGGCCGGCACAGCGGCTTCCGAGGGAATCGCTCCGACCAGGGGCGTGAGGAACATCGCCAGCAGGAACAGCACGCCGGTGACGATCGAGGCCAGTCCGGTGCGGGCGCCCTCGCCCACGCCCGACGCCGACTCGATGTAGGACGTGTTCGACGAGACGCCGCCCGCGCCACCGGCGATCGCGGCCACGGAGTCGACGATCAGGATCCGCTGGGTGTTGGGCGGGATGCCCTGCTCGTCGTTCAGGCCCGCCTCGGCGCCGATCGCGGTCATCGTGCCCATGGTGTCGAAGAAGTCGGCGAGCAGCAGGGTGAAGACCAAGAGTACGGCGGCCAGGATGCCGCCCTCGACGGAGTCGAAGGCGCCGAACAGGTTGAACTCGCCGAGGGTGGCGAAGTCGGGCTTGTCGAACACGGAGCCGTCGAGCGACGGGACGCTCAGCGCCCACCCGTTGGGGTTGCTGCCGTCGGACTGCACGGCGCCCAGGTCACCGATCGCCTCGACGATCACGGCGAGCACGGTGCTGGCGAGGATCCCGATCAGGATCGCGCCGCGGACCTTGCGCACCCACAACCCGACCATCAGCGCCAGCCCGACGACGAAGACCAGGACCGGCCAGCCGAGCAGGTGGCTGTCGACGCCCAGCTGGACTGGCACGGTGGTGGTGAACGCGTCGGGGATGCGCGTCACGAAGCGCGCGTCGACCAGGCCGACGAGCGTGATGAAGAGCCCGATGCCGACCGAGATGGCCACCTTCAGCTGCCGTGGCACGGCGTGGAAGACCGCCGTACGGAACCCGGTCAGCACGAGCACCAGGATCACGATGCCCTCGAGCACGACGAGCCCCATCGCGTCGGACCACGTCGACTGCCGGGCGATCGTGTTCGCCACGAACACGTTGAGGCCAAGGCCGGTGGCCAGCGCC
This sequence comes from Nocardioides sp. Root151, assembly GCF_001427925.1. Classification (NCBI taxonomy): domain Bacteria; kingdom Bacillati; phylum Actinomycetota; class Actinomycetes; order Propionibacteriales; family Nocardioidaceae; genus Nocardioides; species Nocardioides sp. Root151. Next base: position 700,978 of record NZ_LMGG01000001.1, read on the forward strand.
AACGGGAAGTTCGCCACCGATCCCATCAGGATGGTCAGCAGACCGGCGATCAGCGCCGTCCCCGCGGCGATCGCCGGGATGCCCGAGCCGGGATCGGTGCCTCCGCCGAGGAAGTTGCCCTCGGAGTCGGGCACGTAGCCGAGGATCAGCGGGTTGAGCACGACGATGTAGGCCATCGTCAGGAACGTGACGAGACCACCGCGGAGCTCCTGTCCGATGGTGGAGCCGCGTGCGGAGATCTTGAAGAACGAGTCGATGCCGGAGGTCGCCCGAGGCTGCGCAGGTGAGTTCACGATCCGCATCGTGGCAGATCCGGGGACCTGTTGGCACTCCTCCCCGTTACGGCGACGTCACGGGGTGGACTAGGTTTCGTCCTGTGGAGCACGAGGACCAGCCGATGACGCACGAGATCGGCAACCGCACCTACATCGTCGCGGACGTCGATCCGCTCGACGTCGACGGCGTGCGCACCCTCGAGGTCGGCACCGGGCTCTGGCTGCTCGGTTTCCTGGCCCTGCTGCCGTTCTACGGGCGTCTCTCCGACGACGGCCACCTGTGGTGGCTGTGGACCTGCATGGCCGGATTCGGGCTCGGCCTCTTCGGGCTGGAGTTCTGCCGGCGCCGGCGCAAGGCCCGCGAGGAGCGCACCGCCGAGGGCCCCGCCTGACCTGCGGTTCGCAGACTCAGGGCACGAAAAAGGAGAGGCCCTCGCCTCTCCACTCCCAAGGTATAGCGCAGGTGGGGGCTTGCCGCAAGGCCCCGTTCATGCCGCAGAATCTCCGGGCCATGGCCTCCTGCAGCGATCGGAACTGATGCCGTGAACCCCTTGCCCACCAGTGCGTTCCACCTTCCCGACCACCTCACCCACAAGGACGACCCGGCCCTCGTCGCCGGCGACGAGAAACACTTCGCGGTCATCGCGGAGAGCCTCGAGCAGGCCATCGCCGACCTGGAGCAGCGCCTCGACGAGACGCGCAAGGCCCCCGGGGGCACCGGCCAGGCGGCGATGGACCGCGACCTCGAGGTGCACCGGCTGACCAACCGGCTGCGCACCATGCGCCGCTTCGGGCTCGACCTGTGCCTGGGCCACATGGTCGCCGTCGACGACCAGGAACCGGTGTACGTCGGGCGCCTCGGCCTCACCGCCCCCGACGGGCGGCGCCTGCTGGTCGACTGGCGCTCCCCCGCCGCCGAGGCGTTCTTCGGAGCCACCCACGGCAACCCGATGGGGCTGGCCAGCCGACGCAGGTACCGCTGGACCAGCGGCCAGGTCACGGACTACTGGGACGAGGTGTTCACCCCGGACGGCATCGAGGCGCGGGCCGCACTCGACGACCAGTCCGCGTTCATCGCCAGTCTGGGCAGCAACAGGTCGGCCCGGATGCGCGACGTGCTCGGCACGATCCAGGCCGACCAGGACGCGATCATCCGGGCCGGGTCCCGTGGCACCCTCGTGGTCGACGGCGGGCCCGGCACTGGCAAGACCGTGGTGGCCCTGCACCGCACGGCGTACCTCCTCTACTCCGACCCTCGGCTGGGTCACCGGCGTGGCGGCGTGCTGTTCGTCGGTCCGCACCAGCCCTACCTGGCCTACGTGTCCGACGTGCTCCCCAGCCTCGGCGAGGAAGGGGTGCAGACCTGCACGCTCAGGCACCTGGTCCCCGAGGGCGCCACCGCACCGGACGAGGCCGACCCCGAGGTGGCCCGCCTCAAGGCCACCGCCGACATGGTGCGGGCCATCGAGCCGGCGGTCCGCCTCTACGAGGAGCCGCCGAAGGAGGGCATGGAGGTCGATACCCACTGGGCGGACCTGTGGCTGAGCACCGCCGACTGGGTGGAGGCCTTCGAGTCGCGCGAGCCCGGCACGCCGCACAACGAGGCCCGCGACCAGGTCTGGGAGGAGCTGCTCACCATCCTGGTCGACAAGCACGAGACGGACGACGAGGTCACTCCCGAGATGGTGCGCTCGTCGCTGGCGCAGAACGCCGACCTGCGCGCCGAGTTCGGCAAGGCCTGGCCGTTGATCGAGCCCACCGACCTCGTCGGCGACCTCTGGGAGGTGCCGGCCTACCTGCGCATGTGCGCCCCGTGGCTGACGCCCGAGGAGGTTCGCGCCCTGCAACGCGACGACCCGTCGGCGTGGACCGTCTCGGACCTCCCGCTGCTCGACGCAGCCCGGCAGCGCCTCGGCGACCCGGAGGCGTCCCGTCGCCGGCGTCGGCACGAGGCCTCCGTCGCCGCCGAACGCGAGGAGATCGCGGCGGTCGTCGACCACCTGATCGAGGACGACGACTCGGAGATGAAGCTGATGTCGATGCTGAAGGTCTCGGACGCCCAGAGCATCATCGTCGACGAGTCGGCCCAGCCCGGCGTGGAGCCGGACCTGCTGGCCGGGCCGTTCGCGCACGTCGTCGTCGACGAGGCGCAGGAGCTGACCGACGCGGAGTGGCAGATGCTCCTGCTGCGCTGCCCCTCACGCAGCTTCACCATCGTCGGCGACCGCGCCCAGGCCCGGCACGGCTTCACCGAGTCGTGGCAGGAGCGGCTCGAGCGCGCCGGCCTCGACCGGGTCGAGATCGCCACCCTCGGCATCAACTACCGCACGCCCGAGGAGGTCATGGTCGAGGCCGAGCCGGTGATCCGGGCCGCGCTGCCCGACGCCAACGTGCCGACCTCCGTCCGCAGCAGCGGCCTGCCCGTGGTGCACGGGCGTACGGCGGAGCTGGCCGCGACGCTCGACGAGTGGCTGGCCGGGCACGAGGAAGGCGTCGCCTGCGTCATCGCGACCTCCCCGGAGAACTGGGCGATCCCCGACGACCCGCGGGTCCGGGCCCTCACCCCGGAGCTGTCCAAGGGGCTCGAGTTCGACCTCGTGGTGCTGATCGACCCGGACACCTTCGGCTCGGGGATCGAGGGCGCCGTCGACCGCTACGTCGCGATGACCCGCGCCACCGAGCGACTGGTGGTGCTGCGCAGCACGTGACGCGCCGGCCGTCGTACGGCGGTCAGGCGGCCGTCGTGTGACGGGTCAGAACGCGTCGACCTCGTCGATGGTGAGGGTGTCGAAGACGTGGTCGGGCATCGGGAGCGGCTGCTGCTTCTTGGTCAGCTGGGCCTCGGAGTGCGCACCGCAGCCGTGGCCCAGTGCGACCACGCGTCCGTCGTCGTTGGCGTTGCCGTTGGCGCAGACGCCGAAGGTCACCGACAGCGGACCGGCCAGGCGCACGAGGAACCCGCACGACCAGCAGTTGGCCGGGGCCTGCTGCGCGATGGGTGCCAGCGGGCCTGCCTCGCCGTCGTACCACCGCTCGGCAGCCAGGTCGCGGCCCTCGAGCGAGAGCGTGCGCACCCGGCCGAGGCCGAGGTCGTCGGCCACCTGGCGCAGCTGTGCGTCGTCCTGCTGGTCGAGCGGGTCGACGGCGCTGTCTCCGACGAGGTACGTCGGGACCAGGCGGGCGTCGTCGTCCTCGACGGGCAGCAGGTCGCCGGGCGACATGTCGCCGGGCTGGATGCGCTCCTTGTAGGGCACCCAGGCCGGGGCGGTGATCGACTCGGGGCCGGGAATCAGCACGATCTCGTCGACCGTGGCCGCCTTCTGGCGGGAGGCCCGGGTGATCGTCACCGACCAGCGCCAGCCCGTGTAGCCCGGACGGGTGCAGTCGAAGTAGTGGCTCAGGACCCGGTCGCCCTCCTCCTGGTGACCGAGGTGCTCACCGATGTCGGAAACGGGCACGTCGGCGGCCAGGGCAGCGCGGGCCGCGTCGACGGCAGCGACAAGGGCGCTGTCGGACTTGGTTCGGGTTGTCACGGTCACGTGCGTGATTGTGTCCCATGCGAGCACGTATTGTCTTGCCGGGTAGGGGTTCGGCAGGCGATTCACCAGACGGGGAGGGTTCGGCTCGCATGATGTCGGGGGCACCGGGCAGGATGACGGCATGACCACACGGCCGCCCGACGATCCCCACCAGGACCCGTCCCGCGATCCCCACCAGGGCCCCGGTGACGCCACCGACGGCCATGGGTACGACCCCTACGGGCCCACCCACACCAAGGGTGAGAACGCGATCCGCTTCGCCAAGGCCACCGGTGTCGGTGCCCGGGCGGTGGCCCGTGGCACCGCCAAGGCGAGCAAGGCGACCTTCCGGGTGGCGCGCCGCGCCTCCCACGCCGAAGGAGCCGGAGACTCGGGCCTGTTCCGCCTGATCGAGCTGCACGCCTTCAACGCCGCCGGAGACACGGCGGTGGCGATCTCGTTGGCCGGCACGCTGTTCTTCCAGGTGCCGACCGGTGAGGCGCGCGGCCAGGTGGCCCTGTTCCTGGCGATGACGATGCTGCCGTTCGCAATCGTCGCGCCGCTGATCGGCCCGTTCCTCGACCGGTTCAGCCACGGCCGACGCTGGGCCATCGGCAGCACGATGGCGATCCGCGCCTTCCTGTGCTGGGTCCTCGCCGCGGCGGTGGTCACCGAGTCGACGTGGTTGTTCCCTGCCGCCCTGGGCGTGTTGGTCTCGTCGAAGGCCTACGGCATCACCAAGGCCGCGGCCGCGCCACGCCTGGTGCCCGAGGGCGTCACGCTGGTGAAGGCCAACGCACGCATCGGTCTGGCCGGTGTGGTCGGCGCCGGTGTCTCGGCCCCGTTGGCTGGTCTCGCCGCCACCTTCGGTCCCGAGTGGTCGTTGCGCTACGGCTTCGTGGTCTTCATCGGTGCCACCATCCTGGCCATCCTGCTGCCCCGCAAGGTCGACTCCTCGGCCGGCGAGGCGCACCTCGAGCTGATGCCCGGGCCGTCCGCGCGGGCCAACCCGCAGCGCCAGAGCATGCGCATCCCCGCACCCGTGGCGTTCGCGCTGCGGGCCAACTGCGGGCCACGGTTCCTCTCCGGCTTCCTCACGATGTTCATGGCGTTCCTGCTTCGCGAGAACCCCATCGAAGGCTGGGAGGACAGACAGGCGATGCTCCTCGGCCTCGTGATCGGGGCCGCGGGGCTGGGCAACACCCTCGGCATCTTCCTCGGCTCGATCCTGAAGAAGGTGAACCCGTCGGTCACGGTGGTGGTCGCACTGCTCGCCGACGCGGCGATGGCGCTGGTGGCTGCCCTGTTCTACGGGCTGATACCACTGGTCGCCCTGGGTCTCACGGCAGGACTCTCACAGTCGCTGGCCAAGCTCTCGCTCGACTCGACGATCCAGACGCACGTGCACGAGCGCGTGCAGACCAGCGCGTTCGCCCGCTCCGACACCATGTTGCAGCTGGCCTGGGTGGTCGGTGGGTTCGTGGGCATCGCGATGCCGCTGATCCCCCGCCTGGGCCTCGGGGTCGGGTTCGCCGTGCTCGCCGCGTGGGCCGTGTTCGTGCTCGTCGTACGCGGTGGACCGGCGCGGCGGCCGCGGCCGCCGTACCCGCACCAGCCCCCGCACGAGCCGCAGACGGTGCCCGGCGAGAGCTACTGACCGCTGGGGCCTGGGCCGTGTGAGAGATACGGCCTAGAGCTCGAGCTCGTCGGCCAGCGCGCGGAGCAGCTTCGCGGTCGGTCGGGCGGTCTTCGCCTCGGGGTGCCGGCCGCGACGGTAGCCCTCGCCCACGTCGTCGAGCAGGCGGATGAGGTCCTCGACGATGGTGGACATCTCTTCGGGGGTCTTGCGCTGCGCCTTGGACTTGTTGCGCGCCACGGACACCGGGGCGTCGACCAGCTTCACCTGGAGGGCCTGGTCGCCCTTGCGGCCCTGGGCGATGCCGAACTCGACCTTGGTGCCGGCCTTGAGCACGGTGGTTCCCTCAGGAAGGGCCTCGGCGCGCACGTAGACGTCGGGGCCGTCCGTCTGGGACAGGAAGCCGAAACCCTTCTCGGCGTCGTACCACTTCACCTTGCCAGTAGGCACTGGAGTGCCCCTCTCTGATGTGCGCTACCTGCGTGCGCGCTGCCTGATCGTGCTGCGCCCGGTCGTACGACGCAGTCCTGCATGCGGAGCCTATGGTGCGACGTCACCCGGAGGCCAATGCGATTCCGAGGTGGTCGTCGAGCCAGGCCGGAAAAGCGGTGAGGTCGTCGAGCACGACGTGGGTCCCGGCCGCCTCGAGCTCCTCGCGGGTGCAGCCGCCGGTGAGCACGGAGACGCTGAGGATGCCCGCCGCCAGCGCGCCCTCGACGTCATGCACGTGGTCGCCCACGTAGATCGTCGCGCCCTCCTTGCGGAGCACGTCGGCCTTCCCGACACCCCACACCCACCCTTCGAGGTGGTCGATGTCGAGACCGAGGTGGTCGACGTGGCGTTGCGCGTTGGTGGCCACCTTGCCGGTGACCAGGATGTTGCGACCGCCCAGTCGGCGTACGGCGGCCAGGGACTCGTGCGCGCCCGGGAACACCGACACCGAGGCAATGGCCAGGTCCGGGTAGAGCGCCCGGAAGCGGTCGCCGGCCGGGTTGACCTGCTCCTCCGGGAGGTGGTCGCGCAGCATCATCTCCAGCGGCGGGCCGAGCCGGCGGGTCATCTCCTCGACCGGGAAGTCGACGCCGAGCTCGTCGCCGAGCGCCGTCAGGGTGGCCGCGAATCCCGGAACGGTGTCGATCAGCGTCATGTCGAGGTCGAAACCGACCACAGGGCCCGTCATGTGTGACAGCCTAGGTGCAGGTGCCCAGCGCCTTGTGGGGACGGAATTGAAACCGCCCCCCGACGCTGCCACCATGGGGGTTTCGGTAACTGCTGCGACTTGTGGGTTCTGTGATGCGACGCATGGTGCTGGGCGCCGCCCTGGCAGGGGTGGGCCTGTGTGCTGCCCTGAACCCGGTGCCGGTCTCCGCCGAACCCACCGATTCGCTCTACCTGATCACCCTCGACGGTCCCGGCACGGCCGGTGACCGTAGTGCTGAGTCCGCAGCCAACCTTCGCACGAGCATGCTCGCCCAGCAGGACGACACGCTGGAGCTCCTCGACGCCGACGACCCGGTCTACCGCTGGACCACCGCGCTCAACGGCTTCGCCGTCGAACTGTCCGCCGACCAGGCCCGCCTCGCGCGCGGCCTCCCCGGCGTCGCGCTGGTCGAGCGCAACGACATCCGCTCCCTGGCCGGTACGACGACCGCCGACTCGGCGTCCGCCGGACCCGTGCCGCGCGGTTCGGGTGGTCGGGGCACGGTGATCGGCGTGGTCGACAGCGGCATCTCGCCCGACACCCCGGCCCTGGTGTCCACCACGTCACTGGGCGCCCTCCCGACCGACTTCCGCGGCACCTGCGAGGCGTCCGCGACCTGGTCGAGCAGCGACTGCAACGGCAAGATCGCCTCCGCGACCTGGTTCGTGACCGGCTTCGGCGCCGACAACCTGCGCTCCTCCGCCGAGCTGTCCCCACGCGACGACTCCGGCCACGGCACGAAGGTGGCCTCGGTCGCCGCCGGCAACGCGAAGGTCACCGCGATCTCCTCCGGACGCCGGCTCGGCACGTTCTCCGGCACCGCCCCCGATGCCCGCCTGGCCGTCTACAAGGCGTGCTGGTCGGCCCCCGACCCGGCCGACGACGGCTGCTCGACCGCCGACGTGGTCAGCGCCATCGACCGCGCGGTGCACGACCGGGTCGACGTGCTCAACGTGTCCGTGGCCTCGCCCGGTGCCGGTGCCCCCGACACCGTCGACCTGGCCTTGCTCGGGGCGGCCGAGCGCGACATCTTCGTGACCGCCGCCGCCGGCAACGACCACCGTTCGGCCGGCTACCAGCACCCGTGGGTGACCACGGTCGGCGCCAGCTCCGGCCCCGACCGCAGCGGCGCGCTCGAACTTCCCTCCGGTGCGCCGATCACCGGCATCCTCACCGCGCGCAGCCTGCCTGACCGTGCACCGGTGGTCCTGGCCGCCGACGTCCCCGCTCCCGGTCGTACGCCGGCCGAGGCCCGACTGTGCCTGCCCGGCGCGCTCGACGCCGCGCGTGCCGCCGACCGCATCGTGCTGTGTGAACGCGGCCAGGTGGCCCGGGTCGACAAGTCCGCGGCCGTCCGCCTGGCCGACGGCGTCGGCATGGTGCTGGTCAACGCACCCGGTGAGAGCCTGAGCGCCGACTTCCACTCCGTGCCGACTCTCCACGTCGACGCCACCGAAGGCGCCCGGCTGCGTCGTGCGGTCGCCGCTCCCGGAATCCTGCGCGGCCGGCTCGTGCACACCCGTGGTGCGGCCGGTGCGCCCGCCGTACTCCCCTGGTCGGCGCGCGGCTCCGCAGACGCGGGCGTGGTCAAGCCCGACCTCGTGGCACCCGGTTTCGGACTGCTGGCGGCCACGTCCCCGGCGGCCGGCAACGGCAACTGGGAGCTGCTCAGCGGCACGTCCGGCGCCACGGCACGAGTGAGCGGCCTGGCCGCGAGCCTGCGCTCCGCCCACCCGAACTGGAGCGCCAACCGCGTGCGTTCGGCCCTGATGACCACCAGCCGGCAGGCCGACCACCGCCCCAGCGCCCTCCGTCAGGGTGCCGGCATCGTCCGCTCGGACGACGACGCGCGGCCCGGCCTGGTCTTCGACCTGCCGCCCTCGGCGTACCGCCGCGCGCTCGACGCCGGTCGTGATCCCTCCGTGCTGAACCTGCCCTCGGCCGAGCGCCGGGTGCCGGCCCGCGGCACGATCATCACTCGCCGGGTGACCAACGTCGGCCCCAAGGCGATGTACTACTCGTCCGAGGCGACTGGCTTCGACGCGCACATCGTCACCGTGGTGCCGGCCGCCCTCAAGATCGCCCCGGGAGACACCCGCTCGTTCCACGTGCACGTGCTGCGGCGTACGCCGATGCGTGGTGCCGCCGACAGCGGGTCGGTGACCTGGCGCGGGGCCAACGGCACGCGGGTCCGCATCCCCCTCGTCCTCACCCGCTGACCTGTCGCCAGTGCTCGGCGACCCGTCGCCAGTTCGGGGCGACCCGTCGCCAGTTCGGGGCGACCCGTCGCCAGTTCTGCCGGAGGACCCGAACTCACGACGGCTCGATCAAAACTCACGACGGCTCGATCAGGCGTCGCGGGTCTTGAAGCTGTAGAGCGAGCCGGCCATCAGCACCGCGGTCATGCCGCCGAAGATGATCAGCGCGCCCAGCGGGCTCAGCGGATTGTTGAAGAGTCCGGAGTTCGACTCGTAGCCGTTGGTCAGCCCGAAGTCCTGGATGATCCGGCCGCCCGCGTTGAACGGCAGGAAGCGTGCGGAGTCGGAGATGCCGGGGTTGAAGATGCCGAAGATCAGCAGCATCGCCCGCAGCAGGGTCTCGACGCCCAGCGGCCACAGGTAGAGCAGCACCAACGCGAAGGTCTGGTGCCGGATCAGCTCGGTCACCGCCATCACCAGCCAGGTCAGCAGCACGGTGTAGACCATGCGCTGCAGGATGGAGAGCCCGAGCTCGGCCCAGTCGTACTCGAAGTCGAGGCTGGCGAACCACAGCAGCGTGCAGGCCAGCGACAGCACGCAGGCCACCAGCACGGCCGCGGCCACCCAGGCGCCGACGGTGATGAACTTGGCGCTCCACACCGCGGTGCGGTTCGGCACGGCGGTCAGGGTCGCGCGGATCATGCCGTGGCGGTACTCGTGGCCCCACGACAGGATGCCCAGGATCGCGATGGCGAAGGCGATCAGGTAGAACACCGGGTCGACGTTGGAGAACTGGGTCATCCCGGCCTCGAGGAAGAACCGCGAGTCGTCCTTGTCGACCGACCCCTTCAGCTCAGAGGGGATGTTCAGCCGGATCAGCATCGCCACCACGAACGTGAAGCCGGCGCTGACCGCGATCGCGGCACCGGTGATCCACCACGTGGAGTGCAGGGTGGTCAGCCGTCGCCATTCGTACCTCAACGCGGCGGTCATGCCCGGTCTCCTGACTGGTCGTCGCCGCCGTCACGGGGCGCCTGCTGGGGTGGTGGGGTCTGCTGGGGCGGCTGCGCCCACTGGCCGGGCTGCTGGCCGGGCTGTCCGTAGGTCGGCGGCTGCTGCTGCTGGCCGGCGTACGGCGGCTGCTGACCGGGCTGGCCGGCGTACGGCGGCTGCTGGCCGTACTGACCCTGCGGGGGCTGACCGTAGGAACCCTGCGGTGGGCCGGACTGCGGGCCACCGAATGCGGGGCCCTGCGGCCGGTGGTGCACCGGGTTCTGCGCCTGGTACTCCTCCGACCCACCGGTCAGCTCGAGGAACGCGTCCTCGAGGCTGGCCTGGATCGTGGACAGCTCGTGCAGCCGGATCTGGTTGTCGAAGGCCATGTCGCCGATGTCGTCGGCGGTCAGGCCGACCACGCTGAGCTCGCCGGGAGTGACCGCCTTGACCGAGCCCTGCCCGGCCAGCCTCTGGCCGATCAGCGCGGCCAGGTCGTGCGCCTGCGGGGTGCGCACCTTGATGTGGTTGGCACTGCTCTGCCTGGTGAAGTCCTCCACCGGGCCGTTGGCGATCATGCGACCGCGACCGATGACCACGAGCTCGTCGGCCATCAGGGCCATCTCGCTGAGCAGGTGGCTGGAGACGAAGACCGAGCGGCCCTCGGAGGCCAGGCTCTTGAGCAGGTCGCGCATCCAGCGGATGCCCTGCGGGTCGAGGCCGTTGGCCGGCTCGTCGAGGATCAACGTGTGCGGGTTGCCCAGCAGCGCGGCGGCCAGGCCGAGGCGCTGGCCCATGCCGAGGGAGAACGTGCCCGGCTCCTTGTTGGCCACGTCGGCGAGCCCGACCATGCCGAGCACCTCGTCGACGCGGGTGTCGGGGATCGAGTTCGGCGCGGCGATCATGCGCAGGTGGTTGCGCGCGGTGCGCGTCGGGTGGAACGGCTTGGCCTCCAGCAAGGCGCCCACGTGCTGCATCGGGACGTCGTACGACGCGAACGGGTGGCCGTCGAACGTGCAGGTGCCGTGGCCGTTGTCGAGGCCGAGCATCAGCCGCATCGTGGTGGACTTGCCCGAGCCGTTGGGCCCGAGGAAGCCGGTCACCGTGCCGGGCCGGACGTCGAACGACAGGTTGTTCACGGCGGTCTTGCCCTTGTAGGCCTTGCCGAGCCCCCGTGCCTGGATCACAGCCATCGACAGATCTCCTCGAGCATGCAGTGTGTGTTCATTGGTCCTCCCTGGAAACCTTCATCTGGCGATCGCCGAAGACCACGCGGTCACCGTCGACCAGCGTGGCAGGGCGACCCGCCGTGAGTTCGCGCGACACACCCTTGCGGACGAGCAGCGAACCGTTGGTGGACCCTCGGTCGATGAACACCAGTGCCCCGTCGGAGGCCAGGTGAAACTGTGCGTGCGTCTTGGAGATCGACATGTCCTCCGAACGCAGGGGTACGACGTGGCGCACCGGCTCCCCCGGCCGCCCGACGGGCTGGCGTCCGAGGACGCCGAGACCTTCCACCACGAACGTCTCACCGGAGTCGAAGGTGATCCGCCAGGTGACCCGCGTCCGCGGACCGGGGCTGGTCGACGGGGCGTCGGGATGCTCGACGACGCCGCCGGGCACCGTGCGGTCGGACAGCCCGTCGTTGCGCCCGGCCTGGCGAGGGGCCGTGGGCGCCTGCGGCAGCTGCGCGGCTGGCCGCGGTGCCGGCGGTTGCGGCTCCGGTGCCTGGACGGGTCGGGCCGCAGGCACCTGGGTGGGTGGGGCCGGTGGCTCCGGGGAGAGCGCGGGCGGTGCGGTCGGCGTGCTGGTGGGCCGGCCCGTTGGTGTGCCGGTCGGCGTGCCGGTTGGTGGGCCCGTGGTGGGGCCGGTCGCCGGGCCTGCCGACGTGCGGCCGGGCGCACCCGAGAGGGCCGCCCCGACGGGCTTCGGGGCGTGCCGCACCGGCACCAGCTTCATCGCCGTCAGGTTGACCACGTGGCGCGGGCGTTCCTCGACGGCCACCTCGGCCACCGGCCGCGGGCGTACGTCGACGACCACCGATCCGGCCACCTGGTCGTGCCAGCCACGGCGTTCGCGGGAGCGGTCCTCGACCGCGGTCCACGCGAGCGTGGCCAGCCCGAGCCCGAACATCGGCAACGAACCGAGGCCGACGACGAGGGTGCGCAGCAGGGCCTTGCCGACGCCGATCGGTCCGCCGCCCTCGTGGGAGACGACGCGGAGTCCGAACAGGGCCTTGCCGGGCGAGGTCCCCCTGGTGCCGAGCAGCACCGCGAAGACCACGCTGACCACGAGGACCGTGCCGGCGACGAGCGCGACGCCGGGCCACGGACTGCCCTCGCGGAAGAACCACCACCACGCCGCCACACCCGCGGCCGCGAACAGCGACCACGCCACCGCCCGGTCCACGACGAACGCCTGGAAGCGCCGTTCCGGCTCGGCCGCGAGCGCGCTCTCGGGGTTCAGGGACATGGCGGCGGGCGCCGGCTCAGAGGCTGGTGACCTGGATGGTGACTCCGTCACCGAGGTCGATCACCGAGCCGGGCAGCAGCTGTACGGCAATGCCGGGCTGGAGGTCCTCGGGGGCGAACCCGGGCTGGGTCAGCACGGTTCCGTTGGTCGAGCCCATGTCGGTGACGATGGCGCTGCCGTGGTCGACGCCGGAGCCCGGACGCACCTCGAGGTGGGTCGAGGAGATCTCCTGGTTCGGGCTCGGCACGGTGACCAGGCGCGGCTGGTCGGTGGAGGTGAACCGGCGCGCCTCGGGGGCGCGCCCGACCAGGACGGCACGGTCGACGTCGATGGTCTCGCCGCTGGAGAACACCAGGCGGGCGACCGCGTGCGCGGTCACGCTGGGCGCCGGCGGCTGGCCGGGGATTCCTGGGTGCTGGCGCGCGAACTGGTCGGCCTGGTAGCCGCCGGCGGCGGTGTTGCCGTCGTGGTCGGCGTCCTGCACGTCACCCTGGTTGCCCCAGGCCGGGGCCTCGGGCGCCTGCGGTGCTCCCCACTGGGGTGCGGACGCCGAGGCCGGCGGCTCCCACATCGGCGGCTCGGCGGGGTTGTCGGCCCCGGGAGCGAACGGGTTCGAGGGCGCCTCGGACGGCGTGTAGACGTTGCCCTGCTGCGGCTGGCCCCAGGCCGGTTCGGCGGGAGGCGCGGACGGTGGCTGGGTCGCGTCGGCAGGAGGCTGCGGCTGGCCCCACGCGGGTTCGGACGGGGGTGCGGCTGCGGCAGGTGCCTGGCCGGTCTCAGCGGCGGGCTGCTCCGGCTGGCCCCACGCGGGTTCGGCGGGCGGGGCCGGCTCGGGGTCTCCCCAGGCGGACTTGGCGGGCGCCTCGGGCGCCTGCTCGACCGGAGCCTCCTCGGCAACCGGCTCTGGCACGGGCTCCGGGTCGCCCCACGCGGACTTGGTGGGCGCCTCGGGCGCCGGCTCGGGCACCGGCTCCGGGTCGCCCCACGCCGACTTGGCGGGCGCGTCGGCGTCCTGCACGGCCGGCAGCTCGCCGGTCTCGGGGTCGGGGTCGTTGAAGAACGGGAAGGCGTGGGCCTCGGTCGGTGCGTCGGCACCCGCCTCGGGCACCTCGTCGGCGACGGGCTCGTCGACGACCGGCTCGTCGGCGATCGGCAGGTCCTCGACCGGCGCCGCCGGGGGTTCGTAGGCGACGGGCTCGTCGACGACCGGCTCCTCGACCGCCGGCGCCTCGACGCTCGGCGTCTCACCGGACCGCGCACCGGCGATCTCGTCGGCTGCGGGTTCCTCGACCACGGGCTCCTGCGCGTAGGCGTGCTCGGGCAGGTCGTCGGTGAGTGGGTCGAACCCGACCACGGGCGCCACCACCGGGGCGGCGTACGGCGTGGCGGGTGCACCGACACCGACACCCGCACCGGCACCGCTCGACTGGCCGGCGTCGGCCGGCGCCACCTCGGACTCCCCCGAGGCAGCCGTGGGCACGGACGCGGCGGCGGCACCGGCGACCGGGGCCACCGTGCCTGAAGAGACCGGCGGCTGGTCGACGCGCGAGACCCGGACGAGTCCGCCACGGATGCCGAAGTCGACCGCCTCCTCGGCGTCCTCGAGCACCAGCTGGAGCGAGGCCACACCCGACAGCGCCTGCTCGACCCAGGTGGCGGCGGCGCCACCGTCGACGTCGACGGCCTCGCCGCTCTCGAGGGTCACCACGGCGCGGGCGGCGCCACGCAGGACGATGCGGGTCGGGTCCTCGGCAGTGCTGACCAGCACGAAGCCGGGCAGGGAACGCAGTCCCGTCGCGATCAGCGCGTCGAGCAACTCGTCGAAGCCGGCTCCGGCGTCGACCAGCTCCCAGAGTGCGGCCACCCGCGGCTTCTCACTCTCCGGCAGGAGCACGCAGGCGTGCTCGCCGAAGACGGCGTACCACCCGCCCGGGCGGTAGCTGCGGATGGCGTTCTGTGGAGCGTCGTTCATGGGAGTGCCCCCAACTTCTCTTCCAGGCTCACAGGTTCGGTGCGCAACACGTGGGGCGTCGCGCTCTCGGTCAATCCCACCACATCGACCACGACAGCGGTCGCGTTGTCCTCGCCGCCCGCCGCGACCGCCGCCGAGACGAGTGCCTCGGCCGCGTCGCGCGGGTCGTCGGTGGTGGACACGATCTGGTGGATCACGTGGTCGGTGATCATCCCGCTGACCCCGTCGGAGCAGAGCACGAGACGCTCGGCCGACGAGAGCGGCAGCACGAAGAAGTCGGGGTCGCGGAACACCGGTCCGCCGAGCGCCCGGGTGATCACGTGCCGCTCGGGGTGGGTGGCGGCCTCCTCGGCGTTGATCTCGCCGGAGTCGAGCAGCTCCTGCACCAGGGAGTGGTCGACCGAGACCTGGTCGAGGCTGCCGTTGTGCAGCTTGTAGATGCGCGAGTCACCGAGGTTGGTGAGCAGCCACTTGGCGCCCTCCTCGTCCTCGCAGAGCACGGCAGCGGCGACCGTCGTACCGGCGTACCAGTCGCCGTCGCCCTCGTTGCGGTGCTCCTCGCCGTACTGCTGGATGCTGCGCTGGCAACGCTTCAGGGACTCGGTGACCACCTCGGGGGCCTTGCTCGAGTCGTAGCCGTCGTGGGCCAGGCGGGCGAACTCCTCGACGACGATCGCGCTGGCGATGTCTCCGGCCTGGTGGCCGCCCATGCCGTCGGCGACCACGAAGACGGGTGACGACGCGAAGTGCGCGTCCTCGTTGGTCGAGCGCACCCGCCCGACGTCGGTGGCGGCACCACACTGGAGATGAACCACGGCCACGCCACTCCTCACTGTCCCGGTCAACATGCGGGTCACTCCCAGCGCTCCCTGAGATGCCCGCACCGACAGGTTAGGGCCTCAGCCACACTGACTAGTAGCGTGAGTGGGATGGTCGCCTCCCCCGCCGCCGGATCCGATCCGGCGTTCCGCTCATTGGCGGACCAACTTCGTGCGTGGCCCGAAACTCGTCTCGCGCAGTTGCTGCGCGCCCGCCCCGATCTGGCCACTCCCGCTCCTCAGGATTCGTCTCAGCTTGCCTCGCGGGCGGCCACCAGGGCCTCTGTCCTCCGCGCGCTCGACCGACTCACCCGCGCCGAGCTCTGGCTGCTTCATGCCCTCGTGACCGACGGCGAAACCCGATCGGCCGACGATCCTGACCTCGCCCGACTGCTCGACCTCGCCCTGGTCTGGGAGTCGTCCGCCGGACCCCGACCGCTCAGTGTCGTCGCCGAGCTGCTGCCCCGCGGGGGCGAGTACGACGGCGCCGCCGTACCCCTGCCGGAGCTGCTGACCAGCGAGCGCGACGCGTCCATGACCTCAGGGGCCGCGGCCGGTGCCGCGTTCGACGTCGTACGCCGGGTGGAGCTTCTGCTCGATGCGTGGGGCACGGCTCCGCCACCCGTCCTGCGCACGGGCGGGCTGGCCGTCCGCGACCTCAAGGCCGCCGGCGTGCTGCTCCACGTCGACCTGCGCGAGGCCGGGTTCCTGGTCGAGCTGGCCGCCGCCGCCGGCCTGGTCGCGACCGTCTCGGCCGACGTCGCCGACAACTGGATCCCCACCGACGCGTACGACGCGTGGTGCCGCAAGCCGTTCGCCGAGCGCTGGGCAGACCTGGCCCAGGCCTGGCTGTCCAGCCCACGCGTCTCGGGGATGGTGGGCGCCAAGGACTCCGCCGGCAAGTCGCTGAACGCGCTGGCACCCGGCCTGGTGGACCCGCACCTGGTCGACACCCGGCTGGTCTCGCTGGCCCAGCTCGCCGCACTCGAGCCCGGCACGGTGCTGGCAACGGCCACCGGCGTCCCGTCCCTGGTGGCGCGCGTGCAGTGGCTGCGGCCCCGTCGCCCCTCCACACTGCCCCGCCTCGTCGCGTGGTCGACCGAGGAGGCGGCCCTGGTCGGCGTGACCGGGCTCGGCGGGCTCTCCGACTTCGGCCGGCGACTGGTGTCCGGCTCCCGCGACGAGGCCGTCGCAGCCCTGGCGCCGCTGCTGCCCGAGCCGCTCGACCACATCCTCATCCAGGGCGACCTCACCGCGATCGCCCCGGGGCCGCTGGAGTCCGCGCTGGCCGCCAAGCTGCAGCTGATCGCCGACGTCGAGTCCCGCGGCGGCGCCACCACCTACCGCTTCTCCTCCTCGTCGGTGCGTCGGGCCCTCGACGCCGGCTGGACCTCCCACGAGATCCACGCGTTCCTCACCTCTGTGTCGCGCACCGAGATCCCCCAGCCGCTGGCCTACCTGGTCGACGACACCGCTCGCACCTACGGCTCGCTGCGGGTCGGCTACGCCGAGGCGTTCCTCCGCACCGACGACGAGGCCGCCCTCGAGGCCCTCCTGCACCTTCGCGGCGCCTCCACGCTCGGCCTGCGGCGGATCGCCCCCACGGTGTTGATCAGCACCACCCCGATCGACGTGCTGCTGCCCCGCCTGCGCGAGCTCGGCGCCGCACCCGTGGTCGAGGCCGAGGACGGCACCGTGCACGTCGCGCGCCCCGCCGTACGCCGGGCCCGCACGCCCAAGCAGCGCACCACCGGGCGTGACGCCGCCCGCGCGCAGGCCCAGGTGACCCACGCGGTCGCGGCGATCCGGGCCGGCGACCGGGCCCGCGACCTGCGTCCCGAGGCCCGCACCGCCACCACGCCGGCCGACTCGCTGGCCATGCTGCGAGCCGCGATCGAGTCGGGCACCAGCGTGTGGATCGGCTACCTCGACAACCACGGCACCGCCACCGAGCGCGTGGTCGACCCGGTGCGCGTCGAGGGCGGCCAGCTCACGGCGTACGACCACCGCAGCGACGACCGGCGCGCGTTCTCGATCCACCGGATCACGGCCGTCCGGAATGTCACTGGTGCGGAAACGTAGACTGGGCCCGTGGATTTCATCAGGTACGCCGAGTCGGCTGCGAGTCTGCTCAACGCAGACATCGCAGACGTCGACGACCTCATCGACTTCCTCTCCCGCCGTGAGTGGCTGCACAGCCAGACCACCGAGAAGGACGTCGCGCACCTGCGCCGGTTCGCCGACGACCTGCGGCCCGTCTTCGTGGCCTCGGGCGACGACGACGTGAAGACTGTCGTGGCCGGCCTCAACGACCTGCTCGACCGGCACCCGGTGACGCCGATGATCTCCGACCACGACCTGGGCAACCTGCACCTGCACGTCGCCAACCGGGCCGCGTCGGTCTCCGAGCTGCTGGTCTCCGAGGCCCTGCTCGGGCTGGCCACGCTGGTCTGCGACCTCGGCCCCACCCGGCTGGGAGTCTGCGCGGCGTCGCCGTGCACCAACGTCTACGTCGACACCTCGCCGAACCAGTCGCGCCGCTACTGCTCCGACCGGTGCTCGTCGCGGGCCAACGTGGCGGCGTACCGCGCCCGCAAGAAGGTCGCCTCCGTGCCACTCGCCGACGAACTCCCCGAGAGCAAGGCCCTGTGAACGGACCCCTGATCGTCCAGTCCGACAAGACGTTGCTGCTGGAGATCGACCACGACGACGCTGCCGACTGCCGACGGGCGATCGCGCCGTTCGCCGAGCTCGAACGCTCGCCGGAGCACGTGCACACCTACCGGCTGACGCCGCTCGGGCTGTGGAACGCCCGCGCCGCCGGTCACGACGCCGAGCAGGTCGTCGACACGCTGCTGAAGTACTCCCGCTACTCCGTGCCGCACGCACTGCTGGTCGACATCGCCGAGACGATGTCGCGCTTCGGGCGGCTTCGCCTCGACAAGCACCCGGTGCACGGGCTGGTGCTCTCCTCCACCGACAAGCCGGTGCTCGAGGAGGTGCTGCGCGCCAAGAAGATCAAGGGCATGATCGGCGACCGGGTCGACGACGAGACGGTCGTCGTCCACGGCTCCGAGCGCGGCAATCTCAAGCAGGCACTGTTGAAGCTCGGCTGGCCGGCCGAGGACTTCGCCGGCTACGTCGACGGCGAGTCGCACCCGATCGCATTGCGCGAAGAGGGCTGGCACCTGCGCAACTACCAGGCCGAGGCGGCCGAGTCGTTCTGGCACGGCGGCTCCGGTGTCGTCGTGCTCCCCTGTGGTGCGGGCAAGACGATCGTCGGTGCCGCGGCGATGGGCCACGCACAGGCGACCACACTGATCCTGGTCACCAACACCGTGTCCGCGCGGCAGTGGAAGGACGAGCTGGTCCGGCGGACGACCCTGACCGAGGACGAGATCGGCGAGTACTCCGGCGCCGTCAAGGAGATCCGGCCGGTCACCATCGCGACGTACCAGGTGCTCACGCTGCGGCGGAAGGGCGCCTACCCGCACCTCGAGCTGCTCGACGCGCGCGACTGGGGCCTGGTCGTGTACGACGAGGTGCACCTCCTTCCCGCGCCGATCTTCCGCATGACCGCCGACCTGCAGGCCCGGCGACGCCTGGGCCTCACCGCCACGCTGGTGCGTGAGGACGGCCGCGAGGGTGACGTGTTCTCGCTGATCGGGCCGAAGCGCTTCGACGCGCCGTGGAAGGACATCGAGGCGCAGGGCTACATCGCGCCGGCCGACTGCGTCGAGGTGCGGGTGACGCTGCCGTCTGCCGAGCGGATGGCCTATGCGGTGGCGGAGCCGGAGGAGCGCTACCGGCTGGCCGCGTGCACGCACCACAAGATCGACGTGGTCAAGCGGCTGGTCCAGCAGCACTCCGGCCAACCCACGCTGGTGATCGGGCAGTACATCGACCAGCTCGACGAGCTCGCCGCGGCCCTCGACGCGCCGGTGATCAAGGGTGAGACGACCGTGCGTGAACGGCAGCGGTTGTTCGAGGCTTTCCGGTCCGGCGAGATCGGGCTGCTGGTGGTCTCGAAGGTCGCCAACTTCTCCATCGACCTGCCCTCGGCGGAGGTCGCCATCCAGGTCTCCGGGTCCTTCGGGTCACGCCAGGAGGAGGCCCAGCGCCTCGGCCGGCTGCTGCGCCCCAAGTCGGAGGGCAAGTCCGCGCACTTCTACACGATCGTCTCGCGCGACACGGTTGACGCGGACTTCGCGCAGAACCGGCAGCGGTTCCTCGCGGAGCAGGGGTATGCCTACCGCATCGTCGACGCCGACGACCTGCCCGCGCTCGACGCCTGACCTCACCATCGACATCGTGTGGGTTCTGCCCGGTCGAGTCGCCCGCCCCGGCTCAGGAGTCGAGCAGGAGCCGCCACGAGCGGACGTGACCGGAGTCGACGTACGACTTGTACGACGCACCGGGGCGAGCCTGGATGCCGATGTGGAACTTGGTGACCCCCGCGCGGGCCAGCCACGGCACATGCTCGGGCAACAGGCCCTGACCGGGCAGCATCAGCGCCGCCGCCCGTTCGTCCGCCTGGGCGGTGGCCAGCAGGTCGTCGTACCCGACGCCGAGACCCTGCGGCGATCCCGAGGTGAGTACGCCGTCCAGGCCGGGCAGCTGGAGAAGTGAGCGCCAGACGCGGCGGGTGTCGAGGCCCGAGTCGACCGCGTCGTGGAACGTCCACGGCACGCCCTCGAGTGACTCGGCGAGCGCTCGGCAGGTGGCTTCGTCGATGTCGAGGTCGGCGTCGAGGAACCCGAACGCGACACCCTCGGCGCCCAGTGCGACGTACTCCTGGGCGAGGCCGACCAGCCGGGTGAACTCGCCGCCGGTGGTGGTGAACGAGTCGTTGAGGCGCAGCACGATGCGCACCGGGATGTCGGCCTCACGCAGCGCCACGGAGGCGGCGGTGAGGTCGGGCGAACGCCCGTTGGCGTCGGTCAGCAGCAGCCGGTCGGCTCCGCCCTCCTGGGCTCCCATCACGTCGCGCTCACTGCGGATCGCGACTTCGAGGAGGAGGCTCATGCGGCGCAGCCTATTGCCGTTGCCACTCCCGACGCGGCATTGATCGACCTGTCGTGAGTTCTGGTCGACCCGTCGTGAGTTTCTGTGCGCCGCGTGAACTGGCGACAGGTCGACGTGAACTGGCGACAGGTCGACCTGAACTGGCGACGGGTCGACGTGAACTGGCGACGGGTCGACGTGAACTGGCGACAGGTCGACGTGAACTGTCGACAGGTCAGTGGGCGGCGAACTGGACCCAGAGGGTGAAGCGGTCGGCGCGGTAGGTCGAGCGTGAGACCTCGACCGCCTTGTCGTCCATGAACGCCCGCCGCGCCACGCGCAGCACCGGCGATCCGGCGGCGATGCCGAGCAGGTCGGACTCCTCGGCCGTGGCGATCGCGGCGCTGACGGAGTCCTCGGCCCAGGTCGGACGCAGGCCGCGGTCCTCGAGCTCGGCGTAGAGGCTCACCGGCAGTGCGGCCTGCAGGAAGCCGGGCAGCAGCACCTCGGAGAGGTAGGCGTTCTCGATGCACATCGTCTCGCCGTCGGCACGCCGCAGCCGCTGCCAGCGGATCACGGCGTCGCCCTCACTGATCGTCAGCGCGCGCGCCACGCCGGGGCCGGCCTTCTCGAGCCTGGCGACGAGGGTCTGCGACTCCGCGAGGAGGCCGCGGCTGCTCATCTCGTCGGTGAAGCTGCGCAGCTCCCCGACGCGGGTCCGGGGCTCGCTGACGAAGGTGCCCTTGCCGGGGATCCGGTCGAGCAGGCCCTCGGCGACCAGCGCCTCGATGGCCTGACGGACCGTCATCCGGGCCACGCCGAACCGCTGCACCAGCTCGCGCTCGGAGGGCGCCGGCGACCCGGCGGGCAGGCCGTGGATGAGGTCGCGCACGTATTCGCGCACCGCGACGTGCTTGCGCGGCGGCGCGGTCGTGAAGTCGAGGGCCTGGTCCACGTCGCGAGTGTCGCAGCGCCCGCGCCCGCCTCTCCGGCGTTTGCGGTGAAGATGACCCGTTGGGACTACGGAGTCTGACTGTTCGGCTGGGGCAGGTCGTCCCGGGAGACACGACCCCCTCGGGCTACTCGGTGGCGATCGCCCGCAGCACGTCGAGCTTCGCCGCACGCCGGGCCGGGAACACCGCGGCGAGTACGCCGAGCACCCCGGAGGCGACCACGAAGACGACCAGCAGCCCCCACGGGATCGAGAGCTCGGTGAGCCCCTGGTCGGCCAGCGCCCACACCAGCGTGGACCCGAAGACCACGCCCATCACCATGCCGAGCAGGGCACCGAAGACCGCGACGACCACCGACTCGAGCCGGATCATCGTGCGCAGCTGGCGCCGGCTGAGGCCGACCGCGCGGAGCAGGCCGACCTCGCGGGTGCGCTCGATGACCGAGAGGCTCAACGTGTTGACGACGCCGAGGATCGCGATGATCACCGACAGTCCGAGCAGCCCGTAGATCATGTAGAGGAACTGGTTGATCTGGGTCTTCTGCTCGTCGGCGTACCCCTCGGGGTCCTTGACGGTGACGGTCGGAAGGTCCTTGGTGATCTCGTCGATCTGGTCCTTCAGGTCGTCGGTCGAGGCGCCGTCCTTCTTGGTCACGAAGACCATCGAGTCGAGCGGCACGAGGCCGCCCTTGGTGAGCGTGTCGGGGGTGACGAGGTAGTTGCCGGGCACCACGCCGACGCCGTCGAAGATCGCGACGACCTCGAGTTTCACCTTGCCTGCCTGGAAGTCGAGGGTGACCGAGTCGCCGATGGAGAGCCCCTTGTCCTCGGCCTGCCCTTCGGCGACAGCCGCCTTGCCGGGGCCGAGATCGGCAAGGTTGCCCGACGAGACCGGGATGCGGAAGGCGAACTTGATGTCCTGTGCGCGCATCGCGGCGGCGTAGACGGTGCTCCCCTTGACCTTGGGGTAGCCCTGGCGCACCGAGGCCACACCCTCGACGGTGTCGAGCTTGCGGACCTGACGGGCCACGTCGGGCGAGAACGGCTGGCCCACCACGTTGGAGACGATGAACTGCGAGGTCAGCGACGTGCCGATCGCGGCATCGGTCGACGCCGACGCCGACGCCCCGAAGATCGACATCATCGACATCAGGGCCAGGCCGATCATCAGTGCGCTGGCGGTCGCGCCGGTGCGGCGCGGGTTGCGCAGCGTGTTCTGCGCGGCGAGGTTGCCGACACTGCCGAACAGCCTGCGGTAGATCGCGCCGAAGAGGGTGAGCAGCGGCCGGCCGAGCAGCGCGCTCATCAGCGCCACGCCGATCAGGATCAGCAGGATGCCGCCACCGATCAGCACCAGTCCGAGCGTGCCGGACCCGATCAGTCCACCGGCCATGCCCGCGGCGCCCAGCACCACCAGCACGGTGCCGACGACCATCCGCTTGCGCAGGGTCGCCTCGGGCAGAGCGACGTCGTCGCGGAGCGCCGCGATCGGCGGGATGCGGGATGCGCGTACGGCGGGCAGCACCGCGGCGATCGTGGTGACGACCAGCCCGACGGCGTACGACCAGAAGACGGTCCAGCCGGTGACCGGGAACTCGGCGCCCCCGAGGTCGAGCCCGAACTGCCCGAACAGGAATCTCAGGAACAACGCGAGCAGGTAGCCCACTCCGAGCCCGAGGGTCGACCCGACCAGCCCGACCACGACCGCCTCGCTGATCACCGACCGGTTGACCTGCCCGCGCGAGGCGCCGAGGGCCCGCAGCAGGGCGAGCTCGCGGCTGCGCTGGGCGACCAGGATCGAGAAGGTGTTGATGATCAGGAAGACGCCGACCACCAGGGCGACGCCGGCGAAGACCAGCAGGAACGTCTTCAGGAAGCCCAGGATCTCGTCGAGGCTGGCCTGGTTCTCCTCGACCGCGTCGTCACCGGTGCGCGCCTCGACTCCCTTGGGCAGCACCTTCTGGGCGGCGTCGCGCAGCTGGGTCTGGGAGACCCCGTCGGCGGCGTTCAGTGAGATGGAGGTGTAGACGTCGCGGCCGCCGAAGAACTTCTTCTGGAGGAACTTCGTGTCGAAGACGGTCAGGGTCGCGCCGTTGAGGCCGCCGGAGCCGAACTCGACGAGCCCGGTCAGCTTCGCCTTCATCGTCGGCGGGGTGGCGCCGGTGGCCAGCGTGACGGTGTCGCCGATGTCGTAGTCGGCCTTCTTGGCGGCGTCGACGTCGATCGCGATCTCGTCGGGGCCGTCGGGCAGCTCACCCTTGGCGGTGACCAGCACCGGGTTGCCGTTCATCGAGGTCGCCGTGGTCGGGTTGAAGGCGAGCCCGGGCGGGCCGCTGCCACCGACCACCTTGCCGTTGTTGCCGATGATGAAGACCGACTGCAGCACGTTCTGCGGGTGCGCCGACTCGACCTCGGGCAGCTTCTCGAGGTCGGCGACGACGGAGGCGGGAATCGTGCGGTTGTCCTGCATGGAGTCGAAGTCGCCCGCGCCGGCGTACGCGATCTCGACGTCGGCCGTGGAGCCCTCGATGATGTCGTCGAACGCCCCGCCCATCGCGTCGGTGAAGATCATCGTGCCGGACACGAACGCGACGCCGAGCACGATCGCGAAGGCGGAGAGCATCAGCCGCACCTTGCGGGCCAGCAGGTTGCGCCAGGTGACCTTGAACATCGTCGGTCAGGCCTCGAGCTCGCGGGCGGTGAGCTCCTGCATCTTGCCGAGGATCTGCTCCCGGTCGGGGTCGCGCAGCTCGTCGACGATGCGACCGTCGGCGAGGAAGACGACGCGGTCGGTGTACGCCGCCGCCACGGGGTCGTGGGTGACCATCACGATCGTCTGGCCGTAGTCGTCGACGCTGGTGCGCAGCAACCCGAGCACCTCGGCGCCCGACTTCGAGTCGAGGTTGCCGGTCGGCTCGTCGGCGAACATGATGCTCGGCCGACTGGCCAGGGCACGCGCCACCGCGACGCGTTGCTGCTGGCCGCCGGAGAGCTCGTTCGGCTTGTGGCCGAGCCGGTCGCCGAGGTCGACGGTCGAGATCACCGTGTCGTACCACTCGGGGTCGGGCTTGCGACCGGCGATCGCCATCGGCAGCTTGATGTTCTCCTCGGCGGTCAGCGTCGGCACGAGGTTGTAGGACTGGAAGACGAAGCCGATCTCGTCGCGCCGCAACCGGGTGAGCTCCTTGTCGCCCATGCCGCTGAGCTGGTGCTCGCCGATGTGGACGGTGCCGCTGTCTGCGGTGTCGAGCGCCGCACAGCAGTGCATCAGCGTCGACTTGCCCGAACCGCTCGGGCCCATCACCGCGGTGAACTCCCCCGCGGCGAGGTCGAGCGTGACATCGTCGAGCGCCTTGATCAGGGCCTGGCCGGTGCCGTAGGTCTTGGTCAGGTTCTGCACGCGTGCCGCGGGCGCGGAGCC
Source organism: Nocardioides sp. Root151 (assembly GCF_001427925.1). NCBI lineage: Bacteria > Bacillati > Actinomycetota > Actinomycetes > Propionibacteriales > Nocardioidaceae > Nocardioides > Nocardioides sp. Root151. The sequence goes on from NZ_LMGG01000001.1 coordinate 725,438, forward strand.
ATTCGTCATGGGCTCCAACCTAGGGGATCGCGGGGCCGGGCTCCCACTGCTTTTGGCAGGTTCCGGGGGTGGTTCAGGGACTTCCCCGACTTCGAACGCCTGTTCGATGAATCTGCTAGCCTTGCACGCATGAGCGTCGAGTTCCAGGCCAACCTGTTCGACGTGGCCACCGCGCCGTCCGTCGGTGGTCTGGCGCCTGCTCGGCGTACGACGCTCTCGCGTGGCGCCTGGGTCGACGTACGACCGAACTGGATCGCCGGCGCCGACGACGTCTTCACCGCACTGGTCGAGACGGTGCCGTGGCGCGCGGAGCGGCGCGAGATGTGGGACCGGGTCGTCGACGTGCCGCGTCTGGTCCACACGTACGGCGTGGGCGAGCCGCTGCCCCACGCCGTCCTCGGATCAGCCCGTGACGCGTTGAGTGCGCACTACCTGCCCGAGCTGGGTGAGCCGTTCGAGACCGCCGGATGCTGCTACTACCGCGACGGTCGCGACTCAGTGGCCTGGCACGGCGACACCATCGGTCGTGGACGACATGAGGACACCATGGTCGCGATCGTCTCCTTCGGCGACCCACGCAAGCTGATGCTGCGCCCGCGCGGCGGTGGACCGTCGGTGTCGTTCACGATGGGGCACGGCGACCTGCTGGTGATGGGCGGATCCTGCCAGCGCACCTGGGAGCACTGCGTGCCCAAGACGGCGCACGCGGGACCTCGCATCTCGGTGCAGTTCCGGCCCCTCAACGTGTTCTGACGACGACTCAGATCCCGTGGCGGCGCATGGCCTCCTTGGCTTCGTCCACACGCTTGTCGATGTCTGTCTCGACGTCGGCGGACCCCTGGATCAGTGACGCCACGTCGAGGTCGCTCTGCACCCCGTTCTCCGCCCAGATCTCACGCACGCGGACCGCGGCGTTCTGGGTCGCCACTCGGGAGGCCTCCACGATCGCCTCGGCCAGGTCCTCGCTGGGCATCCGCATGGCCTTCGGGTCGAGGTGTACGCCGACCAGGGAACCGGTCGCCGTCACGGTGACCTTGATGTGTCCCTCGGCCACCTCACCCTCGACCTGCAGCTCGGCCACTTCCCTTGCCACGGCCTTGGTCTTCTCGACCTGCGCAGTCATCTGCTCCAGCATGCGCTTCATGTCGGTTTCGGGCTTGATCACTGCACTCTCCTAGATGTCCGCGGCCCAGTCGATCCGGGGCAGCTGCTCGAAGTGGGGTTGGGCCTGGTTGCCCGGCTGGTTGATCTGGAAGCCGTCGGCATTGTTGGCCTGCTCGTTGAGGTTCTTGATGAGGTCGAAGACCAGGCCGCCGATGCCGATGACGGTCGCGATCGTGCCCAGGGTCAACCCCAGACCGGCCAGCTGCTTGATCGGCTGGATCACCGCGGATGCGCCGGGAATCAGCTCGAGCGCGGTGAGCGTGATCAGGAGCGCCAGGGTGCCCACGACAATGCCGAACATGAGGTCCTCGGAGGTCCCGATCGCGTCCACCACGTTGTCGAAGGTCGTCTCGACGCCCTGGAGGCTCTGGATCAGCAGGTCGAGGTTGCTGTCGTAGAGCAGCTTCCAGCTGTCGTAGGCCTCGCGGGCCGTCTCGCTGCTCGGCCAGGCGTCGTTGAGGCCGGACAGCTTGGCGGCGAGCTCGTTCTTCGCCATCTGCGAATCCATCCGGGCCGACCCCCAGGCACTGAAGGCCCGCGAGAGCGCGGCGTCGTCGGGCTGCACAACGGCCCACGCCGTCATCGCGCCGAGGGCCGTGGGCGCCAGTGCCGAGCAGCCGACGATGGTGGCGCCGGTCAACGACCACATCACCAGCAGCCCGACCTCCGCCCCGACAACGGCGATCTGGCCGCCCGTCGAGTCGCCGGTGCCGTCGATGTTGGTCGGTGGCAGCTCTGGCAGCGATGCGTTCACCGTGTTCACCGCCTCGGCCGAGCCGTAGGCGCGGGCGACATCGCCCAGGCCACGGGCCAGGTTGAGGGTCGCCTCCGTGCCCTGCTCCGTCGCCGTACCCATGAAGGCGCGCGCCCCTTCATAGCTCGAGCTGACGAACGCGCTCGGCAGGATGCCGAAGGCCAGCGGTTGCAGTGGACACTCGTTGGCCACCGTGTGGTGAGCACGTTGCACGTAGGCGTGTGGTTCAGCTGCGACCTTCTTGGCGATCGCGAGCACCTGGTCGGGATTGACTTCACCCATGGTCTGCTCCTCTCATCCGTTGCGCACGTCCTACCCCGAAGTGCGGGACCTAACCGCCCGGGATTCGAGCGCCTCGTGCGTGGGTACGGTCAGGTCATGGAATCGGGTTCGCGAACGCTCTACCGCGTGGCGACCCGGAGCGCCCTCAAGGCCCATGCCCTGGCGCTGGTGTTGCTGCTGATCGGAGCGGCCGCCCTGGTCGGTGCGGTCACGGTCTGGACGGGTGACCTCTGGACCGGCCTGATCGGGCGGAAGGAGCTGTCCGACGCCGGCGAGTGGGTGCGCACCGAACCGACGACCGCGGTGCGGGTGGTCTGGAGTCTGGGCCTCGGAGTGTGCGGCACCCTGCTGACTGCGGGAGGCATCGCAGTCGTCGTGCAGACCCGCCGCAGTACGACGGGACGCTACGGGCTGGTGGTCGGCAGCGACGGCCTCCGTGTCGAGTCGAGCACCACGAGGTTCACCACGACCTGGCAGCGAATCCAGGACGTGGCGGTTGCCGATGAGGAACCGGGACGAACCCTGGTCGTCACGTGCGCGGGGACGGACCTCGCCGACCACCTCGGACCCAAGGAGGTGGCCCGCCGCGAGCGGCAGCTGCGTGACCTCCTCCATCCGCGGGTGACCAGGGCGGAGAGCGGCGAGGTCGTCCGCTTGAGCCCGCTGAGCGCCCTGGGCGTGCGGGAGTCAGAGTTCCTGGACGACGTACGCCGCCACGTGGCCGCGCGCGACTGACGGTCTTTCGGTGGTCGAGTGCCGCCGAGGAACGAGGCGGTGCATCGAGACCAGACTCGCCTCGAAGCCACTCCCCCCGAGACGGAGTGGCTTCGAGACGGCGCTGGCGCCGCCTCCTCAACCAGCGAGGCGAAGAGTCACAGTGGGCGGAGCTGGGTGATGGTCCAGGCGCCGTCGACCTTGCGCGCCTCGATGGACAGCTGTGCGGCGGAGATGCTGGCCTCCTTGTCGTCGACCCGCTTGCTGGTCTGGTCGAGGAAGACCAGCAGCGTGGCCCTGTCGTCGTTGAGCTCCTTGACCGCAGCGGCCTGCACCTGGGCGGTGAGCACCAGCTTCTGCCCGGGCGCCTTCTCCTGGAGGTTCTTCAGGAGTACGTCGTACTCCTTGCGCGCGTCACCGGTGAGCACGTTGTCGACAATCTTCTGCGAGACCGACTGGTCGGCGTAGTCATAGCTGAGCACTCCGGTCAGCGCCCGCGACACCTCGGTCGAGACCTCGCTGGTCGCGGCCTTGTCAGTCAGCGCGTGGTTGTCGGCGGATGGCGCCTCCTCCTCGGAGTCGAGGCTCGCCAGCCAGCCGAACGCTCCGACCAGCAGGAACACCACGGCCACGACGTACAGCGCGTTGCGGCGGAGCAGTCGCTGCCATTCGCCCGGCATCGAGGCCCCGGCCGACGTGTCCACTGAGGTCTCGGTCGGTGCTTTGAAAGTGGTCTCGGTTGCTTCGTTCTTCTCGCCGCTCATGAGAGATCCACCGCCACCTGCTGGAGGTTCTCCAGCTTCCATTCACCGTCGACCTTGGCCAGATCGGCCGTGTAGCGATTGCGCTTGGGTGGCGTCTGGGCGTCTGGGTCCTTGTCGTCGATCACGGTGAGTTCGAGTGAGGCGATGACCGTCGCCGTGGTGGGCGTGATGTCCACGACCGCGGCGTCGACGACCTTGGCGGTCGAGATCGCCTTCTGCTCCTTCAACAGCTGGCGCTGCTCGTCGGTCAGGTTCACCGTCTGGTCGTAGAGCAACCCGGTGGTGACCTCCTGCCACGCCGCGATGCTCCCGTCGATGTCGCGGTAGTCGAGGGTGTTCATCACCTCGATGTCGTGCTTGGCCGCGATGAGTGCTGCGTCGCGACTGTCGCCCAGGGTGGACGCCGGCTCCTCGTTGCTGCTGTGCCACCAGGCGAAGAGCCCTGTGCCGAGTACGACGGTCGCGAGCAGCAGTGCACCGACCTGGAACCAGAACGCCTTGCCGGCCAGCGGCTCGGCACCGGAGTCCTTTGACGACGACACCGGCGACGCCGAGTCGGCAGCAGAAGCCACCGGTGCCGTCGAGTCTTCTCTGTCTTCGTCGGGCGCGGTCACGCGCTCCCCCTCCGTTGTGGACAAGGCCATCATTCCCCCATGAGTTCGGCCAGAGTGGAAGGAACACGCACGCTCATCGGTCCGCGCACGTTGGCCCCGCTGCTCGGTGCGAGCGTGCAACCCGCGTTGGTGTTGAACTTCTTGCCACCTGACGTGTCGAGGCCGGGGCGCACCGTCGTGTCGCCGTACCCCGTGGTGCAGGGCAGCGGGTCGAAGTAGGTCTGCACGAGTCCCATCTCCATGCCACTGGACTTGGTGATGGCGTAACCGACGCTGAACGCCTCGGGCATCCTGATCAACGCATCCTCGACACCGGACGCGTTGACGCCGAAGATCTGCGCGGTCGAGACCAGGTTGGCCATCAGCGCACCGATCGGGCCGCCGACCTCGTTGAAGAGCTTGCCGATCTCCTGCGAGGCGGCCGGGGTGGCGCCGATCAGGTCACGCAGCGGCTTGTCGGCGTCCTTCAGCCCGCCGGCGATCAGGCGGAGGTTGCGGCTGAACGCCTTGATCGACGCCGCCGACTCCTCCTGGGTCTTCAGCACGATCGTGGAGTTCTCGATCAACCCCTTGGTGACCAGGAAGTTGCGATCCGCGCTCTCGGCGAAGTCCTTCGAGGTCTGCACCAGCCGCGGCAGGTTTCGGTTGGCGCCCTTGGAGAAGTTGTAGGTCTCGTCGATCACCGTGGTGAGTGCGTCCTTAGGCACCGAGTTCACGAACTCGTAGCCGGTGCGCAGCAGCTCGTCGATCGACGGCGGCAGGGACGCGTCGGTGCCGACGATGCGGTCGCCGCTCTCGAGCTTCGGGCCGTCGGTCGTCTCGGAGCTGAGGTTGATGTACTGCTCACCGATCGCGGAGCGGTTCGACACCTGAACCTTCACGTCGGCCGGGATGTCGGGCGCGTCCTTGTTGATCCGCAGCGTCGCCTCCATGCCGTCGTCGGTGACCTTGAGCGACTCGATCCGGCCGACGGGTACGCCGCGGTAGGTGACCTCGCCGTTCTCGAAGATGCCGCCGGCCTGGGGCAGCGCCACGGTCACGTTGTACGACGACTTGAACGGGTCGAGTCCGACGTACCGGGCGCTCAGGTAGGTCGTGGCCAGCAACGCGATGATCACGAACGCCAGCACCTGGATCTTCATCCGTGCGGTCAACATCACTGATCACCCTCTCGGGGAGCGAGGGACGAGTCCGCCTGTGGGGACGACGAGTCCGTCGGGTCGGACGGCGAGGGGTCGGACGGCGACGGGTCGGACGACGTGGTCGGGTCCGAGGACGACGGGTCGGACGACGGGGACGGGTCGGTCGACGGGTCAGTCGGGTCTGCCGAGGGCGTCGGCACCGTCATCGTCGGCGTCGGGATGCCCGGTGCCGGCGAGTTGGTCGGCTCCAGCAGGGTCGGTGGTGCGTTCGTGTTCAGCCCCGGCGACGTGCGGGTCGCCGGTGCGGTGCCCGACACCTGCGGCCACACGCACCCGATCGCGTCGCAACCGGCCGGCAGGGTGCGGAAGTTGGTCGTGATGAACACGTTGAGGAAGTCGCCCTTGATCGCGCCCAGCACCGAGTCCGGGAACGGGTAGGTGAGCAGCATCTGCAGCGACTCCGGCAGGTCGGAGCCCGACTTGGCGAGCTGGGCCAGGATCGGCTCGAGGCTCTGCAGGTCGGCGACGATGTCGTCCTGGGCGGCGTTCAGCGTCTCGACGGTGACGTTGGAGAGTGTGTCGAGCGAGCTGAGCATCGCCACCAGCTGCTTGCGCTGGTCGACGATCACCTGCATGCCGGGGCTCAGCTCGTTGAGCGCGTTGGTGATCTTCTCCTTGTCGCCGTCGAGGGTCTCCGACAGCCTGGCGAGTCCGTCGATGGCCGCGGTGATCGACTCCTTGCGATCGTCGAGCCCGGTGACGAAGGTCTGCATCTGGCCCAGGAACGCCTTGATCTCGCCGGGTCGGCCGGTGGAGATCTTCTGCAGCTCGCGCGAGATCTGCTGGAACTTGTCGATGCCGCCGCCGTTGAGCACCATCGACAGGGCACCGAGCACCTGCTCGACCTCCGCGGCCTGCGAGGTGGCGGCCAGGCCGAGGTTGTCGCCGTCACTCAAGGAGCCAGAGGGGCCGGATGTGGAGGCGGCCGGCCGTACGAGGGCGACGTACTTCTCACCGAGCAGCGAGGTCTGCGAGAGGCGGGCCTGCGTGCCGGCGGGCAGGTCGACGTCGCTGTTGACCACCAGCTCGACGTGGGCGCTGTGGCCGTCGTCGTTGAGGGTGATCTCCGAGACGCGTCCGACGGCGACGTTGTCGACCTTGACGCTCGACTGCGGCACCAGGTCGAGGGCGTCCTCGAAGTCGGCGCTGATCTTGATCGGGTCGTCGCCGACGTCGGCGCCGCCGGGCAGCGGCATGTCGTAGGCGCCGCGGCTGATGCCGGAGCAGCCGGCGAACAGCAGCACCGAGGAGGCGGCCAGGGAGCCGAGGGCAAGACGCTTCATCGGGTCTCCCCCACTCCGGGCAGCAGGTTCGGCGGCGCGTCGGAGGACGTCCGGCTGTCGAGGCCGTTCCTCGACCACAGCGTCAGCTCGTTGAGGTTGCCGCGACCCTGCAGCGTGTTGGACTTCGGGTCGTAGGCCTTGAGGTAGTTCTGCAGCACCAGCGGGATCAGGCGCACCGACTCCTCGAGCGACTTCTTCTGATTGACCAACACCTTGGTCGGGCCGACCAGCTGGCTGACCGACGACTTCAGGTTGCCGCGGTTGTCGCGGATGAAGTCGTCGAGGATCACCAGTGCGTCGCCCAGGTTGGTGACCGCCGTGGTGAGGTCGTCGCGGTCGTCGGCGAGGTAGTCGGTGACTGCCGCGAACTGCTGGTTGACGTTGCCGACGGTGCGGTCATTGGCGACCAGCATGTCGTTGAACTTCTCCAGGTTGGTGACGGTCGAGAAGAAGTCGGTGTCGGTCTTGCTCAACGTGGCGGTCGCCTTGCTGAACTCGCTGATCATCGTGTTGAGGTTGGTGCCCTGCCCGTCGAGGTTGGCTGCGGCCACCTCGAGCAGGTCGGAGAGCGCACCGTCCTTGTTGGCTCCCTCGGGACCGAGCTTCTTCCCGACGTCGTTGAGCGACTTGTAGAGGTCGTCGATCTCGACCGGCACCGCCGTGCGCTCGCGCGGGATCTCGTCGCCGGACTCGAGCTTGGCGCCCCCGTCGTACGGTTCGGTGAGCTGCACGAAGCGGTCGCTGACCAGGGTCGGGGCGACGATCACGGCGGCGGTGTTGGCGCCGACCTCCTGGTCCTCGTCGATCTCCATGCTGACCCGCACGAGGTCGCCCTCGGGGTCGACCGCGGTGACGTGGCCGACGGGTACTCCGAGGATCTGTACGTCGGAGCCGGGGTAGAGCCCGACGGTCGACTCGAAGAGCGCCTCGACCTTGGTGGGCTCGGGCTTGAACCAGGCCTTGGCGCCGACCACGATCGCGGCGGTGACCAGTGCCAGGGCGATCACGATGACCGCGATCCGCTTGACGAGCTTCATCGTCCGCCTCCCTTGGCCGGCGAACAGTTGCGTTCGACGTCGTTGTCGAGCAGGGGTGCCTGCGAGGCGTCGAAGAGCCCGCAGATGTAGCTGTCGATCCAGCGGCCGCTGCCGGTCGCGGAGGCGAGCACCCGGTAGTAGGGACCGAGTCTGGACATGGCGGCCTCGAGGTTCTGCTGGTTGCGGTTGAGGATCTCGGAGACCTTGTCGAGCTTGGCCAGCGCGGGGCTGAGCGTCTTCTCGTTGTCCTTGACCAGGCCGCGCAGCTGGGTGCCCAGTGCTGTGGTGCCGGTGAGGAGGTCCTTGACGGTCTGGCGGCGGGTCTCGAGCTCACCGAGCAACGCGCTGCCGTCGGTGATGATCTTGGCGAACTCGGCGTTGCGGTCGGCCAGCGTGCCGGTGACACTGCTGGCCGACTGCATCAGCCCGGCCAGCTCGGCGTCGCGGCTCGACAGGGTGCGCGACAGGTCGGTCAGCCCGGTGACGATCGAGCGCACCGACTGCGGGGTGTTGCGGAACGTGTCGCTGAGCACCTGGAAGCTCTTCTCGAGCTGCGCGGTGTCGATCTCGTCGACGGTCGTGGAGAGGTCGGAGAACGCCGCGTTGACGTCGTACGGCACGGTGGTTCGCTCGACCGGGATCGGCTCGTCGAGCTCACCGCTGCCGAGCGGGTCGATCGAGAGGAACTTCTGGCCGAGCATCGTCTTGACCTTGATCGAGGCGGTGCTCTCGCTGCCGAGGTCGACGTCCTTGACCCGAAACTCGACCTCGACCACCTTGCCGTCGAGCGAGACGTCGGTGACCTCGCCGACCTTCACCCCGGCGACGCGCACCTCGTTGCCGGGGCGGATGCCGCCGGCCTCGGCGAACTGGGCGGTGTAGGTCTTGCCGCGCAGGCCGGGCAGTGCCTCGGCGTAGAACGCGCAGAGGAAGACCAGGACCATGGCGGTGATGCCGACCAGGGCCAGGACCACCTTGTTGCGTTCGGCGAACGCTGTGCGATAGCGCGTCATCATCGGCACCTTCCGGCGATCGGCTGGGCTCCGAGGTCCCCGTAGTACCCCTCGGGCATCGGGATGCGTCCTTCGATGGAGCAGAGGTAGAAGTTGACCCACGAGCCGTAGCTGGCCGCGCGTCCGATCCGGTCGAGCTTGGTCGGCAGGGTCTGGAGGAACTTGTCGATCACCGGCGCCGAGTCGTCGAGGTTCTCCGACAGGTCGCCCAGCGCGGAGATCGCACCCTTCAGCGGCTTGCGGCCCTCATCGAGCAGTCCGGCGACGCTGGTGGTCAGGTCGCCCAGCCCGTCGAGGGTGTTGCCGATCGTGACCCGGTCGCCGGCCAGGCCGCTGACCAGCTGCTGGAGCGTGGTGATCGTGGTGTCGAGCTGGCCGGACGGGTCGTTGAGCGTGGTCAGCACGTTGTTGAGGTTGGTGATCAGGTCGCCGATCACGGCGTCCTTCTCGGCGATCGTCGAGGTCAGGCTGGCCGTGCTCGACAGCAGCCCGTCGACGGTGGCGCCCTCACCCTGGAAGACCGCGATGATCTGGTTGCTCAGGTTGTTGACGTCCTCGGGGTTCAGCAGCTTGAACAAGGGGCGGAAGCCGTTGAACAGCATGGTCAGGTCGAGCGCCGGCTCGGTGGCGTCGGTGGAGAACGTGTGGCCCTCGCTCAGCTTCTTGCCCGGCTTCGTGGGCAGCTCGAGCGCGATGTAGCGCTGGCCGACCACGTTGCGGAACCGCAGCTGCGCTGTGGTGCCCTCGGTCAGGTCGACGTCGTCGCTGACCGTGAAGGTCACCTTCGCCAGCCGCTTGTCGGCCACCTCGACGTCGGAGACCGTGCCGATCTTGACGCCGGCGATGCGGATGTCGTCGCCCTTGTTGAGACTGGTCGCGTCCTCGAACATCGCGCTGTACTCCCGCGAGCTGCCACCGGAGTCGTTGCGAATCGTGGAGGCCAGGATCGCGGTCGCGAGCACGGTGACGATGGTGAACACCAGGCTCTTGATGATCGTGCTGGTCATTGGAGAACCACCTTCGTGTTCCGCAGGGCCGGGCCGAGCAGCAGGCTGGCCCAGTCGGGGTAGTCCTCGGGTGCCAGCCCCTGCGTGGGCGCCATCAGCTCGGCGATGAGCTGGTTCTCCGCCGGGGAGTTGGCCTCGCCGAGTCCCCGCGCACTCGGCGAGACCGACAGCTGTGCCGGTGCGATGCCGGGCGGTGCCGAGATCGCATCGGGCTCACCACTGGCCCGCGGCCTCGTGGTGTCGCCGGTGATGTAGGGGCAGCGCGCCTTGCCACCGGTCGAGAACGTCGGGGCGTCCTTGCCGGCGAGGTACTTGCCCCGCGAGGGCTCGATGTTGAGCCGCACGTGCAGGCCCGGCTCGTCGGTGCCTTTGCCGAGCACCTTGTCCATCGTGGGGATGAAGTTGCGCACCGCGCGGAACATGCAGGGGAACTGCGAGGCATACGGGCGTACGGCGCCCAGGGCGGCCCGCGACTTGTCGGAGAGGATCTCGATGGTGTCCTTGTTCTGGTCGAGGAACCCGTTGCTCGCGTTGGCCGCCGTGATCACGTTGGTGTAGACGTCGCTGAGCTGGGTCTGCTGGTCGACCAGCGTCTTCGAGGTCACCGTCATCGTGTTCAGCGCGTCGAGCAGGTCGGGGAACGCGTCGTTGTAGCCGTCGGCGACCGTGGCCAGGCGGGCGAAGTCCTGCGTCATCTGCGGCACCAGCGGGTTGAGCTTCTCGAGGTAGGCGCCCCACTGCGTCATGGAGTCGCCGATCGCCTCACCCTGCCCGGCCAGCATCGCGGAGAGCTCGCCGAGCGAGGCCGAGAGCTTGTCGGGCTGCAGGGTCTGCAGCAGCGGCAGCAGCTTGTCGAAGAGCTTCTCGAGCTCGACCGCCTCCTGCGACTTGTCCTGCTCGATGACGTCACCGTTGGAGAGTCCGTCACCCGGTGCGCCGGCGGCCGGCATCAGGACGACGTACCGCTCGCCGAAGAGGGTCTTGGGCAGCAGCCGGGCCAACGTGTCGCTCGACAGCGTCTTGGCGGTGTCGGGGTCGAGCGAGAGGGTCAGCGTCGCGCCACTGTCGGTGGCCTCCACCGAGGAGACCCGGCCGACGGGCACGCCGTGCACCTTGACGTCGGAGCCCTCCTGCAACGCGTTGCCGACCGCGCCGGCCTCGAGCTTGACGTCGACGGTGTCGGTGAAGGCCTTGTTGTAGACCATCAGTGCGACCACGCAGAGCAGCAGCGCGAGCGCCAGGGATCCGAGGCCGAGGCCCACGTCGGTGAGCTTGTAGGGGCGCTTCATCCGGCGATCCTCACCGTGGTCGTCGTGCCCCACATCGCCAACGACAGCACGAGGTCGAGGACGGCAACGGTGACGATGCTGCGGCGTACGGCGGTGCCGACGGCCATGCCCACCCCGGCAGGTCCGCCCTGGGCGGTGAAGCCGAGGCGACAGTGGATCAGGATGATCAGCACCGAGAAGATCAGCACCTTCACGAACGACAGCAGGATGTCGATCGGGGGCAGGAACAGGTGGAAGTAGTGGTCGTAGGTGCCGGCCGACTGCCCGTAGAAGTAGACCGTGATCAGCCGTGATCCGGCGTACGACGTGAGCAGGCCGATCATGTAGAGCGGGATGATCGCGATGAAGCCGGCGATCACCCGGGTGGTGACCAGGTAGGGCACGCTCGGCACTGCCATCACGGTGAGGGCGTCGACCTCTTCGTTGATCTGCATGGCACCGAGCTGGGCCGTGAAGCCGGAGCCGACGGTGGCCGACAGCGCTAGGGCCGCGACCAGCGGGGCGATCTCGCGGGTGTTGAAGTAGGCCGAGATGAAGCCGTTGAGGGTCGAGGTGCCGATCTGGTCGAGGGCGGCGTAGCCCTGCATGCCGACCACGGTGCCGACGAAGAGCGTCATGCCGAGCATCACGCCGATCGTGCCGCCGATGACGGCCAGTGCACCGGAGCCGAAGCTCACCTCGGAGAGCAGCCGCAGGATGTCGCGGGGGTAGCGCTTGAGGGTGGCCGGGATCCACGCCATCACCGCGCCGTGGAAGCGCAGGTCGGCGCCAGCGTTGGCGATCGGCTTCAGGATCCTGTCGAACCAGCGCGGCTCCCGCACCTTGCCCCGCGTCGCGGTGTGTTGTGCCATCTCAGGCGCCCTTTCCGGGGAACAGCTGCAGATACAGCGTGGTGACCACGAAGTTCACGAAGAACAGCAACAGGAACGTGATCACGACGGACTGGTTGACCGAGTCGCCGACGCCCTTCGGGCCGGGCGCGGTGTTGAGCCCGCGGTAACACGCGATGACGCCGGCCAGGAAGCCGAAGATGACCGCCTTGAGCTCTCCGACGTACAGGTCCTCGATCTGGGCGAGCGCGGTGAAGCTGGAGAGGTAGGCGCCCGGGGTGCCGCCCTGCACGATGACGTTGAAGAAGTAGCCACCGAGCACGCCGACCACGGAGACGAGCCCGTTGAGCAGCACGGCGGCGCCCATGCAGGCGAGCACCCGTGGCACGACCAGGCGTTGCACGGGCGAGATGCCGATGACCCGCATCGCGTCGATCTCATCCCTGATGGTGCGGGCGCCGAGCTCCGCGCAGATCGCGGCACCACCTGCTCCGGCGATGACGAGCGTGGTCACGATCGGCGCCGCCTGTTGTACGACGGCCAGCACGCTGGCCGCGCCGGTGAACGACTGCGCACCGATCTGCACGGTGAGGGTGCCGAGCTGGAGTGCGATGACCGCGCCGAACGGGATCGCGACCAGCAGGGCCGGGATCCACGACACGGAGACGACGAACCAGAACTGCTCGATCACCTCCTTCAAGGCGAAGGGGCGCCTGAAGCTGAAGCTGACCGTGTCGAGGGCCAGGGCGAAGAGGTCACCCGTGGAGTTCAGCGCACGGGTCGGAAGACTGGGACGGCGGATGGGCCGCGCTCGGTCCTTCTCCTCGTCGTCGGCGGTGTAGAGCTGCGCCGCCCCGGAGTTGACGCGTTCGCGGTGCCGCAGCCCGGCCGCACGCGGCGCCCCGGAGACCGGGGTCAGCTGGCGCGGCAGCACCTCGATGGCGCGGGCGCCGCCACCGCGCATCATCACCGCGGTGCCACCGTCGGGACCCGCAGGCCCACCCGACATCGCCGGCTCGTAGGAGTCGGGGTCGTTGGTGCGGTGGTCGGTCTCTTCGCTCATGCCGATCGGGCCCTGCGGGTCGCCGGTCATGAACTGGGAGACGACCGGGTGGTCGGTCATCAGGAAGTCCTCGCGCGGGCCGAACATGACCAGCTCGCGGCGATAGAGCATGCCGAGGTTGTCGGGCAGGGTACGGGCCAGCTCGATGTTGTGGGTGACCACGAGCATGGTCGCGTCGGTGGCGGTGTTCACCTCGACCAGCAGCTGGGCCAGGTTGGAGGTGCGCACCGGGTCGAGACCCGAGTCGGGCTCGTCGATCAGGATGATCTCGGGGTCGGTGACCATGGCCCGGGCCAGCCCGGCGCGCTTCTTCATGCCGCCGGAGATCTCGCCGGGGAGCTTCTTCTCGGTGCCGGCGAGGCCGACGAGATCGAGGTTGGTGAGCACGATCTCGCGGATCTCGGACTCCGACTTGCGGGTGTGCTCCCGAAGTGGAAAGGCCACGTTGTCGTAGACGTTCATCGAGCCGAAGAGCGCGCCGTCCTGGAAGAGCACGCCGAACTTCTTGCGCAACGCCAGCCGCTTCGACTCCTTGGCGGTGACCATGTCGACGCCGTTGACCAGGATCTGGCCCTCTTCGGGTTCGATCAGGCCCATCACCGACTTGAGGAAGACCGACTTGCCCGTGCCCGACGGTCCGAGCAGTGCCGTGATCTCACCGGGCGGAAGGGTGAGGGTGACGTCGTGCCAGATGTTCTGGCGACCGAAGCTCTTGGTGAGTCCGGTGACCTCGATCAGTCCGCCCATGGTGGTTCCCCTGCTCATCGCTTTGTCGGCGCACGCCGGTGTCGGCGGCTTCAGGTGGGCGGAAACGACCGTGGGTCCCCCGCCACGACAGACCCTGCTGTGTGGCGTGGCTCATACGCAAGCACCTGGACCCGACTGGCAGCGAATGGCTGGAGAAGTTGTCACGCGGGTGACAAGAACGGGTGGCGGCGACCTGCTGGGCACGCGCGTACGCCGAGCAGAGGGTCGGCCGCGACCGCGCGCGGGTGACAGCCCGACGGTCCTCGAGAGTTGCAGTTCGTACGCCTAGCGGCACCGAAGTGGTACGAACTGCAACTCTCGCATCACCCTCTTCGTCACGGAGCCAAGGCTCCTACGGGAACCACTGCGATGCCATCCGGTCGGCGATAGCCATATGTGCCGTTCGTGATGACCCCGAGCACGGTGGGCGCGCCACTCCTCTGACTGTCGATCGAGGCGGCGAACCGACTCAGCGACGCCGCGGCTTCATCGACGCGTTCCGGACCCAGCTTGACCTCGAAGGCGCCCCATCGCCCGTCGGGCAGTTGCACGATCAGATCTGCCTCGACTCCGTTGGAGTCCCGGTAGTGAGAAATCGTCGCCCCCAGCGGTGCCGTCAATGCTCGAAGGTCTCTGATCACCATCGACTCGAAGATGAAGCCGGCAAAGTTCAGATCCGCCATCAGCCTCTCCGGACTGGCGGCGAGCGCGGCCACTGCGAGCGACGGATCTGCGAAGTGACGCTTCGACTCCTTCCGCAATGTGGCCCTCGACCGCAAGTGCGGCGACCACGCCGGAACGTCTTCGATGAGCATCAGACGCTCGAGCGCCGAGAGGTAGTCATAGATCGTTGTGCGGGCGAGCGGCGTCTCGCGCCCATCACCTCCCGTGGTGTCACGGGCGAGCACCGAGATCTTCACCTCCGTCGCGGTGTTGCGTGCGAGCGACTCGATGAGCCGACCGAGGCGTGCCGGGTCTCGGGAAGCGCCTGCGACCGATGGCACGTCCACCTCTCGGGCATTCGCGAGGTAGTCGATGTTGCTCTGGGCGGCCGCGTCGACCGACCGCCCCAGATTGATCGGCCATCCACCGACGACGAGCAACTCCAAGAGTTTGTGGATGGAGATTCCGGGATCGCTGCACGGCGTCATCTCGCCTGACATCAGGGCTCCCACGGACACCTCTTCGGTCGACAGGCCCATCTCGAACAAGCTCATCGGGCGCATGCGGAGGCGACTTATCCGACCAGCGCCGGAGTGACGAGTCACGTCGTCGCGAGGAGTCGCGGATCCAGTGAGGACGAATTGCCCAGGTAACTGCCTGTCGTCAACTTCACGACGCACTTTGTTCCACAGCAGCGAGCCGCCGAGTTGCCACTCGTCGACGAGCCTCGGAGCAGTTCCACTCAGGATGATTGCGGGATCCACGGCAAGCGCTTCTCGCGCACCGAGGTCGACGTCAAGGAGCACCTCGCTCGCGCAGACCCGTTTCGCGGTCTGCGTCTTGCCGCAGGCCTTGGGTCCCTCGATCAGGACGGCACCGGCACTCGCCAACCTGTTCTTCAGTGGCCCGTCGATGACTCGAGGTAGGTATGCCATGCGAACCACGCTACAGTTTGAGGCCAACTCAGGCTACAGAATATGGGGGTTTCAGGCTACAAACTGTGGATCTGCTCGCAACGAGACCGCGACGGCCTAGCTGGTGCTCGTGGTCTCCGGAGCGGGCTCGGTGGGCGACTCGGTCGGCGGATCCGTGGTCGGCGGATCGGTGGGGCAGTCCGTCGAGGGCGGGTCGGATGGCGGGTCCGTGGGTGTCTCCGGGTCCGTGGGCGACGGGCACTCGGTGGGAGGCTCCGGATCCGTGGACGTGGGCGGGTCGCTGGGCGTGCCCGGATCCGTCGCGGGGTCGGACGGCTTTACGGGCCCGGCGGGACGGGTCGTGCCGTCGCCGTCCTTGTTGTCACTCCCCTGCTCGCGCCCGGGCTTGTGGTCGTCGGACTTCTCTGCCGTGCGGGCCGCAGGAGTGTCGCAGTCACACACCGCCGGCATGTTGTCAGGAATCTCCACGCCACCCGGCGGGGTGTAGTCCGGCACCTTCGAGGCCTGCTTCTCGTAGCGCTTCTGCAGCGCCAGCACCGTGCTCACGAAGCGTGGCGCCCGGTGGTACGTCGCGAGCGCCCGGCGCAGCTGGGCCGGCTGCCTGAGTTTGCGGCCGTCGGCACACAGGAACACCGCAGCCCCCAAGGCGGCGTCGTCGATGTCTTGCGGGTTGCGTCGCTGGTCACCGTCGGCGTCGACCGCCACGGTGCTCCAGGTGCTCGGCATCAGGGCGAGGGCGCCGACGGGCGCGTCCCAACGCTGGTTGCGGTCGAGGGTGCCGGCGTCGGTGTCGGCGAAGGAGCCCAGACCGCGTCGGCCGTTGAGCACGTGACCGACGATGGCCGGCCTGGCGACCCCGACCTTGGTGAGCCGGTGCTCGAGCTGCGCCCCGCGGGAGTGGTTGGACTCGACCCGACCGATGGCCGCCAGAGTGAGCCAGTCGAGCTGGCACGACGACGCGGCGTTCATGACGGCACTCGCGCGCTGGTACGCCGCCACCGCGACCTCTGGCGCCTTGGCGATCGAGCCGGGGTAGGACGTCGGGCCGCCGACGGCCTCTCGGCGTACGTGCGCATTGGCCTGCACCTCGGCGCCGTCAACGCGGGCCGCCTCGAGCGCCGCCGGGAGCACCGCGACGCCGTCGGTCGGCGGCGACTGCGACGACTTCTGAGGTTGGTCACCCTCGGAGATCATCACCGCGGCGCCAGCGACACCGGACGCTCCGGCAATCACGCACGACAGCGCGATGGCCGCAGCACGCGCGCGGGTCGAGAGCGGACGTCGCCGAATACCGAGATGCATGCGCTGTTCCCCAGAGGTGGTGTCGGAGGTGGTGACCATGAGTCAAGGTGCTCGCGGAGAGGAGTGCCACACCTTGGCAAGACGTACTTTCACCAGACGCAAGAAGTTGTCACCGGCGTGACAAGTTCTGGACTTGGCCGGGCACGAGGTTCACGGCGTCTCCCCGTCCGGCAGCGGCGGCATCTCCGGCGCGGCCGGGGCGGGCAGCGGGCAGCGACTGGGCGAGTCGCACTTGAGGAGGTCGTCGGGGTCATAGGGCGTGAACATCGGACCACCCTGGTTCACGCGAACGGGGTTGTTGGGGCCGGATGCCATGGCGGTCACCAGCGGGCTGAGGTCGTCACCGCCCGAGCCGCAGCCGATGAAGGGAGGGATGTCGACACCACGCGGATCGGGAATGCTCTTTCCGTTCAGCTCCTGGTAGTAGGGAGAGTCGAGCGGGCCGGTGGACCCGCGCAGCGGGTCTCCGTTGCGGTCGACGACGCCTTCATACTGCCCCAGGGACCCGCCCTGCAGAGGTATGTACGGCTTGACACCCCAGAGCCACACATCGGCTGGGTGCGCGGCCCGGCACGAGGGACCTAGGTCGACCGGGACGCCGTCGACCACCAGGTCACTGAGGCTGATCTGCACCTGCCCTGCGATCAACGTTCGAAAATAGCTGTTCGCCGTCGGGCCGTCACAGCCGGGGAAGTTGGTCGCGCCCGTCACCCACGTCGCCACCGTCCACGGCTGAATCGCCCCGTTCTTGCGGACCATCTTCATGCTCAGCGTTGCCGTGGCGGGGATGGACCCGAACGCCACGAGTCTGACCGTGGTGTCGGGCAGAGCACCGACCTCCTTGGGCTTGCCGTCGTCTGTGATGGTGACCACGGTGAGGTCTGAGAGGTCGATCCGGGTCTTCTTGTATTGATCGACCGGCACCGTCGCGCAGGGCACGGGGCCAAAGGGCCAGTCGACGTTTGCCACGCGCGCGCTGTAACGCGTGGGATTCTCGATCGGATCGTTGAAGCGCGCATAACGGAGGATCCCGATGATCGGGTTGTCCGGTCCGAGGGTGATGTAGGTCTTGGACCGGCGCGAGACCGCCCCCTGGGTCGACGACACCACCCCCGCAAGGACATACCCCTCACCCGTCGGCAGGTCATCAGCTGCCGCCTGCCCTTCGGTGCGGTTGGGCTCGTCGCTCTGGACGGCACCGCTGGGTAGCACCAGGACGCTGCCGACCAGGACAACGACAGCAACGACCGTACGGCGAGCACGTGACCCGATTCGTGGGCGAGGTAGGCGCATGGACAGCTCCCGGGAGCAGGTGGACAGTTGGTCAGATGCTGAGCGGGACCGCACGTCGCTGCGGTCTGCAGCGATCGCGGCCGTGGTTCACGCAGGTGTTGTCATCTCACTCATGTGGTTCGCCGCCCCGACATCACTCGTCGCCCTCCGGAAGCGGAGGGTTGGCCGGAACGTCCGGAATCACGTCCTTGGGGCACACGTTGCTGCAGGTGCCGAGGTCGTCCAGGGGCAGTTCGTCAAATGAAGCCATCGGGCTCTGGACCGCGCGGACGGGGTTGTTGGGTCCGGACGCCATGGCGCTGACTATCGGGCTCAGGTCCTCGCCACCGACGCCGCAACCCGTGAACGGTGGAATCGTAATCCCCGTGGACGCTGGAATCTGTTGGCCGTCGAGTTCCTGGTGGTAGGGCGAGTTCAGTGGGCCCAGCGAAGGACCATGAAGACCGTCGTAGGCGGCCAGAGTTCCTCCACCGCCAGGTGTGTAGGCACCCTCATTCCACATCCGCAGGTCGACAAGGCTCTCGGTTCGGCACGATTTCCCGAGGTCGACTGGCACCCCGTCCACCGTCAAGTCACTGAGCGTCACCTCAAGTTGCCCCTCGACCATGGTGGTCGTCGGAGGGGTTGAACTCGGATCGCAGCCCTTGATCTTCCCATCCCAAATATTTGCGGTGAAAGGGCGGAGCTTGCCGTTCAGCTTGGGCTGCCGCAAGGTCAACGTCGCGGTCGCCGGGATCGAGCCGAAGGCGACCAGGTTGACGGGCACCCGGGCCACGAGCCCAGCGTCCACTCCCCCGGACGTGAGCGGCGAGACCGCGTAGATCGCCACGCGCAAGAGACTGCCCTGGTTCATGGTGGTGGGATCAGATGGATCGGCGCAGTCGGGTTGATCGAACGGGTTGACGACACACGGCCGGCCGCGGATGCACAATGCCGCATAGGACACCGGGTTCTCGATCGGAGTGTTGTACAAGCCTTGGTAGAGGCCGCCCCAGATTGGTGAGTCAGGACCAATCGTGATGAACATCTTGGACGCCCGAGCGGCGGCCGTCTGTGTCAACGTGACGAGGCCCTGGGTCAAGGCGATCTTCTCTTGAGGAAGGTCCTCCGAACCTGGCAGCCCGCTCATGACAGTGGCTTCGGCCTGTGCCGGGGTTGCAGCTTCGTGTGACTCATCGGCGGGTGCCGCACTCGAGGGAAACGTCAAGGCACCGAGGAGTGCGACGCATGTCAGAGCAGCCGTGCGGTGGTATCGCCTTGTTCTGCGCGAGAGCATGAACGGGGTTCGCACGGTCTGTGGCCCTCCTGGCCTCGAATGGGGCGGATGAAGCACATCACCATTCCGATGATGCAGTTCAGGTCCAGTGTCGATAGTGGTGCTGGCACCAGTGAAGGTGATCCAGATGACGCGCGCTACTCGTTGGCAGAGCCGATCTCTGTGCAGCGCCGGAAGTTGTCACCGACGTGACAAGTTCTGGTCGGTCACGGGTTCGCAATCGCTGTCGGGTCCCCAGCCTTCGTCCACGAACCCGAGGCCTCCGTCGGTCGTCGGGCCCGGAGGAACTGAAGTCAGGCAAAGAAGGCCGACGACGCCGTGCGAACGCGATCAACGCAGCTGCCCTCGGGTTGGCTTCTTCACGGATTCCCTGTGGTTGTCACCCACACGAGAAGCCGGTGGTGCAGGTCGCGTCATGCGACCTGCACCACCGGCTTCGGATCAGGCCGTTGTCGTCACGGGTTGGTGATGGTCAACCCGCTGGTCGTCCAGTAACCGCCGACGTCGATCGGGTCACCGAGCTGGACGTCGAGCAGAAGGCAGGTCGAGCCCACCGGGGTGCTGGAGATCTCGAGCTCGATGTTCGGGTCCGTGGCGTACGCCGTGGGGGTGAACCGCTGGTTGGTCTCGTTGAACGTGCCGTCCACTGAACCAGCCACGTCGAAGGTGCACCCTGCTGCGGTCACGTCCGCGTTCACGTCGTACAGCGTTGCAGGGGAGACGCCACTCACCTCGTCGCCAGTGATCTTCACCTTCCAGGTGCCGGTGGGCGTGACCGTCGTGGCGCCAGCGATCGGGTTCGTGCACCCGCTGGAGGTCAGGGATCCGAGGCTGCCGGCCTCGGCACCCATGAGCCTGCTGACGCCGTTGTTGGTGACCGTGCCAGTGAGGTTGAAGGTGGTGCAGGTCAGCGTCTGGCTTGCCGGGATGTCCGTGAAGCTCACGTTGGTGCCCGTGAAGGTCACGGCCGCGCCGGAGTTGCTGCTGGTCGGCGTGTAGTTGGTTGCCAGTGCGTGCGCCGGGCCGGACATCGCGAGGACAGCTGCTCCGACAGCGGAGGTTGCGACCAGGCCTGTGGCCAGCTTGTTGCGCTTCATCATCTGTTTTCTCCTTGGGTTGGATGTTGCCGGGCTGTGCAGATTCGTCAGGTGAGGCTTGGGGCTAGAGGCCGTCGCCGTTGCGCGGGTTGCTGAGGTTCAGCTCAAGCGTGTTGTTGCTGCCAGGAACCAGCGCGTTGATCGGCACCGACCCGAACCACGGGAAGAAGCCGGGGATGTCGAAGAAGTTCAGCGGCGTACAGCCGGTGAAGTTGCCGATCGTGTAGTTGGCCACGAGCGGGCCACCTGCATTGATGGTGAAGTAGCCGGTCGGCGGTGTGGTGTTGCTGATCGGGCTCTTGGCATTGATCGTGGCCGGGTTGATCGTGTGGCAGTTGCTGCCCACGGCCAGCGGCCACCAGACGCCGAACACCTTTGCCTCGACGTTGCTGAGCCTGATGTCGTACTTGACCTGCGTGTCCAGGCTCAGCGCTTGGCGAGGCGAGGGCAGCTTGGTCAACGTGCCCGTGACCGGGCCTACCTGGGTCATTGTGACCCTTGCCCGCGACGGGATCCCGAAGATGTCGAAGTTCATCACCTTGCTGGGGATCGTCAACGTTCCATCGACGATCTGTGCCGTCACCAGATCCATCACGACCTTGATCTCGGTGGGCCCGAGAGCCAGGTCTGCGTCGACCTGCGCGCCGACGTGAGTGGAGCCGACCGCGTCGTAGATGACGCTCAGGGTGGGATTCTCGTCCTCGGCCTGCGCGGACGGCGCGGCCGCAACGAGCAGCATGGACAGGACGGCGGCGGCTGCCATCGCGAGGCGAGAGCGCCGTCGTGGCGCCAACTGAGATTTCACGGATTCCCCTGTGGTTCGAGACTGACGCGATGCCGGCCTTCTGCGGACCAAGGCCACACTCGCGATGACATCGCCATTCAGGTGGATCCGTGCTCACGGCGACAACCCCGGCCCCGACATTGGCTCCGAACTGGGCCGAAAACTGTCAGATAGGTGACAGTTTCTGCGTCGCCCGGGGCTGGCCGATCACGCATTGGGGGGAGAAGAACTTGTCACGTGCGTGACAAGTCTCCCGACCAAGTTCGCTCCACGTGCCCGACAACCTTTACGTGCGCGCCGCCGACGCATTCACTGTGCTCGGGAGAACCATTTGACGGTGCCCCTCGCTCCCAGGAGCGCGTGGTCCGTCGTGCGGGAGGAGAAGTGATGTCGCTGCCAACGCCGAGCCCCACACAGCGAGTCGGAGGTCGCCTGCCCCAGGCACGAGCACCGCGCCTGACCATCGCGGCGCCACCTCCCTCGATCACGCCGGAGATGGTGGCGATCTACCGCCCTCGCGCTGTCGAGCTCACCCGCCGCATCGCCGAACGCATCAGCTGCGACGTCGTGGGCTTCCGCGATCCGCGCCTCCGCGACCTCATTACCCAGGCAATCGACTCCGCCGTGACCCTGTTCGTCGACGCCCTCGCCGGCGCCCCCGTGCGTGGCGCCTCCGTGGCCGCGGCCTACCGGCGACTCGGGAGTTTGGAGGCAGAGGCCGGTCACGACCTCGACGCGATGCGGGCGGCCCACCAGATAGCCACCCAGGAGTCGTGGGATGACCTCCGCACTCTGGCCCGTGAACTCGACCTTCCGCTGGTCGCGGTCGACCACCTCATGCACGCGCTGTTCGACTACCAACGACAGCTCCTCGAGCACGCGCTCCTCGGGTTCGGCGCACCTCGGCGCACGCCCGACGTACGACTCCGGCTGTTGACGGCGCTGGCCACCGGTGCGGACGACGCCGACGTACGCGCCCTCGCGCAGCGAGTGGGCTGGACGATCCCCGACCTCGTCGCGGTCGCGGTGGCGGGCGACCCTTCCCCTGCAGCATTCACCGCACCGTGTGGCGCCGTACTGGTCGGGACGTACGACGGCGCACTCGTGCTGCTCGGTGCACCCGACGACGTGGAGCAGCAGGCCCGCGTCATCGCCACCTCCCACGGCCCGGTCGCGATCAGCTGGGGAGTCGAGCCGGACGCGTCAGCACATGCCCTGCGCTGGGGACTCCAGACCCTGAAGCTCGTCGCCGATCGGATCATCGATGCGCCCGGCGACGGCGTCGTCTGGTGTGAGGCCCACCAGGCCGAGCTGTGCCTGCATGCCGACCCCGTGCTGCGCCGCTGCGCCGATGAACAGGTGTTGGCGCCACTGCTGGCCGAGACCCCGAAACGACGCGCGGCCCTGGCCGAGACGATGCTGGTCTGGCTGCAGACCGGGCACACCGCACCCGCTGTGGCTCGCCTCCTGAAGGTGCACGAACAGACCGTGCGCTCGCGTCTCAAGCACATCAAGCACCTGTTCGGCGATCGCCTCGACGATCCGGCGGAGACGGTCGGCCTGTTGACGGCGCTGGAGTCGATGACGCCACGCTGGCTGCGCGAGCCGGACGACGGACGTCGTCGTACGGCGGTACTGGTGCAGAGCGTTCGTCGCCGTTGACCACCACCACCGGACACGGTAGGCATGTGCGCAGCGCCCATCGCCCGACGAACCGTCGGGACGACGTCACTGGAGGGCGCCACGACCGGGGGCGGGGAGCATGCAATGACGGGGGTTGACCCGGGTCAGCCAGTCACGATCTCAGCGGTGCAACTGGCGCGCCTGTTCCGGCCGATGATGCCGTCACTGGTCTCCGAGATCGTGGCGACCATCCACGGACAGATCGACCGCTACGGCCAGTCGACCACCGGACGGCGGCACCAGCTGATCGAGTTCGCGGTGTCGAGCGCGATCAACGAGTTCCTGGAGAACCTCGAGAACCCGACGATGACGGGCCGTCGCGCCGACGAGCTCTTCCGGCGGATGGGCCACGGCGAGGCCATGGACGGGCATCCGCTCGAGGCCATGCAGACCGCCTTCCGCCTCGCCACGCAGGAGTCGTGGGAGTACCTCCGCTCCTTCGCGATCGAGAACCAGCTCTCGGCGGCGGCGCTGGCCAACCTGGGCGACGCGCTCTTCGCCCACATCGACCACCTCGCCGAACAGGCCCGGCTCGGCCATGTCGGCGCACTGAAGGCGCTCGACCGCGACCAGGGAGTCGCCACCTCGCGGCTCCTGGAGGGCCTGCTCCGTGGCGACGGCACTGCCGAGCTCGAGCACCAGGCCTCACTGGCAGGTTGGGAGCTGCCCAACGAGGTCGTCGTGCTCAGCGTCCAGACCCAGCGCAACGCCGACGCGCTCTCGCTCGACGACCTGACCCCGTGGTGCCTGGTCGGCTCCGACCCCACGGGGCGGGTGCTGGTCACCGCGCAGGAGCGCAGCGACGAGGTCCTGACCCGGCTCGACAAGGAACCGCTGGTCAAGGCGATCGCGATCTCCTGGCCGGTCGCGATCACCGAGGCTCGCAGCGCCTACCGCTGGGCGACGCGCGCGGTGCGCCTCGCACTACGCGGCGTGATCCCCTCGGAGCGGGTGATCCGCTGCGAGGACCACCGCACCCAGCTCTGGCTGCACGCCGAGCCGACGCTGCGTCAACAGCTGTGCCAGGAGCTGCTGCCGCCACTGCTGGCCGAGACCCCCAACTCGCGCGAGATCCTCTCCGAGACCCTGCTGGTCTGGCTTGAGACACGAGACAGCGCTCCCGCCATCGCTGCCAAACTGGGCGTGCACCCGCAGACGGTTCGCTACCGGTGGAAGCGCATCAACGAGCTGTTCGGCGAAGACCTCCACGACCCGGATTTCGTGACCACGATGACCATGTTGCTCAAGGCCAGCGTCCCGCTCTGGAAGGCGGGCGACCAGAGCGACTTCGAACGCTTCCGCGCGGACGAGGAGGAGTGATGACCTCTCTGAATCGCCGCTCTTCTTCTGTGTCTTCGGGCCTTCCGACGGTCGCCGTACTGTCGACCGTCTGTGCGGCTGTGGTGGCTCTCGGCCTCGCGTGGACCATCCTGGACGACGCTTCCGCTGGCATGCGGGTCGCCACCTCCGCGTTGCTGGCGGCGTTCCCGCTGGGCTACCTGTTGTCGGCGTGGCTGCCGCTGCGCCTCGCTGTACGACGCGGGGCCGCTGTCGGGCTGCGCCTCACCGAGCCGGCGCTGCACACGGCCCAACGGATCACGGTGATCGTGCTCGACAAGAGCGGCACGATCACCGCGGACGAGCTCGCCGTCGTCTCCGTCGACCCGGTCGAGCCCGACCACGACCGCAACCTGCGGTGGTTCGCCGGCGCCCTCGAGCACTCCGCCGAGGACCCGGTCGGACGTGCCATCGCCAAGCTCGCCGGACGCGGACACCTCACCGACGTCGTGCAGACCCCCGGGTTCGGGATCAGCGGATCCGTCGACCGGCACCCGGTGCGGGTCGGACGCCCCGACTGGATCGGGCTCGACCACGTCGGCGGGGACGGCACCACCGTCGCCGTCGAGGTGGACGCCCGGGCACTGGGCCACATCACCGTCGACGACGTGGTCCGCGAGGACGCCCTGGCCTCCGTCGACCGACTGCGCACACTCGGCCTCGCGCCGGTGCTTGTCTCTGACGGCACCAGCCACAACACCGAACGACTGGGTGTTGCCGTCGGCATCGACGTGCTGCATGCCGAGGTCGCGCCCGAGAAGCGGGCTCGCGTGGTGACCGAGCTCCAGGAGGCGGGTCAGGTGGTCGCGATGGTCGGGCCGTCCCCTGCGAATGCCGACGCGTTGGAGGTTGCCGACCTGGCCGTGTGCTCAGGGCCAGCGCCGGGCCCGTCGTCGATCGGGCTCGACACGCTGGCGGTCGACGCGGTGGCCGGCGCGTTGTCTCTCTCGCGGACTGCCCTGTCGGTGATACGCACCAACCGGGTCATCGGTCTCGTCACGCCTGTGGTCGGACTCGTCGGCGCCGGGCTCGGTGTGCTCAGTCCCCTGCTGGGGTTGGTGTTCGGCGTCGTGGCGGCCCTGCTGGTCGTCGGGAACTCCCTGCGCCTGCGGGCTGCCGCCAAGCTCTGACCTGATCGGGCTGGTGACCCGGTCTCGATACGCTCGCTGGCGCTCGCTGCTTGACCAACGAAAGCTCCGCTGTGCGAGTGCCGCCGAGGGACCTTCGGTGGTCGAGTGCCGCCGAGGGACGAGGCGGTGTATCGAGACCACACCGCGAAGGCTCCGCCGGTCGACGCTCGCCACTCGGCCAACGAAAGGCGGGACGGCATTTCTTGTCACGTAGGTGCCAAGTTTGAGGTTGTTTGTCAGTGCGTTGGACGTTTGCCCTTGCCGTGCGGTTGTCGTACTGGCTCAATCGTTGTCACGGGCCGCCTCTCCCTCCCAAGAACTGGCGGCGCCCACGGTCTGCATCAGCCCGCATACCTGATGCCTGACCGGCCAAGGAACGCTCGCGGGCCCGCCTACCCCACTCCACCCGGCCGGCCCGCGGGCGTTCATCTCGCGGCGTGGTCTCGAGATGGGTTCCGAGGAGGCGAGGGACGAGCCGTCTCGAAGGGCGCTCGTTCAGCAGCAGCGGCGGCGGGTGATCCAGACGACCAGGGCGAGTACGCCGAGGGCGGCAGCCAGCTGCTTGCCGTAGGTCTTGAGCAGGATCGGCAGCACGGTCGCACCGAGGTCGAGTGCGTCGTCCGAGCCGGAGGAGCCCGAGGATCCGGAGGACTCGGCCTTGTGGCGCGACGGCGTACTCGCCTGTGGGGCGGGCGCGGCCGAGCTCTCCGCGGCGGGCGCCGACGCCGGACCAGCGTCCGGGTCGCCGCCGGGTGCGGAGACCGCCGCAGCACCCGTCGGCACCGAGGCCGGTTCGGAGTCCGCGTCTGGCTCGGGCGTGCCGCCGACCTTCGTCTTCAGGCAGTCGACGAACTGGCCCAGCAGCTTGTCGCTGATGTCCTGGATGACACCGCGGCCGAACTGGGCGGGCTTGCCGGTGATGTTGAGGTCGGTGACCACCTCGACCCGGGTTTCGCCGGGGCCGGCTTCGCTCATGGTGGCCACGACGTCGGCGCCGGCGGTGCCGTTGCCGCGCTTGTCCTTGCCCATCGCCTTGATCTTCATGACGCCGGCGGACTCGTCCTTCTCGGTGAACGAGCCGGATCCGTTGTAGACAAGGGCGATCGGGCCCAGCTTCACCTTGCAGCTGCCGGTGAACGTGTCGCCCTCGAAGGACGTGACCGTGGCGCCCGGAAAGCATCCGGCCACCGACTCGATGTCGTTGAAGGCGGCCCAGGTCTCGGCGCGCGAGGCGGGCACGGTGAACTCGTGGGTCAGCTGCACGGGCTCACGCTCCCGCGGCCGCGAGCACGGCCCGACGGGTCAGCACCGTCGCCAAGTGTCGGCGATAGTCGGCGTCACCGTTGAGGTCCGACGGCGGGTTGGTGCCCTCCGCGGCCGACTCAGCTGCCCGGCGTACGGCCTCGTCGGTGGCCGGCTGGCCGACCAGCGCCTGCTCGACGGCGGTCGCGCGCAGGGGCGTCGAGCCCATGTTGGTCAGGCCGATGCGCGCTTCGGCGATGGTGCCGCCCTCGGCGCGCACGGTCGCGGCCACCGCGACGATCGGCCACTGGTGGGCGACCCGCACGAACTTCTCGTAGTGGCCACCCCAGCCGGTGTGCTTGGGAATGCGTACGGAGGTGAGGATCTCGTCGTCGCCGATCGCGGTGGTCATGAAGTCCTCGAAGAAGTCGGACGCCGACACCCGGCGCTCTCCCCCGCTGCCGGTGATCACGAACTCCGCATCGAGCGCCAGCACCGGTGCCCCGAGGTCTCCCGCCGGATCGGCGTGCGCGAGGGCACCACCGAACGTGCCGCGGTGGCGGACCTGCGCGTCGGCCAGGTGCTCGATCGCCTTGGTGATCACCGCCGCGTGCTCGGCGACGAGGGCGTTCTTGCCGACGTCGGTGTGGGTGGTCATCGCGCCGATCACGAGGGCGTCGCCGTCCTCGGTCACGCCGCGCAGGGACTCGATGCGGCCGAGGTCGATGATCATCTCGGGTGCGTTGAGGCGCATCCGCAGCACCGGCAGCAGGCTCTGCCCGCCGGCGATGATCTTGGCGTCGTCACCGTGCTCGGCCAGGGCGGCCAGGGCCTCCTCGACCGTCGTGGGCGCGAGGTAGTCGAACTTTGCGGGGATCATTCCGGGGCTCCGTCCGCGATGGCTGTGTCGCCGCTGTCGTCGAAGTGCGGAGCGGCCGCCTCCGTGGTCTTGTCGCCGCCGCCGCCGTCGTTGATCGCCTTCCACACTCTCTCCGGCGTGCACGGCATGCGGACGTCGTTGACGCCGAACTGCCGGATCGCGTCGACCACCGCGTTGACCACCGCCGGTGTCGAGGCGATCGTGCCGGCCTCGCCGACGCCCTTGGTGCCGAGCGTGTTGGTCAGCGACGGCGTGGTGGTGTGGTCGACGTCGAAGCTGATCGTGTCGGCTGCGGTCGGCACCAGGTAGTCGACGAACGATGCCGAGACCAGCGTCCCGGAGTCGTCGTACACGGCTTCCTCCCAGAGCGCCTGCGCGATGCCCTGCACCAGTCCGCCGTGCACCTGGCCGGCCACGATCAGCGGGTTGATCACGTTGCCGATGTCGTCGACGCAGGTGTACTTGCGCATCTTGACCGCACCGGTCTCGGTGTCGACCTCCATCGCGCACAGGTGCGTGCCGTGGGGGTAGTTGAAGTTCACCGGGTCGTACGTCGCGTCGCAGTCGAGCGACGGCTCCACACCGTCGGGCAGATTGTGCGCGGCGAAGGTCGCCAGCGCCACCTCGGCCATCGCGAGACCCTGGTCGGTGCCACGGACCCCGAAGCGACCGGCCGAGAACTCGATGTCGTCGACCGATGCCTCGAGCAGGTGGGCCGCGATCGGCTTGGCCTTCTCGATCACCTTGTCGGCGGCCCGCACGAGCGCCTCACCACCGACGACGAGCGACCGGGAGCCGTAGGTGTCGAGGCCCTTCGGCGCGACCATCGTGTCGCCGTGCAGCACCTCGACGTCCTCGAAGGCCACGCCGAGCCGGTCGGCGACGATCTGGCTGAACGCCGTCTCGTGACCCTGGCCGTGGGCGCTGGCTCCGGTGACCACCTCGACCTTGCCGGTGGCCAGCATGCGCACGGTCGCGTGCTCCCAGCCGCCGGCGCCGTAGTCGAGGCTGCCCAGCACGCGGCTCGGCGCCAGGCCGCACATCTCGGTGAACGTCGAGACACCGATGCCCAGCTGGATCGGGTCCTTCGACTCACGTCTGGCCTTCTGCTCGGCCCGGAGCTCGTCGTACCCGAAGTGCTCCTTGGCCAACGCGGTGGCGGCCTCGTAGTTGCCCGAGTCGTACTCGAGCCCGGCCACCGTGGTGAACGGGAACTCCTCGTGCTTGATCCAGTTCTTCTCACGCACCTCGAGCGGGTCGACACCCAGCTCGGCGGCCAGCTCGGTCATCATGCGCTCGATCCCGAACGTCGCCTCGGGGCGCCCTGCACCCCGATAGGCGTCGGTCCAGGCCTTGTTGGTGAGCACCGTCTGCACCGCGAAGTGGTAGGCGGGGAACTTGTAGATCGCGTTGAACATGAACGCACCGAGCACCGGGACGCCGCCACCGACGAGGGAGACGTGCGAGCCGAGGTCGGCCAGCAGCTCGACCTTGAATCCGGTCACCGTGCCGTCCTTCTCGGCGGCCAGGGTGAGCTTCTGCCACTGGTCGCGGCCGTGGTGGGCGGCCATCATCGACTCGGAGCGGGTCTCGGTGTACTTCACCGGCTTGCCCAGCCGCCGGGCCAGCACCATGGTGATGAACTCCTCGGGCGTGGTCTGCAGCTTGCCGCCGAAGCCGCCGCCGACGTCGGGCGCGATGACTCGCACCTTCGCCTCGGAGACACCGAGTACGGCGGCCAGCAGGAAGCGCAGGATGTGCGGGATCTGGGTCGCGCTCCACATCGTGATCTGCTCGCCGGTCGGGTCGACCACGGTCGAGCGGGGCTCCATGAACGCGGGGATCAGCCTCTGCTGGCGGTACTCGCGCTCGAGGACGATGCCGTCCTCACGCGCCTTGGCGATGGCCTCCTCGACGTTGCCGCCGGTGCCTGCGTCGGCCGAGTCGAAGACCCAGAGTGCCGACTTGTTGGTGCCGAGGTCGGGGTGCGCGAGCACCTTGTCCTCCGCCGACTCCTTGAGGTCGAGGGCCGCGGGCAGCTCTTCGTAGTCGACGTCGACCAGCTCGGCCGCGTCACGCGCCTCGGCGGCACTGCGGGCCACCACGACCGCGACGATCTCGCCGGCGAACGTGGCCCGGTCGATCGCGACGGGCGGGTGCGGCGGGGTGACCTGGTCGGGCGTGATCGGCCAGGCGTTCGGCAGGGAGCCCTGCTCCTCGCCGAGGTCCTTGCCGGTCACCACCGTGACCACGTTGGGCGCCGCCTTCGCCTCGTCGACGTTGATGTTGACGATCTTGGCGTGCGCAAAAGGACTGCGCACCATGGCCAGGTGCAGCATGCCCGGGAGGGTGATGTTGTCGGTCCAGCGGGTGCGACCGGTGATCAGTCGCTGGTCCTCCTTGCGGCGCCGGTCCCGGCCGATCTCCATCTGCGGCTCTTCGGTCACGGTCATTTGCCGACCTCCTGCCCGGACGCGGTCTGCACGGCTCGCACGATGTTGTGGTAGCCGGTGCACCGGCACAGGTTGCCCTCGATGCCCTCGCGGATCTGCTTCTCGTCGGGCTTCGGGTTGTCGTTGAGCAGGTCGATCGACTGCATGATCATGCCCGGCGTACAGAAGCCGCACTGGAGGGCGTGGCACTCGTGGAACGCGGCCTGCATCGGGTGCAGCTCGCCGTTCGTGGCCAGCCCCTCGATCGTGGTCACCTCGTGGCCGTCGGCCTGCACGGCCAGCACGTTGCACGACTTCACGCTGCGCCCGTCGAGGTGCACCGTGCACGCCCCGCAGTTGCTGGTGTCGCACCCGATCACGGTGCCGGTCTTGCCGAGCTTCTCCCGGAGGTACTGCACCAGCAGCATCCGTGGCTCGACGTCGTCGGAGACCTTTGCTCCGTCGACGGTGACTTCGATCCTGGTCATGGACGACTCCTCGCAGACGCACTGGCTACCTGTGACCCGGCTCACGCTATGAACCCGAGGTTGGCGAAAGGTTGGATACTCCCTGACGTTTCGGCCCTCTCGCCGCGATACTCCCTGACGTTTCGGTCCCTCCGGGGCGCGAACGTCAGGGAGTATCCCGATTTGGGGGCCCGAACGTCAGGGAGTATCCCGAATTGGGGGGCCCGAACGTCAGGGACTATCGGGAGGATGAGGCGGCGGCGAGCTTGCCGCGGAGCAGGGGCTTGAGCGGGTGCGGGGCCTCGCCGAGCGAGGCCAGGCAGGCCTCGATCACCTGGGTGTCATAGGGCGCCAGCTCGGTGTAGCGCACCACCGCCGCCGGCACCGGGTCGGCCAGCAGCGCCTCACGCACGGCGACTGCGAGATAGTCGGCGTACTCCCCCAGCCCCGGGGACTCGGTGCCGGGCAGCAGGTCACCGCCGTACGCCGCCACGGCCTCGCGCACCTTGCCCTGGCGGAGCAGGCGTACGACGGTCTCGACGTCGGCCTGCACCGGGAGCGTGAGGCGATAGGGCCGCGACGCCAGCTGGCCACCGACCGCGTGCCGCAGGTGCGAGACCTCGGCCTTGAGCGTCGACAGGGTGATCGACTGGTCGCCGTAGAGCAGCGCGTGCAGCTGCTCGAGGGTGAGCCCGTCGGGGTGGAGGGTGAGCAGCGCGAGGATCTCGGTCTGCCGTCGGTTGAGCAGCAGGCGCTCGCCGTCGAGATGCACCTCGGCCGAGCCGAGCAACCGCAGGCTGAGCCCGATCTCGTCGTCGGGCAGCACCAGGTGAGGGGCCCGACCACCGGCATGCATCGACCGGGGCATCGCCCCCTCGATCACCCGCGCCATCATGCGCGCGGTGGCCAGCCCGATCGGGTGGGTGCGGTCCCAGGTGGTCGACAGGTCGATCACGCCGAGCACCTCACCGGTCGCAGGGTCGTGCACCGGCGCCGCCCAGCACACCCAGTTGTGCACGATCGGCGCGAAGTGCTCCGCACTGAACACCATCGACGGCCCGCCGGTGCGCAGCGCGAGGTCGAGCGCGTTGGTGCCGACGCTCGCCTCGTCCCACTTGCCGCCGACGACGAAGTTGACCGACTCGGCCTTGCGGCGCATCACGCGGCCGCCGTACGTCCACAGGATGCGGGTCTCGGGGTCGGTCACGGCGAGCACCAGGTCGCCGTCGTCCGCCGTACGCCGCAGCTCGTCCTCGACACGTTCGACGCCGACCTGGAGCGGCGAACCGGCCCAGTACGCCGCGGTGTCGGCCTCGTCGGCCAACGGGGCCTCGGTCACGTCCGGCCTGATCAGCGAGCCGGACCGTCGCCACGAGTGCAGGATCTCGGGACGGACCAGCTGCTCGGCCCGGTCACCCTGCTCGACGAAGGCGGTCCAGGCGCGCACGGCATCGATCCTGCGCTCGTGCAGCTGCTGACGATCGACGGACATCGGCTCTCCTGACGGTCTCTCGCAACCGTAGCCCGTGGACCGTGACGGCGTCACCGGTTCCGTCTCGACGCCCGAGAACGCCACAACCATCGCAGCGGTCGGTGGCACCTGTCGGGAAGGACAGGTGCACCCCTCCCCCCGCGGCCGGTTTCGCGATCCTCGTCTGTTCGGGGCCCTTCCGACGGACCTAGCGTCCGAAGCACCCACCCCGAATCCGGAGGTTTCTCTGATGCAAGTTGACGAGTTGCTCAAGCCGTTCCCGATCAAGGAGTTCCACCCGTTCCCGCGGGCCCTGATGGGCCCCGGCGCGCACGAGATGATCGGCCCCGAGGCGCTCAAGCTCGGTTTCCGCAAGACGCTGGTGATGACCTCGGGCCTGCGCGGCACCGACATCGTGCACAAGATCGTCGAGTCGATGAAGTACCACGGCCTCGAGGTCGTGCTCTACGACAAGGTGGAGTCCAACCCCAAGGACTACAACACCATGGACGCGGTGAAGCTCTACCAGGAGAACGCGTGCGACTCGTTCGTCTCCATCGGTGGCGGCTCCTCGCACGACGCCTGCAAGGGCGCCCGCATCTCGGTGGCGCACGACGGGCGCAACGTCAACGAGTTCGAGGGCTTCAACATGTCCGAGAACCCGAAGAACCCGCCGCACATCGCGGTCTCGACGACGGCCGGCACCGGCTCCGAGACGTCGTGGGCCTACGTCATCACCGACACCACGACCGACCCCGACAACCCGCACAAGTACGTCGCCTTCGACGACGCCTCTGTCGCCACCCTGGCGATCGACGACCCGGTGCTCTACTTCGACTGCCCGGTCGACTACACCGCCCAGTGCGGGTTCGACGTGCTGGCACACGCCTCGGAGCCGTACGTGTCACGGCTCAACTTCGAGCCGTCACTCGGCAACGCGATCCGGGCCATCAAGCTGACCTCGGAGAACCTGCGCGAGGCAGTGTGGAACGGCCAGGACCTCAAGGGCCGCGAGGGCATGATGTACGCCCAGTACATCGCCGCCCAGGCGTTCAACTCCGGCGGTCTCGGCATCATCCACTCGATCTCGCACGCGGTGTCGGCGTTCTACGACACCCACCACGGGCTCAACAACGCGATCGCGCTGCCCCGGGTGTGGGCGTTCAACATGCCCGCGGTCTACGGCCGCTTTGCCGACATCGCCGAGGCCATGGGCATCGACACCCACGGCATGACCAAGGTGCAGGCTGCCGACGCCGCCCTCGCCGCGTCGATCCGGCTGCTCCGCGACGTGGGCATCCCGGAGAAGTTCACCGACGTCACCCAGGACAGCTACTCGAAGAACCGCCTGGGCACCGGCCCGACGGCGTACTACGAGAACGCACCGGTGATCAAGGGCGACGACGAGGACATCGACCGCATCACCCACCACGTCCTCGGTGACGCCTGTACGCCGGGCAATGCCAAGGAGTGCACGTTCGAGACCGTGCGCCCGGTGATCGATCACTGCATGAACGGCGATCTGGACGACCTGATCAGCTGACAGAGCCCCGGTCCGGTCGCCGTCCATCGAGCCGGCGGCCGGACCGGATCCCACCGGCCACGCAACCACTGCCTGAGGAGAGAACGTGAGCACGCTGCCCGAACCGGCCCCCGCCTTCGCCGACGTCGAGGAGGCCCGGCTGCGCCTTGCCGAGCACGGCTATCTCTCCGACGACCGCCTGGCCACCACCGTCTTCCTCCAGACCCGGCTCGACAAGCCGGTGCTCCTGGAGGGCCCGGCCGGCGTCGGCAAGACCCAGCTGGCCCTGAGTCTGGCCCATGCGACCGGCCGGCGACTGCTCCGCCTCCAGTGCTACGAAGGCCAGGACGAGACCAAGGCGCTCTACGAGTGGGACTACGGCAAGCAGCTGCTCTACACCCAGATCCTGCGCGAGAAGATCGGCTCGATCGTCGAGGACGCCGCCGACCTCAACGAGTCGATCGAGCGCATCGCCAAGCAGGACTCGGTGTTCTTCTCCGAGCGCTTCCTCGCCGCCCGTCCCCTGCTCGAGGCGATCGACTCCGACGACCCCGTCGTACTCCTCATCGACGAGGTCGACCGGGCCGACGAGGCGCTCGAGGCGGTGCTCCTCGAGCTGCTCTCCGAGTTCCAGATCTCCATTCCCGAGATCGGCACCATCCGCGCCAAGCACCTGCCGTACGTCGTCCTCACCTCCAACAACACGCGTGACCTCTCGGCGGCCCTCAAGCGGCGCTGTCTGCACCTCTTCCTCGACTACCCCGACGCCGAGCGGGAGCTGGAGATCATCCGCTCCAAGGACACCGGCCTCTCCGACGCGCTCGCCGTACGCCTGGTCGAGATCGTGCGCGACCTGCGCGACCTCGACCTGCGCAAGGCGCCGAGCATCTCCGAGACGATCGACTGGGCGCGCACCCTCGCCGTGCTGGGCGTGGAGGAGCTGACCTCCGACATCCTGTCCAGCACGCTCAACGTCGTCGTGAAGTACGAACGCGACCTCAAGAAGGCGCTCGCCGCGATCCCGAAGATGGTCGACCCGAACGCCGTCGTGCCCGACAGCCTGCACGGTCACGGGCACGGTCACGGGCATGGCCACGGTCACGACCACGACCCCGCGCCGCAGCCGCCCGCGTCACGGGATGACTCCGGCGACGTCGACGGCAAGGCCGCCCGCGCCGCCAAGGACAGGCCCGGCCGCCACGACAAGGGCTACTACGGCGCGGACAACAAGCTCGGCCCGTCGCGTGCGGTGTCACCCGGCCAGGGCAGCCGGTCCTTCTCGGCGCGCAAGCGCCCGGTCTAGGCCGACGGCATGGAAGGCGCGGTCCACCGGTTCATCCGCCTGCTGCGACTCCACGGCGTGCGGGTGAGTACGGCGGAGGTCATCGACGCCATGCACGCGGTGGCCCAACCGAGCGTGCTCGACGAACGCGAGGTGCTCCGCGCGGCGCTGGCGGTCAGCCTGGTCAAGGACCGGCGCGACCTGGCCACCTTCGACCGCGTCTTCGACCGGTTCTTCGGACTGCGTCCCGTCATCGACGAAGCCGGCGAGGAGCACAAGCACACCCACGACGACCTGAGCGACGACGGCGAGCTGACCGACTTCACCCTGTCGGAGGAGCCCGGCGACATCCCCGAGGACGGGCACTCGCACGGCAAGCCCGACGACATCAAGGAGTTCTTCAAGCCCGAGGACATGGCCCAGCAGTACAACCTGCACCAGGAGGCCAACAAGATCGACATCGCCGCGCTGACCGACGAGATCGTCCTCTCCAACGACACCCAGACCAGCGCCGGCGAGGCGGCCAGGGTGCAGCTCTCGACCCGCCGGATGCACAACCCGGGCAACCCCGGCGACCTGGTCCGCAGCCCCGGCATGGAGCTCGACACCGAGCTGTCGGTGCACGAGGAGATGGCGCTGCTGAGCTGGCTCGAGGAACGCCTGCCCGAGGACACCTTCGTCGACGACGGCGACCTCGCCGCGCTGCGCAAGGCGCTGGCGCCCTGGCTGGCCAGCCTGCCCGAGCGGATCCGCGACCACCTCCAGCAGCTGATGGAGACCGAGCGCGAGATCGAGACCCGCGAGCTCCAGGCCGCACAGGCCGAGACCGTCGACGAGCACGAGCGTGCCGAGCTCGAGGAGTCGCTGCGTCGCCTGCTGCGCAGCCTGCACGGCGCGCCCCGCCCCCGTCGTACGACGGCCGCGCGCGGCGTGGTCGACGGCCGGCGCACCATGCGCAGCAACATAAAGTACGACGGCGTCCCGTTCCGGCCGGTCACCGTCGCCAAGGCACACGACCGACCCAGATTGCTGGTGCTGTGCGACGTCTCGCTGTCGGTGCGCTCGACCGCGCGGTTCACCCTGCACCTGGTGCACAGCCTGCAGTCGGTCGCGTCGTCGGTGCGCACCTTCGCGTTCGTCAAGGACATGGTCGAGATCACCGACCTGTTCTCCGAGCACCGCATCGAGGACGCGCTGTCCCTCGTGATGGCGGGCCTGCCAGCGGGCGGCATCCTCGACGTCGACGCCGACTCCGACTACGGGTCGTCGTTCCGCCAGTTCCTCGACCAGTACGGCTCGGCGGTCAACCGGCGTACGACCGTGATCGTGCTCGGCGACGGTCGCGGCAACGGCAAGGACCCCGGGCTCGAGGCGTTCGAGGAGATCACCCGCCGGGCGCGCTCCACGATCTGGCTGACCCCGGAGCCCAGCTATTCATGGGGACTGGGTGGTTGCGACCTGCCGGCGTACGCCGAACACACCGACAAGGTGCAGGTGGTGCGCAACCTGCACGGCCTCGAGGAAGTCACCACCTCACTGAAGGTGACGACGTGAGGGTCCGGCGGTGCGGTTCGCCCAGGGGCCCGGCATGAGCGCCGTCGAGCCGGTCTCGGCGATCGACCCGTTCGTCGCGACCCACAACGGCGTCTACCGCGACGCCATGGTCGAGGTGACGGCGCTGCACGGCCCCCGCCCACGCCGGCAGCTGCGCACCGTGCGCACCGAGCACTTCGACATCCTCCACGAAGGCCCCCTGATCAAGCTCTCGCACGCGCTGCGGCCCGACCAGATCGACGACGACCTGGCGGGCCTGATCGCCGAGGAGCTGTTCCAGCCCGGCTGGCTGCGCGGACCCGACCTCTTCGAGCGGCTGCTCACCGGCATCGTGCTCAGCACCCGTGCGGAGCCGCTCGACGCGTGGACCGACTTCTACGCCAACACCCTCGCCCGGGTCGCTGAGTCCCTCACCGGTGACCCGACCGGCACCCGGCACGGGACCATCGCCGACTACGCACCCGTCTACGGCCTGGCCGAGCAGGCGCTGGCTCCCGGCACGGTGCTCGAGCTGGGCTGCTGCTTCGGCTTCCTGTCCCTCCGGCTCGCCGCCGCCGGGCGCGCGGTGATCGCCTCGGACGTCTCCGCCGGCACCGTCGGCCTGCTCGACGCGGTCGCCCCGCGCCTCGGCCGCGAGGTGCACACGCGCACCGCCGACGCCGGCCGGCTGCCGTTCGCCGACGACTCGTGCGACAACGTGCTCGCCGTCCACCTGCTCGAGCACCTGGAGCCCGACCATGGCGAACGCGTCGTCCACGAGGCCCTGCGCGTGGCCCGCCGACGCGTCGTGATCGCGGTCCCCCTCGAGGACGAGGCCGACGCGACCTGGGGCCACGTACGCACCATCTCCCTCGACGACCTCGACGCCTGGGGTGCCGCCACCGGCCACCCGTACGACGTCCGCGAGGCCCACGGCGGCTGGCTCCTGATCGACCTCGCCTGATCCTCGACCACGACGTGGTGGATCGCACCCAGTGGCTGTTGCGGTCACAGGCAGCACTCACCGACACGGCCGGCACCTGGTCGACGCGACGGGGGCGGACCGTAGGACAGGTGAGCAGGCGGGTCAGGGAGCGGTTCACGCTCAGACGGGGCCGGCAGCCTGCGAGTTACCTGTCGGACGGTCCGGTGCAGGCCGTCAGCGAACGGCCAGCGAACGACGAGCTGGCCGCCCCAAGGTCAGGTGCTCACGTCAACCACGTTGTCGTGTCTTCGGGCGTTCGGCTCGATCATCATGCCTGCGCACCTCTCCCCGACTTCACCCACCCGTACGCCGGCACGCGGGCGACGCACGCCGTACCTGTACTTCGGCTTCACGCAGGGCCGGGAGAGGACTGTCCGGACAGGCCCGGCACCCCGCCGCTCGGGCGGTCCGCCGGGAACCCGCGACTCCTAGCGTCAGAAGCCCAACCACTCCTGGAGGAAACATGACCGACATCGACAGTCGCCCGGCCCATGCGGCCACGATGCCCGCCCCTGCCGCGGCACCTGCGCCCTCCGGCTGGGGCGACCCGTTCCCGCTGGGCCTGGCCAGCTTCGGCATCTCCGCACTCGTGCTCTCGACGGTGATGTCGGGGCTGATCGACCCGCTCGCCACTCCCGCCGTGCTCTCCCTGGCCCTCTCGCTCGGCTTCCTCACCGAGCTGGTCGCCGGCATCATCCACTTCCAGCGCGGCGAGACGTTCCCGGGGCTGGTGTTCACGGCGTACGCCGGCTTCTGGCTCAGCTACGCGCTTCTCGTGCAGTTCTACGGCCCGATGGTGACCGCGGACGCCGCCGCCATCACCGGGATGTTCCTGCTGGCGTGGGCGATCTTCTCGACGTACATGCTGCTCGCCGCGCTGCGCACCAACCTGACCACGATCGTGATCTTCACGTTGCTGTGCGCGGTGTTCTACCTGGCCGCCTTCGGCGCGTTCTTCGAGAGCACCGGACTCGGCCACCTCGCCGGCTACCTGCTGATCGCGGACGCCGTCGTCGCGCTCTACGCCTCGGCCGCGATCATCGTGAACACCACGTGGGAGCGGACGGTGCTGGCCGTTCCCTGATCAGTCGATCAGATGACGCCCAGCTTGGAAGCCTCGTAGACCGCCTCCGCGCGGCGGGTCACCCCCAGCTTGCGAAGGATGTTCCCGACATGGAACTTGGCCGTGGTCTCGGAGATGTAGAGCCTCCGGCCGATGTCACGGTTCGACAGGCCGCGGGCGAGCAGTGCCAGCACCTCACACTCACGAGGAGTGAGGTGCTTCTGCTCGGCCGCCGTCGGCGCGTTCAGCCCGCGCACCATGGCCGCGGCCGAACGCGCGTCGAAGGCGCTCTCGCCTCGCGCCACGTCACGGATCGCCCGGATCAGACCCGAGGTGTCGACGTCCTTGACCACGTAGCCGCGGGCCCCGGCCCGCACCGCACGCAGCACCAACGCGTCGTCGAGGAACGTGGTGAGCACCAGGATGCCGAGATGGGGGTACTGCTCGGACAGCTCGGCGCAGAGGTCGAGGCCCTCGGAGTCCGACGAGGTCGAGAGCTTGAGGTCCAGCAGGACGATGCGCGGGCGGGCCGCGGCGATCACGGCCAGCGCCTCCGCACGGCTCGACGCCTCGGCGATGACCCGCAGGTCGGACTCGCGTTCCAGGATCGAGCGCAGTCCCTGCCGCACGATCGCGTGGTCGTCGACGAGCATGATGTCGACGGTGTCGACGTCGGGCCCGGTGGGCGCCTCGGGTGGGCTCAGGGTGGGCATGCTTCCTCCTCTGGCCTGGCTCCCACCAGGCCGGTGATCATCCCCGGGCGGTTGACCGCCAGGGGCAGCGGGACACGCATTTCGATCCGTACGCCGCCGATGCGGGCGCGGCGGAAGGCGAGCGACCCCCCGATGTCGGAGAGGCGGCTGTAGATGTTGGCCAGGCCGCAGTGGCGCCCGTCGGCCGGCCGGCCCCGACCGATGCGGAGCTTGCGGGCCAGCTCCCCCGGGTCTCCGACACCGTCGTCGGCGACGCTGACGAACAGCTCGTCGGTCCGGTAGCGCATCCGGATCACGGCCCGCGTCGCCTCGGCGTGCACCGCCACGTTGAACAACGCCTCGCCGACCGCCCGGGCGATCTCGTGGTCGGCGTCGGCCGGCAGCACCTGCACCTCGCCCTCGATGTGCAGGTGCACCGACAGGTGCGGCCGGTGGTGCTCGGCCACCTCCTGCAACAGCTCGGGCAGCGTCCAGACCGTGTCGCGGTGCGGTTGGTGCAACGCGTAGATCGCGCGGCGCAGCTGGTCGACGGCCTCCTGGGTGAGGTTCTTGGCGGTGCTGAGGTGCCCGAGCAGCCCGGCCGCCGACGCGCCCAGGTCCTCGGCCTCTCCACGCGCGATCTCCATCGACATGCCCGCCGAGAGCACGAACTGCGTGACGTTGTCGTGCAGCTCACGGGCGATGCGGTGCCGCTCGTGGTCGACCAGCTCACGCTGGTGGGCGACCAGCAGTCGCTCCTCGGCCTGGCGAAGCTCGCGGGTCCGCTCCTCGAGGTCGAGTGCCTGGGACACCGCGTCGTCGTACAACCGCTGGGCCCGGCGGTGCAGGGCCAGGCCGGCCTGGTACTGCTCGCAGTTGTAGAGGGAGACCGCGGCCTCGTTGGCCAGGATGCGCAGCACGGAGAGGTCGCCGGGCTCGGGCTCCGCGTCGAGACCGTGCAGCCCGACCAGGCTGCCGATCATGGCGTTGTCGAGCGTCATCGGCACCCGCACCCACCGGTCGAAGCCGGGTGCACCGGTGGCGTGTCCGGCACGGATCGCGCCGAGCTCGCGGCGTACGTGGTGGGGCAGGTCGGCGTCGTCGTCGATCACCCGGCCGACGTGGTCGACGGCCAGGAAGCGCGGGCGTGCGCCCGGCAGCTGGCCGTCGGAGAGGGCCAGCACGGTCCACTGTGCGTCGAGGTGCTGGGCGGCCGCACGGGCCACCTCCTCCAGGAGCGCGCGCGGGCCCTCCGCCGTGCGCACCAGGGCGCGGCTGATCGAGTCCATCGCTCGTACGGCGTGCTGCATCCGCTCGTCGGAGCGCACGTACGCGCGGTAGTAGGAGCCCTTGCCCGACCGGACGCCGGTGAGGGTGGTGAGATCGCTCCCCGTGGGAGTGTGCCGATCACTCATCTCTAGAGAGCGTTCCGGAAGAGCTCGGCGATTTCCTGCTCACTCGCCAGCCGCGGGTTCGTGGTCAGGCAGGCGTCGTCCAGCGTGGTGCGGGCCAGCCGCGGGATGTCCTCCTCGGTGACCCCCAGCTCCCTCAACCCACGGGGCACGCCGATGTCGTCGGCCAGCAGGCGGATGTGGTCGGCGAGCATCTCGGCCGCCTCCTCGCCGGGCATGCCCTGCACCGACAGCCCGGCCGCAGCGGCGAGCTCGACGAACCGCTCCGGCGTGGCCCGGGCGTTGTAGCGGACCACGTGCGGCAGGAGTACGCCGTTCACGACGCCGTGCGGGGCGTCGAGCAGTCCGCCGACCTGGTGGCTCATCGCATGGGTGGCACCGAGGATCGCGTTGGAGAACGCCAGCCCGGCCTGGAGGCTGGCCTGGGCCATCTTGCGCCTCGCCTCGGCCTCACGCGGCGTGGTCATCGTCGTACGCAGGTTGCGACAGACCAGCCCGACGG
Organism: Nocardioides sp. Root151; assembly: GCF_001427925.1. Lineage (NCBI taxonomy): Bacteria > Bacillati > Actinomycetota > Actinomycetes > Propionibacteriales > Nocardioidaceae > Nocardioides > Nocardioides sp. Root151. Next base: position 766,185 of record NZ_LMGG01000001.1, read on the forward strand.
CGCTGATCGCATGGGTGTCGGCGAGCGGGTTGTGGGCCAGCGAGACGAAGGCCTCGATGCCGTGGGTCAGCGCGTCGAGGCCGGTGGCGGCGTTGAGGTCCTCGGGCATCGTGACCAGCAGCCGCGGGTCGGTGATCGAGATGTCGGGCACGAGGGCCCGGCCGAGGATGGTCACCTTCACCGACCTCTCGGTGTCGGTGACGATGCAGAACTGGCTGACGTCGGCGCCGGTGCCCGACGTCGTCGGGATGATCAGCAGCGGCGGGATCGGGTGCGTGATCAGGTCGACCCCGGCGTAGTCGAGGATGTCGCCGCCGTTGCCGGACAGGATCGCCACGCCCTTGGCCGCGTCGGCGACCGAACCGCCGCCGATGCCGATGATCACGTCGCAGTCCCACTCGGCGTAGTGCGCGTAGGCCGCGCGGATCTCGTGGTCGCGCGGGTTCGGCGTGACGCTCGAGAAGACCACCGGCTCGAGACCGGACTCGCGAAGGTGGCCGAGCAGCTCGTCGACCCAGCCGGCCTCGATGATGCCCGGGTCGGTGACCACCAGCGGACGCCGGGCGCCCAGGCGCCCGGCCGCGAAACCGGCCTCGGCGAGGGAGCCGGTGCCCAGCACCACCTCGGGCGCATGGAACTTGGCCAGTTCAAAGGTCTCCACGGGGCCTTCCCGCAGAGTGCTGCCGTGGCGTTCCCCGCTGGCCGGGACCATCGTCGTGCTCATCAAAGTCTCCCAACTGTGTGACCTGCACCACTGTGCACCGCCAAACGTTGCGAGAACGTTGGGTCCGCCCTGGCGGAGTCTCTCAGCGACCGGTCTCCGGCGAGATCGTGCCGGTCACCGGGCTGACCCGGTCGCACGGGAACCCGCCCTGGCGGGCGTGCTCGGCGATGTCCTCGGGGTTCGCGGCGTCGTACACGCAGTAGAGCTTGTCGTCGGTGACCCACGACTGGACCCACTCGATGTCCGACATGCCTGCCAGCACCTCGTTGGACCTGGCGCTGATGTCGTGGAGCTGCTGCTCGTCGAGCTCTCCGGCTCCGGGCAACTCCCGCTCGATGACGTACCGCCCCATGTCGTGGCCTTCCGTGGTGGTGTGTGCGCCGACCAGACGCCTTCACCCACGACAGTAGGAGCGTGCCCGGCCCGGAGAGCCCGGCAAGGTGACGGGTCCGGCCTGCCCGAACGGACAGGTGGCGGTTCGCTACCGGTGGATCCGGCCCTCGAGTGCGGCCAGTGGCTGACCACTGCCGCCCCAGGTCGACGAGACGATCTCGGCGGCGATGCTGACCGCGGTCTCCTCGGGGGTGCGGGCACCGAGGTCGAGGCCGATCGGGCTGGACAGCCGGTCGATCTCCTCGGACGTCACGCCGGCCTCCTTCAACCGCGCCAGGCGGTCGTCGTGCGTACGCCGCGAGCCCATCGCGCCGACGTACCCGACCTCGGGCAGCCGCAGCGCCACCTCGAGCAGCGGTACGTCGAACTTGGGGTCGTGCGTGAGCACGCAGAGGACCGTGCGCGAGTCGATGCGCCCGGCCTCCTGTTCGGCGGCGAGGAAACGGTGCGGCCAGTCGACGACCACCTCGTCGGCCTCGGGGAAGCGGGTGTTGGTCGCGAACACGGGGCGGGCGTCACAGACCGTCACGTGGTAGCCGAGGAAGCTGCCGATCCGCGCCACCGCCGCGGCGAAGTCGATCGCGCCGAAGACCAGCATGCGGGGCTTGGGCGCGAAGGCCCACACGAAGACGCGCATGCCCTCGCCGCGGCGTTCGCCGTCGGGTCCGTAGGACAGCGTGCCGCTGTGCCCAGACGCGAGCAGCCCGAGCGCGTCGTCGCGGACCGCGTCGTCCACCCGCGCACTCCCCAGAGATACTCCCTGACGTTTCGGCCCTTCCTCTGGGATAGTCCCTGACGTTTCGGTCCTGCTGGGGGCCTGAACGTCAGGGAGTGTCGCGGAGTCAGGGCGGATGAGGGTGCGACGGCCCACCCACGACGGGTCGGGGTGCTCGATCACCGTCGCCACGGCGACCGCGCGACCGGCCTCGAGGTCGTCGGCGATCTCACCCAGCTCGGGGAACGTCTCCTGGTTCACCTTCTCGACGTACACGTCGAGGATGCCGCCGCAGGTCAGGCCGACCGCGAACGCGTCGTCGTCGGAGATGCCGTAGCGCTGGAAGACGGGTGCGCCGGACTCGACCACCTCGCCGGCCAGCTCGTAGACCGCACCCTCGACACAGCCGCCGGAGACCGAGCCCACCGCCGTACCTTCCGGGCCGACCAGCATCGAGGCGCCCGGGGGCCGCGGTGCGGACTGGAAGGTCGCCACGACCGTGCCCATGCCGACCGTCTCGCCGGCCCGCCACCACTCCAAGAGCTCCGGGAGCACTTCACGCATCTGCCACGACCTCCAACAGTTCGGCGTACGTGGTCAGGGTATGACCCGCAAGGAAGTCGTCGACGTGCGGGAGCGCCGCGGCGATGCCCTGCTGCACGGGCAGGTAGCCGGCCTTGCCGCGGTGCGGGTTCACCCAGACCACCTTGTGCGCGAGGCGGTGCAGGCGCGCCATCTGCTCGCCGAGCAGGGCCGTGTCGCCGCGCTCCCAGCCGTCGCTGAACACCACGACCACGGCACCGCGGGCCAGGCCGCGGGCGCCCCACCGGTCGAGGAAGACCCGCATCACCTCACCGAGTCGGGTGCCACCGGACCAGTCCGGCACCGTGTCTCCGGCCGCGACCAGGGCCCGGTCGGGGTCGCGCTGTCGCAGCGCGCGGGTGATGTGCGTCAGCCGGGTGCCGACCGTGAACGCCTCGACGTGACGGCCCTCGTCGGTGGTCGCGAAGCGGTGTGCCAGACGCAGCAAGGCGTCGGCGTAGCTGCTCATCGACCCTGACACGTCGATCAGGAGCACCACCCGGCGCGGCCGGGCACCCCGCCGACGCCACGCGAGGTCGGCGGGCTCCCCCATGCGCCGCAGGCTGGCCCGCAGGGTGCGGCGGGCATCGACGGAGCCCCTGTGCCACGCGTGCTGTCGGGCAGTACGCCGCATGGGCAGGCGCGGGTGCAGCGCGCTGAAGAGCGTGGTCAGCAGGCGCCTCTCGGAGGCCGACATGGTGCCGACGTCGCGATGCCGGAGCAGCTCCGTGCGACTGGCCATCGCCCGCACCGGGTCATCACCCGCCGCGTCGTCACCGGCCAGCTCGTCGTCGTCACCGCCCAGCAGGTCGGTCGTGAGCGGGGCCGACGCCTCGGTCGACGGCGCCGGGCGCGGCAGTCCGTCGCGGTGGTTGAACCAGGCGTGGAACACCTGGTCGTAGCGCTCGAGGTCGTCGGGTCCGGCGCAGAGCGTGGCGCGGCCCGCCCAGTACGTCGCCCGGTGGTCGTCGGCGCCGAGCAGCGCGACCGCCGAGGCGAACCCATGGGTTCGGTCCTGGGTGACAGGGACGCCGGCGGCGCGGAGCGCGCGGGTGAAGCCGAGCAGGATCTCGTCGGCGGCGTGCGGCACCGTCACACCGCCATCAGCCGGTCGAGGGCCTGGCGCACCCGGTCGCCGTCCTCGCGGTACTTCACCAGCGCGCCCAACGTCGCCGAGGCGGTGGCCAGGTCGAGCTCGGTGGCACCCAACGCCTGCAGGGCCCGCGCCCAGTCGAGGGTCTCGGCCACGCCCGGAGGCTTGAGGAGGTCTTCGGTGCGCAGCGACTGGACGGCGGTGGCGACCTGACGCGCCAACGTCTCGCTGACCTCGGGGTTGCGCGAGCGCAGGATCTCGACCTCGCGCTCCAGCCCCGGGTGGTCGATCCAGTGGTAGAGGCAGCGCCGCTTCAACGCGTCGTGCAGCTCGCGGGTGCGGTTGGAGGTGAGCACCACGATCGGCGGCGTCGCCGCGCGCACCGTGCCGATCTCGGGGATGCTCACCTGGTACGTCGAGAGCACCTCCAGCAGGAAGGCCTCGAACTCGTCGTCGGCCCGATCGACCTCGTCGACCAGCAGCACCGCCGGGCTCTCACGCAGCGCCTGGAGCACGGGTCGGGCGAGCAGGAAGCGTTCGTCGTACAGGCTCTTCTCGGCCTGCTGCACGTCGGCGTTGCCCGAGGCTTCGAGGGCACGCAGGTGCAGGATCTGGCGGGGGAAGTCCCAGTCGTAGAGCGCCTGCGTCGCGTCGATCCCCTCGTAGCACTGCAGCCGGATCAGGGGCAGCCCCTGGGCCTCCGCGATCGCCTCGGCGAGTGCCGTCTTGCCGGTGCCGGGCTCGCCCTCGAGCAGCAGGGGTCGTTGCATGGTGAGCGCGAGGAACACCACGGTCGCCAACGACTCCTCACACACGTAGCCGGTGTCACCGAGGAACTTCTCGACCTCGGCGACCGAGCCCGGAGTGTGTGGAGTGTCCATGCATTCAAGGCTACTCAGCGCGACGTTGGTCGCGGGTTGGGCTGTCGACGTCCTGCCCCGTGGCCAGGTCGCCACACTCCACCAGCTCGACCTCGCGGGCGGCCAGATAGGCGCGGGCGCCACGGTCACCCTCGGCAGATGCGCGTACGCCGGACCAGTGGTCGCGGCCGATCAGCACGGGGTGCCCGGGCACGCCGGCGTACGACGCCCGGCGGAGCACGCCCAGGGTGATCGACTGCGTCCGCGACTCACCGCCCGCCGGCTCCGACCCGGGGCTGGTCTGCGGGGCGGCGAGCACCCGGCGTACGACGTCCGCGCCGACGTCCGGGAGGTCGACGAGGGTGACCAGTGCTGCGTCCGGCAGTGCATCGAGCCCGGCCAGGGCGGCCAGCCCGGCACGCAGGGATGCGCCCATGCCGTCGGCCCAGTCGTCCGCCTCGACAATGCCGACCTCGACGCCTTCGAGCAGGGAACGGGCCTGAGCGGCCGCGGCACCGAGCACGACGGTCACCTCGTCGCAGCCTCCGTCGCGCAGGGCGGTCACACCGCGCGACAACCAGTCGTCGACCAGCGCCTTCGGCGTACCCATCCGCCGGCCGGCCCCCGCGGCGAGCAGCAGTCCATGAATCCTCACCCGGTCACTCTAGGGCCGCGAACACCGCCCTTTTGATGCGCGAACCCCGCAAGATTGCGCTTCGAACCGTGGATTCTTGGTGCCCACCCCAACGAGCCACGGTTCGCGCATCAACCGCACCCGGTTCGTGCATCAAGAATCCACGGTTGGCGGGGTCTCACCGGGGGCGACGCACAATGGGAGGGTGACCGACCAACTGCTCTCCGCCCGCGCCGTCGTGATGCGAGACCTGGAGGCCACGGGGGTCGCCTCCGCAGAGACCGTCTCGCTGCTGGAGGACGCCGTCTCCGAACGCCGATGGTGGGCCGAGCAGTGGCCGGCCGGCGAGCCGTACGTCGGCGGGCTGGTCGCCCAGGACGTGCAGGACGCCCTCCTGATGCGCGTCGGCCGCTGGCCGGTGTGCCCACGCTGCGAGGACGCCGTACACGCCCTGCACATCCACCCCGAGCTCGGCGGCCCCGACCCGGTCTGGGTCTGCGAGGAGTCCGGCGCCGTGGTCGCCGCACTGGGCCAGCTCAGCACCGACTCCTGAGCCCGGCAGCGGGCGTACGGCGCGTTTGGGCGTGCGCGGGTGTACGGCGAGAGTTGCAGTTCATACGTGTTCCGAGCCGGGAGTGGTACGAACTGCAACGCTCGATGACCAGGAGACTGGCGAACGGCGGATCCGGGTCGACCTCGAGCAGGTCAGCTCGAGGGCATCACGGTGGGCAGGTCGCTGGGCAGCAGCGAGAGCAGCTCGGACGGGATGTCCTTCAGCGCCGGGATGATGTCCGCCACGAGGTTCTGCCCGCACGTGGTGGTCAGGTAGGTGGCCAGCGCGTTGACCTTGCCGCGCTTCTCCGACGAGAGGTCGGTGTAGGCCTTCAGAGCCGTCGAGGTCTTCTCGAGCTGCGGCGCGATGTCGATCAGCACCTGGATACCGTCGACCGCGTCCTGCGGCATGTCCTCGGGCAGGCCGTCGGCGACCACCGTCGCCACCTGCTGCAACACCTGGCTCGCCGAGTCGCCCTTCAACGCGTCCTTGGCGTCGTCGCAGAACTGCTCCGAGGTCACCGGCTCGGTCGGCTGCGTCGAAGGTGAGGTCGAAGAGTCCTCGCTGGGCTCGGTCGTCGTCGACGTGGTCTCGCTCGGCTTCGACTCGTCCTTCTTGTCCTTGTCGTCGTCTCCGCAACCGGCGGTGAGGGCGAGAACGAGCAACAGCGGAACGGCCACGAGAGATCTGCGCATGGTGGCGAGTCTAGGCCCCGGTTCCAGCCGGCCACGTGCACGGAGCACCAAGAATCCACGGTTCGCGCATCAACCGCACACGGTTCGCGCATCAACAATCCACGGCTCGCGGGACGAAATGGCCGAACGGCCCCGGGAGAACCCGGGGCCGTTCGGTTGATGCTGTGTGCAGCGTGGTGATCTGGCGATCAGAAGTCCATGCCGCCCATGCCGCCCATGCCGCCGGACGGGTCGCCCATCGGAGCAGCCTTCTCGGGCTTGTCCGCGACGACTGCCTCGGTGGTGAGGAACAGCGCGGCGATCGACGCAGCGTTCTGCAGCGCCGAGCGCGTGACCTTGGCGGGGTCGATGATGCCCGCGGCGATCATGTCGACGTACTCGCCGGTCGCGGCGTTGAGGCCGTGGCCCGACTCCAGGTTGCGCACCTTCTCCGCGACGACGCCGCCCTCGAGGCCGGCGTTGATCGCGATCTGCTTCAGCGGAGCGTCGGTGGCCACGCGCACGATGTTCGCGCCGGTGGCCTCGTCACCCTCGAGGTTGATCTTCTCGAACGCGGCGTCGGCAGCCTGGACCAGCGCCACGCCACCGCCGGCGACGATGCCCTCTTCGACGGCAGCCTTCGCGTTGCGAACGGCGTCCTCGATGCGGTGCTTGCGCTCCTTGAGCTCGACCTCGGTGGCCGCGCCGACCTTGATCACCGCAACGCCGCCGGCCAGCTTGGCCAGGCGCTCCTGCAGCTTCTCGCGGTCGTAGTCGGAGTCGGAGTTCTCGATCTCGGCGCGGATCTGGTTGACCCGGCCCTCGATCTGGGCCTGGTCGCCCGAGCCCTCGACGATGGTGGTCTCGTCCTTGGTGATGACGACCTTGCGGGCCTGGCCGAGCAGCTCGATGCCGGTCGACTCCAGCTTGAGGCCGACCTCTTCGGAGATGACCTGGCCACCGGTCAGGATCGCGATGTCCTGGAGCATGGCCTTGCGGCGGTCACCGAAGCCGGGGGCCTTGACGGCCACGGACTTGAAGGTGCCACGGATCTTGTTGACGACCAGCGTCGAGAGGGCCTCACCGTCGACGTCCTCGGCGAGGATCAGCAGCGGCTTGCCGGACTGCATGACCTTCTCGAGGAGCGGGAGCAGGTCCTTGACGTTGGAGATCTTCTGGTTCGCGATGAGGACGTAGGCGTCCTCGAGAACCGTCTCCATGCGCTCGGGGTCGGTGACGAAGTAGGCCGAGATGTAGCCCTTGTCGAACCGCATGCCCTCGGTCAGCTCGAGGTCGATGCCGAACGTGTTCGACTCCTCGACCGTGATGACGCCTTCCTTGCCGACCTTGTCCATCGCCTCGGCGATGGCGTCACCGACGGTGGTGTCGCCACCGGCGGAGATGGTGGCGGCAGAGGCGATCTGCTCCTTGGTCTCGATGTCCTTGGCCATGGCGAGCAGCTGCTCGGACACGGCGGCGACAGCGGCCTCGATGCCGCGCTTGAGGCCCATCGGGTTCGCACCCGCGGCCACGTTGCGCAGACCCTCGCGGACCATTGCCTGGGCGAGGACGGTGGCCGTCGTCGTACCGTCACCGGCGACGTCGTCGGTCTTCTTGGCGACCTCCTTGACGAGCTCGGCCCCGATCTTCTCGTACGGGTCCTCGAGCTCGATCTCCTTGGCGATCGACACACCGTCGTTGGTGATCGTGGGGGCGCCCCACTTCTTCTCCAGGACGACGTTGCGGCCCTTGGGGCCGAGGGTCACCTTGACGGCGTCGGCGAGGGTGTTCATGCCCCGCTCGAGGCCGCGGCGCGCCTCTTCGTTGAAAGCAATCAGCTTCGGCATAACTCCTGCGATTCCTTGCTGTGCATAAGAGTTGGAACGGAGTCGGAGAGCTGCCCGCGACGGACGATCCGGCTGACCCGGCGGACCCTTCCCGCCGACGCTTCGGACCTCAACTCACCGGTCCCGTTGTTGTCACTCTCTTGATGAGAGTGCCAGCCTCATGTTTAGCACTCGACCCATGAGAGTGCAAATGATCTCGGGTCGTGGTCAGGACCAGATCCGGGAGTAGCTGGAAACGGCGTACTCCTGGTCGGGCTTCAGTCCCGTGAGCTCGGAGACCCTGCGGAAGTCATGGGTTCCGACCTGCCAGGCGATCAACCGGGGGCTCCCGTCCTGTGCCTCATAGACCACCCAGTCGTCGTCGAGCCAGAACTTCACGGGACAGCACTCCTTGTTGCGTTCGCCACCCAGGTCGGCGAGGCCCTTGGAGCCGAAGACCAGCAGCGCGCTGTCGCTCTCGTCGAAGCCCTGCACGACCATCACCTCGGACGGCGTGACCTCGTGGTCGGCGACCGGAAGTCCGTCGGCCCCGGACCAGCTCTGGGCGACGCCCTTCGGACCCGACCGAGCGAGGCCGTACGGCGTCACGTCGTCGCCCGGCGGAGCCGTCGGCAGGCCTCGTCGGGACGCACCCGTCCTCTGGCCGTCGACGCGGTAGAGCGGACCCGCGCCTCCGACGGTGCTCGGCAGGTGGAGGTCGTCGCCCACCCACGTCGCGTGCTCGGTGACCGCCTCGCCGACCTCGATCGTGCGCCATTCGCCCGTGGCCAGGGTGAGCATCAGGACGCTGCCGTTCTGCGGGAACTGCAGGTGGTCGCCCTTGGGCGACAGCATGTTGGTGCCGGCGGCGATCACGTTGCCGGAGTCGTCGACCAACGGCTGGACGCGGGAGACGTCGACCCTGCGCAGGGAACCGTCGGGAGCGAGCAGGAGCACCGTGCGCAGTCCGCTGCCGTCCATGACGGCGTACGCCGCGAGGGCGGTGTCGATCGGGTCGTCCGCGAGGTCGGTGGCATCGGCCGAGAGGTCGACCTGCCGTGGCAGCGGCGAATCCATTCGCGGCAGGCGCGCCTCCTGCTTGTCTGCCGGGCCCCAGTAGACCCGCCAGTCACCGTGGCGCCCGTCGGGCTCGGTACCCGTCGACGCCGCGTCGGTCGAGTTCGGCAGGCGGGGGTCGGCGGGCCTCGTGTTCGACGGCTGCGTGGCCGGGGGCGCGCTCCCGTCATCGTCGGGACCACCCAGCAAGGAGACCGACCCGGCGATCACCGCCACCGCGGCGACCGCTGCCGCCGTACCGGCGATGCGGGTGCGGCGCCGGCGCCGTACGGCGTCCGTCCACGCGGCGTCGGCGAGTGGCACCGGGGGCAGTCCGTCGACGCTCTCGTGGAGCAGGTCCTTCAATCGTCGTTCGGTCATCAGGAGTCCTCCGTCAGGAGTTCGGCCAGTTGGGGCGCGGCTTCGCGCAGTCGGCGCAGGGCCAGGTGGGTCTGGCTCTTGACCGTGCCGACCGCGACGCCGAGGACGTCCGCGGTCTGGGTCTCGGTGAGGTCGTCGTAGAAGCGCAGCACGATCACCGCCCGCTGTCGGGCGGTCAGCCGGGCGAGCGCGTCACGCAGCATCAGCTGCCGCTCACTGGTCGCACCGGAGACCGGGGCCGCGCGGTCCTCGTACTCGGGAAGGCCGACCCTCTCGCGGCGATGCCGGCGCCACCAGGAGATGTTGTCGCGCACGATGACGGTCCGGGCGTAGGCGTCCGGCTGGCCGTCGCGCAGCCTGCCCCAGCGCAGCGCGACCTTGGTCAGCGCCTCCTGCACCAGGTCCTCGGCGCGCTGGTGGTCGCCGGTGACGAGGACGGCGGTGCGCAGCAACGCGCCCTGCCGCTCGGTCGCCCACAGCGTGAACGACTCCCTGTCACCGGTGGTCATCTGGTCTCCCCGTTCGCTGCATGACAGTCAAACGCGGGCGACAGCCAAATGGTTGGAGGTCAGGAGACTGTTCTGGCCACCATCTTCGCGAAGGGCTCTGCATTGCCCGGCAGCACGTCGAGATAGAGGCCCGGCTCGATCAGCTCGAGTTCACTGACCGCAAGGGATCCGTCGGCCAGCCGCATCATGTCGACCCGCCCGTAGTGCAGGGTCCGACGGAGCTTTCGCGACGCCGCCGTACACGCCTCGGTGGCCAGATCGGCGCACTCCGGGCGCAGCGGCACCGGTCGCGACGAGCCACCGAAGTGCTCATGGACCCGGATCTCGTCGCCCGCGGGCAGCTTGTCGACCTGGGAGACCGCGCGGCCGCCCAGCACGAAGACCGACGTCTCGCCCTCGGTGCGCACCGACTCGACCAACGGCTGCACCACCCATGGCCCTTCCGGCCGCGGCAGCAGCGGGTGCTCGTGCTCTGCGCGGCCAAGGTTCGGGTCGTCGGGGTCGTCGAAGACGAGCACGCCCGAGCCGCCGCCGCCCACGCGCGGCTTCACCACGGCGGTGCCGAACCTGCGCACACCGTCTGCCAGCTCGGCGACCGAGTCTGCGGTCATGGTGGGTACGGCGGGCACGCCGTCGAGGTGGGCCAGATAGGCCTTGTCGAGGTTCCAGGCGAACACGTCGGCGCCGTTGAGCAACACGGTCTCGCGCTCCACCTCGCGTGCCCAGGTCACGAACTCGGCGTACCTGTTGACGTAGTCCCACGTCGAGCGCACGGCGACCACGTCGGCCTTCGACCAGTCGACCGTCTCGTCGTCCCAGGCCACCCAGCGCGACGACAGTCCACGGGCGGTCAGGGCCTGTTCGAGGGCCGGCGCCCCCGGCTCGCCATCGGGCCAGCCGGTGCAGGTCGCCAGCAACACGTTGGTCATGCGGCGAGCGTAAGCCCGGGCGAAGGGTGCGCGGCCCTCGTGCACCAACCGGGTTTCGGTGAGATGCGTGAGACTGGGGAGCATGTCGATCGCGAAGCGACTGGGCGGCGCCCTGTTGTTGCTGACTGCCGGGTGCGCCGTGGAGACCCAGCCCGAGGTGCCCGACGTGGCGATGTCGTTCGTGCAGCAACGTGTCTTCGAGGGCACGCCACGCGCACAGCTGCGGGTGGTCAACTCCTCGTCGGACGACCTCACGGTCACCGGCGTGGGGCTCGACTGGCCCGGCTACGGGAAGTTCCTCGACGACTACTCCACGACCGTCGAGGCTGGTCGGACGCTCGATCTCAACATCACACTCCCCACGCCGGACTGTTCGGCACTCGCGCCGACGAGCGAGCCGGTGATCGGCCGGGTCCGCGTCGGGGACGACGTCGTACGCCGCACGCTGGATGCGAGTGGCACCGGCTTCGTCACCCGCATCTGGCAACGGGAGTGCGACGAACGCCGGGTCGAGTCCGCCGTACGACTCTCCTACGACGGGCCGTGGCAGCTGGTCGGGAGCGGCCGGCGTACGGAGCTGGCCGGCCACATCACGCTGACCCGCCGGTCCGAGGAACGCCGGATCGTGGTGCCCGAGATCGTCGGATCCGTCCTGCTCGAACTGCATCTGGACCAGCCGGCGGTGCTGCCTCCCGGGGTGGACCGACGGACTTTCCCCATGACGATGGTGGTCCCGCGGTGCGACGTGCACGCACTGATCGAGAGCAGCCAGACCTTCCACTTCCTGATGGCTGCGCGGCTGGGTGACGATCCGCTGGTGAGGGTGCTGCGGCTGCCCGACGTGCGCACCCGGGCCCGGGCACAAGCCTTGCTGGACCAGGCCTGTCGCTGATCCGGACTGAGGTCAGGCCGGGGCGTGGTGGCCGAACGGCACGTCGTCGGCGATCCCGAGCGCGGCCAGCACCGAGGGCAACACGGCCTTGGCGGTGCGCTTGTAGCCGAGCGACGACGGGTGGAAGCGGTCGAGGCTGAACATCTCGTCGGGGTTCGTGATGAAGAACGGCCCGACCACTTCGGCCAGGTCCACTGCCCGGGCACCCAACGTCAACGCGGCCGCGCGTTGCGCGACGGCGAGCTGTCGAGACGCCCGCGAGCCGAGGGCCCGCAACGGCTGCGGCACCGGTCGCAGCATGCCCAGGTCGGGGCAGGTGCCGACGACGACCGACGCTCCTCTTTCCTGGAGTGCACTGATGCAGGCCGACAGGTGGTCGACCGACTCGGAGACCGGCACCCGGTGGGTGACGTCGTTGCCCCCGACGATGACGACCGCGACGTCAGGGCGGTACGACGACTTCAGCACGCCCAGCTGGTCGGCCAGCATCGAGCTCTCCGCCCCGACCTGCGCGCCGGTGTGCAGCACGACAGACCGGTGCGCCTGCTTCGCGACGTACTTCGCGAGCCTGGCCCCGGGGGTGTGGCTGGGCAGCTCGGCACCGAGTCCGGCAGCGATCGAGTCACCGAGCACGAGCAGGTGGATCGGGTCGCCGTACCTCTTCTTGAAGGTGCGGTCCGCGTCTAGCGCCTCCTCCCCGAGCGGCTTGCCGATCAACGCGCGGGCCTGGGCGGCCTGGGCGCGCAGCAGTTGGCGCGAGCCCACCAGGAAGCCGGCGGCGCCGACGCTGATCGCTCCCGCGACGAGGGTGAGCGGTCGAAGTCTCATCACTCCACTTGAACCATGCGGAACCGTCCGGGCGCCCAACGGCGTTGGGGTCCGGAGTGAACGGTCGGTTTCGACAAAGGTCGGGCCGGGTAGTTTCATGGATGCCCCGCCGACGAAACTTGGAGACCCTGTGGTGCGAAAGCTCGGGATCGTTGCTGCTGTCCTGTCGTTGACCCTCATCGCCGCCTGCGGCGATGACGAGAAGGATCGCGACCTCAACCTCGACAAGTCCGCCTCGTCCAGCCCCTCGGAGACCTCGAGCGAGTCGAGCGATGTGCCAGCCAACCTCCCGGCGGGGATGACACAGCCCAGCGCACCTGAGAACCAGACGAAGACCTTGGCCTCTGCCAAGGAGTTCACGGGCTTTGCCCTCCAGCTGGTGCAGTACGGCTTTGCAGCCCGCGATGTCTCCGTGGCCCGGGAGATCGTCGCCGACTGGAGCAAGTGCAAGTCATGCAAGAGCGATGCCGAGGTCACTCGACAGCAGATCGAGGAAGGCATCGCCTACATTCCGAACCGACTGCCCACTGCCGAGCAGGTCTACGTCATGGATCAGTCGCCTGACCGTTACTCCCTTGTGACGACGTTCAAGATGCCGGCAGGAAAGAAGATCAACGATGCCGGAAGGAAGCTCGGGCCGAAGACTCCGACACCAGGATCGTTCGAGGCCGACCTGCGCTGGTCGCAGAGCGACAAGTCGTGGCTCCTCGAAGATTACCGACTCACCTACGGGGGTTGAGCAGATGAAGGCGTACCGCGCACTTGGGTCTCTGGCGCTCTTCCTCGGCCTTCTCCTGGCACCCGTCAACGCAGCGATCGCCGGCGACGACGACGGCTGGGGTAGCGGCGAGACGGAACACGGCACCGAGATCACCGGCCAGCAGGGCAACGACACCCAGGACGTCATCGACCACAGCATCGGCGACGACGGCACCTACACTCCCCCGACCCAGTGGCCGGAGTACAAGTACGTGCCCACCTGTTCGATCAACGCGCCCGAGGGCGGTGCGGACGTCCTGTGCGGTGCCGCGGTCAACACCTGCGACGCCATGGGCGAAACAGGCGCGATCCGCTTCTGGGTCTACCGCCGCACGATCTTCGCCGACGGCCGGAAGCCCACCGCGTGGGATCAGGTCGCGACGGTGTGCAAGGGCCCTGATGACCCGATGCCGACCACGCCCGTCGTGACCACCGAGATGGTGGTCCAGGTGGCCCGTGCTCTGGCGCCCAAGACACAGCCGCACGTCGAGCCCGCGACGCAGTCCTACGTGAACATCCCCAACAACTACTACGCCGACGCACCAGACGTGACCCGCACGGTCAACCTGTTCGGCCACTCCATCGCGGTCCGGTTCACCGGCGGCGAGACCACATGGGACTTCGGCGACGGCAACAGCGCGACCGGCACCGGCATCGAAGGTGCCGAGGTGGGCCAGGCGGGTTCCGTCGAGCATGGCTATGACCGCAAGGGCGAATACTCCGTGACCGTGTCCACGGCCTATGACGTGTCCTTCACGCTTCCCGACGGCCAGGCAGTCACGCAGCAGGTCACGGGCGTGCCCGGCCCCGCCGCTCAGCTGCAGATCGGCGAGATCCAGACCACCGTGAACGACGTCGGCTGACCCACGCGACTTCAGCACGACGCACTGGGAAGACTGGCCCGAGTTCGGCGACTGGACCTCCCTCACCCGGCCCCCCCGCCCCTGACTCAATGACCCGGCGTTCGACGCCGACGACCTCGACCCGAGCCATCCACCGAGACCCGCCATTTACGCGCGACGGCCCAACCGCGATCCTTCTCGTGTGACCCAGACCACAGCACCGGGGCGTCCCGTCACGTTGGCCGACCTGATCGAGGCCATGGCCGACGCGATCCCGGACCGCGCCGCCGTACGCACGATCGACCGCGACTGGAGCTTCGCCGAGATCGACGACCGGTCGACCCGGCTGGCCAACCACCTGGTCTCGCTCGGCATCCGGCCCGGTGACCACGTGGCGGTGCACTCCGCGAACCGCATCGAGTGGGTCGACGCGTTCTACGGCTGCCTGAAGGCGCGCGCCGTACCGATCAACATCAACTACAAGTACCTCAGCGACGAACTGGCCTACCTCTACGACAACGCCGACTGCGTCGCCACCCTCGTGGACCCGGCGTACGTCGACGCCGTACGCGCGCTCGACCTGCCGCTGCTGGAGCACATGGTCGAGCTCGGTCCGGCGTACGACGACGCGCTGGCCGCGGCATTATCGACACGGCTGACGGGGCGTTCGTCCGACGACCACTACGTGCTCTACACCGGAGGCACGACCGGCAGCCCCAAGGGCGTGGTCTGGCGCCAGGAGGACCTCATGCGGGCGGCGTTGAACCAGAGCAGGTTCGGGGCGCCCTTCGACTCCGTGGAGCAGTTGGCCAACGAGGCCACGGCCAACGAGAACCCGCTGGTGCTGCTCGCCTGTGGCCCGATGATGCACGGCGGCAGCCAGTGGATCATGGGCAACGCGCACATGGCCGGCGCCGCGGTGGGGCTCTTCACCGAGCCCAACTTCGACGCCGAACGCATCCTCGACCTGGTCGAGCGGGCGCGGGTCAACTCGTTGACCTTCCTCGGCGACGCGATGGGCCGACCGGTGGCCGAGGCGATCCTGGCCGCCCCTACCCGATGGGACCTCTCATCCCTGGTCGCGGTGTCGAACGGCGCGGCGCCCCTGTCGGAAGGCGTGCGGGAGCAGATCCGTCGGGCCCTGCCGGACCGCTTCATCCTCGACTCGTACGGCGCCTCGGAGTCCGGCGCGACCGGTGCCCGCATCGACGACGGCTCCACGGCCGCAGCGGGTGCGCCGCGTTTCGACGTCAGCGACCAGGTCGAGGTCTTCGACGCGTCCTTCAACCCCTGCCCGCCGGGGGTGACCGGCATGCTGGGTCGGTCCGGGCCGGTGCCTCTGGGCTACTACAAGGACCCGGTGAGGTCCGCGGCGACGTTCCGCGAGATCGACGGGGTGCGGTGGGCGGTCCCGGGCGACTTCGCGCGCCGCGAGGACGACGGCTCGGTCACCGTCCTCGGCCGCGGTTCGGTCTGCATCAACACCGGCGGCGAGAAGGTGCACCCCGAGGAGGTGGAGGCGGTGTTGCTGCGCCACGACGACGTCTTCGACGCGGTTGTGGTCGGCACGCCGCACGAGCGCTGGGGGCAACAGGTGACTGCTCTCGTGCAGCTGCGCGAGGGAGTCTCGGTGGACGGCGCCGGTGCCGACTCCGGACCCGGCCTGGTGTCCGTCTCGGCCGAGGAGCTCCGCGAGCACTGCCACGCGCTGATCGCGAACTACAAGGTGCCCAAGGTGTTCCTCTTCGTCGACCAGGTGCCGCGCACCCCGGTCAGCAAGGTCGACTACCGCGCCAGCGCGTCCCTCGCGTTGGAACTGCTGAACGAGCCGTGAGCCGTGAGCCGTTCATTTCAACAGGCAGTTCGCGGAGGTGGTCGCGGTCGGCCGGCTCAACCCCGTCGTTGCCGGGTCGAACTGTATGTCGAAATGAACGCAGGGCCGCTCGTCGTACGCCCTCCCCACGTCATCCAGGCGACCCGTCGCCAGTTCTGGGTGACCTGTCGCCAGTTCCAGGTGACCCGTCGCCAGTTCCAGGTGACCCGTCGCCAGTTCGCGAACTCACGACGGGTCGATCAGAACTGGCGACAGGTCGATCAGGGGGCGACGGTGACCGTCGGCTCGTGCGTGACCGGGAAGTTCACCGATGCGGCGATGAAGCAGTTCTCGCTGGCCTCGTGGTGGATGGCCAGCGCGGTCTCGACCTGGTCCGGCGCGGCGACGACCACGCGAGGACGCAGCACCACCGAGGTGAAGCGTCCGCCCTGGCCGACCTGTGCCATGGTGCCGACCGGCGAGTCGTCGTACGCCGTGACCACGACGCCGTGGTTGACCGCGGAGTGCAGGTAGGACAGCAGGTGACACTCGGCGAGCGCGGCGAGCAGCAGCTCCTCGGGATTCCAGCGGCCGCGGTCACCGCGGAAGGTCGGGTCGGCCGATGCTTCGAGGTCCGGCTTGCCGTCGGCGCGCAGGAGGACGTCGCGGGTGTAGTCGCGATAGCCGCTGGTGCCGGTGCCGCGGTTGCCCTGCCAGGTCAGGTCGAGCGCGTAGGTGTGGTCCATGCGCTCATCATCGCGCGTCAGGAACTACGGCAGTTCACCCACACCGGGCAACGGCGCCCGCTCAACACCACGCCGAAGCGGTCGAACTGCCGCACTTCTTCACGGCGCGGCGTCCGCACGTCCGGCACCGCAGCTGCGGCGGGCCCGGGCTCAGCAGCCGCCGGCCACCGCGGGGATGATCGAGACCTGTACGCCGTCAGCCGTGGGCGTCTCGAGGTTGTCGAGGAAGCGGACGTCCTCGTTGCCGACGTACACGTTGACGAAGCGACGCAGGGCGCCGTTGTCGTCGAGCACGCGCGCCTTGATGCCCTCATGGTTGGCGTCGAGGTTGTCGAGCACCTCGGCGAGAGTGCCGCCCTCGGCGGTGACCTCGGACTCGCCACCGGTGTAGGTGCGCAGGATGGTCGGGATGCGGACGGAAACGCTCATGGCTACTCCTGGGGTCGGGTGTGCATCAAGGATTGCGGGTTCGAGGCGCAAGAACCCACGGTTCGCGCATCAAGAATCCACGGTTCGTCAGATGATGTTGGCGGCGACGAAGGCGTCGTAGGACGGGGCGATCGTGACCCGGGCGCTGACTCGTTCGGAGACCGCGTCGAGGGTCTTGAGACCGTGACCGGTGTTGATCACGACGGTCTCGAGCGAGGTGTCGAGCTGTCCGGTCTCGACCAGCTTCTTGAGTACGCCGACCGTGGTGCCGCCGGCGGTCTCCGTGAAGATGCCCTCGGTGCGGGCCAGCAGCACGATCGCGTCGCGGACCTGGTCGTCGGTGATGTCCTCGACCGCTCCGCCCGAGCGCCGGCACACGTCGAGCACGTAGATGCCGTCGGCCGGGTTGCCGATGGCCAGCGACTTGGCGATGGTGTCGGGCTTGACCGGGCGGATCGCGTCGACGCCGGCCTTGTAGGCCACCGAGACCGGCGAGCACCCCTCGGCCTGCGCGCCGTACACGCGGTAGGGCTTGTCCTCGACGAGGCCGAGCTTGATCAGCTCCTGGAAGGCCTTGTCGACCTTGGTCAGCTGGGAGCCGGAGGCCACCGGGATCACGATCTGGTCGGGCAGGCGCCAGCCGAGCTGCTCGGCGATCTCGTAGCCGAGCGTCTTGGAGCCCTCGGCGTAGTAGGGACGCACGTTGACGTTCACGAACGCCCAGCCGTCCTCTTCGCCGGCGATCTCGGAGGCCAGTTTGTTGACGTCGTCGTAGTTGCCGTCGACGGCGATGAGGTTGTCGGTGAAGACCGCCGAGTTCACCTGCTTGGGCTGCTCGAGGTTGCTCGGGATGAACACGACCGTCTTGATGCCGGCACGGGCACCGGCGGCGGCGACCGCGTTGGCCAGGTTGCCGGTGCTGGGGCAGGCGAAGACCTTGGCGTCGAACTCGCGGGCGGCGCTGAGTGCGCAGGCGACGACGCGGTCCTTGAACGAGTTGGTGGGGTTGGTCGAGTCGTCCTTCACCCACAGGTTGTCGATGCCGAGCTCGCGACCGAGGTTGTCAGCCTTGAGCAGGCGGGTGAAGCCGGGCTCGGTGTTGGGGCTCTGCTCGATGTCGTCGGGCACCGGCAGCAGGGCCTTGTAGCGCCAGATGTTCGCGGGGCCGGCCTCGATCTGCTCGCGGGTCACGGCCGGGAAGTCGTAGGCGATCTCGAGGGGTCCGAAGCACTCCGGACACGCGTAGTGGGGACCCAGCGCGATCTGGTGGCCGCACTCGCGACACGACAGGCCGGTGGCATTGCCGAAGGCGCCTTCGCGGAGTGTCTTGCCGGCCTCGACTGTTGGTGCGCTCATGAGTCCTCCTTCTCATCTTCCCCAACGGCGTATCTCGCCGCGGGCCGGAATTAGCACCGTTTCCACGACTGATCCGGCGGGGCCGGGTCAGGGGGCTCGTGGCGGTTGCCGGGACTTCACTGGGCCGTTCCCTCAGTCCCTCTCGATGAGCTGTTGCTCAGCCTACGCAGCCTGTCTCACGATGTGCACATCGGGTCCGGGATGCGGACACGCTCGAGGCGTCGGAGTCGCGTCATCCGTCGTCGTGCGTCGCCACGCGCGGTCGTCGTACGCCGTCTCGCACCAGGGCGCCTCGTCGTACGACGGCAGCATCCGGAACGCGCAGCGAACGGACATGATTGGGTGGACCCATGGAGTTCATCTCCGCGACAGGTGAGGAGCGGTACGCCGCGCTGGTGCGTGTCGCCGCTGACAGTGTCATCGGACTCGACCTCGACGGCACCCTGTCGCCGATCGTCGACGACCCCAGCCTGGCCCGGATCCACCCCGACGCCGGCGAGGTCCTCGTCGAGCTGGCCGAGCACGTGGCCGCGATCGCGATCATCACCGGTCGGCCCGCCCGCCAGGCCCTCGCGCTCGGCGGACTCGACGACGTCGGCAACGCGATCGGCGAGATGGGCAAGGAGCTCTACATCTTCGGGCAGTACGGCAACGAGCGGTGGTCCTCGGTCAACCGCCGGGTGATCTCGCCGCGTCCGCCGCACGGCCTGGCCAGCTTCCTGCTCGGGTTGCCCTCACTGCTGCGACGGGCCGATGCATTCGACGCGTACGTCGAGGAGAAGGGGCTGGCGGTCGCCGTACACACCCGGCGGCTGCCGGACGCGACCGCCGCGTTCGAGCGACTCCTTGGCCCGGTCTCCGAGCTCGCCGCGGCCAACGACCTGACCGTGGAGCCGGGGCGCAGCGTGATCGAGGTGCGCGCGCCGGGCACCCACAAGGGCGACGCCGTGCACACCATCGCCGAGGAGCTGTCGACGCGCGGCTTCATGTTCGCCGGCGACGACCTGGGCGACCTGGAGGCCTTCGCGGCAGTCGAGGAGCTGCGGCAGGCGGGCCAGGCCACGTTGCTGGTGTGCTCGTCGTCCGACGAACAGGGCGCGCTGCTGCGGCGTGCGGACGTCTCGGTCGACGGGCCCGAGGGCGTGCTCGACCTCCTGCGGCAGCTCAGTCGCGACGCCGCCTCCGCCCGACTCTGACCGCTCGCTCCGCGTCGTACGCCGGCCCGAGGCTCACCCGGGCGTCGTACGGCCGCACTTGTGCGGTGCTGTTGTCGGTGTGCCCGCGTCACGACGCGTGTGGAGCGACCGTAACCCCGCGTTACTCGCGGCCGGGGCGGGTCAGGAGGTGTAGTCGGGGGTGAGGATGACGGTCAGCCGGTCGCCGCCCATGGGGTCGACCGCGGGGATCACGCGGGCGATGCCGAGGTCCTTGGCGAGCAGCTTGCCGGCCGCCTTGAGCCGGGCGGGGTAATAGACAGTGGAGGCCGGGATCGTGCCGTGCCAGTTGTCGGAGGCCACGACCTGCCAGCCGAACGACTGGGCCTTGGACGCGGTGGAGCCCGCCAGTCCGGAGATGTTGGAGTTGTTGTAGACCTCGACGTAGACCTTGCCCTTGACGACCTTCTTGGGCTTCTTCTTCACCACGGGCGCCGGCTCGGGGTCGGCCGTCGGCGACGACGAGGTGGGCGAGGGTGCCGGCTGGGAGACGGACTCCATCTTGCCGTCGCCGCCGCGGTCCATGGTGGTGACGTAGGCGATGCCGGCCATGGCCACCGCGATGATGCTCAGGATGACGAGCGGAGAGGGGAAGGCGACACCACGGTCGTCTCTCGCGCGCACCGGATCAGACCTCGAAGCCGAGTCGGCGGGCCGAGCGCTGGCGTTGGCGTGCGGCCCGGAGGCGGCGCAGGCGACGGACCAGCAACGGGTCGGAGGCCAGCGCCTCCGGCTTGTCGATCAAGGCGTTGAGCACCTGGTAGTAACGCGTCGAGGACATGTCGAACTTCTCGCGGACCGCCTGCTCCTTCGCGCCGGCGTACTTCCACCACTGGCGTTCGAACTCGAGGATCTCACTGTCACGCGTCGACAGGGAGACCCCGTCCGCGGACTGCTCGTGGTTGACGGACTCTGCAGCGTCCATGCGTCTCGACCCCTAACTGCTGTGATTGCCCGAAGGCTCGACCCTCATCCTAGACGCTGAATCACACGCATGTCATTCGATTCGCGGCGAGTCCTTGACGACGCGCCCGAGGAAGCGGTACGGCGACCGACCAGCGGACACCGACTGCCTTTTTCTGGACAGCCGGCGACCCCGTCAACGGGGCGATCCGCCCGGTCAGTCCTGCTCATCGGCGGGGTGCTGGGCGATCCAGCCACGGACGAACGCGACGAACTCGGTGTCGAACGCGACCCAGTCCGGGTCCGTCGCGAGCGCGCCCAGGCTCTGCTCCAGCTCGTCGGAGGGGCCCTGCGTGGCGAGCATCACGGCCAGCGCGATCTCGGGCCGCACGCTGATCTTCCGGCCCGGTCGGGGCAGGGTGCGGGCATAGCCCAGAAGCAACGCCGGGTCGAGCAGGCCCAGGATCTCGGGCAGACGTGCGGACAGCTCGGTGGCCAACAGGTCCCCCGCCGGCTCGTCGACCAGGTCGAAGGACCAGTGATCAGCCATCGGTGGGCGCCGTCCGGGCACCATCAGCCGGTCGGCCCAGAGCACGTCCCGGGTCTCTCCCCCGTCGCGGCCGAGCCAGTCGGCCCAGATCCGCGGCTGCACCCCGAGGTCGACGAAGAACTCGGCCTCACGGAAGCCGAGCTTGAACGGGCGCACCTCGACGTACGCCCGATCACCGGACGCGCTGTCGAACCAGAAGTGGCGGCGCCGGCGCTGGAACCCGGCGCGCCTGAGCACCGGCGCGATCCGGTCGCGGACCACCTCGTCCACTGGTTTCACCGATGTCCTCCCCTGCCTGGTCGGTCCGCATGCTCCCATGTGTCGTCCCGCGCAACCAGCATCTCGCTGGCCTCCGTGGCGGCACGCTCGCCCACGCCGCACGCTCGATCCGCGGACAGCAACGGCCGTTCTCTGGACAGGCGGCGACCCGACCGCGAAGATCTACCCGGGACGGAGCGCGGCGCCACACGTCGACCCTTCGAGAGGATCAATCACGTGAACCATTCACAAGAGAAGGCGGCTCTCGCCCGCCTCGACCGCTTCGCCGACCTCAGCGACTCCGAGGTCAAGGCACTCGTCGAGCACGGCACCGCAGTCACCATCCCGGCCAACTGGTCGTTGATCTGGGAGAAGACACCGGCAGACAAGGCCTACATCCTCCTTGAGGGCGAGGTCTCGGTACGGCGAGGTGGCCAGGAGATCGCCCGGCTCGGTCCGGGCGACACCGTGGGCGAGACCGCGATCGTGAACCACAAGCTGCGCAACGCGAGCGTGGTGTCGCTGACGCCACTGTCGGTGCTGCACTTCACCAGCGAGGCGGTGCAGGACCTCATCGACACGGTCCCGACCTTCCGCACCGCCCTCGAGCAGACCGCGCACGACCGCCTGCCCGACACCCCGGCCTAGCCATGACGCTCAGACGGGCGCCGTTGCGAGACACGGCCTGAGGTGGCCGAGACTCCCGGGCTCGACCCGGCGCTCTTCGCTGCCCTCGAGGCCACGCTGCTCGGCCAGGCTCCGCACCTGACCCGGCTCGACGTCATCGAGCAGTCCGGCGTCACCGACGAGCGCGCCCGGGAGCTCTGGCTCTCACTCGGCTTCCCCTCCCCCGCCTCCGACGACGAGGTGCTGTTCACCGACGCGGACGTCGAGGCGGTGCGCACCCTGGAGGGGCTGGTCGCCAGCGGAATGGTCGACCCACGCACCGAGAACGCGCTGACCCGCAGCATGGGCCGCAGCTTCGCCCGCCTTGCCGAGTGGGAGATCGCCGAGGTCGCCACCATGATGCTCGGCTCGGGCGCCCGCCTCGACTTCGCCGAGATCGAGCCGGTGATCAAGACCGCGCTGCCCGCCCTCTCCGACCTGCAGGAGTACGTCTGGCGGCGACACCTGGCCAACGCCGCCGGCCGGCTGCTGTTGCAGGCCTCCGACGATGCCGTCGTACAGGCCGTGGGGTTCGCCGACATCGTCGGCTACACCCGCCGCACCCGCAGCCTCGACGCCGACGAGCTGGCCGACATGGTCGAGCGCTTCGAGTCGACGGTGAACGCGGTGATCTCGGACGACGGGGGCCGGATCATCAAGACGATCGGCGACGAGGTGCTCTTCGTGGCCGACGACCCGGTCGCGGCCGGCCGCATCGCGCTGCGCCTGGCCGGCGCCCATGAGATCGACGAGGACTTCCCGCAGGTGCGGGTCGGCATGGCACACGGCCGGGTGCTCGCGCGGCTCGGCGACGTGTTCGGCGAGGTCGTCAACATCGCCTCTCGACTCACCTCGATCGCCCGGCCGGGCCGCGTTCTGGTCAACCGCGAGCTCGCCGACGAGCTGCGTGAGCACGACGACCTCTTCCGTGTACGACGGGCGCGGACGACACCGGTGAAGGGCTACTCCCGGCTCGAGACGTGGGCCGTGAAACCGCCGAAGACCCCGCGCGGGGATTAGCGATTGGCGCCCACCCACCGAGGTGGGCCCTATAGGGTCGGGGCGTGACGACCGGATCCGCAGACCTCGTGATCGTTGCCAACCGCCTGCCCGTCGACAGGGTGACCCTGCCCGACGGGTCGCAGCAGTGGCGCCGCTCCCCCGGCGGACTGGTCAGCGCCATGGAGCCCGTGATGCGCAGCAACGACGGGGCCTGGATCGGCTGGACCGGCGTCGCCGACGACACCAGCGAGCCCTTCGTCGACGACGGCCTCTCGCTCGTCCCGGTCCCGCTGAGCGAGCTCGAGATCGAGGAGTTCTACGAGGGCTTCTCGAACGGCACGCTGTGGCCGCTCTACCACGACGTCGTCGCCAAGCCGGAGTTCCACCGTGAGTGGTGGGACTCCTACGTCACGGTCAACCAGCGCTTCGCCGACCGCGCCGCCGAGATCGCCTCGAAGGACGCGACCGTGTGGGTGCACGACTACCAGCTCCAGCTGGTGCCGCAGATGCTGCGCGAGCTGCGGCCCGACCTGCGCATCGGCTTCTTCCTGCACATCCCGTTCCCGCCCGGCGAGCTCTTCCAGCAGCTGCCGTGGCGGCGCCAGATCCTCGAGGGACTGCTCGGCGCGGACCTGGTCGGCTTCCAGCTCTCCGGGGCCTCGCAGAACTTCGTCCGGCTGGTCCGCCAGCGGGTCGGCCACAAGACCCACCGCGACCTGGTCTACCTGCCCGACGGTCGCACCGTGCTGGCCGCCGCGTTCCCGATCTCGATCGACACCGCCGGCTTCGAGGAGCTGGCACGTTCGGAGTCGGTGGCCGAGCGCGCCGCACAGATCCGGGCTGCGCTGGGCAACCCGAAGCGGGTGCTGCTCGGCATCGACCGACTCGACTACACCAAGGGCATCTACCCGCGGCTGCGCGCCTACTCGGAGCTGGTCGCCGACGGCCATTTCGACGTCAAGGACAGCGTGTTCGTGCAGGTCGCGACCCCCAGCCGTGAGCGCGTCGAGCAGTACCGCGTGCTCCGTGACGACATCGACCGCCTCGTCGGCCGCATCAACGGCGACCTCGGTCGCATCGGGCAGCCGGTGATCGCCTATCTGCACTCGGCGTACCCTCGCCACGAGATGGCCGCGCTCTACCGGGCGGCCGACATCATGGTGATCACGCCGTACCGCGACGGCATGAACCTCGTCGCCAAGGAGTACGTTGCCTGCCGCTTCGACAACGACGGTGCGCTGGTGCTCTCGGAGTTCGCCGGGGCTGCCTACGAGCTGCGGCAGGCGTGGCAGGTCAACCCCTACGACATCAACGGCATGAAGTCGGCGATCCTCGATGCGGCGCGCTCCGACGACAAGGACCGCACCCGCCGCATGAAGGCGATGCGCAAGACCGTCACCGAGAACGACGTGGCCAGCTGGGCGAACAGCTTCCTGTCCGAGCTGACGTCCGTGCGCCCCTCACACGGCAAGCCCGTGCGCCCCGCCCGCCTCTCCTGACCCCTCCCCTCCCGCCTCACCAACCGTGGATTCTTGATGCGCGAACACCGGATCCTTGATGCGCCAACCGTGGATTCTTGATGCGCGAACACCGGGTTCTTGATGTCTCAGATCAAGAACCCGGTGTTCGAGGCGCAAGGGCACACGGTTGGTCAGGGAGTGGGCACGTGGGGCGCCATCAGCGCCGTGATGTCGCTGCGCACCGACTCCGGCGGGAGGCCCCAGCCGGGACGGTAGCCGTACACCTCGCCCAGCGACCGGGTCTGTTGTACGCCGTCCACGATGTCGACGTCGTCGATCCCGATCAACCCGGGGTGGGGCACACCGCAGGCCTCGGCGATCTTGAGCAGGTCGCGCCGCATCGTCTTGATGTAGTTGGCCACCCGCACCGACTTCAGCTCGGGGTCGAGGCCGTGTGCGAGCCACGGGTTCTGGGTCGCGACGCCTGTCGGGCAGTGGTCGGTGTGGCACTTCTGGGCCTGGATGCAGCCCAGCGCGAG
Organism: Nocardioides sp. Root151; assembly: GCF_001427925.1. Classification (NCBI taxonomy): domain Bacteria; kingdom Bacillati; phylum Actinomycetota; class Actinomycetes; order Propionibacteriales; family Nocardioidaceae; genus Nocardioides; species Nocardioides sp. Root151. The sequence continues at coordinate 791,371 of NZ_LMGG01000001.1, forward strand.
CATGGCGCCGCGGGCGGTGTTGACCATGTCGGCACCCAGTGCCATCGCCACGATCGCGTTCTCCGGCAGGCCGAGCTTGGCCGAGCCGATCCAGGTGATGTCACCGTCCTTGTCGGCCTCGGCGAAGAGCTTGAAGACACTGCTGAAACCCAGCCGCCACGGCAGCGCGACCGAGTCACTGAAGACCAGCGGAGCCGCGCCGGTGCCACCCTCGCCACCGTCGATGGTGATGAAGTCGACCGAGCGCTCCGGGGTGATCTGCTCGAGCAGGTCCTGCCAGAAGTCCATGTTGCCCACTGCGGACTTGATGCCGACGGGCAGGCCGGTGGCGTCGGCGATCGTCTCGACGAAGTCGAGCATGCTGTCGACGTCGCTGAACTCGGTGTGCCGCGAGGGACTCGAGCAGTCGTGCCCCATCGGGATGCCGCGGATCTCGGAGATCTCCTGGCTGATCTTGGCCGCCGGCAGCATGCCGCCCAGTCCGGGCTTGGCGCCCTGGCTCAGCTTGATCTCGATCGCCTTGACCGGCGCCGAGGCCACCACGTCCTTGAGCCGGGACAGGTCGAACCGCCCCTGCTCGTCGCGGCAGCCGAAGTACGCCGTACCGATCTGGAAGACCAGGTCGCCACCCTGCTTGTGGTGCGGCGAGAGGGCGCCCTCACCGGTGTTGTGCAGCGTGCCGGCGAGTGCCGCCCCCTTGTTGAGGGCCTCGATCGCGGCTCCCGACAACGAGCCGAAGCTCATCGCCGACACGTTCACGATGGAGTTCGGCCGGAAGGCGTGCGTGCGACCCCGCGGCCCGCCCATCACCTTCGCCGACGGCAGCGGCTGCTCCTCGCCGTCGTGGATGCTGGTGTTCGGCGCGACGTCGGAGAACGTGCGGTGCCGGATGATCGGGTAGCCGACGTTGTTCTCCATGTTGTTGTCGGTGCCGAACCCGAAGTAGTTGTTCTCCAGCTTCGACGAGGCGTAGACCCAGCGCCTCTGGTCGCGACTGAAGGGCCGCTCCTGGTCGTTGTCGGTGATGATGTACTGCCGCAGCTCGGGGCCGATCGACTCGAGCAGGTAGCGCAGGTTGGCGACCACCGGGAAGTTCCGCTTGAGCGCATGCCTCTTCTGGGTCAGGTCGTGCACCGCCACTGCACCGATGGCCGCGACTCCCGCGGCCCCCACTGTCCTGATCGCGTTCCACTTCATGGTCAGTGTCTAGTCGTCGCGCCCACGAATGTCGAGGTTCGGGTACTTTGCGAACATGGATCTGATCCCGAAACCCGATCAGGTCGTCTCAGCCGCGAGCAACGTCGCCCACAAGATGTTGTACGGCGGCGTGGCGGACCTCAGGAAGATGCCTCGCACCCTGATCGACGAAGGGCTCCTGCGGCAGGTCTATCACTACCGTCCGAGCGGCAAGGTCAAGGAGGACGGCGACCCCGTCCTGCTCGTGACACCGCTGGCCGCGCCGTCGATCTGCTTCGACCTGCGCCGCGGCTGCTCCCTGGTCGAGCACCTGGTCACCGGCGGACGACCGACGTACCTCGTGGAGTACGGCGAGGTGTCGTTCCGCGACCGCAACCTCGGCATGGAGCACTGGATCGACGAGGTCGTGCCGATGGCGATCCGGGCCGCCTCCGAACACGCCGGGGGTCGACCGGTGCACGTCATCGGATGGAGCCTGGGCGGAATCTTCATGACGCTGGCCGCCGCCGACGACCCGACGCTCCCGATCGCCTCGATGACCATCGTCGGGTCGCCGTTCGACGTGGCGAAGGTGCCGCTGATGGCGCCCCTGCGCCCGCTCGTGAAGATGGCGGACCGGCCCTGGCTCGGCGGCCTGACCGACGGCCGCGGCCCGGTGACGCGGGTCTACCAGGCCATGGGCGGCGCCCCGAAGCCCCTGGTGCGGTGGGCGTTCCAGCTCTCCGCCGCCCAGAAGCTCGTCTCCAAGCCGCTGGTGAAGCTGCAGAATCTCGACGACACGGACTTCCTGGCGCAGATCGAGGCGGTCGAGGTCTTCACCGCCAACATGATCGCCTACCCCGGCCGCACGTTCGGGCAGCTCTACCATCGGTTCTTCAAGACCAACGACCTGAAGTACGGCTACTTCGCGTTCGGTGATCGTCGCATCGAGATCAAGGACGTCGACAAGCCGGTTCTGGTCTTCGGCGGCGCCACCGACGGGATTGCTCCGGTCGCGTGCGTGAAGGCAGTTGTTCCCCTACTCACCGGGTCACCCGAAGTGCGCTTCGAGGTCGTCCCAGGAGGTCACCTAGGCATGCTCACCGGACGCTCGGCACGCGAGACGACGTGGAAGTTCATCGACGGCTGGATCAGCAAGTGGTCCAGCGACAGGGAGCCCGAGGAGGCTTCCCCGCCCGACAAGGCCCCTGCCAGGAAGCCTGCTGCGAAGAAGGCCAAGCCCGGTGCCTCGGAGGCGGCCGGCATCGGTGCCAGCCCGACCCGGCGCTACGGATCGGGCAGCTCACGCTCCCTGGCGAAGTAGCGCCCTCGGGGTTGGTGGACGCCCGCGGCCTGTGAGCCGTGCCGTCGGGGCCACCGAGTCACCGTGGCGGGATGCAACAATGCCAAGCGGATGCTCGAACCACACTCGGAGGTAACGATGCCCGACGACGCCCCGGTCAGCGGAAACGGCCCGGACCAGCACCCTCGCTGGCAGCTCCAGCCCAGTCCGGTCGCGGGGCCTTCGGGGCCGTACGCCGCGCATCCCCCGACGGCGACCGGTCACCAGAACAGCCAGCAGAACGGACCGTCGACGAACCCGGGCGCCCGTAGGCGCCAGCCCGGGCCGACAGACGGTGCTGCGGCGTACAACGGCGCGCCACCGTCCTACGCACAGCCACCCCAGCACCAGCGACCACCTGCCGGCGCCCACCAGGCGCAGCCGCCCACCGGCCAGCAGCCACCGCCGGCCGGCCAGCAGGGGCCTCCCCAGGGCGGGCAGTACGCCGGCCAGCAGCCGAACCTCCCACCCCAGCAGGAACCTGAGCCCGTTCCCACCGCCCAGGACTTCCTGCGTGCCCGGCACCAGGCGATCGACATCGGCCCGGCGACGTGGGGCTGGCGGGGCGTCGTCCGCAAGCTCACGTTCGGCCTGATAAAGCCCAAGATGGGCAAGGCCGAACGCACGTGGCGCCAGTCGCGGGCCGCCGTACAACGCTCGTTCGCGGGGCCGCGCACCGTCGTGTTCGCGAACCCGAAGGGTGGCGCGGCAAAGACCACGTCGGTGCTCGCGGCCGGCTACACGTTCGGCACCGTGCGCGGCGGAGGCGTGGTCGCGTGGGACAACAACGAGACCCGCGGCACGCTCGGCATGCGTGGCGAGCAGGTCGGCCACCACAACACGACCCGCGAGCTGCTCGACGACCTCGAGCGGTTCCAGGACGTCTACGAGTCGCGCATCGGCGACCTCAGCGCCTTCGTGCGCAGCCAGGGCGACGCCCACTTCGACGTGCTCGCCTCCGACGAGCGGGCCGACGTGACCGGCACGATCAAGGCCAACGACTTCGACGCCGTGCACCGGCTGCTCGAGCGGTTCTACCACCTGATCCTGGTCGATACCGGCAACAACCTGCGTGCGGAGAACTGGCTGGCCGCCGCCAAGATGGCCGACCTGATCGTGGTGACCTGCACGGTGCGCGAGGACACCGGCTACTCCGGCCTGTGGATGCTCGACGCGCTCGCCGACGCCGGGCACTCGCAGATCAAGGACAAGACGATCACCGTGCTGGCCGACCCGTCACCGAACGTCGACGCGCAACTGGCCAAGGACCTCACGGCCGTCTATGCGCAGCGCACGCGTGACGTCTTCCGGATCCCCTACGACCCGGCGCTGGTGGCCGGTTCGGTCGTGCAGTACGACCAGCTCTCCGACGCCACACGCTCGGCGTGGTTGAAGGCCTGCGCCGCCATGGCCGAGGCCCTCTGACCGAGCTGGCATTCCTTGCGTCCCGACCCTGCAATTGTTGGTGCCCGAACCGTGGATCCTTGACTCTTCGCAACTCCCGGCGCCAAGCCGGTTGCATGGCTAGTGTTCGGACATGTCCGAGCCCCTGACCCGCGGCGTACGCGTCGGCTACGCCACCGGCTCGGTCGCGACCGGGGCGTTCGGCACGGTGCCGGGCCTGATGTTGCTGCCGTTCCTGACCGACAGCCTGGGCATCGGCGCGCTCTACGCGGGACTGATCGTGTTCCTGCCGAAGGCGTGGGACGTGATCCTCAACCCCGTCGCGGGCCGGATCAGCGACCGGACCGACGACCCGCGCGGCCCGCGGCGTCCGTGGCTGCTACGCGGTGGCCTGTCCCTCGCGGTGGCGTTCGCGCTGCTCTTCGCGGGGCCGTCGTCCGGCTCGCAGGGTCTCGACGCGCTGTGGGTGCTGGTCTGCTTCCTCGGCTGCGCGACGGCGTACGCCTTCTTCCAGGTGCCGTACGTCGCGATGCCCGCCGAGATCACCGACTCGTACGACGAACGCACGCGACTGATGTCGTGGCGGGTGGCGATCCTGGCGTTCACGATCATGCTCGCCGGTGCGACCGCGCCGCTGATCCGCGACGCGATCGGCGGCCGTGACGGCTACCGCGTGATGGGCGTGGTGATGGCCGTGCTGATCGCGATCGGTGTCGTCGGCACGTACGTCGGCACCCGCAACGCGCCCCATCGAGAGGTCAGTGCCGGCGCCGGGTCGTTGGCCGACCAGCTGAGAATCGTCAGCCAGGCAAGGGACTTCAGGCTCCTGCTGATCACGTTCGTCCTCCAGGCACTGGCCACGGGCTGCATGCTCGCCGGCGTCGACTACCTCGCCGGCGACGTGCTCGAGTGGCAGGGCGCGTCGACGATCCTGTTCGTCTGCTTCGTCGGGCCGGCACTGCTGTTGACGCCGCTGTGGGCGCGGCTCGGCACCCGGGTGGGCAAGAAGCAGGGATATGTCGCGGCGTCGTTGGTGCTGGCCGCCGGCGCGCTGCTGGCGATCGTGTCCCGCGAGGCCCCGGCCGCCGTGGTGTTCGCCGCCACCGGCCTGATCGGCGTGGGCTATGCCGGCGCCCAGGTGTTCCCGATGGCGATGTTGCCCGACGCCGCCGCGGCCGACGCCCTGCGCACCGGCTCCAACAGGGTCGGGGTGTTCACCGGCGTGTGGACGGCGGCCGAGACGCTCGGGCTCGCTCTCGGACCGGGGCTCTTCGCCCTGATGCTGGCCGCCGGCGACTACCGTTCCTCGACCTCCGGCGACGTGGATCAGCCCGACTCGGCGGTCACCGCGATCGTGCTCGGCTTCTCACTGGTGCCGGCTGCCCTGACCCTCGCATCGCTGTGGTGGCTCTCGCGCTACTCGCTCGGCGACCCCACACTGCTGGTCCCCTCGATCGAGGAGACCGCACCCGACTCCCAGGAGCCCGTATGACCGACGTCCTCGCCCGCCTCCGCGCCCTGCAGGCCGGCGACCTCCCGGTCCACGGCGGACGCACCCTGGCCTACGTCTACGACTCGGGACTGCCCGACGTCGACGAGGTCGGCCGGGCCGCGGTCGCGGCGTACGCCGGCTCGAACGGTCTCGACCCGACCGCCTTCCCGTCGCTGCTCACCATGGAGAACGAGCTGGTCGGCTTCGCCTGCGGCCTCCTCGACGCACCACCGTCCGTGGTCGGCTCCGTGACGTCGGGCGGCACCGAGTCCGTGCTGCTGGCCGTGCAGGCGGCTCGCGACGCCAACCCGTCCGTCGAGCGCCCGCGCATGGTGCTGCCGTCCACCGCACATGCCGCATTCCACAAGGCCTCCCACTACTTCGGGGTCGAAGCCGTCGTGGTCCCGGTGACGTCCGACTTCCGCGCGGACGCAGATGCAATGGCCGCTGCGATCGACGACCGCACCGTCCTCGTGGTGGCCAGCGCACCGTCGTACGCCCATGGCGTGGTCGACCCGGTGACCGACATCGCGGCGGCTGCCGCGGCCCGTGGCGTGCGCTGCCACGTGGACGCCTGCATCGGCGGCTGGGTGCTGCCGTACGCCGCCCGGCTGGGGCGGCCGGTGACGCCGTGGACGTTCGCGGTCGACGGGGTCACCAGCGTCTCGGTCGACCTGCACAAGTACGCCTACGCACCCAAGGGCACGTCGATCCTGCTGCACCGCACGCCCGCGCTGCGCAAGGCGCAGTACTTCGCCTCGGCGGACTGGCCCGGCTACACGATGCTGAACTCGACGATGCAGTCGACCAAGTCGGGTGGCCCGCTGGCGGCGGCGTGGGCCGTGGTGCAGTCGATCGGCGACGACGGCTACCTGCGCCTGGCCGAGGATGTGTTCACCGCGGTCGACCGGATCGTCGAAGGCATCACGTCGATCCCCGAGCTGCGGGTCGTCGTACAGCCGGATTCGACGCTGGTCGCGCTGGCCTGCACCGACGCGTGCGACCCGTTCACGGTCTGCGACGAGATGGCCGCGGCCGGGTGGTACGTCCAGCCGCAGATGTCGTACGCCGACGCGCCGGCCACGATCCACCTGTCGGTCTCGGCGGCGACCCTGGCCCATGTCGACGACTTCCTCGCAGCACTGAAGGCGGCCGTCGAGTCCGCGGTGACGGCTGGCCCTGTGTCGGTCGACCCCGAGGTGGTGGCCTTCATCGCCGCGCTCGACCCGACGACTCTGTCCGACGACGACTTCGACGGACTGCTGGCCGCCTCGGGGCTGGTCAGCGCGTCCGACGACGGCTCACTGGCCCTGCCTGCGCGGATGGCCGAGGTCAACGCCATGCTCGACGTGGCCTCCCCCGCCATGCGCGAGGCCCTGCTGATCGCGTTCCTCGACCGCCTCCAACGCCCTGTCCCCTGACCCACGAACCTGCAGTTCTTGCGGTTCGAGCCGGCAGTCCTTGCGGTCTGCCGGACCGCAAGGACTACCGGCTCGCGCATCAAGAATCGCAGGTTCGCGACGCAAGAACTGACGGCTCGCGCATCAACAACTGCCGGCTCGGGCGCCTCTCTCGATCGCTTCGATGATCTTCGGCCGCAGCTGCGCGGCGGAGATGACCTCGTCGACCGATCCCACGCGAACGGCGCGGTGGATGTCGTGGACACCGTCGAACTCGGCGGCGACCTCGCTGATCTTCTCGGCCCGCAACTCGGCCCGCAACGTCGCCAGCTCGAGCACCATGCCGGCACGGTCGGTGCCGGAGGCCTCGCCGATCCGCTCCTCGAGGGCAGCCACTCGCGGGTCGGCCGCGGCGCGCTTGTCGACCTCGCCGGCGAAGACCACGGCCGCGGCCGGGGCGCCACCCAGCACCGAGGCGTAGGAACCCTCGATCGCCAGCACGGTCATCCGCGGGTTGAGCCGCTTGGAGAAGACCACGAAGGCACCACCGTGGTAGCGCGAGATCACGCAGAAGACGATCGGACCGTCGAAGTTGACGATGGCCCGCCCGATCTCGGCGCCGTACTCGAGCTGCAGGTTGCGCATCGAGTCGGGTGAGCCGTCGAAGCCGGAGAGGTTCGCCAGCACCACCATCGGCCGGTTGCCGCTGGCGGCGTTGATCGCCCGGGCCGCCTTCTTCGACGACCTGGGGAACAGCGTGCCCGCGGTGTAGGTGTCGGGGCCGTCGGTGGGCGGGAAGCCGCGTCGTGCCACCGGCCGGGACTCGATGCCCAGCAGGCACACCGGATGGCCACCGAGGTGGACGTCCTGCACCACCGCGGTGTCGGCGTCGGCCATGCCGGCCCAGCGCTCGAGGGTCGGGTGGTCCTGGTCGGCCAGCGCCCGCATGACGGTCCGGATGTCGAAGGCCTTCTTGCGGTCGGGGTTGGTCGCCGCGGAGAAGATCTCGCCCACCGTCGCGAAGTCGCTCCCGGGTGCCGAATGCGGGAAGGACGTGATGTCCCGGTCGGCCGGGTCGTTGCTCGGCGCACGCCGCGGACCCGAGGCACCGGGTACGACGTACGTGTGGTCGTAGTGGGCCATCAGCACACCGAACGCGCTGGCCAGGTCGGGCGCCCAGTACTGCGCCTGGCCGTTGGGGCCCATCACCCGGTCGTAGCCGCCGATGCCGAAGTTGTCCTCAGCGGAGACGCCTCCGGAGAAGTCGAGCGACTGCTTGCCGGTCAGCACCATGGCACTGTCGGGCGTCATCACGAGGATGCCCTTGGTGTGCATGAGCATCGTGGCCTCGGCGTTCCAGTAGGGCTGGGCGCCGACGTTGATGCCCGCGACCACGATGTTGATCTCGCCGCCCGCCTGGGTGAACTCGATGATCCGCTTGAGGCCGGCGGCCACCCAGTCCATGTTCTCGGTGCCGGACTCCATCGAGATGCGGGCGCCTGCCGAGATCGCGAACCACTCGACCGGGACCTGCATCTGCTCGGCCAGGTCGATCGCCGCGATCAGCCGCGCGCACTCGGCCTCGGAGACCGCTCCCAGCGCCTTTGTCGGGTCACCGCAGAGCACCACGCGGGTGACTCCCTCGGGGTGCAGGGTCGTCGGGGTGGTGACCACGGCCACGAGGATCCCGGCCTTGTTCAGGCCCGGTGCGCGGTCGACCGGAACGAGCACACCGTTCTCGTCGAGGTCGTGCTCGACCAGGGTTCCGCCGTTGCCGGCCAGGACTCCGGTCAGCTCGTAGGGGTAGACCATTCCGCGGCGACGCGACCGGAGCACCTTGCCGGCGTACTCGTCGAGAGGCTTGAGCGGTTCGGTGGGCGGCGGCTCGATCGAGGCGGTGACGCCGGACCCGGGCCGGGCGTGGAACCGGATGGCGACCGGGGTCGCCTGCCCGTCGGGCCCGGCGATGCGGCCCTGGGCCACGACCTCCTCGATGCCCGCGCCGTCGGTGAGCGGCGTGATCTTGCCCTGCAGGGTGGTGAGCTGGTCGACGTCGGCGTCGACCACCGGCCACACCTGCACCCACACGTGGTTGACGTCGAGCTTGCTCCCCGCGGCCCCGCGGGAGGTGCGCACCCGACGGATCGCCTCGAGGCAGTTCTCGACCGCACGCTCGGCATGGGGTACGGCGATCACCCGGCCCTCGTCGTCGCGGATGATGGCGAGCTGGCGCACCTGGGCCAGCGCCACCAGGCGCCGGTCCTGGGTGTTCTCCCGCGCCACGCACTCGTAGAGCAGGACGTCCTCGGGGGCGTCGAGGCGGGTGACGTGGAAGTTGCGCAGGCGCCACAGGTCGAGGCGGCGCGCGACCATGGGGTGCAGGCCGCGCACGAGGGTGTCCTCGACGGCTCCGCCCTCGGCAGGCCGGAAGGTGAAGTACTCCACGGGACGGCCGGACCCGGGGCACACCGCGATCACGAGGCGGCGTACGGCGGCGGAGAACGAGAGCGCGTTGACCAGGCGACCCAGCTCGGCCGACATCGCGTCGGGGGTGGCCGGCGCGTCGGCCCAGCCGAGGTAGAGGTCGGCGACGACGTCCACGCCGTCCCCGCCCCCGTCGACCAGCTGGTCGACGGCGTCGCCCAGTCCGCTGCCGGGGACGAGCTCCGAGACGTGTCCGACGGTGGAGACCAGGTGGGTGGGGCGTCCGTCGAGCGTGTAGTCGGCGACCGCGCAGGGGCGGTCGTCGATGTGGACCGGCCGGGCGTCGTGCAGGTCGTACTCGCGGTAGTGCCTGCGGAAGAGGACCTCCAGCATCGGCTCGTGGGCGGGGATGCCCTTCTCGAGCCGCTCGGCGAGGAACCCGACGATCTGCTCCGGGATGTCGGCCAGGGCGTCGAGGCGGGCGTCGCGATCGGAGAGGTCCGGGTCCGCGGCCAGCGCTGCGGCCTCGTTGCGCCCGGCCGCGAGTACGCCGGCGCGCTCGGCGTCGACGGCCGGCTGGTCGAACCAGCGGAACCGCACACTGCGGGCCAGGTCGCCGACCACCGGGAACCGGAGCTGCGTGGCACGCACCAGGCGGTCGAGGAGCTCGCGCACGCCGGCGCCGATCTCGGTCGCCGGCGGAGGCTCGGCCATCCAGCGCTCGAGCAGCGACGTGGCCAGCGCGAGGTCGGTGGCGAATCGCTGCTGGGAGAGAAAGATCCGGAAGACCGCCTCGTCGAGCTGCGGCGTACGGTCGAGGTCGACCACCCCGTAGTGGGCCAGCACACGGATCAGGCGCTGTCGGAACTCGTCGGGCAGGCCGCCGCGCTCCACGTCGAGGCTCTGCAGGTAGGTGTGGAAGTGCTCACGCGAGCTGTGCACCCGGAGCTCGGTGTGCAGCTGCTCCCCGGCCGGCCGGTTGCGGCTGAGCTCGGCGAAGTCGGCGAACATGGCGAGCAGGGCCAGCTCGTCGGTCAGCACGTCGCCACCCTCGGCACGGAATGCCTCGCGGGCGCCCAGGTAGTCGTCGACCACCGCACGGTCGGCCCTGTGGTCGAGGTCGAAGCCCATCAGGACGGCACTCAGGTCAGCGAGACCCCGGCGTACCCGCTCGTCGAGCGTCACCTCACCACGGGCGACCGGCAGGTCGAGGCCGGGAGCCTCGCCCGGAGCCGCGGTGGCCGGAGCCGCATCGGCCTCGGCGTCGGGCTCGAGCCTGAGCAGCGGCGCGCCGGTCTCGACCTGTGAGCCCGTGGTGACCAGCAGCTCCTTCACGGTCCCGGCGACGGGGGCGTGGAGGACGGTCTCCATCTTCATGGACTCGAGCACGAGAACGGGCGTACCGGCCTCGACCACGTCGCCGGCACGGACGGGCGTGGCCACGACCAGCGCCGGCGCCGGCGAGCGTACGACGCCGCCCTCGTCACGGCTGACCCGGTGCGCGACCCCGTTGACCTCGACGAGGTGCATCGGGCCGTGGGTGGCGCTGACCAGTCGGAACCTCTGGTCGTCGATGGTGAGCCGGGCGTGGAACTCGTCGAGCCGGTCGAGGGAGGCCGTCAACGTCTCGGACTGGTCCCCGAGCGCCACGGTCACCCGATAGGTCTCGGGACCGGTCTGCACCACCGTGACTCGATAGACGGTGCCGCGCAGCTTGAGCTCGACCGGCCGTCCGACGGTGTGCTGCACCTGCGGGCGACCGCCACGGGCGGTCTCGAGGAGGCGGGCGATCTCGACCGCTTCCTCGTCCTCGTAGGCCTCGATCGCCGCGGCCACCAGGGCCACTCCCGAGTGCTTGTGCGCGACCAGCCGGCCCTCGGCACGGACCCGGTCGATCCACCCGGTGTCGGCCCATCCGACCGCGCTGCCGTCGACCATCGCATTGCCGTCGACGACCTCGGGCTGGTCGAGCAGGTCGAGGATGAAGCTCTTGTTGGTCGCGCCGCCCTCGATCACGACGGTGGTGTCGGCCATGGCGCGGCGCAGCCGGGCGAGTGCCTCGGCACGGGTGCGGCCGTAGGCGATCACCTTGGCGATCATCGAGTCGAAGTCGGCGGGGATCGTGTCGCCCTCCGCGACGCCCGAGTCGACCCGGATGCCGGGGCCGGCGGGCAGCTCCAGCAGGGCGATGCGGCCGGGTGAGGGCGCGAAGTCGCGGTCGGGGTCCTCGGCGTTGAGCCGGGCCTCGACGGCGTGGCCGACCTCGGCCGGGCGCTCGCCCTCCAGGCGGCCACCGGCCGCGACGTGCAGCTGCGCCTTGACGAGGTCGACGTCGGTGGTGACCTCGGTGATCGGGTGCTCGACCTGCAGCCGGGTGTTGACCTCGAGGAACGCGAAGGTGCGCGTCTCGGGGTGGTAGAGGAACTCGACGGTGCCGGCGCCGCGGTAGCCGACGGCCAGCGCCAGGCGTTCGGCCGACTCCTTGACCTCGGCGACCTGGGTTTCGTCGAGGAGCGGGGAGGCGGACTCCTCGATCACCTTCTGGTTGCGGCGCTGCACGGAGCAGTCGCGTACGCCGAGCGCCCACGCCGTACCCTGCCCGTCGGCGATCAGCTGCACCTCGACGTGGCGGGCGCCGGTCACGAGGCGCTCGAGGAAGACCACGCCGCTGCCGAAGGCGCGCTCGGCCTCGTCGCGGGTGCGCTGGTAGGCGTCCTCGAGGTCGGCCGGGTTCTCGACCTTGCGGATGCCTCGGCCGCCACCGCCGGCGGTGGCCTTGAGCATCAGGGGGTAGCCGACCTGCTCGGCGGAGGCCAGCGCCTCCTCGAGGGTGTCCACCCCGCCGCGGCTCCAGGGGGCTACGGGCACCCCGACCTCCTCGGCGATCAGCTTCGAGCCGATCTTGTCGCCCAGCTTGCGCATGGACTCACCGGACGGGCCGATGAACGTGATGCCCAGCCGGTCGCAGAGGTCGGCGAAGGCGGGGTCCTCGGCGACGAAGCCCCAGCCGACCCAGACCGCGTCGGCACGGGTCTCGACTAGGGCGCGCTCCAGGACCGCGTGGTCGAGGTAGGGGCGCGCGGAGGCGGGGCCGAGGCCGTAGGCCTCGTCGGCCTCGCGCGCGAACATCGCTGACCGTTCGTCGTCCGTGAAGAGGGCGATCGTGGTGAGCTGGGCACCGCCCTCGGCGTTGAGGTCTCGCACGGCACGGATCAGCCGGATCGCGGCCTCTCCTCGGTTGACGACAGCGATTCGAGTCAGCAACGCAGACCTCCCTGGTGACGGTGGCGCACAGTGTGCACGTCCGCAGGCTGCCACGGGTTGAACGTTACGAACCAGTCACATCGCCGCAGCGACCTGCGGCAACCTCCAGTCCACCGCCCGGCCACCTTGCTCCTCCAGCATCCGGTTCACCCGGCTGAACGGCCGCGACCCGAAGAAACCGCGGTGCGCCGACAGGGGCGACGGGTGAGCGGACTCCACCCACGGCACGGCGCCCAGCATCGGCTTCAGCGACTGCGCGTCACGGCCCCAGAGGATCGCGGCGAGCGGCCCTCCCCGGCGTACGACCGCCTGGATCGCGCACTCGGTGACCGCTTCCCAGCCCCGCCCGCGGTGCGACGCGGCCTCGCCGGGGCGCACGGTCAGCACCCGGTTCAGCAGCATGACGCCCTGGTCGGACCACGCGGTCAGGTCTCCGTGGGCGGCAGGTTCGAGGCCGAGGTCGGTGTGCAGCTCCTGATAGATGTTGGTCAGGCTGCGCGGGATCGGTCGTACGTCGGGCGCCACCGCGAAGCTCAGCCCGATCGGATGGCCGGGCGTGGGATAGGGGTCCTGGCCGACGACCAGCACGCGTACGTCGGCGAGCGGGCGCTGGAACGCGCGGAGCACGTGATCGCCGTGCGGAAGATAGGGACGCCCGGCCGCCAGCTCCTCGCGCAGGAACCGCCCCATCGAGGCGATCTGGTCGTCGACCGACGCCAGGGCAGCGGCCCAGTCCTCGGCGACGAGCCCCTTCTCGACCAACCCCGACAACACGCTCATGCCTCCCGACCCTACCGAGATGGTCCCCCACGTCTGACACCCGATTCGAGCAGGGAGAGGTGCCAGACGTTGGGGACTGTCCAGAAAGAGGGGTGGAATAAAGTTGAAGGTTAAACTATTGTGAGGGACATGGACTCCACGATGACGATGCCGGCGCTCTACATCGGCCACGGCGCTCCCCCGCTCCTCGACGACCCGGTCTGGGCGGGTGAGCTCGCGTCCTGGGCGCGCGACCTGCCGCGCCCCAAGGCGATCCTGATCGTGAGTGCTCACTGGGAGTCCGCGCCGGTCAGTCTCACCGCGTCGAACGTGCCGCTGGTCTACGACTTCGGAGGCTTCGCGCCGAAGTACTACCAGATGACCTATGCGACGCCCGACGCGAGCGCACTCGCGAAGCGCGTCGCGGCGATGATGCCGCAGGGTGAGCCCGTGCACCAGCACCGCAGCCGCGGGCTCGACCACGGCGCGTGGGTGCCGCTGAAGATCATGTACCCCGACGCCGACATCCCGGTCCTGCAGATGTCGCTGCCGACCGAGGACCCCTACAAGCTGCTCAAGCTCGGCGAGCGCCTGCGCCCCTTGAGGGACGAGGGCGTGCTGATCATCGGCTCCGGATTCCTGACCCACGGCCTGCCGTTCCTCAAGGACTGGTCGATCGAGGCCGCCGCACCGGGATGGTCCAAGGACTTCGACCTCTGGGCCGCCGAGGCCCTCTCACGTGGTGACATCGACGAGCTGGCGGCGTACAAGACGAAGGCGCCGGGCATGCCCTACGCGCACCCGACCGTCGAGCACTACATCCCGCTGTTCATCTCGCTCGGCGCCTCGCGCAATGCCGACGACCCGCGGGACAAGAGGATCGACGGCTACTGGATGGGCCTGTCGAAGCGCTCGTTCGAGCTGGCCTGATCGGGGTCGCGAGGAACGAGCGAACGCGCAGTCAGGCCAGGTCGAGCAAGCCCCTCGAGCGAGGAACGAGCTCGAGACGGGCGGGTCGAGACCCCCGCACCCACGCGCCTGCTCGCGAGCGAGGGTCAGCGGATGCGGAGCTTGCGCATGATGGCCAGGCCCTTGATCTGCTGATCGACGTTCTTCTCGAACGGGATGCCGTCGGGCGCGCCCATCACCTGCTTGCGCAGGATGCCGACGTTCTGGACGTCGGTGTACTTCAGCAGGCCCTGGTCTCCGTGACGCGCGCCGACGCCCGACTGCTTCACGCCGCCGGACGGCGTGCCCTTCGAGGCGTACGCCGTGGCGAGGATGTCGTTGATGTTGACGTTGCCCGAGTGGATCCGCCGGCCGACGCTGGTCGCGTGGTCGATGTCGCCGCCCCACACCGAGGCGTTCAGCCCGTAGTCGGTGTCGTTGGCCAGCGCGATCGCCTCGTTCTCCGACGAGTAGCGGTGCAGCGCCACGACCGGCCCGAACGTCTCGCCGACGCCGGCCAGCATGTCCTTGGTGACGCCCTCGAGGATCGTCGGCGCGTAGAACGCCGGCCCCACCTCGGGCAGCTCGCGCCCACCGGTCACCACGACGGCGCCCTTGGCGACGGCGTCCTCGACGTGCGCGGCGACGCGGTTCTTGTGGTCGACCGAGACCAGCGAGCCCACCTCCGCCTCGAAGTCGTACGTCGCCCGCACCCGCAGCTTCTCCGTGGCCGCGACGAACCGTGACCTGAAGTCGTCGTAGATCGAGTCGTGGACGTACATCCGCTCGATGTGCATGCAGATCTGGCCGGTGTTGCCGAACGCACCGAACAGGGCACCCTTGACCACGTCGTCAAGGTTGGCGTCGGGCAGCACGATCATCGGGTTCTTGCCGCCGAGCTCGAGGCAGCAGCCGATCAGGTTGCGCCCGGCCCGCTCGCCGATCACCCGCCCGGTGGCCGTGGAGCCGGTGAACATCACGTAGTTGGCGTTGTCGATCAATGTCGGCCCGACGTCGGGACCTTCGCCGCACACCACCTGGAAGAGACCGCGCGGCAGCCCGGCCTCCTCGAGCAGCTGCACGCCGTACAGCGGCGAGAGCGCGGTCTTGTTGTCGGGCTTGACCACCACGCCGTTGCCCGCGATCAGGGCCGGGATGGCGTCGGAGATGCCGGTGGCGAACGGGAAGTTCCACGGCGCGATGATGCCGACGACGCCCTTGGGCTGGCGCACCTCGAGGGAGGACGACACCACGGGCACCGGGCCGGCGTGCTTCTTCGGCGCCAGCAGCCTGGCCGCGCGCTTGAGGTAGTAGCCGGCCACCATCGGGATGTCGAGGGTCTCCTCGAACGCCATCCGTCGAGCCTTGCCGCTCTCGACCTGGATCAGGTCGACGATCGTCTCGTTGCGCGACAGCACCAGCGAGTGGAACCTCTTGAAGACCTTCAGCCGCTTCTTCAACGGCCACTGCGACCACTCCGCCTGCGCGCGGCGAGAGGCCTCGAAGGCCGCCGTGATGTCGTCGGGCGTCGACTGGGGCAGCTCGACCAGCACCTCGCCGGTGTAGACCTCGGTCAGCTTCCACGTGCCGCCCGAGGTCGAGGGCACCCGAGCGACGAGCTGCTGGAGGAAGGCATCGGTGACGGAGACAGGTCGGTTCATGGCGTCAGGCTCCCTGGAGGATGAGTTCGGCGGCCTTCTCGCCGATCATGATCGACGGCGCGTTCGTGTTGCCGCGGATGATGGTCGGCATGATCGAGGCGTCGGCGACGCGCAGGCCCTCGATGCCGACCACCTTGAGCTCGGGGTCGACCACGGCACGGTCGTCGACGCCCATGCGGCACGAGCCGACCGGGTGGTAGACCGTCGTGGCCCGATTCAGCACCTCGTCGACCAGTTTCTGGCCGTCGTACGCCGGTCCGGGTTCGTACTCACCCTTCACGGTGGCGGCGATCGATGGGTGGTGCATGATCTCGCGGATCATCTCGAGCCCCTCGACCAGCACCTTGAGGTCGTCAGGCTCGGCGAGGAACTGCGGGTCGATGATCGGCGCGACGGTCGGGTCGGCGCTGGCCAGCCGCAGGGTGCCGCGCGACTTCGGCTGGATCAGCGTCGAGAACGCACTCCACGACGTGCGCTGGTCGGGCTTCATCCGGACCGGGGCGTCCTGGTTGGGCGCCGGGTAGGACCACGGCAGGGCCAGCAGCTGCATGTCGGGTCCACCCTCGGCCAGCGACGTGCTCACGAACGCGCCGGACTCGAAGACCGAGTGGGCCATGAAGGTCCGGCCGGGCTTGAGCCGGTCCTTGAGGATGCCCTTGCCGAAGTAGAAGGCGTTGCCCTTGTGCGGCGAGTTCGTGACGTGCCAGGTGGTCGGCACGAACAGGTGGTCGTGCAGGTTGTCACCCACCGGAAGGTCGGCGTGCACCTGGATGCCGAAGCCGGCGAGGTGGTCGGCGTGGCCGATGCCGGAGAGCTGCAGGATCTGGGGCGATCCGAAGGCACCGGCGCTGACGATGACCTCCTTGGTGGCCCGGATCGTGCGCCGAGAGGTGCCTTCGATCACCTCGACGCCGGTGGCCCGGCCGGCCTCGATCACCACACGTGCCACGGTCGCGCCGGTCTGCACGGAGAGGCCGGGCGAGGCGTTGTCGGTGACGTAGGCGCGGGACGCGGAGTAGCGGACGCCGTCGCGGGTCGACTCCTGGATGACGTGCATGCCGGACTGCTCGGCGCCGTTGTAGTCGGGCGTGCTGGCCACCCCGAGGGCAGCCTCGCCGGCCTGCACGAACGACTTCGCCGCGTCGGTGATGTCGTGGTTCTCGATCACCTGGACCGGTCCGCCGGTGCCGCGGTAGTCGTCGGCGCCGCCCTCCCAGTTCTCCAGCTTCTTGTAGGTCTCGAGCACGTCGTCGTACGACCAGCCCTTGTTGCCCTCGTCGGCCCAGGAGTCGAAGTCGGCCCGGTTGCCGCGCACGAAGATCATCCCGTTGACCGAGCTCGAGCCGCCCATCAGCTTGCCGCGGGTGGCCGGGATCCGGCGGTTGTTGAGGTGCTCCTGCGGGGCGTTGTAGTAGCCCCAGTCGAACTTCGCCTTCAGTTTCGGCTCGGCATGGATCATCGTGATCATGCCGGGCTTGCGGAACATCATCGACTTGTCGGAGCCGCCGGCTTCGAGGAGTACGACGCTGTGCCCGGCGTCGGCGAGCCGACCCGCCACGGCGCATCCGGCACTCCCGGCGCCCACCACGACGTACTCGGCCTCGTTGACGCTCCCCTGCTTGGCCATCGCTCTCCACCCTCATGTGTTCGATCTCGCCCGACAGCCGACTGTAACAAGTTCTAGTTTCGCCGGGAAGGGGTTTCCGTACCTTGAGTACGCCAATCCGGATGGGAGGATGTGCCGGTGAAGATCCTCTCCATCCAGTCCTCGGTCGCCTACGGCCACGTCGGCAACTCCGCCGCCGTCTTCCCGCTGCAGCGCCTCGGCCACGAGGTGTGGCCGGTGTTCACCGTGCACTTCTCCAACCACACCGGGTACGGCGCCTGGCGTGGGCCGATGCTCGCCGCGGACGACGTGCGCGAGGTCATCACCGGCATCGAGGAACGCGGCGTGCTCGACCAGGTCGACGTGGTGCTGTCCGGCTACCAGGGCGGCGAGGAGATCGGCGACGTGATCCTCGACGCCGTCGCCCGGGTCAAGAAGGCCAACCCCGCCGCGATCTACGCGTGCGACCCGGTGATGGGCAACGCGAAGAGCGGCTGCTTCGTGAACCCGGCGATCCCGCCGCTGCTGCGCGACCGGGTGGTGCCCGCGGCCGACCTGATCACGCCCAACCAGTTCGAGCTCGGCTTCCTCACCGACACCTCGCCACTCTCCCTGGACGAGACACTCGCCTCTGTCGACCTGGCCCGCGCCATGGGCCCCTCGACCGTGCTGGTGACCAGCGTCGAGCAGCCCGACGCGCCCGCCGACACCCTCGAGATGCTGGCGGTCACCGACGACGGGGCGTGGATCGTGCAGACGCCGCGGCTGCCGTTGAAGGCCAACGGGTCCGGCGACCTCACCGCCGCCCTGTTCACCGCCCACCTGCGCACGACCGGCGACCCGGCGTACGCCCTGGGCGCCACGGCGTCGTCGGTGCTCGGCGTGCTCCAGGCGACGATCGACTCCGGTGAACGCGAGCTCCAGATCGTGCTCGGCCAGGAGTCGATCGCCAACCCTGCCTCGCAGTTCGACGTACGTCGGGTGCGATGAGGTTCCGCCTGCTCGTCACCGGCCTGCTGGCGTTCCTGCTGTTCGGCTGCTCGTCCGACGACTCCGACGCCAAGGACGGCAGCGCCGACCGCGCCGCCTTCGCGACCGAGCTGATGCACCGCGACGCGGCGCTGCTCAACCTGCTCGACGCCTCCCTCGGCCAGAGCTTGCCCACGACCACCTCGACGGCGGTCGAGACGGTCCGCGCCGACGTCACGGCGCGCATCGAGACCTCGGCCGACCTGCTGGCCGAGTGGGGCGCCGACGTGCCCGTGACCGTGCGCGACCACGGGGTCGACCACGGCATCGAGGCGGACGCCCCCGACCTCGAGGGCACGCCGACCGAGGACGACATCCACGGCCTGGAGGAACTGTCCGGCGACGACTTCGCCACGGCGTTCACCGAGCTGCTCCGCGCCGCACTGGACGGTACGACGACCGCGGCCTCGGCGTACGACGGCACTGATCCGTCGGCCGGCGAGCTCGCCGAGGCGGCCGAGCGCCAGTCACAGGCCGCCCTCGACACCCTGGGCTAGGCGCTCCCGGGGCTCACGCGGACCGTCCGACATGCAGGTCGGGCTTCCACGTCCGTCCTTGAGCGTGAGAGCCGCGCCTCAGCGACCGAACTGCATGTTCCACGGTCCGCCGGACGCGGCAGGGTTCGGAGCGCCGGACGGCTCAGTCCGGGCTCACTCCTCCGGGCGCGGGCGGATCCGGGTGCGGTTGTCGAAGTCGGGCTCGTCGAGCTCTCCCGACTGCCAGGGGTCGGCCTTCTTCGGGGCCGGCGGCTCGGGCGCCTGCTGCGGAGCCGGCCACTGCTGCTGCCCGGGGGCGGGGGGCCACTGCTGCCACTGGTCCTGCGGTGCGCCCTGCGGGCCCGGCGCGGGCCACTGCTGCTGCGGAGCCGGCCACTGGTCCTGCGGTGCGGCGTACTGCTCCTGCGGCGCCGGCCACTGCTGACCCTGGGGCGCGGAGTGCTGCCCCGGCGCCTGCCACTGGTCCTGCCCCGGGAACTGCTGCCCCTGCGACTGCTGCCCCTGCGACTGCGCGTGGCCGCCGAGCGGGATCTGCTGCGGCGGGACGCCCGACTCCATCAGCGCCGTGTCGGCGGCGAGGACGTCCTTGTGGAAGCGCTTGTGCACGTAGAGCTTCTCGCCGAGCGTCAGGCACTTCCACCACAGGCCACTGGCCGGCCCGATGATCACGTTGCGCGGCAGCTCCGCGACCACACCCTTCGGCTTGGTCATCGACCACCTGCCGGTGTCGAGGACGAGGATGCGCTGGTCGGTCACCAGGACCGCGCGGTAGCGCAGCCAGAAGAAGAACAGGTAGGTGAGCAGGGCCCACCACCCGGTGATGGTCTGCCCGGCCAGGACCGCCTGCACCTGCTCGCCGGGGCGCAGGTAGGAGGCGGAGTTGTTCACGATCTTGTGACGCAGCGGTGTGGCCATGCCCGCCATCGTAGGCCCGTCTGCCGGCGTGCCGGAGCCCACCGGCGGGGAACGTCGCTCAGGGCTGCCAGCGCGGGTCCCGACCGCTCATCGCGACCAGTTCCTCCAATGGCGAGGCATCGGCGGGCGGCGCCACCTCGGGGCCGAACGCGTCACCGCGCATCCCCTCCGTGCCGGGTCCGCTGAACATCGCCACGAACGCCCGGGCCCGCGCCACGCTCTCGTCGTCGATGGGGAACTCCTGCCCGGAGGCCCGGGCCAGGTCCCAGCCGTGCACGACCACCTCGTTGGTGGCGACCAGTCCGGCCGTCTCGCCGTCCAGCTCGACGCCACCGGCCGCGGTCTGTCCGGTCCAGGCGTCGGGCTCCCGCCAGGCCGCGGCCAGCGCCTCGAGCTGCTCCGGCACGCGGGTGCGCCAGTCCGGGGCCAGCCTGCTGACGTCGCCCGCGGGCGGCGCGCCGGCCGAGGTTGGCAGCTCCTTGCGGGCAGCCATGGCGAAGGCGAGGCTCAGGCCGTCGACGTGTTCGAGCAGGTCACCGAGCGCGTACGCCGGGCACGGGGTGCGTACGGCGAGCTGGTCGTCGCGGATTCCGGCGACGACGGCCGCCATCGCGCTCGTGGCGTTTCCGAGATCGTGCATGTGTCCTCCTGGTGGTTTTCAGGTGAGACCCGCGAAGAGCCCGGAACTCATCGGTGCCGGGCGACCGGGTGTGCGGCCGGGTCTGCGGCCGGGTCTGGGCGACGACGCACCGGACCAGCAGATAGACTTCCTGCCGCGCTGCACGACGGCGCACGCCGCGTTAGCTCAGATGGCAGAGCATCGCTCTTGTAAAGCGAATGTCGAGAGTTCGATTCTCTCACGCGGCTCCACCACGACCGTGGCACCATGGACAACAAGTTGAAGGTCACTTGAAGTCTGGAGCCACCATGAAGCAGTGGACGATCGGGCATCTCTCCGAACGCGCCGGGGTGGCCACCTCGGCGATCAGGTTCTACGAGTCGCGCGGCCTCGTGCAGTCCGTGCGCACGACGGGCAACCAGCGCCGCTACCCGCAGTCGACCCTGCGCCGGCTGGCGTTCATCCGCAGCGCCCAGACCGTCGGGCTCAGCCTCGAGGAGATCGGGGAGGCACTCGCCACGCTGCCCGAGAACCGTACGCCGACCAAGGCCGACTGGGCCCGGCTGAGCAAGCGTTGGAGGGACCGTCTCGACGAGCAGATCGAGCGCATCGAGCGGCTCCGCGACCGGCTCGACGGCTGCATCGGCTGCGGCTGCCTGAGCCTGAAGACCTGCGCGCTCAGCAATCCGCACGACATCGTCGCCCCGCGCGGCCCGGGCGCCGTGTTCCTGGAGCCCAGCAGGCCGCGGTGAGCCCGACCCGCCACACTGGAGCCATGGATCTCCTGCGCGAGCCCCACCACGACGGGTCACCCCTCTACGTCGACGACGAGTCCCCCGCCCCCGGCGACCTGGTCGGCATCCGCTGCCGGACCCACCGCGATGACGCGATCACCGAGGTCTGGGTGCGTACGACGACCGACGCAGAGCCGATCTTCCTGCGCGCCGCAGCGACCGAGGACGACAATCACCAGTGGTGGCAGGCGAAACTCCCCCTGCACAACCCGGTGATGAACTACCGCTTCCTGCTCGTGCACGCTGACCGCACCCAACGCTGGCTGACCGGGGCCGGGGTCTTCGACCACGACGTCCCCGACGCCTTCGACTTCAAGCTGTCCTCCCACGACCCGGCGCCCGACTGGTCCCGCGACGGCGTCGTCTACCAGGTCTTCCCCGACCGCTTCGCCCGGTCGCGCGCGGCCGACGAACGCGAGACCCCGACCTGGGCCACGCCGGCCGGGTGGGACGACACCGTCGTCTTCGAGGGCAGCGACCCCCGCACTCCCCTGCAGTTCTTCGGCGGTGACCTCGACGGCATCACCGACCACCTCGACCACGTCGCCGAGGTCGGTGCCGACATCGTCTACACGACGCCGGTCTTCCCCGGTGAGTCCAACCACCGCTACAACGCCTCCACGTTCGAGTCGGTCGACCCGCTGCTCGGCGGCGACGAGGCCTACGTGCGACTGTCCGACGCGGTGCACGAACGCGGTTGGCGGATCCTCGGTGACCTGACCACGAACCACACCGGCGACACCCACGAGTGGTTCACCTCGGCGGCCGGCAATGAGCAGGACCCGCACCGCAGCTGGTACTGCTTCGAACCCGACGGCAGCTACGCCACCTGGATGGGTCACCACACGCTGCCCAAGCTCAACCACGGCGATCCGGCCCTGCGGGCTGCGTTCACCGAAGGGCCCGACTCGGTCGTGGGGCGCTGGCTGCTGCCGCCGTACGACCTGGACGGGTGGCGCATCGACGTCGCCAACATGACCGGGCGGCTGCGCGAGGTCGACCTGAACCACGAGGTGGCTCGCGCCGTACGCCGCACGGCGACTGCCATCCGCGACGATGCGCTGGTGCTCGGCGAGCACAACCACGACGGGTCGGAGGACGTGCCCGGCGACGGGTGGCACGGCACGATGAACTACTCCGGCTTCTCCTGGCCGGTGTGGGAGTGGCTGCGCGCGGACGACACGGCGGCACGCTCGTTCGGCACTCCCGTGCCGGTGCCGACCCGCACCGGCGCGCAGGTCGTCGCCTCGATGCGGATGTGGCTGGCCCGCTACGGCTGGCGCACGTTCTCGTCGTCGTGGAACATCCTCGGCTCCCACGACAGCGCGCGGATCCGCACGGTGACGGGGTCGGCCGCGCGTCACCAGGTCGCCGCGACCCTGCAGTTCACCCTGCCCGGGGTGCCGATGGTCTTCGCCGGCGACGAGATCGGCCTCGAGGGCGTGCTCGGCGAGGACTCCCGCCGCACCATGCCGTGGCACCGTCCCGAGTCCTGGGACCGCGACACCCTGGCCGTCTACTCCGCGCTCTCACGGTTGCGTCGGGAGCACGTCGCACTGCGCCGTGGTGGCCTGCGCTGGGTCCACGTCGAGGACGACGTGCTGGCGTTCGTGCGGGAGCACCCCGACGGCGACGTGCTGGTCGTCGTACGCCGCTCCGCGGGACCGGCGCTCACGATCACGGGACTGCGCGCCTCTTCCGTGCTGCTCGCCACGGGGTCGGCCACCCTCGACCAACAGGACCAGCACCTCGTCGTCGCCTCCGCCGACGGCCCCGGGGCGTTGGTCATCTCCCTCTGACCGCCCTCCCGGCGTTCGGTGGTCGCGGGGACGGGTGTCGGAACCACCACCTTGTGCCCCCGCGGGCGAGCCGCCACGATGGGCAGATGGCGTTGCGCGTGGTGGCGACTCGACCCGATCCTGCGCTGTTGCCCCTGCCCTGGTCGCAGCCCCTGGCCGACTGGGACGAGGTGCACCTGGTGCCGCTCCCGCGCGGGCTCTCGCGCCACGTCGTGCGCATCATCACCACGGGTCCGGGCGGCAACACGTATGTCGCCAAGGAGACCGAGGAGGAGATCGCCAACCGGGAGTACCGCATGCTCCGGGAGCTCGGCGCCAAGCGACTGCCGTGCGTCGAGCCGCAGTGCGTGATCTCCGGCCGCACCGACAACCAGGACCGCCCGCTGCCGTCGGTGCTGGTGACCCGGCACCTGCGCTACTCGCTGCCCTACCGCTGGCTGTTCTCCAACGGGCTGGGCGCAGCAGAGCTCCCGGCGATCATCGACGCGATGGTGGTCCTGTTGGTGCGGCTGCACCTGACCCACTTCTACTGGGGCGACGTGTCGCTCTCGAACGTGCTGTTCCGTCGCAACGCCGGCGAGTTCTCGGCGTACCTCGTCGACGCCGAGACCGGCGAGCTGAAGGCGACCCTGTCCGACGCGATGCGCGAGCACGACGTCGAGGTCGGCTGCGAGAACGTGTACGCCGAACTGCTCGACCTCACCGCCAGCGGCGACCTGAAGGACTCCGTCGACCCGGCCGAGGTGATCGCGCTGCTGCGTGAGCGCTACGACCTCCTGTGGGCCGAGCTGACCCGCGCGGAGGAGTTCGGCCGCGACGAGATGTGGCGGGTCGAGCAGCGCATCGAGCGACTCAACGAGCTCGGCTTCGACGTCGACGAGATCGAGATGGTCGCCGCACCCGAGGGCGACTGCTACCGGCTGCAGCCGAAGGTCGTCGAGCTCGGCCACCACGCCCGGGAGCTGCAGGGGCTGACCGGCCTGAGCGTCGAGGAGAACCAGGCCCGGCGACTGCTCAACGACCTGGCCGCCTACACCGCGCACCTCGGGCTGGCCGGCGAGAACCCGGAGATCGTGGCCAACCAGTGGCTCGTGCGGGTCTACGAGCCGATCAAGGCGATGGTGCCGCCGGAGCTGCGTGGCCGTCTCGAGCCGGCGGAGATCTTCCACGAGATCCTCGTCCACCGGTGGTTCCTCTCCGAGGCGGCCGGCCACGAGGTGGACATCTTCGACACCGCCCGCGACTACATCGCCGTCGAGCTACCGAAGCGCCCGGTCCTGCCCGCCGCCGGACCCACCTGAGCCGTTCGCACCCACCTGGCGCGTGTCCTCACTCCGGTAGGTGAGCGGGAGGTAGTCGCCGACGTCGAAGACGCCGTTGGTCTGCAGGGTCACCGGCTGGAGGCCGACCGGGCGGCCGTCGCGGTAGGTCACCAACGTGACCTCGGCCGGACGGCGCAGCTTGCTGCCCACGGCCACGGCGTACGCCGCACCGCCGGTGGTGCCGTTCGTGTAGTTGTAGCCGGACTCGCCGTTGGAGCCCTTGACCAGGTCGGGTCCGACCTGCACGTGCACGTGGCCGGAGATGACGAGGTCGACGCAGCCGCGCTCGAGGGCGACCGTGCCCATGTCGATGTCGTGCACCAGCAGGGTGTTGATGCGCTGGCCCGCCTCACAGGCCCGGTCCGCGATGTTGACCGCAAGCTCGTCGATGCTGATCCCCGGCTGGTCGCGCCAGGTGCCCAGCCCGCTGGAGCGCGGGTCGTTGTAGGCCAGGAGACGCCCACCACCCGGTCCCTCGAGCACGCTGCCGCTCGCGGTCTGCCAGCCGAGGTCGTCGAGGTAGCCCTGCACGAACGTGCCGTGGTCGTGGTTGCCCTGCACGGAGAACCGGCCGTCGTAGTCCTTGAACGCGTCGTCGAGGGAGTCCAGGGAGAAGGCCTCCCACTCCGATCCGGTCGACGTGTCGTCACCCGCGTTGAGCACCGCGCTCGCGTCGGCCCGGTCGGCGATGGCACGAGCCACCTGGTCCATGCCGATGTTGTCGTGTCGGTCGGAGACGATCACCGCCACGGACTCGTCCTCGCCGGGCCTGCGCAGCTCGAGCGTCTCGGCCTTGTCGCGCGCGGCGTCGTAGAACTCCCGGCTCATGCGGTAGGTGTCGACCGCGCTGAGCACCAGCCGCTTGGTGCCGCTGGCGGCCAAGGTGCCCTGCACCTCGATGTCGCGGGCCTCGGCCGGTACGTCGAACTCCGGCAGGTAGGACTGGAGGCTCTGCCACTGGGACTGGTCGACGACCTTCGTCTCGTCGGTCTGCCAGGGCTTGATGACCAGCACCACCACGGCCGCGATCGTGGTGCCGGTGGCCAGTGTCGCCACGATCAGGTGCTTCGGCGTACGACCGAAGATCTCGGTGCGGCGCTGCCTGCCGATCAACGCCCACAACAGCAGGGGAAACACGGCGAGGACGGCGCCGCGCGCTGCGGCGTCCCAGACCAGCCGGGTGACCGCGCGTTCCACGATCGCGACCTGCGACTGGGGCTGGCTGGCGATGAACGCGTAACGCTCGACCAGCATCTCGGTGGAGTCGGCCTCGGTCTTGCCGAGCACGATGTCGACGCCGATCGGGCCGCCGGAGTCACGGCGCACGTCGGGCAGGAACGGCCCGGTGCGGATCGTGACGTACTGCCCCAGGCTCGGGCTCACCGTCGCGTCGTGGCTGGCCACCGTGACGGTGGTGCTGGAGCTCAGGAAGATCGCCAGCGCCGAGGGCACGGCGAGCAGCAGCCAGGCCAGCACGTAGCCGCCCGCACGCAGCACGTTCCGTTTCCCGACAGCCATGCCTTCGACCCTAACGACCCGCCAAGGCCCACGCAGGCGAACCCCTCAGGCCTGGCGGGCCCGGCTCAGCCCTGGCGGGCCTGAGCGATCGCGTAGAGCGTGATCGAGGCGGCGACGCCGGCGTTGAGCGACTCGAGGCCGGTGGCCATCGGGATCGAGACGAGGTGGTCGCAGGTCTCGGCGACCAGTCGGCCCAGTCCCTTGCCCTCGGAGCCGACCACCACGACCAGCGGGTTCTTCGAGAGGTCCACCTCGGGCTTGTCGAGGTCGGTCAGCGACAGGTCACCGTCGGCAGCGAGGCCGATCACCATGCAGCCGGCGTCCTGGTAGGCCTTCAGCTGGCGCACCAGGTTGACCGTCTGCGCGACCGGCAGGCGGGCCGCCGCACCGGCGGAGGTCTTCCAGGCCGATGCCGTCATGCCGGCGGCCCGACGCTCGGGGATGACCACGCCGTGCGCACCGAACCCGGAGGCCGAGCGCACGATCGCGCCGAGGTTGCGCGGGTCGGTGACCGAGTCGAGGACCACGATCAGCGGCTTCTCGTCGTTCGCCGCCGCGAAGTCGATCAGTTCGTCCGCGTCGGCGTACTCGTAGGCAGGGACGCGCGCGGCGAGGCCCTGGTGGACGGCGCCGCTGGTGAGGCGGTCCATCTCGCCGCGCGAGACCTCGAGCAGCGAGACGCCGCCGTCGGCCGCCAGCGCGAACGCCTCACGCAGCCGGGCGTCGCGCTCGGTGCCCTCGACGACGTACAGCGCGGTCACCGGCATGTGCGCGCGAAGCGCCTCGACCACGGAGTTGCGGCCGGCCACCCACTCGGAGTCGCCGCCCTTGGCGGTGCGGCGCTTCGGGCGCGCGGCAGCCGACTTGTCGACCTTGTTGATCTTCTTGTAGACCTTGTGGTTCGGGCGGTCCTTCGCCTTAGGCGTGGGGCCCTTGCCCTCGAGGCCGCGCTTGACGCGACCGCCGGAGCCGGCAGTGGGGTTGCCCTTGCCCGTCTTCTTGATGGCGCCTCGACGCTGGGAGTTCCCGGGCATGTCAGTTGTGCTCCACTTCAGTTGCTCGTGTCTGTCTCGAGAGACCACTTCGGACCGCTGGGCGTGTCCTCGATCTCGATGCCGGCCGCCTTGATGCGGTCGCGGATGGCGTCGGCGGTGGCGTAGTCCTTGGCCGCGCGCGCCTCGTTGCGTTGTTCCAGCAGGGTGTTGATGAGTACGTCGACGGCGGCGCTCAGCTTGTCCGTCTGGCCGGTCGAGCCGGTCGCGAACGACGGGTCCTGGGGGTCCAGGCCGAGCACGTCGAGCATGGCGCGCACCGAGGCCGCATTGCCCCGCAAGGCGTCAGTGTCGCCGGTGCCGATCAGCTTGTTGCCCTCGCGCACGACGTCGTGGATCGCGGCGACCGCGGCCGGCGTACCGAGGTCGTCGTCCATGGCGTTGACGAAGTCGGCGCAGAGCAGCCCACCGGTCGGCACCTCGCCGACCTCGGCGGCCGCGCGGGCCAGGAAGTTCTCGATGCGACGGAAGCCGACGGCGGCCTCGTCGAGCGCCTCGAAGCTGAACTCGACGTGCGAGCGGTAGTGCGCGGAGACCATGTAGAACCGCAGCTCGATGGGCCGCACCCGCTCGAGCACGTTGGGCACCAGCAGCGAGTTGCCGAGCGACTTGCTCATCTTCTCGCCGGAGGTGGTGATCCAGGCGTTGTGCAGCCAGTACGACGCGAACGGGTGCCCGGCCGCGCGGGACTGCGCCTGCTCGTTCTCGTGGTGCGGGAAGCGCAGGTCGAGGCCGCCGCCGTGGATGTCGAAGGCGGTGCCGAGGTACTTGCCGGCCATCGCCGAGCACTCGATGTGCCAACCCGGACGTCCCGGACCCCAGGGGCTCGGCCAGGCAGCGGTCTCGGGCTCGGTCTCCTTCTTCCACCCCTTCCACAGGGCGAAGTCACGGGGGTCGCGCTTGCCGCGCGGGTCGGCGTCGGCGGCCGCCTCCATGTCGTCGATGCGCTGCCCCGAGAGCTCGCCGTACGACGGCCAGGAGCGGACGTCGAAGTAGACGTCGCCCGAGCCGTCCTCGGCCGCGTAGGCGTGGCCGCGGGTGATCAGCTCGGAGATCAGCTCGACCATCTCGGGGATGTGACCGGTGGCCGCGGGTTCGTACGTCGGCGGGGCCACGTTGAGGGCGGCGTACGCCTTGGACAGCTCGCGCGCCATCTCGTAGGCGAGGTTGTACCAGGGGCGACCCTGCTCGGCGGCCTTGATCAGGATCTTGTCGTCGATGTCGGTGGTGTTGCGGATGAACGTGACCGCGTAACCAGAGGCACGCAGCCACCGTTGCAGCACGTCGAAGTTCACGCCCGAGCGGATGTGCCCGACGTGCGGCTCCGACTGCACCGTGAGCCCACACAGGTAGATGCCGACCTTCCCCTCCTCGAGGGGCACGAAGTCACGCACTTCGCGGGTCGCTGTGTCATAGAACTTGAGGCTCACCCGGGCAATCCTAGAGGTCCGGCCACCCCCCTGACGATTTCCGAGGCAGGAGGTCAGACGGTGTAGCCGCCGTCGACGTCCAGCTTCTGCCCCGAGATGAAGCCTGCGGCGTCGGAGGCGAGGAAGCAGACCGCCTCGGCGATGTCGCGGGCGTTGCCGAAACGGCGCAGCGGGATGTTGTCGCGGGTCACGTCGAGGGCGGCCTCGGACAGCTCGCCGGAGGTGATCAGGCGGGCCGCCATGCCGTCGGTGAGCATGCCCGGCCCGACCGCGTTGACCCGCACGCCGAACCGGCCCTCCTCGGCGGCCAGTCCGCGCACCAGCGCCTCGACCGCTCCCTTGGGCCCTGCGGAGAGGCCGTCGCGCACCGGGAAGCGGGCGGTCGCCGCCGTGGTGACCGCCACGATCGACCCGCCGTCGGCCCGCAGGTGGGTCAGCGCGGGATGCACGACGTTGAAGAACCCGCCCGCGTCGTCGGCCAGCTGGCGCGCCATGTCGTCGGGTGCCACGCGGGACAGGTGCACCATCGGCACGTGCGGTCCGGCCGCGTGGACCAGCGTGTGCAGGCCGCCGTACTCCTCGACGACCTTCGCCACCACGTCGGCGCAGTCGGTCGACGAGCCGACGTCGAGACGGTACGCCGAGGAGCGCACGCCCCACTCGCGGCAGGACGCCGCGGTCGTCGTACCGGCGGACTCGTTGGCGCGGAAGGTGACCGCGACGTTGCTGCCACGCTCGGCGAGCAACCGCGCGATCGCAGCACCGAGCCCGCCGCTGCCGCCGACGACGAGGGCCACTCCGTCTGAGGTGAAGGTCATGAGGCGCTGATCTCAATCTGGTGCCAACCGGTGGCACCATCCGGCCGGGTGTCGCGCTCGACCCCGGTCTGTGTCTCCCCGTCGGAGCCGACGGCCCGCACCAACACGGTGTGGTCGCCCTCCTCGAGATCGACCTCTGTCTTCCACTGGACCCAGGTGTCGGTGTTGGGACTCGAGCCGATGTCGACCCGCGTCCACTCGCCGCCGTTGATCGCCACCTCGACGCCGCTGATACCGGTGTGCTGCGCCCATGCGTGCCCGCCGATCCTGACGGTGCCAGTCTCGACGTCGTCGCCGTTCTCCGGCACGTCGATGCGGGAGGCGATCTTCACCGGACCCTTCTCGGACCAGCCCTTGTCGGTCCAGTAGGCCTCGAAGTCCTCGAACTTCGTGACCTCGATGTCGACCACCCACTTGCAGGCCGAGACGTAGCCGTACAGCCCCGGCACCAGGGTGCGCACGGGGAAGCCGTGGTCGATCGGCAGCGGCTCGCCGTTCATCGCGATCGCCAGCATCGCGTGCCGCTGGCGATCGGTGACCATGTCGAGCGGGGTGCCACAGGTCCAGCCGTCGTGCGAGGTCTGGAGGATCGCGTCGGCGTCGCCGGACACCCCGGCCTCCTCGAGCAGGTCCGCGAGCAGCACGCCGGACCACCAGGCGTTGCCGATCAGCGGTCCGCCGACCGGGTTCGAGACGCAGTTGAGGGTGATCCAGCGCTGGATCAGCGGCCGGTCGACCAGCTCCTGGTAGGTCAGGGTGATCTCGCGGTCGACCTTGCCGTGGATGCGCAGCGACCAGTCCTGCGGCTCGATCGTCGGCACCACGACGGCGGTGTGGATCTTGTAGAACTCCCCGGTCGGCGTCTTCCACGACGGCATGTCGGGGACGTCGACCATCGTGCCGCGCGGCGACTTGGGGTCGGTGACGGGAAGGTTCAGCAGGCGCCTGGTCTCCTCGACGTGACGCCGCTTGGCGCCGAAGTTCTGGCCGAAGATGCCCACCCCGATGCCGGCCACGCCGAGCACTCCGGAGCGGATCAGGAAGCTGCGCCGCGACTTGCCGTCGGACTGG
The DNA here is from genome assembly GCF_001427925.1 of Nocardioides sp. Root151. NCBI lineage: Bacteria > Bacillati > Actinomycetota > Actinomycetes > Propionibacteriales > Nocardioidaceae > Nocardioides > Nocardioides sp. Root151. The sequence continues at coordinate 821,711 of NZ_LMGG01000001.1, forward strand.
GTGTCGTCCTCCGCATCGGCGTGGTGCAGTGGTTCGGTGAGGAACGACAACGCGACGATCCACGTGACCACACCCGCGGTCACCGGGAGGTAGTCGAGCGCGGTCGCGTCGAAGCGGGTGAGGACGGCGAGCAGGCCGACGGCGCCCATGCCCACCCAGACCAGGATCGGCTTCCACCACGAGTGCTCGGCCAGGCGCCCGGCCCACATCGCGAAGAGCATCATGATCAGGAAGATGACCACGACGAGGAACGGCTTGTCGTTGCTGCCGAGGACCTTGATCGCCCGCTCGGCGAGACCACCCGGCACGTGCTGGATGATCAGCTCGGCCACGGCCACCAGGGGCGAGGAGCGCAGGGTGAGCACCATCGTCGCCGCATGGCTGATCGCCAGTCCGGCCACACCGGCCACGGCGCCGGCAGCCGACCAGGCACCTCGGGGAGTCGTCACGCCGTCCATGGTCTCAGGCATGATCATCTCGTGACTTCGACCCCCCGCACAGGCATCGGCACCGACGTACACCGCTTTGCCGTCGATCGACCCATGATGCTGGCCGGTCTGGCCTGGCCCGACGAGCCGGCCGGGCTCGAGGGGCACTCAGACGCGGACGTCGCCGCGCACGCCGCCTGCGACGCACTGCTCTCGGCCGCCGGACTGGGCGACCTCGGCACGAACTACGGCACCGCAGAGCCCGAGTGGGCCGGTTCCTCGGGCAGCGCGCTGCTGGCCGAGACCGTACGACGCGTGCGCGCGGCCGGCTTCACGATCGGCAACGTGGCGATCCAGGTGATCGGCAACCGGCCACGCCTGGGCGACCGCCGTACCGAGGCCGAACGGGTGCTCTCCGAGGTGGTCGGCGCTCCCGTCTCGATCTCGGCCACCACCACTGACGGCCTCGGCCTCACCGGCCGCGGCGAGGGCGTCGCCGCGATCGCCACCGCCCTCATCGTCTGACCAAACGTGGGGTCAGGCGGCGAGGGTGTGGTCGCGGGTGCAGGCGAGATACCGGCGTACGACGAGCTCGGCGACCAGCGGGTCGGCACCGATCACATCCGCCACCACGGTCGCCCCGGCCGAGGCCGCCCGACGGCGCACCTGTCCGAGGAAGTGTCCGGGCGCCAGCAGGTAGGGCACGACGGCGACCCGCCCCCCGGCGCGCGCGGCCGCGACGGTGTCGTGCACCCGACGGCCGCGACCGCCGACGGTGGCCAGGTGCACCGGACCGTCCCAGCGACGCCGCAGCAACCGGGTCATCTCGGCGAGGTCGACCAGCGCCGCCGGATCGTTCGAGCCCGCGGCGGCCATCACCACCGGGTCGTCGGGTCGGGCGCCGGCCCCCAGCAGCCGCCGCACCATCACCTCGGCCAGCAGCGGGTGCGGGCCGAGAGGCCCGGCCAGCCGCACCGGGTACGCCGAGCGGGTCACCGCCCCCGGCAGGTCGACGCGGGTGTGGAATCCGGACGAGAGCAGCAGCGGTACGACGACCGTGGGGCCCTGGGCGCTCGTCATCACGTCGGCGAAGTGCGGCTGGCACAGCTCGACGTAGGACGCGGTGGCCGCGACGTCCAACCGGCGTCGGGCCTGGGCGGTGATCGCCACCGCGATCCGGTTGCCGGCCGACATCCTGGTGCCGTGCGCAACGGTGACCAGCGAGGGCCCGGCGGCGGGGCCGGCGTCCGGCAGTGCGGTGACCGCGCCGGTCATGGCGTCGCCAATCGGTAGCCCCGCTTCACCACTGTCTCTACGACGCGGGTGCCGAGCGCGGCACGCAACCGGGCCACGGCCATCTCGACCGCGTGCTCGGAGGCCGCCTGCCCCGTCGGCAGGGCGGCCAGGAGCTCCCGGCGAGGGACCACGTGACCGGGATTGACCGCCAGCGCCTGGAGCACCGCGAAGGGAGAGGGCGAGAGGTGCACCGCCACCCCGTCGAGCAGCACCTGGTCACCATGGAGCAACAGCACGTGGCCCGCTACGTCGAAGGCCTGCCCTGCCCGGCGTACCGGCAGCTCGGTCTCGAGCAGCTTCACCATCGCGGCGGTGCGGGCACGGTCCGGCTGGACCGTCGGCACGCCCCACATCTCGAACGCGGCGGCGGTCACCGGGCCGACACAGACGGCGACGACGTCGGCCTGGAACGCGGCGATCACCTCGTCGCGGCGGCCCATCGCGCCGGCGACGTCCATCAGGGACGCCACCGCCGGCGCCGCGGTGAAGGTGACCGCGTCGAGCTTGCGGTCGGCGATCAGGTCGACCATGCGGAAGACCGGTGCCGGGTCTGCAGGCCCCTCGACGCGGTAGACCGTGACCACGTCGACGGTGGCCCCCTGACGCCGAAGCGCGTGCGCGACGTTCGAGAGCGACTGGCCGTGCTCCTGCACGACGATCCGCCGGTCGGTCAGGTCGCGGCCACGCAGGTGGGCCAGCACGTCCTCGAAGCACTCCGACTCCGGCGCCCACAGCTCGCGCAGCCCGGCACGACGCAGCGCGCCGACCGACTTCGGGCCGCGGGCCAGGATCTCCGCACCGTTGAGGGACTCGAGGAGCGGCTCGAGCAGGCCCCACTCCTCCGCCGCCGCGAACCACGACTTCAGGCCGATGCCGGTGGTCGCGATGAACAGGTCGACGGGGGCGGTGAGCACCTGCTCGGTGGCTGCCCGCAGCGCCACCGCGTCGATCTTGTTCGGCTCCACCGACAGCACGGGCGCCCACTCGACCTGCGCACCGCGTCGCTCGAGGAGCGTGCGTTGCTCCTCGGCCTTCCGGGCGGCGGTGACGCCGATCCGGAAGGAGGCCAGCGGCCCGTCGACGGTCATGCGACCTCCAGGCGAGGCCCGACCTGTACGACGCCCGCAACCACGCGCACGTCGTACGACGGCACCTGGACGTGGTCGTCGTCGAGGCAGCGGCCGGTCCTCAGGTCGAAGGCGTGCTTGTGCATCGGCGAGGCGACGAACGGGATCTCGCCGCGGGTGCCGACGATGCCGCGGGCCAGCACGCTGGCCTTGGCGAACGGGTCATAGTTGCCGAGCGCGAAGACCTCGTTGTCATGGGTGCGGAAGATCGCCACCGCCTGCCCGTGCACCAGCGCCGTCGCACCGCGCTCCACCTCGAGGGCGGCGAGGTCGCAGATCGGCTCCCACTCCCGCGAGGTCACAGCGCACCCGCTCCGGTCGGGGCGCCCACGGGGATCGTGGCGCCGAGCGAGACCGGCTCCTCAGACTGCGACGGGACGATCTGGCCGCGCGTCGTGGAGAACGAGATGTTCGGGTCGGGAACACCCGGCGCGTTGACGAAGGAGACGAAGCGGGACATCTTCTCCTCGTCCTCGATGGTCTCCTTCCACTCGTCGAAGTAGGAGTCCACGTGCCGTGCCATCTCCGCCTCCAGTTCGGCGCCGAGACCCAGGGCGTCGTCCACCACGATCTCACGGACCCGCTCGAGCCCACCGTCGATCGTGCCGAGCCAGGTCGACGTACGTTGCAGCCGATCGGCGGTGCGGATGTAGTACATGAGGAACCGGTCGAGGTAGCGGACCAGGTCCTCGGAGCTCAGGTCGCTGGCCAACAGCTGTGCGTGCGCCGGGATCGCTCCCCCGTTGCCGCAGACGTAGAGGTTCCAGCCCTTCTCGGTCGCGATGACCCCGAAGTCCTTGCCCCGGGCCTCGGCGCACTCGCGGGCGCAGCCGCTGACGCCGCCCTTCAGCTTGTGCGGGCTGCGCAGCCCCCGGTAGCGCAGCTCGAGGTCGATCGCCATCTGCACCGAGTCCTGCACGCCGAAGCGGCACCAGGTCGAGCCCACGCACGACTTCACGGTGCGCAGCGACTTGCCGTAGGCGTGGCCCGACTCGAACCCGGCGTCGACGAGTCGCTTCCAGATCTGTGGCAGCTGCTCCATGCGGGCGCCGAACAGGTCGATCCGCTGCCCACCGGTGATCTTCGTGTAGAGGTCGAAGTCGCGGGCCACCTCACCGATCACGATCAGCTTGTCGGCGGTGATCTCGCCGCCGGGGATACGCGGGACGACGGAGTAGGTGCCGTTGCGCTGGATGTTGGCGAGGTAGGCGTCGTTGGTGTCCTGCAGGTTGGCGGTGGTCTTGTCGAGCACGTGGCCGTTGAACTGGCTGGCCAGGATCGACGCGACGGCCGGCTTGCAGATGTCGCAGCCACGACCGCGGCCGTGCGCGGTGACGATGTCGTCGAAGCGCTGGAAGCCGTGGACGGCGATGACGTCGAAGAGTTCCTGGCGGGTCAGGTCGAAGTGCTCACAGATGCCCTTGCTGACCGCCTTGCCGGCCGCCTCGAGCCGTTCGGCGAGCAGGTTCTTCACGATCGGCACGCATGAGCCGCACACCGTGCCGGCCTTCGTGCACGACTTCACGCACGGCAGGTCGGCGCAGCCCTCGGCGTCGATGGTGCCGCAGATGGAGCCCTTGGTGATGTTGTTGCAGGAGCAGACCACGGCCTCGTCGGGCATGCCCAGCTTCGCGGCCCCGCCCCCACGCGCGGCCGGGAGGATCAGCTCCTCCGGGTTCTCCGGCAGCGCCATGCCACTGGAGACCATCGGCCGCAGCACGCCGTACGCCGACGCATCGCCGACCAGCACGCCACCGAGCAGCCGATCCCCTTCCGAGGAGACGACGAGCTTCTTGTAGACGCCGGCAACGGCGTCGGCGAAGACCAGCTCGAGGGCACCCTCGGTGGCCGCGAACGCGTCACCGAAGCTGGCCACGTCGACACCGAGCAGCTTGAGCTTGGTGGACATGTCGGCACCGGTGAACTCACCCGGTCCCTCGAGCAGGCCGTCCACCGCGACCTCGGCCATCTGGTAGCCCGGCGCGACCAGGCCGTACATCTTCCCCCCGGGCGCCGCACACTCCCCGATGGCCAGGATCGACGAATCGCTGGTGCGCATCTGCGGGTCGACCAGGATGCCGCCACGCTCGGCGACCTCGAGGCCGCAGTCGCGGGCCAGCTGGTCCCGCGGACGGATGCCGGCGGAGAAGACCACCAGGTCGACCGGGAGCGGCTCGTCGGCGTCCTTGAACTTGAGCCCGCTGACCAGGCCGTCATCGTTGCCGTCGATGAACTCCGTCGTCACGCCGGTGTGCACGGTGAGGCCGAGCTGCTCGATGTGCCGCTTGAGAGTGGCACCACCGGCATCGTCGATCTGCACCGCCATGAGTCGCGGCGCCATCTCGACCACGTGGGCCTCGATCCCCAACTGGTGCAGGGCATTCGCGGCCTCGAGGCCGAGCAGCCCGCCGCCGATCACGGCACCGGACTTCGCGGTCCTCGAGGCCTCGCGGATCGCCTCGAGGTCCTCGATCGTGCGGTAGACGAAGACGTTGCCGAGGTCCTTGCCCGGCACCGGCGGCACGAACGGCGCCGCACCGGTGGCCAGCACGGCGACGTCGTAGTCCACGACCTCGCCGTCGGCCAGGGTCACCGTCTGCGCGTCACGGTCGATCGCGGTGACGGGGGTGTCGAGCACCAGCCGCACCCGCGGGTCGTCGTACGCACCGGAGGGCAGGTAGGAGAGCTGCTCGGCGCCGACCTCGAAGAACGAGGTGAGCGCCACCCGGTCGTACGCCGGACGCGGCTCCTCGCCGACCACCACGAGGTCGAACCGCTCGGTGAGGCCCCGCTCGATGGCAGCCTGGACGAAACGGTGACCGACCATGCCGTGCCCGATGACGACAAGTGTCTTGCGTGTGCTCATGAGGAGTCCTTCCTGACAACCTGTGACAGGAAGTTATGCGGCCCATGTTGACTGGAGGGTTTCGCTTTGTTTCGGGCATGAAAACCCTTCTTCACCGACCTGTCGCCAGTTCCGGTTGACCCGTCGCCAGTTCTCGAAACTCACGACGGGTCGATCCAAACTCACGACGGGTCGATCAGGACTCGTCCGTCAGCGGGCGAGCAGCTGCTCGACGACGGAGCTGCAGCCGCCGCAGCCGGTGGTGGCCCGGGTCGAGCCGCGCACCTCGTCGAGCGTGCGGCAGCCGCGGATCCGGCCGGCGCTGACGCCGGCGCAGGCGCAGACCTCCGCGTCGTCGGGCAGCTCCGTCGCCTCCGAGGCGGTCGCGCGCTCGGCGGAGAGGAGCTCCCCCGGCTCGTGCGCGCCCAGGATGGTGCGCCGGTCGTAGAGCTGGGTGATGAGTCCGACCCGGGCCAGGTCCCCGACCAGCGCGGCGGCGACGATCACCCCGCCCCGGACGACGAGCTTGCGGTGCGTCCCGGCGATCGGGTTGGTCACCTCGACCACCTCACCATCGGTGTGCTCCGGGTCCCCGAGCACGGCGACCTCCAGGTCGCTGGCCCTCAGCCGCGCCACCGAGCGTGATCCGTCGTACGCCACGTCGCCGCCACAGAGGTGCTCAGCGAGGACGACGGCCTGCTCCCAGGCAGGTGGCACGAACCCGGTCACCTTCCCCGCGAATTCGGCGCAGTCGCCGACAGCGTGCACCCGTGGGTCGGTGATCGAGGCGAGGTGGCCGTCGACCACGATCCCGCGCCGCACGTAGAGCTCCGCCTGCCGAGCCAGTGCCGTCGACGGGCGTCCGCCGGCGGTGAGGATGACCAGATCGGTCTCCAGGGTGTAGCCGTTGTCGAGCTTCAGACCTTCGTCGGTCAGGCGTACGGCGCGTGCGCCGGTGTAGACCTCCGTGCCGAGTTTCTTCAACCCACGCTTGAGAATCGAGCCCCCGCGCTCGTCGAGCTGGGTCGAGAGCAGGTGCTCCGTGCCCTCGACGATCTCGGTCGCGACGCCGCGCACGCTGAGGGCGCGCGCGACCTGGAGCCCGAGCAGTCCGCCGCCCACGACCACGGCACGTTGTCCCTCACGTTCCGCCAGTGCGGACAGCAGCCCGTTGCAGTCGGCAAGGCTGCGGAACGCGTGCACCTTCGGATGCAGCTGGCCGTCCATCTGCACCAGCCCGCGGATCGGTGGCAGCGTCGGGATGGCGCCGGTCGCCAGCACCAGCCGGTCCCAGGGGATCGTCGTCCCGTCGACCAGCATGACGTCGGACTCCTTGCGCGAGACCTGCAGCACCCGGCTGCCCAGGCGCAGGTCGACCCCCACCGAGGCGAACCACTCCGGGTCGCGCATGGTCAGGGCCTCGGCGCGGTGGGTGCCCTCGAGCACGGCCGACAGCAGGATCCGGTTGTACGCCGGCACCGGCTCCTCGCCGATCACGGTGATGTGTCCGTCGTACCGCCGCGCGACGAGCATCTCGACCAGCCGGGTGGCGGCCATCCCGTTGCCGACGATGACGAGCCGTTCGCTCATGACGCAGCCACCACGTCGGGCAGGTCACGACCGGACGCAATCAGATCGGCGCGCGACACCGCCACGGCGCAGGCCTTGAACTCGGGCATCCGCGAGGCGGGGTCGAGGGCGTCGTTGGTGAGGAGGTTGGCACCGACCCAGTGGAACGGCACGAAGACGGTGTCCGGGCGGATCGTGTCGACGACCCGCGCCGGTGCGGTCATCACGCCGCGTCGCGTGGCCAGCCGGACCTCCTCTCCGTCATACACCGACAGGCGCCGGGCCAGCATCGGGTGCAGCTCCACGAAGGGTCCGGTGTCGGGCAGGTCGCGCACCCGGCGGGTCTGGGCGCCGGACTGGTACTGCGCGAGCACCCGCCCGGTGGTCAGGTGCAGCGGATAGTCGGCGTCCGGCTGCTCGACCGCGCCCCGGTGCTCGACGACGTGGAAGCGGGCCCGACCGTCGGGGTGGCCGAAGGCCGTGAGGAACATCCGCGGTGTGCCCGCGTGGTCGGGTGAGGGGCAGGGCCAGAACACGCCCTGCTCGTCGCGGATCCGGTCGTAGGTGATCCCGGCGTAGTCGGCCTTGCCACCGGCGGAGGCCCGGCCCAGCTCGGCGAAGATCTCCTCCGGCTCGGTGGAGAAGTCGACCGGCGAGTCCAGCCTGGTCGCCAGCCCACGCAGGACGGCCAGGTCGCTGACCACTCCGGCCGGCGGCGTGATCGCCTGCTGACGCAGGATGACGCGTCCCTCGAGGTTGGTCATGGTGCCAGTCTCCTCCGCCCACTGCGTGACGGGCAGTACGACGTCCGCGCGCGCGGCGGTCTCGCTGAGCACGATGTCCGCGACGACCAGGAGGTCGAGGGCGTCCAGGCGTTGCGACACGAACGAGGCGTTGGGTGCGGAGACCACGATGTTGGAGCCGAAGACCAACAGGGCCTTCACCCCGTCCGGTTCACCGAGGGAGGAGAGCAGCTCGTAGGCCGATTTCCCCTTGCCAGGCAGGGAATCGGGGTCGATGCCCCACACCGACGCGACGTGCGCGCGAGCCTCCAGGTCGTCGATCATGCGGTAGCCGGGCAGCTGGTCGGCCTTCTGCCCGTGCTCGCGTCCCCCCTGCCCGTTGCCCTGCCCCGTGAGGCAGCCGTAGCCGGCGTACTCCTTGCCGCACATGCCCAGTGCCAGCGCCACGTTGATCCAGCCCAGCACCGTGTCGGAGCCGGACGCGTGCTGCTCCGCGCCGCGGGCGGTCAACACCATCACCTTGTCCGCGGAGCCCAGCAGCGCAGCCAGGGAACGGATCTCCGACGCCGGCACCCCCGTCACGCGTTCGGCCCGCTCGGGCCACCACGACGCCACCGAGTCGCGCACGGACGAGAAGCCCGTCGTCCGAGCCTGGACATAGTCCGAGTCGACGTTGCCGTCGGCGACGACCTGGTGGAGCACGGCCTGCGCGAGCGCGAGGTCGGTGCCCGGAACGGGCTGCACGAACACGTCGGCCTGCGCGGCGGTCGAGGTCTGGCGGGGGTCGATCACCACGACCTTGCCGCCCCGCTCACGCAGTGCGGCGAGGTGACGCGCGGCCGGCGGCATGGTCTCGGCCAGGTTCGACCCGACCAGCACGACGACGTCGGGCTGCTCGATGTCCGCAAGGGGAAAGGGCAGACCGCGGTCGAGACCCAGTGCCCGGGTGCCTGCAGAGGCGGCCGACGACATGCACCAGCGACCGTTGTAGTCGATCTGGCTGGTGCCGATCGCGACCCTGGCGAACTTGCCCAGCTGGTAGGCCTTCTCGTTGGTCAGCCCGCCCCCACCGAAGACGCCGATCGCGTCGGCCCCGTGAGCGTCGCGCACGGCGAGCAGGCGGTCGCCGATCAGGTCGAGGGCCTCCTCCCACGACGCCGGCGCCAGCTCCCCGGTCTCGGCGGAGCGCACCAGTGGCTGGGTCAACCGCTCGCGATGCCTGTGCAACCCGGTCGACGTCCAGCCCTTGCGGCACAGGGCCCCCTGGTTGACCGGGAACTCCGGCCACTCGGTGACCTCGAGGGCGGCCCGTGCGGGGGCGGGCTTCGCGCCGGTCGAAGCCCCGACGGAGGCCCCGGCCGGCGCGAGCCGCATCCCGCACTGCAGCGAGCAGTAGGGACAGTGGGTCTCGGTGCTCATGCAGGTCCTAGATTCCGGCGCCGGCCAGGCTCGGCACCCGGCCGACCAGGAACGCGCGTCGGGTGTAGAAGAACCACGTCACGCCCAGACACACGGCGTAGAAGGCGGTGAAGACGAGGAAGGCACCCCTGACGGCCGACACCGGGTCCTCGATCCACGGGGCACCGAACGTCATCGGGATCAGGAAGCCGCCGATGGCGCCCACGGCCCCGGCGATGCCGATCACGGCCGACGACTCCTTGGTCGCGCGGGCCAGTGCGTCGGCCTGCTCGGGGGTGCCCTCCGCGGTGGTGGTGCGGGCCTGGCGGGCCCAGATCAGCGGGATCATCCGGTACGTCGACCCGTTGCCGATGCCGCTGGCCGCGAAGACGAAGAGGAAGAAGCCGAGGAACCAGGGGAACCACTGCTGGTTCTCCTCGGCGATCGCCACGCTCGCGGTCGGGTTCGGGGTGAGCTGCGAGAGGGTCCACAGCACCGCCAGCGTGCCGGCGATCATCGCGCCGAACGTGAAGAGGGTGACCCGCGCGCCGCCGTACTTGTCGGCCAGCCAGCCACCGAAGGGGCGGGCCACCGAGCCGACCAGTGCGCCGAGGAAGGCGTAGTAGGCGAAGTTGATGCCGGCGCCGGCACCGTCGGCGGTGGGCACCCAGAAGTTGAGCTTGATCAGCAGCGGCATCGCGGCGGAGTAGCCGATGAACGAGCCGAAGGTGCCGATGTAGAGGAACGACATCACCCACGTGTGCTTGTACTTCACGACGGCCAGCTGCTCGCGCGGCTTGGAGCGGGCGGCGGCCAGGTTGTTCATGAAGAACCAGGCGCAGACCGCACCCAGCACCGCGAGTGCGGCGTACAGGTAGCCGGCACGCTGCAGGGCCAGGCCGCTCTCGCTCGCCTTGACCAGGCCGAAGGCACCCGCGCCACCGACCACGATCGGCAGGAAGAACTGGATCACCGCGACGCCGAGGTTGCCGCCGGCCGCGTTGAGGCCCAGCGCCGTGCCCTTGCGCTTGGCCGGGTAGAAGAAGTTGATGTTCGCCATCGAGGAGGCGAAGTTGCCGCCGCCGAAGCCGGCTGTCGCCGCGATCACCAGGAAGACCCAGTACGGCGTCTCGGGGCGCTGCACGAAGTGCGCGAACAGCAGGGTCGGGATCAGCAGCAGCGTGGCGCTGACCACCGTCCAGTTGCGCCCGCCGAACTTGGGCACCGCGAAGGTGTAGGGCAACCGGATCAGCGACCCGACCAGGTTGGGTACGGCGACCAGCAGGAACAGCTGCGACGTGGTGAAGTCGAAGCCGACCTTGAGCAGCATGGCGGCGCTGACGCTCCACAGCAGCCACACGGAGAAGCCGAGGTGCTCGGAGAAGATCGACCAGATCAGGTTGCGGCGGGCGACCTTGGCGCCGCCGTTCTCCCAGAACTCGGGCTCCTCGGGGCGCCAGTCCTCGATCCAGGTGCCGCCCTTCATGGCGGACGGCGCGGGCCGGGAGGGCAGGGGTGCGGTGGTGGTCACGATCGACTCCTCGAGTGTGCGGATGTCGAGGAACCTAGGCAGTGCAGATTTCGGGCCGGGAACGGTTTGTTTCACGCAGGTGTCAACTTGTCCTCACCACCTCACGGCCACTGGACAAGCGTCCGCCGACCCGTCGCCAGTTCCGATCGACCCGTCGCCAGTTTCCATCCCTGGTCGCAGTTCACGACAGGTCAACCGCAGTTCACGACAGGTCAACCGCAACTCACGACGGGTCGATGGAATGACGAGAGCCCCACGGCCCTGGGGACCGTGGGGCTCTTGCGTGAAACAGGGATCAGGAAGCGAGGACCTCGTCGAGGATCGCCTCTGCCTTGTCTTCGTTGGTGTGCTCGGCCAGGGCCAGCTCGGAGACGAGGATCTGGCGTGCCTTCGCCAGCATCCGCTTCTCACCGGCGGACAGGCCGCGGTCACGCTCACGGCGCCACAGGTCGCGAACGACCTCGGCAACCTTCATCACATCACCCGAGTGCAGCTTCTCGAGGTTCGCCTTGTAGCGACGCGACCAGTTCGTCGGCTCCTCGACGTGCGCGGCACGAAGGACGTCGAACACGCGGTCGAGGCCCTCCTTGTCCACGACGTCACGAACCCCGACCAGGTCGAGGTTGCAGGCAGGAACCCGAACGACAAGGTCCTGCTGTGCGACGATGCGGAGAACCAGGTATTCCCTGTCTTCTCCCTTGATGGTGCGCGTCTCGATGTCCTCGATGACAGCCGCTCCGTGATTTGGGTAAACAACCGTTTCGCCGACGGTAAATGTCATGTGCCAAGTACCCCTTCCTAGGTGACCAGTCTAACACGAGTTCTAGACACCCCTTTCCACGTTTGCGCAGGTCAGGTGCCCAATCCGGGCTTGACAGAACCGCATTGCCTGTGGTGGGCAAGTGTTCTCGAGGCCTCGATCGGGCGCCGCCGCCGTACCGCACTGGCGCGTCGAATCCCTGCAATCACGGGCCCCTTGGTCAATACTTCGGCCTATGTCTGCCAAGAACTACAAGCCCGCACGACGCGTCCGTTCGTCGCGCGCCGACGGCACACCGGGCGCGGTCTTCGAGCTCGGTCGGAGCCTGCCCGTCGCGTTGTTCCGGGCCAGCCACCCGCGGCAGGCAGTGCTGGTCACGCTCGGCCTCACGGTCGCTGCCGCCCTGGCCGGCCGCCCCACGCGCGAGGTCGGCCTGGTGCTGGCCACCGCACTCGTCGGACAGGTGCTGCTCGGCTGGCACAACGACCTCGTCGACGCCGACCGCGACAAGTCCCACGCCCGCGAGGGAAAGCCCGTCGCCGCGGGCTACCTCGAGAAGGGCACGGTGGTCTTCTCGATCGCCGTCGCGGCACTGCTGGTGATCCCGCTGGCGATCTCCCACGGCCTCACGTCCGGCCTGACCTGGCTGGGCATACTGCTGATCGCCATGCTCACCAACGCCGGGCTGCTGCGTCGCAGCCAGTTCTCCTACCTGCCCTGGATGGCCACGTTCGGCCTGTTCCCCGCGTTCCTGTCGTACGGCGGCTGGGGTGGCGACGGCGCGGGTGGTCCGCCGACCCTGGCCCTCACCGTGTGCGCCGCACTGCTCGGCATCGGCGTCCACCTGCTCGTCTCCCTGCCCGGCCTGGTCGACGACAACAAGGACGGTACGACGAGCTTCCCGCTCCGGATCGCGTTGAGGACGGGGGCTCCGAAGCTGATGGTGATCGCCGTCATCTACACGATCGTGGTCGGGGCAGCGCTGATCGCGACCGCCCTCACCGTCGGCCTCGTGCAGTGAATGAATGAGGCGTGAACCCGCCGCCGGGTCGGGATGCGGACACCGCGAGCCCGGCATCTCCCACTCGGAATATGTCGTCTAGGCTGTGACCCGACTGCGGTCCGGTCAGACACGGCCCGCCGACGACACCAAAGGCCTTCAGATGCTGCTTCGCAACCGGATTGCCCGCGCCATCGCTGCCGGCACCTTCGTGCTCGCCGCGCCCATGCTGGCGTCGTGTGGCTTCAACTACGCCACGGACAAGGTCTACACGCCGGCTCCCGGCGCGAACAACCGTGACCACGCCGTCGACGTGCTCAACGCCGTGATCGTCGCCACCGCCGACGGCGAGGGCACCCTGGTGACCACGCTGTCGAACAACGACCTCGAGAACGAGGACACGCTCACCGGCATCACCGGCGAGGGTGTCACCGCCCAGGTCAAGGGCAAGGTCACCGTCGCCCCCGGCGGCGCCACCCGCATCGCGAACACCACCGACGACCTGCCCGCCGCCAGCGGCGACTCGGTCGACGGCATCAAGGTCACCGGCGACTTCAAGATCGGCGGCTGGGCCACCCTGACGCTGAGCTTCAGCCACTCCGACCCCGTGAAGGTGGAGGTGCCGATCGTGGCCAACGCCGGCCAGTGGGCCGGCCAGGACGGCGACGAGCTGACCGAGGGCCAGGAGGTCGGCCACTCGGGCGAGGAGCACGCCACCGAGGGCGACGACCACTGATGACCTACACCCTCATCCTGCTCCGCCACGGCGAGAGCGAGTGGAACGCGAAGAACCTCTTCACCGGCTGGGTCGACGTGGCCCTGACCGAGAAGGGCCGCGCCGAGGCCGTCCGCGGCGGTGAGCAGCTGGTCGCCGCAGGCCTGTTGCCCGACGTGGTCCACACGTCGCTCCAGCGCCGCGCGATCAACACCGCCGTGCTCGCCCTCGATGCCGCGGACCGCCACTGGATCCCGGTCAGGCGCAGCTGGCGCCTCAACGAGCGCCACTACGGCGCCCTGCAGGGCAAGGACAAGAAGCAGACCCTCGCCGAGTACGGCGAGGAGCAGTTCATGACCTGGCGCCGCTCGTTCGACACCCCGCCTCCGCCGTTGGCCGACGACGACGAGTTCTCCCAGGTGGGCGATCCCCGCTATGCCGACCTGGGCGACGAGATGCCCCGCACCGAGTGCCTCAAGGACGTCATCGCGCGACTGCTCCCCTACTGGGAGTCCGACATCGTCGCCGACCTGCGCGCCGACAAGACGGTGCTGGTCGCCGCCCACGGCAACAGTCTGCGCGCGATCGTCAAGCACCTCGACGGCATCAGTGACACCGACATCGCCGGGTTGAACATCCCCACCGGCATGCCGCTGGTCTACCGCCTCGACGACGACCTCGCACCGACGGTCAAGGGTGGCGAGTACCTCGACCCCGAGGCCGCCGCCGAGGCCGCCGCCGCCGTGGCCAACCAGGGCCGCTGACCACCCACCCCGCGAGTAACGCTCCGTCCATGCTGCTTTGCACCCTGCTGGCGGGGGTCGAAGTGTCCGCAGGGGCGCAGCAGACCAGCGGTCAGAGCGACTCGCTCTGACGCACGTGCACGCCGGGGTCGGCGGCCACCGCTGACCCGACGAGTGCCGCGGCCACCCGGTCGACGTGCACGGGACGATATCGGGCCGGCATCAGCGGCTTGATCGCGCGACTGGCCTCGACGAGGTGGTCACCGATGCCGGTCGCACGGGTGCGGACACCACCGACCAGGCCGGCAGGGCGCAGCAGGGTCAGCGACTCGAAGCCGCACTTCTCGAGAGCGTTCTCAGTCTCGCCCTTCACCCGCAGGTAGAACGTGTGCGACCTCTCGTCGGCGCCCACCGACGAGACCAGTGCGTACGACGACGCCCCGGCCTGGCGGGTCAGTTCGGCAACCCGGAGTGGGAGGTCGTGGTCGACCTGTCGGAACGCGTCACGCGAGCCAGCCAGCTTGCGCGTCGTACCCAGGGCGCAGGCGACGGCGTCGACGCTCCAGATGTCGCTGTCCCCGGGCAGGTCGTGGAAGTCGAGCACCGGGTTGGTCAGACCGTCGCGCTCGGCGAGGGGACGCCGGGTGGGGGCGACGACGCGGTCGACCCGGGTGTCGGCGAGGGCCATCTCGAGAGCTCGGGAGCCCACGGCACCCGTGGCGCCGAGGATGAGGAGTGTGGTCACTGATGCAGGCTATGCGACCCACCCGGGTCGATCACGAGTCGGACCCGATCACGCGTGGAGGCTCAGCAGCAGGCGGCCTGCCGGGAGCGTGCTGCTAGATTTCGACGCTCGGGGAGATGGGTTGGGGCACGATCGGAGAACCGTGCCCGCGCTGATCACACGCCCCAACGACTTCGCCACCGCGCTGCGCGAAGCGGTCGAACGCAGCGGGCTGTGTCTGGAGAACATCCAGCAGCGTCTCGCCGAACGCGGGGTCGAGGTCAGCGTCGCCACGCTGAGCTACTGGCAGAGCGGCAACCGGGTCCCCGGCCGCAAGCGCTCGCAGATGGTCGTCGCCCACCTCGAGAGCGTGCTCGGCCTGGCCCCACGCAGCCTGCGGGTGCTGGTCCCGGCACCACGTCCACGAGGCCCCGTCCGGGCCCCGAAGCAGGTCGGCCTGGTGCCGCGCTTCGTCGAGCGCGAGGCCGTACGTCGCATCGCCGAGAAGGTGCAGGCACACTCGGGCGGCCAGCACCTGACACGGATCAGCCAGCACGACGTCGTACGCCTGGACGCCGCGCGACGCATCGAGTCGGTGCGCATCCGCACCGTCGCCCGGGCCGACGCCGACGGCCTCGAGGGCATCGGGGTCACCCAGTTCTTCGAGGACCGCACCGCCGGGACCCCCTGGCTCACCGTCCATGCCGGCGCCGAGGTCGCCTCCCGGCACGTCGACACGGCCCACCGGGTGCTCGGCACGGAGCTGCGCTTCGCCCAGTCCTTGAGCCGTGGCGACACCGTCGTGCTCGACTACGAGATCACCGCCGACGGGCCCGGCCCGCTCGACACGTCGTACGACGCCAGCTGTGCGCGTGCGATCCGCGAGTACGTCGTCGAGGTGCACTTCCCGACGAATGACCTGCCGGAGTGGGTGGAGGCCTACCACCGGCCCCGTGACGAGGGTGGCGACTCGGCCCGGCGGGTGACCGTCGACTCGCTGGGGCACGCGCACTACGTGGTGCTCGACTGTGCCCCCGGCACGACCGGGCTCGCCTGGCACTACTGACCTTCGGGTCGGCCCGTCCACGAGTCAAAAGTTAACAAGCCCGCCTCTCTTGCCTGCCGGCGTACGACGACACAAGGTCGAAGGCAGTGTCGACTCCGGCACCAACTCGGGAAAGAGAGATCAATGAGTCACAACCTCATCTCGCGCAGGCGCCGCACACTGGTGGCCTCCGCGACGATCGCCCTCATGTGCCTCGCGCCGACCGCGCAGGCATTCGGGGGCGACGACGACGTCCAGAAGCCGCGCGAAGACCGCTCGTCCGACCTCCAGGCCCAGCAGCGCAACAGCGCCAAGACGGTCACCGTCAAGGAGCAGAAGCAGCTGCTGTCCCGGGCCCGCTCCGGCGAGGCGACGATGGCGAAGAAGATCGGGCTCCCGGCCAGCCAGGAGCTCACCGCCACCGACGTGGTCAAGGACACCGACGGCGTCACGCACACCCGCTACCAGCGCACCTACCAGGGCATGCGGGTCATCGGCGGCGACATGATCGTCCACGCCAACGCCAAGGGAGCGGTGACCGGCGTCCAGCACGCCAGCCGGGCCGCGGTGAAGCCGACCAGCAGCACGGCCAAGGTCAGCAGGGCCAGGGCCCTCGACGCGGGCGTCCGCACGGCCGGCTACAAGGTCACCGGCAAGTCCGCGGAGCAGGTCGTCTTCGCGACCGACGGTGGCGACCGGCTGGCCTACGACGTCGTCGTGAAGGGTGTGAAGAAGGACCAGACGCCCAGCCGCCTGCACGTCATCGTCGACGCCCAGACCGGCAAGACCCTGGCCAGCTGGGACGAGATCCACACCGGCACCGGCCACGGAATCTTCGTCGGCGAGGTCGAGATCGGCACCAAGGCCGTCAGCGGTGGCTTCGAGATGACCGACACCGAGCGCGGCAACGGCACGACCATAGACCTCGGCAACGGCGAGTCCGGCGGCTCGGTGATGACCGATGAGGACGACGACTGGGGCGACGGAACGATGGCCGACCCGCACTCGGCCGGTGTCGACGCGCACTACGGCGCCGCGCAGACGTGGGACTACTTCCTCGACAAGCACGGCCGCCACGGCATCTTCGACGACGGCGTCGGCGTCCCCTCGCGGGTCCACTACGGCGACAACTACGTCAACGCCTTCTGGGACGGCCAGCAGATGACGTACGGCGACGGCGAGAACAACGAGAACCCGCTCACCGAGCTGGACGTGGCCGGCCACGAGATGAGCCACGGTGTCACCGAGGCGACCGCCGGGCTGGTCTACTACGGCGACGCGGGCGGCCTCAACGAGTCCACCAGCGACATCTTCGGCACCGCGGTGGAGTTCAACGCCAACAACGCAGAGGACGTCGGCGACTACCTGATCGGCGAAGAGATCGACATCAACGGCAACGGGACACCCCTGCGCTACATGGACCAGCCCTCCAAGGACGGTGCCAGCTACGACTGCTGGACCCCCGAGATCGGCAACGACGACCCGCACTACACCTCGGGTCCGGGCAACCACTTCTTCTACCTGGCCTCCGAGGGCTCGGGCGCGAAGGAGATCAACGGGGTCAGCTACGACAGCCCCACCTGTGACGACTCGACCGTCGAGGGCATCGGCCGTGAGAACGTCGAGCAGATCTGGTTCAAGGCCCTCGACGCCTACATGACCTCGACCACGACCTACCCCGAGGCGCGTGACGCGACGGTGCAGGCCGCGACCGACATCTACGGTGCCGACAGCGCTGAGTGCGCCGGAGTCGAGAAGGCATGGGACGGCGTGGGCGTGCCGGAGAACGACGTCGCCTGCACCGGCGGCGGAACCGACCCGGAGCCGGGCACCTGCCCGGACCTCACGCTCACCGACAACGGCAGCCTGACCGGCACGAACGACTACTCGTACGAGCCGGGCGCCGAGGGTTACTACACCTCGGCCGCTGCGGGCACGCACAAGGCGTGCCTCGACGGTCCGGAGGGCACCGACTACGACCTCTACCTGGAGAAGTGGAACGGCAGCTCGTGGGTGCGGGTGGCCAAGAGTGACTCCTCGAGCTCGCATGAGGAGATCACCTATGAGGGCACGGCGGGTTCCTACTCGTACGTCGTCCAGTCCTACCGCGGATCGGGCGACTACTCGATGAGGCTCTCCAAGCCCTGACCGACGACCGGGTCCCCCGAGGGCCTGGCCGAGAAGGGCATCGGCCCGCACTCCACAGTGGAGTGCGGGCCGACGTCTTGTCCTTGCGGTCCCAGCCTGGACTCAGTCGTCGACGACGGTCTCGCCGGTCACCACGAAGACCACCCGACGGGCGACCGAGACGGCGTGGTCCGCGATCCGCTCGTAGTAGCGGCCCAGCAGGGCCAGGTCGACGGCCGGCTCGACACCGTGGGTCCACTCCGAGCTGAGCAGCTCACGCAGGGAGTTGCGGCGCAGGCGGTCCATCTCGTCGTCGTCCTGGGCCAGCTCGGCGGCGGCCTCGACGTCGCGCTTCTCGATGATCTCCGCGGTCTTCGCGGTCATCATCTCGGCCACCGTGGCCATCCGGCGGATGGTCGGCTCCGCCTGCGCCGGTACGGCGACCGACGGGACGCGCAACCGGGCGATCTTGGCGACGTGCACGGACAGGTCGCCCATGCGCTCGAGCTCGGCCACCATGCGCAGCGCGGCGACCACCGTGCGGAGGTCGCCGGCGACCGGCTGCTGCAGCGAGAGCAGCTCGAAGGACTTGTCCTCCACCGCCTCCCGGGCGAGGTCGATCGCCTTGTCGCCGCTGATCACCTCCTCGGCGATGTGCACGTCACCGGTCATCAAGGCTTCGGTGGCACGCGACACGGCGTGCTGGACCTGGCGGGCGATGCCCGCAAGGTCGACAAAGATGGAATCGAGTTCGTCATGGAAGGCCTCACGCATGCGGGAGACAGTAAGGGGCGCAAGTGACCAGCCGTCGCTGATGCGTGAACTGGGGATGAACAGTGTGAAGCATTGGACTCGTTGGCGAACTCCAGGTGAAACGCTGCGTACGATCATGGCGTGACGACATCGCAAACGGTCCTGTTTGCGCTGCTCATCGGCCTTTTCGTGGCCGGGGTCGTGCTGGCCTTCGTGATGAGCGAGCGGCAGCAGCAACGGATCCCCGACACCGCCGAGCCCGTGGTTCCCACCGGCGTGGCCCAGGTGCTGTCGGTGCTGCGTTCCAGTGCGATGGTGATCGACGACGACGACGTCGTACGCAAGGCCTCCGCGCCGGCGTACGCCCTCGGGCTGGTCGGCGGTCACGAGCTCAAGGACTCCGGACTCTCCGAGGTCGTGCGCCAGGTGCGCCGCGACGGGCAGATCCGGGAGACCGAGATCGTCGTCGCCCGTACGTCGGCCGCGCCCGCGCGCCACGTCACCGCCCGCGTGGCGCCGTTGGGTGCCCGGCTGATCCTGGTGCTGGTCGAGGACCGCACCCGTGAGCGCCGGGTCGAGGCGATCCGCCGCGACTTCGTCGGCAACGTGAGCCACGAGCTGAAGACCCCAATCGGCGCGATCCGCATCCTCGCCGAGGCCGTGCAGGAGGCTTCCGACGACCCCGAGGCGGTCGAGCGCTTCGCCGGCCGGATGATCATCGAGAGCGAGCGACTGGCCCGCCTCGTGCAGCAGATCATCGAGCTCTCCCGGCTCCAGGGCGACGACCCGCTCGACCAGCCGCTGCCGGTCGACGTCGACTCGATCATCGCCACCGCGGTCGACACCGTCGCGATCGACGCCGAGTCGCGAGGGCTGTCGGTGGTGGCCTCGGGCGAGAAGGGCCTCAAGGTCCTCGGCAACACCGAGCAGATCGCCGTGGCGGTGGGCAACCTGGTCGCCAACGCCGTGAACTACTCCCCCGACCGGTCGTCGGTGCTGGTCGCCGCGCGCGCCACCGAGGAGTCCGTCGAGATCTCGGTGACCGACCAGGGCATCGGCATCCCGACCGAGGAGATCGACCGAATCTTCGAGCGGTTCTACCGGGTCGACCCGGCCAGGCACCGCTCCACAGGTGGCACCGGCCTCGGCCTGTCCATCGTCAAGCACGTCGCGGCCACCCACGGTGGCGACATCCGCGTATGGTCCGTCGAGGGACAGGGATCCACGTTCACCCTGACCCTTCCCAGGAAAAAGCAGGAGGCACGTCCGTGACCCGGGTACTCGTTGTCGAAGACGAAGAGAGCTACAGCGACGCCTTGGCGTACATGCTCCGCAAGGAAGGCTTCGAGGTCGCGGTGGCCAACACCGGCCCCGACGCCCTCACCGAGTTCGACCGGGCGGGCGCCGACATCGTGCTCCTCGACCTGATGCTGCCGGGCATCCCCGGCACGGAGGTGTGCCGTCAGATCCGGCAGACCTCGACGGTGCCGGTGATCATGGTCAGCGCCAAGGACGACGAGGTGGACAAGGTGGTCGGGCTCGAGCTGGGCGCCGACGACTACGTCACCAAGCCCTACTCCCCCCGCGAGTTGGTCGCGCGCATCCGCGCCGTACTCCGCCGCGGGCAGGAGCCCGACCTGTCGCCGGCCACGCTCGAGGCCGGCCCGGTGCGCATGGACGTCGAGCGCCACGTGGTGACCGTCGACGGCAACGAGCAGCGGCTGCCGCTCAAGGAGTTCGAGCTGCTCGAGATGTTCCTGCGCAACCCCGGCCGTGTGCTCACCCGCGGCCAGCTGATCGACCGGGTGTGGGGGTCGGACTACGTCGGCGACACCAAGACGCTCGACGTGCACGTGAAGCGGCTGCGCGCCAAGCTCGAGCCCGACCCCGGTGAGCCGAAGTTCCTGGTCACCGTCCGCGGCCTCGGCTACAAGCTCGACCTCTAGCTCTCCGATACTCCCTGACGTTTCGGCCCTTCCTTGGGGATACTCCCTGACGTTTCGGCCCTTCGAGGTCGGACATCTCAGGCAGTATCGGGGAGTACGGCGGGATGTCGCGCAACGCTGTCCGAAAACCGCTCGGCAACGACGCACGCCGGTCCCTAGGCTTGGTGAGTGACGAACTCCCCAGCCCTGACTCGCACCTGGCTGCCCACCGCAGCCGCCGGATTCACCCTTGTGTGCTGGGCGTCCGCCTTCGTGGCGATCCGGCACCTCGGGCACGACGTGACCCCGGGTGCGCTGACCATCGGGCGGCTCGGCATCGCGGCGATCGTGCTCGGCATCATGGTCTACCGGCGTCCGCGCACCTGGCCCCGTGGGCGTGAGTGGCCGCTGCTCATCGCGTGCGGCGTGATGTGGTTCGGCATCTACAACCTCGCCCTCAACGAGGCCGAGCGCCGCATCGACGCCGGCACTGCGGCCATGCTGATCCAGATCGGCCCGCTGCTGGTCGCGCTGCTTGCCGCGGTGTTCCTCGACGAGCGCCTCACCAAGTGGCTGGTGGTCGGCATCGCCATCGGCTTCACCGGCGTCGCGATCATCGCGCTGGCCAACGACCAGTCCGGCGACCGCGACCTGTGGGGCGTGCTGCTGACCGTGCTCGCGGCAATCACCTACGGCATCGGCGTGGTCTGCCAGAAGCCGTTGACCCGGCGACTGCACCCGTTCGAGATCACGTTCCTGGCCTGTGTGATCGGCTTGCTCACCGCGTCGCCGTTCACCGGTGAGTTCGTCGACCTGGTGGAGCATGGCAGCGCCGCGTCGTGGCTCTGGATCCTCTACCTCGGCGTCTTCCCGACCGCCCTCGCGTTCTCGACCTGGGCCTTCGCGCTGACCCACATGGACGCCGGCCGCCTCGCGATCACGACGTTCCTGGTGCCGGTCATCGCGATCGTGCTGGCTGCCGTGCTGCTCGGCGAGACGCCTCCGGCACTGGCGTACGTCGGAGGGGTGCTGTGCGTGGTCGGCGTGCTCGTCTCGCGTCGGCGTACCCGCGTCAAGGAGCCGTTGGCCGCCGTACCCGCCGACCAACCCGTCACGACATGACTGCCGCGACGGCCGACCACGGAATCGTCGGGGACTATCCCGGGTGGAGGGCCGGAACGTCAGGGAGTATCGCGGGTGAGGGGCCGGAACGTCAGGGACTATCGCGGGTGAGGGGCCGGAACGTCAGGGAGTATCGCGGGTGGGTCACCAGCGGGGGGAATCGCCGGGAAGGGCTCTGCCGGGCGGGCGGATCACGTAGGCCACGCCGCCGGACCCACCGAGCCACGCGCGCTCGAACTGGTCGCGACGGTAGACCCGGCGTACACCGGCATTCGTCGCGGCAGACGGGTCGTTGACGATCACCCGGCCGTCGGCCGCGAACCCCGTGATCACCACCAGGTGGCCCGGCGTCGAGGTCAGCGGCGACCCGTCGAGACCGCCACGCGCGAACGCGATGGAGACCACCACGGGAATGCCGGCCCGGATGAACCGCTCGGCGTCGCGCAGGTTCAGCAGGCGGGTGACGAAGGCGTCCGTGGAGTACTGCCCGGCATAGGCGGTGTTGAACGGCCAGTTGCCGGTGCCCTGGTAGTTGTGGTCGTAGGTGTAGCGCGCAGCGTGGTCGACCTGGCCATCGCGTTCACCGGTCCACGCGTAGTGCTCCGGACTCGGCCCGCGGCCGTAGTAGCGCAGCACCATGGCCGTCGACGTCGGCGAGCACCAGGCCTCGCCGCCCGCGTCCCACTGCGGGTAGTGGCCGGTGTGGATCATCTGGGAGAACTTCGGCACCGCCCTCTCGCTGGTCGCGCGCATCGAGGTCGGCGAAGTCGCCGCGGTGCGCGTGGTGAAGTTCGCCGCGACCGCGCCGATCGAGTCGAGGCGCGGCGTCGCGGTGGTGCCACTGCGCCGCATCAGCGTGACGCGGAGCTGCCACTGGCGCATCCGGCTGGTGCCCTGGCTGACCAGGGTGTCGGTGTTCAGCTTGTTGAGGTCGTCGGTCTGCGCCTCACCGGAGTAGCGATGGATGCTCTCGACGGTGAAGCCCCACACCGCGAGCGTGTCCCACGAGCTGGCCGCCGTCGCCGACTTCGTGCGCGCGTCGATCCGCAGGTAGGTGCCGGCCGGCACGCGGGCGTTCCACGATGCGATGAGGTTGGTCGCGTCGAAGCCCGGCGCCACCCACGGCGAGGTCCAGCGTGCGTAGTCGTAGCGGACCGAGCGCCCCGAGCCGTAGGGATCACGCAGGCTGGCCGACCCCATCGGCCGGGCTGCGAACTGCAGCGATCCGTTGCTGATCAGGCTGCCGTTGCGCAGGCCGGTCGCGAGCTCGGCGTTGCTGCTCCAGCGGGTGGTCTGCACGCGCGGTGTGACGGCCCCCGCCCGCTGTACGACGACCGCGGGCGACGCGTGCGACGTACCGGCTGAGGACGTGATGGCTGCCGGAGCGGCAACCTGCGCTGCGGCCAGGGGCGCAGTCGCGGCCGGACGCGCAGCCGTGGCCAGGGGTGCGGCGGCGGCCAAGGGCGCGGCGATCAGGAGTACGACGGCCAGGCGTGACGGCGTACGACGAGCGGAGGGGAAGACCATGCCCGACAGCGTAAGTGACGAAAGTGACGCGTGGGACTGACTTCACGCGACCCGTCGCCAGTTCAGGTTGACCTGTCGCCAATTCTGGGCGACCCGTCGCCAGTCTTTCGTGCCGGTCGAAACTCACGACGGGTCGATCAGAACTCACGACGGGTCGATCGAAACTAACGACGGGTCGATCAGAACTGGCGACGGGTCGATCAGAACTGGCGACGGGTCAGGTGAGAGCGGGGATGAGGAGGATCAGGCCGATCAGGGCGGGCACGGCTTGGACGAACAGGATCTTGCGGCTCACGGTGGCCGCGCCGTAGACGCCGGCCACCACGACGCACGCCAGGAAGAACGCGATCGTCGGTTCGTCGCCGCGGATCATCCCGAAGACCAGGCCGGCGACGAGGAACCCGTTGTAGAGGCCCTGGTTGGCGGCCAGCGCCTTGGTCTCCTCCGCGAACTCCGCCGTGAGCCCGAAGGCCTTGCGACCGGCCGGCGCCGTCCAGAGGAACATCTCGAGCACCAGGAACCAGAGGTGCAGTGCGGCGACGAGGCCGGCGATCACGTAGGCAACCGTTGTCATGGGCGGAACCTACTCCTGCTCGAGCCACCCGCGGAACGCTTCGAGGTTCTTCGTGGACTCGCCCCGCGAGATGCGCCACTCCCACTCCTTGCGGATGGAGGAGGCGAAGCCGAGCTCGAGGATGGTGTTGAACGACTCGTCGGCGGTGGCCAGCACCGTGCCGAGCAGGCGGTCGAGGTCGTCGGCGTTGGTCGACGAGAGCGGCAGCCGGGCGTCGAGGTAGATGTCACCGTGCCGGTCGATGGCGAACGCGACGGCGTACAGCCGCAGGTTCTTCTCCAGCAGCCAGCGGAAGACGCCCTCGTGGTTCTCGTCGGGGTTGCGGCACACGAACGCGTGGACGCCGAGCGCGTGCGGGCCGACGTCGACGCGCACCGGAGTCTGCAGCTTGTTCTCACCCGGGAGCGAGAACGAGAAGACGCCGGGGGCGCCCTCGTCGTAGGCGACCTCGTTGTCGACCAGCCAGGCGCGGACGACCTCGACCCGATCGTGATCGGGCCGTTCTGCCTCAACCTGCGGTGACAATCGCCTCGTCCTCCCTCATCAGTCCGGCAGCCCGGCGGTAGACCTCGAGGGTACGGTCCGCGGTGCGCTCCCACGAGAACTGCCGCGCCTGCTCGACCGCACCGGCGGCCAGGCGGGCGTGCAGCCCGGGCTCCCGGAGGACCCGGCCGAGGGCGTGCGCCCAGTCGCGGGGCTCGTGGCTGTCGACCAGGAGGCCGGAGTGCTCGTCGCGGACGACGGTCGGCAGGCCGCCGACGGCAGCCGCGACCACGGGCGCTCCGGCGGCCTGCGCCTCCACGGCGACCAGGCCGAACGACTCGTTGTAGGACGGTACGGCGACCAGGGTCGCGGCCGAGCACCAGTCGGCCAGCACGGACTGGGCGACCGGCGGCACGAACCGCACCACGTCGTCGAGCCCGAGGTCGTGGGCCAGGTCGGCCAGGGCCTCCGGGTGCTCGAGCCCGGACCCGGAGGGTCCGCCCACGATCGGCACCACGAGGCGCGCACGGAGGGACGGGTCCTCGGTCAGCAGCACGTGCACGGCCTTGAGGAGGACGTCGGGCGCCTTCAACGGCTGGAGCCGACCGGCGAAGAGCAGCACCTGGGCGTCGGCCGGCAGCCCGAGGCGTTCGCGGGCGTCGATGCGGGGACGGAACACGTTGAGGTCGACACCCGGGTGCACCACCTCGACCCGTCCGGGCTCGGCGTCGTACAGCTCGATCAGCTGCTTGGCCTCGAGGTCGGTGTTGGCGATCAGCATGTCGGCGGCCTCGACGACCTGCTCCTCGCCGAGCACGCGCGCGATCGGCTCGGGGGTGTCTCCCTCGGCCATCGCCTCGTTCTTCACCTTCGCCATGGTGTGCATCGAGTGGACGAGCGGGACGCCCCAACGGTCACGGGCCAGCGCGCCGACCTGTCCGGAGAGCCAGTAGTGCGAGTGCACCGCGTCGTAGTGGCCGGGCAGGTTCGCCGCCTCGGCGCGCAGCACCTCGCGCGCGAAGACGCACAGCTGCCCCGGGAGCTCGGACTTGGTCAGCCCCTCGAAGGGTCCGGCGTGCACGTGGCGCACCAGGATGTTGTCGGAGAACTCGACGATCGGATCCAGTGTCGACGACGTGGCCCGGGTGAAGATGTCGACGGCGATGCCGCGACGGGCCAGCTGTCGGGACAGCTCGACCACGTAGACATTCATGCCGCCTGCGTCGCCGGTGCCCGGCTGGTCCAGCGGCGAGGTGTGCAGGCTGATCATCGCGATGCGGCTCATCTGCGCGTCGTACCTCCTCGGGTCATCCTCCCCAGAACCACGGTGGCAGGCCTGCTATTCCCGGCTGTTCCCGCCGGCAGGCGGCAGGCGGCAGGCGGCATGCGGCATGCGGGAGGGTGCAGGCGTCAGCGGCTGTGCGAGCCGTGGGTGCGTGGCGCACGGGACCCACGCCACCGGACGGCGAGGAACAGGAACAGCAGGACGGCCAGGACACCGACGCCGAGATCGACCGGGTCAGGGTCGAGCTCGCTGTGCAGGGTGACCAGCACCGAGCCGGCGAGGCACACGACGCCGACCGCGACGATGGCCTGCAGCCAGACCGGAGCCTTCGGGACCAGCATCAGCCCGATGCAGAGGACCGCGACGCCCAGAAGTCCGAAGCCCGCCCACTGCAAGGGATCGGCACTGTCGATGAAGTGGCGGACGACAAGGCACAGCCCACCCAGGATCCCGGTCACGGCGGCCAGTCCACGCACGTCGACGCTTCCTCTCTGTGCACACGCAGGCGCGCTCTCGTGCACGCGCAGGCACGCCACCCCGACGCGCCACCGACCCAGTGTGCCGTGGCTGGCCCGTCCCTGCCACTCGTCTCTCCATCCGGCACAATCCTCGCCATGAGCACTCGCCGCACAGCAGTCGTCACCGGAGCCTCCAGCGGGATCGGCGCCGCCACCGCCCGAGCGCTCGCCGCCGAGGGGTTCCGGGTGGTCTGCGCCGCACGCCGTACCGACCGGATCGAGCAGCTCGCCGCCGAGATCGACGGCCTCGCGGTGGCCTGTGACGTCACCGACGCCGCGTCGGTCGACGGCCTCGCACGAGCCGTCGGCGAATCGGTCCACGTGCTGGTCAACAACGCCGGCGGCGCCTTCGGCTCCGCGCCCGTCGAGTCGGCCGACGCCGAGCAGTGGCAGGCGATGTACGACGTCAACGTGGTCGGGCTGATGCGGGTGACGCAGGCGCTGCTGCCGGCCCTGCGAGCCAGCGGGGACGGCGTCATCGTCAACGTCGGCTCCACGGCCGGGCGGGTCCCCTACGAGACCGGCGCCGGCTACGTCGCGGCCAAGCACGGCACGAAGGTGGTGACCCAGACCCTGCGCCTCGAGCTGCTCGGCGAACCGATCCGGGTCAGCGAGATCGCGCCCGGCATGGTGCACACCGAGGAGTTCTCCCTGGTCCGCTTCGGTGGCGACCAGGCCAAGGCCGACGCGGTGTACGCCGGCGTACCCGACCCCCTGGTCGCCGAGGACGTCGCCGACGCCATCGCGTGGGTGGCCACCCGACCGGCCCACGTGAACATCGACGAGCTGGTCATCAAGCCGCGTGCCCAAGCCGCCCAGAACAACGTGCACCGCACCAGCGACTAGTGCCCGGGCGCCGTCGATTGTGGCTGCAGGAATCCCCGGTGCACCGGGTAAACGTGCAGGGCGGCTAGGAGCCACCGGGCGTGACGATGCCGTGGTCGAACGCGTAGACCACGGCGGCCGCACGGTCGCGCAGGTCCAGCTTGGTGAACACCCGGCCGATGTGGCTCTTCACGGTCAGCTCGGAGATGTGCAGCGCCGAGGCGATCTCGCTGTTGGCCAGGCCGCGCCCGATGGCCTGGAGCACTTCGTACTCCCGGGCGGTCAGCTCCTCCGGGCGCTGTGCCGACTCGGGGCCGGTGCGCACGTAGGTGCTCAGCACCCGCCCGGTCACGCCGGGGTCGAGCCACGAGTCACCCGCGGCGACCGCGCGCACGGCGCGGATGAGGTCCTCGGCGGGCGAGTCCTTGAGCACGAACCCCGCGGCACCGGCGCGCAGCGCACCGGAGAGCAGCTCGTCGTCATCGAACGTGGTGAGCGCGAGCACTGGTGGCGCCTCCGGATCGGTGCGCAGCCGTGTGGTCGCCTCGATGCCACCGACCCGCTTCATCCGCAGGTCCATCACCACCACGTCGACCGGGGCACCCGTGCCGTCGTACGCCGCGGCGAGCTCGGCCAGCGTGCCCGGGATCTCCGCACCGTCGGCACACTCGCCGACGACCTCGAACCCGTCACGGCGGCGCAGGATGCGCTGTAGCCCGGACCGCACCAGCTCCTGGTCGTCGACCAGCAGCACCCGCACCGGGTTCATCGAGCCCTTCCCTTCATCCGCTTCACCACGCACCACTCCGCCGAACCCGGGAGGTCCACCTCCACCAGCCACTGGTCGGCCGCGCCCGGATCGCGTCCGGCGTACAAGGTGCCACCGAACTGCTCGACCCGGGCCGCCATGCCGGCCAGCCCGGAGCCGCCGGTGCCACGTCGCGCCGCCGCCGGCGCCGGGTTGCGCACCGTCAGGGTCGCGCCGCGCGGCGAGTAGTCGACGCGCACCTGCGCGGGCGCGGACGGCGCGTGCCGGGCCACGTTGGTCAGTGACTCCTGCACCGCACGGAACAGGCAGAGGCCGGCCGACTCGGGCACACCGGACGGGTCGCCGGACTCCGCGAAGTCGACCTCGAGCCCGGCGGCCCGGATGTCGTCGACCAGCCCCGGGATGTCACCGGCCGCGGGCAGGGCCGCCTGTACGTCGGAGCGCGGGCCGTTGTTGAGGACGCCGACGGTGCGCCGGATGTCGGCCATCGCCTGGCGTCCGATCCGTTCGGCGTCCTCGAGGGCGTGGACGGCGTCGTCGACGTCGCGGTCCTCGGTCAACGCCCGGCGGGCACCGGTCACGTGCAGCAGGGTGACGCTGAGCGAGTGCGCGACGAGGTCGTGGATCTCGCGCGCGATGCGCTGGCGCTCCTCGAGGGCGGCACGGGCGCTGGCGCCGTCGACTGCGTCGCGTTCGGCGGAGATCGCGCGCATCTGCCACCGCAGCGTGTAGCCGATCATGAACGCCACCAGGATCGACGGCAGCCCCAGCTCGAGGGCATCCGGTCCTTCGATGACGAACATCATCACCACCGACAGCCCGCCCACGAAGAGGCCGAGGCGCGCACCTTCGGTGGTGGTCATCTCGCCGACCAGCAGGGCCAGGGCGAGCACGGTCGCGTCGGCGTTGGTGTCGACGACCATCGGCGCGGACAGCATCCAGCCCACACCGGCCAACCCGAACGCCGTGCCGATGCTCCAGTGCAGCCAGTCGCGCAGCACGAAGTGCAGGGCGTGCGGGACGGCGATCAGCAGCACCGCCAGGACCACGGGCTGCGGCGTCCAGAGAACGTCGCGCTGTGCGGCCGCGACCAGCATGGCGCCGACCTGGCCGACCGAGGTGATGACCGCGATCCACCACGGGTAGACGAGTCCGCGGGAGGCGCCCTTGTCCTCGATGCGGGCGCGCAGCGCACGCACGAACGCGCCCAGGTCGACAGACATGTGGCCAGCCTAGGGAACTCACGCGCCGTTGCCATCACTCCGCGGGCGGGTGCCGACTCCTACCAGGGTCGGAGCCCGGATAGGTACCGCAGCGCGATGCCCGGCCAGGGTGCCCGCGCCTAGCGTCGCTCTTGACCGATCCAGTAGCAACGGTGCGAAAGTGAGATGACCATGACCTGGCAAGAAACCCACCGACGCTGGCAGGCCCTGCGCGAGATCGAGGAGTCGACCCGACTCGACCTCTCCGGCGAGCTGCCGTGGAACGACGAGATCGCGCTGATCTTCGGTGACCGCGACTGCCTGGTCGCCCACCTGCGCTACCGGTGGAACCTCACCGTCGAGGCACAGCTCGACCAGGACCTCGGTCCCGACGAACGCGTGGCAGTGCTGCGCGAGCTGCGCGCCCGCCATGCCGGCGTGCTCCGCATCCTGGCCCGCTACCCGGAGCGCGGTGCCACCTCGGGAGGGCCCCTTGTCCACGCGTCCTGAGACCCCGCCGACCGGCTGTCCGGTCGAGCACACCGGCACGGTCGAGGCGACTCCCCGGCCGAACCGGCAGCGACAGGACACAGGCACGCGCACCCCACCCGGGCGACTGGCCCGGATGCCCGGCAGCCGGCGCCTGGCCTGGCTGTTCGACCACGGGACCGCCCGTTACGGCATCCGGTACGGCGCCCGCCGCGGCGACCTGATCGCCCGGCTCAACGTCGACCCGGAGCTGTTGGCCGACCCCTACCCGGCGATGGCGGAGCTGCGGGCGCGGGGTCCTGTGGTGCCCGGTCCCCTGGTCTGGGCCAGCTGCAGGTACGAGAGCATCAACCGGGTGCTGCGCGACGACACCTTCGGTGTGGGCGGCGGTCACGCCGAGCTCCCCGAGCCCGTGCAACGGCTCCTCCACCTGGTGGCCGACCCGTTGCGTTTCGGCCCGCTCGACCCGCCCTCCCTGCTCGCCGTCGACGCCCCCGACCACACCCGCTATCGCAAGCTGGTCTCCCGGGTCTTCACTCCGCGCTCGGTCGCCGCCCTCGAGCCCCGCATCCGCGAGGTCGCCGAGTCACTGCTCGACGGCCTCGAGGCACGCGGGCGCACCAGCTTCGACCTGATCGAGGAGTACGCCGCCCAGCTGCCGCTGGCCGTGATCGCCGACGTGCTCGGCGTACCGGACGAGATGCAGCAGAGCCTGCTCCAGTGGGGCAACGGCGCTGCCCGGCTGCTCGACCCCGGCCTGTCGTGGCGCGACTACCGTCAGGCGACCGACGACGTGGGGCACATGCACACCTGGTTCGACCAGCACGTCGCGCGCCTGCGCCGTACGCCCGGCGACGACCTGCTCAGCCGGTTGGCGATGCTGGACGGCGACGACCGGCTCACCGACATCGAGCTCGCGGCCACCGGTCTGCTGGTGCTCGGCGCCGGCTTCGAGACGACCGTCAACCTGATCGGCAACGCGGTCGTCCTCCTCGACCAGCACCCCGACCAGCTGGCCGCCGTACAGGCCGATCCGTCGTTGTGGACCAACGCGGTCGAGGAGTGCCTGCGCGTCGAGTCGCCGGTGCAGCTGACCATGCGGCAGGCATACGCCGACACGACCGTCAGCGGGACTCCGGTGCCGAAGGGCCAGCCGGTGCTCCTGATGCTGGCCGGGGCCAACCGCGACCCCGACGTGTTCACCGACCCCGACCGTTTCGACGTACGCCGGGAGAACGCCGCCGAGCACCTCGCCTTCTCGGCGGGCGTGCACTTCTGCCTTGGCCCGAGCCTGGCCCGTCTGGAGGCCCGGGTCGCACTCGAGACGCTCTACACGCGCCTCCCGACACTGCGGGTCGACGGCACGCCGCAGCGGCGGCCGAACCGGGTGCTGCGCGGATTCGATCGCCTGCCGGTCGGCCCCGGCGCCAATTGACGAGACCCGGGGTGGCCGAATCGTCCGCGGCACGGGAGACTGCGCGTGTGCAGACCATCGGACTCATCGGCGGAATGAGCTGGGAGAGCAGCGCCGCCTACTACAAGGACCTGAACCTCGGCGTCGAGACGCGGCTGGGCGGCTACTCCTCAGCGAAGACGGTGATGGCCTCCGTCGACTTCGCGGAGGTCACCGCGCTCGAGGAGGCCGAGGACTGGGACGGCGTCGCCACGATCCTGGCCGAGGCCGCGCGCGGGGTGGAGAAGGCCGGCGCCGACTTCCTGATGCTGTGCACCACGACCTTCCACCGGGTGGCCGAACAGGTCGAGGCAGCGGTCGACACCCCGCTGCTGCACCTGGCCGACGTGGTCGCCGAGGCTGCCAAGGCGCGGCGGGTCGACACCGTCGCACTCGTCGGTACGACGTTCGCGATGTCGCGCACGTTCTTCACCGACCGGATCGCCTCGCACGGCCTCCAGGTGCACGTGCCGGCACCGGAGCAGCACGAGATGGTGAACGCGATCATCTACAACGAGCTCGTGCACGGCAAGGTGCTCGACTCCTCGCGGCGCAAGATCGTCGAGCTGATCGACCAGCTCTGGGACGGCGGCGCGCAGGGCGTGATCCTGGGCTGCACCGAGCTCGAGCTGCTCATCGAGCAGGCCGACGTCGAGGTGCCGCTGTTCCCGTGCACCACCCTGCACGTCGAGGCCGCCCTCAACCGCGCCCTCGCCTGATCGACCCGTCGCCAGTTCTGATCGACCTGTCGTGAGTTCTGATCGACCCGTCGTCAGTTCGTCGCGGATCGTCGAATTCGCGTCGGGTCCTCGCGAACTGGCGACGGGTCGGCACTAACTGGCGACAGGTCGTCGCGAGGGTGGTCCGGATAGGCTCTGGCTCGTGGGTGAGGAACCGGGGAACTCGAAGATGCGCCAGTCCGCGATCGGACGCACGGCGCGTCTGGCCAGCCTGCCCGCCGCCTACGCCGGACGCACGACCATCGGCCTCGGCAAGCGCCTCGTCGGCCGACCGGCCAACGCCGTCCTGACCGAGGTGCAGGCCCGCACCGCCGACCAGATCTTCAAGGTCCTCGGCGAGCTCAAGGGCGGCGCGATGAAGTTCGGCCAGGCGATGAGCATCTTCGAGTCGGCGCTCCCCGACGAGCTGATCGGCCCCTACCGCGACGCCCTGACCAAGCTGCAGGACTCCGCGCCACCGATGTCGGTGCGCATGCTCGAGTCAGTGCTCTCCGAGGAGCTCGGCGACGACTGGCGCACCCGGTTCACCGCGTTCGACGCCTCACCAGTCGCCTCCGCGTCGATCGGCCAGGTGCACCGCGCGACCTGGGCCGACGGCACCGAGGTGGCGGTCAAGGTGCAGTACCCCGGCGCCGCGAAGGCGCTGCGCTCCGACATCCGCCAGCTCGGCCGGATGGCCCGGCTGTTCACCGTGCTTGCTCCCGGACTCGACATCAAGCCGCTGCTGGCCGAGGTCGAGGCCCGGGTCGCCGATGAGCTCGACTACACCCTCGAGGCCGCGGCGCAGTCGGTCTTCGCCGCCGAGTTCGCCGACGACCCCGACTTCGTCGTACCCGCGGTGGTGGCGCACACCGAACGCGTGCTGGTGACGACGTGGATGGAGAGCCCGTCGTCCCTGGCCCAGGTGATCAAGTTCGGCACGCCGGAGCAGCGCAACCACTTCGGCGGGCTCTACGCCAGGTTCCTCGTCTCCGGCCCCACCCGCACCGGCCTGCTGCACGCCGACCCACACCCCGGAAACTTCCGGATCCTCGACGACGGCCGCCTCGGCGTCGTCGACTTCGGCGCGGTCGCCCGGCTGCCCGACGGGTTCCCGCGTCCGCTCGGCGAACTGCTCTCGCACGGCCTCTCCGACGACTGGGAGACGGTGGTCGACGGCCTGCGCCGCGAGGGCTTCCTGCTGCCGCGCACCGAGTTCACCCCCGAGGACCTCCGCGACTACCTCGGCCCGTTCCTCGACGCGGGCCGCTCGGAGTCGTTCCGGTTCAACCGTCAGTGGCTGCGCTCGCAGACGGTTCGGGTCGCGACGCCCACCCAGGAGAACCTGGCCCGCGCCTTCAAGCTCAACCTGCCGCCGGAGTACATGCTGATCCACCGGGTCTGGCTCGGCGGGTTCGGCGTGCTCTGCCAGCTCGAGGCCGAGGTGGAGTTCCGCGCGCTGCTGGAGGAGTACGTCCCCGGGTTCGAGCCAGCCTGACGCGTTGGCCCGTCGCGACCGTCGCCCGCTGGCCGTCGCCCGCGACCCGAAGTCTGCACCTGCACGATCGTGGTCGCTTTCCAGGCGACTCCGGTGTCACGACTCGCCACCTGCACGATCGTGGTCGCCCGGGGCAGCGTCAGGAGTCGTCGGGGGTCTGCTCCAGCACCAGCGCGGTCAGTCGGCGCAGGTCTTCGGTCAGCTGCGTCTCGGCCAGGGTGACCTCGTCGTCGTCGACGCGGATCACGTAGGAGTACATGTCGGGGTAGGTGCGGGCCGGCTTCGCGGGCCGCAGGTCGACCCTGGACAGCAGCGCCCGCACCTCGTCGAGGTGGGCGCCCTCGCCGCCGAGGTCGCAGCGGCCGGTCGCCGTGCGGCCCGCGAAGCCACCGGTACGGCGGACCTCGACGACGGTCGGCGCTGCCTCTGCGGAGTGGTCTCGACTCTCCGGGCTCGTCCCTCGCCCTGCTCGACCACCGAATGCGGCCACGTCGTCCGCCGTCGCACCGCCAGCCGCGTCGCCTGCGGGCTGCGCGACCTCGACGCCGACCTGCGCCCAGGCATCGCGTACGGCGTCGGCGTGGTCGCCGGCCGCCTCGACCGTGGCCGCGGCGAACCCGGCGAAGTCGACGTCGGGGGCCACCGTGCCCAGCGCCGTCCACCAGATGCGGCCGGCGCCCTCGGCTGAGGTGCCGCCGATCGCGAGCGCGGCCAGCACGAACGCACGGTTCGGGATGCCGGAGTTGAGGTGGACTCCGCCGTTGTCGTCGGTCGTCTCGACGTAGGCCGACATGTCCGCCCCCTGGGGGTCCTTGCCGAGCACCGGGTCGTCGTACGCCGTGCCGGGGTTGTGCATGTCGCGCAGCCCGCGGCCGTTGACGCCCGGCAGGAAGAGTCCCTCGCCGACGACCCAGTCGGCCTCGGCGGCGCCCTGGCCGAGGACCCGCTGCTTGAGGCAGGCGCCGAACACGTCGGAGACCGACTCGTTGAGCGCACCGGACTGCCCCTCGTAGACCAGCCCCGCGACAGACTCGGTCACTGCGTGGGTCAGCTCGTGGGCCAGCACGTCGACCGGCTTGGTGAACCTGTCGAACACCTCGCCGTCGCCGTCTCCGAAGACCAGCTGGGTGCCGTTCCAGAACGCGTTGTCGTAGTTGCGCTCGTAGTGCACGGTCGCCAGCACGTGGGCACCCTGCCCGTCCCACGAGTTGTGCGCGTAGACGTCGGCGTACATCGCCAGCGACGCCTCGAGTCCGGCGTACGCCTCGTCGACCGCGACGTCGCCCGAAGCAGGCTCGCCGGAGGCGCGCACGGCGCGGCCCGGCAGGTCGGTGCCGTTGTCGGCGGTGTGCACCGTGAACCCGCCGTCGGCGGCCGCCACGGCCCGTGGCGCACGGCGCCCGGCCCGGAAGCGCTCATCGATCTCGAGGGTGCGATGGCAGTGGTCGGTGGCCCGGGCGTCGGGCTCGGAGGCGATCTGGCGGAGGAGGTACGGCGGCACGATGGAACAGCTCATGACTTCAGTCCTATCGCGACCCACCGACATGCGAAAGGCCCGAAGTGCGGCAGTTCGACCCCGTGAAGGGCAGGCCTGCGCAGGGAGGGGGCGCAGGCCCGGTCGAACTGCCGCACTTCGGGCACGGAGCTGCACGGTGCTGGGAGGTGCCCCGTGCAGCGGCGATCAGTAGGTGACGAAGCTGATCGTGTTGTTGACCAGCGTGCCGTCCATGTTGCGCTGCTCGAGGTTGAACACGTCGCCGGACTTGGTGACCCCGATCGAGTTGTAGCCGCTGACCGGCATCGCGACACCGAGCGCAGCCGGGTCCCCGACGAACTGCACCTGGTAGTTGCCGGCGCTCGTGTGGCGCACGAGGATCTGGCCGCCGGAGCAGTTGTGGCCGTTGTCGGCGTTGCGCCAGATCGCGTCCTGCGGGATGCCGGACAGGTTGGTGAAGCTGTGCACGAGCCCGACCTGGCAGCCGGCCGAGGCCATGTTGAGGCTGTGCTCCCGGACTGCGTCGCCGGTCACCGAGTTGTCCTTGAAGTCGATACCGAGGAGCGAGTGGTTGAGCACCGTGCCCGACCGGACCGCGCCGGGCGCGATGTCGACCGCCTTCACCTCACGGTTGATGATGTCCCCCGAGTCGACGGTGTTCGTGCCGGGGATCGCCGAGGCGCTGGCCCCTCCGGCGGTGGCGAGGACCACGAGCAGTCCGTAGCCGATGACGTGCCTGAAATTGCTGAGACCCATGGCGTTGCTCCTGTCGGGGGCGGAACGCACGGTGCGTTCCGACACTGCCAACAAAGGACGGGCAAACCAGACATTTGATACATGCCGCAGTGAAAATCACGCAGGGAACGATTCGGAGCGCACCGTGTCGGCGCCGTAGACTGACCGGGCTGTCCCATGGCCGGGCAGGAATCCATCGCGAACGAAAGCGCTGCCCCATGTCTGGAAACACCTCACGCTCCGATCTGCGCAACGTCGCAATCGTCGCCCACGTCGACCATGGCAAGACCACGCTGGTCGACGCGATGCTCCACCAGGCCGGCGCGTTCACCGCGCACCAGGCCGAGGGCGTCGCCGAACGCGCCATGGACTCCGGCGAGCTCGAGCGCGAGAAGGGCATCACGATCCTCGCCAAGAACACCGCCGTCCACTACGCCGGACCTGCTGCCGACGGCAAGCCGATGACGATCAACATCATCGACACCCCGGGCCACGCCGACTTCGGTGGCGAGGT
Organism: Nocardioides sp. Root151; assembly: GCF_001427925.1. Classification (NCBI taxonomy): domain Bacteria; kingdom Bacillati; phylum Actinomycetota; class Actinomycetes; order Propionibacteriales; family Nocardioidaceae; genus Nocardioides; species Nocardioides sp. Root151. The sequence continues at coordinate 857,648 of NZ_LMGG01000001.1, forward strand.
CGAGCGCGGTCTCTCGATGGTCGACGGCATCGTGCTGCTGGTCGACGCGTCCGAGGGCCCGCTCCCCCAGACCCGCTTCGTGCTCCGCAAGGCGCTCAACGCCGACATGCCGGTGATCCTGGTGGTCAACAAGACCGACCGTGGCGACGCCCGCATCGACGAGGTCGTCGACGAGACCTACGAGCTGTTCATGGACCTGCTGGACGAGTCCCACAGCCAGGACGCCCTCGACTTCCCGGTCGTCTTCGCCTCGGGCAAGGCCGGCATCGCCAGCACCGTCAAGCCCGCGGACGGCACGATGCCCGAGGGCAGCGACCTCGAGCCGCTCTTCAAGACGATCCTCGACACCATCCCGGCCCCGACGTACGACGAGGGCGCGCCGCTCCAGGCCCACGTCACCAACCTGGACGCCTCCCCGTTCCTCGGGCGCCTCGCACTGCTGCGCATCAAGCAGGGCAACCTGAAGAAGGGCCAGACCGTCGCCTGGATCAAGCGCGACGGCGACGTCAAGAACGTCAAGATCACCGAGCTCCTCGTCACCGAGGGCCTCGAGCGCAAGCCCGGCGAGTCCGCCGGCCCCGGTGACATCGTCGCCGTCGCGGGCATCCCCGAGATCACCATCGGCGAGACCCTGGCCGACCCGGAGAACCCGGTCGCGCTTCCGTTGATCCACGTCGACGAGCCGGCTATCTCGATGACCATCGGCACCAACACGTCCCCGCTGGTCGGCCGCGTCAAGGGCCACAAGGTCACCGCCCGCCTGGTCAAGGACCGCCTCGACTCCGAGCTGGTCGGCAACGTTTCGCTGCGGGTGCTCCCGACCGAGCGTCCCGACGCGTGGGAGGTGCAGGGCCGTGGCGAGCTGGCGCTGGCCATCCTCGTCGAGCAGATGCGTCGCGAGGGCTACGAGCTCACCGTCGGCAAGCCGCAGGTGGTCACCAAGGAGATCGACGGCAAGGTCCACGAGCCGATGGAGCGCCTGACCATCGACGCTCCCGAGGAGTACCTCGGCGCGATCACCGAGCTGCTGGCTGCGCGCAAGGGCCGCATGGAGCAGATGACCAACCACGGCACCGGCTGGGTGCGCATGGAGTTCGTCGTCCCGGCCCGCGGCCTGATCGGCTTCCGCACCGAGTTCCTCACCGAGACCCGGGGCACCGGCATCGCGCACCACATCTCCGAGGGCTACGAGAAGTGGGCCGGCGAGATCCGGTCGCGCAACAACGGCTCACTGGTCGCGGACCGCGCCGGCGCAGCCACGGCGTACGCCATGACCAACCTGCAGGAACGCGGCATCATGTTCCTCGAGCCGACCACCGAGGTCTACGAGGGCATGATCGTCGGCGAGAACTCGCGCGCCGACGACATGGACGTCAACATCACCAAGGAGAAGCAGCAGACCAACATCCGGTCCGCCACCTCCGACAACTTCGAGAAGCTGATTCCGGCCAAGCGACTCTCCCTCGAGCAGTGCCTGGAGTTCTGCCGCGAGGACGAGTGCGTCGAGGTCACCCCCGAGACCGTGCGGATCCGCAAGGTCGTGCTCGACGCCCACGCCCGCGCGAAGACCGCGTCGCAGGCGCGCAAGGCCAACAAGTAACAGGCGCCCCGACCGGGCCGAAGGCAGCACCCGGCAGAGACGACGCCGGCCAGAGTCGCGAAGCGGACCACTCCCGAGCAGGGGATGGTCCGTTTCGCGTTTCCCGCCGTAGATGGCCACGCCGGAAAGGCGGAGAAACCGGACAACCCGACATTCCTCCCGGTGAGTGGGACCTCCGCCGGACCGCGCCCGCGGACCGCACGACGCTGTGACCACAGACACAGAATGCGGTGACCTCGGACCACCCGTCACACATGGAGGAACAGTGAAGACACGCATCTCGACCCGGGCGCGATGGGCGGTTCTGCTCTCAGCAGCCGCCCTCGTCGTCACCGGGTGCGCCGACACCTCGGCCGACGACGGCGGGACCAAGGGGTCCTCCTCCGACGTGGACTACTCCACCCGGATGATGAACGTCGAGGAGGCGTCGGGCGACCCCGTGAAGGGCGGCACTCTGCGTGTGTCGGAGTACTCCGAGGCGCGCACCCTCAACCCGACGCAGACCTTCCCCACCGGCTCGACCGGCGGCAACATCATGGCCGCGGTCTACGACACCCTCATGCGCTACAACGGCGACGAGGGAACCTTCGAGCCCCAGCTGGCCGAGTCCCTGGAGTCGAGCGACAACCAGACGTGGACCCTCAAGCTGCGTGAAGGGGTCACCTTCACCGACGGCACCCCGCTCGACGCCGACGCCGTGATCGGCAGCGTGAACTACTACACCTCGGCCTACGGCCTGAACGCCCTGCTGATGAAGCAGGAGGTGAAGTCGCTCAAGGCCGTCGACCCGTTGACCGTCGAGATCAGCCTCGCCCACCCGTGGGCCACGTTCCCGAACGTGTTCACCAACGGCCCCGGCATGATCATGGCTCCGGCCGCCTACAAGAACCCCGAGGCCTTCAAGCCGATCGGCGCCGGCCCCTTCAAGTTCAAGAGCTACGCGCCGGCCGAGAAGACCGTCGTCGTGGCCAACGACGACTACTGGGGCGGTCGCCCCGCCCTGGACTCCATCGAGTTCGTGCTGCTCGGCCCGGACAGCACCGGCTACGAGACCCTGAAGTCCGGTGGCGTCGACGTCGCGTTCCTCCGCGGAACCGAGACCGTCGACGAGGCCATCCAGGCCAAGGTCTCCGGCATGGTCAACCACGCCGGCATGGCCAACAACCTGTGGATCAACAACCGCGAGGGCTCGCCCGGCGAGGACAAGCGGGTGCGCCAGGCGATCGCCCTGGCCTTCGACCCGGAGATCTACCTCAAGCGCATCGCCAACGGTGCCGGCAACCCGAGCAAGCTGCTCCTCGGGCCGGACTCGAAGTGGTCCCCGGGCGTCGAGGCGACGCCGACCGACTCCAATCAGGCCAAGGAGCTCGTGAAGGAGGCCAAGGCCGACGGCTTCGACGGCAAGATCCGGGTGCTGGCCCGAACCGACCAGGACTCGCAGTCGGGGGCGATTGCGATCCAGGCGATGCTCGAGGCGGTCGGCTTCGAGGTCAAGCTCGACCTGGTGCAGAACGTCGCGGACCAGATCCAGAAGGTCTACGTCGACCACGACTTCGACATCGCCACGTCAGCCACCTCGATCCAGGAGGAGAACGTCTACGGCCGCCTCGTGTCGGCCCTCAGCGCCCAGTCGCCGACCAACGTCCCCGGCTACTCCAACCCCGAGATGGACAAGCTCTTCGCCGAGCTGGAGGGCAAGGACACCCCGGAGGCGGCCAAGGAGGTCCTCACCAAGATCGAGGAGCTCTTCGCCGAGGACGCGCCCGGCGTGGCGATCAACTCCGGCGCCATGGTGAACGCGTGGAACAAGAACGTCCACGGCATCAAGGGCAGCGGCGAGACGATCATCCTCTTCGACAAGGCGTGGCTCGAGAAGTGAGCTGACAGACCGAACGCCCGGCTCCTCCCCCGTGGAGCCGGGCGTTCTCTGCATTTCGTCGTACGACGAGCAGCCGGCGCACCACGCGTGCCGTCGTCGTACGACGGGTGCACGCGTGCCGTCGTACGACGGGTGCCCACGTCGTACGACGAGTGCCGGACGAACAGACAACGGTGCCCACGGGCTCTCGATCGCGAGAGCGCGTGGGCACCGTTTGGACGGGTCAGGCCGTGCGGACCCAGGGTGCGGCGGCCTCGAGCTGGCCGGCCAGCGAGAGCAGCAGCCCTTCCTCGCCGAGGTCGGCCGCGAACTGCACGCCGACCGGCAGGCCGTCGGAGTCGGTGCCGAGCGGCACCGACATGGCCGGCATCCCGGTGGCGTTGAAGACGCTGGTCCACGCCGAGAAGGTCGCGGCGTGCTGGTAGATCGACTCGGGGCGGGTGGTGTCGAGCAGCCCCAGGGGCGGCACCCGCCGGGCGACCGTCGGCGTCAGCAGCACGTCGTACTGCTCGAAGGTCGCGCCGACCTCCCAGCCGATGCGCTGGGCCGCACTGAGCGACCGGGAGAGCGCCGTGGCCGGCAGGGCGCGGTAGTGCTCGAAGAGCTGATGGGTGAAGGGCTCGAGGTCGTCGTCGAGGAGCTCGCGGCCGAGCACGGCCAGCCGGTCCTGCACCGCGACCGTGAAGGCGATGCCCATGAGCGGCGCAGTCTCCGCGCTCACCTCACCCGGCACCCACGGGGCCTCGAGCGGGACGACGGTGTGCCCGAGCGACTCGCACAGGGCAGCGGCCCGCTCGACGATCGCGAGCACTTCCGGATCCGTCTCCGGTCCGTCGGCGAACGCCGTGGCCAGGCCGATCCGCAACGGCCGGGGCGACTGCGCGGCGAGGGTCGCGAACGACTGGGCGGGAGTCGGGACACCGATGGCGGTGCCCGGCAGGCGTGCCGACGAGATGTCCAGCAGCAAGGCGCTGTCGCGCACCGTGGTGGTCACGGCGTGGTGCACCGAGGCGGGACCGCTGAGGGTCGACGGTGCCGGCGCGCTGGTCACGCGTCCTCGGCTCGGCTTGAGCCCGAAGAGGCCGTTCATCGAGGCCGGGATGCGGATCGAGCCGCCCCCGTCGCTCGCGTGGGCGACCGGCACGAGGCCCGCGGCCACGGCGGCGGCGGAGCCACCGCTCGATCCGCCGGGTGACCGGGTGAGGTCGCGCGGGTTGTGGGTCTGCCCGTGGAGCTGCGGCTCGGTGCTGGCGTTCAGGCCGAACTCGGGGCTGTTGGTGGTGCCGAGCACGACCATGCCGGCCCGCTTGTAGCGGGCCACCAGCTCCGAGTCGCGGTCGGGCACGTACTCCGCGAAGAGCCGGCTGCCGCGGCTGCTGGGCAGCCCGGCGACGTCCATGTTGAGGTCCTTGACCAGCACCGGTACGCCGCGCAGCGGACCGTCGGGCAGCCCGGCGTCGACCTCGGCCAACGCCTCGTCGAAGCGGGTGGCGATCACGGCGTTCAGCGCCGGGTTGTGCTTCTCGATCCGGGCGATCGCCTCGTCGACGACCTCACGCGCGGAGGTCTCCCCGTTGCGGATCGACGCCGCAAGGGCGATGGCATCCAGGGGCTGGTTCAGGTCGTGGGCGTCGATGACGGACATCAGACGGCCACGTTGTGGCAGGCGATGAAGTGGCCCTCACCGACGGGCCGCAGCTGGGGCTCCTCGGCGGAGCAGCGGTCCGTGGCGAGCGGGCAACGGGTGCGGAACCGGCAGCCCGAGGGCGGGTTGAGCGGTGAGGGGAGCTCTGTCGCCGCGGCGGACATCGGCCGGTCGGAGGCCACCGGCCCGGTGACCGGGTCGCCGGGGGTGGCGATCTCCTCGCCACCGGGGATCGAGGCGATCAGGGTGCGCGTGTAGGGATGCAGGGCGGCGGTCTCCATGCCGGTCGACGGCAGCACCTCGCAGGTCTTGCCGAGGTAGAGCACCATCACCCGGTCGCTGATGTTCTTCACGACCGAGACGTCGTGGGCAATGAAGATCATCGAGAAGTCGAACTTCTCCTTCGTCTTCTCCAGCAGGTTGAGGATCTGCGCCTGGACCGACACGTCGAGGGCCGAGACCGGCTCGTCGCAGATCAGCACCTCCGGGTTCATCATCAGTGCCCGCGCGATGCACACCCGCTGGCACTGGCCGCCGGAGAGCTCGTGCGCCCGCCGGTCCCACACCACGTCGGGGTCGAGACCCACCGCGACGAGTGTCTCGCGGACGGCGGCGTCCTTGTCGTCCCCCTCGAAACCCCAGATCGCCAGGCCCTCCGCGACCAGGTCGCGGACCTTCCGGCGCGGGTTCAGGGAGGAGACCGGGTCCTGCATGATCATCTGCATCTTCGAGCGCGCGCGACGCAGCTCACGCGGCTTGAGGCCGGTCAGGGCCTGCCGATCCAGTCGCACCTCGCCCGAGGTCGGCGGCGGCTCCTGCATGACGGCACGGCCGGCGCTGGACTTGCCGCACCCCGACTCGCCCAGGATGCCGAGGGTCTCCCCCGGCAGCAGGTCGATGTTGAGGCCGGACACGGCGTGGACGACCTGCTTGCGGCCGACCGGGAACTCCACGACCATCTGGTCGACGGTGAGCACGGGGGACGCGTCGGGGCGCATGTGTGCGGTTCCGCTGCCGGCCATGTCAGCCCACTTCCTGTCGTTCGGTGACCTCGGTGAGGGGGAAGTGGCAGGCGCCGAGGTGTGACGCCTCGGCGTGCAGGCCACGTACCCCGTCGCTCATCTCCCGGAGCTGGGGTTGTTCTTCACGGCACCGGTCCTGCGCCAGGCGGCATCGCGGCGCGAAGCTGCAGCCGCCGGGCGGTGCGAGCATGTTGGGTGGCGCGCCCTCGATCGCCCGCAGCACCGTGTGGGGTGCATCGGCGATCCGCGGGATCGACGCGAGCAGCGCCTCGGCGTACGGGTGCGCAGGTCGGGCGAAGACCCGGGAGGTCAGTGACGTCTCCACCGTCCGGCCGCCGTACATCACGGCGACCCGGTCGGTCCGGCCCTCCACGGCGCCGAGGTCGTGGCTGATCAGGATCGTCGCCATGTTGCGCTGGGAGGCGAGGGACGCGAGAAGGTCGAGGATCTGCTTCTGCACCGTCACGTCGAGCGCGGTGGTCGGCTCGTCGGCGATCAGCAGCTTGGGGTCGCAGGCCAGTGCCATCGCGATGACCACGCGCTGCCGCATGCCTCCGGAGAGCTCGTGCGGGTACTGCTTCATCCGGCGCGCGGGCTCGGGGATGAACACCTGACGCAGGAGGTCGATCGCCCGCTCGTGCGCGTCCTTGCGGTTCAGGCCCAGGTGCAGTCGGAGCGCCTCGGTGATGTGGGCGCCGACCCGCTTGACCGGGTTCAACGAGGTCATCGGGTCTTGGAAGACCATCGCGACCTCGGGGCCCCAGAGCTTGCGCCGGTCCTTCGGCTTCATCGCGTGTACGTCGTGCCCGCCGATGCGCACCGAGCCGGAGACGGCCGTGGTGGCGTTGTCGGCGATGAGGCCCATGACGGTACGGCCGAGCACGGACTTGCCGGAGCCGGATTCGCCGACGATGCCGAGGGTCTCCCCTGCGCGCAGTGACATCGAGACTCCGTCGACTGCCCGCATCACTCCGCGAGGGGTGGTGAAGACGGTGTGGAGGTCGGCGACCTCGAGGACGAGTTCGTTGGTGTCGTTCACAGCTTTGCACTCCTCGTGTCCCACCGCTTCTGGGCCTTCTCGCCCAGGAGGTTGAAGGAGAAGACGGTCAGGAACAGGAACGCGCCGGGAACCAGCACGATGTGTGGGTAGTCCTCCATGGCGCCACCCTCACCCTCCGCGATCATGTTGCCCCAGGTCGGGTCGGGCTGCTGGATGCCGAGGCCGAGGAAGCTCAGCGAGGCCTCGGCCACGATCAGCGCGGAGATCATCACAACCGCCATCGAGCAGACCGGGAGCAGCACGTTGGGCACCAGCTCGCGGGTCATCACCCGGAACCGGGTGGCCCCCATCAGCCGGGCCGCCATCACGAACTCGCGCTGGGCGAAGGCGATCGTGTTGGCGCGGGCCAGGCGCACCATGCTCGGGATGGTCAGCAACGACAGGGCCAGGGCCATGTTGCGCAGGCTCGGGTCGAGGAAGGTGCTCAGCGTGATGAGCAGGATCAGTGGCGGCACCGCGAGCAGCGCGTTGGTGAAGATGCCGACCACGCTGTCGACGCCCTTGCGGAAGTAGCCGGCCATCACACCGATGGCGCCGCCGACGACGGTGCCGATGGTCACCGCCAGCAGCGAGATCGCCAACGACGTACGGGCCCCGTGGAGCGAGCGGGAGAGCAGGTCCAGGCCCTGGTTGTTGGTGCCCAACGGGTGGTCGGTGAGCAGGCTCGGCGCCATGTTGGTCGGCTCCACGAGGGTCTTCGCGACGTCGTTGTGCTCGCCCAGGGGCAGCAGGGGTGCGAGCACCGCGGCCACGCAGATGCCGACCAGCCAGACCACGGCCAGGACGAACAGCAGGTCGACCGGCTTGCCGCGGAAGCCCACGACCAGGCGGGCGATCCCGTGGAAGATGAGCCCCAGCCCGGCCAGGACCAGCACGGCCTTGCCGGCCAGGACGAGGGTCGGTGTGGTCCAGCCGAAGCCGGCCACGGCACCACCGGCCACCAGGAGCGCCGCTCCGACCAGGAGGGTGCGGGTGCGGTTCTCCGCGCGGGCACGGGACTTGTCACTACGCATGAACACGGCGGGTCCTCGGGTCGAGATAGCCATACGAGACGTCGATGCTGGCGTTCACCACGACGTAGACGAGGGCGATGATCAGGACCGCGCCCTGGACCAGGGGGAAGTCGCCCTGGTTGGCGGCGGTGACGATCATCGATCCCATGCCCGGCAGTGCGAAGAGGTACTCCACGATCACGGTGCTCCCGATCAGGCGCCCCAGGCTGATGCCCATCAGGGTCACCAGCGAGAACGACGACGGGCGCAACGCGTCGGTGACCATGATCCGCCACGGCGGCATGCCCTTGGCACGGGCGGCGAGGATGTAGTCCTCGTTGAGGGTGACGATCAGGTCGTTGCGCAGGATGCGGGTGAACAGCGCCAGCTCCATCATCGCGATGACCAGCGCGGGCAGCAGGGCATGGTGCAGGTTGGCCGGAAGGTCCTCACTGATCCGCACCCACTGCGCCCGCGGGAACCAGCCGAGGCCGTTGGCGAAGACCATGATCAGCAGCAGGCCGGCCAGGAAGGACGGGATCGACAGGATCGCGAACATCGACGCGCTGATGATCCGGTCGACGAGGCCACCGGCGTGGGCGGCGGACCACATCGCCAGCGGGACGGCCAGCACGAGAGCGATCAGCAGGCCCATGGTGGCCAGCTGGAAGCTGACCGGGAGGGCGCCGAGGATGCGATCGGTCACGTCCCCCTGAGGCGGCACCAGGGAGCGACCGAGGTCGCCGGTGACGGCCGAGGAGAGCCAGTGCCAGTAGCGCGTCAGCAGCGGGTCGTCGAGACCCAGCTCCTGGCGCAGGTCCACGTAGTCCTGCTTGGGGTGGCCCTCCCCGAGGATGGCGACCGCGGGGTCGCCGGGCATCAGGGTCACCATCGCGAACACGCCGAAGCTGACCACGAAGAGGACTGCCAGCAGCTCGCCGGCACGGAGCGCGATCCGGCGCATCAGCGACCGTCTCCGCTCCGGGGGCGTCGGACAACCAGGCTCATCAGCGGTGGTCCTTTCGTCGGATGGGGCACGGTCGGTGACCGGGCGAGGACATTGTGGGAAGACTAGGTCTGGTGACTGCGACCACACCGGCCGCGATCCCGCTGACCGGAACCGGTGGTGACGGGTTCGGATTCAGGGCAGGAATCGGCGGCGCCCGTTGGCGTCGAACTCCGCGACCAGGGTGGCCTTGTCGGCCTCGGTCATCGGCTCGTACGCAGGCTCGCCGCGCCCCACCCACCAGAAGACGGGGTCGCCGGTGCGCCACCCGTCGAGCTGGATCTCCTTCTTGCGCAGCTTGTTGGAGCCGGTGCTGGGCAGGGCGTGCGAGACCCGGACGAAGCGCGGGGCCCCCTTGGTGCCGAGGTCCTGCTGCCGGGCCAGGAAGGCCCCCAGGTCGAGGTCCTCGAAGGTGCGTCCCTCGGGGATCTCCACGGCGGCCATCACCTGGTCCCCCGCCCGCGGGTCCGGGACCGCGAAGGCGGCCGCGGTGAGGATGTCGTCGTGGCGACGCAGCGCCCGCTCGGTGAGCAGCGCGGAGATGTTCTCCGAGTCCACCCGGATCCAGTCGCCCGAGCGTCCCGCGAAGTAGAGGAAGCCCTGGTCGTCGAGGAAGCCGAGGTCCCCGGTCCAGTACCACCCGTGGCGCACCCGCTCGGCGTCCGCCTCCGGGTTCTTCCAGTAGCCCTCGAACGCGGCCGCGCCGGTGGTGTTGACCAGCTCGCCCACGGCCAGCTCGGCGTTGAGCACCCGGCCGTGCTCGTCGAGCTCGGCGACCGCGCACTCCTCGCGCGACTCCGGGTCGACGACCTTGACGCCGTCGTGGGCCGGACGGCCCAGGGCACTGGTCGGTGCGGCGGGGTCGAGGGCGACCATGCCGGCACCTTCACTGGACCCGTAGGACTCGAGCAGGGTGGCGCCGAAGCGCTCCAGGAACCGGGCCCGGTCCTCCGGGGACGCCTCGGTGCCGAAGCCGTGGGTGAGCGCGATCGTGTGGTCGTCGGGGCGTTCGGGGGTGCCGAGCACGTAGCCGATCGCCTTGCCGACGTAGGTGAAGTACGTCGCCCCGTAGGCACGCACCTCGTCGACGAAGCGGGACGCGGAGAACTTGCGGCCCAGCGCCACGGTTCCGCCCGCGGTCAGGGTGGGCACCCACAACCCCATCACCGCGTTGCCGTGGAAGAGCGGCATCGAGCAGTAGGAGATGTCGTGGCGGCGCACGTCGTACTTCGCGGTGTTCTGGTAGCCGAGGCCGACGAGGCGTCCCTGGCTGACCCGTGCTGCCTTCGAGGCACCGGTGGTGCCGCTTGTGAACAGCAGGAGCATCTGGGTCTTCGCGTCGATCTCCGGCCGGCGGGTGGGTTCACACGCGTGGGCCGCCACCTGTTCGGCGTACGACGGCTCGTCTGTGCGCAGGAACCTGTCCTTCGGGACGCCGATGTCGAGACCGTCGAGGAGGGTGTCGCCGGATGCGTCGGTGACCACGAGCTGGAGCTCGGTGTGCCGTACCTCCTGCTCGAGGTAGTCACCGCTTCGGGTGCTGTTGATGCCGACGACGGTGGCGCCGGCCAGGGCAGCCGCACCCAGCCAGAAGATGAACTCGGGCTGGTTGTCCAGCAGGATGCCGATGTGGAACGGGCGCTCCGGGTCGCGCAGCTCCTCGGCCCAGGCGGCGCGGGCCGCGCTCTCACGGACCACCTCGTCCCAGGTCCAGGAGGAGTCGCCGTCCAGCAGGCCGGGGTGCTCGTCGCCCAGGCGGGCCAGCAGCAGGTCCGCGATCGTCTCGAGCCGTTCCTCCGCAGGGACCTGCGGCCGGCCGACGGGCGCCTTCTTGGCAGTGATGGCGTTCATCGGACCGCCCCGACGTAGCCCTCCGGCTTGCCCCAGCTCGCGGAGCGCGTGGTGCTCCGGTCGACCAGGACGCACCGGGTTCCGGTGAAGTTGGTGGGCATGCACTTGTTGCAGTGGATGCACAGGGAGGCGGTGTCCCGGTCGGCGGCGATGCGGTTGATCAGGTCGGGCTCACGCAGCAGGGCACGCGCCATCGCGACGTACTCGAAGCCGGAGGCCATCGCCTTGTCCATCATCGCCTTGTCGGTGACCCCGCCAAGAAGGATCATCGGCAGCTTGACCGCGTCGCGGATCTGCATGGCGTCCTCGAGGAGGTAGCCGTCGGTGTAGGGGTAGCTGTGCAGCAGCCGCTTGCCGACCAGCTTCACGCCGAGCTTGATCGGCTGGGGCATGACCGCTGCGAAGTCCTCGAGCGGGGCGTCGCCCTTGAAGAGGTACATGGGGTTGAGCAGGGAGCTGCCCGCGGTCATCTCCAGCGCGTCGACGGTGCCGTCCTGCTCGAGCCACTGGGCGACCGGGATCGCCTCGTCGAGCCAGAAGCCGCCGGGCACGCCGTCGTCCATGTTCATCTTGGCGAGGATCGCGATCTCGCTGCCCACCTCGTCACGGACGGCGCGCATGATCTCGCGGGCGAACCGGGCCCGGTTCTCCAGGGAGCCACCGTAGGAGTCGGTGCGGTGGTTGACCTTCGGGCTGAGGAACGAGGAGGCCAGGTAGTTGTGGCCGAGGTGCACCTCGACCGCGTCGAACCCGACCCGCACGGCCCGGCGGGCCGCCTCGGCGTGCTGGCGGACCACACGCTGGATGTCGTGGACGCCGATCTCCTGGGCGAAGCTCAACGAGGTCTTGTGGAAGTGCCGGCTCGGGGACAGCGCAGGCAGGCCGTTGCCCTTGGGGCTGGCCACCGGACCGCCGTGGCCGATCTGGGCCGAGACGGCGGCTCCTTCGGCGTGCACGGCGTCGGTCAGTGCCCTCAGGCCGGGCAGCGACTCGTCGGTCCAGTAGATCTGGTGGCGGTCGGTCCGCCCCTCCTTCGCCACGGCGCAGTAGGCCACCGTGGTCATCCCGACCCCGCCCTTGGCGTAGCCGACGTGGAAGTCGACGAGGTCCTGGGTGACCAGAGACTTGTGGCTGAGGCCTTCGTAGGTGGCCGCCTTGATCACCCGGTTGCGCAGGGTCAGCGGGCCGAGGGTGGCCGGCGACAGCACGTCGGGCACGGGGGTGGAGGTCGTCATGCTCCGCACGCTAGGACGGCGCCGTCGGGCCGGCGTTCCGCTCTCCCACTGACCGGAACCGTCAGCCGAAGAACGCCTGGGCCCCGTCGAGCGGGATGGTGGCCCCGGAGAGGTACTGCAGCTCGGGGCTGACCAGGGCGGCCACCGCCCGCCCGATGTCGGCCACGGGATCGCCGATCCTCCGCAGCGGGATCGAGGCGACGAACGCCTCGGCCTCCTCCGGGTTGCGTTCGGCCCACCCGGCCAGGCCCGGCGACAGTGCGTGCGGGGCGATCGAGTTGACCCGGATGTTGTCGGGCCCCCACTCGACCGCCACGGTGCGGGTCAGCGACCGCAGGGCCGTCTTCGCGGCCGCGTAGGCGCCGTACGTCGTGGGGTCCCAGCGCACCATCGCCGAGGTGACCAGGTTGACGATCGAGCCGCCGCCCTGGGCCACGAGGTGGGGGTGCGCGGCCTTCATGAACTCGAAGGCCGCGAACGGACCGCTCCGGAATCCTCGTTCGAAGTCGTCACGGCTCATCCCGAGCAGGGGCCCGTAGGCGCCGACGTAGGCGTTGTTGACCAGGACGTCCAGGCGGCCCAGGTCGCCGACCACGCGGTCGACCAGGCCAGGGATGCCGTCGTGGTCGGTGACGTCGAACTCGTAGGGCCGCGCGGTGACGCCGAGGCCGGCCAGCTCCGCGCAGGAGTCCTCCAGCTTGGCCAGGGTGCGGCCCACGACGGCGACGTCGGCGCCTCGTTCGGCGAGTGCGACGGCGATGCCGCGACCCACTCCCTGTCCGGATCCGGTGACCAGCGCGACATGTCCTGCAAGACTCTTCATGGCGACATGCTTCGCCGCGGAACACGTCCGGGTGGGGACCCGTCCCGGTCACCGGGAGGCACCCGCGTGGCGGCGGTCACGGCTCCGCAGACTGGACGGACCGGCGGAGTACGCCGTCCGACGTACAGACACATGAGGAGCTCCAGCCCGATGACGACCACTCACGACCCGATGGCCGCCTACGCCCGACTCGTCGGCCCCGGTGGGCCCTTCGAGATGGTCGAGGACGACGTCCTGGGCACCCGTATGCCGGTCTACCGCAACCGGGCGCACGCCCTCCACGAGGTCCTCGCCGACTCGGTGCAGTACGCCGACCGCACCTACGTCGCCACCGCCGATGATCGGGTCACCTTCGCCGAGCACGCGTCCCGGGTCTCCTCCCTGGCCAAGGCCCTCACCGACGAGTACGGCGTGAAGAAGGGCGACCGGGTCGTCATCTCCGCCGCCAACACCATCGAGTGGATCGAGAGCTTCTGGGCCGTCGTGTCCCTGGGCGCGGTGGCGGTCGCGTTCAACGCCTGGTGGTCAGACCGCGAGGTCGAGCACGGCCTCGGGCTGACCGAGCCCGTGCTGGCCATCGCCGACGCCAAGCGCGTCGACGCGCTCAAGCAGCACGGGCTGCCGGTGCTGACCGTCGAGGACGACGTCCCCACGCTGCGCGCCGCCCACCCCGACGCACCACTCCCCTCGGCCGACGTCGCCGAGGACGACCCGGCGGTGCTGATCTTCACCTCCGGCACCTCCGGCCACCCCAAGGGCGCCACCCACTCGCACCGCAACCTGCTCGCGGTCGTGGAGTACCACCGGATGAACGACGCTCTGCTCGCCGCGTTCGGTGACCCCACCGACCCGCGTGACCGCGCCTACCTGCTGGTCTCCCCGCTGTTCCACATCGCCAGCCTGCACAACCTGGCGCTCCCGCGGCTGGCCACCGGCTCCAAGGTCGTGCTGCACCTGGGCGCCTTCGACGTCGAGCGCATCTACGCGCTGATCGAGAAGGAGCGGGTCACCAACTGGGGCGCCGTGCCGACGATGGCCTCGCGGATGCTGGACGCCGACATTGCCGACAAGTTCGACCTGAGCTCGCTGACCTCGTTCTCGCTGGCCTCGGCACCGTCGTCGCTGGCGTTGAAGCAGCGGCTCCGCGAGAACCTGCCCTTCGCCACCGCGCTGGTCGACAGCTACGGACTGACGGAGACCTGCACCGGCGTCTCCGCGGCCACACCGGCCGACCAGGCCGAGGTGCCGGGAACCGTCGGCCGGGCGACGTACGGCGTCCAGCTCGAGATCCGTGACCCGTTGGGCAACGCGCTCGGCCCCGGTGTGGAGGGCGAGGTGTGCGTGCGCAGCTGCTACAACATGGTCGGCTACTGGCGCAACGACGAGGCCACCTCCGACACCATCCGCGAGGACCGCTGGCTGCACACCGGAGACCTCGGCGAGATCGACGAGCAGGGCCGGCTGCGGCTCAGCTCGCGGCGCTCGGACCTGATCATCCGCGGCGGGGAGAACGTCTACCCGGTGGAGGTCGAGAACGTGCTGACCGAGCACCCCGACGTCGTCGAGTGCCTGGTGTACGGCGTGGCCCACGAGGACCTCGGCCAGGAGGTGGCCGTGGTCGTCGTGCACGGTGAGACGGAGCCGTCGGTCGACGACCTGACCGCGTTCCTGAAGCGGGAGCTGGCCTACTACAAGGTGCCCGCGCACTGGCGGCTGACGTCGGCGCCCCTGGCCCGCAACGCGACCGGCAAGGTCAAGCGCTCCGCCGTCCTCGCCGAAGACTGAGATACTCCCTGACGTTTCGGCCCTCAATAACAGATACTCCCTGACGTTTCGGCCCTTGGCAGAGGGACCGGAACGTCAGGGAGTATCTGTTTCAGTGGGGGCGGGCGACCTGGGCGTTGATGAAGAGCGCCTCGGCCGAGACGCACAGCTCTCCGTCGACGGTGATCTCGCCGGTGGTCCAGATCTTGCGTCCCTCGACCTTCGTCTGACGGCCGGTGATGGCGAGCTCGCGGAACAGCGGTGTCGGCCGGTGGTAGGTCAGGGTCAGCACCTTCGTCATCCCCGAGTCACCGGCCCACGCGTTGGCGACGCCGAGCACGTGGTCGAGCAGCATCGAGGAGACTCCACCGTGCACGTGGCCGGGTGGGCCCTGGTAGGGCAGGCCCAGGGTGACCACTCCCCCGATCGAGCCGTCGTCGCGGCCCGCCAGCGCCAGGGGCGGGGCGATCGCGTTCTCCGGTCCGGTGATCGGGTCGTGGCGGCTGACGCCCTCACCGGCCCACATGTCGACCAGGCGTTCGTCGATCGGGCCGACGTGCTCGTCCAGGTGGTCGGCGACGGCGTTGAGCTGGGACGCGATCGCGCCCATCTCGGCCGAGGTCCGGTCGCCGGCGTGCAGCAGCGTCTCGATGACACGTCGTGTGGCGACGACCGCCTTGTCGACGCCGTCGTTGTTGGGCGCCGCGGTCAGCACCTCGAGTCGCCGGGTCTCGCCCTTCACCACCAGGGGTCGCTGGGCAGTCTCTTCGGTCATGTCGTCTTCCTTCCGGAGGAGGTCAGCGGGGAAGGCGGAGAATCCGCTCACCGATGATGTTGAGCTGCACGTCGGTCGTGCCGCCGGCGATGGTCAGTGCCCGGCTGCTGAGGAACCACCAGGTGGCGGTCCGCTCCTCTGGGTCGACGACGAGCGAGGCCCCGCCCTGGAACTCCATCAGCGTCTGCCAGGTGTCCTGGATGTTCTCCGCCGTGACCAGCTTGGCCAGGCTCGACTCGGCACCGGGCTGGAGCCCCGACACCGACCGGATCGTCTGGCGCAGGCCGAGCAGCCCGCCCGACTGTGCGTCGGCGATCAGGCGCCCGAGGGCGGCGACCTGCAGCGGGTCCTCGCGGTCGACGTGCTCGAAGAGCAGCTCGGCGGTGCCGGTGGCCGAGTTCGAGGTCATGTGGACCCGCTCGTTGGCCAGCGTGGTGATCGCCAGCTTCCAGCCGTCACCCGGCCGGCCGACGAGCATCTCGTCGGGGATGAACACGTCGTCGAGGAACACCTCGTTGAAGTGCGATCCCCCGGTCAGCTCACGCAGCGGTCGGATGTCGATGCCGGGCGTGGTCATGTCGAGCACGAAGTAGGACAGGCCCTTGTGCTTGGGCACGTCCTTGTCGGTGCGGGCCAGCAGGATCGCGAAGTCGGAGCTGCGTGCTCCCGAGGTCCAGACCTTCTGGCCGTTGATCCGCCAGCCACCCTCGACCTTCTCCGCGCGCGTGCTGAGCGCGGCCAGGTCCGACCCGGCACCGGGCTCGGAGAACATCTGGCACCACTCGATGTCGCCCCGCAGGGACGGCGGCACCAGACGGTCCTGGATGGCGGAGTCGCCGTGCGCGAGCAGCGTCGGGACGGCCCAGTTGCCGATGATCATGTCGTGCGGTTCGAGGCCACGCTCGGTGAGCTCCTCGGCAATCACCACCTGGGTGACCGGGTCGGCATCCTTGCCCCACGGCGCCGGGAAGTGCGGTGCGGTGTAGCCGAGCTCTGCCAACCTGGCTTGAGGATTCTCGTCGGTGACGGTGTCCAGCTCGGCGCCGATCGTTGCGCGGATCGCCTCCGCCTCCGGCGGCAGGTCGAGGCCGAGCGGGCGTCGTACGCCGGCCAGCGCGAGGCGGGCCACGCGTTGCTCCCAGACGGCCTTCGAGCCGAGCAGGATCGAGGTCGAGCCGGTCCGGCGCAGGGCGAAGCCGGCCAGGTGCTCCCACGTGTAGCCGATGCCACCGAGGGTGTTGATCAGGTCCTTCACGACGACGGAGGCGCCGGGCACGGTCGTGGCACCGGCGATCGCGGCGGCCAGCGAGGCCTCGTCGGACGAGGCACCCGCCTGTGCGCGCGCCGCGTCCCAGGCACAGGCCCGGCCCTGCTCGGTGCGCACCAGCATCCGGGCGACCCGGTGCTTGACCGCCTGGAACTTCGCGATCGGCTGGCCGAACTGCTCACGGGTGGTGGCGTACTCCGCCGCCGTCGCGGTCGCCCAGTCGGCGATGCCGGCCGACTCCGCGGCGAGGAGTACGGCGGCCAGGTCGAGGGGCCGCTGTGGGTCGAGGTCGAGCACGTCGGCCTTCGACACGTGGAGGTCGTCGACGGTGACGATGGCGAAGCGGCGCAGCAGGTCGTGGCTGGGCTGCGAGGTGACCTGTCCCGAAGACCTCGTCACGACGATCCAACGGGTCGCGCCCGAGACCTGTACCGGAAGCACGAACACGTCGGCCAGCTGCCCACCCATGACCACGCCACTGGTGCCGGAAACCCGCAAGCCGTCAGGGGTCTGCGTTCCGACCAGGCCGTCGCGCGAGAGGTCGACCGCACCCGTCGTCGTACCGTCGGCGAGCCCGGGCAGGTGCTGCTCGTGACCGCCGGCGTGGAGCACGGCGGAGGCCAGCACGGTCGGCAGGAACGGGCCGGGTGCCAGCACCCGGCCGAGCTCCTCGGCGACCACGGCCACCTCGGGGAGGCCGAACCCGGCGCCGCCCACCTCCTCGGGAAGGTGCAGCCCGAACAGGCCCTGTGCCGCCGCCTGCGGCCACCACCCGGGGAGTTGTTCGTCCTTCTGCTCGACGGCGGCGCGCACGGCGTCCTCGGTGACGTGGCGGCTCAGCAGCCCCCGCACCGACTCGGCCAGCGCGGTCAGGTCTTCGTCGAGTCCGATGCTGCCCACAGTCAGATCCGCTCGATGATCGTGGCGGTCGCGTGCGCTCCGCCGGCGCACATCGTGACCAGCGCGGTGGACTTGTCGGAGCGCTCGAGCTCGGCCAGGGCCTGGGTGAGCAGGCGGGCACCGGTGGAGCCGACGGCGTGGCCGAGCGCGATGGCGCCGCCGTTGACGTTGACCTTGTCCATGTCGGCCTTGTGCTCCTTGGCCCACGAGAGCACGACGGAGGCGAACGCCTCGTTGATCTCGACCAGGTCGACGTCGCCGAGCTTCATGCCGGCCTTGCCGAGCACGTGGTGGGTGGCCGCGATCGGCCCGTCGAGGTGGAAGTGCGGGTCCGACCCGATCATGCCGGAGGCGACGATGCGGGCGCGCGGGCGCAGGCCCTCGGCCTCGGCGCGCTCCCGGCTCATCAGCAGTACGGCGGCCGCGCCGTCGCTGATCTGTGAGGAGTTGCCGGCCGTGTGGATGCCGTCGGGGACGACCGGCGAGAGCGTGGCCAGCTTCTCGAGCGTGGTCTCGCGCAGGCCCTGGTCGCGGGTCACCTCCATGGTCTGGCCGGTGGCGCGCAGGGTGCCGTCCTCCTGCTTCTCCATCACCGGCGCGGTCAGCGGCAGCAGCACGTCGTCGAAGCGACCCTCTGCCCAGGCGACGGCGGCACGCTGTTGGGAGATGAAGCCGAGCTCGTCAGCGGCTGCGCGGGTGATGCCGTAGTGCCGGGCGATCCGCTCGGCCGCGGTGAACTGGTCGGGCAGGTCGATCTCGAACCCGTCGGGGATCGGCATCCCGGTGCCGGGAGCCAGGGCGGCGCCGAGGAAGACCCGGCTCATCGCCTCGACCCCACAGCCGATGCCGGCGTCGATCTGGCCCGAGGCGATCAGTCCGGAGATCATGTGCACGGCCTGCTGGGACGAGCCGCAGGCGCAGTCGATGCTCGTGCAGGCAGTGGTGTGGGGCAGTCCGGCCACCAGCCAGGAGTTGCGGGTCACGTTGTTGGCCTGGGCGCCGGCCTGGGTCACGCACCCGCCGACGACCTGCTCCACGGACGCCGGGTCGATGCCCGCGCGCTCGATCACGCCCCGCTGGGCGGCACCGAGGATCTCGGTCGGGTGCAGGCCGGAGAGCCATCCGTTGCGACGGCCTACCGGTGTGCGGATGGCCTCGACGATCACTGCTTCGGGCATGACTGTTCCTCCTGTGTCGGACTGTCCCAGCAGGGTCGCCCGTTCTCGTGGTCTGGCGGCGTCCGGCGTCCCACTCACCGGGCGTGATCCGTGTCGCGGCCCCGTCGGCTCCACTGACCGGGACTCGTCCGGGCAGCGCTGCCGACGTACGACGTACTTTCGCCGCACCCGCTGTCCCGAGCCACCTGTGGCCGGGCCGGCGTCGACGCGGCACGAGACGCGTCGGATCCGCACCGAGTCGAAGGAGCAACATGAGCGAGACCAGCCTGGCCGGACGCACCGCGATCGTCACCGGAGCCGGCGGCGGACTCGGCCGCGCCGAGGCGCTGTCGCTGGCCGCGGCCGGTGCCCGCGTCGTGGTCAACGACTACAGCGAGGCCGGCGACGCCGTCGTCGCGGAGATCAAGGAGGCCGGTGGCGAGGCACTCGCCGTCCGCGGCGACGTGGGCGACTGGGCGCTCGGCGACCGGCTCGTCGAGGCGGCGGTCGACACGTTCGGCTCCCTCGACATCGTGGTCAACAACGCCGGTGTACTGCGCGACTCGATGATCTTCAACCTGACCGAGGACGCGTGGGACGACGTGATCCGGGTGCACCTGAAGGGCCACGCCTCGCTCTCCCGCGCAGCCGCCGTGCACTGGCGCGCCGCCTCGAAGGCCGCTGGTGGTCCGATCTACGGGCGCCTGGTCAACACCACCTCCGAGGCGTTCCTGTTCGGTTCGGCCGGGCAGCCGAACTACTCCGCTGCCAAGGCGGGGATCGTGGCTCTGACGCTCTCGGCCAGCCAGGGCCTCTCCCGGTACGGCGTGACCGCGAACGCGATCGCCCCGCGCGCCCGCACCGACATGACGGCGCACGTGTTCGCCGGTGACCCCGACAGCGAGCGGACTCTCGACATCCTCGCGCCCGAGCGCGTCGCGACGCTGGTGTCCTACCTGGCCTCCCCCGCGTCCGCGGAGATCAACGGCCAGGTCTTCGTCGTGTACGGCGACATGGTCGCGCTGATGGACTCGCCCAAGGTCGAGAAGAAGTTCACCGCGGCCTCCGGGGTCTTCTCGGCCGAGGAGCTGGCCGTGCAGCTCGGCTCGCACTTCGAGGGGCGCTCGCCGTACCAGACCTACGCGGCGTACTCGGTTGCCGAGCTCGACACGACCGGCGTGGAGAACATCGCCAACTGATCGGCCGGCCTGCGAGCGGCGGCGACCTCCGTGGGTTCGGGTCGTCGTCAGCTCCGGGTGGCCCCGCCTCCTCCGGGGAAGCAGGACGAGCACTAGGGGCTGCGGCCCGATCGGACCGAGTAGCCCTCACACTCCGTCCGACCGGACCGAGTAATCGGGCGAGTTGGCCCAGGTGGGCCGCACCACCGAGTGCCGCCCAGCCTCGGTCGGAGGCTCAGGTGTGCGATCCGCCGTCCACCCGCAGCTCAGCACCCGTGAAGTACGACGCATCGGGCGAGGCCGCGAACGCGATCGCGGCGGCGATCTGCTCGGGCTGGGCGGTGCCCAGCAGGGAACGCACCCGGTCGAAGTAGCTGAAGTCGAGGTCGCCGGGGCTCACCGCGGCGGTCAGCGGCGTGGCGGTGTTGCCGGGCGAGACCGGTACGACGCGGATGCCGCGTCCGACCAGCTCGGCGGCCAGCGTCTTGCTCAGCGCGAGGACCGCCCCCTTCGACGCGGCATAGGCGCTCATGTACGGGTTGCCGTGATCGGCCGCGGTCGAGGCCACGTTGACGATCACACCGACTCCGTCGGGCAGGTGGCGCAGGGCCTCACGGCAGAACAGCGCGGTGCCGATGGTGTTCACCTCGAACAGCTCGCGCATGTCCTTCACGCTCAGCGTCTCGATCGGCGTGGTGCGCTGGATGCCCGCGACGTTGATCAGCACCTCGATGCCGCCGAGTCGTTCGGCGGCGATCGCCACTGTCGCGATCACCTGCTCCTCGTCGGTGACGTCGACGACGCCCGTCTCGATGCGTCCCGGGTTGCCGACGGCGCACTCGGCGGTCTCGGCCAGGCCGGTCTCGTCCCGGTCGACCGCGAACACCGCTGCGCCCTCGGACACGAGACGAAGGACGGTCGCCCGACCGATGCCCGACCCGGCGCCGGTGACCAGTGCATTGACCCCGCTGAACCTGTTCATGCTCGCGACCGTAGGGGTGGGCGGGCCCGGTGCGGCCGCCCGCTCCCGTTCAGTGGTACGCCGAGGGGCCGGCGACGCGGTCGCAGATCAGACGCGGTCGCAGATCAGGAGTGCGACCACTCGGCCAACAGCAGCGCGCAGGAGACCCGGATGTCGTCTTCGACCTGCTCGATCGGATTCCGCTGGTTCAGCGCGGCGGTGATCACGCCGTACCACGCCTGCTCGATCAGTCGGGCGAGCTGCTCGTCGCGAGCGCTCGGCTCGGCGAGACCCGCAGCACCCAGCAACAAGGCAGAGAACGACGCATGGGTGACGTTGGCGTCGGCGTGCGTCGCGTGCAACGCCGCGTTGTTGGAGACCATCATCGCGTGCGTCAGCAGCGGGGTCTTGAGCATCTGCCGGGTCGCCAGGATCAAAAGCTCGGTGACGGTCACCACCGGGTCTGCGTCCGGGTCCACGTCGGCCACCGCGCCCTCCATGCGCTGGATCTGGCTCTGCATGACCGCGGTGAACAGGTGCATCTTCGAGGGGAAGTAGCGGTAGAGCGTCGCGATCGCGACGCCGGACTCCTTGGCCACCTCGAGCATCTGCACGCGCTCGAGCCCGTTGGCGGCTCCCTGGCGGGCGGCGGAGCGGAGGATGCGCTCCACCCGCTCCTGCTGTTGTGGTGAGTTCGGCTGCGCTGGCGGCCTCACCTCGCCGATTCTCGGCACGTCATTCCCCTCGTCGATGTCGGAGCCATCGTCTCGCGAGGCTCTCACCGTGCGCGCGGAACTCTACCGGTGAGCGGGATCGGCGCCGGGCGACAACGCGCCCGACCGGCGCTCGCCCGCCCGGCGCTCGCCCGCCCGGCGCTCGGCAGACCCTGGGCTCAGCAGACCTGCTGGCAGTGGCTGGGCGCCAGGTCACTTCGACGAGGGCGGCAGCATCCGCTTGGACGCCTCGTGCGCCCCGAGCACCAGCTTGCGGCGATCACTGCCGCTGCGGATCTCCACGGCCTTCTCGTTGCCCTCGGCGACCTGGATCGGTCCGTGGGTGAGTGCGGCGAGTGCCTGCCGGGCAACGTCGTCCGGCTCGGAGACGTGCATGCCGGGGATGTCGAAGTTGAGCCCGGCCCGGGCCATTGCCGGCGTACGGGTGACCCCGAGCACGAACTCGACCACGTCGACGTCGTAGTCGCGCATCTCGAGCCACAGGCCCTCGGCGAAGATCCGGCCGAAGGACTTGGCCGCGGCATAGATGCTGATCTGTGCCGAGCCCAGGAGGCCGGCCAGCGAGCCGACCAGCAGGATGCCGCCGCGGCGACGCTCCTTCATCGGTGCGCCGAACAGCTGCACGAGTGCCAGCTGGGCGGTGATGTTGAGGTCGATCACCCGGCTGAACTTCTCCAGGTCACCGCTGACGAACTCGTGGCCGTAGGTGTTGGCGCCGGCGTTGAACACCAGCAGGCCGACCTCGAGATCCTCGGTCACCTCGGCGACCCTCTTGGGCGCGTCGACCTCGGTCAGGTCGACCGACAGGGTGCGCACCTCGACACCCTTGGCCCGGACGGCCGCGGCGGTCTCCTCGAGCGGCCCCGTCTTGCGGGCCAGCAGGACGAGGTTGAGGCCGGCGTCGGCGAGCTGGTGGGCGAAGGAGGCACCCACGCCCTCCGAGCCGCCCGCAATGACCGCCCAGGGGCCGTAGTTCTCCGCGTTGATCTGCTTTACGTCGTTCGGGTTGGTCGTCATGCGTGCGCGTGCTCGCCTTCCGGGTTCGTCTTGAGTGGTTCGTCGACCTGCACGTCCACGTCGCCGCGGTGGACCGCCTTGATGACCGAGTCGCGCAGGCTGGCGCAGCCGGCGAAGGCGGCACCGTTCGGGCCGGGTCGGGGCGAGGCTGCCCGCCGTTCGACACAGGTCTGGGCCGCCTCGTCCGACCACTGGATCGAGGTCTGCTCCCAACTGCTCTTGCGCGCGAGGACCCGTGCCCCACAGGCCTCGCAGTCGACAGGCTGCATGGGCCCGTCGGCCAGCCGGTTGTCGGGGCGGACGGCCATCAGACCGTCTGCTCCTGCGCGGCGGACGCGTCCCGCGCCTTGATGTTCGCGGCGACCTCGGCCTTCCAGGCCTCGTTCGGCCGCGTGGTGTCGATCTCGAACTCGAAGCGCTCGGTCATCTCGGGGGTGACCTCCTCGACGTCGACGTAGAACTGCTCGTACCAACGGCGCAGCTGGTAGACGGGTCCGTCCTCCTCGCAGAGGAGGGGGTTGTCGACGCGTGCCTTGTTCTTCCAGATCGTGACGTCCTGCTCGAAGCCGATCTTGATGAAGTCGCCCATCTTCTGGGCCATCGCGTCGGCCTCCTCGTCGGCCATGCCGACCCGCTTCTCGACGATGACGCCGTACTGCAGCACGAAGGAGTTGGCGTCGATCGGGTAGTGGCAGTTGATCAGGACGCTCTTCAGGTCCGCGTCCTCGTAGTGGTAGACGAGGTCGTCGATCATGAAGGACGGACCGTGGTACGCCGCCACGGAGCTGTTGCCGGTGGCCTTCGGAGCACCACTGCCCTCGGACTGGGGACGCGCGACGTCCTCACGCCCCTCCCCCTCCATGAACTGGGTCGCCACCGGGCCCTCGAAGACGTTCTTGAAGTACGTCGGGAACGAGTAGTGGATGTAGAAGAAGTGCGCCATGTCGACGATGTTGTCGACGATCTCGCGGCAGTTCGCGCCCTCGATGACCGTGGTGTACCAGGTCCAGTCGGTCCAATTGTCGTCGGTGGCGCCGGCGATCCGCGGGATGGTGACGTCGGCCGGCGGCGGGTTGCCCTGCGGGTCGTTCCAGACGAAGAGCATGCCGTCCTGGACCAGCGTCGGCCAGGACGCCGTACGGGCCCGCAACGGGACGCGACGGGCGTAGGGGATCGCCTTGCAGCGGCCGTCCCCACCCCAGCGCCAGTCGTGGAACGGGCAGGCGATCTCGTTGCCCTTGACGGTGCCCTGCGACAGGTCGCCGCCCATGTGGCGGCAGTAGCCGTCGAGCACGTTCACCGTGCCGTCCTCGCCGGCGAACACGACCAGCTTCTGTCCGAAGGCCAGCACCTGGTGCGGCTCGCCGTCCTGGAAGTCCTTGGCCAGGCCGAGGCAGTGCCATCCCCGGGCGAACCGGGTGGGTGCAGCGTCTGCTTCGATCCGGCGAACCTCGTCCTCGACTGCAGTCATGTCCGTCTGTCTCCGTCCGTGCCTGGGGGTGTGCCACTCAGCGATCTGTCCTGCGAGTCTCGACCCGCCCCCGAGCGCGCGCGGACCGAAGTCCCACTCAACGGAAGAAGTCGCCGATCGCGTGCCCGAGTGGCCGCATTCTGGCCGCATGAGCCAAGACGTCCTGGACAACGTGCGAGCCCTCCTCCCGGCGATCGCCGAGCGTGCCGTGTCGACCGACGAGGCCCGCGTGGTGTCGAAGGAGACCATCGCGGAACTCACCGACACCGGCCTGTTCCGGATGCTCCAGCCCAAGAAGTACGGCGGCCTCGAGCTCGAGCCGCTGAGGTTCTACGAGGCGGTCCGGATGATCTCCGGCGCCTGTGGTTCCACCGGCTGGGTCAGCTCCGTGATGGGCGTGCACCCGTGGCAGGTGGCGCTCTTCGCCAAGGCCGCCCAGGACGAAGTCTGGTCCGACGGGCCGGACGTGCTGCTCGCGTCGTCGTACGCCCCGGTGGGGCAGCTGAAGCGGGCCTCGGGCGGCTACCGGATGAGCGGCCGGTGGAGCTTCTCCTCCGGGTGCAACCACGCGGAGTGGCTGCTCCTCGGTGCCCTGGTGATCGGCCCGACCGGCAACCCCGTCGACTTCATCACCGCCCTGGTGCCGCGCGCCGACGTCGAGATCCTCGATGTGTGGAACACGGTCGGGCTGCGCGGCACCGGCAGCAACGACGTGGTGGTCGAGGACGTCTTCGTCCCCGAGCACCGCACGCTCCGCAACTTCGAGCACGCCCGCCTCACCGGGCCGGGACAGAAGGTGAACAAGGGGCCGCTCTACCGGATGCCGTTCGGCGCGATCTTCACCACCGCCGTCACCGCGCCGGTGCTCGGCGCCGTGGCCGGCTGCCTGGAGACGTACGTCGGCGAGATGGCCGACCGGCTCCGGCTCAGCCTCGGCGGCGGTCGATTCGCGGAGGACCAGTTCGCGCAGGTCGCGGTGGCGCGGGCGTCGTCGGCGGTCGACGGGGCGGTGCTGCAGATGGACCGCAACATGTCCGAGATGTACGCCGCGGCAGCGGCCGGCGGCGAGATCCCGATGGAGCTGCGACTGCGCACCCGGCGCGACCAGGTGCTCGGCACCGAGCGCGCCCTGGAGGCCATCGACATCCTCTTCAAGACTGCCGGCGGCAGCTCGCTGCACTGGACCAGTGCGATCAGCCGGGCCTGGCGCGACGCGCACGCGGGTTCGGTGCACGTGGCCAACGACGTCGAGCGCACCCTCGCCCTCTACGGCAAGGGCGTCTTCGGCATCACCGTCGAGGACAACCTCATCTGAACCGACAGCTCGACCGAGAAGGAGCACCATGACCGGCACCGGTCCCCTGTCCACCGCGAGCCAGCTCGCTCTCGAACGGCGGGCGCTCGACCTCCTCGCCACACCGGAGCTCCGGGCCGCACGCGACCGGGTCGCAGCGCTCTACCGAGCCGACCGCAACTACGGTTCGCACCCCGCCGGCGTCGCCTCCCTCGAGGCCGCCGCCGCGTCGATCACGGTCGCCGCAGTGCAGCACGCACTGGTCGCGGACCCGGCCCGGCCGGTCTTCCTGTGGTCGGCCTGCTCGGCCCACGGCTGGCACGGGATCGACATGCCCAACTCCGGCTACGGCATCGACAATCCCGACAACGTGCACCGCCGCAGCGCGGTCGACGGCGAGTCGACGTACGTCGTGCGGGGTCGGGTGCCCGAGGTGCCGGCCGCTCAGTTCTCGTTCATCTGCTACGGCGCCCCGGAGGCCGACGGAAAGGTGACCCGTGAGGGCGCCGCGATCGCCTCCGTGGTGCTCTCGTCACAGCTTGTGCCGGACGCCGACGGTCGCTTCGAGCTCACGGTCGGGCCGACGCCGGTCGACGACCGACCGCACCTCCGGACCGCACCGACCTCCACGTGGATGCTGGTGCGCGACGCCCTCACGGACTGGGAGTCCCAGGACCCGTTGTGGCTGGAGATCGAGCGGATCGCCGGGCCCGACGCCGCACCCGAGCCGACGGACGCCGACCTGGTCGAGCTGGCCGTGGCCAACGTGGAGCGGTTGAGCCGCTACTGGTTGGACTACGACAACGAGCTGATCCACGACGTACGACCGCTCAACGCGATCAAGCAGCCGACGCCGCGGCCCTTCGGGGCCTCGGTGGTCGGCCGGTTCGACGTCGCCGCCGACGAGGGGCTGCTGGTCACCCTCGACCCGTGCGGCGCCGACTACCTGGGCTTCGAGGTCACCGACCCGTGGGGCGTCACCCGTCCCAGCGTCGAGGCGACCGGCGGTCTGAACAACCGCCAGGCCAAGGCGAACGCCGACGGCACGCTCACCTACTTGGTGGCCGCGACCGACCCCGGCGTGCACAACTGGCTCGACACCGGCGGGCTGACCGCCGGCATGGTCGCCGCCAGGTGGCAGGGCGGACAGGTTGCCGAGGACGCCGAGCCGGTGCGCGAGGTCCGCGTGGTCCCGCTCCGTGACGTCGCCTCGTTCTTCAGCGACGGGCACCGGATCACACCCGAAGGACGTGCGGAGCAGCTGCAGCAGCGGGCCGCCGCCTTCGCCCGACGCCTGCGCTGAGGCTCAGGAGGCCTGCGCTGACGGTCAGGTGGGCTGCTTTGACGCCCAGGCGACGCGCGGCAGGCGGGTCGTCAGTGCGTGGACCGGGTCGGGAAGGTCGGGGCCTGGAGCCTGGCCAGCTTTGCGATCTCGCCGGGCGTGGCGCGCTGGCTGCGGGTGAAGTCTCCGGCGTAGTAGCCGTTGTGCCGGCGGACGGGGCCCCGGTAGGTGCCGCGGTCTTCTTCGATCGTGAACATCTGAGTCATCTCCTTCGGGTCCCGAGGCGACCGCCCGGTTGGCGGTCCGTGTCGGCCTCTCATCAGTTCCACGAACGGCCCCGACCGGATTCGACAGGTCAGCCCGGACGACTTTCTCCCGAGCGAGACCTCGACTGAAAGCTTCCGAAGAAAATCTCGTGACGGATGTCGAGAAACTCTGGTCGGCTCCGACCAAGGGGTGGAAGGACCAACCACCCGTACAGGAGGATCAATCCCATGGCACGCATCAAGCGCTTCGACCACGTTGGCATCACCGTCTCCGACATCGACAAGGCGGCCGAGTTCTTCGTCGGGCTCGGCCTCGAGATCGAGGGCCGCACCTTCGTCGAGGGCGAGTTCCTCGAGACGGTGTGCGCCGTCCCCGACTCCCGCACCGAGGTGGTGATGCTCAAGTCCCCCGACGGCATCCGGCTCGAGCTGGCGCGTTTCGTGCGGCCCGACCACCAGCCGGGCTCACCCGACGCCCTGGCCACGGAGGTCGGCCTGCGCAACGTCAGCTTCGAGGTCGACGACCTCCACGGCGCGGTCGACGAGCTGGCCGCGAAGGGATACGGGCTCGTGGGCGGCATCGGCGAGCACGAGAACGTCGTACGCATGGCCTACGTGCGCGGCCCGGAGGGAATCGTCGTGTCCCTCTTCGAGTACTTCGGCTGACGCCGGTACGCCGGTACGCCGCGACGCCGCCGCTCGGCCCCACACGGCGACCTCAGTGACGCAGGACCGTCAGGGCGTACGTCGGGTCACCACGAGCCGGGCGCCGCGCTTAGGGACACTGGTGATGTTGCGAACCTTGGCCACGTCGTCACCCTGCGCGCTGAGGTCGTGGCGGGTCAGCACCTCACGCAACACGGTCACGCCCTCCATCAGCGAGAAGCCGGCGCCGATGCAGCGTCGTACGCCGCCCCCGAAGGGAATCCAGGTGTTGGCCTCGACCTTGCCCTCGATGAAGCGCTCCGGCCGGAAGGCCTGCGGGTCCGCGAAGTTCTCGCTGTGGGACAGCTCGATCGACGCCGCCACTGCCGCACCGGCCGGCAGCGACACTCCCCCGACGACGGCCGGCTTCATCAGCAGCCGCGTCACGATGGGAATCACCGGGTGCAGCCGCATCGACTCCTTCAGCACCGCCTCAAGGTAGGCGTCGTCGCCGGAGTCGGCTGCCGCCTGCGCCTTGCCGAGGAGCTGCGGTGAACGGCCGAGCTCGTAGAGCGACCAGGCCAGCGCGGTGGCCGTGGTCTCGTGACCGGCCAGCAGGAGCGTGACCAGCTGGTCGCGCAGCTCGGCGTCGGTCAAGGGGTCCTCGCCCTCGTGGTCGCCGACGTGCAGCAGCTGGGAGAGTACGTCGGTGCGCGTGGCGAGGTCGGCGGCCTGTCGACGCTCGGCGATCTCGGCGTACAGCACCCGGTTGAGCTCGCGCTGGTTCTGGTGGAACGCCTTCCACATGCCGATCTTCCCCAGCTGCGGGTAGCTCGCGCCGACGAGGACGAGCGGGTTCACGTTGACCACGTTGTCGATCAGGGGTTGCAGTTCGGCGACCCGGCGCTCGTCGGTCACGCCGAAGACGACGCGGATGATGACCGCCAGGGTCAGGGCGTTCATCCGCTCGAGCGACGCGAACGTGGTGCCGACCGGCCACTCGTCGACCTGGACCTTCGCGATCTGGGCGATCAGCTCTTCGTAGCCCTTGAGCGCGCGGGCACTGAACGCCGGCATCAGCAGCTTGCGGGCGCGCTTGTGCTGCGACGCGTCGAGCAGCAGCACCGAGTGCTCCCCCATGACCGGCCCGAGGATGGCGTTTCCCTTGCCTGCATGGAAGTTCTCCGGGTCGCCGGCGAAGATGTCCTTGATCTGGTCGGGCTTGGAGTAGACGACGAGTGGCCGCCCATCGGGCAGGAGCCGGATCGTGAAGACGTCGCCGTACCGTCGCCGCAGACGTGGGACGAACGAGCTGCGGAACCGCATGAAGGCCAGGGTCTGTACGACGGACGGCAGTCGCGGGCCGGGTGGGAACTCCCCGGTCGGCAGGGGCGGCCAGCCCTCGATGTACGCCGGGACTCTCGGCTCCGCGGAGGTAGTCATGCGATCGAGTCTGTCCCCGGCTCTGGCGCCCGGCAACCTCCCCAGGTAGGAGTTCCACGATGCCTGGGAGTCGCTGCGGCTCCGGTCTCGTCGAAGGTTCTAGCGCTGGATCCGCCGTGGGAGGGCGTCACTGTCATCCGTCGACGGAGCGATGAAGAGCCACCAGCCCGTCTCCAGGGCGACTGTGGAGTGGCTGACTCCGAGGTATTCGATCTCGACAGTCCTGCCCGGTGACGTCCGCCCCCAGATCGACACCATCTGCCAGGACCAGTGGGTGCCCTGGTCGTCAGCGCTGCCGCTCCCCGCCTCCTGCCACTCACCGTCCGGTCCGCGCACGTACTCGTCGAGGTCGATGTCAGCCTCGTCGCCGTTGGTGTCGACCAGCGCCGCGGCAACGCCGTCCTGTACGGCGACAGCAAGGGTCACGGCGTACCGCGGATCCCAGCCCCCGGCCTTGATTGCAGACTCCGCGTTGAGTTCCATCATCTAGGCATCGTGGCAGCAACGAGCCTGGACAGCGATCGAGTTCCCCAGCCCGGTCGGCTGAGCAAGACGGCGCTCATGACGTCAGCAACAACGCCAACGTGATCACGCTGAGCGGGAGGCCGACCCACCGAACAGCAGGCTTCGACCCGTGCCAGAACACCTGATCAGTGCCCACCAGCATCAGGCAAGCTGCAGCGCCCAACGTCCCCAGGTCACTCCGGGTCACGCCAGCCGCGATGGCCGTGGAGGTGCTGATCGCGGCGACTGCGCCGCCCACGAGCATGAACCAACCTAGGGGCCTTGGAAATGTTTGACCAGTCGACATGAGGCCATCATCCGCGATGTTGGCGACCTGAGTGACCAATTCTCGCTGCGTTCGTGGAGTGGTCAGACCCAAGGGAGACCTAGTCTCGCTCGTATCCATCTCGGAACGACCTGCCTGCCTCGCGAACCGATCGAGCTCCGAGGACGAGGATCGGAAGCCAGAGGAGCAACACGAACAGGCTGACGAGCAACCAGGCCAATGGTCCAGAACGCCCGTCGTTCAGGTCGAGCACGAGGACGGCGCACAGGATCGCCGAGATCCACCACTTCCGCCGATACAAGCCTCCCAAGACTCTTGAGGCGCGGCTCGGCATCTTCGTGTCCATTCCGGAATCCTGGCGCAGCTCGGCTTTGCCGGTCTCGGTCATGCCCCTCGCCCACGCCTTTGCCACGCCTTCAATGCGGCAGGCAAGGAGAACACCAGCCACAGGACCAGGAACACGAGGCCGAACGCTGCCCCGGTGATGACAACTTCCACGATTTGCGGCGAGAGCGTCGAGAGCTCGCCGGTCCCGGGCTCCTTGGGCTCCCCGAGAAGGAGCAGAACCTGCACGACCAGAAGGAGCACTGTGATGGCAGCCGCGGCCTGCCAAGGTCTCAAACGCTGAAGCACTGAATTGACCGTTCTGCTTGGACCGGCTCCGGAGACGCCGAGGATAGTTGATGAACGCCGCGTCGCGCGGAGCTTCCAGAGAAGCCAGCAAATCAGGGCAAGTCCGCTTGGAGACGCCATGCGGCTCTGGCCGCCCAATACGTTTTCGGGGGAATCGATTCGGTGGGTCACGGCGTCCGGAAGATTGAGGAACGGCCGTGACTCTGCGAGCGGACCCGACTGTGGCGATTCCGGCGTGCGTCGCCGCAATCGTGTCGTACGGTGCCTGCGTGTCCACCTTCATTGCGCGCACGTTCACCGGTGGTTCCGCGTGCTGAGCGCCCGACACGAAGCAATGGTCTCGGCCTGCACCTGGCTCTCGGACTCCTCTGCAGCGAGTTGCTTGTCCGTGATTGTCGGGAGCGATGTTGTCGCTTCCGCCAGCGCCTATGGAGTTGACCTGGCTGATTCAGTCGCACTGGATTCGGAGCAGTGGTCATCGGAGCGCCTCGCCGCCGTCGTCGCCGTACAGGGTCTCAACTCGGCCAACGGTCCCGTGAGCTTCGTGCTCGAAGACAACGGTTTCGAGGGTTCGAGGGAACTCGTGCTTCGAACTGCATCAAAGGGCGGCAAAGCAGCAAGCATCTTCTGGAACGTCGACGGCATGGTCGTGTTCTCCTGCGCACGGCGGGGCAAGCTGCTCTGGTCGGGCGAACTCGGCATGGACGACGATCTGGACGCCCTGCCGCGCTCGCTGATGCCATTCGCGGAGGTGGTGGCAAGCGACGAGGAGCGGGATCCCGTGGCAGTGGGCGGAGCAATGGTTGCGGCATTCACTGGGATTCAGATCCGTTCCGAGTGGGTCACCGATGTCAACTGGTGCGTGGTCTCGCCGCACGTCGAGCAGCCTGAACTCCTCACTGCCGAGTCCTCTGGCCTGCGGTGGGACCACAGCGATGTGGCCTTGGCGCTCGTGGAGGTCTCCTCGCCCAATCGTCGACTGTTCGTCCACACGATGGTGCGTGCCGCCGCACTTCAAGCCAGCCTGGCCGAGGACGAGGTGGTGGCCGCAACACTCGCCAGCGTGCGCGTGGATGGTCCTGGAACGGTTTCGCGCGAGTTCGAGTCCTGGGAGCGGCAGCGGGCGCGAGAGAACGATCAGCTCTGGCTTCTTCAGGACCAAGCGATCAATGCTGGTGGCGTCGGCCCACTGCCTGAGGAGAAGAATCGCATCTACCGTGCGAACTCTCTTGCCAGCGCTCTGAGGTACGCGTGTCACGACGACGACTTGACTGCGCTGCTTGGCGTCGCAGATGCGGCGGTGAACATCTTCCGATTGGACGGTCACGAAGATCAAGCGGTGCGCGCGCTGATGTCCGCGGCTTCTGCGGCTCACGTAGCCGAGGTCACGACGATCCAGGGTTTGCCGAGACCTCCCAGCGCTCAGGATCGCGACCTGGCGCTCGATGAGCAGCGCAGCGCACGACAACGCGCCCGTCGCGACGCTGAACTCGCGGAGGAAGCGACCTTCTGGGGCGGGAGACCACCCACAAGCAGAATGCGCACTTCGGGAGGCGCGTACTCCCTGGCCAGCCGGGACCGGGATCTGCTCGATCTGTTGGAGCCTCTTCCTGACACCGTATTGACGGCGATCAGGGACTGGGCGGCGCATCGAGTGCTATCCGACGCGGGCTTGTGGGACTTGTCGTGGGTGCAGGAAGCGACTCGCGGGCAGTCGCAGCTCGACGCGCTCTTTGATCGGCTCTTCAGCGACCCGCAAGTCGAGCACACTGACTTCCTCGATAGAGATGGCATGCGAGTCTCGCGGCAGGCAATGGCGCTTCCAGCCGTTGCCGCGTACTCCAGCTCGGATCCGTTCGACGCCGCCTGCACTGCACTTGCCGCTGGCGGCGACGGTCCGCCAGGCGAGGCTGCAGCTTTCTACAGAGAGACCCGCCAGCGTCTCGGATTCTGATGACCTCGGCGGTAGACACCGACACCACGCAACCAGACGACCTCGCTCGACCAACGAGCATCAGCACCCATGCCCGCACGGGCATACGCGGAATGCAGCGGCTCCTCACTGCGTGGTTGCCCCGTGCAGCCCATGACCCTCCCGTGAGCCGAGGCCACTCAGGCACCGTCTTCGGTCAGGGTCGTGGTCGGCAGCCAGTCGGCTCCGAGGAGGTTGGCGAGGTCGGTGAGGCCCGTCGTGTCGCCTCCCACCGTGTCGGAGGCTGCGGCGATCCGCTCCACCATCACCTTGCCGACCTGCTCCTCAACGGTGCCCTCGGCGTACGCGATGTGCCACGGCGAGACCTGGTGGTCGCGGTGGGTGCGGCCGGTCACCTGTCGTGCGGCGATGCCCGAGAAGCGGGCTTGGTGGAAGACGCCGACGCGCGGCTCGGTGCTCGCCTGGCGGCCGTCGGGGAGGGTCTCGCCGGCGTGCAGGCTGATCGAGGCGACCGTGGTGAAGACGCAGACCTTTGCCTGTCCGGTCTGGAACCTGAGCCGCTCGGCCTCGGGGTCGAACCGGTCGCGGCCATAGATTGTGGCGACTTCGATGCCGGAGTCACGCAGCCGATCGGCGATCGGGTCGGCGGCGGTCGCGACGAACTCCACCGAGCACGCGACTTGTCGCTCGGCCTGGACCTGCTGGGCGATCCAGGCGACCGTTGAGTCGACGCGAATGAGCCCGGCCTTCTGCCGGAAGCGCAGCAGCGCGGCCCGGCCTTTCGCGACATTGCGGCCGCGCCGAGCGATGTCCATCTCCCGACAGAACTCTCCCCACTCGGCCTCGTACGCCGTCCGCTCCGCCGGCGTGAGCGCCACCGGCATGCCGGAGATCGGTACCGGACCCCACGGCGCAGCGCGGTGCAGCATCGCCGGGGGACGTTCCTCGGCCAGCCAGCCGCGCACCAGTTTGAGGTCCGCAGTGCGCCGCGCCGGATCGGTGGTCCACGTCGCTCCGTAGCGTCCTTGCTCCACTCCCACGCCGTGGCGTTCGAGGGCGGCCGCGAACGCGGCACCGGGTTGCGTGGCCGATGCCCAGTCCTTCATGGGCTCGCCGAGCACCTGCGCATATGCCGGAGCGAGGTAGGGCAGCTCCAGTGGCGTGTGTCCGGGCGTCGCAGTCGTTGCGATGACGAACGGCGCCTTGTCGTGCGGCTTCCCGTGTCCCGAGATCCGCGCCCACAGCTTCCACCGTTTCGTCGTCGTACGTCGCAGTGCGTGGGCCTCGTCGGCAATGATCACGTCCCACGTGTGGTCCTTGACCTTCTCGAGTCGATCCCACGTGATCACGACCCATTCGAGACCGCCGTGACCCAGCGCCATGATCGTGCGGCACCAGTGACCGATCGTGATCGCGGCAGGTCGATCGGCGATGACGAGAACGCGTCGCGCACCGCGCAGGTCAGCCACAGCAGATGCCCCGAGGACCGCGGAGATCGTCTTGCCCACGCCGGGTTCGTCAGCCAGCAGGAACTGCCGTCCGCCTGCTGCGGCATGCGCCGCGATCGCATCGGCCGCCTCGTACTGAATCATCCGGGGTTCGAGTGCGTCGGTCGGCTCGGGGCTGGGCGTCGGATTGCCGGGATTGAGGGTGTTCTCGATGAACCGACCGAGCGTGTACGGCCCCGGTGCGTACGGCGCGAGGTGCGCGGGCACAGCACGCCCGACGTACAGATGGGCCTTGACTGTTGGGTGCCAGGTGGCACCGTCGACCTGTGTCCCGTACGGGACGTCAAGCACCCACAGTCGCTCGCCCGGACCGGCGACCGGCAACGGCCGCTGTGACTGTCGCGTCCCGCCCCGGCGCGGGGACGAGCTGCGCCGACGAGCACTGGATCGGCGAGGACTGGCCACCCCCGGACACTATCGGGGCCGCCCCCACGCACAGGGTCGGCTCGCCCACGTCCGCGGCGCCCAGTGCAGACGCCGACTTGCGCGGCATCCAGTGGCTCATTGGCGGTGGAATGACGCGGCCTTCGTGACCTGGTGCGGGAAGCCACACGTGTCACCTGGTTCGTCCAGCGCCCTTGCTTTCAAGCGGTCTGTGTGGACGCAATCGCGCGGTCGGCCATGTGTAAGGCGTCGGTGTACGTCAATCGACTTGGCGTTTGGTCCGATGAAGGGCCATGCCAGCAGGTCGCGACTTGGGCCCAATCAGCGTTCCCGATGCCGTCAACAAATTCAACGAGTCGTTGCCCGGCGACCCGGATGCTTTCGTTGGTGCCCCAGGGCGCATTTCTCAGTTGCAGCGGGCCGCAGGTCGTGCTGCGACGACCGGCGGCCTGCAACAGTCGTTCAACGGCCCTGAGCACGGCCGGGCGTTCGTGGGTCTCAACCACGAGAATGGCGGCGAGTATTCGGCTGGTCTGGCTGACTGCTGGGGACAAAAGAGCCTCACGCTGGATCCGTGCGAGTGCCCTCTGAATTGATCCCTTCCGCAAGTGATCGACGTAGATCCAGTAGTAGCCGGCCAGGGCATCGTTCGACTTCAAAATTCTTCCGCCCCCTGACGTTCGCGGCGTTCAGCCTCGTCGCTTGTCGTGCGAAATGCCAATCTAAACAACAAGATTGCAACCAGCGTTGTGAGCCACAGCAAGATGGTGGAGACCAATTGCTCGGCCAGCCATCCGCGGACATCGCCGTCAGCGAACTTCAGAACGAAGCGGTAGAGCGCGAGGCCCGCCAGGCTCGAAAGCCCACACGCAACAATGAAGGAGCAGTAGAGAACGGGAAGGTGCCAAGAGTGACGAGGGACGTACCAGGGCAAGCCCCCGAACAACACGGGCCAGATGAGGAGCGCTGCCGCCAGTGCCCCGGTCGCCGCAATGTCGGACGCTGCCACATGGGCCCAGGCCATTAGAAATCCACTATGCACGGATATGCGAATCGTCGTACCAGTGCGAGTCGGCGCTGATTGTCGCTGTACCAAAATCGTGAGCCGATGCCTTCAGAACCGGCGATCAAAGCAGAGAGTGCGAAGTACGGTCCCACGACCTTCGCATCGATCCTCGTAGCGAGCGCGACGAGTACAGCCGGGAGCAGGACTACAGGCCAATCAGCCACTGGATTCCTCTCACACTCATGAGCAGATCGTCCCGATCTGCGGTTCTGTTCTACCGCCTTAGCCCGCGGCATGTGCGAACATTCGAAGATCCGTGCCTCAAGGACCAGAACATTGCTTCGATTGTCATTGGCGGCGGAATGACGTGGCTCGGCTGACTACCCGCGAGGGGCATAGAAATCGGTGTGCCTCGTAGTGCCGCGCGTCGTCACTGCGGCTTCCCCGTCCACGTCCAAGGACTCATCGTCACTGTCCACTCCCAGCGCGTCGTCATCAAGCGTGAGGCCGACGACTGACGTCGACGACAGCTTGCGCAACCTCATCAGGTGGGTCTTACGCCACGGGGAAATCCACGCCCCCGACGCGCTCGACGCCGCCTGGGAGGCCGCGCGATGCTCCACTTCCTGGCGTAGTAAGCAGCGAGAACGTCACAGAACTGAAGGTCCCACTGGGTTGCTGCTAGCCCAAGGCTAGGTAGGTCGTCCGACATTATCTTGCCGACTCTCCGAGGAAGTGTCGGTGTCGACCCGTATCTTCGGGCCTATGAGATGGGACCAGGCGCGGGCCTGGACCCGAACAATCTCGTCACCGGCTCCGGCCAGCAAGTGGGGAACATGACAAACAGCATGCGATTGTGGGATGACAACCCCACGGTCACGGACCTTCTCGGCATCGACACCGTCGTCGACGCGGTCGCCGCCGCACTCCTCGCGAGGGATCTCGACCCGGTCACCGTCGCTTTGCAGTCACCGTGGGGTGGCGGCAAGTCGTCCGCACTCGACATGCTCGCCGAGCGGTTCGAGGCTAACGACCGTGTCCTCGTTGTTCGGGTCGATCCGTGGGAGTTCGAGGACAGCGACGACGTCCGGGCCACCCTGATCGGCCACCTTCTCACCGAACTGCGCGCCCAGCGCCCGGCCTCCTTCACCGAGAAGGTTGGCGACCTGCTCACCCGGATCGCGTGGAAGCGCGTGGGAGCTACGATCGCCAAGAGCGCGATCACGATGTCGGCCAATCCACTCGACATCATCAAGGCTTTCACACCAGACGCGAAGGAACAGCCCACCAACATGGCGGGCTTCCGCGACGAGTTCGACAAGATGATCGACGCTGCCAAGGACATCGACAAGGTCGTCGTGCTCGTTGATGACCTCGATCGATGCAAGCCCGCCTCCGTCGTCGCCTCCCTCGAAGCCATCAAGGTGTTCCTTGCGGTGCCGAAGATGGCGTTCGTACTCGCCGCCGAGGAAGACATGATCAGGTGGGCCATCGCCCAGGACATCCACGCGGGCGGCCGCAGCGAGTTCGCCGACCGCTACCTGGAGAAGATCGTCCAGTTGCCGGTCTCACTCCCGCGTCTCACCCCGGAAACGACCGAAGACTTCGTAACGCTTCTGCTGTGCCAGAAGCACTGCGAGGCAACCGACACTCAGCCCGCCTTCGAGGAACTGGTGGCCCACGTCGCCGAGCGACGACGCAAGCGTGAGTACCCGCTTATCCACGACGACGACTACCCCGAGGCCGCCCACCGTCCCGACGCTGCAGACCGACGCATGGCCAATCTCGTGGCGCGCGGTCTGAGTGGCGACCAGTGGTCGAGCCCGCGAGCGATCAAACGGTTCCTCAACGCGTGGGGTGTCCGCGAAGCCATCGCGAACGCCCGCGAGGTCACCATCAAGCCGGACTTGTCGCTCAAGTTGTATCTGCTTGAGCAGCGCTTCCCAGAAGACTTCGAGGCCCTCCAGCAGGTCGACCCCAACGATCGAACGATGTTCGTCAGCGCTTGGGAAGCCTGGGGCAGGGAAGAAGAGGCCGCCGAGAAGCCCGACCAGGTGTCCGAGACCACCCGGTTCTGGGCCGGATCCGAGCCCTCCATCGCAGCAGCCATGGACCAGTTCGACCGGTACGTGAACCTCGCCGCCTCGTTCACCTCGTTCAGCGCCGGATCCGGTCTTACCGATGCTGAACTCTCGATCCTTGCCGAACTGACCCACCAGTCCGACGGCACACGCATCGGCGCAGTCGCGCACGTCCTAGACGTCGAGCCGACTGTCCGGCGCACCATCGTGGAACGCCTGTTCAGCCGCCTCGTCACGATCGACAACCCGTCGGACTCCATCGAATCTGCCTGCCGCATCACCCTCGGAGACTCGTCATTGGTCGCCGACGTGTGTGGGTGGTTGCGTCGTTACGGCCTCACCCGGATCGAAGTGATCGACGTCTTCGAAATCGCACAAGTCCCCGGTGCCGAGGTCGATAAACTGCTCCACGACATCGCCAACGACCAGCAGGTGACCTCCGGGGTCCGTGCGGCCGCGCAGGAGAAGCTCGACGAGCGGACCGGAGCAGGTGCCTGATGGGCACCTCGGGTGCCTACGGGGGCAGCGGGTCGCGGTCATGGGGTGACGCACACGATGCCCTCAGCGCCCTCCCGTCATCCGGACCGGCGACACCGACACAGGTAGCGACGACGGTGCAGCAGGTCGCCGCTGCGGTGCACCGCTTGTTCCCGACGCCTCGTACGCCCCCGACCTACAACTACGACCCCGGTGCGCTCCTCGGACGCCGTTCCGGGGCCGACGGCTCCCCCAGCAGTGGTCGCAGCCGCAGTTCCGGCGGCGGCATGTCTTCCTCGAACGCCGCACGCGGCGGGGCTGCGGTCTACGCAGGACATGCCGCCATCGCAAGAAGACAGGCCGACCTCGACGCCCTCGGCGTTGGTCTGCGCCTCGAAGACATGCGCGACATGTCCATCAACAACCGTTGCAACTATATCCTCGACAAGGTGCTGGGAGCACCGGGCTCGCCCGACGAAGAAGTGCTGCGTCGGGCAGCCCTCGAAGCGCTCAAGGAACTCAGCTTCGATCCCACCCGAAGCACCGAGGACTCCATCACCGCGTTCATGTCCGCCTACATCTACCAAACCGCCCTCGTCGAACTGACTTCACACAAGGCCTCGCTGAAGCTCACCCCCGACCAGGTCCTCAAGCACGAGAAAGACCTCAAGCAGTACATCCGAGGCACCGCCAAGTACAGCGGCGTCACCGATGGCCCTCGCATCGGTGTCAAGACACTCATGAACAAGGTCGCCGATTACCGCGACAAGGCACTGGGGTTCCTGCGGAAGGCAATCGGATGACCGACCAGACGCGACACTTCGAACTCCTCGCACCCAACGAGCTCATCACCCTCCCATCCCGCACGGGCGTGCAGCGGCTCTGGTGGCCCGCCAAGGGCCAAGAGACCGCCATTCGCACCGCACTAGAATGGGACCTCACCACCTACGGCGACCTCGGCGCCCCAGCCACTGACCTCCTCCACATCGCCGCAGCCGCTTATCTCGCCGACCTCCGCACCCGACGCCCAGCAACCTTCGGACGTAAACTAGCCATCACCGTGCACGTCCACGACCCCAAGACGTGGACCGGCACAGCAGGCGAGACCACCGCCGACCTCCTTGCGTGGATCAGCGGCGACGAGTGGACCCTGCATCCCGTGCCGATCGGCAAGCACACCCTCACCCCGGATCTGGCGATCACTGCCCCTCACCAGTCCGCCACCTCAGCGATGCTCCTCTCTGGCGGACTCGACTCCTTCTGCGGAGCCGTCGACCACCTCTCCACGGCCACCACCCGAGTACACGTCGGGCATCGCGACGCAGCCACCTCCGTCAAGCACGCCCAGCGCTCCATCGGCGCGTGGCTGACCGAACAGGTCCCCGAGTTCACGTGGCTGCGCGACGAACTGCGCCCCCGTGACCGCAAGAAGGAGAACACCACCCGCACGAGGTCGTTCCTGTTCATGGCCATGGCGATCGCTGCCGCCGACGGCGTCAACGCACCCACCGTCATTGTCCCCGAGAACGGCTACACCAGCCTCAACGTGCCCCTCGTCGCCTCCCGCGGCGGCGCCCTGTCGACTAAGTCCACCCACCCGTGGACCTTCCACCTCGTCAACCAGATCCTCACCGAGACTGGCATCAACGTCGAGGTCACCAACCCGTACCTGAGCCTCACCAAGGGCGAACTCCTCAAGCAGACCCTCGTTACCGCACCCGCTGGCTTCCTTGACACCACCAAACACACTCTGTCCTGCGCCAAGTTGGACTCTGGTCGCATGAAGAAGGCTCTCGGCGGTGACCCAAACATCAACTGCGGTCTCTGTTACGCATGCCTGGTCCGACGCGGCTCCTACGACGGAGCCGCGGTGAGCGACCCCACCGACTACCTCGTGAACCGCCTCAAGAAGCCTGTCCTCAAGGCGTATCGCAAGCGCAGGCACGATGACCTGTGGGCACTCGAACTCGCCGAGAAGCGCACCATCACCGAAGACGACCTCATCGCGTCCGCCTCATGGCCACCCGGCTACGACCTTACCGCCGCGCTTGACCTCGTTAACCGCGGCAGGAAGGAACTGTTCGGTGTCCCCAGATGACAACCGCGATCCTAGGACCATGAACCAGCCGATGCTCGACACCCACGCGCACATCGCACCCGACGTCACACCCGCACAAGTCAAAGCACTCGGCAACGCCCACGTCTTCGCCGTCACCCGCAGCATCGCAGAAGCCCGCCTCGTCGCCCGCCGCAAGGACACCAACCTCACCTGGGGCCTCGGCGTCCACCCCGGCAAGCCCGACGCACTCGCCGCCTACAACGAAGACACCTTCACGCGAGCCGTCGACTACTTCACCCTCGTCGGAGAAGTTGGCATGGACCGCCGCGGAGACCGCACCCGACAACGCGAAGTGTTCGACAGCATCCTCACCGCCTGCACCAACCGGCCGGTGCTCATCTCCATTCACAGCACGGGCCGCACCAAAGACGTCCTCGAAGCCCTTGCCGAACAACCCCACCCCGGCGCGATCCTCCACTGGTTCACCGGCACGCTCGACGAGATCGACCAGGCTGCTGCTCTCGGCTGCTACTTCTCCGTCAATGCTGCGATGGCCTCCGAAATCATCGCCCACATGCCAGTCGAGCGACTGCTCACTGAAACCGACTTCCCCAGCTCCCGTCGCAAGACCCGGGCCTCTAAACCGGGTGACGTCCAGGCTATCGAACGTCTCATCGCGGACATCCACCAAGCCGATGCCCGGAGGCTGGCCCGAACCAACCTCGACGCCCTGGGGCTCGCTGCCCGCCTCTGATTCGGACGTGGCCTCACAATCTTCGAAAGGAAGAGCCATGCCGAACCCAACGTCACTGCTCCTCTTCCTTGCCGACGGCGCAGCTCCCGTCAGCGGCGCAATCGGAGCAACGCGTGGGGATTAATACATGTGGCAGAGGGGGCAGCAGGAAGCATCCAAGAGATTGCGGCACGAAGACCCGATAGCTGCGAAGGAAGCATTGAGGACGAATTCGAGGTCGCGGCTCCGCGTATGAAGATCGAGTCCCGTGGCGTGGTGGAAGTAGCGGCGCGTGGCGCTCTGCTTGGTTGAACTATGCCGTGGCTGCGGCGGGAGTGTCGATCACCTCCTGATCAGTGCTGCTGCCCGGAGCGAGGGTGGTGGGCGCAGGCGGCGTGAGTAGGGCCATGGATCCTTCGGAGAGATAGCAGCGTTCGGCGACCTGCCATTCGTCGTGTGCCTTTATCAGGACGCAGGCGGTGAGCCGGTGCAGGGCGGCGGGGTTGGGGAAGATCCCGACGACCTCGGTGCGGCGCTTGACCTCACGGTTGAGCCGCTCGAGCGGGTTGGTCGACGAGATCTTGGGCCAGTGGCCTTCGGGGAAGTCCGCGAACGCGGTGATCACCTCACGAGCATCACGCAGCATCGTCGCCACGTCGGGGAGCTTGGCCTCGAGCATGGTCGCGACGACCTCGACCTGCTCGCGCACCAGGGGGCCGGTGGGCTGGGCGGCTCGTGCGGATCGTGGTCGCGACCATCGCCGAGGACGCCTTCGGGACCCGGGTGAGGACGTTGCGCATGAAGTGCACCCGGCAGCGCTGCCAGGTCGCGCCGGCCATGACTTGGTCGACTGCGGCAATGAGCCCGCGCTGGTGATCGCTGATGACCAGCTGCACGCCGTCCAGGCCGCGTTCGCGCAGGCCGCGGAGGAACTCGGTCCAGAACGCCTTGGACTCGCTGTCACCGACCTGGGAGCCGAGCACCTCCCGGCGCCCGCCCGCGGAGACCCCGGTGGCAATCACGACGGCCTGGGACACCACCCGGCCGTTTAGCCGAGCCTTGCAGTAGGTCGCGTCGAGGAACACGTACGGGAACGCGCAGTGGTCCAGCGGCCGGGTGTCGTAGGCGGCGACCTGCTCGTCCAGGCCGGCGCAGATCCGCGACACCTCGGACTTGCTGATTCCGGTATCCACCCCAAGTGCTGCCGCCAGGTCATCGACCTTCCTGGTGCTGACGCCGTGGACGTAGGCCTCCATGATCACCGCGTGCAACGCGACATCGACGCGGCGGCGGGGTTCGAGCAGGGTCGGGAAGAACGACCCGGTGCGGAGCTTGGGGATCTTGACCGTCAGGTCACCAGCAGTCGTGGAGACCGTCTTGGGTCGGGGGCCGTTGCGGTGCGTGGTGCGGTCTTCGGTCCGCTCGTGCGGCTCGGCGCCGATCACGCTGGTGGCCTCGGCATCGACGAGTGCTTGGAGCATGAAGCCGAGCATCTGACGCATCACATCGCCGTTATCAGCGGTTCGCAGCATTTGGGTGAGCTCGAGCAGGGCAGACTGATTCAGGGTCATCGCGTGAGTCCTGTTCTACGAGTTGACTAGAGTCTGCTCGCAGAGCCTCACGCGATGGCCCGCCCTCGTCTCGGAGACACCCCGTACAGGAGGTGGCCCGTGGTCAGGGCCGGGCTGCTACTTCCACCACCCCAGGGGACTCACCCCGTATGGAAGGCTCAGAAGGCGGGCCTGGATCCGGGCCAAGTGATCGCAGGCTATTCGGCATCTGCGCGGCAAGCAGGAGACTCCGGGCCAAGTGCTGGATGGATGCCCTCCAGCGGGCCCCGCTCACTGACCAGTGACCCAGCCCCTCACGAGTTCGTGCGGCAGTCCGAAATCCTGAGCCACCACATTCGTGCCCAGGCCCGGCTACACCGTGGACTGTGACGAGCCCCTATGTGCCGAGCCGGAGCACTTGCGTCCTTCTGGGTGGAAAGACGCGGGATGACGTGGGAACGGCTGCGCGCACACGCAGGCCCGGACACAATGACGCACGTGAACACGACCGGCGTCCCCGCCGCTGAAGCCCAGGCCGCGCCAAGACGACTCGACCGACCCGTGCTGGTGGCCAACCTCGTCTCGGGAGCAATGTGGCTTCTGCTGTTGGCTTCGCTCGGCTCCTGGGTCCTGGCGCTGATGGGCGCGGTGTACGTCGCCGCGGCAAGCGTGTTCCTTGCCGCGGTCTATGGGCGCGAGTCGCTCACCGTGCGCCAGGAGGCGCTGGCCTGGGCGACGCCCTGGCTGGTGGCAGTGGCGCTGTGGACCTGGGTGGGGTCCCGCATCGAGGGTGGAGACTCAAGCTGGGCACTGAACCTGTGGTTCGGCGTTGTCATCGCGACCGGCTGCTACCTGGCGTGGCAGTTGCTGGCCCTAGCTGGACGACAGCTCATGGAATGGAAGGCACGAATGCGCCGCTGAACCGGTCCCGGCCCCGCAGGTCTGCCGGGAGCGAGGCGACGACCGGTCAGGGGATGCGCACCACGGCCGTCGTGACCGGCGGGATCGGCCCGGCGCTGCGGGCATGTCGAAGGGCGATCATCCCCTCTAAGTGCCCTTGGGTGGCGAGCCAGTCGTGCCCGGCGAGGCCTGGGTCCTGCTCCGCCAGCACCAGCCGTACGACGCCGTCCCGGTTCGGGCTGGTGTCGAAGCTCGTGGCGTGCACCCGGTCGCCGAAGCGCCACTCGAAGGACTCCATCCAGAAGTTCATCGGCACCAGGCTCCAGTAGCCATCGGGGTCCGGAGTGAACTCGATCGTCAGCGCCTGGCCCGGTTCCAGCGACCAGTAGCCGGTCAGGTAGCCGTGGCCGGCAGGGGTGTGGATGTCTCCCGCATCGGGCATCGCCTCGAGCACGTTGAGCCGCTGCGACCGTTCACGGTGTGCCCACTCAGCCCACACGCGGGTGTTGAACCTCGCGAACCCGATCGCCTTCTCCGTGCCGACCGCCAGGTCCTCGGACGTCAAGGGCTCCCGCGGGGGCGCCGGCGTCGTACGCCGGATCGAGAGCGGGCGCGGTCGGTCCCGCAGCGGGTCGCGCAGGTAGCGGCGCACGGAGATCGAGTTGGCGTCCGGCTCCATCCGCAGGGCATTGCGCCCGCCGCGGGCGTCGAGCCGGAGCTCGAAGCTCCCATCGTCGTCGAGGTCGAGGTCCTGCTCGGTCACCGACGCGATCATCCGACGGGGCGAAGCGTTGAGTCCGGTCAGGTCTCCGGCGTAGAGGCTGAACTCGATGAACTCGGTCTCGGCCATCGACCCGGAGACGACGTACTCATGGCCGAAGCTGACCAGT
This sequence comes from Nocardioides sp. Root151, assembly GCF_001427925.1. NCBI lineage: Bacteria > Bacillati > Actinomycetota > Actinomycetes > Propionibacteriales > Nocardioidaceae > Nocardioides > Nocardioides sp. Root151. Next base: position 901,859 of record NZ_LMGG01000001.1, read on the forward strand.
GCGGCGTCGTAGAGCTGACCCGGGCTGTCCCCGGCGAACTTGCGGACGCCGTCGCGGGTCTTGCTGTGGAAGGCCGGCCAGACCGGGTCGCCGTAGTCGATGAACAGCTCCAGGCCGATGGTGAGGTAGCGCAGGTAGAGCCGGTGCCCCTCGGCCGAGTCCAGCGGCCGGTCCGGCGCGTCGAGCCGGGCGAGGTCGCCCGGTGCTGCGGCCACGGCCTCGGCGAGCCGGGCGAACCCGGCGCCGTCCTTGTTCGTCATCGGTCACTCCCTCGGTCAGTTGCCGAAACGCTGTTGGACGTGCCGGCGGCGTACGGCGATCTCCTGGGCGCGGTCTTCCGGACCCAACCTCGGAGTGTCTGCCGGCAGCACGTCGCCGAGCGCGTCGATCTTCACCGTGACCGCCCGTGGATGCTCGTCCTCCGGGAAGTCCGGGGTGGTGGACCCGTCGTAGCGCATCAGGATGACCCCCTGGACCAGACCCATGGTGTCGAGCCAGTTCGGGACCCCTGGATCGCGGGCACTGACCACGAACCGGTAGGCGCCGTCCGCGTCGCGGTGCGCCTGGTCGCCCGAGAGGCTGGTCTGCCGATTCGCGTACTCCAGCGAGGAGAACCACGGGTCGAGGAGCTGGATCCCCTGATAGTCGCCCGAACCCGGCCAGGCGGTGATCACCATCGCCTCGTCGTCGCCGAGGGCGAAGTTTCCCCGGACCATCCATCGTCCCGGCACGCCGCCGCGGGACCCGGGGTCGAACGGCTCCGACAGGGTGTTCGGCGACGCGTCGAGGTAGCCCTTCTTCACCAACGCCGGCCAGGCGCGCGCCTGCGCGACCAGGTCGGAGGTGGCCTCGCGCAGACGCGCGGCCAGGTCGTCAGGCTGCAGGGCGGGACGCAGGTCGCCCTCGTGACCCACCCGGTCGATGTGCACCTCCCCCGGAGTCGCCGCGGACGCCCAGTCGCTGTAGATCTGGCGCACCAGGACGCGGGTCGCGTCGGCCGGATTCTCCAACCAGTTGCCCGGCTGCTCGACCGACGACGCGATCACCTCGAAGGTGCCGTCCTCGCTCACTTGGAGATCCTCGGCCGCCAGGTACGACGCCATCCGGCCGGAGCCGAGGTAGGGGTCCCCGGCATAGATCTGGACCTCGAGTCGCTGCGCGTCTCCGAGCGTGCCCCAGATCCGGTAGGTCTCACCCGGGTTCAACCGGGAGATCAGGTACCGCTGGTCACTGTTGTCGCCGCCCTCACGGATCCGGGTGTCGAGCACCCGGAAGAACGGGAAGTCTGGTTCGAAGAGGACGTGCTCCTCGAGCCGGGCGATCGTCATCCCCAGCAGGAACCTGTGGGCGCTGGCACGGCTCTCCGGTGACGAGTAGAGCTCGTCGTCCCGCAGCTCGCCGGCCAGTCGGCCGATGGTCTCCACGAAGCCGTCGAAGCTCTCTGCGAGTTCATCGGCGCCCATGGGAGATCCCTTCAACTGCGTGAGATGTGACTGATGAAAGCCTGGCGTCGGGAGTCCTGCGGGCCTCTGTCACGGGGTCGTGAAGGCGGCCAGCGGCTCGGAGCCCGACCAGTCGTGGCCCCAGTAGGAGTCGGCGGTGATCTCCTCGGCGGTGTAGTGGGTCTCGTCGACGAGCATGCCCTCGAAGCCGTACTCGAGGTCCCAGCCGCCGGGCGCGCGCACGTAGAACGACACCATCTTGTCGTTGGTGTGCCGGCCCAGGGTCGAGGAGAGCGAGAAGCCGGCCTTGTTCACCTTGTCCAGCGCCCGGCCGACGGCGTCGAGCGAGTCGACCTCCATCATCAGGTGCACCAGACCGGGCGCCTCGCCGTGCGGGGCCGGGCAGACCGCCAGGCTGTGGTGACGCTGGTTGACGCCGAGGAAGCGCACTCGCCGTACGGGCGGCGGCGAGTCGAGCCCGCCCAGCCGGATCGCGCCGCGTGGCAGGAAGTCGAGCACCTCCGTGTAGAAGTCCACCGTCTCCTCGGCGACCGTGGTCGGCAGCACGACGTGCCCCAGGCCCTGGTCACCAGTGACGAACTTCTGCGCGTGCCCGGTGAGGACCGGGCTGTGGTCGAGGACGGGGCCGAAGAAGACCTCCACGGGCGTCCCGGCCGGGTCCTCGAAGAACACGCCGGCCTCGACGCGACGCTCGTCGCACTCCTCCTGGCTGAGCACCTTGACGCCGATCCCGGAGGCCTCGACGGCACGGCCGACGGCGGCGAGGGCGAACTGGTCGCGCACCTCCCAGCCCACGGCGAGCACCTTGTCGGTCTCCCCCGGTACGACGACCAGACGGGCCGCGCGCTCGTCCATGCGCAGGTAGAGGCCGTCCTCGTCGGGACCGGTGGTCTCCTGCATTCCCAGGCAGTCGACGGTCAGCTCGCGCCACCGCGGGATGTCCTGGCTCTGGACCTTCAGGTAGCCCAGTTGGCGGATGTGGGTCATGGCTTCGTCCTTCGTCAGGTGCGGGAGGGTGCGGCGGAGTGAGGGTGGGTCAGATCATCGACAGCATCGGGCCGGGCGGCGGCGTGATGTCGATGTCGGTCAGTGCGGTGGCGTGGAAGACGGAGCCGGGCACGTGGATCGCGTGGGCGAGCCCCATGTGGCCGTCGCGCCAGAAGCGCTGGATCGGGTTGTCCATGCGCAGGCCGTTGCCGCCCGAGCGGGCGACGACCTCGTCCATGGCCCGCACCGCGCGCCAGGCAGCGGCCACCTGCGTACGACGGGACGCGGCGCGCTCGGCGAATGTGACCTCCTCGCCCGCGGCAGCCTTGTCGTAGAAGCGGGTGACGTTCTCGAGCATCGCCGTGCGCGACGCCTTGATCTCCTCGGCCGCCGCGCTGATCGCGAACAGCACGTAGGGGTCGTCCTTCACCTTCGTCCCGGTGATCTGCACCCGGGTCTTCTGGTAGGCGAGGTGGGCGGCCAGCGCGCCCTCGGCGATGCCGACCACGGCCGACGTGATGCCCAGTGGGAACGCGGTCGTGAACGGGATGTGGAAGCTGGGGTCGGTGTGGCCGGACTCGGCCGGCTGCGAGCCGTCGAGGAACTTGGCGAACTCGACGACGCGGTGCTCGGGGATGAACGCGTCCTTGACGATGACGTCCTTCGACCCGGTGCCGCGCAGGCCCACGACGTCCCACGAGTCCTCGACGATCTCGTAGTCGGAGCGCGGCAGGATCACGTGGTAGTTCTTCGGCGGCATGAGGGTGTTGCCCTCCTCGTCGCCCAGGAAGGCGCCGAGGAAGATCCAGTCGCAGTGGTCGGTGCCCGAGGAGAACTGCCAGTGCCCGTTGAAGATGTAGCCACCCTCGACCGGGCGCAGCACCCCCATCGGGGCGTACGGCGAGGCGATCCACGTGTCGTGGTCCTCACCCCAGATCTCCTCCTGCACACGGGGGTCGCACATCGACATCTCCCACGGGTGCACGCCGACGATGCCGGCCACCCAGCCGGTGGAGCCGTCGAGTGAGGCCAGGCGCATGACCACCTCGGCGAAGTCGCGCGGGTGCGCCTCGGCGCCGCCGTACTTCGCGGACTGGAGCATCCGGATCACCCCGGTCTCACGGAGCAGCTCGACGGTGCGGTCGGTCAACCGGCCGAGCTTCTCGTTCTCCGGGCCGAGAGCAGCGAACTCCTCGGCGTGGGCCTCGACGGCGTCGAGCACGGTGTTGGTCATCCTGGCCTCTTCTCTGGTGGTGCCTCCCACCAAAGATCACAGCCGGTGCCACGGGGCGTGCCGCGGGCTCCCGCTGATCGGGACGATGCGCAGGAAGGTCAGGCGAAGGAGGCCGAGCAGCCGGTCAGTACCGCGCGGTCACCGACCGTGGCCGTGAACGACGCTGAAGCCGCCGCCCGATCGGTGGTGGCCCCGACGGAGAGCACGTCGCCGGGGAAGACCGGCCCGGCGAATCGCGCCGACAGGCTGGTCAGGTCGGCCGGGTGGGCACCGAGCGAGGCGGCGAGCGGGAGCGTCACGGCAGCCACGGAGCACAAGCCGTGCAGGAACGGCCTCGGCTGTCCGGCGGCCTGTGCCGCGGCCGGGTCGACGTGCATGTGGTGCCGGTCGCCGAGCAGGCGGTAGAGCGCGGCCTGCTCGGGGCGGGTGGGCAGCTCGAGCTCGAGGTCGGGGGCAGCGGGAGCGGCCGGCGACGAGGGTCCCCGCTGGCCACCGAACCCGCCGGCGCCGGGGGCGAACAACGACCAGGTCGCCACGAAGTGCTCGCTCTCCACGGCCACCTCGAAGACCGCGGCGGACCCCTTGTCCCACACGTTCGCCACAGACGCCTTCATCGTGAAGGAGCCCGCGCGCGGCAGGGGCGCGCGGACGTCGAGGCGCTGGGCACCGTGCACCGCCGTACGGATGTCGAAGGCGCCGGCCGAGCCGAGCGCGTCGGGTGCCCACTGGGCCAGGGTCAACGCGAAGGTCGGCAGCACCCGGAGCCGCTCCTCGAAGACCAGGTCGAGGTCGTCGGCCGGGGCGCCGACGGCAAGTGCGTAGAGGATCGCGTCGCGTTCGTCGTACGACACCTGCCGCTCTCCCAGGTCGCGGCCCGCCCAGTCGCCGGCGTTGCTCACGCCACGCCCACGATCACGCCGCTGGTCGGTACGCCGGTGCCGGCGGTGACCACCACGTTCTCGACGGTGCGCGGCTGGTTCACCGAGGTGCCGCGGACCAGCCGAACCGCCTCCGCGATGCCGTTCATGCCGTGCAGGTAGGCCTCGCCGAGCTGGCCCCCGTGCGTGTTGAGCGGGAGAGATCCGTCGAGCTCGAGGTGCCCGTCCTTGATGAAGCCGGCCGCCTCGCCGCGCCCGCAGTAGCCGAGCTCCTCGAGCTGGGTCAGCACGAACGGGGTGAAGTGGTCGTAGAGGATCGCGGCGCCCATGTCGGTCGGGCGCAGCCCGCTCTGCCGCCACAGCTGGTCGCCGACCAGGCCCATCTCGGGGATTCCCGAGATGGAGGGCCGGTAGTAGGAGGTCATCATGTGCTGGTCGTCGGCGGAGCCCTGGGCCGCGCCGAGCACGTACGCCGGCGGGTTCGGCAGGTCCTTCGCGCGTTCGGCCGAGACCAGCACCAGCGCCTGGCCGCCGTCGGTCTCCTGGCAGCAGTCGAGCAGGTGCAGCGGCTCGGCGATCCAGCGCGAGGCCTGGTGCTCCTCGAGGGTGATCGGCCGACCGAAGAAGTGCGCCTTCGGGTTGGTGGCCGCGCGGGCGCGGTCGATCACCGAGATGCGGCCGAAGTCCTCCGACGTGGCGCCGTACTCGTGCATGTAGCGCTGGGCGAACATCCCCACCCACTGGGCCGGCGTGGACAGGCCGTACGGCGTCATCCAGGAGTACGCCGCCCGGTCGGCGTTGGTGTCCATCGGGCGACTGGCCTGCCCGAGTCCGTAGCGCTCCCCCGAGCGTTCGTTGAACGACCGCCAGCAGACCACCACGTCGGCGAGGCCCGCATGGATCGCGGCCGCGGCATGGGCGATCGTGCCGCACGCGGCGCCGCCGCCGTACCCGACCCGGGAGAAGAAGCTGAAGTCGCCGATGCCGACGTTGCGGGCCACGTGGATCTCGGAGCTCGACTCGGCGGTGAACGTGACCAGGCCGTCGACGTCGGAGGGTTTCAGGCCCGCGTCGGCGATGGCGGCGGTGACCGCCTCGCAGGCCAGCTGCAGCTCGCTGCGGCCGGACTCCTTGGAGAACTCGGTGGCACCGATGCCGACGATCGCGGTCGCGCCCGAAAGCCCGCTCATGCTGCGTCCTCCGGAAGCTCCACGACGACCGAGCCGGTCGCGTGCGGGCCCAGGCTGTTGATGCCCTTGACGTCGACGGTGACCAACCGGTCGTCGACGGCGGTGACGGAGCCGCTCATCGTCATGGTGTCTCCCGGGTAGTTGGGCACGCCGAGCCGGATCTTGATCTTCTTCACCCGCGCGGCCGGTCCGGCCCACTCGGCGACGTAGCGCTCGACCAGCCCGTTGCTGGTGAGGATGTTCATGAAGACGTCCTTCGAGCCGCGCTCGACCGCGAGGCCCGGGTCGTGGTGGACGTCCTGGTAGTCGCGACTGGCGATCGCGGTGGCCACGATCAGCGTGCGGGTCAGCGGAATCGCCAGCTCGGGCAGGTCATCGCCGACGGTGACCGAGCTCGGCGTACGTGTGGGTGCGAGGCTCATGAGGTGACCTCCTCGACGGCCAGCAGGGCGCCGAGGTCGGCCAGTGCCGCCGAGGATCCGCCCAGGGTGCTGGAGATCTGCTTGCCCCACAGGAAGTGCCGGTGCACCGGGTAGTCGACGTCGACGCCGATCCCGCCGTGCACGTGCTGGACGCGGTGGACGACGTCGAGGCCGGCCTGGTCGCACCACCACTTGGCCACCAGCGCGGAGCGGCCGGCGCCGTTGTCGTTGTCGCTGCCGTTGCCCGCGTCGGCGTCGTCGGTCAGCGCCTGCCACAGCGTCACGCGCATCGCGTCGACGTCGATCCAGCAGTCCGCGAGCTGGTGCTGCACGGCCTGGAACGACCCGAGCGGGCGACCGAACTGCTCGCGCGTCGAGGTGTACGCCGCGGCGAGGCGCATGGCGCCGTCCGCGACGCCGACCTGGACGGCGGCGAGGGCGAGGGCGGACTGACGCAGCGCGGCAGCCAGCGCCCGACCACCGGGCTCGCCGAGCGCCTCGGCCGGGGTGTCGGTGAGGGTCAGGGTGCCGGCCAGGTCGAGGCTCGTGGTCTCGGCCTGCTCCCAGGCCAGGTCGGTGTTGGCGACCAGGAACAGCCCGGTGCCGTCGGGCGTGGTCGCGGAGACCAGCACGTGGTCGGCGCCGCCGGGGGTGGGCACGACGGCCTTGACCCCGTTGAGCAGCCAGCCGTCAGCGGCACGGGTGGCCGTGGTCGTGGGCGCCGAGGGTGCGGCGCCGTCGAACTCCTCGAGGGCGAGGGTCAGGCGCAGTGACCCGTCCGCGGCACCGGGCAGCAGCGCGTCACGCTGGGCCGGTGAACCGTCGCGGGCGACGGCGAGTGCTGCGACGACGGCCGACCAGAGGGGCACCGGTGCGACGTGGCGACCCTGCTCCTCGAGCACGACGCATGCCGCGTCGAGGCCGAGCCCGGCGCCGCCGTACTCCTCAGGCAGTGCGAGGCCGAGCAGCCCGGTCTTGGCCAGGTCTCCCCAGAGCACGTCGTCGACGCGGGTCGCGGTGGCCTCGACCTCGCGGACCCGGTCGGTCGCTGCGCGGCCGTCGAAGATGTCGCGGGCCAGGCCCTGGACGTCGATCAGCTCTTCGTCGAGGTTGAAGTCCATCAGCTCTCCTCGGTGGGTTCGGGCGTGGCCGGGCCGAAGACCGGCAGGGTCAGGTCGGGTCCGTCGTCGATCCACTGGACGGCGAGCGGCATGCCGATCGTGACGTCCTCGGGGGTGACACCGGTCAGGTTGGTGATCAGGCGGGTGCCCTCCTCGAGCTCGACGACCGCGATCAGCAGCGGGTAGTCGAAGGCGGGGTGGCGTGGGTGATGGGCGACGACGTAGGAGTAGAGCGTGCCGCGGCCCGAGCACTCGACGGTGTCCCACTCGAACGACTGGCACTCGGGGCACTCGGGCCCCGGTGGGTGCCGCAGCGACTGGCACGAGGTGCAGCGCTGCACCACGAGCCGGCGTTCGCGCGCCGCCTCGAACCAGAAGGCGTTGTCGAGGTTGATCGCCGGCTTCGGGCGCTCGGCGCGGGGCTCGACCTTGGCGGCTGGCTTGAACCGCAGGGTGCGCCAGCGCTGGGTGGCGACCACCTCGCCGGCACCGTCGCGGTAGGTCTTCATCGTCGTCACGAAGCGCCCGACGCCCAGGCCGGTGGCCTTCTCGGGCGAGATCGAGTCGACGACCTCCTCCACGGAGATCTCGTCGCCGGGCACCACCTCGCGCACGAAGTCGAACTCGGAGTCGGTGGCCACCACCGAGGTGTAGCCGCCCTCGTCGAGCAGGGCGATCAGCTCCTGGAAGCCGCCGGCCGCTGCCTGCGGGCGCACCGTGGCGGCGTACCCGCGCATCGTCCAGGCCTGGATCATCGAGGCCGGGGCGACCACGTCGTCGCGCCCGGTGGCCCGGGCGGCGTCGGCGTCGAGGTGCACCGGGTTGGCGACCTCCATGGCCTCGACCCAGTGCCGGATCATCGGCAGGTTGACCGGGTCCTGCCCGGGGGTGCGCTCGTTCAGCACGCGGCCGACGAAGGCTTCCAAGCGCTCGTCGTACTGCCTGTCGTCGTACGACGTCCCGGCGCTCATCGCTTGCCCCTCGGCATGCCGAGCCCGACCGTGGCGACCATGTCGCGCAGCACCTCGTTGACCCCGCCGCCGAACGTGTTCACGATGCCCTGGCGGGACAGCTGCTCGACCTGGCCGTGCAGCACGGCTCCCTCCGAGCCCGGACGGATCCGGCCGGCCGCGCCGATGATCTGGGTCAGCGTGCGTTGCACGTCGATGTGCGTCTCGGTGCCGTAGGTCTTGGCGGCGCCGGCGGTCTCGCCGCGCAGCGACCCGTCGCCGACGGCCGCGGTCAGCTTCCAGTTCATCAACCGCATCGCCTCGAGCTTGGCGTGGGTGCGGGCGAACTCCTGCTGGACCCACGGTCGCTCGATCACGCCGTTGCCCTTGGCCCAGGCCAGGGTCTGCTCCCAGAGCTGGATCATCCGGCCGCCGAGGGCAGCGAGGGCGACCCGCTCGTGGTTGAGCTGGGCGGTGATCAGCTGCCAGCCGCCGTGGAGCTCGCCGACCAGCTCGGTCGACGGCACCCGGATGCCGCTGTAGTACGTCGCAGTGACCGTCATCCCGCCGACCGCCTTGATCGGGCTCCAGCTGAAGCCCGGGTCGTCGCACGGCACGATCAGGATCGAGATGCCCTTGTGCTTGGCCGCCTCGGGGTCGCTGCGACAGGCCATCCAGACGTAGTCGGCGGTGTTGCCGCCGGTGGTGAAGATCTTGGCGCCGTCGACCACGAAGTCGTCGCCGTCCACGACCGCCCGGGTGGAGACCGAGGCGAGGTCGGTGCCGGAGTTCGGCTCGGTGTAGCCGATCGCGAAGACGATGTCGCCGGTGAGCATGCCGGGGAGGTACTTGCGCTTCTGCTCCTCGGTGCCGAACTGCATCAGAGTCGGGCCGACGGTGTTGATCGTGACCAGCGGGAACGGCACGCCGGCGCGCTGGATCTCGTCGTAGAAGATGAACTGCTCGTCGGCGCCCAGCCCGCGCCCGCCGTACTCGGTGGGCCAGCCGACGCCGAGCCAGCCGTCCCGGCCGAGCATCTTGACGACTTCGCGGAACCGGTCGCCGCCGGCTCCGGCCTCGCCGACCGCGCGGCGCTCGTCGTCGGGCAGCAGCTGGGCGAAGTAGGCCCGCAGCTCCTTGCGCAGCGCCGTCTGGGCGGGGGTCTCACGCAGGTCCATGACACTCCTGATTCCGGGCCCGGTCGTGGGCCCACTCGTGCAGATTGACACTTGAATAGACACGTGTCAACCACATGTCTATTCAGCGGGAGTGAACCCGGTTAGAGTGACCGGCATGACTGCCCACCGCGTCGTACGCAACATCCTCTCGCCCGCGCGTGCCGCGACGCGGGAGCGCCTGATCGACGCCGCGATCGAGCTCGCCACCGAGGGCGGGTACGACGCGGCCGGCATCCGCCAGGTGGCCGCGCGCGCCGGCGTCTCGGTCCCGACCGTCTACCAGCACGCGAGCTCCAAGGACCAGCTCCTGGTCGAGGCGCTGATGGCACTCGGCGAGCGGTCCACGGAGGGCGTCCGCCAGCGCCGCCCGCGCGAGAAGACTCCGGCGGCCCGGCTGAGCGCGGTGTTCCGCCGGGTGATGCGCCAGGCAGGAGAGAAGCCGCTGCTCTACCAGGCCCTCTATCGGGCGTACGTCGCCAGCGCGCCGGCGCTCACCGCCCTCGACGGGCCGGTCGGGTTCGGTCCCGAACGCGCCCGCTGGATCGGCGAGACCCTGCGCGCCGGCGACGTCGGCGACCACACCGACGAGGAGATCGAGTCGGCCTCCCGCATCCTCAGCATGATGTTCCTCGGCGCGATGATCGGCGTCGCGGCGGGACGCGACGTCGACGAGGTGCTCCGGATCCTCGACGAGGCCACCCACCAGCTCATCCGCTGAGGCCTGCGCCGAGGCGTTCCCGCGCGACGAGCGGCCACTGACCGGGATTGGTCGGACACACGGCCCTCCGACTCCGGATGATTCGAGGCATGAGCACCGACGTCCGCCCCACCGACACCACGCCCACCTCCGGGGACATGCGCGCCGCGATGGGCATCTTCGCCTCCGGGGTGACCATCGTGACCGGCATCGACAGCGACGGGCCGGTCGGCTTCGCCTGCCAGTCCTTCGCCTCGGTCTCGCTCGAGCCGCCGCTCATCCTCTTCTGCGCGGACCACGGCGGCCGCAGCTGGCCACGGATCCAGAAGACCGGGCGTTTCTGCGTGAACGTGCTCGGGGAGGCCCAGTCCGAGCTGTGCGCCCGCTTCGGCTCGAGCCGCGGCACCCGCTTCGAGGGTCTCGACTGGGAGCTGTCGCGTTGGAGCGCCCCGTCATTGCCGGGCGTGATGCTGCGGGTGCACTGCGAGGTCGAGGACGTCCACGTCGCCGGCGACCACGACGTGGTGATCGGCCGGGTCCGCGAGCTCGAGTACGACGGCTACGAGCGGCCGATGATCTTCTACCGCGGTGCGTTCGGGACCGACTTCGACGAGCGGGCACAGAGCCACCACGACGCGACGCCCGCCTCCATGCTCACGTGGGGCGACGGCATCCGCTGGGGCTGAGGACCGCAAGAACCCACGGCTCGCGCATCAAAAGCACGCGGCTCGCGCATCAAGAACACGCGGCTCGCGCATCAAAAACCCACGGGTCGCGCATCAAAAGGACGCGGGTCGCGTCACATCCAGCTGCTGCGACCGGCGGCCATCAGGCGGCCCATCGTCTCGGGCGACCAGGTCTGCTCGGGGACGAGGCCGTCGGTACGACGACGCGGTCGCACCGGCTTGGCCAGCTGCGGGGAGAGGGCCTGGGAGAGCTCACGGGTGGCGGCTGCCACCAGCCCGGCCACTCGCTCGAGCGGCGCCTGGGAGTCACCGACCAGCGAGATCGCGCCGATCGGACCGTCGGCGTCACGCACGGCGGCGGCGACGCAGGCGATGTTCGTGAAGCACTCGCCGCGCTCGTAGGCCAGACCACCGCGGGACCGGATGCGGTGCAGCTCCTGGTGCAGCGTGTTCAGGTTGCCGATGGTGTTGCGGGTGGTGCGGTCGAGCTCCTCGCCGACGATCTCGTCGACGGTCTCGGGCTCCAGCCAGGCCAGCATCGCCTTGCCCAGCGCGGTCGAGTGGGCCGGGGCCCGTCCTCCGACCCGCGACGGCACGGCGCCGGCGAAGCGGCCGCCCATCTTGTCGAGGTAGTGCACCTGGCCCTGGTCGAGAACCGCCAGGTGGACCACGAGACCGGTGCGCACCATCAGGTCGTGGAGCATCGGCGCGGCCTCGGTGCGCAGGTCGTTGATGCCGCGGTCGCCGGTGGCGCCCAGCGTCAGCGAGCGCGAGCCGAGTGCGTAGCCGAAGCTCGTGTGGTCGAGCCAGGCCAGCTTGACGAGCTGGTCGAGGATCCGGTGCGCGGTCGAGCGCGGCAGGTGGGTGGCGCGGGCGATCTGCTCGAGCGTCAGGCGCGTCGTCGGCCCGGTGAACGCATCAAGGATCAGCGTCATCCGCTCGACCATCGACGGCGGCAGCTCGCGATCGGCCTTGGCCGGCATCTCGACACTCTCGACAGCAGACATGTGCGCCACTCCCTTGCAGAACGGATCCCCCAAACTGAAATGAATTCTAGGTGACCGCAGCCACAAGGACAAGCCCTTCGCGAAGTTCCGTTCACCGGGAGGCCCGGACCCGGCCGAGCTGACCGGTGGCAGCATCCGCAGCAACCACCCCACCGCGTGTCAGGAGAGCCCATGCGCATAGGCATCGTCAGCCCGATCGTGACCGCAAATCCCGGAGCACACAGTGACTGGGAGGCAGCAGCCGGCATCGCCGAGCTCGCCACGATCGCCGAGGCCGCGGACCGACTCGGCTTCGACCACCTGACCTGCAGCGAGCACGTGGCGGTCCCGACCGGGGTCGCCGAGCAGCGCGGCGCGACGTACTGGGACCCGCTGGTCACCCTCAGCTACCTCGCCGCCCGCACCACCGACATCCGGCTGGTCACCCAGGTGCTGGTGCTCGGCTACCACCACCCGCTGGAGATCGCGAAGCGCTACGGCACCCTCGACCTCGTCTCCGGGGGCCGGGTGGTGCTGGGCCTCGGCGTCGGGTCGCTCCAGGAGGAGTTCGACCTGCTCGGCGCCACCTTCGAGGGCCGCGGCGCCATCGCCGACGACGCCCTCAAGGCCCTGCGGGCCAGCCTGGGTCGTCGTACGCCGACCTACCACGGCTCGCACTTCGACTTCGAGGACCTGGTCATCGAACCGCACGCGATCCAGGAGCACCTGCCCCTGTGGATCGGCGGGCGTACGCCGCGCTCCCTGCGCCGCGCGCTGACCCTGGGCGACGGGTGGGTGCCCTTCGGCCTCTCCCTCGACGACCTCACCCGGATGCTGGCCGACGCCGACCTCCCCGACGACTTCCAGGTCTCGCTGAGTGCCGGACGACCGCTGGACCCGATCGGAGAGCCCGAGCGCACCGGGGACCAGGTGGCGCGCGTGCTGGAGGCCGGCGCCACCGTGGTGAGCACGGCGATCGACGCCACGTCGGCCGGCCACTACGTCGAGCAGCTGGAAGCCCTGGCCGTGCTCGCGAAGGAGATCTGATGGACGTCGCCGCACTGGAAGAACGCCTGCGCCGCCTCGAGGACAAGGAGGCGATCGCCGAGCTGATCGCGACCTACGGACCGCTGGTCGACGGCGGCGCCGCCGACGACGTCGCCGCCCAGTGGACCGAGGACGGCGTCTACGACGTCGACGAGATCACCATGAACGGCCGCGACGAGATCCGCTCAATGGTGCGCTCGAAGAACCACCAGGGCTGGATCGCCGGTGGCTGCGCCCACTTCCTCGGACCCGTGAAGATCACCGTGACCGGTGACGAGGCGGTGGCCGTCTGCCACTCGCTGATGATCGTCAACCGCGGCGGAGACTTCGAGAAGGACCCCGAGTTCGTCGTACGCCGGGCCACCGCGCACCACTTCGAGCTGGTTCGTGGCAGCGACGGCTGGCTGGTCGCCAAGCGGACCAGTCGGGTGCTCGACGGCCGGGCCGAGGCGCCCGCACTGCTGGTCAAGGGCGCCCATGGGGAGCGCGCATGACCGGACAGCTCGAGGGCAGGGTCGCGATCGTCACCGGCGGCGGTGACGGCATCGGGGCCGGCGTGGCGCGGGCGTTCGCGGCCGAGGGCGCGAAGGTGGTGGTCGCCGAGCTCGACGCGACGAAGGGACAGGCGGTGGCCGACGAGATCGGTGGCAGCTTCGTGCGAACAGATGTCGGCCGGCGCGACCAGGTCGAGGCGATGGTCGCCCACGCACTCGACGAGCACGGCTCGGTGGACGTCCTGGTGAACAACGCCTGGGGCCGCGCCACTGTCTCCCGGGTCGAGCACAAGACCGACGAGAACATCGACCACGGCCTGGACGTCGGATTCCGCGGTCCGTTGTGGGCGATGCAGGCGGCCTTCCCACACATGAAGGCTGCGGGCTGGGGTCGGGTGATCAACATGGTCAGCCTCAACGGCATCAACGCCCACATGGGAACGCTGGAGTACAACGCGGCCAAGGAGGCGCTGCGCGCCCTGACGCGGACGGCGGCCCGGGAATGGGCTCCGACCGGCATCGTGGTCAACGCGATCGCTCCCGGCGCCAAGAGTGCGGCGTACCACCGGGTGATGGCCGAGAACCCCGCGCTGGCCGCGGCGGTCGACGGCCAGAACCCGATGGGGCGCGTGGGCGACCCGCTGGCCGACATCGCACCCGTGGCGGTGTTTCTGGCCAGCGACGGCGCACGCTACGTCACCGGCAACACGATCTTCGCCGACGGCGGCGGGCACATCAACGGGGTGGCCTGGGCGCCCGAGCTCCCGGACTGAGCCTGGAACGGGCCTGACCGAGCACGCGAGCCACAGCGCGGAACATCCCAGTCACCGGGTGACTGGGATGTTCCGCGTTACAGGGATCTCAGCGGCGCACGGCTCAGGGCAGGCGCGCCGAGAGCCGCGGGGCGTCGATGACCGTGCCCAGCAGTGCGTTGGCCTCCGGGTCGTCGTGGCCCGAGCGCGCCAGCCAGGCGATCACCCTGCCTGACGCCTCGACGGGCGCTCCGGTGAAGCCACGAGCCTCGATCTGGTCGGTGCCGCCCCGGGCACGGCCCGACTCGGTCACCACGAATCCCGGTTCGAGGTTGAACGCACGGATGCCTTGGTCACGGAACTCCGCGTTCACCGCACCGGCGATCCGGCCGATGCCAGCCTTCGCCGCGGCGTACGCCAGGCCCCAGCCGCCCTCGCCGGGAGGACCCGGTGGATCGATGCTCGCCGACCCCGAGCACATGTTCGCGACGATGCCTCCGCCCGCGGCGACCATGGCCGGCAGCAGCGCCTGCACCAACGCCACCTGTCTCACGAGGTTCGACTCGAGGCTGTCCCGGAGGTCACCGAGGTCCAGCTCGAGGAAGCGCGCGTGCGGGACGTGGTGCACGGCGTTGTTCACCAGCACCGTCGGCGCACCCCACTGCTCCAGGAGCAGGTCGGCGACCACCGCCGGACCGGCCGGGTCGGCCAGGTCCATCCGCAGGGGCAGGGCCCGTACGCCGAGTGCCTGGATTGCCGCAGTCGTCGAGTCGAGGCTGCCCGGCACCGAGTGGAGGACACCGGCCTCCCGCGTGGTTCGTCCCGGAACCGAGCCCTCACCCTCGGTGACGGTGCGGGCGGTGAAGGCCACGTCGGAGCCGTCTCCCGCGAGGGCCAGCGCCGTGCTCCGGCCGATGCCCCGACTGGCGCCGGTCACCAGCGCGATCCTGCGTGGTGAAGTCATGTCAGACCCGCTCGATGATCGCGACGATGACCGGCCTGCCCATCAGGGTCGATCCCACCGATCAGCCGATCCAGGCGTCCTGGAGCAGCACCATGCTGTTGGTGGTGTCGACGACACCGTGCACGTCCTTGCTCCACATCAGGAACTCACCGGTCGGGCTGAAGATCAGCGCCGGCACCTGCTCGTTCCACTGCGCCTGGATGCGGCCCATGATCTCGCGCTGCTGGTCCTCGGTCTCGGCGGCCTGGAACTCGTCGAAGAGGGCGTCCATCTCGGGACCGGTGGGCATGCCGACGTTGAGGTTGCCCTCGCTGTGCAGCGTGGCGAACATCCGGCCGTAGGGGCCGGCCTCACGCCAGCTGATCCCCCACCCGGCGACGTCGTAGTTGCGGTCGACGGCGACCTTCTGGATCTGCTCCTGCACGTTCGAGACCAGGTCGAGCTTGACCGTGAGCCCGACCGCCTCGAGGAACGCCTTGACGGTCAGCGCAGTCTCCTTCGAGGCCGCGTCGGAGGCGTCCAGGTAGGTCACCTTGCCGTCGAAGCCGTCGGCCTTGGCCTCGGCGACCAGCTTCTTGGCGGCGTCCGGGTCGTAGGGCAGTGGCTTCACGTCGGTGTGCCACACCGACGAGCTCGGGAAGACCTCGTTGCTCGGCAGCCCGGCGCCGCCGTACGACCGGTCCGCGATCACCTTCGGGTCGATCGCCATGTGCATCGCCTGGCGCACCCGCGGGTCGCTGCCTGGGTGCCCCTCCTGGCCGTTGATCACGGCCACGCTGCCGAGGGAGACCATGTTGAGGAAGCCGCTCTGTCCGGCCTGCACGGCCTCGTCGACCAGGTCGGGCTCGCGCGTGAACGCCGCGTCGAGCTCGTCGGACTTGAACGAGTCGTACGTCGCACTCGGGTCGTTGAGGAACACGACCTTGATGCCGTCGAGGTTGGGCGCACCGCCCCAGTAGTCCTTGTTGGCCTTGAGCTCGATGCTCTCCGCCGTCTTGTGCGAGGCGAAGGTGAAGGCGCCTGCACCGACCGGCTTGAACTTCTCGCCCTCGCCAGCCGACTTGGCGACGATCATGCCCGGCCCGGTCGTCAGCATGTAGTCGAAGCTGGGCCACTTCGTCGCGAGCTCGAACTCGACCGTCAACGGGTCGGTCGCCGAGACCGACTTCACGTTGTCGCTCCACAGCATCGCCTCGTCGGCGCCGAGGCGCACGTAGCGCTCGATGCTGAACTTCACCGCGGCGGCGTCGAGCGCCGTACCGTCGCTGAACTTCACGCCGTCGCGCAGCTTGAGGGTCCAGGTCTTGTAGTCGGCGCTGTGCTCGAGGTTCTCGGCGAGCTGCGGCTGCACCGTGTTGTCGGCGCTGTTCCAGCGCATCAGCACGTCGTAGATCGCGGACATCTCGAGACCACCGGTCGAGCCGGCCACGATCGTCTCGGCCGGGTCGAGCACTGCGGGCTCGGAGTAGGCGCCGAAGGTGAGCGTGCCGCCCTGCTTCGGGTCGCCGGCGTCGGCGATGTTCACCAGTCCGGTCTCGTAGGTGGCGGCGTCGCCGTGCTTCTTCTCCCCGTCGTCGCCCGAGGCGCACGACGTGAACATGGCCGCGGTCAGCACCAGTGCGGCGACGCCGCCCAGCTGGCGCCGCGCGCGGATCTTCATTGATGTCATACGAATGGACTTCCTTCCACTGCCAGGGATCCACGCCTCGTGCGGGCAGCCCGGCCTGCAGCAAAGCAACCCGTCGGCCGGAGCGCCCGGACCACTCCCACCCAGCGAGAGCCACAGCCGAAACCCGGCGACAACCAGACCAAGCAAGTGCTAGGTTTCAAGACCTCGGGAGGAAACGGAGGGCACCCCATGAGCGTGCTGCAGATCGAACCGACACCCGCACCCCGACCGGGGGTCGCCGAACGTCTGACCTGGATCCTCGACAGCTTCGTCGACGGACCCGAGGTGATGTTCCTCGAAGACATCACCGAAGCCACCGGCCTGCCCCGCTCGACCGCGTTCCGGCTGGTCACCCAGCTCGTCGACCTCGGCTGGCTCGAGCACGCCGTCTGCGGCTACCGACTCGGCCCGCGGGTGCTGGCCCTCAGCGCCCAGGCCCAGACCCACGCCACCCTGCGCGCGGCAGCGTCCGACACGCTCAACGACCTGCACGAGGCCACCGGTGCGGTGGCCCACCTCGGGGTGCTCGAAGGAGGCCGGGTGCACTACCTCGACAAGATCGGCGGGCCCCTGCGCAACAGCATCCCGGTCACCGGCGTCGGCAAGCGGATCGCCGCCGACCGTGGAGTCAGTGGGCGGGTGCTGCTGGCCGGGCTGCCGCCGGAGCAGGTCGACGTCCTGCTCGCGCAGGAGAACCGGACCCAACGACTCCCGAGCCTGCACCAGCAGCTCGATGCGGCACGTCGCCGCCACGGCATCGTCCAGTCCCCCGCCGAGAACTGCCCGATGCACATCAACGCGGTCGCGGCACCGATCCTCTCGCCCGCGGGTGCGATCGGGGCGATCGGAGTGGCGAGTCGTCGACACCTGCGCCTCGACGCGCTGGCTCCCCAGGTCGCCCGGGCCGCCCGCCAGATCAGCCTGGCGATGTTTCCCGGCTGGACCGGCCGCTGACCCCTGCTGGTCCGTTCACCCGGGTCGTCGTACGCCGCCCCGGCGACGCCGCAGCCGCGCGGTCACCAGATGATGTCGCGTCGGTTCACCTTGCCGGTCGCGTTGCGCGGCAGCGGTTCGGTGCCGATGTGCCACACGGTGGGCGTCTTGTACTTCGCCAGCCGCGGCGCGAGGTGCGCCCGCAACGTCGCCTCGTCGACCTGGCTGCCGGGTCGCACGACCACCGAGGCCGCCACCGCCTGACCCATGTCGGGGTCGGGCACACCGAGCACGATGCACTCGAGCACGTCGGGCAGCAGTGCCAGCTGGTTCTCGACCTCGGCCGGATAGACGTTCTCCGCACCGCGCAGGATCAGGTCCGAGCGTCGGCTCGAGAGACGCAGGTGGCCGTCGACGAGACATCCCAGGTCGCCGGTCCGGAACCAGCCGTCGGCCGCCTCGGACTCGGCGGTGGCCTCCGGGTTGCGCCAGTAGCCCAGCATCATCTGGGGTCCGCGCAGGCAGACCTCGCCCTCGACCCCGTCGGGCACCGCCCTGCCTTCCGCGTCACGCACCTCGACCTGCAGGGTCACCACCG
Organism: Nocardioides sp. Root151; assembly: GCF_001427925.1. Lineage (NCBI taxonomy): Bacteria > Bacillati > Actinomycetota > Actinomycetes > Propionibacteriales > Nocardioidaceae > Nocardioides > Nocardioides sp. Root151. The sequence continues at coordinate 920,108 of NZ_LMGG01000001.1, forward strand.
GGGTGCCCACCGACTGGGGGTCCACCTCGAGGTCCGCGGCGGTGGCCAGGGTGGCACCCGTGGACGACTCGGTCAGGCCGTACGTCGTCCCCAGCGCTGCACCGGCCACCGGCAGGGCCACCCTCAGCCGCTCCTTGAGCACCGGCGCGGACGGGGCGCTGTTGACCGAAAGTGCGCGCAACGAGGACAGGTCGTACGCCGACAGGTCGCACTCGAGCAACCGGGTGAGCATGGTCGGAACCGCACCCCAGTTGGTGATTCCCTCCTTCTCGATCAACCGCAGCACGGCGTCGATGTCGAAGCGCCCCAGGTGGAGGACGGCGGTGTCGCCGACCGCGAGCCTGGCGATCGCCAGGTTGTGCAGCCCAGCGATGTGGAACAGCGGAGTGGCCAGCAGGTAGCGGCGGTGGCTCGGCGGGAAGCCCAGCTCGGTGGCGACCGCGTCGTTGAGCAGGTGGAACCAGACCGCGCAGAGCACGTTGCGGTGCGAGTGCGTGGCGCCCTTCGATCGGCCGCTCGTGCCACTGGTGAACAGGATCACCGCCGGGTCGTCCTCGTCGACGTCGGCGACGGGCATCGGGGTCCCGCGGTGCCGCTCGACGAGGGCGGCCAGGTCGGTCTCGAACGACAGCACGGGCGCCGCGGTCTCCGCGACCAACGCCGCACGCGGACCGTCGGCGAAGATCACGGAGGGTTCGGTGAGCTCCAGGCCGTGGGCGATCTCGTCGGTGACCCACATCGAGTTCACCCCGACCGCCACGGCACCCAACGCGACGGTGGCCCAGAACGCCACGATCCACTCCGTCGAGTTCGCGCCGCACAACGCGACCCGGTCGCCGGGGTGGACGTCGTACTCCTCACGCAGTGCGGTGGCCAGCGCGGCGACCGCCTCGTGGTGCTGGGCGAACGTCATCCGGCCCTCGGTGGTGACGAGGTAGTCGGTGTCACCGAAGGCCGCCGAGGCGTGGAGCAGCTCGGTCAGGCTGCGGTGCCGGTTGCGGAACACCTGCATCGGCACACCGCGCACCAGCTCCTCGTGCAGCTCGAAGGGCTGGCCGGGGCCGGTGAGTCGAGCCATCGCCTGCTCGCGGGGCGTCATCCGTTCGTCCTCCAGAAGGGGTGGGCTCACCGGACGGTGAGCTGGCCACCGTCGATGTTCCAGCACTGCCCGGTCACCCACGCGGCCTGGTCGCTGGCCAGGAACACCGCGGCGTGGGCGATCTCGACCGGTTCGCCGACCCGGCCCAACGGCAGGTTGGCCCGCACGTAGGTCTCCCACGCCTCGGGCGACCAGTCGTCGAGGCGGCTGGTGGCCGTGACGCCGGGACAGAGTGCGTTCACCCGGATCCCGTGCTGGCCGAGCTCCTTGGCGGCGGTGGAGGTCAACGACTGCACGCCGGCCTTCGACGCCGAGTAGACGCCGGTGCCCGGACCCGACAGCTTGCCGCCGATCGAGGAGATGTTGAGGATGCTTCCTCCGTCACCGCGTTCGACGAAGGCCCGGGCGAAGGCCTGGGTCATCAGGAACGTGCCGCGCAGGTTGATGCGGACCACCCGGTCGAAGTCGGCGACGTCGAGGTCGAGCAGCGGCGCACGGTCGCCACCGCGGGAGGCCGCGGCGTTGTTGACGAGTACGTCGACCCGGCCGAACTCCTCAAGCGTTCCCGCCAGCAGCGCATCGACCTGGTCGGGTTCGGAGACGTCGCAGACCACCGGCAGGGCGCGGCGTCCGAGCGCACGGACCTCGTCGGCCACCGACTCGATGTCGCGCCACCCCGCCTCCTGCTCGTCGGCCGGCCGGTGTGCCGGCGTACGACCGGTGCCGGTGACCACCACGTCGCACCCGGCCCGGGCCAGCTCGACGGCGATCTGGCGTCCGATCGACCGCATCCGGCCGGCACCGGTGACGACCGCGACCTTCCCGTCGAGCCCGGTCAGCTCGTAGCTCATGCGTGCACCCCGTCGATCGTGATGAAGAGGCCGGTCACCTCGACGCACCGGACACCCTCGTGCTCGATCCAACCCACGGCGTGGATCTTCCGGCCGCTGCGCCCGGTGATCTCGGCGTGCAGGTCGAGCGGTGCGTCCAGCGGCGTACGGCTCAGGTAGCGCAGGTCGAGGGTGCCGGTCACCGCCCGTTCGCCCGTGCCCTGGACGAGGCTGCCGAGCAGGCAGTCCATCAGGTGCGCCGAGAAGCCGCCGTGCAGGTGATCGGGCGGGCCCTCCAGGAGTGCGTCGCCGACCAGGGTGGCCCGCGCGGTGTCGCCGTCGAAGTGGATCTCGAGCGGGATGCCGAACGGGTTCACACCGTAGGTGCGCCACGGTTCGCCGGCCCCGCGCAACTGGGCGGGCAGCTCGAACGATGTCCTCAGCACCCGGGTCCGCGTCTCGGTGCCGAGCAGGTCGGCCAGGCCGGAGATCGACTTGGTCGCCTCGACGAGGTCGTCGACCGGCAGGTCGGTGGTGGCCACCGCGAGCATCAGGGCCCGGGTCGCCTCGACGAGCTCGACGGTCGTGGCCCGGCGCTCGGGGTCCGTCACAGGGATGGCTTCGGATTCTCGGGGGTTGCTGGACACGCACTGTTTCTAGCGGCTGGGCCTCGGATTCGATGGGACCGCTCCCGGCCACCGGGAACACCTGCACCGCGGGGTGGGTCCGCGCCTAGGTTCGCGACATGAAGTTCGCCGTGATCGCACCCACCGCTGCCGGAACCACCGCCGATCCCGTCTGGATGACGGCCTACGCCCAGCACGTCGAGGCCTGCGGCTTCGAGTCCCTGGTCCTCGTCGAGCACGCGGTGGTGATGAGCCGCTACTCCAGCGTCTATCCCTACGACGCGTCCGGGAAGATGGAGCTGGCCGACGACCTCGACATCCCCGACCCGCTCGACCTGCTGGCGTTCCTCGCCGGTCAGACCACGACGCTCGGCCTGGCCACGGGCGTGCTCGTCCTTCCGAACCACCACCCCGTGGTGCTGGCCAAGCGGCTGGCCACCATCGACCGCCTCTCTGGCGGTCGGCTGCGGGTCTGTGTCGGCATGGGCTGGATGAAGGAGGAGATCGAGGCCTGTGGCGCCCCGTTCGAGTCCCGTGGCCGCCGCGCGGACGAGCAGCTGCAGGTGCTCCGCGAGCTGTGGGCCGACTCGTCGCCCGACGGCGCGGACCACCACGGGGAGTTCTTCGACTTCGACGGCGCGATGTCCTACCCGAAGCCCGCCCAGCCCGGCGGCGTACCCCTTCATGTCGGCGGCCACAGCAAGGCCGCGGCGCGACGAGCGGGCCGGTACGGCGACGGCTTGCAGCCGCTGGGCGTAGCCGGTGAGGAGCTGGCCGCACTGGTCAAGCTGATGAGGACCGAGGCCGAGGGCGCCGGGCGCGACCCGGAGGCGCTCGAGGTCTCCCTGGGGCACCTGGTCTCCAGGATCGACCAGCCGCGCGCCGAGCGGCTCGCCGCCCAGGGCGCCGACCGGATCGTGCTCGCCGCCGGCGAGACCGCCGACCTCGACCAGGCCCGCGACGAGCTGTCGGCCTGCGCCCAGCGCCTGGGACTCTCATGAGTGGCCCGGCTCTGACGCCGGAGTCCGCCGACCTCGTCGAGCTGCGCCACCTGGTCCACCGTTATGCCGGGGCCGTCGATGACCGCGACCCGGCCGGGGTCGCCGGGCTCTTCACCGACGACGGGGTGCTGGCGACGGCGCGGCCCCCGACACACCTGGACCCGGTCGAGGAACACGTCGGGCAGGCCGGCGTACGTGCCGCGATGGAGCAGGTGCTCGGACTGCGCGGCACGTTCCACGCGGCCTGTGGCGAGGTTTTCACCGCCGGAACGGACGCGGACACCGCGACCGGGCGGATCGCCTGCGAGGCGCACCACTACACGGACTCCCCCGACGGCCCACGTGACCTGGTCTGGACGGTGACCTACCGCGACCACTACCGGCGTACGCCGGCGGGCTGGCGGTTCAGCCGCCGGGAGGTGCACGTCGGCTCGGTGCGGACCCAGACGTTGAAGGCCGTCCGGTGAGCCGGGTCAGCGTGGTGACGGGTGGGGCGCTCGGCATCGGCGGCGCGACCTCGAGGCGCCTGGCCGCCGACGGGGACACGGTCGTGCTGGTGGACATCGACGCCGCGGCGGCCGACTCCACGGCCACGGAGATCCGGGCCGCGGGAGGGACCGTTCACGTGGTGGTCGGCGACGTGGCCGACGACGACGTGGTCGAGGCGGTGTCGACGCAGGTCGGCGAGCTCGGCCGGGTCGACGTCCTGGTCAACAACGTCGGCGACTTCCGCCCGGCGTCGAAGACGTTCCTGCACAGCAGGCCCGAGCAGTGGCAACGGCTCTACGAGCTCAACCTGCTGCACGTGCTCAAGGTGACCCACGCCCTGCTCCCCCGGATGGTCGAGCAGACCTCCGGTGCGATCGTGAACAACTCGACGGTCGAGGCGTTCCGCGGCATCCCCGGCAACGCCGCCTACTCGGCGTACAACGCGGGCGTCTCGGCGTTCACCAAGAGCCTGGCGGTCGAGGTCGGGCAGTACGGCGTCCGCGTGAACGCCATCGCGCCCGACCTGGCCGACACCCCGCAGACCTCGCGCGACGCGATGCTGCGCGGCCGCGACCCCGACCTGCTGCGCACCTGGATCCCACTGGGCAGGTTCGGGCACGTCGACGACTACGCCGCGGTGATCGCGTTCCTCGCCGGCGACGAGGCGAGGTTCGTCACCGGCCACACCATCCCCGTCGACGGCGGCACCCTGGCCGCGTCGGGCTGGTATGCACGCGAGGACCGCAAGGGCTGGACGAACATGCCCGACCACCCCTAGGCGGGCCGCTCAACGTGAGCTGAACTGCACGCTCTCGCCCTTGACTCCCTGACGGCTGTTGGCGGCGATCGCGACCCCTGCAAATCCGACACCCATGAACACGATCGTCCACGACCCGAACAGGCGCGGCGCCAGCGCACCGAGCGGCAGGGTGGCCACGTGGGCCAGCAGCAGGGCGGGCACCCACTTCGACGTGGTGCCGGCCCGCAGCAGGGCCAGGCCGATCAGCAGCTCGCCCAGGTAGAACGCGGCCACCCACCCGAGCAGGAAGCCGTTCAGTCCGGGATCGGCGACCACCTCGTCGAGTGCCTCCGCGCGCACCGCACCACTGAGGGCAAGGGCCCGGAAGAACGCCAGCAGCATGGCGTAGCCGGCCGTTCCGACACAGCCGATCAGGAAGATGCAGCAGCCGACCAGGCCGAGCAGCCCACCACGCTTCTGGAACAGGGTGAGCACCGCCGGGAGGCCGAGGACGAGTGCGATCGCGGCGATGAAGAAGAGCACCGAGACCGCGAGCCACTGCGAGTCGTGCTGCTCGACGAGGTGCAGGGACTCCGTCGGGGTGTCTCCGCCGGGCAGCAACGTCGATCCCAGGGCCAGCGTCACCGCGCCGGCAATCAGCGACGCCGCCGAGGCCGGCACCCAGTCGAAACGCATGGAGACACGGTACGGCGTACCGCGGCCGCGGTGCAGGCGTTCCCGCGAGTGGACGCGGTGAGAGTTACCTATCGGTAGCGGTTAGCGTCGTTGTGACAGTCGTCGATCGGATCAACGAGGAGAAGACATGGAGAAGATCGGGGTCGTCGGATGCGGCCTGATGGGAGCCGGCATCGCGGAGGTCTGCGCCCGCGCAGGGCTCGACGTCGTGGTCGCCGAGTCGTCGCAGGGTGCCGCCGACACTGGCCGGTCGCGACTCGAGAAGTCGCTGGCCCGTGCCGAGGCCAAGGGCAAGATCTCCTCCGCTGCCGACGTACTGGCCCGGATCCGTGTGGTCATCGACCTCGACGAGCTCGCCGACCGCGACCTGGTCGTCGAGGCGATCCTCGAGGACGAGGACGCCAAGACCGAACTGTTCCGCCAGCTCGACAAGATCGTCACCTCCCCCGACGCGATCCTGGCCTCCAACACCTCCTCGATCCCGATCATGAAGCTCGGCGTGGTCACCAACCGCCCGCAGAACGTGCTCGGCATCCACTTCTTCAACCCGGTGCCGGTGCTCAAGCTGGTCGAGCTCGTGCCGTCCATCGTCACCGCGCCCGAGGTCACCGAACGCTCCCGCGCGTTCGTGCAGGACGTGCTCGGCAAGGAGGCGATCGACTGCCAGGACCGCGCCGGCTTCGTGGTCAACGCGCTGCTGATCCCGTTCATCCTCTCCGCGATCCGCATGATGGAGTCGGGCTTCGCGACCGCCGCCGACATCGACCGCGGCCTGGTGCTCGGTGCCGCCCACCCGCAGGGCCCGCTCGCGCTGGCCGACCTGATCGGGCTCGACACCACCAAGGCCGTCGCCGAGTCGCTCTACGAGGAGTTCAAGGAGCCGCTCTACGCCGCCCCGCCGCTGCTCAACCGCATGGTCGACGCCGGCCTCCTCGGCCGCAAGACCGGCCGTGGCTTCTACACCTACAACTGAACGAGGAATCCATGCCTGACGAGAAGATCGTCCTGGTCGACGGCGCCCGCACGCCGGTCGGCAGCTTCGGCGGAGTGTTCAAGGACGTGCCCGGCTTCGAGCTCGGCGCGACCGCTGCCCGCGAGGCCCTGAGCCGCGCCGGCGTCGACGGCGCCGACATCGAAGAGGTGGTGATGGGCTGCATCGGCCAGGTCGGGCCCGACGCCTACAACGCCCGCCGGGTCGCGATCACGGCCGGCCTGCCGAAGAACGTGCCCGCCTACACCGTCAACCGGTTGTGCGGCTCGGGGCTGCAGGCCATCTGGTCGGCCGCCATGGAGATGCGCTGGAACGACCTCGGCCTCACCCTGGCCGGCGGCGACGAGTCGATGACCCGCATGCCGTTCTACGACTTCGGTGCCCGCAACGGCTACAAGCTCGGCAACCGGTCGCTGGTCGACGGCACCGTGATGATGCTGACCGACCCGTTCCACGACATCCACATGGGCGTCACCGCCGAGAACGTCGCCACCAAGTACGGCGTCTCGCGCCAGGAGCAGGACGAGTTCGCCCTGCTCTCCCAGCAGCGCGCCGCCAGCGAGGCCGCCAAGGCCGCGTTCGCGGAGGAGATCACCCCGGTCGAGGTGGGTGGCCGCAAGCCGTTCACCGTCACCGAGGACCAGCACCCGAAGCCCGACACCACGCTCGAGACGCTGGCCGGACTGCGTCCTGCGTTCAGCAAGGACGGCACGGTCACGGCCGGCAACGCCTCCGGGATCAACGACGGCGGCGCGGCCGTCGTACTCGCCCGTGAGTCGGTGGCTGCCGAGCGCGGCCTGACCGGACTGGTCTCCATCGAGGCCGTCGCGACTGCGGCGATGGAGCCCGAGCTGATGGGCTACGCACCCGTGCTCGCGTTGCAGAACCTCTTCGAGAAGACCGGCACGAAGCCCTCCGACATCGGCTCGATCGAGCTCAACGAGGCGTTCGCCTCGCAGGCCGTCGCGGTGATCCGCGACGCGAAGCTCGACCCCGAGCAGGTCAACCCGTACGGCGGCGCGATCGCGCTGGGCCACCCGGTCGGCGCGACAGGGGCGATCCTGTCGCTGCGGGTGGCCAAGGACCTCGTGCGCCGCGACCTCGAGCTGGGCATCGTCACCATGTGCATCGGCGGCGGCCAGGCCCTGGCTGCCCTGTTCCGGAGGATCTGACATGAGCGACCTCGTCTCGTACGCCGTGACCGACGGTGTGGCCCGCATCGAGCTCAACCGCCCCGAGGTCTCCAACGCGGTCGACCTGCCCACCGCCCACGCACTGTCGGCGGCGATCAAGTCGGCGGCCGCTGATGATGACGTACGCGCCGTGCTCGTGACGGGTGCCGGCAAGCGGTTCTGTGCCGGTGGCGACGTGGCCTCGATGGTCGCGTCGGACGGCGACCAGGCGGCGTACCTCCTCGAGCTGGCCGGCGCACTGGACGGCGCGCTGCAGGAGCTCACCGCGCTCGAGAAGCCCGTCGTCGGCGCCGTCCAGGGTGCCGTGGCTGGAGCGGGTCTCGCGGTGATGCTCAGCTGCGACCTCGTGGTGGCCGATCCTGGCACGAAGTTCGTGACCGCCTACCCCGGTGTCGGGCTGACCCCCGACTGCGGTGTCTCGTGGCTGCTCCCCCGCGCGATCGGACAGCAGCGCGCCCTCCACATGGCGCTCACCAACACCCCGATCACCGCCGACGTGGCCCTCGACTGGGGCCTGGTCACCGAGGTCGCCGGCGCTGACCGCGCCCTCCAGCTGGCCACGACGCTGGCGGCCGGGCCGGTCTTCGCGTTCGGCCAGGCCCGGCGACTGATCCGTGGTTCGTGGGAGTCCGACCGGGCCTCTGTCGGACGCGACGAGGCGGTCACCATCGCCAAGGCCGTCGGCACCGACGACGCCCAGCGACTGCTCGCTGCCTTCACCAAGCGCTGAGCTCGGCTGGCGCGTCCCTGACCTGGGACGCCTTCGCACTTGTGCGGCGCTGTGGTCGCCTCGCCCGCGTCACGACGCGTGTGGAGCGACCGTAACCCCGCGTTGCACGAGGCGGCGCGGGTGTTCGGGGTCAGGGCAGCGGCGGGAAGATCGGGCCGCCACCGAACATCCGCCTCGGCGACACCGGGGTCCCACCGCCGGGCTCGACGATGCCCAGCTCGGCGGCCGCCTCGGCGGTGATCACCACGCCGCCCGTGCGCCGGTGCAGGTCAGGATCCGCGGCGATCGCGGCCACCACCCGCCCCTGCAGCTCCGGCGTCTCGGTGTCCGACACCGAGACGCCCGCGATGTTGTCGACCCCGCTGGCCAGCAGCTTCTCGGTGCGGACCAGGCCGGGCCACAGCGACAACACGGTCACCCCGTGCTCGCGCAGTTCCAGTGCCGCGTCGTGGGTGAGTTTGTCCAGCCCTGCCTTGGAGATCCCGTACAGCGTGGAGTGCAGGTAGGCGCGGGTGCCGACGGAGGAGATGTTGACGACCAGCCCCGTGCGCCGGGCGATCATGAGGGGCGCGGCGACGTGGGTGGCCACGTAGTGCGCGCGCAGGCCCACGCCGATCAGCGTGTCCCAGTCGGACAGCGGCCTCTCCCAGAACTTCTCCGGCGTCACGTGGTTCATCGGCGGACCGGCCCAGGCGTTGTTCACGAGCAGGTCGAGACGTCCCGCGTGGTCGTGCACCGTCGTGACGAGTCGGCGTACGTCGTCATCGTCAGTGTGCTCGCAGGTGTGGGCGTGGCCCGTGCCTCCTACGGCGTCGACGCGGTCGACGGTGGCCTGCAGGCGCTCGCGGTCGCGGCCGGAGACGTGCACGGTCCAGCCGGACTCGGCCAGGCCCACCGCGATCCCCTGGCCCACGCCCTTGCTGCCCCCGGTGACCAGGGCGACCCGGCTCCCGCCGCTCACGAGAACGACTCCGTGACGGCGAAGCCCTCGGGCAACGGTGTGGTCAGGGTCCACAGCACCGTGACCTCGCTGCGGGCGATCCGCCACTCCCCGTCCTCGACGACGTAGCGGTCGGCGTACTCGACGGCGCTGACCGACTCGGTGCTCCGGGTCAGGTCGACCTGGCGGAAGCGCAGGGTCCAGGCTCCGGTGGCCTCGTCGTCATCGACCTCGATGTCGGCGTGCAGGGCGTGGTGCATGTCGAGGACGACGACCTTCCCGTCCACCCGCTGCAGGGCGATCCGGCGAAACACCGCCGCGATGCCGTCGGCGTCGTCGAAGCTCCCGATCCGTGGCCCGTAGTCGAGCATCGCACCGCGCTCGATGAAGCAGGCGCGGAAGTCCTCGGGACGCTTCGCGTCACAGGCCCGCAGGTAGCGATGCTTGAGTGCCTTGATCTTCTCGACCGCCTCGAGGCGGGAGACACGTGCTTCCAGGTCCACGGGGACACCTGCCCTTTCGCGGGGTGGTCGGTCTCGCGCAGGAACCAACGGCCCCGAGCGTTGCTGCAAGGCAAGCACTGACTCGCCGTCAGCTCGACGTCAGTCCCGCCCAGTGGGCACCGTGGTCAGGCTGGGTGCCGGAGCCGTCCGGTCACGCAGCATCGGCAGCAGGGCGGCCAACCCCACCAGGGGCAGCAGCGCGAGCGCCACCAGGCTCCAGTCGATGCCGACCACGTCGCCGAGACCGCCGACGACCGCGGAGCCGATGGACCCGCCGACCAGGAACAGCAAGGTCGCGACACCCAGGGCCACACCGCGTACGTCGGCGTGCACGGCGTCACCGACCGCGGCACTGAGCGCGGGCTGGCCCATGCCGAACGAGGCGGTGGCCAGCATCACGGCGACCAGCAGCACCGGCGCCCACGTCTGGTGAGCACCGACCGCGGCCACCAGCATCGCGACCGACACGATCGCCCCCGATGCGGCCAGGGTGTTCGTGGCGCCGACCCGGTTCAGCAGCGGACCGGCGAAGCGAGGGGTGATCAGGCCGACCGCAGCGCTGGGCACCATCAGCAGGCCGACCTGCCACGGCTCCCAGCCGTCGCCGACCAGCACCGCCGGGATGGCGATCAACAAGGCGAACCATGCGGCGGGGATGGCCATCGCGGCCAGCGCGCTGCGCACCACGACAGGGTTGGTGATCACCGAGGCGGGCAGGAAGCCGTGTGGTCGGCGGCGGACCCGCAGTACGACGGCCGGTGTGCCCAGTGCCATCAGCAGGACGCCGGCCACCGCCACGGCCACGCCGGTCGACGGTGACTGCACCAGCAGGACGGCGCCGGCGGCCGTGGCCGCGACCAGCACGGCACCGACGATGTCGAGCCGGGCCCCGGTGCCCTCGTTGTGCAGGGCGTGCCAGAGGAACGGGATCACGAGCAGTCCGAGGATCGGCAGCGCCATCACCGCACGCCAGCCGAACTGGTGCTCGACGATGCCGCCGATGAGGGGGCCGAGGCAGCTCAGTGCCGCGGCGAAACCGGCCAGCCGGCCGAACGCCAGGCCCCGGATCTCGCCGTGGTAGCGCGCGCTCAGCACCGCGACCCCCATCGTGGGTACGGCGGCCGCGCCCGCACCCTGGAAGATGCGGGCCACCAGCAGCACCTCGAAGTTGGGGGCGAGGGCAGAGACGATCGCGCCGCTGGTCATCAGCGCCACGCCGACCAGCAACGGCAGGCGTACGCCGACAAGGTCGGCCACCCGTCCGTAGACCGCGGTGGTGACCGCGAGCATCAACGCGTAGAGCGTGATGGTCCAGGTGCTGACACCGACGCTCACACCGAGGTCCTGGGAGATCAACGGCAGCGCGATCGCGGCCGAGGAGGAACCCATGCCGGCGAGGCCGAAGAGGAGTCCGAGCAGTACGGACACACGTCTCGCGTCTTTGGCCATCACAACCTTCACCAACCGCCGCCCGGCACCATTCATTCCTCTCCGGCGGGGGCGGATGTCGGGCGAGGCCCCGACTCGTCACACTCAGGAGACGAAGACGACCGAGTCCTCGAACGTGGCCCGGCTGGTCCGGAAGGCGTTGACCGGGTGATCGGTGTCAGCGAAGCCGAGAGAGACCGCGCAGACCACCAGTCGGTCCGCCGGCAGGTCGAGGACGTCGCGAACGGTCGGCGACTGCATGGCGATGGCAGCCTGCGGGACGGTCGCGACCCCCAGCTCGTGGGCGGCGTTGAGCAGGTTGGCGACATAGCCACCGCAGTCGACCGCCCCGTAGACACCCTGGTTGGCGTCGGTGGTGATGATCGCGACGTGGGGTGCGTCGAAGAACGTGAAGTTCTTCAGCATCTGGAGATCGCGCGCCACGCGGTCATCACGGGCGATGTCGAGGCTCTCGTAGAGCGCGTAGCCTGCCTCGCGCCGACGCTCCTGGTGGACCCCGACGTAAGCATCCGGCATCGGCAGGTCGGAGCCACCGGCTCCAGAGACCACAGCGTCGACAAGGCCCTTGGCCAACCGCTCCCTGGCCTCGCCGCTGAGCAGGTGCACCTGCCACGGCTGGGTGTTGCACCACGACGCCGTGCGTTGTGCGAACGCGAAGATCTTGCGCAGAGTCGTCTCGGGCACCTCGTCGGTGGTGAAGGCGCGGCAACTCCAACGCTCTTCCAGAACACTGTGAAACTCCACCATCACTCCTGTCTCGTGTCTGGCACCCGTCTGGTACCCGTGTGGTGCCCGTGGTGCTTGGTCGACCGAGTCAGAGGCCTCACACGGTCAGCGCGCCGACGACGAGCGCGGCGAGCTCGGTGTACGCCTCCGCGTCGCTCATCTCGAGCCGCGCGAACATCTCACCACGCTGGATCTCGAACATCGTCGCGGCCACCATCTCCGCGGCGAACGCGGCGTTGACCGCGCGGAACTGGCCGGCTGCGATGCCTTCCGCGATCAGCTCGCGGATGCGGTTGGCCGCGGCGATGGTGTTGGTGCGATAGACCTCCGCAGCCGGCGCGAACGACGCCACGTCGTCCATGAAGTCGCGCGAGAGCGGGGCGAGGTAGTCGGCAACGGCGAGCAGGTAGGCCGTGACCCGATCGGCCGGCGCCTCGGCCGCCGCCACCGACTCCTCCATGCGTGGCACCGAGTTGCGGAAGTACTGCTTGACCACCTCGACCACGAGCTCCGGCTTCGAGGGCGCCAGCGCATAGAGGGTGGTCTTGGAGCACCGCATGCGCACGGCGATGTCGTCGAGGGTGAACCGCGCGAAACCCTCGCTCGTCATCAGGTCGACCAGGCGGTCGAGCAGGTCGAGCTGACGGGGCGTACGCCGACGGCCGGTGCCGCGCACCACCGCGCGGCCCGGCCCCTTCGACGTACCGGCACTCACGACTGCGACGCCGCCGCGATCTCGGAGGCCCGCTGCGACCGGAGCTGGAAGCGCTGGATCTTGCCCGACGGGGTCTTCGGGAGCTCGGCGACCAGATGGATCTGGCGCGGGTAGGCGTGCGCCGCCAGCTTGGTCTTGACCCGCTGCTTGAGCTCGTCGACGAGTTCCGGCGTGGCCGAGGTTCCGGGGGCGAGCACGACGAACGCCTCCACGACCTCGCCGCGCAGGTCGTCGGGGACCCCGACCACGGCCGCCTCGACGACCCGCGGGTCACCGACCAGCACGCTCTCGACCTCGAACGGGCCGATCCGGTAGCCGGCCATGATGATCACGTCGTCGTCGCGCGACGAGAAGTAGACGTAGCCGTCCTCGTCCATCGAGCCGGCGTCGCCGGTGTAGTACCACCGGCCGTCGGCGCTGAACCGCTCGGCTGTCTTCTCGGGAGCGTCGACGTAGCCGGTGAACCACATCAGCGGACTGCCCTGGAGGTCGATGGCGACCCGGCCCAGCTCGCCGGCGTCGGCGGGTTCGTCGGCCTCCTCCTTGAGCACGGCGGCGTCCCACCCGGGCATGGGGCGCCCCATCGAGCCGTGGCGCAGCTCGCCGGCGACGTCCGCCTGCCAGCCGTTGACGATCGACATGCCGAGCTCGGTCTGGCCGTAGGTGTCGTGGATCGCGGCGCCGAGGACGTCGGCGCCCCAGGTGACCACGTCGGGGTTCAGCGGCTCGCCGGCGCTGGAGATGCGGCGCAGGTCGAGCCCGGCCGGGGCAGGCGTCTCGGCGCTGCGCAATGACCGGAACACGGTGGGCGCGGCCGCCAGGTTCGTGACGCCGAGCGACTGGATCACCTGCCAGGTGGTCTCGGGGGTGAACTTGGCCTGCAGCAGGATGTTGCGGCGACCAGCGGCGAGCGGACCCGCGATTCCGTAGTAGAGGCCGTAGGCCCAGCCCGGGTCGGCAGCGTTCCAGTAGACGTCGTCGGCGGTGACGTCGAGGCCGTACTCCAGGTAGACCACGAACGTCGCCAGCGCCTTGACCGGGATCGGCACGCCCTTGGGGGTTCCTGTGGTGCCCGAGGTGAAGAGCCGCACGAACTCGGCGCTCCCGGCAACGGCCACGTTCGGGGCGGCAGCCGGGTCGGCCTCGGCGAGCAGGGCGGTCAGCGAGAGGTCGCCCGACGCGACCCGGTCGCCGGCCACGATGACCTGCCGGGCCGGGTCCTCGGGGAGGTCCTCGCCGGGCTCGAGCTTGGCGCGCTGGTCGGCGTCGCAGACGACGTACTTCGCATCACTGCCCTCCAGGCGCAGTGCGATCGCCGGCGTCGCGAAGGCAGTGAACAGCGGCACGTGCACCGCGCCGGCGCGCCAGATGCCGAGGATGACGGTGACCAGGTCGGCCGACTTGCCCATCAGGGTGGCCACCCGGTCACCGGGCTTCACACCCTGGTCGGCGAGGTAGGCGGCGAAGCGGCGCGAGCTCTCGGCCAGGTCGCCGTACGTCAGGTCGAGTGTGGACAGGTCGGGCTGGATGACGGTGAACGCGACCGCGTCGGCCGGGTGGCCGTCGCAGAGGAGTTCGCCGAGGTTCACCTCCGCTGCGTCGAAGGTGTCCAGGAGTTGCGCCACGCGGGCCTCGGGGGTCATCTGTTCTGCCTTTCGGATGCGCTCGGGGTCACTCCGTCGTGACAAGATCGTACTCGCATTAGTACGCTAGGTTCAGCCACAGTATCAATATCGCATGACCCAAGCCACAGGAGTGACCATGCCCGCCAGCCGCGTGCTGCCCACGTCCGAAGCCGCCGACCTGCTCAGGCTGGTCCGCGACCTGGCCACCAAGGAGCTGCTCCCCCGCGCCGCGCAGGACGAGGCGACCGAGACCTTCCCGCGCGACGTCTTCAAGCTGCTCGGTCGCGCCGGCCTGCTCGGACTCCCCTACTCCGAGGAGTACGGCGGCGGAGGCCAGCCCTACGAGGTCTACCTCCAGGTGCTCGAGGAGATCGCCTCGGTCTGGTCGAGCGTCGGCGTCGGCGTCTCGGTGCACGCGCTCAGCTGCTTCGGCCTCCACGAGCACGGCACCGAGGAGCAGAAGCAGGCGTGGCTGCCCGACATGCTCGGTGGCGAGCTGCTCGGCGCCTACTGCCTCAGCGAGGCGCACGCCGGTTCCGACCCGGCCGCAATGAAGACGTCGGCCCGCCGCGACGGCGACGACTACGTGCTCAACGGCGCGAAGGCGTGGACCACCCACGGCGGCAACGCCGACTTCTACAAGGTGATGGCCCGTACGTCGGACGACCGCAACGGCATCTCCTGCTTCCTGATCCCGGCCGACACCCCGGGCTTCGAGGCCGACCCGCCCGAGAAGAAGATGGGCCTGACCGGCTCCTCGACGACCACGATGCGCCTGAACGACGTACGCATCCCGGCGTCGCGACTTCTCGGCAACGAGGGCGACGGGCTCAAGATCGCGCTGGCCGGGCTCGACTCCGGCCGCCTCGGCATCGCCGCGGTCGCCACCGGCCTCGCCCAGGGAGCGCTCGACCACGCCGTCGCCTACGCCAAGGAGCGCGAGACGTTCGGCAAGAAGATCATCGACCACCAGGGGCTGGCGTTCGTGCTGGCCGACATGGAGGCGGCGATCCAGTCGGCCCGCGCGATGGTGCTGCACGCCGCGCGGCTCAAGGACCGGGGGCTGCCGTTCAGCCGCGAGGCGTCGATCGCGAAGATGGTGGCCACGGACAACGCCATGAAGGTCACCACCGACGCCGTCCAGGTGCTCGGCGGCTACGGCTACACCCGCGACTTCCCGGTCGAGCGCTTCATGCGCGAGGCCAAGGTCATGCAGATCTTCGAAGGCACGAACCAGATCCAGCGCATGGTGATCAGCCGCGCGCTGGCCAAGGACAACAACGGAACCATCAAGGAGAGCAACTGATGCAGGTCGAGAACACCGCGGCGATCGTCACCGGCGGAGCGTCGGGTCTGGGTGCGGCGACCGCCGCCGCCCTCGCCGGTCGCGGAGCCACCGTCTACGCCTTCGACCTCCCCTCGGCGATCGACGGCGCGCCAGCCGTCGACGGCGTGCACTACGTCGGCGTCGACGTGACCGACCCGGAGCAGGTCCAGGAGGCGGTCGACCAGGCCGCCGCCGACCCGACCACTCCCCTGCGCGTCGTCGTCAACTGCGCCGGCATCGGTCCCTCGGCGCGCATCCTGTCGAAGAAGGGCGTCCACGACCTCGCGCTCTACGCCAAGATCGTGCAGATCAACCTGATCGGCTCGTTCAACGTGCTGGCGCTGGCGTCCGAGAAGATCGCGGCCACCGAGCCGCTCGAGAACAACGCCCGCGGCATCATCATCAACACCGCCTCCATCGCCGCCTTCGAGGGCCAGATCGGGCAGGCGGCGTACGCCTCGTCGAAGGGCGGCATCGTCGGCCTGAACCTGCCGGCCGCGCGCGACCTCGCGCAGCACGGCATCCGCGTCAACACGATCGCCCCCGGCATCGTCGAGACGCCGATGCTGGCCACGGTCTCGGAGGAGTTCCGGGCCGGCCTCGCTGCCGGCGTACCGTTCCCGCAGCGCCTCGCCAAGCCGTCGGAGTACGCCGACCTCGCGCTGTTCCTGGTGGACCACGACTACCTGAACGGCGAGGTGTTCCGCATGGACGGCGCCCTCCGCATGGCCCCCCGCTGACAGTTCCCGCTCGTCGTGTCGTTCACGCCGCGGGCCGTCCGGGAACCCACCGGTGCAGACTTCGGCTCAGCATGACCGCTCGACTGTTCAGGTGAACATACAGTTCGCTGTCCCGGCCCCGGATCCACGCTCACCAGCGTGGATCCGGGGCCGAACTGCGTGCTCAAATGAACGGTGCTCCGCCAGTGGCGGCGAGGCACGAGCAGGCTAGGCGAGTCTTGACCAGCAGGTGCAAGGCTTCGCGGACCCGTTCGGGCGCGTGCATCACGTCCTCCCAGAGGAACCGCGCAACCACCCATTGCTGCGTCGCGAGCCACGTGTAGCGGCGCACGTCCGCGCGGAACAGCTCCTTGCTCCCGTGGAAGGCGTAGGACTCGGCCTCGATCACCAGCCGGAGCCGGCGGTCGGCCAGATCGACGCGGTGAGGCCCGATCTCCACCTGCGGCTCTGCGCAGAGTCCGGTCACTTGTGCGGCGATCACGCGAAGACAGCTCTCGAACGGGTTGGCGGCGCGGCCATCGGCGAACTCGACGACCGCCATCGCTCGTGAGCGACCAGTCCTCGGCAGCGACACGACAACAGCTCGGAGGTCCTCCTTCGTCACCAGCCTGCTGCGCAGAGCGGAGTCCGCGACACACACCGCCTCGTCGAACGGGAGCCAGCGCGCGCAGTCGGCCACTGTCCGGGCGAGTGAGGTCACGCCTTGGAAGACGTGGCCGGCAGGCAGGGTGTCGCGATGAAGCTGGACACCCTCGCGGCGCGATGCGTCGACCCGGCGACTGCGAGGCACGGTCACCGTCGGATGCTCCGGTTCCTTCTTCATCTTGAGGCCCCAGTGCAGGGCAGCACTCAGGCCTGAGACGACTCCGCAGAGTTCCCCGGCCGCGCGACGATGATCGTCCCTCGGCAGTGCATAGCTCCCGTGCCTGTGCTTGACGATCACGCCCAGCTGCAGTGCCTTGTCGAGGCCTCGACGGTTGGTCAGGCCCTTGAGCTCTGCCCACGTCGCGCTGCCGCCACAGCGGTGCAGAGCGGTCAGAGCGTCCATGGACCCAGTCTTCTTCGCATGGCGCGGCGGCGCATCTCGCTGTCCACAGGCTCTGCGCTCGGAGGCCTGTGGAGTCAGCGTGCGTGCAGATGGACCTGCAGTTCGCGGCGCCGCCTGTCGATTCACGCTCGACTGCCGGGCGACCGGTCCGAACTGTATGTCGAACTGAACATCTCGCGCTGGGTTGTCGCGTGGTACGGCGGTGTACGGCGGTGTGCGGATCCGTGCGCGTGTCGCCGGAGGCAGCTGCGCCGTGTGACGCGCAGATCAGCGGGCGATGAAGAGGATCTCCTCGCGCCCGTAGGTCATGCCGGGGTGCTCGGCCGCGAGGTGGGCCTGTGTCTTCTCGACCAGGTCGTCCTCGTCGGTCCCCTTGATGTGCGCCCCACAGGGGCAGTGCAGCTGCGTCTTCATGGTCGTCACCCTACGACCGGTCAGTGCAGGAGCGCCGCGAAGCGGCGGTTCATGTCGGCCACGGCGGCGTCGGCGGCCGGCGAGAACGGGGGCATGTCGACGAAGCCGTGGATCAGGCCGTCGTAGGTCACCGAGTCCACGGGTACGCCGGACGCGGCCAGTGCGTCGGCGTACGCCCGGCCCTCGTCGCGCAGCGGGTCGAACTCGGCGGTGACCACGATGGCTGGCGCCAGCTCGGGTCGTACGCCGTGCAGGGGCGAGAGGCGGGCGTCGTCGGGTGCGGCGGCGGACTGCAGGTAGTGGCCCAGGAACCACTCCATCAAGGGCAGCTCGAGGAAGTAGCCGGTGCCGTTGGACTCACGGGACGCGTAGTCGCCGAACACGTCGACGGCCGGGTAGATCAGCAGCTGCGCGGCGACCCCCGGCACCTGCTGGGCGACGACGGCGGAGAGGTTGCCGCCGGCACTGTCGCCCGCGACCGCCCAGACGTCGGAGCCGCCGTAGGCCGCGAGGTCCTCGCTGATCGCCGTGGCTGCCGCGAGCGCGTCGTCGACCGCGGCCGGGAAGGCGTGCTCGGGTGCCACGCGATAGTCGACCGAGACGACCACGGACGACGTGTCGCGGCACAGCCGGCGGCAGGTGTTTTCGTGGGTCTCGATGTCGCCGACCACCCAGCCGCCACCGTGGAAGAACACGACGGTGGGCACCGGGCCGTCGACCGCCGGACGGTAGACCCGGGCCGCGAGTCCGGCGACCGAGGTGTCGACGACCGATCCGACCTCGATCCGGCCCGACTGCGCGACCGCGATCTGGGCCAGGCCGGCGAAGGCCTTGCGCGCATCGTCGGGCGACGACTCGTGCATCGGCGGGTTCCCCGACGATTCGATGAATTGGAGCAGGGCCGAGATTCCTGGGTCCAGGGGCATGTCCGCGACGATATCGGTGCGCCGTGCCGAACTCCGGCAGTTCCCGCGGTGGGTCGCCTCAGCGGGCCAGGAAGACGCGCAGGCCGCTGGTCAGCCCGGCGGCGTACGACGACCGCCCGCGCGGCGTGGTCATCCGGCGGGCGTCGGCGGCCGAACGCATGTTGCCCAGCTCGACCATCACCGCGGGCATCGCGGAGAGGTTCAACGTGCCGAGGTCGCCGCGCACGTCGAGGCCGTCGCCGCCTGCGATGTAGCCGGCGTACGGCAGACGACGCGCGCGCAGTCCGGCGCGGACGTCGAGCGCCAGCCGACGCGCTGCGCGGTCACGGGGCGGCGTGATCACGTGGAAGCCCGGGCCGCCGGCGTACGACCCGTCGCCGTGGAGGCTGATCTTGACGTCGGCCCCGAGCGCGTTGCCGCGGCGGCCGCGGACGTCGACGCACGGCCCCCAACGATCGAGGCGGTTCGACGTGCGGGTCAGCACCACCTTCGCGCCCAGGCCGGTCAGTCGGGACCGGAGGAGGCGGGCGACCTGCCAGGTGAAGGTCGCCTCGGGGTAGCCGTTGTTCGTCGAGGCCCCCGTGGTGTTGCAGGGTTTGCGGAAGCCGCCGGCCGGCACGAGGCGGTTGATCTCGCTGGGGAAACGCGCGTTGCCGAGCTGGTGCCCGGGGTCGATCACGATCACCTTGCCGGCCAAGGGCTTGGGAGCGGCGGGGGCCCGGACGGCCGCCGGGTGGGTCGGCGCCTCCACCGGCGGCACCGGCAGCAGGGCTCCCGCACAGGCCGCGGCGGCGACCACGAGCGCAACAAGACCGGACCGGAGCATGGCCGCCAGCCTACGTGGCCGCGTGGTTGCGAGACGGGTTGCGGAGCAGCAGGCCCGCGACCGCGTCGACTGACGAAATGGCGTACCCGCGAGTAGGTCCGGGAACCCCCGAATGGCCGTCACCTCGGCGTGCTGGCGTCGTTGGGCAGGTCAGCGGTCACCTGCCGGCCGCACTGGTCGACAGCGGCCACTCGCGAGACAACGGGGACCTGTGTGAGCAACGACGTGGAACTGGACGGACCGCAGGTCGGCACTGTCGGCACTGCACCGACGTCCGGCGAGCCAGTCCTGGTCCGGCGGCGTCGGCGCCGCAGCTGGATCAAGCGCCGCTGCGCATGGTTCCGCAGGCACAAGGCGATCACCACGCTCGTCGTGATCGCCCTCGTGCTGCTGGCGATCCTGATCGGCTGGCTGCTCTACCTGAACTCGAAGCTCGGCGACGTACGCCGGTTCGAAACCGACCTCGGCGACAACCGCCCGCCGCAAGGCCAGGGCACGGACATCTTGCTGATGGGAGTCGACGACCTCGACGGCTCTCGCGAGGTCGGCGACAGCGTCTACGAGATGCTCGAGGCCGGCACCTGGAAGCCGGGCACCGCCCGCAGCGACACGATGATGGTGCTGCACATCGAGGCCGACCACCGGGCCGCCCAGCTGGTCTCGATCCCGCGCGACTCGTACGTCGCCATCCCGGGCCACGGCCGGTCGAAGATCAACGCTGCGTTCTCGTGGGGCGGGCCCGACCTGGCCGCGCGCACCGTCGAACAGACCATGGGCATCCGCATCGACCACCTCGTGATCGTCGACTTCGACGGCTTCAAGGACGTCACCGGGGCCATCGGTGGCGTCAACGTCTTCGTGCCCAGGACGGTGAGCGATCCCCGGTCCGGCACGGTCGACTGGGAACGAGGATTCCACCACCTCGAGGGTGACGAGGCGCTGCACTACGTGCGCACCCGCTACAGCCTGCCGAACGGCGACTTCGGCCGCATCCAGCGGCAGCAGAACTTCCTCCGCACGGTGCTGGAGAAACTGACCACGCGTGGCGTGATGTTCAACCCGGTGCGCCTCACCAGGCTGGCGCGGAACCTCTCGAGCCTGGTGATGGTCGACGAAAGCCTGACCAGCGCGAAGATCCGCGACCTCGCCCTGGCGAACAGGCACCTGCGCAGCGGGTCGTTCCGCTTCCTCACCCTGCCCAACTCGGGCAGCGGCATGGTCGGCGACGCGAGCGTCGTGAAGGTCAAGCCGCGCCAGGCCCGCGCCATGTTCGAGGCGATCTCGAAGGACCAGTTCGAGTCGTGGTACGCCCATCACCCGGTCAGCGAGCTGCCTGCCGGCAACGAGGTGCCGTGACGTCAGTCGAGCAGGCCGAGCAGGTACTCGCCGTACCCGCTCTTCGACAGCGGCTCGGCCACTCGCCGCAGGTCGTCGTCGCTGAGCCAGCCCTGACGCCAGGCGACCTCCTCGGGCGCGCCGATCTTCATGCCCTGGCGGCTCTCGATGGTGCGCACGAAGTTGCTGGCGTCGTTGAGGGAGTCGAACGTGCCGGTGTCGAGCCAGGCCGTGCCGCGCGGCAGCACTGTCACCTGCAGCTTGCCCTCGTCGAGGTAGAGCCGGTTCAGGTCGGTGATCTCCAGCTCGCCGCGCGCCGACGGCTCGAGCGTGGCGGCCCGCGCCAGCACGGAGTTGTCGTAGAAGTAGAGACCCGGAACGGCGTACGACGAACGCGGCGTGGCCGGCTTCTCCTCCAGCGACAGTGCGCGTCCTTCGTCGTCGAACTCCACCACGCCGTACGCCGTCGGGTCGGCCACCTGGTAGCCGAAGATGGCCGCACCGTCGAGATCGGCGAAGCGGGTCAGCTGGTTGCCCAGGCCGTGGCCGTAGAAGACGTTGTCGCCCAGCACCAGCGCGACCGACTCGTCGGCGACGTGGTCGGCGCCGATCAGGAAGGCCTGGGCCAGACCGTCGGGCGAGGGCTGCACGGCGTAGGTCAGCGAGACGCCCAGCTGCGACCCGTCACCGAGGAGTCGCCGGAACGCCTCGGCCTCGTGAGGGGTGGTGATCACCAGCACCTCGTGGATGCCGGCCAGCATCAGCGTGGAGAGCGGGTAGTAGATCATCGGCTTGTCGTAGACCGGCACCAGCTGCTTGCTGATGCCCTGCGTGATCGGGTGCAGCCGGGTGCCGGTGCCACCGGCCAGGATGATTCCACGCATGGCGGTCAGCATAGGTGCGAACGCGTGAATAGGGTGGCCGCATGAGACTGCTCGTGACCGGTGGCGCCGGGTTCATCGGCTCCAACTTCGTGCACCACGTCATCACGCACACCGACCACCACGTGACGGTGCTCGACAAGCTGACCTACGCCGCCTCCCGCGAGGCACTGGCCGGACTGCCCGTGGAGCTGGTGGTCGGCGACGTCGCCGACGCGGCCGTGGTCGACGCACTGGTGGCGGAGGCCGACGCAGTCGTGCACTTCGCCGCCGAGTCGCACAACGACAACTCGCTCGACGACCCGTCGCCGTTCATCCGCACGAACCTCCTCGGCACGTTCGCGATCCTCGAGGCGGTGCGGAAGCACGACGTACGCCTGCACCACGTCTCGACCGACGAGGTGTACGGCGACCTGGCGCTCGACGATCCCAAGCGGTTCACCGAGGACACCCCCTACGCGCCGTCGTCGCCGTACTCCGCGTCGAAGGCCGGGTCCGACCACCTCGTCCGTGCGTGGGTGCGCAGCTTCGGGGTGCGCGCGACGGTCAGCAACTGCTCCAACAACTACGGACCGTGGCAGCACATCGAGAAGTTCATCCCGCGGCAGATCACCAATGTCATCGACGGCATCCGGCCGCGCGTGTACGGCGACGGGCTCAACGTGCGCGACTGGATCCACGCCGACGACCACTCGTCCGCGGTGCTGCGGATCCTCGAGGCGGGCCGGATCGGCGAGACCTACCTGATCGGTGCCGACGGCGAGAGGAACAACCTCGAGGTGGTGCGGCTGATCCTCACGCTGATGGACCAACCGGCCGACGCGTTCGACCAGGTGACCGACCGGGCCGGACACGACCGGCGCTACGCGATCGAGTCCGGCAAGCTCCGGGCCGAGCTCGGGTGGGCGCCGCGCTTCGAGGACTTCCAGCAGGGCCTGGCCGACACCATCGAGTGGTACCGCACCCACGAGGAGTGGTGGCGCCCGCACAAGGCCGCCACCGAGTCGTCGTACGCCGCGAAGGGCATGTGATGGGCGGTCCCTCCCTGGAGGTCGAGGCCACCCCGATCCCCGGCCTGCTGGTCGTCCGCCTGCCGGTGATGGCCGACAGCCGCGGCTGGTTCAAGGAGAACTGGCAGCGCGAGAAGATGACCGCGCTCGGGCTGCCCGACTTCGGACCGGTGCAGAACAACGTCTCGTTCAACACGCGCCGCGGCACCACCCGCGGCGTGCACGCCGAACCCTGGGACAAGTTCGTCTCGGTGACGAACGGCCGCGTGTTCGGTGCCTGGGTCGACATGCGTGAGGGCTCGAGCTTCGGGACGTCGTACTCGATCGAGATCGACCCGTCGGTGGCGGTGTTCGTGCCGCGCGGCGTGGGCAACAGCTACCAGACGCTCGAGGACGCGACCACCTACAGCTATCTCGTCAACGAGCACTGGCGGCCGGGCGCGGCGTACCCGGCACTCGACCTGGCCGATCCGACGGCGGCGATCCCGTGGCCGATTCCGCTCGCGGAGGCGGAGATCTCGGAGAAGGACCGGCACAACCCGCGCCTCGACGAGGTCGCCCCGATGGCGCCGCGGCGTCCACTCGTCATCGGCGCCCACGGACAGCTCGGCCGCGCCCTCGTCGCCGAGTTCCCGGACGCCCGTGCCGTCGACGCGGACGAGCTCGACATCACCGACGCCGAGGCACTGCGAGCCTGGCCGTGGCACGAGCACGACGTGGTGCTCAACGCGGCGGCCCACACCGCGGTCGACGCCGCGGAGACCGAGCGCGCGGAGGCGTGGGCGGCCAACGCCGCAGGTCCGTCACTGCTGGCGGCGATCGCCCGCGAGCACCGGCTCACCCTGGTGCACTGGTCCAGCGACTACGTCTTCGACGGCACGGCCGAGTCCTACGACGAGGACGACGCGGTCTGCCCACTGGGCGTCTACGGGCAGTCGAAGGCGGCTGGCGACCTGGCCGTGGTGACGGCCCCCCGGCACTACCTGGTCCGTACGTCGTGGGTGATCGGCGACGGCCACAATTTCGTCGCGACGATGGCGCGACTGGCCCGCGACGGGGCGTCTCCAGGCGTCGTCGACGACCAGGTCGGCCGGTTGACGTTCACCACCGAGCTGGCCCGCGCCGTACGACACCTGCTCACCACGCGCGCGCCGTACGGCATCTACAACGTGACCGGCGGCGGCCCCGCGACGAGCTGGGCCGACGTGGCCGCCGAGGTCTTCGAGCAGTGCGGGCGCTCCCGCGGCGACATCGGCCGGGTCACGACGCAGGAGTACGCCGCCGGCAAGGCGCTGGCACCACGTCCGGCACGCGGTGTGCTGTCGACCAGGAAGATCGAGGCCACCGGCTTCACCCCCGAGGACGCGATGACGACCCTGCGCCGCCACGTGGCGGGCTGAACGAAGGGGCCGGCGGCAGGCGCCGGCCGCAGAGTCAGCGGCGGGTGAGCTCCTGGACCGCCGGGCGTACGTCGACGAGATAGACGATCGCGGCGATCGAGCCGATGAGGTGCAGCAGGTTCAGCGGCGAGGAGTCGATCAGCAGCAGCTGTGCGGCCAGGGCAACGCCGAGGATGCCGACCCACGCGGGCTTGGTCAGCTTGTTGGCCGCGTGGTAGGCCTCCGCGGGCCAGAGCAGCGCGTTGACGAACGCGAAGACCTTGACGGCGATCGCGATGAAGACCACGGCAAGCATGACGTAGCCCTCGACGGCAAAGATGTTCAGCACGCCCCAAAGCCTACCGGGGACACTCCCGGAGGCGGATTCCGCGCGAGATCGCGTGCCGCGGCGCGCGACCTGCCGGCACTGGGGACTCGGGCCCGATCGCCCCCAGAACGTGCACAACCCCGGACCGCATACGTCCGGGGTTGTGCACGCCCCCGAGTTCGGGGCAATGAAGTCAGAACAGCGTCAGCTGTTCCGATTCAGCCTCAGTCCTTCAGGCCTGCTCGGCCGCCGGCGCCTTCTTGGCGGCCGGGGCCTTCTTGGCCGGAGCCTTCTTGGCGGCGGGCGCCTTCTTGGCGGCCGGGGCCTTCTTGGCCGGAGCCTTCTTCGCGGCCGGCTTGGCGGTGCCGGTGGTCGACTTCGCCGAGGCGGAGACGGTGGTCTTCGTCTGCTTGGCGTCGACGTCCAGCTTCAGCTCGACCTTGCGGAGCTTGGCAACGGCCTTCTCGCCGCGCTTGGCGAGCTCGGTGTAGGTGTCGGTCGCCTCGCTGACCGCGTCGGCGACGAAGTTCTGCGCCTTGGCGGGGAACGCCTTGGCCTCGGCCTGGAGCTCGTTGACCTGGGCCACGAAACGGGCCTGGGCCTTCTTCGCCTCGGCCTGCAGCTCGGCGAGCTTCGCCTCCAGCTTGGCCTGGGCGTCCTTGGCTTCCTTGGTCACCGTCTCGACGCGGGCCGACACGACGGTCTGGGCCTGCTTGTTGAGGTTCTTGGGCTCGAACTCGAAGCCGGCAACCTTCTTCTGCACGTCGGCGACCTTGGCCTGCACGTCGGCGGCGTACTGGCGGGCGTACTCGACGGTGAGGTCGGTGGCGCCGACGGTGGCGTAGAACGGGCGAGCCGCTTCGGTCTTGATGTCGAACTTGGCCTTGGCCATGTCGATCTCCTTGGTTTGTACGTCGCGATCCCGGGGACCGCTCCGAGTGGGATGGTCAGCTGTCGGTCGGCTCGTCGTCCGTGGCGTTGAGCGCCAGGAACGAGGAGTAGACGTCGAGCAGGGACTGCTTCTGACGCTCCGTGAGCGCAGGATCGGCCAGGACGGCCAGCTCGACGGAACCGCCCGCGGTGTCCTCGGGGCTGAGGATGCCGGCACGGATGTAGAGCTGCTCCGCGGAGATGCGGAGCGCCTTGGCGATCTGCTGGAGAACGTCGGCGGAGGGCTTGCGCAGACCACGTTCGATCTGGCTGAGGTACGGGTTCGACACGCCGGCCTGCTCGGCGAGCTGCCTCAACGAGAGCTTCGCAGTGGTGCGCTGCTCCTTGAGGTAGTCACCGAGTGACTCGACGGTCTTGCCGACCACGCCCTTTGCCATGGCTCCATCGTGCTAACAAAAGTTAGCAAATGCAAGCCGTCGCGACGTGTGACGGGCCACAGCTGCCGTGGAACCCGCACAGGACAAAGAGATTGCGTCTTCAACCACTGCTAACTGCAGTTACCGCCCTGTCGATCAGAAGGAGGCGCGGATCTCGCCGACGGGCTTCCCGCCACCGAGCAACGGAAGCTCACCGGTCCTGTTCATCGCCGCGACGTCGACGCCGTCCAGCTTGTCGACCCCGGAGCGGCGCAGCGCCTCGGCCATCAACACCGGCCGGACCCGCGGCGCCCCGTCGTCGCACTTCAGTGCGAACGCCTGGCCGTTGGGCAGCGCCACGGCGTAGCAGGACTCGGCTCCGGCCTTGCCGATCGCGCCGGGGATGGCCGTGAAGAGCGCGAGCTCGTCGCGGGTCGAGCCGGACACGTTCTGCGGGAACTCCCGCATGGCCCGGGCGATCGCCGCCTCAGGACCGGAGGTGGCGACGGCGAGCGTGCGGAACGCCCGTGCCAGGCCGATCAACGAGGTCGAGAGCAGCGGGGCCCCGCACCCGTCGACAGCCACGTGGGCGACCGCCTCACCCGTCAGCTCGGCGAACGTCTCGGCGATCACGACCTGCAGCGGGTGGTCGACCGCGAGGTACGTCGCGGTGTCCCAGCCGTTGACCACGCAGGTGGCCAGCATCGAGGCGTGCTTGCCGGAGCAGTTCATCAGCACCGGCGCCTTCTCACCGCCGGACCGGATCAGCGCCTCCTTGGTGGCGTCGTCCAGCGGGTAGTCGGGCGGGGTCTGCAGCGCCGACTCGCCGAGCCCGGCGCCGGCGAGGATGCGGCGTACGCCGTCGACGTGGAAGGGCTCACCCGAGTGGGAGGCGCAGGCCAGCGCGAGCAGGTCCGGCGGAAGGTCGAGACCGGCCCGGACCATGCCGAGCGCCTGGATCGGCTTGTTGCACGAGCGCGGGAAGACCGGCTGGTCCACCATGCCGACCGACCACTCCACCTCGCCGGAGGTGTCGAGTGCGACGACGGAGCCGTAGTGGTGGCCCTCGACCACTCCGGAGCGGACGATCTCGGCGGCGACAACGGGTGCAGACATGAGTCCGACGCTATCGCCCACGCGACGGCGCTGTTACCGCGCCGTCTCCAGGGGCACGATCTCCCCCCGCTGGCCCGGACGGACGGCGCGACACGGCCGACTGACCCGATCACCGTGGTGGACGATCTGCTGCACACAGAACCCGGGTGCCGACGCGTCACCGCGTCCGGGCGTCAGGATCGCGCCACATCCGCCAGCGACACGACCGATCGCGTGCCCCGACCCGGCGCTGCCCGCGGGGATGACACAGGCCTGCGGGTCACCGAGGTCCAACTGCGCCTCAGGTGCGAGAACCCGCTCGGGGCCCGGGAAAGCCGCCCGGGAGTGGCCCGACGCCACAGGCACGGCGGTTCCGGCCGGGGCGGCGCCGAGCAGCACCAGCGCAAGGAGTGCGCAGACCGCGACGATCCTCAGGTCCATGCGCCGAGTATCCGCCCGAGCAGGTCATCGCGGCAATGAGGCAGGATTGCGCCCGTGTCGACGACTCCGCAGAACAGCCCGGCCCAGCACTGCCCGACCCAGCGCGAGCTGGACGACCTCGAGCTCCTGGTCACGGGCGCCTACTCGCCCCTGACCGGGTTCAACGAACCCGGCTCGCCGGTCAAGCTGCACCTCCCCGAGGGCCTCGGTGACGAGGTGGAGCTGGTCGACCCCGAAGGCCTGCCGCTGGCCACGGTCACCCGTGACGGCAGCGTCACGCACCTGACCCACGCGCAGTACGGCCCGTTCCGTCGGCTCTACCTCTCCCCCGGCGATGTGCGCGAGCAGCACGCCGGCGCCACGTTCGTGCCGATCACCGACGCACTGACGCAGGCCGAGCTCGACTCGCTGCCGACGGGACGCATCGTCTTCCTGGCGCTGGTCGGCGCGGGCACTCCCGACGACCTGAGCCCGGTCGGACTCATCCGGGCCACGCTCGCTGCGGCGGCACTGCTGCCGGACGCGGCCGTGGTCGCCGTACCACTCCCCTCGCACGACGACCCGTCCGCCGACCACCTGCTCGGCACGCAGGTGGTGGCCCACTACGCCGCCGGCGATCCAGTCTTCGCGTTGCCCTCGAATGAGAGTTCGGGTCTCGATACGGGCGCAGAGCGCCCTACTCGACCAACGAATGCTCACCCGGCCGAGATCCAGGCCGTCGTCGACTTCGACCGCCCCGCGCCCGACGAGCGCGGGCTCGTGCTCTTCTTCACCGGTCTCTCCGGCAGCGGCAAGTCGACCATCGCCCGGGCCCTGCAGGACAAGCTGCTCGAGCAGGGTCGTCGTACGGTCACCTCCCTCGACGGTGACGTCGTACGCCGCAACCTGTCGGCCGGCCTGACCTTCTCCAAGGAGGACCGCGAGACCAACATCCGTCGCATCGGCTGGGTGGGCGCGGAGATCTCCCGCCACGGCGGCCTGGCGATCTGCTCGCCGATCGCGCCGTTCGACGAGACCCGCCAGCAGGTCCGTGCGATGGTCGACGCGGCCGGCGGCGAGTTCTTCCTGGTCCACGTCGCGACCCCGCTCGAGGAGTGCGAACGTCGCGACCGCAAGGGCCTCTACGCCAAGGCGCGCGCCGGCGTGATCCCGGAGTTCACCGGCATCTCCAGCCCGTACGACGAGCCGACCGACGCCGACGTACGCGTCGACACCACCGGCCGCACGATCGAGGAAGCCCTCGACGACGTGCTCGACGCGCTGCGTGAGGCCGGCCTGCTCGACCTCTGATCCATCGACCCGTCGCCAGTTCCGATCGACCCGTCGCCAGTTCGGATCGACCCGTCGCCAGTTCGGATCGACCCGTCGCCAGTTCGTGCGACCGGCCGCGAACTGGCGACAGGTCGACGTGAACTCACGACAGGTCGACGTGAACTGGCGACGGGTCGACAGCCTTGCCATTTCGGTTTCTCGGGCATATCGTCAGTTCTTGAACAGATTGTTCGTATCTGAACAGGAGACATCATGCGGGTCGGAATCATCGGTGGCGGGATCGGCGGACTGGCCACGGCCATCGCACTCGAGCTCAGGGGCGTCGAGACCATCGTGCTCGAGCAGGCTCCCGGGCTCGGCCGGGTGGGCGCCGACATCAACCTGACCCCCAACGCCGTCCGCGCCCTCGACGGACTCGGCGTCGGTGACCGGATCCGCGAGACGGCGGCCCGTCCCACGCACCGGATCAGCCGAACCTGGGACACCGGCGAGGAGACCTCACGGCTCCCGATGTCCGATGCGGCGCAGGAACGGTACGGCGCACCCCAGCTCACGATGCACCGCGCCGACCTGCTCGACGCCCTGACCGCGGCGCTCCCCGCCGACCGGCTGCGGCTGGGCAAGAGGCTGGTGCGCATCGAGGAAGGACCCGACTCGGTGGTGGCCCACCTCGAGGACGGCAGCACCGAGACCGTCGACCTGCTGGTCGGCGCCGACGGCATCCACTCGGTCGTCCGCTCCGCGCTCCTCGGCGAGGAGCACCCCGAGTTCACCGGAGTCGTCGCCTACCGCGCGGTGGTCCCCGTCGAAACAGTCTCCGCAACCGTGCAGAACCTCGACGCGTTCACCAAGTGGTGGGGTCCCGACGCGGCCACGCAGATCGTCACCTTCCCGCTGAACCAGGGCAAGGACGTCTTCATCTTCGCGACGACTCCGCAGGACTCGTGGCGCGAGGAGTCGTGGACCTGCCCCGGCGACGTGGTCGAGCTGCGGGCGGCGTACGCCGGCTTCCACCCCGAGGCCCGCACCCTCCTCGACGCCTGCACGAGCGTGCTGAAGTCGGCGCTCTACGTGCGCGACCCACTGCCCCGCTGGAGCACCTCACGCGTCACCCTCCTCGGCGACGCCTGTCACCCGATGATGCCGTTCATGGCGCAGGGAGCCGGCCAGGCGATCGAGGACGCCGTCGTGCTGTCGCGATGCCTGACCGAGCCCGGCGACGACATCCGACCCGGCGCCCAGCGCGACCCGGCTGCGCGCCTGCAGCGCTACGAGGAGACCCGCCGCGAGCGCACCGCGCTGATCCAGGTGGGCTCGCGCGAGAACAACTGGCTCAAGGCGGCCGGCAACGGCGACTGGGTCTACGAGTACGACGCGTGGACGGTGCCGCTCGCATGACCGAGCCGAACTCTCCGACCGAGCGCGTCTTCGCGCTGTTGCGTCACGTGTCCGAGGGCGGGTCCACGGCCAACCTCAGCGAGCTCGCTCGCGCCACCGGCATCAACCGGGTCACCGCGATGCGGCTGCTGGAGGACCTCGAGGCGGCCGGCATGCTGGAGCGGCAGGAGAGCGGCGGTCACCGCATCGGGTTGGCCTTCCTCAAGCTCGCCGGGCACTCCCTCGGGTCTGTCGACCTGACCAGCCTCGGGCGTCGTTGCCTGCGGGCCTTGAGCAACCGCCTCCAGCTGACCGCCTACCTCGTGGTGCTCGACGGCAACGAGTGCCTCTACCTGATGCGCTCCGTGCCGGCCACTCCACTGGTGAGCAACATCGCCGTGGGCAGCAGGGTGCCGGCCCACTGGGTGGCACCGGGCCGGGTCCTGCTCGGCGGGCACACCGAGCCCGACCTCCGCGCCCTGCTCGGGCCGGAGCCGCTGCCCACGGTGAGTGACCAGACTCCGTCGACGTACGACGCGCTCACCGCGCTGCTGGCCGAGGAGTCTGCACAGGGCACGGCGTGGAGCTCAGGGGCCTACGAAGCGGGCGTCGATGCCTGCGCCGCCGTGGTCAACGGTCACCACGGCCGACCTGTGGCAGCACTCTCGGTCGCGGGGCCCACCGCGCAGCTCACCGACCGGCGCGACGAGATCGAGCGGGCCGTCGCCTACGAGGCGACCGACCTCTCCACCATGCTCAGAGGTTAGGCCCGGCCACCGGCGCCGATGATGCCCTGCGCCTCGACCTCGACGGTCAGGCCGGGCTCCACGAGCGCCGACACCTCGACCAGCGTCGACGTGGGCATCACGCCGGTGAACACCTCGCTGCGCGCCCGACCCACCAGCGCCTTGTCGGTCATGTCGGTCAGGTAGACGCGCAGGACGAGGATGTCGTCGACCGCCGCCCCACAGGCCTCGGCCAGGGCCACGACCCGTCGGAACGCCTCGCGCGCCTGGCGCAGCGTGTCGTCGCCGCCGACGACTCCGTCCGGTCCCCCGGCGTGCATCCCCGAGAGGAAGAAGTGCTCGCCGTGCACGCGGGCATTGCTGAACATGCCGGGCCGCGGGGGCGCCGGAACTCCCGCGGCGTCGGGGCTCACGACGGCACGCCGGAGCGGCTCGCTTCGGAGAGGCTCGCGTCGGAGAGCCGGGCGTCCGACTCCCGGGTCAGCCGCTCACGCACCGGCACGAAGTCGTACGTCGGGTAGAAGTCGGTCTCGAAGACGCCCCAGGCCCGACGCTCCAGCTCGACGTTCACCTGGGCCAGGCGACTGGCCGGGAGCCGGAGCGTGACGACCTGCCCGAGGCCCATCGCCACCACCCAGGAGACGACCTCGCAGCCCTCCGGCGGGAAGCCGTGCCACCAACCAGCATCGTCCAGCCTGCCCTGCAGCTCCTCGAGGTTCTGGGACTGGTCGTGTCGCAGGACCACGGTGAGCAACAGCGTCTCGGACGACATCAGCGTGCCGGCGTACCGGCCAGCACGGCGGCCTGGGCGCGTGCGTCGGCACGGTAGATCCGCCGGATCCGCGACACCCCGAGGTCGTGCTGGTAGAGGTGCTCCTCGGTGTCCGCGTCACTCGCCAGCGCCTCGAGGACCTCACGGTCCTGCTCGAGGACCGTCCAGTGCTTCGCCTCGAGCTGGGTGCGGTAGAGGAAGCGCCAGACCTCGCGCTCCCAGCCCTGCACCCGGCGGGTGCGCCAGTGGAAGATTGCCGAGTTGTCGGCGTCGATCGGCGTGGCCATGCCGACGATGCCGAACACGCCACCGGGGCCGGCGTTCGGTGCGTAGGGGATCTCCAGGTCGACGTAGTCCATCGAGCCGCGCACGTATTCGACCCAGTCGAAGTTCACCCCGACCTGGTCGGTCTTCTCGAAGAAGAACCCGCGGTCGGTCTCACGGATCCGGAAGCGTGCGGACGTGTCGCCGCCGAACATCGAGTGCGAGTCGCGGTGCAGGAACGCGCCGTGCATCGGGTCGAGCACGTTGTCCATGTAGAAGCGCCAGGGCCCCGCCCACTCGGCGTAGTTGGGGAACCACGACACCTCGTCGTCGGTGAGCCGGTCGGGCAGGACGAACGGAGTCGGCTCGGAGTCGGCGGTCAGCGGCACGAACGCGAAGATCGTGTCGGCGGCCTCGACGACCTGCAGCGAGACCGTCGCCTGCTTGCCCTCCAGTGCGCAGCCGGGCATGCCGGGCACGGAGACGACCGTGCCGGTGCCGTCGACCTGGACGCCGTGGTATTTGCAGGCGACCCGGTCCCCGAGGTGCTGACCGACCGAGAGCGGTGCACTGCGGTGCGGGCACCTGTCCTCGAGCATGAAGAGCTTGCCCTGGGCGCCGCGGAAGAGCAGCCAGTCGACACCGAGTCGGGTGACCTTGACCATCGCGCCGGGCTTGACCATGTGGGACGGGTAGATCGGGTACCAGCGGTCGCGAAGTCCGGTGGCGGCGAGGTCGCCGGCATCGAGCGGGCGTCGTACGCCGACAGCGCGGCGAGGTGCCGACGTGGCGGTCGTGGGTGCAGCAGTGGTGGTCATGTCAGTCTCCCAGTCGGCGCATCTCGGCGCGGAAGTTGGCTTCGTTCCAGGCGTCGCCCTCGGGGGCGTTGAGCCCCATGGCGTTGAGTCCGGCCAGGAGCCCGTCGAGGTCGTGCACTCCGGTGCCGAAGATCTCCATGAGCGCGCCGGAGAGCTTCTGCTCGTAGGGGCTCAGCGGCTCCGGGTGGGTCTGGTTCTGGACGAGATACTGCTCAGGCATTGATGTCCTCCTGTCGTTGCGGCGCCAGCGCCATGAGGCCCTCGGCGATGATCGTGAAAGAGCTGACCCATTCGTTGAACGAGCTGCCGCGCTCCCGGTGGGCCGGGACCCGGCAGCCGTCGATGATGACGAACACGCCGTTGTCGATGCCGCCGGCGAGCGCCTGGGCGTCGGCTGTGCCGTGGCCCGGATCAGGGGCCGAGGCGATCACCAGCGTGGGTGCGACGATCGAGCGCAGCAGGTCGGCGCGCTCCGTCTCTGCGCCGGCTGCGTGTGCCAGCTCGGGGTCACCGAGCAGGAGGCTCACGACCAGCTCCGGGTGCCGGGAGGCGAGCACGATCGCGCCGTACGCCGCGGCGCCGGTGGCCAGCACGTGCACGGGACCTTCGCCACGCGAGGTCACCGCGGTGACCGCTCCCTCGACCCAGCGGTCGACGGAGCCCGGGTCGGTGGCGTCGAGGGCGAGGTCGCCCGGAGTCTCCCAGGCGATCACGTCGAGGTCCTCGTGCTGCTGGTCGAACCAGTCGGCGGCACCGGGTGTCGGGTGCAGGCACACGATCGGCCGCACCGCTGTGCGCTCGGCCTCGAGGAGACCTGTCACAGGATCTGTCATCGGACTCACCCCTCCTTCGTGGGCACGTGGACGGGTGGCACGAAGGCGCCCGGCTTCGGTTCGACGGCGGCCACGTCGACCTCGACGATCACCGGGCCGCGGACCGCGAGGGCGTCACGGAAGGCGCCCTCGAACTCCCCGGGCCCCCGGACGAGGTGGTACGGCATCGCCAGCGAGGCGGCCAGCAGGGCGAAGTCGGGTGTGAAGAGGTCGACGCCGGCCTCGTCGAAGCCGTTGGCGCGCTGCATGTTGCGCAGCACGCCGTACCCGCCGTCGTTGAAGACGACCACGACGCACCAGGCGCGGGAGCCGGCCAGCGAGGCCAGCTCACCCAGGTGGACGGCGAGCCCGCCGTCGCCGGCCATCACGACCGTGGGTACGTCGGTGCGCGCCGAGGCCGCACCCAGTCCCATCGCCAGGCCCTGGCCGATCCCGCCACCGAGCGGGAAGATGTTGGTCTCACGGGAGTAGAGCTCGAGCAGCCGGTTGCCCCATTGGCTCGACGGAATGGTGACGTCGCGGGCCACGACCGACTCGCGGGGCAGCATCGCCCGCATCGTGGAGCAGATCTCCGCGTAGCCACCGATGTAGTCGGTGAGCGTCCTGCGCGCATCGGCCCGCACCGTGCGTACGGCGTGGGTCCACGTGGACTCCACCGACGTGTCGACGAGGGCCTCGTTGATCGCGGCCAGGGTGGCCGCCGCGTCCCCGGTGACGCCCACGTCCGCGGGGTGCACCCGTCCGATCGCCGCGGGGTCCACGTCGATCTGGATGTGCGGGGTCGGCAACGGCAGGTGATAGCTCTTGGTCTCGTTGGACCGGAAGTGCGACCCGACGCTGAGCAGCAGGTCGGCCCGCTCGAGGAGGCGCGCCACCTGCGGGGTGGAGGCGAAGTTCCCGATCACCAGGTCGTCGTCCTCCGGGACGATCGCCCGGCCCGAGTTGCTGGTCAGCAGCCCAGCCCCGAGGGTGTGCAGCAGCTCGGTGAGCTCGGCCCGGGCACCGGCCGCCCCGCCGCCGACCCAGATCAGGGGCCGCTTGGCCGTGGACAGCAGGCGCACCGCGTCGGCCACGTCGGTCGGTTCGGGGGCGACGGTCGCGTCGACGACGGCCTCGAAGGGCAGCTGCTCGTCGGGGCGTGCGAGGTACTGAAGATCGCTGGGCCACTCGACACTCGCGGGACCCTGGGGTGCGGACAGGATTCGGGCCACCGCCTGCTCCAGGTCGGCCTCGACGCTCTTCGCGTCGGTGATCGTGTGGGCATGCTTGGAGATCGCGTCGAGCATCTGCAGCTGGCGCGGCACCTCATGGATGACGCCGCGTCCCGAACCGAGGTGCTCGGTCTCGATCTGGCCGGTCACGTGCAGGACCCGGCTGCCCGCGGTGAGGGCCTCCAGCATGGAGCCGGCTGCGTTGCCGGCACCGGTGCCGGTGCTGGTCAGGGCGACGCCGATCTTGCCCGAGGCACGGGCGTAGCCGTCGGCGGCGTTGACCGCGGCGGCCTCGTGCCGGACCTCGACGAAGGTGAGCTCGCGGGCCACTGCCTCGACCAGGGGCAGGTTGTGGATGCTGATCACGCCGAACGCGGTGTCGATGCCGTGACGGCGCATGACCTGCACCAGCACGTCGCCGCCGGTGGGCTCACGAGCAGGCAGCTGGCCGGCGGGTCGGCCGGTGGGGTGGAGCGTCTTGTCGTTGCTCATCTTCGAGTCCTTTGTCCTTGCCTGGTCAGACGTAGCGGCCGATGCCGCCGCCGACGTCGATGGAGGCACCCGTGGTGTAGCCACTGAGCGGTGAGAGCAGGGTGACGATCTGGAAGGCGACCTCGTCGGCCGTGCCGAAGCGGCCGAGCCCGATGCCGCGCTCCGCGGCGATCTCCGCGCTCCAGGCGTCGTAGTCGAGGTCGGTGTCTGCGGCCTCGAAGCGCCGACGCCACTGGCCGGTGTCGACCAGGCCGAGCAGGACCGAGTTGACCCGGGTGCCCTCGGCGGCCAGCTCGGTGGCCATCGAGTGGGTGAGGTTGAGCAGGGCGGCCCTCGCGGCGGAGGTGACCGCCAGACGACCCTCGGGCTGGCGGGAGAGGATCGCGTTGACGTTGACCACAGCACCGCCGTCCGACTTCGCCAGCGCTGAGCGCGCACCCCGGACCAGGTTCCACGAGCCGAAGATCTTGAGCTCGAGCTCTTCGCGGATCTGGTCGTCCTCGGTCTCGCCCAGCCGCGCCATCAGCGAGCGTCCGGCGTTGCAGACGAGGCCGTCGACACCGCCGAAGACGCCGACGGTGCTGGCGACGAAGTCCTCCGCGGCCGCTCGGTCGGTGACGTCGCACGAGGCGAGGTGGACCCGATCGGGATCGGCCCCCAGGCCGCCCACCGCGTCCTCGAGCCGGCCGAGGTCGCGGGCGCATCCGGCCACCCGGGCTCCCTCCTGCAGGAGGAGGCGCACCGTGGCGAGCCCGACGCCGGAACTGGCGCCGGAAACGATCACGGTGCGATCTGCGAGCTTGAGGTCCATGTGGGTCTCCTGGATCTGGATGGTCAGGTGTTCATGACGAAGCCGCCGTCGACGACCAGCGTCGAGCCGGTGACGAAGCCGGCGTCGTCGGAGAGCAGGAACGCCACCGCTCCGGCCACGTCCTGCGGGGTCTGCTCGCGGTCGAGCACCTGGTGGTCGGCGTACAGCTGGTAGCGGGAGGCCGGCACGGTCTCGGTGGCCTCGACCCGGGTGAGGCCGGGCGCCACGGCATTGACGCGTACGCCGTGCTGCCCGGCGTCGCGGGCCATCGACCGGGTCATCGCGAGGACGGCCCCCTTGGAGCCGACGTAGTGGACGAGCCGCGGCGAGCCGTAGAACGCCGCGTCGGAGGCGATGTTGACGATGGCGCCGTCGCCGGTGGCCGCGAGCTGGCCGAAGAGGTGCTTGCTGACCAGCCAGGTGCCGTAGGCGTTGACGTTCATCACCCGCGAGAAGGCTGCTTCGTCGAGCTCCCAGAAGGTGTCGCCGCCGACGCCGTCGGCCAAGGCCGCGTTGTTGACCAGCCGGCTCGCTCCGCCCAGGGACGCGGCGTGCTCGGCGAGCGCCGCGACCGAGTCCTTGTCGGAGATGTCGGTGACCACGGCGTGCGCGTCGACGCCCTGGTCCCTCAGCTGCTTCTCGGCCTTCTCGGCGAGCTCGGGGCGCAGCTCGGCGACGATGATCCGGTCACCGTCGGCGCCGAGTCTCTCGGCGATCGCGAAGCCGAGCCCGCGACCCGCTCCCGTGACCACGGTGAGAGTGCTCATGCGGGGTCCCCGGCGAGTTGTTCGGCGGAGGAGCGCAGCGGAGGAGTCGAAGAAC
>NZ_LMGG01000001.1:956973-1178822 GCF_001427925.1 Nocardioides sp. Root151
AACCCCTGCCCAGAAGGCGACCAGGAGGTCGGCGATCTGCTGCGGCTTCTCCTGCAGTGCCGCGTGCCCGGCGCCGGGGATGACCTCCAGCCGGGCGTCGGCGATGCGGTCGGAGAGGAGCTGCGACTCGGGGACACCGGTGACCACGTCGTCGGCGCCGACCACGACCAGGGTGGGAGTGGTCAGGTGGGCGAGGACGTCGCCCAGGTCGGTGGCGGCCATGTGCTCCGCCGCCGCCGCGTAGCCGGGCACGCGCACCCGCGCCATGCCTGCCTCGACGGCCGAGGCGACGTCCGGTTTACAGGACGGAGCGACCAGGCGCGGCGCGCGGGCCGCGGCGAAGTCGCGTGCCCCGAGACGGGCGAGGTCGTCGACCCGGGCCCGCATGGACGCGGCACGCTCGGGAGTGACCGCGGAGCCGCGGGTGCTGTCGGCGAGGACCAGCGAACGCACCAGGTCGGGACGCGCGAGTGCCACCTGTACGGCGATCACCCCGCCCCACGAGGTGCCGAACAGATGGGCCGGCGCGTCGACGCACTCCTCGAGGAGTGCGATCGCCTCGGCCACGTGGTCGACCTGCGCGCCCTCCGCGGGGTCGGCGGAGTCGCCGTACCCGGGGGCGTCCCAGCACAGGGTGCGGTGTCCGTCGAGCTGCTCGGCCAGCGGGCCGCAGGACTCTGCGTGCCCGCCGATGCCGTGCAGGAGCAGCACGGGATCGCCGCTGCCGCGCACGTCGACGGACACACCGCGGGTGGTGCGGATCCGTTGGAGGGCGGGGAGGACGGTCATCGCCTGGTCACTCCCCGGAGAGGAAGTAGTCGGCGACGCCCGGGACGACGCGGTCCCGGTGCCCGAGGTCCGCGACACCGGCCATCGCCGAGCGCACGGCGGCGGTCGGCGGACCGGCGGTCCCCCACTGGTCGGACAGCTCGGGCGTGCGCTGCCAGGTGCGGCAGAGCCAGGCGTCCTCGTCGATCTGCGCCACCTCGGAGGTGTACTCGCAGACCAGTCCGGCCGGGTCGGTGAAGTAGGAGAACGTGTTGTCGCCCGGACCGTGGCGGCCGGGACCCCACTGGGGCGCGATGCCGTGGTGCTTGAGGCTGCCGATGCCGCGCATGAAGTGGTCGATGCTCTGCATCTCGTAGGCCACGTGGTTGACCGACGTCCACGGCGCCTGGTTCAGCGCGATGACGTGGTGGTCGGAGTTGCAGCGCAGGAAGGTCATCTGGTGCTCGGACCAGTCGGAGATGCGCATGCCGAGCACCTGGGTGTAGAAGTCGGCGGCCCGGTCGATGTCGACGGTGTTGAGCACGACGTGGGCGATCTTGCGGGGCACCGCGCGTCGTCCGGCCGGCTCCTGCGCGACGACGGCGTGGGTGTCGGTGGACAGCTCGACGCAGCGTCCTTCGGGGTCGACGAGCTGGAGGCCGTAGCCGCCGCCGGCGTCGTCACTGAGCAGGCCGGGCTCGCGCAGCAGCGGGATGCCGAGCTTCTGGAGCGCACGCGCGGCCTCGTCGACCTCGACGCGGGAGCCCAGGGCGAAGCTGATCTTGCCGAGGGCGTTGACGTCGTGCTGCTCGAGCCGCAGCACGTGGTGCTCGCTGCCGGTGGCGCGCAGCCAGAAGGTCGAGCGGTCCTCGTCGACGGTGCTGAGTCCCCAGACCTCGTGGTAGAAGTCCTTCGACTGCACCGGGTCCGGCACTCGGAGGGTGATCGAGCGCAGTGATCTCATGCGGCACACGGGGGTGTCGGCGTAATGCATGGTCGTGTCCTTCCTTCGTCACTTCCCGGACCAGCATGGTGGATCCGGTGCGGGCTGCCCATGGAATCGGGCTGCACAGGGATACGGGTCAGAGGTCGAGCACCAGCTCCGCGGACCGGCACCGGGAGACGCACACGAACATCGACTTCCCGCTGGCCTGCTCCTCGGCGCTGAGGAGGAAGTCGCGGTGGTCGACCTCGCCCTTCACGACACCGGTCTCGCAGGTGCCGCAGATGCCCTCGGTGCACGAGCTCTCGACCGGGATGCCGGCGTCGCACAGCGCAGCGAGGACCGAGGTGTCCGGTCCCACCGGGATGCGCTGGCCGGTGCTGTCGATGACCACGTCGAAGGCGACGTCCTCGCCCGCGACGACGACCGGCTCGGGAGCCTTGAAGCGTTCGATCCGGAGTCGAGAGCTGTCGGGCAACGCCTCGGCGCAGGCCTGCATCAGCGCCTCGGGGCCACAGCAGTACGCCGTCGCGGCCGCGTCGAGGTCGCCGAGCAGCGCGACCAGGTCGGGGAAGCTGCCGTTCGCCTCGTCGTCGGCGTGCACCGTGACGCGGTCCGCGGGCAGTGCCGCGACCTCGTCGAGGAACGCCATCGTCGAGCGCGAGCGGCCGGTGTAGAGCAGGTGCCAGTCCGCGCCCTCGTCGTGCAGTCGCCGGACCATCGCGATGATCGGCGTGATGCCGACCCCTCCGGCCACGAGGACGTGCCGGCTGGCGTCGCCGTCCAGCGAGAAGTTGTCGCGTGGTCCCTCGACGGTGATCACCTGCCCGACCGGCAGCGCTTCGTGCACCAGGCGGCTGCCGCCCCGGGAGTCGGGCGTCTTCAGCACCGCGACCTTCCACTGCGAGCGGTCCGCCGGGTCCGAGCACAGGGAGTACTCACGGACGAGGTTGTCGGAGAGCCGCAGCGCCAGGTGTGAGCCGGGCGTCCAGGCGGGCAGCTCGGCGCCCGCCGGGTCGACCAGCGTGACACTGGTGACGCCGTCGGCCTCCCACGTCTTCTGCTGGACGCGCAGTGCGCGTGCCGTGTTCTCGTCCATGAGTTGCTCCTGTGTCCGGGTCGGGCGTCAGCGCGTGACGCCGTACATCTCCGAGGTCTTGGGGTACGTCGGCAGCTGCGGCTTCTGGGTGCCGATGACCACGCAGAACAGGGCATCGGTGTCGCCCACGTTCGTCAGGCTGCGCGGCACGCCGGCCGGGACCCGGATCAGGTCGCGGTAGCCGAGCTTGCGGACCGCCGTCTTGGTGCCGTCCTCGACGTCGTGCACGGCCACCTCGAGCTCGCCCTCGAGCACGAAGAAGACCTCTTCGACGTCGTGGTGGGTGTGCTCCGGGCCGACTGCCCCGACGGGAAGGCGCATGTTGGAGAACGTGAAGTGCTCCGACGGCAGCGAGCGGCTGTCGTCGTCGTGGTTGCCGGTCGCACCGGAGCCGATGTAACGGATCTGGGCCCGCTTGAAGCGGTCGCCGCCGGCAGCCGCCTGGAAGCCCAGGGTGTCCCAGTCCTCGTGGCGGGTCTCGCGCGAGGCGATGCAGGAGTCGATGAGCTCCTCGAGGTCGACGGCGCTCTGCGGTTCAGCCTGCTGGGTCTCGGTGCTGGTCATCTTTTCTTCCTTCCTGTGGGGTGCTGCAAACCGGCGTACGCCGGGGGTCGGCATGGGTGGGTCACGCCCGGCGGGCGATGGCCTCGATCTCGACGGTGGCGCCGTAGGGCAGGGCTGCCACCTGGACGAACGACCGCGCGGGACGCGGCTCGGCGAAGATCTCCTGGTAGTGCGCGTTGGCCTCGTCGCGCAGGGAGACGTCGGTGACGAAGTAGGTCGTCTTCACGACGTCGGACAGCTGCATGTCCACGGTGGCCAGGCGCTCGGTCAGGCGGGCCACGGCGGCTTCGAGCGCCTCACGACGACCGGGTACGGCGACACCGTGCCCGTCGACGGACAGGGCGCCCGAGACGAAGCCGAAGCCGGCGCTCTCGAAGGCGGGACTGTAGGGATGGGCGGTGGTGGTCATGACTCCTCCTGGGGAGTGGCCCACGGGAGCGCGTGCCCCGACAGGTCGACGTAGATGCTCTTCTGGTTCATGTAGGAACGGATGCCGTCACGGCCCTTCTCGGTGCCGATCCCGCTGTCCTTCAGCCCGCTGAAGGGCGTGGAGATGCTGAACTGCTTGTAGGTGTTCATCCAGACGGTGCCGGCGCGAATCGCCTGCGCCGTGCGCCAGCCCTTGACGAAGTCGCGGGTCCAGATGCCGCAGGCCAGGCCGAAGACGGTGTCGTTGGCCCGGGCCACGAGGTCGTCCTCGTCGTCGAACGACAGGACGACGGCGACCGGCCCGAACACCTCCTCCTGGCAGATGGTGGCGGTGTTGTCGACGCCGGTCAGGACGGTGGGGAGGTAGTAGGCACCCGTCTGGAGCGCGGGGTCGTCGGGGATGCCGGCGCCGCACAGCACCTGCGCCCCCTGCTCGACCGCTGCGTCGACCATCGCGGCGACACCGTCGCGGTGGGAGTGGGTCACCATCGGGCCGACCTGGGTGCGCGGGTCGTCGCCCGGCCCCACGTGCAGCTGCCGGGCACCGGCCACGAGGCGGTCGACGAACTCGTCGTGGATGCTGGAGTGCACGAAGATGCGCGATCCGGCGATGCAGCTCTGGCCGGACGAGGAGAAGACGCCGAAGAGCACACCTGCGACGGCCTGGTCGAGGTCGGCGTCGCTGAACACGATCGTGGGCGACTTGCCGCCGAGCTCGAGGGTGATCGGCATCAGCTTGTCCGCGGCCACGTGCGCCAGGTGGCGTCCGGTGGTCGTGCCGCCGGTGAACGAGACCTTGCTGACCTGCGGGTGGGCGACCAGGGCCTCGCCGACGGTGCGACCGGGGCCGGGGAGCACCGAGAGGAGACCGGCCGGCAGAC
This sequence comes from Nocardioides sp. Root151, assembly GCF_001427925.1. Classification (NCBI taxonomy): domain Bacteria; kingdom Bacillati; phylum Actinomycetota; class Actinomycetes; order Propionibacteriales; family Nocardioidaceae; genus Nocardioides; species Nocardioides sp. Root151. Next base: position 961,658 of record NZ_LMGG01000001.1, read on the forward strand.
CGGCGTCCTCACACAGGCGGGCCAGGAGCAGGGTCACCCAGGGCGCCCACACCGGGGGCTTGGACACGACGGCGTTGCCGGCGGCCAGGGCCGGGGCGATCTTCTGGGCGTCCGAGGCGATCGGCGAGTTCCACGGGGTGATCGCTCCGACCACGCCCATCGGCTCGTACGTCGCCAGCGTGAGGAAGTTGCCACGGGCGGGCGTCATCGCGCCCTCCATGGTCTCCAGCGCGGCCGCCATGAACCGGAAGGTGCCGGCCGCGCTGCGGGCCAGGGCCCGGGTCTCGGTGAGGGTCTTGCCGGTGTCGAGGGTCTGCAGGGCGCCGATGCGGTCGACGTTGGCCTCGAGCGCGTTGCCGATGCGATGCAGCACCGCGGCCCGCTCGTGGGGCAGCCACGTGGCCCAGCCGGAACCGGCAGCGGCGCGGAGGCCGGCGTCGACGGCGAGGTCGACGTCGTCGACGACCGCCCCGTGCAGCTGGGCGAACACCTTGCCGTCCGCGGGGTTGACCGACTCGATCAAGGTTCCGCGTCCGCGGGTCCAGCGGCCGCCGACAAAGATCTCGTCCGGGGTGTCGGCCTCGGGTACGGCCACGCCGGTCCCCTCGCTTCGCACGTTCATCGAGTCCTCATCCATGTCAGATTTGTTTAACTACAAAGAGTTTGAGCGCTAAGATATTAGGTGTCAAGGCTTTTTCCGAACCTTCTCGGATCCGAGGGGTCAGGCGATCAGCGGTGGACGCTCGGTCAGCCCGGAGACGGTGCGCAGGATCGAGTAGGGCACCACGGCACTGGTGCGTGGGTTGTCCGCGCTGGGACGGTTCTCGATGCACCAGCTGTAACGGCCCACCGGACCCCACGCCTCGATCTCGTGGCGGGTCAGCTCGGCCGTGCGGTCGGCGTACAGCTCGACGGAGACGTCCGTGCGCGCGCCCACCGAGAGCGCCACCGACACCGCCACGTTGAGCAGGGTGGGAAAGGCCCGGGCAGCCTCGCGCGGCGTGCCGGCGAAGACCAGGTGCGGGCCGGTTGCTGTCAGGATCTCCTGCTGCTGCGACTCGGGCATCCACGACTGCACCAGCGACTTCGGTCCCTTCGTGGTGCGCACCCGGACACCGTCGAACGGCGCCGCATCGCTGGCCGAGGCCAGCAGGTCCAGGCCCCCGACCGCGCCGTGGGTGCAGAGCACCCGGCCCGGTCCGGCCAGCAGCCGCTCGGCGACGGCGGGATCGGCCAGCGCCCCGACGGAGGAGACGACCAGCGTCCGTCCGGCGGCCACCACCTCGGGGCCGAAGCTGCGGAGCGCCTCCTGTCCGGCAGCCTCCACGACGACGTCGCTGCCTTCGATCGCCTGGGCGAGGGAGATCTGGAGCCCGGGAGCACCGGGCAGCGGACTCCGGTTGACGACCCCGACCAGTCGGGCACCGGGCACGGCACCGTCGCGCAGCCCGGCGGCCACGACCTGTCCGATCGCGCCGTACCCGAGGACGCTGACGCGGAGTGGACCAGCGCCGGTCACGACGACTCGATCCGCGGGTGCAGGGCCCGGAAGACCCGTTCGGGTGACATCGGCAGGTCGGTGAGCTGTGCGCCGACCGCATCCGCGATCGCCTGTGCGATCACCGGAGCGACGGGGAGCATCGTCCCCTCCCCCATGCCCTTGGCGCCGAACGGACCGGCGCCGTGGCCCTGTTCCTGGGTCAGGGACCAGAAGCGCTCCGGGAGGTCCTCCGCCAGCGGCACGCGATAGTCCAGGGCCTCGGCGTTGACCGGCCGGTCCCCGTCGTAGCGGAGCTCCTCGAAGAGTGACTGGCCGAGCCCGAAGACGGCTGCGCCCTCGTCCTGGCCGCGGCACCCGAGCTTGTTGATCACCTTGCCGGCGTCGCCGCTCACGACCAGCTGCAGCACGGTCACCTTGCCGGTCTCGGGGTCGACCTCGACCTCGGCGGCCGCCCAGCCGATCTCCCAGAAGACACAGGGCGCCTCCAGCGGCGCGAGGTGGGAGTTGCCGGACTTGAAGAACCCGTCGGCGGTGAACTCGAAGCCGGTGCCGCCGAAGGTGCCCATCACCAAGGGCGCGAGCGGGTGCTCCGCGCCGTCCGGATCGACCACGACCCAGTCCCGCAGGGTCAGGGAGCCGGGGTCTAGATCGAGCTGGCCGCCGGCCCACGAGAGCACCTCTCGGCGTACCTTCTCCGCCGCCTGCTGCACCGCCTGGCCCATGACCGCGATGCCCGACGACGCGTTGGTGCCCTGGTCGAACGGCGTGTTGTCGGTGTCGATCCGCGCGAACGCGACCCGCCCGGGAGCACAGCCGAGGACCTCCGCCACGATCTGGCAGAGCGCGGACTGGCTGCCCTGCCCCATCTCCGTGAGACCACTGGAGAGGAAGACGTCTCCCTTGGTGGAGACCTTGACCCTGGCCTGGGCCGGCTTGTTCACGCCGCCACCGTCCTTGATGCCGATGCAGACACCCATGCCGCGGCCGGGCACCTGCACCCGGTCGTGGTAGCCGATCTCGTCGGCGACGAGCCGCAGTCCCTCGCGCAGGTCCGAGTCGATCGGTGCCTCGCCGGGGACGAACTCCTCACCCAGCTCCTTGAGGTTCTTCATCCGCAGGTCGAACGGGTCGATGCCCAGCCGCTCGGCGATCAGGTCGAGCTGCCGCTCGCTGGCCCAGGTGGCCTGGGTGCCGCCGAAGCCGCGGAACGCGCCGGCGGGGACGGTGTTCGTGGTGACCACCGACGCCTGGGAGTCGATGTACTGCCAGCGATAGGCGCCCGGGGTGCGGTAGCCCGCCTTCTCGCACACGAGCGGGCTGAGCTCGGTGTAGGCGCCACCGTTGAGGAGCACGCGCGCCCTGCGCGCCACGAACGTGCCATCGGCCATCACGCCGGTTCGGTAGACGAGGCGCGCCGCGTGCTGCGAGACCGTGAGGAAGACCTCCTCGGTCGTCATGGCGTAGCGCACCGGGCGGCCGCCGCTGAGCTGCGAGAGGCGTACGGCGACCGGGTCGGCCTTCAACCCGTTCTTCGCGCCGAAGCCGCCGCCGAGCAGCATCGTCTGCACGCGGATCCGGTTCTCCGGCAGCCCGAACGTCCAGGCCAGCTCCTTGCGCAGTGGGAACGGGGACTGGGTGGAGCTCCAGATCTCGATCGCGTCGTCGGTCGCCTCGGCCACGGCGACGAAGGGCTCGAGGTGCATGTGGTTCATCCGCGAGAAGGTGAACGTGTCCTCGAAGACGTGGTCGCACTGGTCCCACACGTCGGGCGAACCCGTGGTGTAGCGGAACGTGTAGCTCACGTTGTGCTGGGTGCGCAGCTCGCCGGAGGCGCCCTGGCCGTAGTCGGGAACCATCCCGACCGGTGCCTCGGGCCAGATCTCCACGCCCGCCGGGTCGAGGGCCTCGTCGAGCTCGGTGACGTGGGGCAGCACCTCGTAGACCACCTCGATCAGGTCGAGGGCCGCGAGCGCAGTGCGTTCGTCGACCGCGGCGACCGCGGCCACGACGTCGCCGACGTACCGGACGTGGTCGATCGCGACGACGGGTTGGTCCTTGACGAAGGTGCCGTAGGGGTTGAGGTGGCGCACGTCGTCCTGGGTGAGCACCGCCGTGACTCCCGGCACCGTCCTGGCTCTCGCCGCGTCGATCGACACGATGCGTGCGTGGGCGTGCGGGCTGCGCAGCACCTTGGCGTGCAGCATGCCCGGGCGCACGACATCCGTGGTGTAGACGGCCTTGCCGGTCACCTTGAGGGGCGCGTCGGCGCGGGCACCGTCGCGGCCCACGACCCGGTGGGCGGACGGGGCGGTCGGCAGCTCGTGGAGCACCGGGCCGGCGTCGGTGGACGGTTGCGTCAGGGTCATCGTGCGCCCCCGTCGCCCAGCTCGGCGGCCCGCTCCACCGACTCGAGGATCATCTCGTAGCCCGTGCAGCGACACGTGTTCGAGCTGATCCACGACCGGATGTCCGCGCGCTTCGGACACGGGTTCTGGCGCAGCAACCCGGTGGTCAGCATCAACATCCCCGAGGTGCAGAAGCCGCACTGGAACCCGCCGCACTCGGCGAAGGCCTGCTGCTGCGGCGACAGGGAGCCGTCGGCGGCGGCGAGTCCCTCGACGGTCTCCACGGAGGCCCCGTCGACGTCGAACGCGAAGGTCGAGCACGACGCGACGGGCAGGTCGTCGACCAGCACCGTGCAGGCTCCACAGACGCCGCGCTCGCAGGAGCTCCGCACGCCGTGGCAGCGCAGGTCCTCGCGAAGCAGGTCGGCAAGGAGCCGGTTCGTGGGAACGGTGACTTCCGTCGGTGTGCCGTTGAGCCGGAAGTCGATGGTGGTCTCATTCATGCGGTGACTCCTTCGGGTGCCTGCGCGCCGCTGTCGCGGGCCGTGGCGACCAGTCGCCCGACCAGTACGGCGACCAGGTGGCGGCGGTACTCCGCGGAACCGGCCCGGTCCTCGATGTCGTCGGGGAGCCGGGAGGCGACCGCCCGCCCCACTGAACCGGGGTCGAGATCGGTCGGGTGTGCGACGTCGGCGGTGGTCGAGACGGTGACGGGACGGCGGTACTCCGAGCCGATGGTGGCGGTGACGCGCAGGGAGCCGTCGACGACCCGGATGGCCAGGGCAACGGTGGTCGTCGGTCGCATCGATCGCTCGTAGCCGAACCAGAGCAGGTCGGACGTGTCGATCGCGACCCCGGTGAGCAGTCCCCGCGTGCGCCAGGCTCCCGCGCCGGCCCCGTCGTGCTCTGACCCGTCGTGGTCGGCACCGTCGTGGTCGCCACCACCATGATCGCCACCACCCCACAGCCAGTCGACCGGGCGACGGGGCACCGTTGCGGCGGCGAGCTCGAGGTCGGCCTCGAGCGCCCCGAGGAGGACCGGCATCTCGTAGCGGAACCGGCGGGCCAGCAGGTTGCCCCCGATCGTGGCGGAGTAGCGGATGCGCACGGTGGCGATGTCGGCCCAGGCTGCGGCGAGCGACGGCAGGGTCGTCCGCAGCACCGGGTGACGACTGCCCTCGTGATGGGTCAGCCCCGCACCGATGCGCAGCACTCCCCCGTCGTGCCGGACCTGCTGCAGGTCCGGCACTCGACGTACGGAGATGAGGTCACGGGGGACGCGGCCCTCCCGCAGCTGTGCAGTGAGGTCCGTGCAGCCGGCGGCGATCACGGCCTCGGGGTGTACGGCGAGCAGCGCCACCGCCTCGGCCACGGAGCCGGGGCGGTGGAGCTCGAACGGCGGGATGCTCGACTGGGTCTGGGCAACCAGGCCGGCGCCCAGCGCCTGGGCCCGCACGTCAGTGGGTTCCGTCGTCGGCCGGTCGGCCAGCCCCTCGCAACAGCCGGGTCACGTGGCCCCGGATCTCGACGAAGCGCGGGTCGGTCTTGGTCGTGACGTGGTCGCGCGGCCGGGGCAGGTCCACCTCGATCGTCTCGGCCACCACACTCGGCGGTGCGGAGAGCACGATGACGTGGTCGGCGAGATAGACGCTCTCGTCGATGTCGTGGGTGACCACGAGCACGGTGATGCCGAGCCGGGCCTGGATCGCGAGCAGCAGGTCCTCGAGGTCCGCGCGGGTCTGCGCGTCGACGGAGGCGTAGGGCTCGTCCATCAGCAGGAGCTTGGGATGGCTGGCGAGGGCCCGGGCGATGGCCACCCGCTGCTGCATCCCGCCGGACATCTCCCACGGGTAGAGGTGTTCCTTGCCGGCGAGCCCGACCGCGTCGATGGCCTCCTGGACCCGTTCCGCACGCTCGGCGGGCTTCAGGTGCCGCAGGGGGAAGGCCACGTTCTTCGCGACCCGCATCCACGGGAAGAGTGAGCGCGAGTAGTCCTGGAAGACCATGGCCAGTCCCTCGGGCACACCGGTCACCGGGCTGCCCTCGAAGGTCACCGAGCCCTCGGTCGGGGTGTCCAGCCCGCTGATGATGCGCAACAGCGTCGACTTGCCGCAGCCGGACGGGCCGACGATGACACTGACCTTTCCGGCCGGCACCTCGGCGCTGATGCTGCGGACAGCCAGATTGGCCCCGTAGCTCTTCGAGACGCCGTCGAGGACCAGCTCGGCCTTCGTGTTCACAATCTCAAGTGTCTCAGTCATGTTGTTGCGTCGCTCCTCGGTGCCAGGCCAGGACCCGGCGTTCGATGATGGTGAAGATGATGTTCATGACGACGCCGAGAATCGCCAGCACGACAAGGACCGCCCAGAAGCCGGTGTAGTCGAAGTTTCGTTGGCTCTGGATCAGGAGGTAGCCCAGGCCGTTCTGCGACTTCTGCAGCTCCGAGATGATCATGACGATCAGCGAGAGGGACATCGCCGTACGCATGCCGGCGAAGATCTTGGGAGCCGCACCGGGCAGCACGATGTGCACGAGCCGGTCCCAGCGGTTGATCTTGAAGACGGCCGCGGCCTGCATGCGCGCTGCGCCGATGCTGGAGACGCCGTCGATCGTGTTGAAGAGGATCGGCCAGACGACGCTGAACGCGATCAGGAAGACCTTGGGGCTGTCTCCGGTGCCGAAGACGAAGAAGAAGACACCGACCAGGGCCGGGCTCGGCAGCGACCGACCGAGGTGGATCAGCGGCTGGAACAGCGCCATCAGGATCCGGTTGCGTCCGAGCGCGATGCCGATCCCGACGCCGACCACGACGGCCAGGCCGAGACCCTGGAGGGCCCGCCAGACGCCGGGGAAGAGGTGGTCCCAGGTGGCGTCACCAAGGAACGCATGCCCTTCGCCTGCGGCGAGGAAGTCGGTGCGCACGCGGGTGAAGGTCTCGAACGGGTCGGCCACGAACAGGCCTGCGGTCTCGGCACGCGACCCGGCCCACCAGGCGGCGAGGATCAGCGCGGGGACGATCAGCCGGAGTCCGGTCGTGGTGGCGACGCGTTGCAGTCGCCGTGAGCGCTCGCTCGACACGGCCCTCCTTCCCGGCACGAGCGGACGTCGCTCGTGGGTCGTGGTGATGCTCATTGGGCGAGTCCCTTCTTCCAGCCGAAGACCTTCGCGTCGACCACGGTGAGCAGCATGCTGATCGCGATGCCCATCAGGCCGGCCATGAGGGTGGCGGCGTAGACCAGGTCGAGGTCACTGGCCTGCGAGGTGCGGACCAGGATGAACCCACCGATCCCGCGGCCGTTCCCGATCAGGAGCTCGGAGCTGACCGCCACGATGAGGCCGATGGAGGCGGCGACCCGCAGACCGGTGAAGGCGAACGGCATGGCGCTGGGCAGCTTGATCCGGAAGAAGATCCCGAGGTTCGAGAGCCCGAAGCTCCGACCGGACTGGACTGCTGTCGGGTCGGTCGCGCGGACGCCGTACATGGTGTTGAGCAGGATCGGCCAGACACAGGCGAGTGCGACGGTGAGCGAGAGCGGCAGCATGCCCGTGCCGATGACCAGCATCAGGATCGGGCCGAGTGCCACCGACGGCAGCACCCGGAAGACCTCCACCGGGAGCTCGAAGGCGATGAAGACCTTGGTGAAGGCACCCATCAGGCCACCGAGCACGACACCCACCACCGTGGCCATGACCAGGGCGAGGAGCCACTCCCGGAACGTGAAGCCGATCTCGGTCCAGAAGATCGAGTCGCCCAGGAGGGTGCCCAGCTTCGAGATCACGTCGCTGGGAACCGGGAAGCCCGGCGTCGTGATGATGTCCTTGCGGACCAGCAGCTCGGCGAGGGCGCCGGTGCCGACCACGCCCAGGGCGCCGTAGCCGACCTGCTGCCACGTGCCGAGAGGCTCACCCGTGTCCATCGAGGTCACTTCTCCGGGACGTAGGTGTGGTCGAGGATGGAGAAGTCGTCGTCCACCAGACCCTGGTCGACGAGGGTCTTGTTGACCTTCTCGAGCCCCGCCGTCGGCAACTCCGTCGCGAAGACCGGGATGGACATGGTCTGCGCGGTCTTGGCGTCCACGCCGGCCACGCCGGGAAGCCAGGCCCGGAACTCCTTCTCGTGCTTGCTGATGTCGGCGTTCGCGGCGTACATCGCGTCGATGAAGGCTGCCACGGTGTCGGGGTTGGCATCGATGAACTTGTCGCTGGCGATGAAGGTGGAGGCCGCGAACTCCGAGTTGACGCCACCGGCCAGGTCGACCACCTCGCGGAGCCCGGCTGCCTCGGCAGCCGACTTGAAGGGCTCCGGCACGTAGCCGGCCTCGATCGATCCGGCCTCGACGCCGGCGATCATCTCGCTGAAGGGAACCTCGATCCACTCAGGCTTGACGTCGAGTCCCTCGCTGTCGACGAGGCTCTGGAAGGTCACGTCACCCATGTTGTTGGTGGTGTTGATCCCGATGGTCTTGCCGTCGAGGTCTTCCAGGTCCTTGATGTCGGAGTCCGGCTCGACGAACACGCCCATGCTGTCGGGTCCGAGCGAGCTGCTCAGCACCACGGTCTGGACCGGGGCGCCCTTCGCCTGGGCGATGGAGCCGGAGACGGAGTTGGTGAAGCTGAAGTCGAGCTCACCGGCGGCGACCTTCTGGACACCGACCGGTCCGCCCTGCAGCGGCTCGAGCTCGACAGTGAGGCCCTCGTCCTCGAAGAAGCCGTTCTCCTTGGCCCAGTAGACGGTGGCGTAGTCGGCCAGCGGCAGCACGCCGATGGTGACCTTGGTCTTCTCGAGCTTGCCGTCGGCCTGCTGTGCCTCGCTGCCCGAGCCGCATGAGGAAAGAAGAAGGGCGAGGCTCGCAGCTACCGCAGCGGTGGTGATTCGGGTCGTGCTCATGGGCTGACTCCCTGGCTCTGGCGCGATGGGTGAATTTATCTCACCGGAAAATTACTTTGCGCCAAGATTGTTACCGCCCTCACATGCCTCCGTCAACGGTTTTGCCGATCTTTCTTGCCGAAGAGGTACGCCTGGGGCAGAAATGGAGAAGGGCGCCCGCGACCAACCGGTCGGCGAGCGCCCTGATCGAGGCGGTCGGGGTCAGGCGGAGTCCTTGACCTCGCCGTCCGGGCCGAGCTGGACGACCGCGCGCAACGACGACTCGAGCTCGCCGAGCAGGGCGGAGAGGTTCGTGCGCTGCTTGTTCGTCAGGCCGGCGAGCATGCGCTGCTCGTTGGCGAAGTGGGCGTCGGCAACCTCGTCGATCAGCCGCCTCCCCGCTTCGGTCAGGGTCACGTAGACCACGCGATTGTCGACTCCGTCGCGCTGGCGCTGGACCAGCCCGGCCTCCTGGAGGCGGTTGACCCGCAGCGTGAGACCGCCCGTCGTCACCAACGTCTGGGCGGCCAGCTCCCCCGCCGTACGTCGATGTTCGGGCGCGGCCCTGCGCAGGCTGGCGAGCACGTCGAACCCGGCCTCGTTGGTGCCGTAGCTCTCGAAGATCGCCGAGATCTGTGCCCGGTAGAGCAGGAAACTGCGATGCAACGGGCCGAAGACGCTCATGGCAGAGACGTCGAGCTCGGGTCGGACCGCAGCCCACTGCTCGATGATGTCGGCCACGCCGTCGGAGGAGGACTTCACACGCTCCACAACCTTCCAGTCGGCCAAGCGGCGAAACCATGAGGACCGCTCAATATCTTGGCGCCAAGGCACTCTAGTGGCTTCGGCGTCCGGACACAACGGCCCACGCGGATGGGAGCCACCTTGTCACCACGGCAATGTCACCGCGACGCAGACAACGACGCACTCCACAGCGGCTCGCGGGAGCGAGCCACACCCCACGCAATCCATGCGCTTCGCACGGTCAGCGGTAGCGCGCCACCAGCTGGCGTGCCTCTTCGATGGTCACGATCACGCCTTCCGAACCGAACAGCGAGAACCAGTACGGGTAGCCCTTCAGCTGGAAGTAGGTGACCCGATAGGTGCGGTCGCTTCCGCATCGGCGGTACGTGCGCACGTGGCTGCGCAGGTCGCCATGCCAGGCGGTGAGCCGGACCTGCTTGCCGGAGCTGTCAAACACAGTCTCCACACGCGAGAGGGTCGCGTAGAGACCTCCCCTGTCGGGCTGCACGCTCAACCATTCGCCGGTGGTGACGCAGGCCCGCGCATCCCTTCGGGTCGGCAGGTCGTAGATCAGCCGGACCCGGTTCACCCGGAGGTTCGCGTTGCTGGCATGCACCAGGATCCCGTAGGTCCGCCTGTCCATGCGCATGCCGAACGACCCGGTGTCGGAGTACGGCCCCTTGGCGAGGACGTCGTACATCGCCTGCGTCCGCAGGTTGATCGCTGCCCCGGGGATCTCGAACTTGTAGATCAGCGAGTCGCCCCGGTCGCGCGCACACTTCAGGGTCGCGGTGGGCGCCGCGTTGGTCACCGAGCAGTTCCCGCTGTGCCGCTCGTGCTGCACACCGTTGAGGTCGACGACGACACGCGTCGAGTCCTCGGTCAGCAGGTCAGTGCCCGCACTCGCGGACGCCGGCGTCGCCGAGAGGGCGACTCCCGTCGCCACGGCAGCAGCCAGGACCAGCAGTCGACGCGTCATGCGTTTGTTCTCCCCGTTCGAACCGAATCCACGTCCGCAGAACGTACGACGACGCGGGCCTCGCCGTCCGCCGAACGGCACAGTTCATCGCCCGAGATCAGCGCATGCGCCAGACCGGTTCCCGCTTCTCCTTGAACGCGGCGACGCCCTCGCCGATGTCCTCGGTGGTGAAGGCCAGTGCGAGCTGCGAGCGCAGTGACGAGAGCGCGTCGGGAAGACTCTGGTCGCGGGTCGCGTTGATCGCGTCCTTCCCGAGCCTCATCAGCAGCGGCGACTTGGCCGCGATCCGGTGCGCCCACTCACGGACCGTGTCGTCGAACTCGGCGGCCGGTACGACGGCATTCACGACGTCCATCCGCTCCGCCTCGGTGGCGTCGATCGGTTCGCCGGTCATCATCAGCTGGTTGGCGCGCATCCGTGGCACGTTGCGGTAGATCAACGCGGAGATCATGAACGGGAAGACACCGACGTTGATCTCTGGGCAGCCGAAGCGGACGCCCTCCTTGGCGATGATCAGGTCGCAGGCCAGGGCCAGCCCGAAGGCTCCGGCGAGGACGTCACCACCGGCGGCGCAGATCACCGGCTTGCCCATGCCGCCGATCGTCTCGTAGAGCCGGGGGAAGCGGTCCAGTCCCGCATACTTCTCGATCGTGGGCCGGTCCGAGGCGAACGCCTTGAGGTCACCGCCGGCGGAGAAGATCCGCTCGTGGGACGACCCGATCACCACCACCCGGACAGCGTCATCGTCGCCGGCCCGCTCCAGCGCATCGAGCAGCTCGTCGAGCAGGGCATCACTGAGCGCGTTGCGGGTCTCGGGGCTGTCGAGCGTGACGAACGCGGCACCGCGCTCGTCGATCTCGTAGCTGACCTTGGACATCCGGTTTCTCCTTGCTGTGCAGTCAGAACTGGCCAGAACAGACAGTGGCAGTCAGATCTCGAGCACGACCTTGCCGAAGCCGCCGCCTGCTTCGAGGTGCCGGTGGGCATCGGCGGCCAGATCGAGGGCGAAGGTGCGGTCGATGACCGGCGGCGGGACAGCATGCTCGGCCATCAGGTCGAGGAGTCCGGCGAAGTCGCGCGGGCTGCCCATCGTGGTGCCGAGCAGGTCGAACTGGCCGAAGTAGTAGGGGCGAACGCCCAGCTCTGCCGTGTCTGCGCGGTTGGCACCGAGGACGACCAGCCGACCTCCCGGACGCAGCACCTCGAGGGCCTGCGCCCAGTTGCCGACCGGGTCGAGGACGACGTCGAAGCCACGCCCGCCGGCCAGCTCGCGCACGGCAGTGGGCCAGGCCGGGTCGTCGTACCGCACTCCGCCGTGGGCGCCGAGCTCCTGCGCGGCGACGATCTTGTCGTCGCTGGAGGAGGTGACGAAGACCCTCGCACCGATCGCGGACGCCAAGGAGACCGCCATCGTGGCGACACCGCCGCCGGCGCCGAGCACGAGCAGGCTCTCCCCCGCGCGCAGCCGCCCACGGGTGAACAGGGCGCGATGCGTCGTGACGCCCACCAGCGGAAGCGCCGCGGCCTGGGCCCAGGAGAGCCCCGCCGGCTTGGGCGCCACGGCCTCGGTCGGGACCAGCACCCGCTCGGCGTAGGTGCCGGGTCGGTGGTCGCCCAGGATCTCCCAGTCGGGACCGGGTGCGGACTCGTCAGATCCCCACCACAACGACGGGAGTACGACGACCTCGTCACCGGTGGACAGGTCGATGCCCGCCCCGTCGGCACCTGGCGTGTGCGGGAGCGGGGAGCCGTACTTCCCCTGCCGCACCAGCACGTCGTGCCAGTTCAGCGCCGCCGCACGGAGCTCGACGACGGTCCAGCCGGGTTCGGCGACGGGATCGGGCACCTCGGCCAGCTCCAGCACCGACGCGTCGCCGTACGAGCGCTGGCGGACCGCCTTCATCCGGCGACCGGGACGGCTGGCTGCAGCTGGCGGCGCACCTCACCGGAGAGCTCGATGGCCTCGTGAATGGTCTCCGCGACCGGGATGATCGTGATCGTGCGGGCGCCCGCCTCGACGTAGGTGTTGAGGAACTCGGCGACGGTCTCGGGGCTGCCGGCGGCGGTGATGTGCTGGAACTTCTCGGCGGGCAGGTTGTAGAGGGCCGACATCCGCTCGCCCAGGCTCTCGCGCGCCTTCGCGGCATCGGACCCGAGCCCGACCCAGACGTTGAACCCGGCGAAGGTGGGCCCTCCTGTGCGACCGCGCTCCTCGAACGCCTCGTGCAGCTGCTGGTGGGTGGCCGCGTAGCGCCGGGCCGAGCACCACATGCCGAGCCAGCCGTCGCCATGGTCGGCGGTACGACGCACCGCCACGTCGCCTGCGCCACCGATGACGATCGGCACACGCGGCTCGGGTGCGGGAAGGATCAGACCCTTCTCCAGGGTGAAGAACTCGCCCTCGTGGTCGACCGCCTCGCCGGTGGCCAGGCGGCGGAGCAGTCCCAGGGTCTCGTCCATCCGTCGTCCGCGGCTGGAGGGATCCACACCCATGTTGGCCACCTCGGTGCGGTCCTCACCGGCCACGCCGACTCCGAGCGTGAGGCGGCCGGGGGCGATCTGGCTCAGGGTGGCGAGCTGCCGGGCAGTGGCCATCGGGTGTCGCAGGCCGGCCAGGTAGACGCCCATCAGCACCTTGAGCGTGTCGTGGGTCGCCAACGCGGTGCTCGCCGCCACGAAGCCGTCGAACCCGACGCCGCCGTGGAAGCTGATGTGGTCCCCGACCGTGAGGTGGTCGAGACCGACCTCGCCCATGTGGTCCAGGAGAGCACGCCGTTCGGCGGGATCGGGGTTCAACAACTCGTCGTTGACGGCAATGCCGAGCTCGATGTCAGTGGTCACCTGCATGATCATCGACCCTCGGACACTCCCGATCAAGGAATGGACTGACCAAAAGTGGGGAGATCTCCATCGTCCCTTGCCCGGCCGGTTGCGCAGGGGCGCCGGCGGCGCCGACAGTGGCCCGGTGACGACACGAGGAATCACCGTTCTGGCCGGAGGTCTCAAGGAGACCGTCGAGATCACCAAGGCGGCCGACGAGGCCGGCTTCGAGGGCGCGTGGTCAGGAGAGTTCCTGAACCGCTCCGCCGTGGTCTCGGTCGCCGCCATGGCCGCCGCGACCGAGAGGATCGGCGTCGGCACCGCCATCGCGTACGCCGTGGGCCGCTCACCGCTGGTGCTGGCCAACGACGCCCGCTTCCTCGACGAGATGAGTGACGGTCGCCTGACGCTCGGGCTCGGCACCGGCACCCGCGGCATGATGGTCGGCTGGCACGGGGTCACCGACCCTGACGGCCCGGCCAGCCGGATGGAGGAGCTGATCCCCCTGCTCCGCCGACTGTGGCACCTGCACGAGGAGCCGGTCCAGCACGAAGGCCGCTTCTACTCCTGCAACATCACGCCCACCGCCGACATCGAGCCCCCTGTGCGCCCCGAGATCCCGATCTTCACCGCTGGCGTGAACGCGCGGATGATCGAGGTCGCCGGCCGCGTCTCCGACGGGCTCATCTGCCACCCGACCCTGACCGACCAGTACCTCGCCGACATCGCCCGCCCGGCCATCGAGAAGGGCGCGGAGAAGATGGGCCGCGACGCCTCCTCCGTGCAGCTCAAGGGCGTCATCATCACCTCCATCCACGACGACCCCGCCCAGGCACGGCGTGAGGCCGCGGCCCAGATCGCCTTCTACGTCGCGCCCAAGGCGTACGGCCCGGTGATGGAGGCCTCCGGGTTCGGCGACGAGGCTGCGGCCATCCAGACCGCGTTCCGGGCCAAGGACCATGACGCCATGGTCGCCGCGGTCAGCGACGAGATGCTCGACCAGATGGCCGCCGCCGGCACTCTCGACGAGGTGCGCGAGCGCGTGGCGCACCTGGAGAAGCGCTACGACCACGCGGCCCTCTACTCGCCGAGCTTCACCCTGTCCGCGGATCGGGTGCGTGAGAACACCTTCGCCATCATCGACGCCTTCCGGCGGTGAGCGACGGGCGGCTCGACGGGACCGTCTCGCTGGTCACCGGCGCCACCAGCGGTATCGGCCGGGCCGTGGCGCGCGCGTTGGTCACGCAAGGCAGCCACGTCGTGGCCGTGGGACGCCGACGCGACCGGCTCGAGGAGCTTGCCGAGGAGCTCGGTGACAGCTGTCATCCCGTTGTCGCCGATCTGACGGTCCAGCCCGAAGCGACCGACGCCGTGGCGACCACGATCGAGCATTTCGGCCGGCTCGACACGGTGGTCAACAGTGCCGGGGTGATGCTCAACGGACCGACCCTGGAGGCCCGGCTCGACGAGTGGGACACCATGGTCGACCTCAACGTCAAGGGCCTGATGTACGTCGCCAGGGCGGCGCTGCCCCACCTCGTCGACGCCGCGGGTTCGAGCCCACGCAGAGTCGCCGACCTGGTCAACATCTCCTCGATCGCGGGACGCTTCGCGAACCGGAACGTGGCCGTCTACAACGCCACCAAGTTCGGCGTCACCGCGATGTCCGAGGCCTGGCGCCAGGAGTTCTCGCCGTACGGCGTGCGCGTGTCGGTGATCGAGCCGGGCGCCGTCGAGACCGAGCTGTTCGACCACCAGCAGCAGCCGGTGATCGAGCACTACGAGCGACTCTTCGCCGGCGTCGAGAAGCTGCACCCGGAGGACGTGGCCGACGTCGTGCTCCACGTCGTCACGGCCCCGCGCCGGGTGGCGCTGGCCGAGGTCGTCATCCGCCCGACCGACCAGGTCTGAGCCGGCAGGTCACGACTCCTCGACGGCCAGTGCATGGGTGGGACAGCGACGAATCGCCTGTTCCACGGCCGCGCGCTGACCCTCCCCGGGCGTCTCGTCGAGCACCTCGAGGTCACCCTCGTCGTCGATGGTGAACACCTCCGGCGCGGCGAACTCGCACTGTCCGTGACCCTCACAGAGGTCCCAGTCGACCAAGACCTTCATGTCAGCCCTCCTTCTCGATCACGACTCGAAGCCGCTTGTAGGCGTTGAACTGGTTCGTGTGCAGCCGGTCCGGCTCGGCGACGGGGCGGATCCGGATCCCGCGCTCGAGCGCCTTCCTGAAGAAGGTGGCCACCTCGGCACGTGCCAGGTGCGATCCCATGCAGGCGTGGATCCCCCAGCCGAAGCCGACGTGGTCGTTGGGGTGCCGATCGATCTTCACCACGTCAGGGTCCTCGAACACCGCCGGGTCACGGTTCGCGGCCTGGAACCAGCAGACCACCTTGTCGCCGGCCTTGATCGTCCTGCCGTCCATCTCGACGTCCGCCGTCGCCGTACGCCGCATGGCCCGGATCGGGGTCACGTAGCGGAGCATCTCCTCGATCGCCGAGCCCAGTAGCTCGGGCTCACGAACCAGCCTCTCCCACTCGTCCGGGAACTCCTCGAAGGCCAGGACGGTTCCGGTGATCAGGTTTCGCGTGGTCTCGTTGCCCGCACCCACGAGGACGAAGTAGTAGGCCGCCAGGTCCTCCCACGGAAGGGGTTCGCCGTCGAGCCTCGCGTGCACCAACTTCGAGACGAGGTCGTGTTGCGGCTCCTCACGACGCTTCTCGGTGAGCACCTTGAAGTAGTCGAACATCTCGTTCCGGGCGCGCTCCTTCTCGTCCGGACCACGCATGTACTCCGGGTCGTCGGAGATCACCCGGTTCGTCCAGTCCAGGAGCAGGTCGCAGTCCTCGCGTGGGACGCCGAGGACCTGGCCAAGGACCTGGATCGGGAGCAACGCCGCAGCGGCCTTCACCAGCTCGACCTCGCCCTTCGCCTCCAGCTCGTCGAGCAGGACATCGACGCACTGGTCGATCACCTCCTGCCACTCCTTGACCCTCATCGCCCGGAGGTGCGGCGCGGCCAGCTTGCGCAGGGGGCCGTGCCGGGGAGGGTCGGTGTTGTGGACCGTGCTGGTGGAGCCCTCGACCTTGCGGCTGAGGATCTGGGTCCCGTCTCCGTTGATGAAGGTGGCCGGGTCACTGACCACCTTCACCACGTCGTCGTACCGGGTGACGGACCAGAAGCCCGGGCCGTCCGACTCGTCGTTCCAGTGCAGGGGCCGGTGTTCTCGCAGGGCGGCCAGGAGGTCGTTCTCCCGTCCCTCGATGAAGGGGGCAAGGTCCATCAGGTCGACCTCGGGACCCTCGACGTACGCCGTCATGTCGTTCACTCCTCGGTGACGTGGGGGAATCCCTTGCCGAAGAGCAGCACGGGCGTGAGGATCTCGGCGGCACGGGGACTGGTGAGCACCGGCCAGGCGGCCTGGGCGTTCGGGTGCAGGGTGTCGAAGCCCTCGGCCAGGAACTTGTCCCAGATCCCGGCCCGGGTCGCGTGCGGCAGGAGGAACTCGCGGGTGTAGACCATGACACCGTCGCGGATCTTCTCCTCGTGCGACTTCTTGGCGAGCACCTTGTACATGTCCATCGTGCCCTTGCGGCACTGCGCGGAGATGCGGGCCATCTCCTCCTGCTCGAGCACCCGGAGCTCGCCCATCGGGGTGTCGATCCTGTCCCGGGCGAACACGACACCGGCCTCGAGGTAGTCCAGGTAGTTGGACGGCTCGGAGAACGTGGTCTGGATCTCGGTGACCACCATGCTCACCTTGTCCGCGGGGAAGATCAGCACTTCGGTGACGCAGTAGGGCAGGCCCTCCGCGACACCTGCCCAGGGGTAGGCGGTCTCGTTGAGGAAGTGGTCACGCACGATGGCCACACGACCGTCAGGCAGCGGGTAGGGACCGGTGTCGGCCATGCCGGCCCGGCAGTCGTAGTGCAGCATGAAGCCGAAGAGCTCGGTGCGCGCATTGAAGGCGCGGAAGCTCGCGAGGTCCTCCGGGTCGTCGAACGGCTTGGCCTGGCTGACCAGGCTCTGCAGGACGTCGTCGTCCAGGGTCGGCACCTTGAAGCCGCGGGCCGAGACGAACCCGGGTCCGTCCCCCCAGGTGCCGTTCTGCAGGCGGCGGCCGTACTGGATGATCGACTCCAGGTCTTCACGGCGGGAGGCTGCGGTGTCCTGGTCCAGCTCGATGCCGATGCCGCGGCCCAGGATCGGGCACACGGACGCGGCCCAGTTGCGAGTTACGTTGATCTTGGTGCCGACCTCGCGGGTCGACGTCTTCGCCAGCTCCAGGAGGCCCTCGACTCCGAGCTCGTCGGTGAGCATCTGCTGGAACTTCGGGTAGGTGTTCCACTGTTGGACGAAGGAGACGGTCTCGTACTCCTGGCGCGGGATCAGGCCGGACTCGCCCTCGCTGGCCCGCCCGAGGATGAAGTCCCACAGGTTCCACGCCGCGTAGTCCAGCCAGCTGTTGACCTCGTCGGTCTCCAGGCGATCACGGCGCACGTTCTCGTGGGTGGTGTCGATGAACGGGACCGCCAGGCGGTCGCGCATCATCGCGTTGCCGGGCTCTCCCTGGGGCACCTCGCCGAGGAAGGCAGCGAGGTAGGTGGCCGGGTCGAAGGTCTCGGTCATGATGTCGTCCCCACTCAGCTCTCGACCAGGTGCACAAGACCCTGGTCACCAGAGATGTCGAGTCGGACCGTGGTGCCGTCGGCCGGGATGGTCTCGCCACGGCCGGTCTGGACGCCTTCGGTGAACTCGGTGGACATGACACACGGGATGCCGAACTCACGGGAGAGGATTCCGAGGTGGCTCTCCGGCGCCCCCTGCAGGGTGATCAGGCCGGCGACCCCCGCCATCAGGGCCGGTGACATGAACGTCGTGGTGCCACCGCGTGAGATGACGACCGTGGTCTCCACGTCGGGGCCGTCGATGAAGTCCAGCACTTCCTCCGGGGAGTCGAGGAACCTGATCGTCCCCGTTGCGCTGTTGGCCGAGGTGAAGGCCTTGACCCCCGTACCGATCTGCCGTTCCTGAACCGCGTCGGTGGTGCTCATGGTGACTCCTCCAGAACCTGTGATGAAAACGATCAGTAAATGGACTGACCGAAGTTGCGCCATCGTGTGTTCGCGGTCACACTGACGTCAAGGGTTTCCTCGCCCAGGGCCGGCAATTCACTCTTTCGAGGGAAGCCGGGGCCCGGATCGGGCGATCGGAGCAGAGGTGAGTGGACGTGTCGACGGCAAGTGACTACGAACCCGCCATGCAGGCTGCGGTGCGTGCGATCCTCCGTGCCGCCCAGAACCTCGATGCCGCGGAGAAGGACGCCGTACGACGGGTCACTGACCCCAACAGCGCGCTCGAGGCTCTCGACGCGATGGAGGCCCACCTGGGTGCCACGGCCGGGCGCGATGCGAACGGCTCACGCAGGGCCATGATCGACATCGGCGCAGCCCGGTCCGACCTGCTCGCCTACCAGCTCGCCCGACAGCGGGCCATGTTGGGCCATCTCACGGAGAGCCTGACCCGGCTGCGCGCCACCACCTCCGTCGCCGACCTGGCCGACTCCATTCCGATCCATTCGGTGGAGCTGGGCTACGAGCGCGCCCTCTTCTCCTGGATCCGCAACGAACGCTGGATCCCCCACGCGATGCACACCCTGAACGGGCCCTCCGAGGCACACGCCGTCGTCGACGCGGGCACCCGGGCACCGCGACACACCCGCGAGCTGCTCGAGGTCGACGTCGTGCGCGGCCGGCGCACGATCCTGGTGCTCGACGCGATGACAAACCCTCGAGTCCATCGAGAACTCCATGACGTGACCCAGTCGCAGACCTATGTGGCCGCTCCCATCATCGCCAGGAACCACGTGGTGGGACTCCTCCACCTCGACCGGAACGCCGACACCGGCACCACCGACGAGTTCGACCGCGACCTGCTGACACTCTTCAGCCAGAGCGTCGGCGCACAGCTCGACCAACTGCTCTTGCAGGAGTCCGTGGGACCGGCCACCGCCGTGGGCACCGTCGACTCGTCCTGGACCGACGTGCTCACCGAGCGTGAGGCCGAGGTCCTCCAGCTGGTTGCCAGGGGCCTCACCAATGCCCAGATCGCCGAGCGTCTCTTCATCAGCGAGGAGACCACGAAGACCCACATGCGAAAGCTCCTGCGCAAGCTCGGTGCGGCCAACCGTTCCGAGGCCGGCGCGATGTACCACCGTCTTGCTGCGAGGCGGTTACCTGCCCCATCCCTCTAACGGGTGATATCTCCGGGAGCGGGTGATGAACCCTTCCGCACCGGTCGACTTCGTTGTTAGGTTCGCCACATCCACGTTCGGTCTGACCATTTGGAGTGGCAATGCCCAAGATCTTCGCCTTCGACCACGACCACGGCCGTGCGCCAGCCGAACTGGCAGGTCTGCTCGGCGGCAAGGGCGCCGGCCTGGCGGAGATGAGCTCCGCCCTGGGCCTCGCTGTTCCGCCCGGCTTCACCATCAGCGTCCCGGTGTGCCGGGACTACGCCTCCGGGGGCTGGCCGAGCGACCTGGACGCCGAGATCGACGACCACCTTCGCCACCTGGGTGAGCGGATGCGGCGCAACTTCGGCGACCAGGGGGACCCCCTCCTGCTGGCCGTGCGCAGTGGGGCCCCGGTTTCGATGCCGGGAATGATGGACACCGTCCTCAACCTCGGCCTCAACAGCGAGACCGTGGTCGGCCTGGCCGCGAAGGCACGGGACGAGCGGTTCGCCTGGGACACCTACAACCGCTTCCTCACCATGTACGCCACCACGGTGATGGGCGTCGCTCCGGACGAGCTGGAGCCCCCGCTGAGGACGGACCGCGTCGAGGAGTTGAAGGCCCAGAACGAGCGCCTCAAGGAGCGCATCCTGGAGCTGGCCGGTCGCCCCGTCCCCGAGGACCCGACCGTGCAGCTCAAGGAGGCCGTGGAGGCCGTGTTCCGCTCCTGGGACTCCGATCGGGCCCGCGCCTTCCGGGCCAAGGAAGGCATTGACGGCGACCTGGGCACGGCGGTCAACGTCCAGGCCATGGTCTTCGGCAACCGGGGCGAGGACTCCGGGACCGGGGTGGTCTTCAGCCGGAACCCCTCCACCGGCGAGAACTGCCCCTATGGTGACTTCCTCCTCCGCGCACAGGGCGAGGACGTGGTCGCCGGCATCCGCAAGACCATGCCGATCGCCGAGATGGCAGTCCACCAACCAGCAGCCGCGGAGGAGTTGTTCGAGGTGCTGCGTCGCCTCGAGGCGCACTACGCCGATGTCTGCGACGTGGAGTTCACCGTCGAGGACGGCCGCCTCTGGCTGCTGCAGACCCGCATCGGCAAGCGCTGTCCCACGGCGGCGGTCCGAATCGCCGTGGAGATGGTCTCCGATCCTCACATCTTGCTGTCCAGGTCGGAGGCGCTCCTCCGCGTGTCACCCGCCGTCCGGGCCGCCGCCCGCCAGGAGTTGGCCGCAGCGTCGGGGGACGCCGTCGACGACGAGCACCTGCTCGGACACGGCCTCGGCGCCTCACCCGGGTTCGTCTCCGGCAAGGTGGTCCTCAACCCGCTCGACGCGCTCGACGCGGAGGAGGACGTGATCCTCGTACGCCGGGACACCAGCCCCGAGGACGTGGCCGGAATGGCCGCGTCCGTGGGGATCCTGACCACCACCGGCGGGCTGGTCAGCCATGCCGCCGTGGTGGCTCGCGGATGGTCCATCCCTGCCGTCGTCGGGGTGGCCGACCTGGTGCTCGGACAGGACGAGTTCACGTCGGCCTCGGGCCTGCGGGTCCGCGCCGGCGACGTCATCACCATCGACGGCACCAGTGGCAAGGTCTGGAAGGGCCACCACTCGGCTCCGGACCCGAATGAGGAGGCCCCGGCCCGCCACTTCCCGGAGCTCGCCCAGCTCGAGGAGTGGGCCGCGCACGAGGAGTCGGCCACGGTGACGCCATGAGGCCGAACGCGGATCACGTCGTCGTGGTCGGCGCATCGCTTGCCGGGCTTCGCGCCGTCCAGACTGCGCGCCAACTCGGCTTCGCCGGACGCCTGACCCTGGTCGGCGCCGAGGAGCACCTCCCCTATGACCGGCCGCCGCTGTCCAAGGAGATGCTCCACGTCGAGAAGGAGCCCAGCACGCCGGCCCTACCCGGCGCCGCCGACCTGCACGAACTGAATGTCGAGTGCCTGCTGGGCACACCGGCCACAGCACTCGATGTGCAGGCCCGCCGGCTCACGGTCGGCGAACAGCAGCTCTCGTACGACGCCGTGCTGATCGCCACCGGCGCCCGACCCCGACGGCTGCCCGGTACGGACAGCATGGCCGGCGTCCACTGCCTGCGCACGCTCGAAGACTCGCTCGCCGTGCGCTCTGCCCTGGACCGAGGTGCCAGGACGGTGGTGGTCGGCGCGGGCTTCATCGGGGCCGAAGTGGCCTCTGCTGCCCGCCGCCGGCACCTGCCGGTGACGGTCGTGGAGGCGATGACGATTCCCCTGACCCGAGCGGTCGGGGAGACCGCAGGCGCCAGCCTGTCCGCACTGCATGCGCGCCACGGCACCGACCTGCGCTGCGACGTCTCGGTGGAAGCAGTTGTCGGAACCGACCGGGTCGAGGCCGTCCGGCTCAGCGACGGCTCCATCGTCCCGGCGGACCTGGTCGTGGTGGGCATCGGCGCGGAGCCGGTGACGGACTGGCTCGAGTCCTCGTCACTGACCATCGACAACGGGGTCGTCACCGACGCGAATCTCTTGGCGGGCCACAACGTGTGGGTTGCGGGCGACGTCGCCCGGTGGCACAGCTCGCTCTTCGACCGCCACCTGCGGCTGGAGCACTGGACCAACGCCGGGGAACAGGGTGCCCACGCAATGCAGAACCTGTTGCAGCCGAGCGAGCCCACGCCGTACGAGCACGTGCCCTACTTCTGGTCCGAGTGGTACGGCCAGTGGATCCAGATGGCTGGCCTCCCGGAGGGGGAGCCTGAGGTGGTCACCGGCACCTGGGACGCCGAGGCCTTCGTCGCGCTCTATCGCCAGGGAGAGCGCCTGGTCGGTGCCCTGGCCATGAACCGGCGCGGCGACATCATGAAATACCGCACACTCATCGCCCGCGGGGCCACCTGGCAGGACGCCCTCGAGCTCGCGAGCAAGCGCAACGAACGCTCGCCCGTGCCTGCTGTGACCGTCTGACCAGCCGAGGAGAATCCGATGCGCCACGACGACATCTACGTTGCCGGCCGATGGGTCCAGGCCCATTCCCAGCAACGCCATGACGTCATCAACCCCGCCACCGAGGAGTTCATCGCCTCCGTGCCCGACGCAGACGTCCAGGATGTCGACGCCGCGGTCGATGCTGCCCGCGCAGCCCTTCCGGCCTGGCGCAGTCTCAACGCGGAGGAGCGTGCCGCGGCCCTTGAGCGCTTGGCCGACGAGATCTCCCGTCGCAGCGAGGACCTGACCCGCCTGATCACCACCGAGAACGGCACCCCGGTGTCCGAGAGCTCCGGGGCACCGAAGCACGCCGCTGCCCATCTGCGCGTGACTGCGGAGTTGGCTTCCCTGCTCAGCGGGCTGGACGACCGCCCCAACCCGATGGCTCCCGGGCATTCGGTGGTCAAGCGCGTGCCGGTGGGCGTGGCCGCACTCATCACGCCCTGGAACTTTCCCCTGGGCCTGGTCATCATCAAGCTGGCCCCCGCGCTGCTCGCGGGCTGCACCGTGGTGATCAAGCCCGCGCCCGAGACTCCGCTGGCCACCCGACTCCTGATGGAGTGCGTGGGCGCCGCGGGCATTCCCGACGGGGTCGTCAACCTCGTCACCGGCGGTGTCGAGACCGGGCAGGCCCTGGTCGAGCATGCTGGCGTCGACAAGGTCTCCTTCACCGGATCGACCGCCGCCGGGCGCTCCATCGGCGCCTCCTGTGGGCATCAGCTCAAGGCGGTCACCCTGGAACTCGGCGGCAAGTCCCCCGCAATCGTGCTCGACGACGCCGACCCGTCCGTGATCGAGCAGCACCTGCTCAAGGTCGCCATGCGCAACACCGGCCAGACCTGCAAGGCCTGCACCCGCCTGCTGGTGCCCAGCTCCCGGTACGACGAGTACGTCGACCTGGCCGCCGACGTGATCTCCGGCGCGAAGCTGGGCGACCCCTTCGACCCCGACACCTTCTTCGGCCCGCTGGTCTCCGCCCGACAACGCACACGCGTCCTCGACTACTACGAGATCGCTGCCGCCGAAGGCGCCAAGGCCGTCATCGGCGGACGAGCCGCCACGGGCTTCGCGAAGGGGTACTACGTGGAGCCGACCGTCTTCCGTGACGTCGACAACGGCATGCGCATCGCCCAGGAGGAGATCTTCGGGCCGGCCCTTGCCGTGATCCCCTACCGCGACGTCGACGACGCGGTCGCGATCGCCAACGACTCGCCGTACGGCCTCGCCGCAACGGTCTTCAGCAGTGACCTCGACCGGGCCACCGGCGTGGCCGATCGTCTGTCCACCGGCAACGTCGGCATCAACCACTACGGGTCGAATGCGGCCGCCCCCTTCGGTGGGCACAAGGACAGCGGTCTCGGCACCGAGTTCGGCGCCGAGGGCCTCGAGGCCTATCTGACCTATACGTCCATCCATTACCAAGCCTGACGCGCAGAGGGAGCAGCCATGAGAGCCGCAGTGATGTGGGAAGCCGGGAAGCCGTTCGAGATCGCCGAGGTGGAGATCGCCGCCCCTGGCCCGGGCCAGGTGAGCGTCGAGCTCCACGCGTGCGGCGTGTGCGCATCCGATCTGTCCCTCACGACGGGCTTCGGCCAACCGGTGCCCGTGGTCCTGGGTCATGAGGGTGCCGGGATCGTGACCGAGATCGGCGCAGGTGTGAAGCACATCGAGCCCGGCCAGCACGTGGTCGTGGCATGGGTCCCGCCGTGCGGGCACTGCACTCCGTGTCGGCGCGGTGATGACTACCTGTGCGCCAACCGTCGTTCCTCGGCGGACGCCCGCGCCGGACGCGGCACCCCTGTCACCTCGCCACTCTCCGTGGACGGGATGCCCATCCATCAGGGCATGGCCACCGCCACCTTCTCCGAACGGACCGTGGTGCCCGCGAACGCCGTGGTGCCGATCGATGCCGACGTGCCGTTCCCGGTGGCCGCGATGATGGGCTGTGCGGTGCCGACCGGTGCCGGGGCGGCGCTGCGCAGCGCGAAGGTCCAGCCCGGGGACGCCGTGGCCGTGATCGGTTGCGGTGCGGTCGGCCTGAATGCCGTGATGGGAGCCGTGGTCGCCGGCGCAGCGGAGCTGATCGCCGTGGACCCGATGCAGAGCCGGCGGGACAAGGCCATCGAGCTGGGTGCCACCCGGACCATCGCCCCGGAGCAGCTGGAGGAGCTCTCCGACCTCGACGTGGTCATCGACGCCGTCGGCAACCCCACCACCGTGCAGGCCGCCTGGCGTGCCACCCGTCGCGGTGGCACCATCACCGTGGTCGGTGCCGGCCGTCCCGACCAGACGGTCGAGATCAACGCCTACGAGCTCTTCCACGACGACAAGCGCATCACCGGCAGCTTCCACGGCGGCATCTCGATGCACCGCGACCTGCCGACTCTGGTCGGACTGTGGCGCAGTGGGCGGTTGCCGGTCGAGAAACTCATCGACGACGTGGTCGACCTGAGCGAGATCAACGACGTGGTCAAGCGCCAACAGTCCGGAGACGTCGTGCGCACCATCCTGACCGCCACCGGAACCGAGTCCGCAGCGGGCAACGATGCCTGAGACCCACGAGTCTGCTGCGACCCACCTGCCTCTGCCGGGCACCACGAACCTGCGCGACCTGGGCGGCCTGCCGACCGATGACGGAAAGGTCGTCGCCCACGGCCGGCTCTACCGCGCCGAGGTCCTGGCCCGCGCCTCGGACGACGTCCTGAACGCCCTGCACGGCGCCTACGATCCGATCCATGCCGAACTGTTCCGTGGGTTGGGCGTGCGTACGGTTCTCGATCTCCGCTCCGACCGCGAGTTCGAGTCGACTCCCTCTGCCTGGCCCGAGGCCACCGGCGGCCAGGCCCGGCGTTTCGTCTTCGCCGAGGGAGGCGAGGGCAAGGACACCGGCATCGTCCTCAGGATCCTGGCCGGCGAGCTCACGAAGTTCGATGCCGAGGACCTCGCCGAGTTCTACAAGGGCACGATCGACCGGACCGGGACCACGTTCGCGCAGGCGATCTCGACCCTCGCCGACGATGGCCAGTTGCCCGCACTGATCCACTGCACCGCCGGCAAGGACCGGACCGGGCTGATGATCGGGCTCGTGTTGGAGCTGCTCGGTGTCCCCCGCGAGGTGACGGTCACCGACTACGCCTACACGCAGGTGCTCCGGCCGAACCGGGTGGACGCCTACGCCTCCATGATCCGCGAGGCAGGCGTCGACCCGGACGCCGTGCGGGTGGTGTTCGAGACGCCGGCCGAGAGCATGCGCAGGGCTCTCGCCCATCTGGACGAGGAGTACGGCGGCCCAGTGGCGTACCTCGTCGCGGCCGGGATGAACCCTGATGTGGTGCCGGCACTGCGTGCCGCGCTTCTGGTGGAGCCGACTCAGCCGGCGGCGTAGGTGAGGTAGACGGACTCGCCGACCATCGCGGGGCGCTCCTGGCCGTTGATCTCGATCGTGAGGGCCACGCGGTACTGCACACCGCCGTCCGGCCGACGAGTGCCTTCGGGGATCGAGGCGCTCAGCCGAATCTCGGCGTCAACGGGCACGGGTGCGGTGAACCGCACCTTCTCGAGGCCGTAGTTGGTGCCGCGCCCGTGATCGGTGATGGTCATCAGCTGCTTGAGCATCGACGGCACGAGGGAGAGCGTCAGGTACCCGTGCGCGATGGTGCCGCCGAACGGCCCGTCTGCCGCCCGCTCCGGGTCGACGTGGATCCACTGGTGGTCGTCGGTCGCGTCGGCGAAGGTGTCGATGCGGGTCTGCTCGAGCCTGCGCCAGGGCGAGGAGCCCAGGTCCAGGTCCTTCGCCTCGGCCAGCTCGGCCACCGTGATCTCAAGCGTCATCAGGTCCTGCTCCTCGTTCGACTCGTCCAGCGTTGTGGCGAGACCATCACTGCCGACACCGCTGGTCAACCGGGACAGGACCTTCCGCCTGTCGCGATCGACAGCGCGGCGCGTGGGACGAGAGGACCGGGAAGGCTCCGACGTCTTACGTTGGCCCCATGAGCAAACCCGCACTGCCGTCGTACGCACAGGTCCTCGAGCTCGAGCCCCTGCTGTCCGGCGAGGTCTCCCCCGATTTCATCGACGTCAACGGGCACATGAACATCCGCCACTACCTCGACTAC
Source organism: Nocardioides sp. Root151 (assembly GCF_001427925.1). Classification (NCBI taxonomy): domain Bacteria; kingdom Bacillati; phylum Actinomycetota; class Actinomycetes; order Propionibacteriales; family Nocardioidaceae; genus Nocardioides; species Nocardioides sp. Root151. Next base: position 988,238 of record NZ_LMGG01000001.1, read on the forward strand.
TGCGCCACGAGCGCCGATGTCATCTGCCGGCGGGTGGGCATCGACGACGACTACCGGGCGCAGCGCCGGATGGGCGTGTTCACCGCGGAGCACCACATCCGCTACTTCAGCGAGATGCACGAGGGCGGCAAGTTCTCCGTGCACACCCTGCTCCTCGGGCGCTCGCGCAAGGCCGGCCACGTGCTGGCGTTCCTGGTCGATCGCGACCGCGAGGTGCTGGCCTGCACCGTCGAGATCGTGCTCGTGCACGTGGGGATGGACACCCGTCGGCCGGTCGACTTCCCCGAGGACGTGTCCGCGGCGATCGACGGCTGGGTCGCAGAGGCTGCGCAGGTCACCTGGCCGATTCCCCTGTCCGGCTCGATGGGCCTGCGGTCCTGAAGGACCGGCGTCAGCCAGCCGCGAGCTGGGCCCGCAGCTCGTGCTTGCGCACCTTGCCGCCGACCGTCTCGGGCATCGCGGCCATGACGACGACCCGCTTGGGCGTCTCGTAGCCGGCCAGTCGCTGACGTGCCCAGGCGATGAGGTCCCGCTCGTTGACCGCGGCCCCCTCGGCGGGGATCACCACGGCCGTGACCAGCTCACCCCACGTGTCATCCGGTACGCCGACCACGGCAACGCGACCCACGGCGGGGTGACCGGCGAGCACGCCCTCGACCCGGATGCTGGAGACGTTCTCCCCACCCGACTTCACGACGTCCTTGAGCCGGTCGACCATCACCTGCGCACGGTCACCCTCGGCGACGTAGGCGCAGCTGTCACCGGAGTGGAACCAGCCGTCCCGGAACGCTTCTCGGGTGGCCTCGAGGTTGCGGTAGTAGCCGGCAGTGATCATCGGGCTCCGATAGACGGCTTCGCCTGCTGCGCCGACCGTGCCGGCGAGCGACGTACCGGACGGGTCGTGCACGTCGGCGGCGAGCAAGGGCGTCGGGAGGCCGACATGGTTGACGCCCTGGAACGACTCCGCCGCCCTCCCGGGCTGGGCGTCGGGCCAGAACCGGAAGCACGACTGGGACTCGGTCTGGCCGAAGACCTCGAGCATCGCGACGTCACCACCCGCCGCGGTCTTCAAGCGGGGAAAGAGATCCGGGGTCATCGCGCCCCACGAGAACATCACGACGGTGAGTGAGGAGAGGTCGACTCCGGCAGGGTCGGCCTCGGCGGCCTCGACCAGCTTGCCGACCCACAGCGGTGAGCCGGCCCAGACGGCGGTGACCTTCTCGCGGGTGACCGCCGCCGCCAGCCCCTCGGCATCCGGTCGGCGGCCGATCACGACGGTGCCGCCGCTGAGCATCGCAGGCATCACGGTCGAGTTGTGCCCGCAGTGGTAGACGATCGGCAGGAACGTCGCGAGCACGAGGTCGGTCTCGTGGGCGAGCCCGCGCGTCAGCGACATCGCGTAGGAGTACGCACTCAGATAGGAGTAGGAGTGCGCCGTCATCGACGCCTTGGGCATCGAGGTCGTGCCCGAGGTGAACAGCAGGGCCCAGATGTCGTCGCCGTGGATGGTCACGTCGACCTCTTCGGTCGGCCGGTCGCCGATCCAGTCGGCGAACTCAGTGCTTCCGGCCGGAGTCTCCCCTCCGATGGGGATGCTGACCGCCGGGCGCAGGCCCCGCGCCGCGAACACCGCGTCACCTCGAGCCGCCAGTCCGGCATCGGCGACGACGAGTGAGACCTCGACGTGGTCGAGGACATGGGCGAGTACGTCGTCCGCGAGCAGCGAGTTGACCGGCACCGCGACCATCCCGGCCTTGGCGATGCCGAAGAACAGGACGATCGCCTCGACGGAGTTGTCGCAGTAGAGCAGGACCCGGTCACCGGGCTCGAGGCCTTCGCCGAGCAGTGCATGTGCCACCTGGTTGGCGGCCTCGTCTGCTTCGCGGTAGGTCATCCGGGCGAACCGCGGGTCGCCGTACGCCCCGTCCCAGCCGACCAGAGCGGTCTTGTCAGGCGTGCTCCAGGTGACCCGCTCGAGGATGTCGCCCACTGACATCCTGTTCCAGCGCCTGTCGGCGCGGCGCGCACGCAGGGTCTCGACGTCGAAGTCTTCGGCTGTGGGGTCGAACCTTGGAGGAGTCACCCTGCGAGTCTGCGCAGGTCGGGCGCCCGGCTCCACCGTGACCAGCATGCAGCGGTGTGGACCTCGACAGTCGCCCCGACTTCAGGATCCGTTGATCTCCGAGAACAGGGCCCGCACCGACGGTGTCCACTTGGCGCGGCGCTCCTCGATCTCCCGTGCCACACGGCGGCCGATCCAGTCGGGCAGCAGCGCCTCGGGCAGCTGCGGGTCTGTGCGGGGCAGCTCCTGCCACTCGCTGATCATGCGGAGGAAGGCGAACATGGTGTCCTCGCCCGGCTTCGGGTCCAGCGTGCCGATCGCCTTGAGCACCATCCGGTAGTGCTCTTCGAGGGCAGCGAGGTCCCACCCCCGAGAGACGATCTCCAACTCCCCGATGCCCACCTCGTCGGTCCTGCCCACGAGCGAGATGGTGTGTTCGTGCAGGTCGAGTTCGGCGATCAGCTCGCGCACCTCGTCGACGCGCTCCACGTGCGGGCTGAGCCAGAGTCCGGGGACGGGGTTCCCGAAGCCTGCCCAGGTGAGTCCGGCGTACAGCGGCCGGCGGGTACGACGGTGCGTCGAGGGGATGGTGACCAGGACCGAGAGCCAGGTGCCCGGCCAGTCCTCGAACGGGTCGCTGAGTGAGAAGACGCGCTTCGAGCCGACCTCGAAGATGTGCTCGAGCCGCGGCCCGAGCGACCAGCTGACCTCGCGGCCGCGTCGCTCCGGGACCATCCAGCCCGACTGTGCGCCTCGTGCGATGGCCTGGCGAGCGGTCTGCTCCTCGATGCCGAGGCCACGCAGGAGCCGCACCAGTGTGGAGGTCCACACCGGTTCGCCGGTGGGCCAGACCAGCTCACCGAGGATCGTGACGAGCAGGGAGCGCGCACTTCCGGGCGCCAGGCTCTCGCCCTCGGCCCGGAGCAATGGCGATCGCCCGACGAGCGGTGCCGTCGATGACGGTGTCGGCATGTGCATTCCTCCTGCGTCCGGACGGCAGCCTAGCCATCTGCCCTTGCCCGATGCGGACCCGAGGTTTAGATTCTACGTGAATCGTGATCGAGTTACATTGAATGTCAATCTTTGGAGGAGCCGATGGACCACGCACCGAGCGACGACCAGCTGGCGATCCGGGAGTCCGTGCGCAGGTTCGCCCGCGACGAGCTGGCCAGCGGATACCTGACCCGCGCGCAGGCCGACGACTTCCCGTGGAAGCAGCACAGACAGGTCGGCGAGCTCGGAGTCCTCTCCTTGCTGGCCGGGCCCGACCACAACCCGCTCGACACCGAGGACTACGTCGCCGTCGGCCTCGCGGTGGAAGAGCTCGCGTACGCCGACTTCAACGTCGCGAACGCCGTCATCCCGGTGCTGCTCATGACGTCGCTCATCGCGCAGCACGGCGACGACGCGATGCGGAAGCGCTGGCTGCCTCCGCTGACCTCCGGCGACACCTACGTCGCATTCGCGCTCACCGAGCCGCACGCGGGGTCGGACGCCACGGCGATCCGGACCACGGCCACGGCCCATGACGGCGGCTACCTGCTCAATGGCGAGAAGACCTCGATCACCATGCTCGCCCAGGCCGAGGCGATGATCGTGGTCGCCCGCACCCTGCGCGACGGGGAGGACGTCGGGGTCTCGACGTTCCTCGTCGACCTGGAGGCCGCCGGGATCACCAAGAGCACCATGTCGGACACCGGCTGGCGACCGATGGGCCGCGGCACGATCTTCTTCGACGACGTCCACGTCCCCGCCGAGGCCCTCGTCGGAGCGGAGGGAAGCGCCTTCCGCAGCGTCCTCGGCGGCTTCGACTTCACCCGCCCCCTGCTGGCGCTCACCGGCATCGGCGCAGCCCAGGCCGCGGTGGACCTGACCGCCCGCTACGTCCGCGACCGCCACGCCTTCGGCCAGCCGCTGTCGCGCTACGAAGGCGTCTCGTTCCCACTCGCCGAGCACAGCACAACCTTGGAGGCCGCACGACTGCTCTGCTACTCGACCCTGTCGCGGCGTACGGCCGGCGAGAAGCACACCGCCGAGGCCGCCATGTCCAAGTGGTTCGGACCCAAGATGGCCAGCGCCGCGGTCAAGGAATGCCTGCTGCTGCACGGCCACTACGGCTACGCCACAGAGATGGGGCTGGAGCAACGACTCCGCGACGTGATGGCCGTGGAGATCGCCGACGGCACTGCCCAGATCCAGAAGATCATCATCGCCCGCGAGCGGTTCGGCCGCGACTTCGTCCCCTACACAAAGGAAACCTCATGACCTCGTCACCGACGGCGCAGCCCACCGCCCAGCCCACCGCGCCGCCCGCTGCACCACCCGCGCCACCGGCCACCACCGCCCCACTGGCCAACCGGTGGACCCGGCTCGTCGGCGTCGACCATCCGATCGTGCAGGAAGGCCTCGGACCGTTCCGTACGCCGCGCCTTGCCGCGGCGGTCTCCAACGCCGGAGGCCTCGGCACGGTCTCCATGCCAGGCATGCCCGAGGACCTGGCCGCCGGTGCCCGCACCTTCCGCGAGCACATCGAGGAGTGCGCCTCGCTGACCGAACAGGCGTTCGCGGTCAACATCCCGATCGGAGTGGACGCCAACGGCGACGTCCTGCCGTTCACCGACATCTACGTCCGCACCGCCCTGGAGGCCCGCGCCGCGGACAGCTCCATCGCCGCGCGGCTCCGAGTGGTGACCACCTCCGCCGGGTTCCCCGGCCCCTACATCGGGATGCTGAAGGACGCCGGTGTGGTGCACCAGCACAAGGTCGGATCGACCCGCCAGGCCGTGAAGGCCGCCGAGGCCGGCGTCGACGTGGTCATCGCCGCCGGGTTCGAGATGGGCGGGCACGCACCCAGCGCCGCCGTGCACACGTTCGTCCTGGTCCCCAGCATCACCGAGGCGGTGGACGTACCGGTGCTGCTCACCGGCGGTGCACGCGACGGGCGAGGCCTGGCCGCCGCCCTCGCGATGGGCGCCGACGGCGTCGCCATGGGCACCCGGTTCATCACGACCCACGACAACAGCGACTGGCACCCGGCGTACCTGCAGGCCCTCCTCGACGCGAAGGAGGGCGACGACGTCGCGTTCAACGGGGTCTACGGACCGTGCCGGGGACTCAGGAACACGGCGTCGCGCGAACTTCTCGAGGGCGCGAAGCTCGGTGAGGTCGATGCCGTGAGCCTGGTGCGCCACAAGATCGAGTCGATGCAGCGGGCCCAGACCGAGGGAGACGTCGAGAACAGCCTGGTCCTCACCGGACAGGTGGCCTCCGCGATCCACGACCTCGTGGACGTCGCCGAGTTCGTGCCCCGGACCGCACGCGAGGCGGCCGACATCCTGCGAGCCCTCACTCGGGACATGGTCGTCGCCTGACAAAGCGCACGGAGAGCCTGACCGTCCCAGTGACGGTCAGGCTCAGGCCTGGGCGCTGACCCGGGTGGTCGCGCAGACCTTGCCGTTCCACACCGCGTCGACGTCGGTGACCCAGAGGGTGCGGCCCGCGTGGCGGGTCGTCGTACGCAGCTCCAGGTCCACGCCGCTCGGCACAGCGCGGGTGTGGACGATGTGCAGGGACGAGGTGGCCAGGTCGCTGCCCGCCTCGACCCTCGAGGCCGTGGCGGCCGCCTCGCTGGCCGCGAGGGAAATGCCGCCGTGCAGTACGCCGCGTGGGTTCTCCCAGCGTGGCACGACGGGAAGCACCCAGCCCTCCCCCATTTCGCGCAGGGAGAGCACACCACTGAGGTCCTGGTCGAGGTCGACCGCGCCATCGAAGGCGAAATCAGTCCGGGCCACGGCGAAGTCCGGCGGATCGGCAATCTCCCGACCACGCTCACGACACTCGGCGATCAAGTTTCCCGAAGCATCGATCAGCTCACCGGTCGCGAAGGATCCGGGCGCGATGCTGCGCGCCGACGCACTCAGCTCACCTTCGGCATCGGCAAGTGGGCGGACGATGTCGATCCAGATCTCGGTACTGACGGTCCACGCACCCTCGGGGAGGCTGCCGATGATCGAGTAGCCGACCACCTCGTCGACCAGTACGCCGAGGGATCCGACTGCCGGCCGACCGTCAGCCCCCGGGAACAAGCGATCGGCGGGCATCACGCCCCGCACGGTGTCGCCGTCCTGCCAAGGGCCTGCTCCGAAGAGCTTCGTCGGTCCGGAGAGGACGAACTGGATGGCACTCAATGCGTTCACGCCGTCGGCGACGCTCACTCCTGCCCTCATGCTGCCGAGATCCCACCATTCACGCTGATCGCCTGACCGGTGACCCGCGCGGCGCCGGGGCCGGCGAGGAAGACCACCATGGCAGCCAGGTCCTCGGGCTCCGCCACTCCGAGGTGGGCCTGCTCGGCCGCCTTCTCGAAGAGCTTCTTGCTGAAGCCGTCGCTGAGCACGTTCTTAGCGGTGGCCGTTCCGGCGATCAGGGAGGGCGTCAGCACATTCACCCGCACGCCGTCCCGCTTGGCCTCGATCGCGGCGACCCGGCTGAACATCACGATCGCCGCCATCGCCGCACCCAGCACTGACTCACCGGGAGTGGCCACCTTGGCCGCGTCGGAGGCGATGTTGATGATGCTGCCACCACCCTGCTCACGCATGAACGGCAAGACAGCACGGGTCAGCAGCATGGGCGGGACCGCCTGCCCGGAAAGAATCCCCGCGATGTCGAGGGGGTCGGTGCGATGCAGCAGTTCGGGCCGGTACGCCGTGGTCACCGAACTGACGAGGACGTCGAGACCACCGAGCCTCCGGTGCACTTCTGCGACTGCCTCCTGCACCAGGTCGACGTCGCCGGCGTCGACCGACAGGAACTCGACCTGCGCGTCGGGACAGCGCTCGAGGAGAGTCGCCCGGGCACGCGTACCGCGCTCCTGGGACCGGCCCAGGAGCGCAATCCGCCGTACGCCGGCATCGAGGAACGCTTCGGCACTGGCCAGGCCGACGCCCGACGTACCACCGGCGACCAGGACCGCCTGTTCTGAGTGAGTGCGGACCAGAGGCCTGGCGTTCATGGGCTCCTCCTGTGGGGTACTACATTATTGGAAACTGAGTTCTCTTGAGTGTCGCACGTTTTCGATCTACCGTGCAGGTGGCACGCATCACACGACCGACTTCTGGAGCGCGACATGACCGATGGCACCGCACGCATGAATCTGACGGAGTCCTATTGGCCGGCCGAGCCCGGCGAGGTCCGCGAGGTCACCGTCTGCGACGTGATCCGTCACGCGGCGACGACCGTGCCCGATCGACTCGCCCTGGTGAACTGCGTGCCGGACGCCGACGCCCGCAAGGAGTGGACGTACGCCGAGTTCCTCAGCGACATCGAGGACGTCGCCAGGGCACTGCTGGCCCGCTACCAGCCCGGGGACAGGATCGCGATCTGGGCACCCAACAGCGCGGAGTGGATCGTGCTCCAGCAGGGCATCGCCATGGCCGGGATGGTGCTGGTCGCGCTGAACCCGGCGTACCGCGCCCGCGAGATGCAGTTCGTCCTCTCCCAGTCGGAGTCCGTGGCGGTCTTCCTGGTCGACACGCACCGGGACTTCGACATGCGCGGCATGGTCGACGAGATGAGCTCCGGACTCCCCCACCTGCGCGGCATCCACCCTTTCTCGGAGTGGGACGAGTTCCTCGCCTCGGGCAGCCCGTCCACCGCGCTGCCCGCCATTGCGCCGCGGGACGTCGTGCAGGTGCAGTACACCTCGGGCACGACCGGCTTCCCCAAGGGCGCCGTCCTGCACCACATGGGCCTGGTCAACGAAGCGACGTTCGTCGCCGAGCGGGCCGGCATGTCCGACGGAGGCGTCTACATCAACGCGATGCCGATGTACCACATCGGCGGTGGTGCAGTGACCTCGTTCGGGGCCTGGGCCAAGCGCGGCACGTTCGTGATCCTTCCCGGTTTCGATCCCGGCCAACTGATCGAGGCGTTCGAGACCTACCGGGGCACGCACACCCTGGTCGTGCCGACCATGCTCATCGCGATGCTCGACCACCCCGAGCTTGACCGGCGGGACATGTCGAGCCTCCAGACCATCCTCAGCGGCGCGGCAGCCGTCCCCGCCGCTCTGGTCCGCAAGACCATGGCTCGGCTGCACTGCCAGTTCAGCATCCTCTTCGGGCAGACGGAGGCGCACGGCGTCGTCTCACAGACGCGCGTCACCGACTCTCCCGAGGACCAGTCCGACACCGTCGGCCAACCGCTCCCGCAGCTGGAGATGAAGATCGCCGACCCCCTCACCGGTGCCCCCGCGGCTCTCGAGATCGCCGGGGAGATCTGCGTGCGCGGCTACCAGAACATGCTCGAGTACTACAACATGCCCGAGGAGACGGCCCGGACCATCGACGACGAGGGCTGGCTTCACATGGGGGACATCGGGAAGATGGACGCCCGTGGCTTCCTCAAGGTCACCGGACGGGTCAAGGACATGATCATCCGTGGCGGCATCAATCTCTACCCCGCTGAGATCGAGGCAGCCCTGCAGGACCACCCGGCCATCGAGACGGCGGCCGTCGTGGGCGCGCCCGACGAGAAGTGGGGCGAGCAGGTCAGTGCCTTCCTCAAGATCAGGCACGGCAGCCAGCAACCCACGGTCGCCGAGCTCACCGACTTCCTGCGCCAGCAGATCGCGCCGCACAAGACGCCCGTCTTCTGGAAGTTCGTCACCGACCTGCCGATGACACCGACCGGCAAAATCCAGAAGTTCGTGCTGCGCGACCAGATCGTCGAGGGGTCGGTGACCTTCGACGAGGTCCGTACGTCGACGAGCGCTCCCGCCGACGCGTAGCTCAGGGCGCGCACGCGTAGCTCACAGCGCCAACGTGTAGCTCCCAGCGACGGCGGGTGCCTCTGGCGCGACTCAGCGGATCCACCAGCGCAGGCCCTACGCCTGAGGTGTGATCCACGTTGAATGAACGTTTGTTCAAGACGTGTTCTTGAACAAACGTTCATTCAACGCCGACCGTGTCGGTGGCGGTGACGTCGGGCTGTTCCGAGGCATCGAGGATCGCCTCGACGGGCTCAGCGACGAACCGCGATGGAGGCGCCGAGGTCGACAGGCCCGGCCAGGTTGCCGTCACACCCGGCGCAGGAGTGGCCGGGCTCGTCGTGCGACGTACGCGGAAAGAGGTGATCGGCGCCGGCCACGTCCTGCACGGGCCGACCCCGCTGGTCGGCCTCCAACGCAAGCAGCGCGGCGCCGTACGCTCCGGTGATCTGCGGCTGCTCCGGCACCCCGACCTCGACCCGGAGGGCACGCGAGAGGAAGTGCACGGCCGCCGGATTGCGCGCCACACCACCGGTGAGCACCACCGGTGTGCGCTTCCCGACCTGCGCCACCAGGGCGAGTGTTCGCGCTGCGATCGCACGGTGCACGGAGGAGGCGATGTCGGCCACCGGCAGGTCCTGCGCCATCAGCGAGACGATCTCGGTCTCGGCGAAGGTCGCGCACATGGTGCTGATCTCGAGATCGTCGTTGCCCTGCATGGCCAACGCACCCAGATCGTCGATCTCGCACTCCAGGGCGCGGGCCAGCACCTCGTAGAAACGGCCGGTGCCGCTGGCACAGCGGTCGTTCATCGCGAACTCGTCAACCAGGCCGTCCGAACCGACGGTGATCGCCTTGCTGTCCTGGCCCCCGACGTCGATGACCAGTCTCACTCCGGGCACCATCTCGGAGGTTCCCCGCGCATGGCAGGTGATCTCCGTGAAGGTGCGCTGCACCCCGGGCACGAGCTTGCGGCCGTACCCCGTCGACACCGTGCCTGAGAGCTCCGCAGTCTCGAGGCCCGCGGACTCCAGCGCGGCATCGATCGCCCGCTGCATGCCGCGTCGGCTCACCGCGCCCATCGCGATGGTGCTCGACGCGGCAATGCCGCCAAGGCCGTCGATGACGACGGCCTTGGCGGTCGTGGAACCGAGGTCGACCCCGAGGTAGTGGCGAGTGGTCACATCGACCCACGCTCACGGCGTACGTCGATCACCTCGAGCATCGCCGCGAGGCGGCTCTCGAGGATCTCGTCCTTGTAGAAGGAGGCGTCCGCGACGTCGCCCTCGAAGAACATCGAGGGGATCCCGAGGTTCTTCTCGGCCGAGGCGGCGAGCAGGCGCTGCGGTCCGGTGAAGGCGCGGCAGGTGCGCGTGGAGTGGAACGCGATCCCGTCGACCTGGTAGTCGGCGCAGTCCTTGAGCGTCAGGTGGTCCAGCGTCCGGGTGCCGTGGTTGGTCGGGCAGAGCAGGTAGTGCTGTGCCATGCCGAGGAGCGGGTCGGACGGGTTGAGGAGCTGCGGCTCCTGCCAGAAGGCGTTCTGGATGTAGCGACCGGCCACCACCGATGCGCCGTGCTCGGCGAACTTGCGGGACAGGAAGCCGAGCTTGTTCCAGTTCATGATGCCGTCGAAGTAGATGCGGTACTTCTCCCCCTCGACCGCCTGGACGCCGGTGTCGATGCGGCCCTGGATCTCGTCGCGTACGCCGGCGAAGTAGTCGACCAGCGCCTGGTCCCCGGGAAGGAAGTTGATCGGTGCGACCGAGGCGATCCAGTCCCAGAAGGTCGCGGGTGCCGGCTTCTGCTTGCAGAGGTCGAGGCCTTCCCGGCGCAGCTCGGCGGCCTGCTTGATGTAGAACATCGACTCACTGAGTGCGTCCCAGTCGAAGGGCCGCCCGGTCTGGAACTCGAGCCAGCTGATCAGCTCGCGCAACTGGTCGGCGACGTACTTCGAGGCGGCCTCCCACTCCTCGCCCTTGAGGTAGCCCGCGTCGGGCTTGTTTCCCCAGAGGAACGGGTGCGAGACGTTGAAGATCGGGACCTCCTTGCCGAACACGCGGTAGGACACCTCGTCCCACTGCTGGCCGGTGCTGCAGCCCGCATAGTTGTTGACGAAGAAGTCCGGGCGGGGCAGGCGGGCAGCCAACTCCTTCTGGTCGTGCATGCCGACGACACCACTGCCGTCGCCCTCACCCTGCACGGTGAGGACGGAGCAGCCGAGGTGGGTGCGCGAGTAGGAGCAGAGCTCGGAGCTGTAGCCGTACTCGGCGCCGGCCAGCTGGGCCGGCCCCTCCATCTGCTGCGCGGCCAGACGGGCGGAGAACGCCTCGCCGTGGCACCACGCGACACCCGCGGCCTGGAAGATCGGGTTGAGCGCGCCACCGTTGTACCAGACGATCTGCTTTCCCTCGTCGCGTGCGGTGAAGAGCTTCTCCCAGTAGTCGGTGATGAGCTGGCCGCCAGCGCGAGTGATCGCGAGGCGGTTGGTGCGGTCAGGTGCGGTCACAGTCATCGTGCGTTCCCTCTTCCATGCAGTAGGTGGTGGATCAGGCGTACGCCGGCCGCTTGCGCAGCACACGTTCGACGAGGGCCTCGACCCTGGTCCGGAAGGCCTCGAGCGGAATGCCCTCGTGCTCGGTCTCGATCAGCAGCTGCGCGATGCCCTCGGCGTCGAGGCGCTTGCGGAGCTCGGGGTAGAGCAGCATGTGCGGCTCGCAGAACTTCGGCATCAGGTGGATCACTGCCTCCGCACCACTGCGCTCCGTCGACTCCACGAGCCAGGTGTCCCAGTCGGCGTCGTGCTGCACGCGGGTCGGGCAGGGCAGGTTGCCGTTGCGGGAGGTGTACCAGTGGCCGATGGCCTCCATCGGCTCGAGGACCTCGTCCACGTCGGTGGACAGGAAGCGCCGCCCCGTCCAGAGGTCGTCGTCGACCACGAGCGCGCCGCTGTCCTCGATCACCTGGAGCAGCTCGCGACGCGGGGCGTGGCACATGTGGCCGGAGAGGTGAACCCGCACGCGCTCGTCGCGCGGCTGGCCGACCTTCTCGGCCCGGGCCAGCTCCAGGAGTGCGAGGTGCTCGACCGGGTCCATCACCATCGCCGAGGCGACCAGGTCCTGGAGCTCGGTGGGCGCCCAGGCGGTGCTGCCCGCCGTACGCTCGTCGAAGATCTGCCGCAGGGCCCGCCGGTCGGCGTTGTACGCCGCGATGCTGGCCCTCAGCGACTCGTCGGTCACCTTCGACCCCGAGAGTGCCTCGACCTCCTCGCGGAAGGTGTTCATCATCTCGGCGACCTTCTGCCCGGCCCAGGCATCGCTCAGGGAGGTGGCGAGCATCCCGAAGAAGACCGGGGTCTCCGGCTGCAGCTGACGGGCGACGTCAGCCGCGCCGACCAGCTGGATGCAGTGGTCGGCCATGAAGACGGCGTCGTAGAGGTCGAGGCGACCGGTGGCCACCTGGTCGGCCAGGTTGCGGGTGAAGCCGCAGTAGAACTCAGGAAGCAGGGCGCGTCCCTCGGTCACCGGCTCCTGGTCGTCCGGGACGATCACCGGCAACAGCCCGGCGGCGTGGGCGAGTTCGCGGGGGAAGTTCATCGGCATGACGCCGAGGACCTTGCCGTCGGGGTGTGCCGCACGCCAGGCCGCGACGTACCCGCGTGTGTCGCGAGCCGCCCGGACCAGGCGCTCCATGGCTGGGACGGTCATGTCACTCTCCTGTGGGATGTTCTACGTATTCTGTAAGCGAGTTCCCAATACTGTACAACAAATGATGCATCCCGGGAAGAGCGGCCGCCACAGAGGCATTGCCGGACCAGGGGTTGTGAACGATCGTTCTCAGGGCTATTCTGCAAATGGTCAGGCCAAAGCCTGCCCGCACCCCGAGAGAGGACAGCGACACCTCATGGACGACTTCACCGACATCACCTACGAGGTCGAGAACGGCCTCGCCACGATCACCATCAACCGGCCGGAGCGCTACAACGCCTTCCGCGCGCAGACGGTCGACGAGCTGGTCCTGGCGTTCAAGCGCGCCTGGGGCAGCAACGAGGTCGGCACCGTCTGCCTCACAGGTGCCGGCGAGAAGGCCTTCTGCTCCGGCGGGGACCAGAAGCAGCGCGCGGAGACCGGCGACTACGGCCCGTCCGTGAGCGGCCTGTTCGAGGTCGAGGCGCTGCACCGCGTCATGCGCGACATCCCCAAGCCCGTGATCGCCGCCGTCAACGGCATCGCCATCGGTGGCGGCCACGTGCTGCACGTGCTCGCCGACCTGACCATCGCCGCCGACACCGCGACCTTCGGCCAGAACGGTCCTCGCGTCGGCAGCTTCGACGCCGGCCTCGGCTCGGGCTACCTGGCCCGCGTGATCGGCGAGAAGCGCGCCCGCGAGATCTGGTTCATGCTCCGCCGTCTCTCCGCAAAGGAGGCCGAGGACTGGGGCCTGGTCAACAAGGTCGTGCCGGCCGCCGACCTGATGACCGAGGTCCGCGCCTGGGCGGACACGATGAACTCCTACTCCCCCACCGCGCTGAAGGTGCTCAAGCAGTCGTTCAACAGCGACACCGAGCACTTCGTCAGCATCGGCAACATGGCGATCACGACGTTGAAGATGTTCGGCGAGACCCCTGAGGCAAAGGAGGGCATCACGGCGTTCAACGAGAAGCGCCAGCCCGACTTCTCCGCCTACCGCGGCAACTGACGGGTCCGGGAGACGCCATGAGGCTCGACGCCGAACGACTCGAGTTCGCGGCCGCGATCGCCGACTTCGCAGCCCGCGAGTGTGGGACCCAGGCCCGGCTCGACGAACTGACCGAGAACGAGACGCGGGCGCACAGCCCGGAGATCCTCACCAAGCTCTCGGAGCTCGGCTGGCTCGGCGTCTCCCTTCCCGAGGAGTACGGCGGAGGCGGGGCCGGCTTCGTCGACGAGTGCGTCTTCATCGAGGAGGCGCACCGCGGCCTGCTCCCGGGACTGCTCGCCTACACCACCGGACTCACCGCTGCCCAGACCTACCTCAAGTGGGGCAACGAGGAGCAGAAGAAGCTGATCTGCTCCAACCTGGCCGGCGGTGTCACGGAGGCCATCGCGCTCTCGGAGCCGGGCACCGGGTCCGACCTCGGCGCGGTCCGCACGCGCGCGGTGCGGGACGGCGACGAATACGTCATCGACGGACAGAAGACCTGGATCTCCGTGGCCCACATCGCGGAGCACATGCTGGTCCTGGTCCGCGAGGACTCCTCCGGCCCCAAGCACGAGGGGCTCACGTTGTTGATGGTCCCGACGGCCACGCCGGGAATCGAGATGCGCGAGGTGCGCACGATGGAGGCCCGCACCTGCAACGACGTGTTCTTCACCGGCGTCCGGGTGCCCGCCGCCAACGTCGTCGGCACCGCCGGACAGGGCTGGAAGCACCTGATGCGCGGACTCAGCGTGGAGCGGATGATCATCGCGGCCTTCAGCATCGGGGCCGCACGCCGATCGCTCGACGACGCGGTTGCCTACATGAAGCAGCGCGAGGCGTTCGGCCAGCCGACCAGCAACTTCCAGGCCCTGCGCCACCGGGTCGCCGACCTCGCCACCGACATCGCGACCACGAGGGCCTTCGTCTACGACGTCGCCCAGGCCATCGACGACGGCCACGAGGACGGACTCTCGGCGGAGTCGTCGATGGCCAAGATGCGCGCCACCGAGGTCGCCAAGAACACCGCCCTGGAGGCCATGCAGCTGATGGGTGGCGCCGGCTACGCCCGGGAGTACGGCATGGAGTTCCAGGTACGGCGCGCGCTCGCGCCGCCGATCTTCGGAGGAACCAACGAGATCCAGCGCGAGATCATCGCCAAGTCGATCTTCTGACCCCGACCCACACGACGGGCCTCGCCGGCTTACCGGCGGGGCCCGTTCCCGTCTGTGCGACAGACGGGAGAAACGCCTCGATGTGCTGGCCCACAGCGGCTCCCGCCGGCGCGCTTACGTTCCTGCTGCCGCAGACCTACGTTGACGCAATGAGCCAAGGCAACGAGTTCGAGAACAAGGTCGTCATCATCACGGGGGCGGGCGGTGGCATCGGCGGCGCCACGGCGCGGCTCTTCGCGGCAGAGGGAGCCGTCACCGTCCTCGTGGATCGCGACCAGGGGCCGCTGACCGAGGTCGCGGACGAGATCGGTGGCCACGCGCACCCGTTGGACCTCCGGGACGAGTCGGCCATCGACGGCTTCGTCGAACAAGTGGTCGCCGAGCACGGGCGGATCGACGCGCTGATCAACATCGCCGGCGTCTTCGTCGGCTCCGAGGGCTCGGTCGAGGAGAGCTCCCGGCGTACCTGGGACCTGAGCCTCGACGTGAACCTCCGCGCCACCAGCCACCTCACCGCCCGGGCCCTGCCCCATCTGGTCGCAGTGGGGAACGGAGCCGTCGTGACCACGTCGTCGACGCAAGCCCGCGCGGCCGACGTCGGCTGGTCGTCGTACGGCATCGCGAAGGCGGGGGTCGAGGCACTCACCCGGTACGTCGCCACCCAGTACGGCCCACAGGGCGTCCGGTGCAACTGCGTGGCGCCGGGCGTCACCGCGACCCCGCGTGCGCTCGAACGCTTTCCCGAGGACCGGGCGCGGAGCGTCCGCGCCAACACGCCGCTGCGCCGGTTCGGACAGCCCGAGGAGCTGGCGGAGGCCTACCTGTTCCTCGCCTCGCAGCGGGCTTCGTTCATCACCGGTCAGGTGATCCCGGTCGACGGCGGCATGATGGTCCACCTGCCGAGCTAGAGCGTCAAGTCCAGATCACGCCCGGGCGGCCGCCGTCGACCGTGATCACCGACCCGTTGGCCACGGCTCCCCGCGGCGAGGCGAGGAAGGTGATCACGTCGGCGACCTGCTCCGCGGTCACCGGCCGACCCAACGCATTGCTCGCGGCCTGCTCGGCGTACGCGGTGTCGTCGGCAACCCGCTCAGTGATGGTCAGGCCTGGGTGGACACACGTCACCGAGATGCCGAACGGGCCCAGCTCGTCGGCAAGGTTCTTGGTGATCGCGACGACCGCGAGGTTGCGCACCGAGCCGGTGATGGAGCCAGTGAGACGCGCGTTCATCCCACTGACGTTCACCACGGCGCCCCTACCGGCGGCCTCGAGATGCGGTGCGGCTGCCCGGACGACGCGCACGTAGCCAAGCGCCTTGGTGTCCATCTGCCGCAGGAAGTCGTCGTCATCGAGGCCGGCCAGCCCCGGAACCTGACCGGGCGTGGCCCGGGGCGCCGCACAGTTGACCACGATGTCCAGCCGCCCCAGTTCGAACACGGCCCGGTCGACGGCAGCACGAACCTCGACATCCTGCGTGGTGTCTGCACGGACGACGACAGTGCCCGGGCCGACCCCTGCGGCACTCTCGGCCAGGCTGTGCCGATCCCTCCCGAGAAGGGCCACGCGGGCGCCTTCCCGGCCGAGCGCCTTCGCCACCGCGAGGCCGATGCCGCGATTGCCGCCGGTGACGAGAGCCGCCTTGCCGTTGAGATCGAGATCCATGGAGTCACTCTGCCGGATGCCGGGCATGGCGGCGCTCCGGCGTCCAGCAAGGGGTGGAGCCTCCCACACCCGAGCCGACCTGGACGATCTGCCCACCCGTTGACGTTTTAGGTCTGACCATTCTATTGTGAGTCAGTTCCCCACAGGAGGCGAGATGTTCCCCGACCAACTCGCGGTGGAAATCAGGCTCTCCGACACGAGAGCCGAAGGCGGGTCGCTGCGTGATCTGGTCGCGACCATCTCGGCCGTCTCCGACACCGTGGCTTATCTGATCGACCCCGACGAGCGCATCGTGGCGAGCTCCGTCCCCACCGGACGCGAGGCATCGATCCCGCGGCTCGGACGCCTCCTCGCGGCCATCGGGTCCCAGGGCGAACCACCGATCTCCGCCACGGTGTTGCCCCGTGACCGACGACTTCCCCTGCGGCGCCACGTCATCGCACCGGTCGCGCACGACGGGCACCTCTTTGCCTATCTGGTCCTCGCCTGCGACGACCCCGACGACTCGTCTGAGGACCTCGTCTGGATCGCCGACCGCGCCACGATCCATGTGCGCGGGGAGTACCTTGCCCAGCGCCGGCTGGCCCGCGTGGCGTGGAACGCGCGCACCAACCTGGGCCGCCAGATGGTACGCAGCACGACGTACGACGCGGACCTGCGTGCGTGCGCCGAGTACCTCGGCGTCGACCTGGCCGCCGACCGCGTGGTGGTGTTCGTGCTCGAACGCGGGCGTTCCTCCGGGTCGACCGTCGACGCGGGCCGCCTCTCCGACCTGGTCGCCAAGGACTTGGCCGTGGAGATACTCCCGATCCGCGGTTCGGAGGGCGTGCTGCTTGCAGTCAAGGTTCCCGAGGACTCCGCCCATGCCCCGTTCCTCGACCGCATCAAGGGCGCCGTCATCGACGGGCTGGAGCGCATGGGGGACGAACAGGCCGTTGCCGGCTTGTCGTCGGTGACCAGGCCGGGGCAACTCCGCCGCGCCTACCGTGAGGCGCGCGAAGTGGCCCGGTGCCTCGACCGCTACGGCTCCCCCGACACCAGGGCAGTGGGCTGCGACGAGCTGGGCCCCGCCCGGCTGTTCGTCGCCAACAGCGACGAGAACTCCGTGCGCATCTACGTGCATGACGTGGTCGGCCCACTGCTCAACGGCGGCGAGGCGATGCGCATGCTCCTGAAGACCCTGCAGGTCTTCTTCGAGTCGGGACGCAGCATCCGGGACTCTGCCACGGTCCTGCAGGTGCACGAGAACACCGTGCGCCATCGCCTGTCCCGGGTGCATGACCTGACCGGGCTCGACGTCGCGTCGACCCCCAACGACCAGTTGAGCGTGCAGACTGCCCTCCTCGTGCTCCGCCTGCAGGGCCACCACGCCGTTCCAGGGTTCGGTCGTGGCACCGAATCGACGCTGCGAACACTCGCCTGAAGGCTCTTGGCACAGCCCTGGGCTGAACGGGTTGTGGGTTACTCCAACCGCCGTCCGGCCGTGAACCCACGATTCCTTGACCCCCTTCTCGCCCCGTTCCTACATTCCGGTATCGCCCAGGCCATGTGACCTGCGCCACCGGAACCAAGGAGAGCTCATGTCCATGAAACCCACCCGCCGCCTGTCCCGGCTCATCGTGCCGGGCGCCATCGGTGTCCTGCTGGCCGCGACTGGTTGTGCCGGTCCGTCCGCCGGTGACTCCGATGCCGTTCAGGTCGGTCTGCTGGCCAATCTCTCGGGCCCGGCTGCCACGTCGTTCGGGGTTCCTTTCCAGCACGGCTTCGAGCTCGCCCTGCAGCAAGCCAAGGCCGCCTTCGACGACGCCGACGTGAAGGTGGAGATCCAGACACAGGACGCCAAGTCGGAGGTCACCTCGGCTGTCACCGGCTACAACAAGCTGCGCCAGGCCGGCGCACCGATTGTCATCAACGACTCCCAGAGCCCGCTCGGCCAGGCAGTCGCGCCACTGGCCAACGACGACAAGATCGCCTTCCTCTCCGGTGCCGGCAGCGAGCTGGAGAACAAGGACGGCTTCGCCTTCCGCTTCACCGACCTCGGCACCCCGACGACGGCGATGGGCCAGTACCTCTCGGAGCACGGCGCCAAGCGAGTCGGCGTCATCGTGGCCAGCGACAACCCCTCCTTCGCCACCCTCGCCGACACCACGGAGAAGGGCCTCCCCGGCGGGTTCGACTCCCGACAGGAAGTGGCTTCCACCGACACCGACTTCTCGGCGGTACTGGCCAACCTTCGCGACGACGACGTCGACGCGGTCGTGCTGTCCGTCCTCCCGGCCCAAGCCGGCAACCTGATGCTGCAGATGGACCAGTCCGGCGGTTTCGACGACGTGATCCGGGCCGGAACGGTCGCCATCAGCAGCGAGACCTACACCGTCGCCGAAGACGCTGCCGACGACTTCGTCTTCCCGCAGGTCTGGGCGCCGGGCATGCAGGGCGGGTCATCGTTCGAAAAGGCGTACGCCGACAAGTACGACGAGTCCCCCACGGCGTACAGCGCCCTGGGCTACCAGGTCGGCTGGACCGTCGCGGCGGCCATCCTGGCCGCTGACGAGGACGGCGACGTCGACGGCGCGTCCCTCCGCGATGCGATCCCCGCGGCGTCGACGAGCGACCTGGTCGCGGAGCACAGCATCCTCTCCCTGGAACTCACCAAGGACGGCGCCGCCGTCTCTGAGGGTGTGATGGCGAGCTTCGCGGACGACGGCTCCATGCAGGTCGCGGGCAACTGACATGGACTTCTGGTTGCAGCAGACGGTGAACGGCATCGTGCTAGGAAGCGTCTACGCGCTCTATGCATCAGGCTTCGGCCTGGTCATGGCCAGCCTGCGGATCTTCCACGTGGCCCACGCCGCCGTCTTCACCTGGGGAGCCGTCGTGGCGTGGGACCTCACCACGCGACTCGGATGGCCCCTGCTCGCGACGCTCCCCGTGGTGATGCTGGCGGCCGGACTGCTCAATGTCGCCGCCTACTTCCTGCTGATCCGCCATCTGCTCAGGCGGCAGGACGCCGAGCTCGCAGCCTTCATCTCCAGCATGGGCGGGCTGATCATCCTGGTCGAGGTGGCCCACCACCTGCTCGACGGTGCGGTCGAGCGGATGCCCGCCGGGGTCTTCCCGGTCAGCCCGCTCGAACTGGGGCCCGTGCGGATCACCACGCTCCACGCCACCATGGTGGTCGTCTCGATCGGGCTGATCGCACTGCTCGCCTGGGGCATGGCGCACACCCAGGCAGGCCGCGAGGTCCGCACGGTGGCTGCTGATCGCGAGACGGCCTCCCTGCTCGGCATCAACGTCGACCGGGTCAGTGCCGGCGTCTTCTTCGCCTCGGGAGCGCTTGCCGGTCTGGCCGCCGCAATGGTGGCAACGGCGTTCAACGTGGTCAGTGCCGACCTGGGATCCGGTTACCTGGTGATCGCCCTTGCGGCGATGGTGGTCGGCGGGTTCGGCTCCGTCGCTGGCGCCCTCGCCGGCGGGTTGCTGATCGGTGTCGCATCGACGTACGCCACGGGCTACCTGGACAGTTCCTACCGGGACCTGGTCGTCTTCGCCCTCCTGCTGGGCTTCCTGGTGGTCCGGCCCACGGGCCTGTTCCACACCCGCTCCGAGCTGGCGAGGGTCTGAGCCATGGACGACTTCCTCTCCCTCTTCGGCGTCTACGACTTCGCCGTCCGTGACGCGCTCGTCCTGGTGCTGGTCGCGCTCGCCCTCTACGTCCTGCTCAGCGCGGGAATCTTCGCCGTGCCGCAGGTCGGCCTGATGGCGATCGGGTCCTACGGCTCGGCGATCCTCTCGGTCGACATGGGAGTGCCTGTCGCCCTGGCGTTACCAGCAGCAGCCGTCATTGCGGGCGCGGTCGGCGTACTCCTGGCGACCCTGGTCGCCCGACTCAACGGGATCTACCTGGCCATCGCCAGCATCGCGTTCTCCGAGGTGGTCCGGGTCGCGGTGCTCAACGTCCCGCTCACCGGAGGCTCCCAGGGCAAGGTGGGGATCTCCCGCGAGGTGACCGACCTGTGGATCTGTGGGGCCGTCCTGCTGGCCACCGTCGCCCTGGTGTGGCTGCGCCGCTCCCGGCACGGTCTGGTGATCTCGGCCATGCGCGTCGACACCCTGATGGCCCAGCACCAGGGCATCAACGTGGTGCGCGTCCGCACGCTGCTCTTCGGCCTCTCCGGTCTGCTGTCGGGCACGGCCGGCGCCCTCCAGGCGCACACCGCTGGATTCATAGACCCGGGTCAGTTCAACTTCGACCTGCTCACCAAGCTCCTGGCGGTTGTCGTGATCGGCGGCATGACGTTCGTGGGTGGCTCGTTCGTCGGCGCCCTGGTCATCTTCGGCCTGCCTTTCACCCTCGAGGGCTTCGCCGAGTACCAGGTGCTGGTCAACGGGCTGATCATCGTGCTCGTGGTTGCCTTCGCCCCCGGCGGCATACTCGGCGTGCTGTCACGGCTCCTGGCCCGGCTCCGTCGGTCCGACGCACCCGGTGAGGCCGGATCGCCCGTGGTGCCGGGGCCCGGGGACGCTCCTGCCGGAATCGGCCCGGTCGCCCTGGACGCCGACGACGTGCGCGTCACCTTCGGCGGTGTCCACGCACTCGACGGAGTCAGGCTCACCGTCGGACAAGGTGAAGTGCTCGGCGTGATCGGGCCGAACGGGTCCGGCAAGACCACGCTCATCAACGCCCTGTCGGGCGCCTACACCCCGAGCTCGGGCACGGGCGCAGTGGACGGCGTACCCCTGGCACTGCTGTGGGGCCGGCCGCACCTCCTGGCCCGCGCCGGCATCGCCCGCACGTTCCAGACCATTCGTCTGATGGACGACAAGTCGGTCGCCGCCAACGTCGCCCTCGGGTTCCCGCCCCAGGTCCCACGCCGATCGGAGGCCACCCGCGAACTGCTCGCCCGTATGGGGCTGGACCAGATCTCGGGAGTGCCGGCGGGCGAGCTGCCCTACGGCGTACGCCGGCAGGTGGAGATCGCCCGGGCCCTGGCCCGGAACCCGCGGGTGCTTCTGCTCGACGAGCCAACGGCAGGGATGAGCCCGACGGAACGCGAGGGCGTGTTCACCGCGGTCGACGCCGCTCGGCGCCATGGCCTGGCCGTGGTGCTGGTCGAACACGACGTCGCGATGATGCGGCGCTTCTGCGACCGGCTGATGGTTCTCGACTTCGGCCGTGTCCTGGCCGAGGGCTCACCCGACGACGTGCTCGACTCGAAGGAGGTCATCGATGCCTACATCGGTTCCGGCGCTCTCGCTTGAGGGAGTGAGCGTCTCCTACGGCCACGTGCGGGCGGTGACGGACGTGTCCTTCACCGCCCACCCCGGGCGCGTGGTGGCCCTGCTCGGCCCCAACGGCGCAGGCAAGTCCACCCTGCTGCGGGCGATCTGCAACCAGGCCACCAAGGTCTCCGGGCGGGTCACCCTGTTCGGGGCGGACATCTCGACGACACGCACCCACCGCATCACCCATCGTGGCGTCGCACTGGTGCCCGAAGGCCGTCGGGTCATCGCACCTTTGACCGTGCAGGAGAACCTGCAGGTCGCGGCCGGTGGCGCTCGACGGCTGGAGCCACGCGACCGCACGGCGGCCATCGAACGCGTCTACCACCTGTTCCCACCACTTCAACGGCTGCGGGACCGACCCTCGGCACTGCTCTCCGGGGGCGAGCAACAGATGGTCGCCATCGGTCGCGCGCTCGTCGCACGACCCGACGTGCTGCTCCTCGACGAGCCCAGCATGGGCCTTGCCCCGGTGATGGTCGAGACCATCTACGGCTTCCTGAAGGAGCACGGCGCCACCCTCGGGGAGACCGCCGTCGTGCTCGCCGAGCAGAACCGCTCCGCCCTGGCCGTCGCCGACGAGGTCGTCGTGCTCTCCCGCGGGCGCGTCGTCCATGCGGGGCCGGCCAGCTCCCTGCCCGAAGACGTGCTGACCGAGGCCTATCTCGGGTCGGCCACCCCCGAACCACCCGTGCCCGCCTCGAGCGGCGCCAACTGAGGAGACAAGATGATCACCGACGCTGATTCCGAGTTCCACCCCCGCGACCCGAACGACCGGACGTGGACCGAGACGATGTTCGTCCCGTTCTCGATCCCCGAGCACAACATCTTCGGCAACGTCTACGTGCTGGCACGCCCCAATGCCGGAGTCGCGACATCCTCGATCCTGGTCGGCCAGGGCTTCTGCCACCAGCCCTATGAGATCGACTTCACCGACCCGCAGGTTCACCTGCCGTGCCCCGAGTCGTTCCGCAAGTTCGACCTGCCCAACGGGCTGAGCGTGAACACGCCCAACCCGAAGGAGTACGACGCCACCTACCGCAACGTGCTCGGCGCATGCTCCTTCGACCTGTCGTTCCGTGCCCTCCACGAGCCGTTCGATCCGGGCGACCCCGACCAGAACCCGCTCCTGGAGAAGGACCGCTCCACCGACGACACCCGCCACGGCGACGAGTGGGAGAACGGGCACTTCGAGGTCAAGGGCCACATCACCGGTGAGCTCGAGCTGCGCGGCAAGAAGTACACCATCGACTGCTATGACGGCATGGACCACAGCTGGGGCCCTCGCCTGGAGACCGGTACGCGGTCCGTCGCATGGGTCTCGGTGAACTTCGGCCCCGAGCTCGCCATGCACCTGGCCGTGCTGATCTCGATCAACGCCGGCAAGGTCACCTATGAACGCCTGCGGTTCGGGTTCGTCAGCCGCAACGGCGAGGTCCGACCGATCGTGGCAGCCGAGATCACCGCAGAGCACACCAGCATGCTGGCGATCAGCAACCACATCGTGGCCACCGACGACCGGGGTGAGACCTACGAGTTCTTCGGCGCCGCCATCTCCAGCCACCCGTGGCACAGCTTCAACCCCTCGCACGTGGCCTACCAGGGCATGTTCCGCTATCACTGGGGCGACAAGGTCGGCTATGGCGAGATGGCCGACATCTATGGCCTCGACTACCTGGCCGAACGCATGTCGAAGCACGGCCGTCACCGTGGCCTGGCCGGACAGGAGATGGCATGACGGCGTCAATGGACGAGACGGAACCCGCGAACCAGACGGGGCCTGACCACGACCCCGGTGTGGACCTCATCTGGGACGTCGACTTCGACGTACGCGACGCCCCGTCGGCGGCCTTCATCGACGAGGTGCGACGCACGTTCCCCACCGAACCCGAGATCGACCGGACCCTCACCCGCAAGATGCACCACCGGTCGGGGCCCGCCTACCAACGGCCCTCCCTCGAAGAGCTCGCGAAGCATCTGGAGACCTTCTTGCGCCATGAGCTCGGCGACGTCGAGTTCGAGGTGGTGGACCTGCACTGGTTCACCGGCGGGGTCTCCAAGATCCAGGTCGGCTTCGTGCTCGAACGCCGCGAGCCCGACGGGTCGACGCGGTCGGACCACATGGTGGTGCGGATGGATCCCTCTGAGGGCTCCAACGCCACCAGTCGGGCCCGGGAGTTCGAGCTGCTGCGCCTGCTCAAGGGCACGGTCCCCGTCCCGGAGACGTACTTCATCGATGCCGAGGGAGAGTTCTTCCCCGAGCCAGCGCTGATCTACGCCTTCGCCGAAGGCGTGACCAAGCCCCGGGTCGCGACGACCGGGAAGATCAGCGGGTTGGGCACGAACTTCGGTGACCACCGCAGGCTCCTGGCCCCGCAGTACCTCCAGCACCTCTCGGCGATCCACAACGCCGACTTCCGCGGTCACGAGTTCAGCACCCTCGCCGTCCCCGAGGCAGGCACCACCCAGGCCGCCGAGTGGGCGGTCAACCACGCCCTGCGTTGCTGGGAAGAGGACCGTGGGGAGGACAGCCCGCTGATGGAGGTGGCCGCCCGCTGGTTGCGCCGCAACCTGCCGACCCTCGACGTCGCCAGCGTGGTCCACGGAGACTTCCGCAGCGGCAACTTCCTGTTCGACGAGGACAGCGGCCGGATCAACGCCTGGCTCGACTGGGAGCGCGGACTCATCGGCGACCGTCACCGAGACCTCGCCTGGATCACGCTTCCGACCATGGGCCACTACGACGCCGAGGGCACCTACTGGGTCTGCGGCCTGGTTCCCCTCGACGAGTTCTTCACGACGTACGAGCAGGTGTCGGGTCTGACCGTCGATCCGGAGCGCCTGCGGTTCTACCAGGTCCTGTGCTGCTTCTCGATCATCGTGTCCACGATGGCCTCGAGCTATCGCATCGCGCGGCTCGGCAAGTCGCACCAAGACATCCTGCTCACCCGGGTCGAGGGCATGGTCCCGGTGATCTCCCGCGTGCTGATCGATCTGCTCAAGGAGCCAGTCACATGAAGGACCACAGCGAGAACACCCTCCGCGCCGCGATCAAGTCCCTGCGGGACACGGTCACCCCGGCGGTCGACCCGAGCGACCCCCAGGCCGCCGAGCAGCTCCGGCTGACCATCGACTTCCTGGAGTTCCTGCGCACCAGGCTGTACGACGTCCACGCCCGGCACCGCTACGAGCTCGAGCACCAGATGGTCGTCGCGCGATCCCTCCTCAAGGACGCCCACCAGGTCTCCGACCGGGTCGGAGACGCCATGATCCGTGCGCTCAGCACGGCCGCCGCCGCGCATGCAGACGCGGCTACCCACACCCGGGACCTGCAGGCGGCCTCGGATTCCCTGTGGGGCAGCGTCCGGACCCTCGTGCGCGAGGCCGCAGCGGCTCCCGAGGCAGTGCAGGAACGGATCAGCACCAGCATCCTGTCCGGGATGGAGCCGCTGGTCGAGCTGGAGAGCGCGTGGTATCTCCCGTTCGGGTTCGAACCGGATCCGGAATCGGTGACACCGCTCGCCGACCTGTGGTCCACACCGAGCGGTACGGCGTCTTGAGGATTCTGGTCACCAACGACGACGGGATTCGGGAACCCGGTCTGATCGCACTCGCCGGAGAACTGACCCGGGCCGGGCACGAGGTGCACGTGCTCGGGCCGGCGCGCGAGCGCAGCGGCAGTTCCGCCGGGTTCGCCACCGTGGTCGACCACGCCCGGATCCCGATCGAACCGGTGGTGCTGGACGGCCTGCCCGGCATCACCGCCCGAGCCATCGACGCCCCGCCGGCGCTGGCCGTCAAGGCGGCGTGCGCCGGCGCCCTCGACTGGACGCCGGAGCTCGTGGTCTCGGGAATCAACCCGGGGTTCAACACCGGCCGGATGGTCCTGCATTCGGGCACGGTCGGAGCGGCCCTGACCGCTGTCAGCCACGACGTCCCCGGTCTCGCCGTGAGTACGGCCAGGGCCGACGCCGACGGCTTCGCCACCGCCGCCGTACTGGCCGCCTGGCTCGTCGAACTGGCAGAGGCCGAGTCCCTGCCGCCGATCGCGCTGAACCTGAACGTCCCGGCCCTGCCCCTGGCAGAGCTCGACGGGATCAGCGCAGCTTCATTCTCGGACACCTCGGTGAGCGACGTCGGGTTCGTCCTGGAAGGGGACGCGTTCGTCGTCCATCGTTGGCAGAACCAGCCGCCGTTCACGCCCGGGACTGACGCCGCACACCTGCACGCGGGTTGGGCCACACTGAGCGCCGTCTCGCCGCCTTGGGCATCCGCCGGCCCGGTCGATGCCCTTGCCGACGCCCTGTGCAAACGCTGGATCGACACGGTCAGGTCATGACGTGACGACGACGCCCCTGTCCACCGACGCGGGCACGCAGGGGCGTCGTCCGCGCGCAGCAGACATCCTCAGCGGCCCGGACCGAGGCCAGCCACGAAGGCCCGGATCTCTTGGGCGAACAACTCCGGGACCTCGGCGGCCGCGAAGTGGCCGCCACGATCCTGCTCGCTCCAGTAGGTCAACCCGCGGTAACGCCTGGCCACAGCCTTACGGGGCGGACGGATGATCTCGTGCGGGAAGACGGTGACGCCTGTCGGCACGTCGACGTACGTCGCCCGGTCGAGCCCGACCGCTTCCCGATAGAGGCGGGCCGAGGACGCAGCGGTGCCGGTCAACCAGTAGGTCGAGACCACGTCGAGCATCGTGTCGTCATCAAGCAGGCAGTGCCCGTCCTGATCGACGCCTGACCAATCCTTGAGCTTCTCCACTATCCAGGCACACTGACCCACCGGAGAGTCGGAGAGCGAGTAGCCGATGGTCTGCGGCCGGGTGCGTTGGAGCAGGTTGTAGCCGTGGCCGTGCCTGCGGAATCGGCCCTCGCGCTCGACACCCGCCAGCTGAAGCTCTGACGCGCCGTCCTCATCGCCCTCCTCGCGGGCAGCCATGGGCATCGTCAGGTGCACCCCGAGCAGGCGGTCGGCGTGGCGTACGCCGAGCTCGGTGGTCACCATCGCACCCCAGTCGCCACCCTGAGCGATGAACCGGGAGTAGCCCAGGGCCTCCATCAGAGCGACCCAGGCATCGGCGGTGTGCTCGACACCCCAACCGGACCCGGTCGGCTTCCCGCTCCAGCCGTAGCCGGGCAAGGACGGACAGACCACATGGAAGGCCTGGCCCCGCTCGGGCTCAGTCAACAGCTCGATGACGTCGAGGAACTCGAAGCAGGTGCTGGGCCAACCATGCGTGAGCACCAGCGGCACGGCATCGGGATCACTGGACCGCACGTGGACGGCGTGGATGTCGAGCCCGTCGATCTCCACCAGCACCTGCGGCACCGAGGCAATGCGGGAGGCGTAGCGCTCCCAGTCGTAGCCGTCCTGCCAGTGGGCCACCAACCGCTTCATCTCGTCCAACGGCGGGCCCTGGGCCCAGTCAGGCTCGGTGGCCGCTTCAGGCCACCGGGTCCGGCTCAATCGGAGTCGCAGGTCAGTGACCTGTTCCGGGTCGAGGCTCGGTGTGAAGGGCCGCGGCTCAGCCATGGCCAGTCAGACCAGCGTCGGCACGTAGGAGTACGACGACGAACGGGTCAGCGCGAACTCGAAGATGCCCGAGCCGTTCACGCCGTCCAGCGTGAACGACGCGAGCCGGTCGGTGAGCGACGAGTCCACGGTGCGCTGGGTGACCGAACCGTCGAGCGGCCAGGTCTCCCCCTCGACGTGGTCGACGCCCAGCGCCTCGCCGTGGTGGCCGCCGTACCCGGCGCCGGCCATCAGCCCGCCACCACCAGAGGCATCGGTCTCGATCGGCAGCACGTCGCCGGACGCGGTGGTCACCTGCACCAGTCCCGACTTGAGGTCGAGCTGGTCGTCGAAGACAAGGTCGTGCTTGACGTCGGTGATCTCGTCGAGCCGGCCGTCGGTGTGCATCACCGCGCCCTCCAGGAGCAGCCGTGAGCCGTCGCGGCCCTCGACCAGCAGGAAGCCGACGGAGCGATCCGGGAACTGCGCCTGGTACCAGATGTGCAGGCCCTGGCCGCCCTGCATCGTGCGTACGCCGCGGGAGCGGTCGCGCTGGCTGTACCACTGTTCGACGCGCTGTTCCTCGCCGTCGATGGTGACCGTGCCGTCGGCGTACCCCGACTGGAAGAGGTGCGCGAAGGAGGTGGTCTCACCCTTCGGGTTGGTGACGTCGATGTCGCCCCACCAGGCCGGCGTGCGCGCGTGCCACGTGAGGTCGAAGGTCAGGCCGGTCGGGTTGTCGGCGAGCTTCAGCCGCCAGGTCGTGTTGGGCTCGACCACCTCGTAGGAGAAGGGCCCGCAGGTGTCCCAGGACGTCGCCGAGAGCTCGGTCGAGTAGCGGGCGTTGCGCTGCTCGGTGTCCGTGCTCAGCTGGGCGAAGCCGTCGACGGTGTCGCGCAGCGGGTGCAGGCCCAGGCCGACGATGATGGAGGGCCGGGAACCGTCGGTCCGGTGGAAGTTGAAGACGAACCGGTCGAAGAACTTCTCGGGCAGGCCGTCCAGCTCGTCGGGCGTGACGATCGGGTCGTGGAACGGCTCGTTGGATCGGTTGGTCATCTCAGTCCTCCGGTGGAGCAGGGGCAGGGGGCAGTCCGGCGGTGTGGTGGGCGGCATCGAGGAACGACTGCACGAGGGCCTGGTCGGCGTAGTAGTCGTCGCCGACGCCGCGCGCGGCCCGTCGGCGGCCGTATTCGTAGAGCACGGCGAGCTTCCACAGTGCCAGCGCGGTGTACCAGTCGAGCTCACCGAGGTCGGCACCGGTGCGATCCGCGTAGCGGGCAGCAAGCTCCTTGCGGGTCGGGTAGCCGTCCTCGAGCATGGCCGTGCCCAGCTCCTCGGTCGGAGTCAGCGGCTCCTCCGGGTCTGGCACACTGCTCAGGAAGTAGCCGAGGTCGAACAGGGGGTCACCGATGGTGGCCAGCTCCCAGTCGAGCACCGCCTTGATCTCGCCGGGCCGGTCCGCGTCGAGCACGACGTTGCCGATGCGGAAGTCGTTGTGCACGATCGCCGCGCCCGACTCGGCCGGGACATGCACCTGCAGCCAGGCGTCGATCTCCGCGAAGTGCGGCGGCGGCTTCCCGTCGTCGTCGGCCACCAGGCGCGCCATCCGCTTGAGGTGGCGGGCGTTGAAGCCCTCGGGCTTGCCGATGTCGGTGAGCCCGGCGGCCCGCCAGTCGACGGCGTGCAGGTCGGCCAGCGTGTCGACCAGGGTCTCGCCGATCCGGCGCCGCACCTCAGGAGTGTCGAGGGGTGCCGGGGACTCGGTAGTGACGACCGGGCCCGCGGCGAAGCTCATCACGTAGAAGTGCACGTCGATGACCTCATCGGCCTCGGCCGTGGCCAGGACGTCGGCGACCGGGACCGGCGTTCCCGCCAGAGCCCCGACCAGCCGGGCCTCGCGCAACATGTCGTGGGCACCCGGCGGGGTCGGCGGCGGCGGCGGACGGCGTACGACGACCTGGCGTCCGGTGCTGTCGGAGACCAGGTAGGTGAGGTTGGAGTGGCCGTCACCGATGCGCTGCGTGGTCACCTCACCCGAGGTCAGGCCTCGCTTCTCGAGGAAGGCGGCGAGTCGGCCGCGCTCCTCGACGGACCAGTCCCAGTCGCTCATCGCGTCCTCACTCCCCGGTGAAGCGGGGTGCCCGCTTCTCCTTGAACGCGGCCAGCGCCTCGGGCATGTCCGTGGTGCGCGACATCAGCGCCTGGCCGCGGTTCTCGAGCTCGATCGCCGCGGCGTACGACGTGATCTCCTGGTTGCGCTGGATCGCTCGCTTGGACATACGGACTCCACCGGGTGAGTTCGCAGCGATCATCCGGGCCATTGCCAGGGCCTCGTCGAAGAGGTCCTCGGAGGGTACGACGCGGTTGACCAGCCCGATCCGCTCGGCCTCGTCGGCCTTCACGATGCGTGCGGTGTAGCCGATCTCGGCTGCCTTCGCAGGGCCGATCAGGCGGCTCAGGTTGTACGACGTGCCGAGCTCGCCCATCGACAACCCGACCTTCACGAAGGCGGCGCTGAACTTGGCCGTCGGCGCGGCAAGCCTGATGTCGGCGGCCAGGGCGAGGGCCAGCCCGCCACCGGTCGCCGGTCCGTGGATCGCGGCGATCACCGGGAACGGCAGGTGCCTGATGCCCTGGATGCCACCCGTGGCGATCTCCTGGAACTTGAGGAACTCACGCACGCCCATCTCGGTGATCCGGTGGATCTCGTCGAGGTCGAAGCCTGCGCAGAACGCGCGGTCACCCGTGGCGGTCAGGATGAGGGCGCGCAGGGGCGCGTCGCGCAAGGCGAACGCGGCCTCGCCGTACTCACTGAACATCCGGATCGTCTGGCTGTTCATCCGGTCGGGTCGGTTGATCCGCAGGACGCCGATGTCTCCCTCGAGGACCTCGAAGGTCAGCTCCTGGAGGGGTGGGAAGTCCACGGCCACGGTTGCCTGCTGGGGTCGGTCGGTCACGGTCATCTCACTCACTCCCCCGTGAAGACGGGCTGGCGCTGTTCCTTGAAGGCCGCGAGGGCCTCGGGCATGTCCGATCCGCGGGTCAGGAGCGCCTGGCCACGGTTCTCGAGCTCGAGCGCGGCGGCGTACGAGCCGACCTCCATGTTCGCCTGCAGCGCACGCTTGGAGAGCTGCACTCCCCCGGGGCTGTTCGAGACGATCTGGGCGGCCAGCGCGAGGGCGTCGTCCAGCAGCTCGTCGTCCTTGCTGATCGAGTTCACAAGGCCGATCCGCTCGGCTTCCTCCGCCTCGACGATGCGGCCGGTGAACGCGATGTCGCTGGTCACCGCCGGCCCGACGAGCCGGGTGAGCAACCAGGACGTGCCGAGGTCGCCGGCCGACAGGCCGATGCGGACGAACGCGGCGTTGAACTTCGCGGCCGGCGTGCCGATCCGGATGTCTGCCTGCAGGGCGAGCGCCAGGCCGCCTCCGGCAGCAGCTCCGTTGACGGCGGCGATGACCGGCACCCGCATGGACCGTACGGCGACCAGGGCCCGGGCAGCACGTTCCTGCTGGTTGAGCATGCCCATGGCACCCAGGCTCGAGAGGTGCTCGGCGTCGGCCAGGTCGTAGCCGGCGCAGAACGCCTTGCCGGCACCGGTCAACACGACGGCTCGGAGGCTGTCCTCGTCGTCGAGGTCGAGCGCCATCCGCTCGAGCTCGGCGAACATCTGGTTGGTCATCGCGTTGTAGCGGTCGGGCCGGTCCAGCGTCACGACGACGACGCCGGGACTGACCTCCTGCAACCGCAGGGTCTCGTAGGACCTCTCGAGGCTCTTCATCTTCTGAGGCTCTCCTTGTGGGTACTCGTGTTGTCGGTGGATGGGGGATCCGTCTGGGCGATCGCACCGGACCGGGTCCACTTCTCGATGCGGTCATGGGGCACTCCCCAGGCGGCAAGCGCCTCGAGGGTGTGCTCGCCGGGCGCGGCCGGAGGACCGTCCACCTCGGCGGGGGTGCGGCTGA
The DNA here is from genome assembly GCF_001427925.1 of Nocardioides sp. Root151. Taxonomy (NCBI): domain Bacteria; kingdom Bacillati; phylum Actinomycetota; class Actinomycetes; order Propionibacteriales; family Nocardioidaceae; genus Nocardioides; species Nocardioides sp. Root151. The sequence goes on from NZ_LMGG01000001.1 coordinate 1,019,345, forward strand.
ACCTGGGCTGGGGCGAGGGCTGGGTGATGCCCGCGACGTCGACAAAGGTTCCGCGCGCCACGTTGTGCGGGTGCTCCCACGACTCCTCGACCTCGAGCATCGCCGAGACGCAGCCACGGCCGTCGGCCCGGTCGACCCACTCGTCGCGCGGCCGGGTGCGTACGGCGTCCGCGAACACCTTCTTCATCTCGGGCCAGCGGGCGCGGTCGTTCTGGTCCGGGAGACTGGCCGGGTCGATGTCGAGGATCTCCAGGAGCTCGGCGTAGAAGTGCGCCTCCATGGCCGCGACCGCGAGCCACTTCCCGTCCGCGGTCTCGTAGACGTCGTAGAAAGGCGCCCCCGAGTCGACGATGTTCGCGCCCCGCGTGGTCTCCCAGGTGCCACCGCTGACGAAGCCGTGGAAGGCGGCGCCGAGCAAGGCCGAGCCGTCGACCATGGCGGCGTCGACCACCTGGCCCGTGCCGGAACGCTGCGCCTCCCACACCGCGGAGACGACGCCGAGGGCGAGGACCAGCCCACCCCCACCGAAGTCGCCGACGAGGCTGAGCGGCGGTGTCGGCGGTTGGTCGGGACGCCCGATCAGGGCGAGCACGCCGCTCTGTGCGACGTAGTTGAGGTCGTGCCCGACGGCCTGGGCCATCGGTCCGTCCTGGCCGTAGCCCGTCATCCGCCCGTAGACCAGGCGCTCGTTGACGGCGGCACAGTCGTCCGGCCCGATGCCGAGTCGTTCGGTGACGCCGGGTCGGAACCCCTCGATCAGGACGTCCGCGTCACGCACGAGCTCGAGGACGACGTCGCGTCCCTCGGGGTGCTTGAGGTCGACGGCGATCGACCGCCTGCCGCGATGCATCACCTCGGTGCGGAAGTCGGCGTTCGGGCCCACCAGCGCGGCACCGCTCGTGCGGTCCACGCGGATGACGTCGGCGCCGAGATCGGCGAGCAGCATGGCGCAGAACGGGCCCGGCCCGATACTCCCGATCTCGACCACCTTCAGGCCGGCCAGCGGACCTGTGAACGATCGTTTCGTCATGTCACCAGCCTACGCGATGTGTCAATGGTCAGTCCATAACTCGCGGCATGCGGAGTGGGGACCTCTCCACCGACGTGGTCGAGTGCTGAGGTGGTGGTCAGGACAACCACTTCAGCACTCGACCCGTCACAGCGCGATCAGTTCCTGGACGGCCCGGTCCTCGAGCTGCGACACCGGGCCGTCGCCGACCAGGCGGCCGCTGCGCAACGCGAGATAGCGGTCGGCGAGCTTCTGGATCATCCCGATGTGCTGCTCGACCAGGAGCAGCGCCGTCCCCCGTGAGCGGATCTCCTTGAGCGCCTCGATGATGCCGTCGATGATCACCGGGGCGAGGCCCTCGGTCGGCTCGTCGAGCATCAGCAGCGCCGGCTCGGCCATCAGGGCACGACCGATCGCGAGCATCTGCTGCTCGCCGCCACTGAGCGACGTGCCGGAGCGCTTCTTGCCGCGGGCCAGGTTGGGGAACAGGTCGTAGATCGCCGGCAGCGTCCAGGTGCCCTTGCGGCCCGAGGCGCGGCCGAGCATCAGGTTCTCCTCGACCGTCAGGTTGCTGAAGATCCGCTTGCCCTGCGGGACCAGCGAGACGCCGCGCGCCGTCGGCACGTGTGCGCGACCGGAGACCTTCTTGCCGCCCACCAGGATGTCGCCCTTCACGCTCGGTACGCCGTAGACCGACATCAGGGTGGTCGACTTGCCGGCGCCATTGCGGCCCACCAGTCCGACCGTCTCGCCCTCGTTGATGGCGAACGAGATCTCCTGCAGGATGACCGCCCCGCCGTACGCCGCCGACACGTCACGGAACTCAAGGACCGGGCTGCTCATGCTGCACTCCCCAGGTAGGCGCGGATGACGTTCTTGTCGGCACGGACGGACGCCGGGTCACCGGTGGCGAGCAGCTTGCCGAGGTCGAGCACGGTGATCACGTCGCAGGTCCGGAAGACGCCCTCGACGTCGTGCTCGACCAGCAGGGCCGCAACGTTGCGCTCCTTGCAGAGGTTGCGCACGTGGTCGAGCATGCGCACCGACTCGTCGGCGACGAGACCCGCGCACGGCTCGTCGAGGAGTACGACGCGGGGCTGGCCGATCAGCGCGATGGCCAGGTCGACCGAACGCTGGGTGCCGTAGGCGATCTCGGAGCAGACCCGGTCCCGGATCTCGTCGAGGCCCAGCGTCTTCATGATCCCGTCGAGATCGGGCTCGTCGTTCTTGCGGGCCACCATCTCGAGCTGCTGGCCGACGGTCATCGAGCCGAAGACGCTGGTCCGCTGGAAGGACCGCGAGACCCCGTTGCTGCGCCGCCAGCGCGCCGACCGACGGGTGATGTCGGCCTGTTCGAGCAGCACCTTGCCCGACGAAGGCCTCTTGCGGCCGGACAGGGCGTCGATGAACGTCGACTTCCCTGCCCCATTGGGCCCGATGACGCCGTGCACGACGCCCGGCTCCAGCGTGATGTCGATGTTGTCGAGGGCGACCACGGCGCCGTACTTGACCGTCAGCCCGCGGCCTTCGAAGATGCTCATCGGCGTTCCTTTCCACGAATGCGTCGGCTGAGCTTCTGCAAGGCTCCGGTGATGCCGCCCGGCATGAAGACCAGGACCACGATCAGGGCGATTCCGGTGAGCAGGTGCAGGTTTCCGCCGAAGTTGAAGTTGGCCTGGGCGTAGACGAAGAGGAACGTCCCGAGCACCGGGCCGAGGATGATCCCGAATCCGCCGATCAGCGCGGCGATCAGTGAGTCACCGGCCTGGGTGAAGCCGAGGATCTGGGGCGAGATGTAGCCCGCGTTCAGCGCGAAGAGTGCGCCGCCCAGCGAGGCCACCCCACCGGAGAGGACGAAGGCGACGAGGCGGGGCAGGAAGGTGTTGTAGCCGGAGAAGCGCATCCGCTCCTCGTTCTCCCTGATCCCTTCCAGGGTGGTGCCGAACTTCGAGCGACCGACCATCCACAGGACGATCCCGCTGATCACCAGGGCGCTCCAGGCGAAAGGCCAGTAGAGGCCGGGGTTGATCAGGTCGGCCTGGGTCAGGCCGAGGAAGGTCATGTCGGGTTCGTAGGCGATCAGCTTGCCGTCGTGCGCGCCCGTCCAGGGACGGGCCGAGATCTGCACGCTGAGCTGGTAGAGCGCCTGCGACAGCGCCAACGTCAGCATCAGGAATCCGAAGCCGGATGCCCGCACGACGAGCACGCCCATCAACAGCGCGGTCGCGGATCCGACAAGGATCCCGAACCCGACTGCGGTGAGTGGACTCCAACCCCAGTTGGTGATTCCCACCCCGACTGCGTACGCGGAGACGCCGAAGAAGGCGCCGTGGCCGAGGCTGATCATGCCGAGGTGCCGGGCGAGGAACCCGATGCCGAGCGCCAGCATGCTGAGGATGGTGGCGTCGAGCACGAGGCTCATCCGGTAGGTGTCGGTGAGGACGTAGGGGATGGCCAGCCCGACGAGCAGGACGGCGATGCCCACGCCGAGCCCGAAGAGCATCCGGCCGGGGCGACGCTTGATGACGACTGGCTCCACCATCTCGCCGGTGATGTCGTCGGCAGGTGCGGTGGTGGTCATGAGATCCTCTTCCCGGCGAGCCCGGTGGGCCGCCACAACAGGACGATGGTCAGGGCGAGGTAGGGAACGAGCACCGCGAAGCTCGGCGACCAGACGGTGCTGAGGGTCTGGATGAGGCCGAGCCCCATGCCCGCGATCATGGCGCCGGCGATGCTGCCGATGCCGCCGACCACGACCACGATCAGCACGGTGATCAGGAAGGCATTGCCCATCCCCGGGTCGAGCGCGATGTACGGCGCGGCAAGGGTTCCGGCGAGTCCGGCGAGGGCCGAGCCGAGGCTGACCACGATGAGGCTCACCTTGTCGACGTTGATGCCCATGATCGAGGCGGTCTCGATGTCCTGGCTGGCTGCGCGGATGTGCAGGCCGACCGTGCTGAGCCGCAGCCACAGGATGAGGCCGGCCGCCAGGGCGAGGGCGATCACGATGATCGCGAGGCGATAGCTGGGGTACTCGACGCCGAAGACGGTGCTGGTGCCCTGGAGGAACTCCGGCGGCACGACCCGCAGAGTCTTCTCACCCCAGACCAGGATCACGACGCGCTCGACGATCAACGCCAGTCCGAACGTGATCAGGCCCAGCTCGATGTGCGACCGGTGCTGCAGCGGCCGGAAGAAGCACAGCTCGAGCACCACACCGATCACGGCCAGGGCGAGCGGGACGATGATGATGGCCGCGCCGAAGCTCATCCGGTCCGAGACCGAGTAGGCGATGTAGGCGCCGGACATGTAGAGCGCACCGTGGGCGAAGTTGGCCACGCCGCGCAGCCCGTAGATCATTGCCAGTCCTGAGCTGAGGACCATCAGGAGTGATCCGAGGGCCAGCCCGTTGAGCACCTGTGCTGCGTTCACGAGTTTCCTTCCATTGCGTCGGCGCCCGCCGCTCCGAAGAGTGGGCCGCGGGCGCCGACGTCGAGTGGGCGAAGGCGCGCTGTGGCTACTTCTTGCAGGCGGAGTCGGGCTCCGGCGTGGTCACGTCGGGTGAGGAGTTCGTGAGGATCTTGAACTTCAGCCCATTGCCGGCCTTGACCACCTCACCGAGGTAGGAGTCACGCATCAGGCTGTTGTCAGCGCCACGCAGCGTCACGTTGCCGACGATGCTGTCGAAGCTCAGGTCCTGGAGCGCGTCGGCAACCTTGGCCGGGTCAGTGCTACCGGCCTTCTCGATGCCTGCGAACAGGGTCTCGGCAGACAGGAAGTTGTCGGCCGGGACGTAGTAGGGAGCCGAGCCGTGGTCCTCGGTGTAGGCGGCGACGAACTCCTTGTTCAGAGCGTTGTCGCCGTCGACGTCGTAGCCGACGTTGTTGTAGTAGCCGGCGATGGAGTTGCCCAGTGTCTTGAAGAGCGGCTCGGAGACCATGTTGAAGCCGAGGACTGTCTTGAGCTGCTTGTCGAGGTTGAACTGGTCGGCCTGCTGCACGAACGCAACGCCGTCGGCGCCGTATTCGACCGCGAAGACCGCGTCGGCGCCGCTGTCCTTGATCTTCGTGATGTACGAGCCGAAGTCCGTGGTGTTCAGCGGAGCGAACTGCTCGAGGACGACCTCCTTGCCTTCGGCCTCGGCTGCCGCCTTGAACTTCTTGGCGGCACTGTGACCGGTGGCGTAGTCGACGGCCATGATGGCCCACTTGTCGCCGGCCAGCTCCGAGATGGACGACGCCAGGCCGGTGATGTCCATGCTGCTGGTCTGCACGACGTGGAAGGCATTCTTGGAGCACTGCTCACCGACGAGGGCGTCGTCCTTGCCCAGTCCGTTGAAGGACAGCACGTTCAGGCCCTCCAGCTGGGCGTTGAGCGCTGCGTGCTCCGGGGAGGTCATCACGGCACCAATGAACTGGGCGCCGTCCTTCGTGGCCGCCTCCCGCGCCTCGCGCAGGGTGGTGGCGGGGTCCGCGTCGGTCCCCTTGATGATCAGCTCGACCTTCTTGCCGTCGATGCCGCCGTTGTCGTTGGCGAGACGTGCCGCGGTCTTCCAGGCGTTGACCGCGTCGGTCCCGAACTGGGCCAGGGCCCCGCTGGTGGGTGGGATCAGGGCAATCTTGATCGTGTCCCCGCCATCACTTCCCGAGTTCGTGCTGGCGGCGCCGCAGGCTGCCGTGGTGGCCAGCGCGAGTGTCGCCGCGGCCGCAATGAGCTGTCGTTTCATGATGGTGTTCCAATCCACTCGGGTAGCACCGACCCGTGCCGGTGTGCTCCACATCACGAAAGTATGGTCTGATAATTAGATACATACGACCCTAGTAAGGGGGGTCTCTCTGCCCCTTAGGTGATAGAGAGACCCGCTCAGGCCGGCGGCAGCGCCTCGACCGACTCCCGAGACTTCGCCCCCGGGCGGCGTTCGGCGCTGACGATCAGAACCACGGAGGCGACCACGATGCCGCCGCCGACGAGCACCGGCGGTCCGATCGGTTCGGCGAGCACCAGCCAGCCGAGGCCCACCGCCACGACCGGATTGACGTACGCGTGCGTCGCGGTGAGGGAGAGCGGCACGTGGGTCAGCAGCCAGGCGAAGGCGAGGAAGCCGACGATCGAGACCGCCACGACGAGATAGCCGAGCGCGAACCAGGCCCGGGGCGAGTAGTCGATGCTGAACCGCTCCCCTGTGCCGATCGCCAGCGCACACGAGCAGGCAGCGGCGACGAGCTGCTGGTAGGCGGCGATGGTGAAGACGTCCCGGGGCACCTTGAGCACCCCCTGCAGGTATGAGCCGACCGCCCACGCAACGCTCGAGCCCAGGCAGAGCACGACGCCGATCAGCGGCATCTCGCCCGTGACGCCCCGGCCGAGCGCCACCATCAGCACGAGCCCGGCGAAGCCGATGCCGACCCCGACCAGTGTCAGGCGTGCGGGACGGTCACCCGTCACCAGGCGGAGCAGCACCGCCCACGCGGGTACGGCGGCGACGATCAGGGCAGCCACTCCGGAAGGCAGGCCCTTGACCTGGGCCAGCGCCTGGAACCCGTTGCCGAGTCCGAGCAGCAGAACGCCGGTGACAACGAGCGCACCGAGCTGCGCCTTGGTGACGCGCAGCCCGGACCAGCCGCGGCGTACGGCGACGATGGCGACCAGGATCAGGCCCGCGAGGAGGAACCGCTGCGCCATGGCCTGGAACGGGTCCACCTCGTTGACCACGAGGCGGATCGCCAGGTAGACCGATCCCCACAGGATCCACACCGCCGCAAGGCAGAGGGCGAGGGTGGTCCGGTTGGTCCCGGGCGCCAGCTCAGGCACGGCGGCGCTGCCGGGCCGGGGAGCTCACGCGAAGTTCGGTGGACGCTTCGCGATGAACGCCGCGATGCCTTCCGCCGCCTCTCCGTCCTCGAAGAGTCCCTGCTCCTGCTTCGCCTCATAGGCGAAGCCCTGCTCCAGCGGCATCTCGAACGCGGCGTCGACGGTGCGTACGACGGCCAGCTGGGCCGGCAGCGAGGCGGTCACCAGCTCGGCGGCCAGCTCGAGAGCAGCCTTCTCGACGTCGCCGTCAGCGAGGCGGTCGACCAGGCCGATGGCGAGCGCCTCGTCGGCGCGCACCTGGCGGGCGGTGAGCATGATGTCGAGCGCACGGCCGCGCCCGACCAGTTGCGGCAGGCGTTGCGTCCCACCGGCTCCGGGGATCAGCCCGAGCTTCACCTCGGGAAGTCCCAGCTTTGCCTTGGGGCCGGCCACCCGCAGCGTGCAGGCCATCGCGAGCTCGAGTCCGCCACCGAGGGCCAGTCCGTCGACCGCGGCGATGGAGATCCAGGGAGAAGCCGCCAGCCGGTCGTTGACCGCACGCATCGTGTCGCCGTACGCCATGAACGACTCGGCGGTGATGGTCGACATGTGCTTGATGTCCGCGCCGGCAGCGAAGAACCCGTCGAGCGCAGAGGTGATCACCATGGCCTTGACGTCTCCGGCCGCCTGCGCGGCATCGATCGCCGCGTCCAGGCCCTCGAGGATCGGCAGCCCCAGCGCATTGGCCGGAGGCCTGGCCAGCGTCACGACAGTGATGCCGGGTGCCTCGGTTCGCCAGGTGACAACAGGTGCGTCGGACATGGGCCCTCACTTCGCCTTCGGATGCAGTGTGATGAATTTGGTCTGACCTTAACCGAGGACGCTCACCTGTGTCACGGGTCGACAAGAGCCCACTGTGGAGACTCCCACCGGTTCCGGAGCCCGGAACAGCCTGTTCTCCCGACGCTTCCGGCCTCCGACAGTGGGACCACGTCCGTCCAGCCTGAGGAGACCGTGGTGGAGACACAGACCGTGCAGAGGCCGACCTCTGCGGATTCGCTCGCGTTGCATCATGAGGTGGAGCAGTTCCTCTACCGGGAGGCGGACCTGCTCGACACCTGGCGCCTGCCCGAGTGGCTCGAGCTCTTCCTGCCCGAGGGCGTCTACCTCGTGCCCGCCACCGACAAGCCGGACGGCGACCCGGGGCGTGACCTCTTCATGGTCCAGGACGACCGGTTCCTGCTCGAGCAGCGGCTCAACTCCTTGATGAAGCGGTCGGCGCACGCGGAGTACCCGCACTCCCGCACGCGACGCATGGTCACCAACGTGCGCGCCACCGACCTCGGGGACGGCACTCTCGACATCCGCGCCAACTTCACCGTGCAGCGGATCCGCAACGGAGTGCTCGACACCTACGTCGGCCACTACGAGCACTTCGTGGTGCGCGATGACGACAAGGGATTCCTGTTCCGCACCCGACGGTGCGTGCTCGATCTCGACGCCCTCCGCCCCCACGGCAAGGTCAGCATCATCCTGTGAACCGGCTCGCAGGGAAGGTGGCGATCGTCACCGGCGCCAGCCCCAACATCGGCGGGACCCTCGCCGCTGGCCTCGCCGCGGAAGGGGCCCGGGTGCTGTGCGCCGACCTCGACCCCGACGTCGCCAAGGCCAGTGCAGCCCGCATCGAGGAAGCCGGCGGCGAGGCCGTGGCGATGTCGGGAGACGTCACCGACCCGGCTCATGCCGAGGAAGTGGTGGCCCGCGCCGTCGAGACCTGGGGTCGCGTCGACATCCTCGTCAACAATGCGGTGTTCTTCCAGCAACAGGGCCTGATGGACATGCCGTACGACGACTACCGGCGCCAGCTCGACGTGATCCTGGGTGGCTCGTTCCTGTTCTCCAGGGCGGCGGCCGCGGTCATGATCGAGGCCGGCACGGCGGGAAGCATCATCAACGTGCTCTCCACAGCGGCCTGGCAGGGCCAGCCCGGCAACATCGGCTACACCACCGGCAAGAGCGGGCTGATCAACTTCACCCGCTCGACCGCGATGGACCTGGCCCGGTACGGCGTCCGCGTGAACAGCTTCACCCCGACCGCCACGATGCCCACCGACCCCGAGGCGCGGGCCCAGCTGGAGGAGCTTCTGAGCCGCCCGGGCACGCGGTCGATGGACTTCAAGGCACAGTTGCCGCTCAACCGGCTGCCCACCCCCGAGGACTACGTGGGGGCCGTCGTCTATCTCGCCTCCGACGAGGCCTCGATGGTGACCGGCACGAACATCACGGTGGACGGTGGGGCCACGGCGAAGTACTGGCCCTGGCGCCCCCACGACTCCTGACCGCTTCAACACTGAATGAGGACGAGATGAACGACGTCATCATGATCGACCCGACGCGGTCGGCACTCGACACCGCGACGGGTCCGCTCCCGGTCCTCGAGATCTCCCTCCCGGGCACCCCGCACGGCGTCGTCCTGCTGTTCTGCGACATGGGGACCCTGGATCGCGATGCCGCGACCCGGATGAACCATCTGGCCGAGGACGGCTACGACACCCTCGCGGTGGAGGTGGGCGACGGTGTCCTCGAGGTCCTGCCCGTGCTGCTGCAGCGCGCAGCCGAGCGCGGTTGGTCGGCCGAGCAGGTGGCCGTGGTCGGCATCGGCACCGGTGGACGAGCCGCCCTCACGGTCGCCGCGTACGCCGAGCTCGCCGCGGCGGTCAGCTTCTCTGCGCCCCTGCACGGATCAACACCGCACGGATCACCACCGCACTCATCACCCCTGCCTGACCGGCCGGCGCGGACGCCGTGGTTGGGCCTCTTCGGCGCCGAGGACACGGCAGCGCCGGCAGACCACGTGCGCACCCTTGCCGCCACGATGAGCTCTTCCGACGTCTTCACCAAGGTCGTCCGCTATCCCGGGGTCGGCCCGGACTTCCACGCCAGGCTGGACGACGGGCTGAACTACGCAGCGTCGTACGACGGGTGGCAGCGCACCGTCGAATGGCTCAATGCCCGCGTGGCGCCTCGCCTCTCGCCGCTGGCAGTGGCGTGGTGCAGTCGCACGAGCTGAACGCCAACGACAAGGCGGAACATCGCAGTCATCAGGTGACTGCGATGTTCCGCCATGTGGGGAATCCGGTCGGTCAGGAGGGGGCAGTTGCTGCCTCGGGCGCCTTGCGCGGTGCCCGGAACACCTCTCCGAGGGGTTCCTTGTCCTCGGGCGGCAGCTTCTCGCCGGTGATGATCTCGTTCCAGCGCCGCCACCAGGTGCGCATCTGCAGCTCGTCGGTGGTGTTGTTGACAGGCTTGTTCATGCCACGGGAGATGTCCGACCAGGGCAGCTCCTGGCGCCCGCCGTACCCGATCTGGCAGGTCTCGAGGGCCTCGACGTCGTCCGGGGAGGCGAGACCGCCCGGGCCCCAGAAGGTGAGGAAGTTGTCGAGGCGCTGCTTGCGGAGCTCGTCGCCTTCCTCTGGTGGCGCCAGCTCCCAGGCGGTGACCTCCATGTAGTCCGGGGAGATCGGGTCGATCTTGCGGACCACGACACCCATCACCAGGTCGATGATGACCAGGTTCGGGAAGATCACCAGGTTGCGGTTGCCCTTCATCCGGTCGACCCAGCCTTCGCCGTACAGCTCGCGGAACCGCTCGAACCTGGCGTCCCGCTCGACGGCGCCGGCCTCCGACAGGGGCCGTCCGAACAGGCCCTCGGTGGCCGGTGCCCCGGCGACCACGGCGTGGCCGTTGCCGAGGTCGATGCCGCGCGAGTCGCCCAGGGCTGACGGGTCCAGGCTGCCACGGGCGGCGAGGACCATCTCGAAGTAGCGCTGGTGCGTGGAGACCGCGTGGTAGCCGTCGTAGCTGTTCTCGACGAGCAGCTTCCAGTTCGCCTTCACCGAGTACTCATGGGTGCCCTCGAGGATCTCCATGCCCTGTTCGGACTGATCGCAGACGAGGTCGATGTAGTCCGTCGCTCCGGCCAGGTGGGTCTTCAGGTCCACGATGTCGGGATCGAAGCTGATGAAGACGAAACCGCGGTAGGAGTCGACCTTGGGCGGCGAGGCGAGGCCGGGCCGCTCGAAGTCCTCGCCGTACGACGCATCGCTGGGCATCGAGACCATCTCGCCGGCCGTGCTGAACGTCCAGCCGTGGTAGAAGCAGGTCAGGAACCTGGCGTTGCCGGAGGGCTCGCGGCAGAGCATCGCGCCACGGTGCGGACACGAGTTGATCCACACCTTGATCGCGCCCGACTTGTCGCGGGCGAAGATCAGCGGACGGCCGGCGACGTTGCGGGTCTTGAAGTCGTTCTTCTTCTTCAACTCGGTCTCGTGGCCGAGGTAGAGCCAGGTGTGGTTGAAGATCTTGTCCCGTTCCTGGGCGAAGACCTCCGGATCCACCATGACGTTGCGGTTCACTCGGAACCGCGGCATCTCCCGGTCGTCAATCACGTATTCGGACACCGCGCGACCCTCTCAATCTCTTGCACAGACTCTTTGGCTGGTTCCTTGAAGGTGCCCGAAGTCGCAGTTGGTGGCATCGCCACGTTCCGATCCCCGGAACTGCCGGTGTCGAGGTTCCAATGGCTGAAACCAGGCCTGTGTCGCCGTCGATGCGCCGCTGAGACTGAGGGTCCCCCGAACACCTGGAGAGGACGGACATGGAAGGCACCACGACGATGAACCGGCGCTTCGCCTGCACCACCGGAGACCTCGACCCGGGTGAGTCCATGACTGTCCCGGGCGAGGTCAAGATCGCACTGCACCGCACCGAGGACGGCGAGTTCTTCGCCACCGCGGACACCTGCAGCCACGAGGAGTGGTCGCTCGGCGAGGACAGCGACCTGGAGGACGACGAGCTGATCTGCCCGCTGCACATGGCGCGCTTCAACCTGCGCACCGGGGAGCCCACGTGCTTCCCGGCCACGGTCGCCCTGAAGACGTACGCCGTCGAGGTCGAGGGGGAGGACGTCTATGTCGTCGCCTGACCCGACACTCGACACGGCGAACGACACCCGGAAGGTGCTCGTCGTCGGTGCTTCCGTCGCCGGAGTGCGCACTGTCCAGGCACTGCGCAGCGCCGGCTTCACCGGAGTGATCACGGTGCTCGGGGCGGAGCGGCACTTCCCCTACGACAAGCCGCCCATCTCCAAGGAGATGCTGTCGTCCGAGGGCACCGGCGAACCTGTCCCGCTGCTCACCGAGGACGACGTGGCGAAGCTCGACGTCGAGCTGCGACTGGGCGCGGCCGCCGTACGCCTCGACCCCGCGGCGAAGGTCGTCACCACCGAGGACGGCGCGGAGCACGCGTACGACGTTCTGGTGATCGCCACCGGGGCGAGTGCCCGGAACCTGCCCAGTGGCGAGGGGCTGGCCGGCGTGCACACCCTGCGCAACGCCGAGGACGCCGTACAACTGAGGAGCGAGCTCGCCCCCGGACGGAAGGCCGTGGTCGTCGGAGCCGGCTTCATCGGTGCCGAGTTCGCCGCGGCGGCACGCGCCTGGGACGTCGACGTCACGGTCGTGGAGGCCCAGCCGATCCCCCTGGCCCACATCCTCGGCGACCGCATCGGCGCCGAGCTCGGGGGCCTGCACGAGCTCCACGGCGCAACCCTGCTGACCGGTGTGACCACCAAGCGCCTCGTCGGTGAGACCAGGGTGGAGGCGGTCGAGCTCTCGGACGGCCGCACCCTGCCCGCGGACATCGTGGTCGTCGGTATCGGTGCCGAGCCGGCCACCGCCTGGCTCAAGGGATCCGGGCTCCCCGTCAGCAACGGCATCGACTGCGAGGCGTCCCTCGAGGTGACCGGCTTCCCGGACGTGTACGCCGCCGGGGACGTGGCGCGGCCGCTGCACTTCCTCTACGGCGAGCCTGTGCGCATCGAGCACTGGACCAACGCCAACGACCACGCCGCCCTCGTGGCCTCGAGCATCCTCGGCACCCCCGTGCCGCGCCCCGCACTCCCCTACGTGTGGTCCGACCAGTACGGGCACCGCATCCAGATCATCGGCCTGCCCTCCCGGGGCGAGCTCGTGCTCACCCGGGGAAGCGCCGCGACCGGCGACCTCGTGGCGGCGTACGCCGGTCCGGACGGCGTACTGGTGGGCGCACTGGTGCTCGGGAACCCACGGATGTTGATGAAGTGCCGCAAGGCCGTCATGAAGTCGGTGCACCACGCCGAGTTCGAGCGCGACCTTCCCGCGGCTTCCTGACGGCCGTCCCTGTCAGCGCAGGCCCTGCCGACAACCCGTTCCAGACAACGCAGACACGAGGAGAAGTGAGATGGCAGAGGTACTCGGAGTGGGCATCACCCACTACCCGCTGCTGGCCGGCGCGGACACGCACATGGCGAGCCTGCTCAAGACGGCACTGAAGGACCCCGACATTCCCGCCGAGAGGAAGGACCCGGCGAACTGGAACGACCTCGCCCGTCGGGAGTGGGGCGACGACGGCGGTGTCACCGCAGCTGCCGGCCACCGGGCCGCGCTGATGGAGGACCTCAAGGTCTGCCGCGAGGCGATCGACGAGTTCCAGCCCGACCTGCTCCTGGTGTGGGGCGACGACCAGTACGAGAACTTCCGCGAGGAGGTGATCCCGTCGTTCTGCGTGCTCGCCTACCCCGACACCGAGGTCGAGCCGTTCGGCGTGCTGGGCAAGATCAAGGTGCCCAACTACTGGGGCCTGCCGGACGACACGAGCTTCACCATGCGCGGCAACCAGGACTACGCGAAGAAGCTGACCAGCGACGTTCTCAACTCAGGTGTCGACGTCGCCTACAGCTACGAGCAGCGCAAGGGCATCCATTTCCCGCATGCCTTCGCCAACACCCAGGTGTTCCTCGACTTCGACAACATCGGCACAGAGTTCCCCTACCCGATCGTGCCGATGGCGGTGAACTGTTACGGCGAGCACGTGATCGCCCGCCGTGGCGGGATCGCCCGCTTCGCCGACATCGTCGACGAGGTCCTCGACCCGCCCGGCCCGACGCCCAAGCGCTGCTTCGAGTTCGGCAAGGCCGTCGGACGCTCGGTCATGGACAGCGACCTGAGGGTCGCCCTGGTCGCCTCGTCGAGCTGGTCGCACGCGTTCCTGCACGACAAGGGCTGGCACCTGCGCCCGGACACCGAGTCGGACCAGAGGTTCTACGACGCGATGCTCGCCGGTGACTACGACTACTGGGTCTCCCACACCAGCCGGCAGATCATCGACGCCGGGCAGCACGAGATGCTCAACTGGTTCTGCCTGCTCGGTGCGGTCTCCGAGCTCGGGATGGAGCTGGACTGGTCGGACTTCGTGGCCACCGAGATCTTCAACTCCAACAAGGCCTTCGCCCTGTTCCGCTAGATCTCCCGGGGGAACCAGTGCCCACGGCCCTTGGCCAACCCGGCCTCCACGTCCTTGACCACCTTGGACGCGGTGTCCCTCAACGCCGACTCCAGCTGGGCCGGCATCGCGGTGCCGGTGGGGAAGCCCACCGACACCGCACCGATCGCGAACCCGTTCATGACGAGCCCCGTGGCGACACAGGAGAGGCCGAGCTGGGCCTCGTCGGTCTCGCGGGCGACGCCCTCGCCACGAGCGGTGCGCAGCTGGTCGACGAGGGTCGCCACGTCGGTGACCGACTGCGGTGTCATGCCCGGCATCGGGGAAGGCAGGAAGTCCGCCAGGTCGTCCAGGTTCTCGTGGGCCAGCAGGATCTTGCCGATGGCCGTGCAGTTGGCCGGCAACCGTGACCCCACCTGGGCGATGGAGGACGGCGAGTCCGTGGGCGCCAGCTTCTCCAGGTAGACCACGTCGAACTCGCGCAGCACGGCGAATGCGACCGTCTGTCCCGTCCAGCGGTGCAGGTTGGCCAGGTAGGGCATCGCGAGGTCGCGCATGTATCCCGCCGGGGTCGACGCTCCGAGCTGGAGCAGGCCGACGCCGATCTTGTAGCCGGAACGATGGTGCTCCACCGCACCGAGGTCGACCAGCCGGGCCAGCAGTCGGTGCACCGTCGACTTGGGCAGGCCGGAGGCGCGGGAGAGCTCGCTGAGCGTCATCACCCGCTCGTGCGGGTTGAAGGCGTGCAGCAGGTCGAACGCCTTGGTCAGGATCGAAGGTGTCTCGGCGCCCTGGGCTCCCGATCCGTCAGCGCTGGAGCGGGTCATGGAGCCACCTCGGACGGGACACAGACGGGATTGTCAGAAGGTAAGCCTGCCGCGTCCCCCGCCACCACCCCATGCGAAGTTCCGACTGTCGGAACCTCCACTGTCACGTGGGCTGGCCAGTGCCTAGCGTCTCCACGTGCATCCTGTTCACGAGAACGGTGCCGCCCCGACCGGGGTCGACATCCACGCCCACCACTTTGGTGCGGACCTCGCTGCTGCCGGGCTTCCCGACGACCCCCGCTGGCCACGCCTCGTCACGCACGGCGACGGCGCGGGTCAGATCATGCTGGGTGACCGCGTCTTCCGCCAGGTGCACGCCCCGTTGTGGGACACGGCCCAGCGGATCGCCGAGCTCGACGCGGCCGGGATCGGCGTACAGCTCATCTCGCCGACTCCGGTGATGCTCGCCTACTGGGCCGACGCGGAGCCGGCCGACGCCTACGCGCGGGCCACCAACGACTCCGTCGCCTCAGCCGTGGGCGAGTCCGGCGGGCGACTTGCCGGCCTCGGCACCGTCCCACTCCCGTACGTCGACCGCGCCGTCGCCGAGCTGCGACGCTGTGTCGCCGACCTCGGGCTGGTCGGCGTCCAGATCGGTTCCCGGATCGCGGGGATGGAACTCGACGACCCGGTGCTCCGGCCGTTCTTCCGGGCCGCGGACGAGCTGGACGCCGTGGTGTTCGTGCACCCGACCGACGGTGGCGGTGGTGTGATCCGGCGCGGGGGCCAGCCCTACGACTTCGGGCTGGGGATGACCACGGACACGGCGATCGCGGCCTCCGCCCTGGTCTTCGGCGGGGTGCTGCGTGAGTGCGTCGACCTGCGCGTGGTCCTGGCCCACGGATGTGGCACGTTCGCCTGGGCCTGGCCCCGCCTGCGCCTGGGCGCCGGCATCTTCACCGACGCCGCACCCGACGAGCACGACGACCTCGTCGGTCGGCTGTGGGTCGACTCGCTGGTCTTCGACCCGGAGCACCTGCGCCTGCTGACCGAACGCTTCGGTGCCGGTCACGTGGTGCTCGGCACCGACTACCCCTTTGTCGCCGGCCAGCTCGACGGCGCTCGACGCTTCCTCGCCTCCGCCGTCGACCGGGGAGCGCTGACCGGCACACAGGCCGCCGGCGTGCTGGGCGGGAACGGGCGCGAGCTCCTCAGGACCCGCACCAGACAAGGAGCCTGCCGATGAACGAGACCGACGTGGTGGTGGTCGGCGGTGGTCCGATCGGACTGATGACGGCTCTCGGCCTCGCTCGCGCGGGGGTCGAGGTGATGGTGGTCGACCCCGTCACCGAGCCCGAGGGATTCGGCTGGAGCGGCGTGCTGCACAACGCAGTGCTCCCCCACCTGGACTCTCTGGGCGTCCTCCCGGACGTCATCGTTGCGGGCTTCGCCGACCCGCTCTGGTCCCTGTCTGTCCTGCGCACCGGCGAGCAGATCGTCTTCGACCTCGGCGATCTGGCAGACCGCCTGGCCCACCCGTTCAACGTGTACGTCGAGTCGGCGCCGCTGATCGGGGTGCTCGAGTCGCATCTCGCCGTACAGCCCGGGGTCACCTGGCAACGTGGAGAGCAGGTGCTCGACGTACGGCAGGACGCCTCGGGTGTGGAGGTGGTCCTCGGAGCGGACGAGGCCCGGGTGCGCGCTGCGTGGATGGTGGGCGCGGACGGGGCCAACAGCGCCGTACGCCGTGCGGTGGGCCTCGGCTTCCCCGGCAGCACCTGGCCGGAACGGTCCGTGGCGGCCCAGGTCGAGTACGACTTCGGCGAGCTCGGCTACACCAGCTCGACCTTCCAGGTGGACGAGGTCAACGGTGCCGTCGTGCAGCGGATCCGTGACGGCCTGTGGCGCTACACCTGCGCGGAGGCGCTACTGCTTCCCGAGGCCGGCATCCGGGAGCGCCTTGAAGAGACCCTCGCCGTCGTCATCCCCGGTGCGCGAGCCCGGGTCACCGAGTGGACCTGGGCCCGCATGCACCAGCGCACCGCGCCACAGTTCCGCGCCGGCCGCGTGCTGCTCGCGGGGGAAGCAGCCCACGTCACGAATCGCCTGACCGGCCACCGGTCCGTCAGCGGGTTCCTCGACTCCCGCGACGTGGTGGTGGCCCTGGCCGCGGTGCTGCGCGGCTATGCCGACGAGAGCATCCTCGACGGCTACGCGGAGAACCGGCGGCGACTGTTCCTCGACCACGCCTCACCGGCGAGCAAGAGGCGCATGCACCTGGTCACCGACCTCGCCGAAGGAACGTCGTACGCCGACGAGCTGGACGCGTTCCGAATGGCCAGGACTGACGCCGATTCGCACGAGGAGCTGGTGATGTTCGGTGTGGACGACCCGGAATCCGGCCACTCTTTCTAGCCGTTGGAACTCTCCGTTGTTGGGCACTTCCGGCCTTCCTACGCTCGCAGAAGAAGCCAAGTCGTCCCGACGTCAGGAGAATCTCCGTGAGCACCGCCACCGCCCCACTCGACCTTGCCGCCCTGGAGGCGGGTCAGTTCATCGACGCGAAGGGCACCTCGACCCACTACCACGACGTGGGGGAGGGCAAGCCGCTGCTGCTCCTGCACGGTTCGGGCCCCGGTGTCTCGGCGTGGGCCAACTGGCGTCACGCCATCCCCGCCCTGGCCGAGAACCACCGCGTCATCGCCATGGACAGCGTCGGCTTCGGGCTGACCGAGCGGCCCGACTCGGTGCGCTACTCGCTGCGCACCTGGACCGACCACGTGTGGGACCTGCTCGACGCCCTCGGCATCGACCAGGTGTCGGTGGTCGGCAACTCACTCGGCGGACGGCTCGCCCTGCAGATGGCCGAAGACCACCCCGAGCGCCTCGACCGCATCGTGCTGATGGGTGCGCCCGGGGTCGGCATGACCATGACCGAGGGCCTCAAGGCGCTGCGTGCCTACGAGCCCTCGCCGGAGGCGATGGAGTCCCTGCTCAAGAACCACTTCGCGGTGGACAAGTCGATCATCACCGACGACCTCGTGCAGATCAGGTACGAGGCGAGCGCCGCGCCCGGCGCGCACGAGGCCTACCGAAAGATGTTCTTCGACCCCGAGCACGCCGGCGGCGAGCTCGGCATCACCGAGGAGCAGGTGGCGAAGGTGACCATGCCGACCCTGCTCGTGCACGGTCTCGAGGACGCCGTCGTCCCCGTCGACGTGGCCTGGACGATGCTGCGCCTGCTCCCCGACGCGGACCTGCACGTCTTCGCGCGCTGCGGGCACTGGACCCAGATCGAGCGCTCAGCGGAGTTCAACGAGCTCGTGGCCGGCTTCGTGGGCTGACGGCATGACCACCGCCCGGCGGGAGAACGACGTCGCGGAGCAGATTCCCCCGAGTGGCGCGACGACGTGTTCCCCGACCTCAGCGCAGCTGAACGCGACCCCGACGACGAACCGTCTCAGGGACGACGCGGGAATTGCGTGAAGTCGGGGGTGCGCCCTTCCTTGAACGCCTCCCGCCCCTCCTTGGCCTCCGCGTTGCCGTAGAACAGCAGGTTCGTGTCGTGGGCGAGCTGCTGGATGCCGGCGTAGCCGTCCTCGTGCGCATGGAAGCTGGCCTTCGACAACCGCAGGGCGTACGGCGAGAGGGCGAGCATCTCGCGACACCACTTCAGGGTCTCGGCCTCCAGCTCCTCGAGCGGTACGACGGTGTTGACCAGGCCCATGTCGAGCGCGGTCCCTGCGTCGTACTGCCGGCAGAGGAACCAGATCTCCTTGGCCTTCTTGGGCCCGACCAGGTCGGAGAGGATGCTCGACCCGAAGCCGCCGTCGAAGGAGCCCACCTTCGGACCGACCTGCCCGAAGCGGGCATTGTCGGCCGCGATGGTGAGATCACACACGAGATGCAGCACGTGGCCGCCACCGATCGCCCAGCCGGCCACCATCGCCACGATCGGCTTGGGGCAACGCCGCATGGCGACGTGCAGGTCGGTGACGTGGAAGCGACCGGTGGCACCCGGGTCGAGCTGGTAACCACTGTCGCCACGCACTCGCTGGTCGCCCCCCGAGCAGAAGGCCTTCTCCCCCGCGCCGGTCAGGATGATCACGCCGACCGACTCGTCCTCACGGGCACGCATCAGCGCACGGTCGACCTCGACCAGGGTCTGGGGCCGGAAGGCGTTGTGGACCTCCGGCCGGTCGATCGTGATCTTGGCGATCCCGTCGTCGGTGGTCTCGTAGCGGATATCCTCCCAGGTGCCCTGGGCCCGCCACACGGTGGTTTCACTCATGGCGTCATCATCCCTGAGCCCGGGGCACAGGACCGCCTCCGATCGAGGCCGTCACAGGAGAAGTCCACATCACCCCCGCGGCTCGAGCCCCTCGCCGAGTCCGGAGGGCAGGTGCGGCCCGATCGCGATGTGCTCGAAGAGTCCGAGCCCGACCGCGCCGTCGGAACGCACACCACGGCAGATCTGGTGCACGTGCACGTTCTCCCGGGCGGTGGGATGGAGGTCGGCGAGGTTCCAGTGGTCTGACCCGACGGCCGGGCCACCGTGGTCGGCACCGTGCGTCCAGGTCGGGTGCGAGTAGCCGAGCCCCTGCATCAGGAACGTCAGCGTGGGCTCGATCCGGATCCTCCGGTCGACAGCGCCACGCGGCCCCACGGTGAGGTCGACGAGGTGGGGTCGGCGGGTGCCGGCCACGTAGTCGATCTCGAAGTTGAACACGTCGCTGCGCGCGATGGCCTCCTCGACGCCGTACGCAGGGTCGTCGGGCCCGATGAACGGGAGTACGGCGACCGTGCGGGCCTCGCTGCGACCATCCGGCATTTCGTTCACGGCCACCAGCAGGCACTCGTCCTCGAAGCGGAGCAGGGTCCACGCGAAGTAGATGTTGGACTTAGAGGCGGCCATGGTGTGCTCGCTCTTGGTGCCGGTCGTGCGACTGCCCCACGAACGGTCGCGGAAGCCCCACCACTGGTCGCGGGTGACGTCGATGGTCTCCCCGTTGACAGTGAACTGGCCCTCGCAGTCGTTGAACTGCACCGTGCGGGTGCGTTCGGAGATGAGGGTGCCTCGGGAGTAGCGCTCCATCCGGCCGTCCTCGATCGTCTGGGTGACGCCGTGCCAGGTGAGGTCGGCGGCGACCCCGTCGTGTTCCTCGAGGACCACGCGGAGCGTGCGCATCGGCTCGATCACCTCAATGCGCAGCGGACCGACCTGGGTGGTGCGGTCGCGCGGCATCGGCGCCGAGGCATAGACCGAGTGCTGCTGGCCGCCCCGGGAGACGCTGAGTGCACCGTCGATGATGCCGCGGTTCGGATAGACACAGAGACCGACACCCAACTGCGTGGTGAGGTCGGTGTCGTGCATGGCCAGCCAGTGGCGGTCATAGCGCCCGGCATCCGCACCGATGGGATAGGCAATCGGATAGGAGGTCTGGTGGATCGGGAAGTCATCCCAGGGAGACAGCACGGTCAGTTCCTTCTGTTGGACGGACAGGTCAGGTGAATGCCAGGACGTCGTGGTCGATGGCGTGTTGGGCGCCGCGCTGCACCAGCGAGGCGAACATCTCGAAGCCGCGCTCTGTGGGTTGCACGAAGCCGAGGGCGGCGACCATGGCGAGCAAGACGGAGCCGCTGAGCCGGCGGTGCTCCTGCCAGGCCGTGTCGTGGTCCCAGCCGGTGACGCCGCGCTCGTGCAGCGCGTCGACGTGTCGGCCGACGAGTTCGCGCTCCACCGCGCGCCGCGGCTCCGGTTCGAGCGCCGAGCCGAGATAGAAGGCCAGGTCCCAGGCGGGCGTGGTCCAGGCCAGTGTCTGCCAGTCGACGAGCCAGGCGCCGTCGTCGCCCCACAACAGGTTGTCCAGACGGAGATCCTGGTGCACGAGCGTGCGGGGTCCGCCGACTGTGGCAGCCCAGTCGAGGACCTGCGCGCCGAAGCGCTGCACCATCTCCCGCTGCGCGGGATCCAGGCCGGCTCCGACCACGTCCCCGTGGCGCTGCCACGAGATCGCATAGCGCTCGGACAGTCCCTCAATGTGGTCGTCGAGCCGGTTGTAGAACAGGTGCGCTCCACCCACCGAGTCGGCGTCGTCCCAGAACGGTGCCTGCAGCCCGGCGAGTTGCGAGGCCACCGAACGGGCCTGCTCGACGCTGCCGTCGCGCATCTGGTCGAGGGGTCTGGTGCGACCGCTGAGGTCCTCGAGCACGAGCCCGGGGTCGCCGGCTCCGTCCTGGACCAGGCCGAGCAGGCGCGGTGTGCGGACGTCGAGGTGCGGCAACAGGTCGCGATAGAAGCGCGATTCCCGTTCGTAGGCACCGATGCGAGCAGCGGTCGCGGCCGAGTCGGCGTCCGAGGACGGCATCTTGACGAAGACCGACCCCGGGCCCGGTTGCCCGTCGTACCGCAGTTCGACGCGGAAGCTGTCGGCGAGCTGGCCCGCGCCCAGCGGGACGGCCGCGACCTGCCGGATCCGTGACGCCTCGCCGAGGATGCCTCCCGCACGGAGGGCGGCATCCAGGTCGCGCGCCGTCGGCGCGGTGATGAGCGCGGTCAACGGGTCATCCCTCCAGGACGGTCACGGTGCCGGCGGTGCCGTCGACCTCGATCAGCGCGCCGTCGGGGATCTTGCGGGTGGCGTCCTCCAGTGCGACCACGCAGGGCGTGCCGAGTTCGCGGCAGACGATCGGGCCGTGCGAGAAGATGCCGCCGACCTCGGTGACCACACCCGCCGAGGTCAGGAACAACGGCGTCCACGCCGGGTCCGTCGTGGCCGCGACGAGGATGTCCTCGGCGTCGAGCTCGTCGACCTCGGTGGGACTGCTGATGATGCGTGCCCGCCCGCGGACGACGCCCGGGCTGCCGGCCGCTCCCCGCAGGACGGCGTCGTCGCGCGTCGCGACCTGCGCCCGGTCCGAGACCCGCTGCCAGGTCTCCCGGTCGGGCACGTCGCCGGTGACCATGAACGGTGGGATGTAGTCGTAGAGGGAGAGGTAGATCTTCTCCCGTTGGGCGATGAGGGAGGTCCAGGCGGACGGGTCCGCGACGAATTCGTCGAGCTCGGACTCGAGCAGCTGGAAGACCTGGAGGGGCGCCTCGAGGTGACCGGCCTCGTGGGCACGACGGCCCAGCTCCCGGGCGGTCATCCGCTGCTCGTGCAGCAGCATGGCCGCGGTGGTGCGCGTGCGCTCCCGGCCACGCACCCAGGTGCGTGCTGCGGCCACGGTCGCGTCCCAGCCGGCCACGTCGGCTTCGGCAAGCGAGTCGCGGACCTTGCTCGCCGCTGCGTCACGGGTCTCACCGGATGCGGCCATCCGGCCGCGCGCGTCGGCCTGCACTGCGCCGCGCCGCAGCCGGTCGACCAGGGCAAGGGGCAGGCGTACGTCGGTCTCCCAGGTCTCGCAGCGCAGCTCCCACTCCCCCTGGCCGCGGAAGCCCCAGTCGGCGCGCACCGCATCCAGCGCGGCCAGGACCTCGGCGGCCTCGGAGCCCAATTGCTGAAGGCGTTCGTGGAGTCCGTCGAGGCCCTCGTCGAAGGCGGCAACCACGGCCGGCGAGCGGCGTACGGCGGCAGCCACGTCGGCCAGCGCGACGGTCGGACCGGTCGAGTCGACCTCGCCCACACCACCGACCACCTCGAACGCGATGTCACTGTGTCCGGCCTGCGCAGCCAGTGCCATCACGGCACCCAGCGTGAAGCCGGTCTTGGAGGTGACCAGGGCATGCTGGCGGAACAGGTGGCGGAGCTCGGGGTTGAAGGAGCGGATCCGGTCCACCAGTTCGGTGTCGGTGAGCGCGGTCAGGTCCGGTCGGGCCGCGCGTGTCTCGAGGACCTTCTGGCGATCGGCGTCGAGGTCGCCCAGGCCGACGTCGCCGAGGACCTCCTTGTCCAGCCACTGCTGGACCTCGGCAGTGCGTTCCGGATCAACGTGCCAGTCCTCCTCGACGTACGGGAACGCCTTCGAGTCGACGCCGTAGGACAGGTCGAGCAGCTCGGGCGTGTAGCCGGGGACCCGGACGGCGAAGACCCGCAGGTAGGACATGTTGATGTAGACGTAGCCGCCCAGGAGACCCAGGAGCGCGAAGCGCACCTCGCCGTCGTAGATGTCGGGGCCCCACACCTTCGAGGCCACGAAGGCATCGCGGTAGCCGTCCTCGAAGTTCTGCAGGAAGCCGGTGGTGGCGTTCAGCGGGGTGATCGGGTCAGGGAAGACCTCACTGACGTTGCCCCTGGTGTGCACAGGAAAGCGTGGCGACGGATCGAAGTCCAGGATCCAGTCCATGGTGTCCTCTTTCAGTGGGTGACGGTCCCGAGAAGGTTGCGTTCGAGTGCTTCGAGGTCGGCCGGGTCCAGCCCGCCCGCCTCCAGGAGATAGCTGCGGGACCCGCCGTACTCCTCGTCGGCATGGGCCAGGGTTGCCTCCATCGCCTCGGGCGGTGACTCGAAGAGGACCCGCACGTCGTCGAGTGCGACGCCGAGCCCGTCGAAGACCTCGGCATGGAGTTCGACGCGGTTCGGCCGGAACTGCTGGGTCAACGCATAGTCCTGGACCACCAGCTCACGTGGCACGCCCAGCGCGTCGAGGACCAGGGCGATGGTGACCCCGGTCCGGTCCTTGCCCGCCGAGCAGTGCACCAGAATGGGCCCCTTCGCGGGGTCGGCCAGGACCCGGACCACTTCGCCGAGCACCGTGCCCTGGCGACGCAGGATGTCCTTGTAGAACGAAACCATGTCCGGGACCAGGAACGATGTGCTCGTCCCCGACAGCAGGTCGCCGAAGAAGTAGTTGTCGGTGCCCTCCCCGCCCTCGAGGATGGGCAGTGAGAGGACCTCGGCTCCCGTGGCCTCATGCCAGGCAGACGGGTCCTGCTCGTTCTCCTCGACGGAACGCAGGTCGATCACGGTGCGCAGCCCGAGCCCGACGAAATGCTCGGCGTGCACCTTCTCGAAGACACCGAGCGCCTCCTGCGCGCCGGGCCGGGAGAGTGCCTCGGAGCGGAAGACCCGGCCCGGCAGGATCATCCGTCCGTCCGTCGTCGGGTAGCCGCCGAGGTCCCGCAGGTTCGCCGTACCCGGGATCACGAGCCTGGTCGACGCGGGGTCGAAGGCAGTCACGCCGGACGACCTCACGGAGCCACCATCACCCTCAGTGCCTCGCCGGCCGCCTGTCGTCGGGCCACCTCGTTGATCTCGGCCAGCGGCACGACGCCGTCGACCATCCGGTCGAGCTGCAACTGTCCGGAGCGCCACAGCTCCACCATGCGCGGCAGCTCGAAGCGCATGTCGGAGGAGCCGTAGTAGGAGCCGAGCAGCGACTTCTGGTCGTGGAACAGCTCGGCAGCACTGAACTCCAGCATGTCGTCCGCACCACCGGCACCGACGACCACCACGCGGCCGCCACGGCGTACGGCGTCCCAGGCCTGGCGGATCGTCGTGGAGTGGGCGACGGCATCGATCGCGACGTCGTGGCCGACCCCGGACGGACTCTCTGCGAGCTGGGGATCGTCGGGAGCGAAGGCGCGCGTGGCACCGAGTTCGAGCGCGAGCTTGCGGCGGGACTCCTGTGGATCGACCGCCACCACGGTCCCGCCGGCAGCACGGGCACCTTGTACGGCGCTCATGCCGACCGCACCACAACCGATGACCAGGACCGTCTCGCCGGGCCGGACCCGGCCGGTGTTGATCGCCGCACCGAGGCCAGTGGGCACCGCGCAGCCCAGGAGGGCGGCGTACTCGAACGGGAGGTCGTCGGGGATCGGGATGACCGCATGCGCCGGGACCACCGACTCCTCGGCGAAGGTCGCCGTGCCGAGCCCCTGCATGATCGGGCGCCCGTGGGCGCTCAACGGCGCATCCGACTGGTCGAGCTCGCTGGAGCGCTTGCGGGTCGCACAGATGTAGGTCTCGCCGCGGACACAGAAGTAGCACCGGCCGCAGGCGGGCACCCAGGTGAGCAACACCCGCTCCCCCACCACGGTGGAGGTCACGCCGGGGCCGACCTCCACCACCTCACCGGCGCCCTCGTGGCCGAGGATGACCGGCATCGTCTGACCGAACTTCCCCCTCGACAACGAGAGATCGGTCTGGCAGACGCCGGCGGCACGGATCCGCACCACGACCTCGCCCGGCCCGGGGTCCCGACGGACGACGTCGTCCTGCACCTGGAACGGGCCCCCGGCCTCCCAGCTCACTGCTGCATGCATCGTGCTTCCTCTCTTCAGGACGAGCGGGGTGTCAGGACGGCATCGGGTCGCCGAGGATCGCCTTGACCTCGAGGAACTCTTCGAGCGCGAAGGGCCCCATCTCCCGGCCCAGGCCGGATCGCTTGTAGCCACCGAACGGCGAGATCGGCAGCGGCGGCGTGCGGACGCCGTTGACACGCACCTGGCCGGCCTTGATGCGTCGGGCCAGGCGGGCGGCACGCGCCTCGTCGCCGGACCAGACCTCCGCGGAGAGTCCGTACTCGCTGTCGTTGGCCAGCCGGACGGCGTCGTCCTCGCCGCTGTGACCGAGCACCACGAGCACAGGCCCGAAGACCTCCTCGCGGACCACGGTCGCGTCCTCCGCGACGTCGGTGACGATCGCCGGGCGCACGAAGAGACCGTTCGGGTCGACGAGGTCGCCGCCATTCACGGTGGCGCCCTCGGCACGGGCCGCCTCGAGGAATCCGAGCACCTTGTCCCGCTGGACCGGCGAGGCCAGGGGCCCCATCGTCGTACCGTCCTCGAGTGGGTCGCCCAGGACGTAGGCGTTGGCGGCCTCGGTGGCGATGGCCACTGCCTCGGCGCGCCGGGCTTCGGGCACCAGCAGCCGGGTGGGCGCGTTGCACTTCTGGCCGGCATTGGTGAAGCAGTTCTTCACGGTGGTCCGTACTGCGGCCTCGAGGTCAGCGTCGTCGAGCACCACGGCCGGCGACTTGCCGCCGAGCTCGAGGGTGGCCCGCACCACCTGTTCGCCGGCAACGGCCCCGATGTGACGACCGATCTTCAGCGAGCCGGTGAAGGAGACCAGGTCGTAACCGCCGCCGCGCACCAGCGCCTCTCCGGTCTCGGCACCGGTGCCGGTGACCAGGTTGACCACTCCCGGTGGCAGGCTCACCTCTTCGCAGAGGCGGGCGATGAACACCGCGTTCAGCGGGGTCAGCTCCGCGGGCTTGAGCACCAAGGTGCAGCCGGCGGCCAGGGCCGGGGCCAGCTTGGCGATGATCTGGTGGACCGGGAAGTTCCAGGGCGTGATGCCGAGGACGACGCCGACAGCCTCACGGGTGATCGTGCTGCCGGAGGCGTCGCGGGACTCGAAGGCGAAGGTGCGCGCGATCTCCGCCGTGCTGCGCAGCACCTTGGCGGGCAGGGAGGCCAGCACGGCTCGCGACTCGGCCAAGGGCATCCCGATCTCGGACGAGGCCAATCGCGCGAGCTGCTCTCCGTGCGCCTCGAGGGCATCTGCCAGCGCGTCCAGGAAGTCCGCACGCTCGGCCGGCGGCCGTGCCGACCAGTCATCGAGTGCCGTCCTGGCGGCGGCCATGGCCCGGGCCCCGGTCTCTGCATCCGCGTTCGGCACCCGGCCCATGACCGCCCCGTTCGCCGGGTTGACCACGGCGATCGACTCGCCGGGCACCTTCTCCCACTGTCCGCCGATGAACACGGCGTCCTGCGGGATCGTCAACGCTACGACACCTGCCTGCGTGGCGGTCATCAGCGTCACCGGCTCGCGCGCGTGACGGTGACGGGCATGGAGTTCCATCCCCGGAAGATGTTGTGCCTCAGGCGCTCCGCCTCGCCGGTCACCTCGAAGGTGAGCCTCCGGTCGCGGGCCTGCTTGAAGAAGTCACGGATCTCGGCCCGCGCGAGGTGCGCTCCCAGACAGAAGTGGATGCCCCACCCGAAGGTCAGGTGGTCGTTGGACTCGCGGTCGAGGCGGAACGTGTGCGGGTCCTCGAACACCTCGGGGTCCCGGTTCGCCGAGTTGAACCAGAGCACGACCTTGTCGCCCCTGGCAATCTGCTTGTCACCGATGGTCAGGTCCTCGAGGGCCGTACGGCGCATCGCGGCCACCGCGGTGACGTGGCGCAGCATCTCCTCGACCATGGGGTTGAGGAGTGACTCGTCCGCCAGCACCCGCTCCCAGGTGCCGGGGTGCTCGTGCAGGGCCAGGACTCCGCCGGACAGGGTGTGCCGGGTGGTCTCGTTGCCGGCCGCCACGAGCACGATGTAATAGGCGGCGAGCTCCTCACGGGTGAGCAGGACTCCGTCCTTCTTGCCGTTGGCCAGGATGCTCACCAGGTCGTTCTTCGGCTCGGCCCGACGCTGCTCGGTGAGCCCGTCGAAGTAGGACATCACCTCCTCGCGGGCCTCGGCGAGAGCTCCCTCGGCGACCGCGTGGTCGGGATCCGAGCTGGTCAGCCTGTTGGTCCAGTCGACCATCTTGGGCGCATCCCGCTCGGGCACGCCCATGACCTGGGAGAGCACCAGCATCGGCAGACGCGCGGAGACCAGATCGACCAGGTCGAAGCTGCCATGCTCCTCCGCCTCGTCGAGCAGCAGCGCGCAGGAGCGGTCGATCACGTCCTGCCACTCGCGGATCTTGGTGGCACGCAGGTGCGAGATGGAGATCTTGCGCAGCTTGGCGTGCTCGGGGTCGTCCATGTTGTGCAGGCTGGAGGCCCCCTTGCCCTCCACCTTGCGGTCGACGATCTGGGTGCCGTCCGCCGACGACAGCTGGGCGGCATTGGTGGCACCCGCGCGTACGTCGGCATAGCGGGTCAGGGCCCAGAAGCCGGGGCCGTTCTCCGACGGTTCGTTCCAGTGCACCGGGTCCTCGGAACGGAGATGGTCAAAGGCGGCGTCCTCCTGGTTGGAGACGAACAGGTCGAGGTCCATCAGGTCGACCTTGGGACGTGCTTCGGAGATGGTCATTTCGGGCCTCCGGGCTCCGCTGAGGGGTACGGCGCCCATCACTCCGGCGCCTTCACAAGCAAGATTGGGGCCTCTGTCATTAAATGTCAACCATTGATACGGTCAGACCACCATGGTTCGTGGAGACACCTCCCGAACCCCTCGGCCCCGCCAGGAGGAGCACCATGAAGATCAGCATCGACCGCGAGAAGTGCGCCTCACTCGGCGTGTGCGAGTCCATCTCCCCCGACCACTTCGAGATCAATGACGACGGCGACCTCGACGTACTGCGCGCAGACGTCGCGGGAGACGAGGCCGCGCTGATCCAGCGCGCGGTGACCAGCTGCCCGTCCGGCGCACTCAGCCTCGTGGAGGACTGAACGCGACCAGACAGGGTCGGCACCGGCGACCCGGTGCCGACCCTCGTCGAGGGCCGCGGCGACAGCTACTCGTCCTCGTCCGCGCGCTCACGACCGAGCGTGGCGAGCAGGTCTTCGTGCAGTTCCATCCACACGTCGTGATAGCTGTTGCTCATCGGACGGGCGAGGGCACTGCTGTCTCCGCCGCGGAGCCGTTCGAGCGCCTCGGAGAAGCGGCGCTCGTAGGTGGCGAACCAGGACAGACCGGACTCCGAGGCCCGCGCCAGCACCCGAACCACGTCCTCATGGATCGCGTCGAGGCGCCCAGTCAGCGCATCACCGCCGAGGCCGTTCAACTGCACGTCGGTGGTGAACTGCTTGAAGACCCGGTTCGGCGCCAGGAAGTCCTCATAGGCCGCTGACACGTCGGCCAGCGCGTCGGCCTCGACGCTGTCGCCTCGCAGGAGCACGTGGCGGGACTTGCCGGCCGGCGTGAGCATGTGGCCGGAGATGCGGCCAGAGCGGCTCTTGGTGTGGCCGGCCTCGTCGGTGCCGGCGAGCACCGTGGCGATGCGCTCGGCATCGAGTTCCGTCCGGTCCGCCACCCGGTCGGCGTCGGCGAAACCACAGACCTTCAACGCGTGCAGGACTGCGAACTCGTCGCGGGTGTCGCCCATGGAGTCGGCGACGTCCTCGGGCACCGGGTTGCCCCAGGAGCCGGTGAGGAACAGCCGGGGGATCATCTCGGTCGCCACACCGCTCACAATGGTGTCGTAGCAGGCCGAGACCGCGGGGTGGATCTCGAGCAGTCCGTGGTCGGCGACGAGTTCGTCGTACATGCCGGCGGCTCGGACGATCGGCAGCGCGAACCCGGCTGTGTAGGTCAGCGCCCCGGCCTCGATCTTCTCGCGCTGGGTCATCGCGGCGATGCGGCCGTAGAGCGCAGCCGAGGCGCCCTCGCACGTGGTGCGCAGGGCGACCATGTCGTCGAGGCCGAGCGGGCGCACCGACTCCATCGGGGTGTCCCAGGTCGATCGCTCGTAGACCGCGACGGACTCGACGTGGGGCAGGTAGTTGGCCGGCGTGGTGAAGACGGTGGACAGGTCCATCATCTGCACGTCGACACCCGAGTCCGGCGGGAAGAACATCGCGATCGTGACGGACCAGGGCAGGCCCGACTGGGTGTCGCACCAGGAGTACGCCGGCTCGTTGAGGAACACGTCGCGCACCAGGACGAACCCGCCGTCCTCGAGCGGATAGGGACCGTGGTCGCCCACGCCCAGTCGGTTGTCGAAGGAGAGCAGGAAGCCCATCAGCTCGGCAGATCCGTTGAAGCGCTGGAAGGTGTTGCGCGCCTCCGGGTCCTCCAGCGAGATGCGGTTCTCGGCGAACCTGTCGATCCAGGAGCGCTCGAGGATCTCAGCACGGTAGTCCTGCATGGAGGCGAGGATCGGGCCGTCGCCCCACATTCCCTTGTAGAGGCGGCGAACGACGCCGAGGCAGTCCCGGATGCGGTCGGCCTTGTAGTCGAGGTCGTGGAGGTTCAGCTCGAGCGCGATTCCCCGTCCGAAGCTGGGCGCGGTGGCCAGGGCCCACAAGTGGAGCATGTTGACCTTGGTGCCGATCTCGTTGCGCCCGAGGGCACCGATCTCGATCACCTTGTCGATGCCGATCTTGTCCTCGATCGCACGCAGCCAGTCGGGGTGCCGGAACCAGCACTGCATGATGCCCATCGCCTCGTACTCCTGGCGCGGGATCAGTCCGGACTCACCCTCGGTGGCGCGCGACGCGAGCGCGTCCCACTCGTTCCAGGTGTAGTAGCGGATCGCTTCGTTGACCTCCTCGACCGTGAGGTCGCGGTGCATCGTGTCGTCATCGGCGTAGAGGACTCGGGTCTTCATCTCGGCCTGCATGACCTTGTCGCCCTCGACACCGTGGGGCACGACACCGGTGAACTTCTCCAGCAGCAACTGGATCTGCGCCATCTGCTCGGGGGACATGGCCGGCGAGGCGTCCTCACTCGGCGGCGAGTCGTCGACCGGCGAGCCCACCTCCACGCTGACCAGGCCAGCCGGACGGTTCGACACGTCGAGCCGGATCCGGACGCCGTCGGCGGGGATGGTCTCGCCGCGGCCGGTGCGGACGCCCTTGTCGAAGGCGACCGACATGATGCAGGGGATGCCGTACTCACGACAGAGGATGCCGAGGTGGCTCTCCGGGGCACCCTGGAGCGTGACGACCCCCTTGACCCCGGCGTTGAGCGCCATGGTCAGGAACGTCGTGGTGCCACCACGGGCCACCACGACGACATCGCTGACGTCACCGCTGCTCGCGAAGGCGATCACGTCCTCCGGCGTCTCGAGCCACTTGACGACGCCCTCGACCGCATCGGGCGACTCATAGACGTTGAGGCCTTGGCCGACCTGCTCGAATCCTTCACTCCCCGCGACGGAACGGGCCGGCGTGGGTTCGGTGACCTGGGACATCTGACCTCCGGTGGGCTTGCCTGACTGTTCTGTGACACGCGTCACTTTGGTCCGACCATAGGACTTGTTCGCCAATTCGGCAATGGGCGACCGAAGGATGGTTCTGGAGCAACCTCCAGCGGATCGGTTCCGTCGGCGCGGTATCGTCCCCGAGCATCCTCTGACAAACAGCGCTCGAGAAGTGGACTCCCTTGACCAACGACCCCGGCCTCACGACGCCCGGACCCCGCCGTACGGGTGCGCCTTTGATCACCCCAGTCAAGGTGCCGAAGCCGGCCGAGCTGTTCGCGGACATGCTGCGGGAGAAGATCTTCAGCGGCGAGTTCCCGACCGGCGAGGCGCTGCCTCCGGAGCGGACGCTGGTCGAGCAGAGCCAGCTGAGCCGCGCCACCGTGCGCGAGGCACTCGGCGTGCTCAAGCAGCAGGGCCTGCTGATCACCCGGCCCGGTCGCACCGGCGGCTCCATCGTCTCGAGGCCGACAACCAAGGACCTGGTCGGTTCCATCGACCTCTACGTCCAGGCACAGGGCTGGGATTCCGACACGCGGACCCTGGTCGAGACCCGGGAGGTCGTCGAGCCCTGGTGCGCCGCCATGGCCGCAGAACGGCGCTCCGATTCCGAGCTCGACGAGATGCGACACCACAACAGTGCAATGGAGGCTGACCTCGACCATGTCGAGCGCTACCTGGAGGCCAGCAGCGCCTGGCACGTGGCGGTGGCGACCGCGAGCCACAACCCCTTGCTGTCGGCCCTCATGCACGCCAGCCGACAGGCCATGATCACCGGAACACAGGCCAGCCGCTTCCACCGGCACGAGGCCCGCGAGCAGTCGTGGCAGGCCCACCTGGCCATCACGGAGGCGATTGCGGCGCAGGACGCGGCCCGCGCCCACGAGCTCATGGGCGGGCACGTCAGGCCCGGCGACGGGTCCGTGACGGACCTTCTCGGCGGGTGAACCTCAGCCGAGGAACTCGTCGGCCCCGAGGTCGAGCGCGATCCGCGCGCCGCGCCGCAGCAGGTCGCGGAAGACCTGGTCACCGCGTTCGGTCCGCTTGACGCTGCCGGTGGGTGGCACGAGCATCAACAGCGTCGCGAACGCCGCCTCGCGATAGGCCCGCCACGCCTCGTCCACATCGAACTCCACACCACGCGCGAACAGGTCGGCGACATGGGTGCGTACGACGTCCCGCTCGACCAGCGCCCGGGTCTCCGGTGCGAGGGATGTGGCCATGGCATAGGCCAGGTCGAACATCGGAGCTCCCCATCCGACCGTCTGCCAGTCGAGCACCACCACGCGGTCCGGGCCGAAGAGCATGTTGTCGATGCGGTAGTCGTGGTGCACCAGGCTGACCGGGCCGCCGACCCGTTCGGCCCAACCACCGGCGCCGGCGACGAAGCGGTCGATCTGCGCCCGCTCCTCGTCGTCGTACCCGTCGGCGAGGTAGTCCCTCGTCTTCGCCCAGGAGCCCTGCATCCGCTCCACGATCCCCGGGATGGGAACACCGAGGCGTCGGTGCAGCCACGGCGTCTCGGCCAGCCGGGCACTCCCCCAGAACGGCGCTTGGAGTGCGGCCAGCTGGGCACGCATCTGCTCGAGGACGTCGAGTCCGACCGGCTCGAGCTGGTCGCGCGCCGACAGGGCGGAGAGGTCCTCGAGGAGCAGGGTGGGCGCGCCCGTGGAGGACTCGATCACGCCCAGTAGCGCCGGGACGTCGATGTCGCTCTCGCCGACGAACTCGAGATAGAAGCTTGCCTCCCGCTCATAGGCACCGAGGGAGGCAGCGGTGCGAGCCGCCGCCTCGTCGGTCGACGGCACCTTGGCCACCGCAGAGGCAGGGCCGGCACCCTCCCGCCACTCGAGGGCGAGAAGGAGGGTGTCGGCCATCAGGCCATTGCCGATGGGGCGCGCCTCGACCCGCCGAAGGACCGCCTGCGGCGCGGCTGCTCCGGAGGCGCGCATCGCCTCTGCGAGCTGGTCCGGGGCGATCCCGGCGGATTCCGTCAGGGCGGTTCCCGTCGTCACGACGTCCTCAGGCCATCGTCAGGCCACCGCTGACCGACAGCGTCTGGCCGGTGACGAAGCCGGCGCCGTCGGAGGCGAAGAACGAGACGGCCGGGCCGATGTCCTCGGGCGTGCCCAGGCGCTTCATCGGGACCGCGCCGGTCATCCCCGCGATCACCTTCTCTGCGTCGCCACCGCCCGCGCCGTCCGCAAACTTGCGCAGCGCCGGGGTGTCGGTCGGGCCGGGGCACACCGTGTTGGCGGTGACGCCCTTGCGGGCGACCTCGCGGGCCAGGGTCTTGGTGAAGGCGATGATGCCGCCCTTGGCGCCGGAGTAGACCGCCTCCATTGACGAGCCCACTCGGCCGGCGTCGGAGCCGATGTTGATGACGCGACCGAAGCCGCGCTCCATCATGCCGGGCACGACGGTGTGGATGACGCGCAGCGCACCCTTGTAGTTGATGTCGAGGATCTTGTCCCAGAACTCCTCGTCGGTCTTCACGAACGGCATGAAGTCGTCCCAGCCGGCGTTGTTGACCACGACCTCGATCGGGCCGAGCTCGGCCTCGACCGTGGCCACCGCGGCCTTCACCGAGTCCAGCGAGGTCACGTTGATCTCGACGGCGATCGCCTCACCACCGGCGGCGGAGATCTCCTTGGCGGTCTCCTCCGCGACCGGCAGGTTCATGTCGGCGACGACGACCCGGAAGCCGTCCCGTCCGAGGGTGGTGGCGATGCCCTTGCCGATTCCCTGGGCACCTCCGGTGACCAGTGCGACGCGGTTGCTCATGTCTCTCCTTGGGTTGCTGCGGTGATTGTCAGAGGGTGGGGATCAGACGGCCTGGGACCAGAGGACCGGTCCCGCGATGATCGAGTGGCTGGTCAGCTTGCGGCCGAGGACCGACTGGGCCTCGCGGGCTGATTCGATGATGCGCCCGAGGTCGAGGCCGGTGTCGACGCCCATCTCGTGGAACATCGAGACGAGGTCCTCGGTGGCGATGTTGCCGGTCGAACCGGCCGGCACCGGGCAGCCGCCGAGCTCGCCGAAGCTGGACTCGAAACTGGTGCAGCCGGCCTCGAGTGCGGCGTACGCGTTGGCCAGGCCCTGGCCGCGGGTGTTGTGGAAGTGCGCGGTCACCTCGATGCCGGGAAGTCGCTGCACGGCCGCGGCGAAGAAGCGCGAGGAGTACGCCGGGTTGCACATGCCCGTCGTGTCGCCGAAGCCGATCTCGGTGGCGCCCGCCTCGGCGAACTGCTCGGCCAGGTCGAGCACGCGGTCCATCTCGACCTTGCCCTCGAAGGGGCAGCCGAACGAGGTGGCGATCACGGCACAGAACTTGAGATCCTCGGCGACGATGCGCGGTCCCATCGCCGCCACGTCGGCCATCGTCTCCTCGACGGTGCGGTTGATGTTGCGCTTGTTGTGGGTCTGGCTGGCGCTGACGAACAGCGTCGCGTCCTCGAAGTACGCCCGCTCCTTGAGCGCGTTGTCGAGCCCCTTGCTGTTGGGGATCAGGACCATGCGCTCGACGTCGGCGGGTACGTCGATCCGGTGCAGCACCTCGACCCCGTCGGAGAGCTGCGGGATCACGTCGGGCCGGACGAAGCTGGCCACCTCGATCCGCTTGAA
This sequence comes from Nocardioides sp. Root151, assembly GCF_001427925.1. Classification (NCBI taxonomy): domain Bacteria; kingdom Bacillati; phylum Actinomycetota; class Actinomycetes; order Propionibacteriales; family Nocardioidaceae; genus Nocardioides; species Nocardioides sp. Root151. The sequence continues at coordinate 1,053,607 of NZ_LMGG01000001.1, forward strand.
GCCGGCCCGGCCCAGCGAGTTGATCAGCCGCACCTTGTCGTCGGTGGAGATCGTCTCGGGTTCGTTCTGGAACCCGTCGCGCGGACCGACCTCGCGAACGTGGACCCGGCGGGTCTCCTGGTCGGTGCTGTTCGGGAACCCGGTGTTGGTCAGGTCTTGGGTCATGGCTCAGTACTCCTGGTCTGCGAGGGCCCGTTCGAGCTCCTCGCGGTGTTCTGGCGCGGCCACCTCGATCAGGCGCAGCGCTCGTTCGGCCACCGTGCAGCCGGTGAGCATGGCGACCCCGTGCTCGGTGACGACGGCGTCGACGTCCACGCGCGACGTGGTGACGACGCCGCCGTGGAGCGAGGGGACGATCGTGGACTGCCGCTGCTCCCCCGACCCGTTGGTCGAGCGGAGCGCGATGATGGAGCGGGACCCGGTGAGGGCGGCCGCGCGACTGAAGTCGACCTGTCCGCCGACGGCCCCGATGTGCACCCCGCGGGCGAGCTCGGCCCCGACCTGGCCGAGCAGGTCCACCTCGATGGCCGAGTTGATGGAGACCAGCGACCGGAGCTGGGACAGCACTCCCGGCGCGTGCGTGTAGCTCGCCGGCCGGAACTCGACCGGGAACTCATGCAACCGGTCGTAGTAGTCGCGGGTGCCGAATGCGGCGCCGGTGATCACCAGGCCCGCGTCGATCTCCTTGCGGGCACCGGTGATCACGCCCTTCTCCACGAGGGTGAACACGCCGTCGGCGGTCATCCCGCTGTGGAAGCCGAGGTCGGCGTGACCGGCCAGGGCGTCGAGGACCGCCTCGGGCAGTGATCCCACGCCGATCTGGATCGTGTCGCCGTCGTCGATGATCGAGGCGACGTTCTTGGCGATGCCGAGCTCGACCTCGTCGGGTTCGCGCTTCGGCGACTCGACCAGGGGACGGTCGGTCTCGATGATCGCGGCGAACGCGGAGAGCGGCAGCTTCGGCCCACCGACGGTGGCGGGCATCTGCTGGTTGATCTCGGCGATCAGTGTGCGGGTGTGCGGGATCGCGTCGGCGACGTACTCGACTCCGATGCCCAGCGTCACGAGGCCGTCGCTGTCGGGCGGCGAGACCTGCATCAACCCCACGTCACAGGGAAGCTGGCCCTTGGCGAACATCCTCGGCAGCGCTGAGTAGTGACAGGGCACGACGTCGAGCAGGCCGTTGCGGCTGAGCCGACGGAGCTGGCCCAGTCCCCCGTAGGAGATGACGGTGAGCAGCTCGGGCAGGTCACCCGAGAGGCGCGCGTTCCAGGTGAGGCCCGAGAAAGCCCGGATCGGGCCGACCTCGTCGACCGCGTCGAGCACCTGGTTGACCAGCTGCTCGGGCTCCGCGCTCCCCTGTCCCCACCAGACCCCGTCCCCGGGGTGGAGGAAGGCTCCGACGTCGAGCATGGCCGTCGCCCTCAGACCCGCTGGACGAGGGTCGCCGTGCCGAGTCCGCCACCGCAGCACATGGTGACCAGGCCGATCTCGACGTCGCGCCGCTCCATCTCCGCGAGGAGCGTGGCGAAGAGCCGGGAACCCGAGGCGCCGACGGGGTGGCCGAGGGCGATGGCTCCGCCGTTGACGTTGACCCGGTCCATGTCCGGCTTCAGCTCGCGCTCCCAGGCGAGTACGACGGGGCTGAACGCCTCGTTGATCTCGACGAGGTCGATGTCGCCCATCGCCATCGCGTTGCGCTCGAGCAGCTTGCGGGTGGCCGGGATCGGGCCGGTGAGCATGAGGGCCGGGTCGACGCCGACGGTGGTCTGGTCGAGGACCCGGGCCCGCTTGGTGAACCCGTGGCGCTGCACGGCCTCGTCGGAGGCGAGCAGGAGGCCGGCAGCCCCGTCGGTCAACGGCGACGAGCTGCCCGCGGTGACCTTGCCGCCGTCAGGGCGGAAGATCGTCTTCAGCCCGGCCAGCGACTCCACGCTGGTGCCCGGCCGTACCGACTGGTCGCCGGTGCGGGTCTCGCCGTCCAGCTGCATCGGGATGATCTCGCGCGCGAAGCGTCCGGCCTCGTGGGCTGCGGCAGCCAGCGCGTGGGAGCGCACCGCGAACTCGTCGATCTCCTGGCGGGAGATGTCCCACTGGTCGGCGATCCGTTCGGCGGCCTCGCCCATCGACGGGAAGTCGTAGAGCTCGCGCAGCTCGGCGGGCCACGCGGCGCCGTACAGCTCCTCGATCCGGGCGACCGCGTCCATCGGGATGCGGCCCATGTTCTCGACGCCCCCGGCGAGCACGACGTCGTGGGTGCCCGAGGCGATCAGGGCGGCGGCCATCTCCACGGCGGTCTGCGCCGACCCGCACCGTCGGTCCAGCACGGTTGCCGGGATCTCGGCCGGGTACCCGGCCTGCAGCCAGGCGTTGCGGGCCACGTTGCGAGACTGCTCACCGAAGGGAGCGGTGCAGCCGACCACGAGGTCCTCGACCTGGTCGGCGGGTACGCCGGTTGCCTCCAGCAGCGCGGTGTAGACCGCACCCAGCATCACGTTGGGGTGGGTGTCGCGGAACCAGCCCTTGTCGGGGTGGGCCTTGCCCATCGGCGTACGAAGCGCCTCGACGATCCAGGCGTCGCGCCCGGTGCCTGCGAAGCTCATAAGTCATGCCTCCTTGGAGCTGGTCGTGGCGAGCGACGTTCGCCGGAGTGCCTGGCAAGGCGGAAGAGGGAGACGGGACGGAGTCCCGGCGACTGATGAGAACGCAGTCCAGGTGCCCGGCGAACGCCGCGCAGCAGGCCAGAGCCGAGGAGTCATGGCTAGATCACCGTCCCGCCGTCGACGGGGAGCACCTGGCCGGTGATGTATCCCGCGGCGTCGGAGGCGAAGAAGACGAACGCCCCGGCGATCTCGTCGGGGGTGGCCCAGCGAGCGAGCGGAATCCGGGCCAGGGTCATCGCCGCGAGCTTCTCGTTGGACCGGATGTTCTCGGTCATCGCGGTCGCGGCCAGCGGGGCCAGCGCGTTGACGGTGATGCTGCGCTTCGCGAGCTCCTTTGCCAGGGACTTGGTGATCCCGATGATCGCGGACTTCGCGGCGCTGTAGTTGACCTGTCCGATGGTGCCGACCAGCCCGGCCGCGGACGTGACGTTGATGATGCGGCCGGTGCCGTCCTCGGCCAGCAACGGCGCAGCGGCCTGGCTGACGGTGAACGCGCCACCGACGTGGACGTCGAGCACGAAGCGGAACTGCTCCGGTGTCATCTTGTGGAACATCGCGGGAGAGATGGCCCCGGCGTTGTTGAGCAGGATGTGGAGGACGCCGTCGGTCAGCGCTGCGGCGCGACGGGCGGCTTCGGCTGCCGCTTCCGCGTCACGTACGTCGAGGGCGAACGACTCGGCCCGGCCACCGGACTCGGTGATCTCCTTGGCCACGGCCTCGGCCGCGGACCCGTCGAGGTCGGTCACCAGGACGGCGGCGCCGGCGGCGGCGTACGCCCGGGCGACTGCGGCACCGATGCCGTTGCCGGCTCCGGTGAGCAGTGCGGAGCGTCCTTGCAGTGAGAACATCAGTAGCTCCTCGGCAGGCCCAGCACGTGGGACCCCAGGTAGTTGAGAACCATCTCCTGGCTCAGGGGGGCGATCTTGGTCAAGCGTGCCTCCCGGAAGTAGCGCGCGACGTGGTACTCCTCGGAGTAACCCATGCCTCCGTGGGTCTGCAGGGCCCGGTCGGCGGCCTGGAAGCCGGCATCTGCGCAGAGGTACTTGGCCGTGTTGGCCTCACGGCCGCAGGGCAGGCCCTTGTCGTACATCCAGGTGGCCTTGCGCAGGATCAGCTCGGCGGCGTCGAGGCGCGCGAGCGAGTCGGCGAGCGGGAACTGGATGCCCTGGTTCATCCCGATCGGACGGCCGAAGACCTCCCGCTCGTTGCCGTAGCGCACGGCACGCTTGAGCGCCGCACGGCCGATGCCAAGAGCCTCGGCTGCGACCAGGCAGCGCTCGGGGTTGAGCCCGTCGAGGATGTACTTGAACCCCTGGCCCTCCTCGCCGATGCGGTGCTCCTCGGGGATCCGAAGGTCGTCGATGAAGAGCTCGTTGGAGGTGACCGCGTTGCGGCCCATCTTGCGGATCGGCCGGATGTCGACGTGGGCGCGGTCGAGGTCGGTGAAGAAGAGGGTGAGCCCGTCGGTCTTCTTCGGGGAGTCCTCGTACTTCGCGGACCGGGTCAGCAGCAGGATCTTCTCCGACTCCATCGCCTTGGAGATCCAGACCTTCTTGCCGTTGACCACGTAGTCGGAGCCGTCACGCTTGGCGAAGGTGGTGATCCGCGTCGTGTCGAGGCCGGCGCCCGGCTCGGTGACGCCGAAGCAGACGTGCAGGTCGCCGTTGACGATGCGCGGCAGGTTCTCCTTCTTCATCTCCTCCGAGCCGTGCACGATCACCGGGTGCATGCCGAAGATCGACAGGTGCATGGAGCTGGCGCCGTTCATTCCGGCGCCGGAGGCGGCGACTTCCTCGAGGAGCAGCGAGGCCTCGGTGATGCCGAAGCCGTGGCCGCCGTACTCCTCCGGGGTGGTGATGCCGAGCCAGCCGCCGTCCGCGAAGGCCTGGTAGAACTCGGACGGGAACTCGTGCGCCTCGTCCTTCTCCATCCAGTACTGGTCGTCGAACTTGGCGGAGAGCTCGGCGACCGCCTTGCGGATCGTCTGCTGGTCCTCGGAGAGCTCGAAGTCCACGGTCCCGTCCTTGGTCTCGTCGGTGCGGCCCGAGATGTTCCCGAACCAACTAATGGAGTGACTATAACAAAAGGTAAGACCAAAAACTATACGAGCTGGAGTCGATCAGCAAGCCGTTCGTTCCACTCCTTCGGAGCCCCGAACAGCTGCTCGTCCAGCCGCGCGCGCTTGTAGAACAGGTGCAGGTCGTGTTCCCACGTGTAGCCGATCGCACCGTGCATGGTGAGTGCGGTGTCTGCCGCCCGGGAGGCCGCCGCGGTGACCTGCGCCTTGACTGCTGCCGCGCGCAACGGAGCCTCCGCGTCGTCGATCTCCAGCGAGGCCGCGGCGAGATAGACCCCCGAGCGGCCGGCCTCGAGGTCGACCAGGATCGAGGCGGCGGCGTGCTTGACCGCCTGGAAGGAGCCGATCGGCACGCCGAACTGGCGACGCTGGAGGCTGTACTCCACGGCGAGGTCCAGCATCCGCTGCATCGTCCCCAGTGCATCAGCCGCGACGAGCACGCCGGCGAGGTCGACGACCCGGGCCAGTCCGACCACCGGATCCCCGTCGACCGCTTCGGACACCACGCCGTCGAGTCGTACGTCGGCCAGGGTGCGGGTGCGATCCAGCAGGCGACGCGGCGTGATCGTGAGTCCCGCAGCGCCGGCGGAGACGATCCGCAGCTGGGGGCCTGCCGACGACTCGACCGGCACCAGGAGCGTCTCGGCACGATCGGCCGCGAGGACCTGCAGCACGTGTCCGCTCAGCCTCCCGTCGGCGCCCATCGACACCGTCGGACCCGCGTCGGGAAGGTGCCCGGACGGGACCAGCAGGGCGACCGGCGAGCCGGCGACCGCCGCCTTGACCAGGTCGGGGTGGCGCTCCAGCAGCGGTACGGCGAGCACGGTGGCCAGCCACGCCGAGCTCGGGACCCCGGCCCGGGCCAGCTCCTCGGCGGTCAGGGCGAGCTCGAGGACGCCTCCGCCCTGGCCGCCCAGGGACTCGGCGATGCCGACACCTGCCATGCCGCCCTCGTTCCACCTCTGCTCGAAGGGTTCGTGGTCGCCGCGCTCGTCATCGGCCTCGAGCCAGGCTCGGACCTGCTCCGGCCCCGCGACGTCGGCCAGCCAGCCGGACAGTGCCTCTCGGTAGGCGTCCTGCTCCTCAGACAGCTTCCACTGCATGGCTCTCCTCAGGGTGTGTGTTTGTCCAGTCGTTCGCCGGTCGATGCGTAGTCAGGCGGCCGACGACTGTTACTTTGGGTATGACCAATCGAACGATGGAACTTCTCAAGAAGCGGTGGGCGATGACTGAATCCACAGAGGCCGGGCCCCAAGGCATACGGCGTCCGGTACAGCTCACCCCGATGCAGGTCCCGAAGGCCTCCGACGTGCTGGCCGACGACCTGAGGGAGCGCATCCTGCGCGGTGACTTCCCCGAGGGCACGGCGCTACCGCCCGAGCGCGAGCTCGTCGCACAGACCCGGATGAGCCGCACCACGGTGCGCGAGGCGCTGCGCATCCTCGAGGTGCAGGGACTCGTGCAGATCCGCACCGGCCGGGCCGGTGGCGCGTTCGTGCAGACCCCGGGCGAGGAGTCGATCGCCAGCTCGGTGAACCTCATGATCCGCGGCCGGCAGATCCGCATGGATGCGCTGCTCGAGACCCGCGAGGCCGTCGAGCCGGCCTGCGCCCGGCTCGCCGCGCAGTACCGCACGGCCGCCGACCTCGAGCGCCTCGAGCGGGCCAACGAGGCGATCGCCAACGCGGGGCCGCTCTCGGAGTTCCTGACCGCCAACGTCGAGTGGCACGTGGCGGTCGCGGTCGCGTCGCACAACGACCTGCTCAACGGCTTCATGCTGGCCCTCTCGCGCGCCATCTACGAATCCACCGACAACAAGGGCTTCATCGACGACGCCGTGCGCAAGACGACGGTCAAGGCCCACAAGAGCATCACCGACGCGATCCGCGCCCAGGACCCCAACGCCGCCGTACGACGCATGCAGCGCCACGTCCACACGTACGCCGAAGCGGTGCTCGAAGTCGAGGAGCGCACCGCCATCGAGGTCGCCGAGATCTGAGCCCGGGCTGCGGGCCTCACCGCAGGTCCTTGACCAGCTCGCGGATCTCGTCGACGGCCTGGGGGTTCTCGGCTCCCGAGAGGTCCCCGGGGTCGGTGTCCATCACGGCTGCCCGGATCGCTCGCCGCAGGATCTTGGCAGACCGGGTCTTGGGCAGCCGTTCGACGCGCACGACCTGGCTCGGAGCGAACGGCTTGCCGACGCCGTCGGCCACGAGACCACGTACGCGCGCGGCGACCTCGGCGTCGTCCTGCGCGACGTCACCCTTGGCGACGTAGAAGACCCAGACGGCCTCACCCTTGGTCGCATCGGGGATGCCGACCACCGCGGACTCGGCGATCGCCGCGTCGACCGCGACGACCGACTCGATCTCGGCCGGCGCGACGCGCTTGCCGGCCACGTTCATCACGTCGTCGCTACGACCCAGGATGAACCAGCTGCCGTCGTCGTCGACGAGCGCGAAGTCCCCGTGCCGCCACAGGTTCTCGAAGGTGGACCAGTAGGCCTCGTGGTAGCGCTCTCCCTCGGGAGTGTCGTTCCAGATCCCGCGGGTCATCGACGGCCACGGCTGTCGGCAGACCAGTTCCCCGATCTGCCCTCGCACCGGCTGCGCGTCGTCGTCGACCACGTCGACGTCCATGCCCAGGGCCGGACCGCCGAGGGAGCAGCTGCGGATCTCCTCGACCGGGTAGGGGCAGAGGAACGAGCCGCCGACCTCGGTGCCCCCGGAGAAGTTGATGATCGGGACCCGGCTGCCGAAGACGTCGCGGGCCAGCCACTCGTAGGACTCCGGGTCCCACGGCTCGCCGGTGGAGCCCAGCACCCGGACGCTGGCGAGGTCGCGGTCGGGTACGCCGCCGGCCGCGCGCAGGGTGCGGATCAGGGTCGGGCTGACCCCGAGCATCGAGACCCCGTGCCGCTCGACGAGCTCCCAGAGCCGGCCGGTGTCGGGCACGTCCGGCGAGCCTTCGTAGAGCAGCAGCGTGCCGCCGGTGCCGTGGGTGCCGAAGATCGAGAGCGGGCCCATGATCCAGCCCATGTCGGTGATCCAGCAGAAGGTGCGCCCGGGCTCCATCTCGAATCCGTAGGACACCTCCGAGGCGGTCTTCGCGACGAAGCCGGCGTGCGTGTGCACCGCGCCCTTGGGCTTGCCGGTCGTGCCCGAGGTGTAGGCCAGCAGCAGCACGTCACCGGCCGCGGTCGGCTCGACGGCGTCGTCGGGTTCGCCGGCGACCAGGTCGCTCCAGGCCACCTCGCCGGCGCGCAGCTCGAGGCCGGACCCGAGGTTGTCCACGACCACCACGTGCTCGACGCTCGGGCAGCTCTCCATCGCGGTGCGCAGCTGCGGCAGCATCGAGGCGACCTTGCGGCGGCGGATGGTGCCGTCGGCGGTGATCACCGCCTTGGCGGCGGCGTCCTGGATCCGGCTCGCGATCGCCGGGGCGGCGAACCCGGAGAACAGCGGCACGAGTAGAGCCCCGAGGCTCGCGACGGCGTACGTCGCCACCACGGCCTCGGGAGTCATGGGGAGGTAGATCGCGACGGCGTCGCCCTTGCCGACGCCCAGCGACCGGAGCCCGCCGCGCACCCGGGCCACCCGGTCGGCCAGCTCGGCGTAGCTGAGGGTGTGCACGGTTCCGTCCTCGGCCTCGTGCACGACGGCGGGCGCCTCGGGCGTGCGCGTGACCCACTTGCCGAGGCACGCGTCGACGGCGTTGAGGCCGCCGTCGACGAACCACTCGGGCCACTTGACTCCGCGGCTCAGGTCGACGACCTGCGAGTATGGCGTGTGGAACGGGATCTCGAGGTCCTCGACCACGGTGCCCCAGAACGCACCGATGTCGGCGACCGACACGGCGCGGAGCTCATCGGCGCTCGTGACGTCGAGGCGGCGCATCAGTCGGGCCACGTTGGAGTTCGTCAGGTAGTCGTCGTCCGGCTGCCACACGTAGGTCATCGGGGTCTCCTCAGGAGCGGGGCATGCCGAGGATGCGCTCGGCCGCGATGTTGCGCTGGATGTAGGTCGAGCCGCCGGCAATTGCCGTGCCTCGCGACTGGTTGGCGAGTCGGAGCCAGGCCCGGACGTCGTCGAGGCCGGTGGCGGCCTCGTCATGGAGGTCGAACTGGCCACCCATCGGCGCCAGGGAGAGCCGGAAGTCGGCAAGGTCCTCGACCAGGGGGCAGAAGTAGAGCTTGCCGATCGAGGTGACCGGCCCGGGAGGCGCACCCGTGTCGGCGCCGGTGATCACGCGCTGGCCGATCGCCTTGTGGATCATCGCCCGGGACCACAGGTCGGCGACCTTCTGCCGAACCTCGGGGTCGGCACCCAGTGGCTCCCCGACCGCGTCGCGCAGGTGGCGGACGTCGTCGATGATGTCGGCGACGGCCTTGGTGGTGTTCACCCGTCCGGTGGCGATCGCGACCCGTTCGAAGGCGAGCGTGCCCATGGTGACCTTCCAGCCACCGTCGACCTCACCGACCACCAGGTCGTCGGGGACGAAGACGTCGTCGAGGAACACCTCGTTGAACTCGGCCTCACCGAGCATGTGCCGCAGCGGGCGCACCGTGATGCCGTCGGAGTCCATCGGGAGCAGGAAGAACGTGATGCCCTTGTGCCGCTGCTTGTCGGGGTCGTTGCCGCCGGTGCGCGCGAGCAGGATCGCGTGGGCGGCGATCTGGGCCCGACTGGTCCAGATCTTCTGCCCGTTGATCCGCCAGCCACCCTCGACCTTGACCGCCTTGGTGCGCAGGCTGGCCAGGTCGGAGCCGGCGTCGGGCTCGGAGAAGAGCTGGCACCACACGTCCTCGCCGGTCAGGATCGGCTCGAGCAGTCGCTCCTTCTGGGCATCCGTGCCGAAGTGCGCGATGGTCGGACCGCAGAAGTCCTCACCGATGATGTTGAGTCGTTCGGGCGCCCCGGCCCGGTCGCACTCCTCGGAGAAGATTGCACGCAGCTGCTCGCCCAGGCCCTGGCCGCCGTACTGCGTCGGCCAGGTGATGCCGGCCAGGCCGGCGTCATGCAGCAACCGCTGCCACTGCTGCCAGAACGGCACCTTCTCGACCAGGTCGCTGGGCTCGGGCCAGGCAAGCTTCGGCAGGGCCTCGTCGAGGAAGGCCCGGACCCGTTGCCGGAACTCCGCCTCCTCCGGGGTGTCGACGATCTCCATCAGACCGCCTCGGCCTGCTGTGCAGATACAGACGTGGCGTGCCTCGGCGCTGCCATTCCACCGGCCTCGAGCTTGGCCGCGATGTCGGCGCGCAGGACGTGCTTCTGGATCTTGCCCGTCGCGGTGGTGGGCAGCGCGTCGACGATCTCGAGCCGCTCGGGCACCTTCTGGATGGCCATGCCCTCGCCGAGGAGGAAGTCCCGCATCTCCTCGAGGGTGAGCTCCGGCTGGCCCTCGTGCATCACCAGGTAGCAGCAGACCTTCTCACCGAGGTAGGCGTCGGGCATCGCGACCAGCGCGACCTGGCTGACGTCCGGCCTGGAGGCGAGGGCGTCCTCCACAGCACGGACGCTGATGTTCATGCCGCCGCGGATCACGATGTCCTTGAGGCGGCCGGTGACGCGCACGTAGCCGTCCGCGTCCATCCGTCCGAGGTCGCCGGACCTGTGGAAGCCGGACGGCGTGTAGTTGGCGGCGGTCTCGTCGGGCTGGCCGATGTACTCGAGGCAGTTCATCGCGCCGCGGTAGGCGATGTCGCCCTCTTCGCCGCGCGGGACCTCGTTGCCGGCCTCGTCGACGATGGCGACCTCCTGCAGGGGCAGCGCCTGGCCGTCGGAGGTGACCGACCTGGAGGGATCGTCGTCGAGGGTGCACATCGTGGTGGTGATGTTCTCGGTGCGACCGTAGAGACTGAGGACGGCCATGTTGGGGATCGCCGCACGGCCGGCCTCCACGAAGCTGCCCGGGATGGGCGCACCGGCCGAGGTCCAGAACCGCATGCTGCTGGCGTCGTGCACCTCGGGGTCGTAGACGTCCAGCAGCATCTGCAGGAAGGTCGTCGCACTCACGCAGGCGGTGCACTTGAACTTCGCGATCCGCTCGAGGCCCTCCTTGGGCTCCCAGCGGTCCATCAGGTGGCTGGCCGCACCGTGGGCGAGGGGCAGGAGATAGCTGGTGACCAGCCCGGTGGTGTGGGTGACGGGCGACGGGCCGAACTGCACGTCGGCCTCGGTGTAGTTCCAGCCCCTGCCGAGCAGGCGGGCGCCGCAGGCCATCGTGTTGAAGGTGTGCAGGCAGCCCTTCGGTCGCGACGTGGTGCCCGAGCTGAACACCACCACGAACGGCTCGTCGGGGCCGACACCCGTGCCGATCTCGGCGTCCGCCTCCTCGCGGGACAGGTCGACCAGCAGGTCCTCGAAGTCCACGGCGCCACTGACCAGGTCTCCCTCGCGGCGCACCACGACGATGGTCTCGAGGAGCCGCCAGTCGGCGCGCAGGTCCGCGAACATCCGCGCGTGGTCGAAGCCGCGGTACGTCGACGCGGTGAAGGCGGCCTTCACGCTCGCGGTCTCGAGGATGAAGCCGACCTCCTCGCGACGGTAGATCGGCATGATCGGGACGATGACCGCACCGATCCGGGCGATCGCGGCACTGATCACGAAGAACTCGGTCCAGCTCGGCAGCTGGACGGCCACCCGGTCGCCCGGACCGATGCCACGGCGTCGCAGGCCCACCGACAGGGCGAGGACCCGCTCGCGGAGCTGGCCGTAGGTGATCTCGGTCGTCGAGTCGGTGCCGAAGACCTTGTCGGGTTGCCGGTCGGCCTGCTTCTCGATCATCGCGAAGAGCGTCTCGTCGGTCCAGAGCCCCTGCTCGTGGAAGCGGGCGATCTGTTCGTCGGTGTAGCGGTCGTGCACCGTGGCGAAGGCCATGGATTCCTCCTGATCGGAACCGATGTCATCAGGCGCGGGGACCACTCGGACGCAGTCCACCTGCAGTGGTCCTGAGATTACAATGGTCAGACCGAATAGGCAATGGGGTGGCCAACCGGCGGGGTGGAGCGTCAGTCCTCCCGCGCACCGATCGTCAACCGGAGGTACTGGGAGATGGCCTCGGCCCGGTTCTCCACGCGCAGCTTGCGCAGGATCTGCTTGACGTGGGACTTCACAGTGCCGACGGCGATCACCAGGCGCTGGGCGATCCGCTCGTTGGTGGCACCCGTGGCCATCAGGGTCAGGACCTCCAGCTCGCGGCTGGTGAGGAGCCCCTCGAGGACCGCCTGGCGGTCACTCACGACCGGTCGCAGCGGTCGGCTCACGGCGAGCGCGGTCGTCTCCTCCCTGGTGGCCAGGTCGATCTCGCTGGTGGCCAGGTCGTCGAGGACTGCCTCGACCGTCTGCATCACCCGCATCACCTCAGCCCGCTGGTCGCGCAGCCGGCCGAGCAGGACCGCCCGCTCGAAGATCTGCGCGAACCCGACCGCGTAGAACCAGAGGATGTCCCGGTCCAGCTCCACGACGTCGTGGCCGCGAAGGTCGGCGTGCAGCAGGCCGATCACGCGGTCGCCGGCGATCAACGGCGCAACGACGTACGACGTCTGCGCGGCCGCCGTCGCCAGGGGCTGGTAGACGCGACTGTCGGCGCTGGCGTCCGCGACCAGCCCCGGCTCGCGCCGCCGGACCACCTCACTCTCGAGCAACATGTGCGACAGACGAATCTTGGGGACCTCACGGATCCAGTCGACGAAGGCGCGCTCGTCGGGCCCCACGTGCGCCGAGTAGCTGCGCCACGGCCGCCAGGTGTCGTCCTCGACGCGGGACAGCATCAGCCTGTCGAAGCCACCGCCCGCGGCGGCCGACTCACAGACCTTCTCGAGCAGCTCGTCCTGGTCGGTGATCCGGCGCAGACGTGCCAGCTCACGGTCCAGCTGGTCCATCCGGCGCAGTCGCTCGTGGCCCAGGAGATCGTGGATGGAGAACCGGACCTGGTGCACGGCGTGCAACGTCTCGCTCAACTCGACCACCCGTTCTCTCCCGAGCTCGTGCCCGGGGTCACTGAGACGCTCGCGCATCATCCCCGCCAGGATCGTCAGCTGCCCGTCCAAGGTGCGCAGCTCGGCCGACGGAACCTGCTCCAGGTCGTCCAGCTCGTCGGCGTCGAGCGAGGTCGACGGCAGCGACTCGACCAACCGGATGGCAGCGGAGTACGCCGATTGCCCCTGGCTGATCAGATCGGCACGGCGTCGCGCTGCGGCCGCGGATGACGACTCCATCAGTCTCCCTCTCGCCCCGTGAGAATGCATTGCGACGACCACGAGCCCTGAGAACGATCGTTAGCACCCCATGCTACGGTGCCGCCGTGGGTCGCCACAGACGAATTCTCGATGCAGCCGCAACGGCCTTCCATGAGAAGGGCTTCCATGGGGTCGGTGTCGACGAGCTCGGCACCCGTGCCGGCCTGAGCGGGCCGTCGATCTACCGGCACTTCTCCGGCAAGGACGAGATCTTGGCGACCTTGCTCAACGAGGCCATGGACGAGCTCCTGGCCGCGACCCGCCCCACCGGCGAGGACCCGGACGCCGAGCTGCGGCGCGCACTGCGCCACCACATCGACTTCGCCCTCGCCAACCGCCAGCTGGTCACGCTCTACCAGCGCGAGGTCCGCTCGCTGGCCGACCCGTGGTCGAAGTCCTTCGCCGGCCGGCGCGGGCAGTACACCCGCAGCTGGGAGGCGCTGTTCGCCAGCTGCTTCCCCGATCTCTCCCCCGGGACGGTCGCCGCCACCACGCAGGCCTGCCTCGGCACAGTGTTCTCCGTGGCGTCGTGGCCCGAGCGCGCGCTGGCGGCCCCCGGCGTACGCGAGATGCTCCTGGAGCTGGCCCTTCACGGTGTGTACGGCGACCGCCGCTCAGCTACCTGATCGACTGCGCGCCGAACCGAAGTCCCACATGCCCGCAGCGATCCGGCGGTACTGCAGCTCGTCGGAGCCCTCGGTGATCCGGTAGCGCCGGTGGTGGCGGTAGATGTGCTCGAACGGGTAGTGCCTGCTGTAGCCGACACCGCCGTGGATCTGCATCGCCCGGTCGGCCGCGTTGCAGGCGAGCTGGTTGCCACGGACGTTGACCATGGCGACCTTGTCGCTGACCGCGGTCTTGCCGTGCACGTCCATCTCCCAGGCGGTCTTCATGATCGTGTTGCGGACCAGTTCGGCCTCCGTCTGCAGCTCCACGAGCTGCCACTGCACGCCCTGGTAGTCACGCATCTGCTGCCCGAAGAGCTTGCGCTCCTCGGTGTACTCGATCGACCTGTCGATGCAGAACTGCGCCGCCCCGAGCGAGCTGGCCGCCTGCCGGATCCGGTTCTCGTGGACGAAGAGCTGGGCACAGTCCAGGCCACGCCCCTCCTCGCCCAGCAGCGCCGCGCCCGGCACGCGGACGCCGTTGAGGCGCACCTCGGCATGGTCGGTCGGCATGTTGAACGTCCACCAGTAGAACGGCACCTCGAAGCCTTCGGCGTTGGTCGGCACCAGGAAGGCGGAGATCCCCTCGGCCTTGCCGTCCTCCCCACTGGTGCGGGCGAACACGAGGTCGATCTCGGAGACGTCGACGACGCTGTTCCAGCGCTTCTCTCCCGTGATGATCCAGTCGTCGCCGTCCTTGACCGCCTTCGTCTCGAGCCAGGTGACGTCACTGCCGTGGTTGGGCTCGGTGAGCCCGAATGCCATCTCCATGTCGCCGGAGACGAGGCGTTCGAGGTACTGCTCCTTCTGCTCGGGCGTGCCGTACTCGTGCAGCACCAGCGCGAGCGGCACGTTGGCCACCATCGACGCCTCGTGGCTGAGCTCGGCGTGCAGGCCCGGCCCGCGACGCGCGAGGTGCTCGCGGATCGTCGCCATCGCGACGTTCGAGCCGTCCTGGCCGCCGAGCTCCTTCGGCAGCGGGTAGCGATAGAAGCCGGCTTCGTCGGCCAGCTTCCGGGCCTCGCGCATGATCTCCCGCCAGCGCCGGGTCGGGATGCCGCCGCGCTCCAGGTCGGTGCGGGTGAACTCCCGGCGGTGGTCGAAGTGCTCCGGGTTGGCCTCCTCGATCGGCTTGATCTTGGTGTCGATGAATTCGTCGAGGTCGGCGATGAAGGACGTGACGTCCTCGGGGATGGACCAGTCCATGGTGTTCCTCCAGCTCGTTGCGGTGATGGACCGACGGTAGGTCGGTCGCTCTCCGCAGGGCCGTTCGTGCGAGCCGGGCGGTGTCGAGATCTCTACCGGTCGGCGTACGACGGGTCGCCGCGGTTCGCCTGCCGGGGTTCCATGGGGCCATGAAGACAGAGACGAAAGTGATGAACAGCGTCGACGAGCTCCGTGCCCTGGAGGGGCAGGTGCTCGGCACCACGGAGTGGTTCGAGGTCACGCGGGAGCGCATCCAGGGCTTCGCCGACGCCACCGAGGACTGGGAGCGGATCCACGTCGACCCCCAGCGGGGCGCCGAGTCACCGTTCGGCACGAACATCGCGCACGGGCTCTACACACTCTCGCTCGGGCCGAAGTTCCAGTACGAGATCTTCGAGATGAACGGCCACTCGCTGGCCCTCAACTACGGCTACGAGAAGGTCCGTTTCACCTCTCCGGTCAAGCTCGGGTCCCGACTGCGGATGACCCAGGAGCTGCTCGCGGTGGAGCCTCTCGAGGGCGGGTCGAAGTTCCGCACACTCCAGACGTTCGAGATCGAGGGGCAGGAGAAGCCGGCCTGCGTCGCCGAGTCCGTCTTCGCCTACTTCGACTGACCTGATTCGCCACAAGATTCGCCAGACCGAGGAGCAAGAGATGCGCGCAGTAGTCGTCGAGACCCTGGACGGGCCCCAGTCCGCCGTGGTTCGTGAGGTCCCGGCACCCGAGGGCGCCCACCGGCGGGCCGACGGACGGCGGGTGCTGGTGGAGGTCCACGCGGTGGGCCTCTCCTTCATCGATCCGTTGCAGACCCGCGGGAAGTACCAGGCCGGCGTCGAGGCGCCGTACGTCTGCGGCTCGGAGCTGTCCGGGCTGGTGCTCGAGGCGCCCGAGGACTCGTGGGTGAAGCCGGGCGACCGGGTCGCCGGGATCGTGTGGCAGGGCGCGATGGCCGAGCAGGCGCTGGCGATCGACGACTTCCTGGTGCGACTGCCCGACGGCATGACGTATGAGGAGGGCGCCGGCATCTACATGAACTACGCCACCGCCTGGTACGCCCTGGACCGCGCCGGAGCGAAGGCCGGCGAGACCGTGCTCGTGACCGGCGCCGCCGGTGGCGTGGGCACCTGCGTCCTCGATCTGTGCCGGATCGCCGGCATCGACTCCGTCGGCCTGGTCTCCAGTGACACCAAGGCCGCGACCGCCAAGGCCGCCGGCGCCACGCACGTCGTCCGCACGGACGAGGGTTGGCTGGAGGAGGTCCGCGAGCTCACCGGCGGTGGCGTCCAGGTGTTCGTCGACATGGTCGGCGGCGACGGCTTCCTCGATGTCGTCCGGTCGCTGAGGATCGGCGGCCGCGGCGTGATCGTCGGGTTCGCCGGCGGGTCGATCCCGTCGCTCAAGATGAACCGTCTGCTGCTGCGCAACCTGACCGTCACCGGCATCACGATGGACGTGATGGAGACCGAGCACCCCGGCACCCTGGACCGCGTGCGCCTGGGCGTCCAGGAGCTGCTCGACGCCGGCCAGCTCACCCCCGAGATCGGCGCGAGCTATCCGATGGAGAAGGCGTCCGATGCCTTGGCCGCACTGGAGGACCGCACCGCCGTCGGCAAGGTCGTCGTCACCATCCCCTGACCCGGCACTCTCGGTGGTCGAGTAGCGAGCCGGTTCTTTCGGTGGTCGAGTAGCGAGCGCCAGCGAGCGTATCGAGACCCAGCCAGCACGACGGTCTCGATACGCCGACTCGTTCCTCGCCGGCTACTCGACCAGCGAGGCAACTCATCCTCGCCGGCTACTCGACCAGCGAGGAGCTGCGTCGGTTCCGTTGGTCGAGGACCCGATGTCCGGCGTCCAGCACTTCGCCGAGGTGCCGGGCTGCCACCTCGAGCTTCGGGTCCGGGCTCTCCCGCTTGCGCTCGCGCTTCCAGATCACCGCGATCGTGGAGGCGGTCTTGTAGTGACAGACCCCCAGGAACCAGTCGAGCTCTGAGGTCGCCGCCCTGACCTCCTCCTCGGAGGCGCCGAGCTCGCGTCGCGCGGCGGCGTACACGTCGATCAGCTCCTGCTGCGAGGGCATCTGCGAGCCCGCGGCCCGATCGGCCTCCGACCGGTGCTCGTGGAAGACCTGGGCGGGCTCGACGTGCATGAGCAACCAGGCCAGGTCGGAGCGTGGGTCGCCGACGGACCAGATCTCCCAGTCGATGACGGCTTCGAGTCCGGAGTCGGTGAACAGCATGTTCGCCACCCGGTAGTCGCCGTGGAGGAGCCGCGGATCGATGCCCTCCGGCGTACGTTCGGCCAACCTGGCATGGAGCTTCTCGTGGCCGGCACCGATGTCGGGGTCCACGGTCGCGAAGAGTCGCTGCCACCTGCCCAGCTCCTCAGTGACCGGCGAGACCGGCTCGTCACCCACACCCAGTGCCTGCGGCGAAACACTCTGCATCCGGGCCAGGGCGCGGGCCGCGACCCGCATCCTCTCCGCAGCCACCTCGGGCGAGGGCGGGGTGTCCGACACGTCGAGCATCGGCTCGTAGGAGTCGCCCGGCAGCAGCTCCATCGCGAACAACGGGGGTACGCCGGGCGGGTCGCCGCCGTCCTCGAAGAGCACGCCGGGCACGGGGAAACCGGCCAGGCCGTCCAGCTGCTGCAGGACCCGCGCCTGACGCAGCACGTCGCGGTTGCGAACCGGTGCCAGGTCGGGAGGTGCCACCTTGAGCACGATCGGTCGCACGCAGTTCTCGTCCAGGAGCTCGGAGGCGTAGGTCAGGCTCGAGACCCCGCCTTCGAGCTGACGAAGACCGCGCACGGTGGCCGTCGTCGACGTACGCCGGGCGGCGCGCGTCGCACGCTGGATGAGGTCATCGGGGTCGAGTTCTCGCACACCCTCACTGTGCGCAGCGCCAAGGCCTCCGGCAACAGGCACACCAGCTCCGGATGGAGGTGCCCACACCAGCCCGGCCCGCGGGCGTCGTGGCGGACGGCCGGATCGGCGTACAACGGGAGCATGCTCCCCCAGACATCACAGGAAATCGCCGCGTCCACCTGGTCGGACCGGTTCCGCCTCGACGGCAAGGTGGCCGTCGTCACCGGCGCCTCCAGCGGCCTCGGAGTAGCGATCGCCCAGGGCCTTGCCGCGGCCGGGGCCGACGTCGCCATCGGTGCACGACGGGTCGAGATGCTCGAGGAGACCCGCGCACTGGTGGAAGAACTGGGCCGGCGCTGTGTCGCGGTCGAGACCGACGTGACCAAGGTCGACGACTGCAACCGCCTGGTCGAGGCCGCCGTCGAACAGCTCGGTGGCTGCGACGTGCTGGTCAACAACGCCGGCATCGGCGGGGAGTACCACGCCGCAACCGAGGACCCGCCGGACCACTTCCGCCATGTCGTCGACGTGAACCTGATGGGCTCCTACTGGATGGCGCAGGCGGCCGGGCGCGTGATGCCCGCGGGCAGCGCCGTGGTGAACCTCTCGAGCGTGATGGCCGTGACCACCGCCAAGATGCCGGCCGCCGGCTACAGCGCGGCCAAGGCCGGCGTCCTCGGCATGACCCGGGACCTCGCTGCACAGTGGGGAGAGAAGGGGATCCGGGTCAACGCGATCCTGCCCGGTGTCTTCCTCACCGAGGCGACGGCCGACTACAGCCCCAACTACCAGGCCAGGATCATCAAGGCACGAGTCCCGGGCGGACGCCTGGGCGATCCTGTGGAGATCGCCAGTACGGCGGTCTTCCTGGCCAGCCCGGCGTCGTCGTACATCACCGGCGTCGGTGTGCCGGTGGACGGCGGCGTGCTGCTCTTCTGACCCGCAGAGACGCGTTCAGGGGAACTCGACGACGACCTTGCCGCGCGCCTCACGCCGGTCAAGGATGCCCAGCGCCTCAGCGGCCCGGTCGAAGGGCAGTCGGTCTCCGATGAAGGGGCGCACCCTGCCCTCCTCGGCCGCAGCCTCGAGGCCGGCCACGAGCTCCGGTGCGTAGCCCGGGAAGCGCTTCTCCCACGGGTCGAGTGCGACGCCGAGGACGCTCAGGTTGCGCAGCAGCAGCCGGTTGACCTTCACCTCGGGGATGGAGCCCTCGGCGAACCCGACCACCATCAGCCGACCGCCCACGTCCAGAGCCCGCAACGAGTCGACGAAGCGGTCACCGCCGACCGGGTCGACCACCACCGCCACACCGTGACCGGTCAGCTCGCGGACCCGGGCCGCCCATGGTTCCGTGCTGCGCAGCACGTTGTCGGCCCCGCAGGCACGGGCGACCTCTTCCTTGGCATCGCTCGACACCACCGCAATCGACGGTTTCGCCTTGCCCCGCAGGAGATCGAGGGTCGCCGTACCGACACCGCCGGCGGCTCCGTGCACCAGCACGGACTCGCCTTCGGTGAAGCCGGCGCGATGCAGGGTGAACCACGCGGTGGCGTAGTTGAGGAAGAACGCGGCCCCCTCCGCCCAGTCCATGTGGGCGGGAAGGCGGACCGTGTAGCGCGGGATGCCGAGCACCCGCTCCGCCATCGCGCCCCAGACACTGAGCCCGGCCACCCGGTCGCCGGGCCGGAACCGTGAGGACTCCGGCGCCTCGAGGACGACGCCGGCGTACTCGCCACCGGTGACGTAGGGCGTCTCGGTACCGTGCTGGTAGAGCCCCTTGCTCTGCAGGACGTCGGGGAAGTTGACGCCAGCGGCGCGTACGTCGACCAGCAGGCGCTCGCCCTCGGCCCACGGGTGTGCCCCGGTCGGCTCGGGTACGTCGTCACGCAGCATGGCGGCGTCCGGTCCGGTGGTGGCGGGGATGACGACGCCGCGCATCAGCAGGCGGCTCCGGAGCGGGCGACCAGTGCTCGTCGCGTCATGCGGTGTTCTCCGTCTGTGTCTTCTTGAGGGCGGGGGCGTGCCGCTCCTCGAAGGGCGGGATCGCGGGGTGGCCCTCCAGTCGGAGGACCAGCAGCGCCGTCTGCGCGCTGAGCTGGTGGTTGGCATCGGCGGCGACCTCGAGGCCGGTGAGGTCGTGCACCTTCGCCAGGCGCAGCCGCACGGTGTTCTCGTGGATGCCGAGACGGGCCGCGGACTCCCGGACGCTCCGCCCGGTGTCGAAGAAGCACTGGAGGGTGCGGAGCAGGTCGGCGGTGCCCGGGGCTCCGGTCAGGAGGGCTCCGAGCACGTCGTGCACGTAGCGCCGGACGGCGCCGACGTCGCTGTTGGCCACGAAGAGGCGGGCGGGCCCGAGGTCGTCGACGGCGATCACCCGCTCACCCGACGTGGCGAAGCGGTCGACGCAGAGGACGACCTCGCGGGTCTCCCGGTAGGCGCGCTGGAAGGCGCCGGCCCGGGTCACGCCGGAGAGTCCGACGATCGCGTCGGGCTCGCCGAGCTCGGCCATCAGGAGCCGCATGACGCCCTTGACCTCGTGCACGAAGGCAACGTGCGCCGACGCCTCGGGCGCCTCGATGAGCAGGATCGTGCCCTCGCGGCCACGGCTGGCGAGCACCTCGACGCCGAGTCGTGCCGCGACCCGGTCGGAGATCATCTCCTCGTCGCGCGGCTCCGTCCCGATCCCCTCGGCGATGTAGACCAGAACCCGGTCGGCGTCGGCCTGCACGCCGAGGTACTCCGCCGCGTCAGCGAGGTCGTCCTCGCGCGTCGAACCGCGCACCAGCTGCCGGGCCAGGGCCGAGCGGGCATTCCAGGAGGCGCGGGCGACCCGGCGCTGGACGACGTACTCGCTGGCGAGGTGGAAGGCAGCCCGCTTGGCGAGGAGCTGGTCGTTGTGCCCGAGCCGGCCGGACACCTCTGCCACGACGAGCCACGCGAAGAGGCAGCCGTCCCGTGCCACCGGCACCATCAGGTGGCGCCGGGCGATGCCACGGGCCGGCTCCGCGGACACCAACAGGGGCTCGGGCGAGGAGAGATCCGTCGGGCCGTTGCGGGCCAGGAGCAGGTCGAGCTCGGGCGGCCGGAAGTCGGAGCCGCGCACCCGCGCGGAGCGGGCGACCACACGGCGGCGAGTGTCCATCAGCCAGATGGGGTTGGCGGTGAGCTCCGCGACGGTGTGCACCAGCGCTGCGATGCCTCCACCGGCTGCCGCCACCGCGCTGAGCTTGAGCTCGACCGCGTGCCGGCGCTGCAGCTCCTCGTGTCGGCGCAGCAGGTCCGAGGTCTCGGGCAGCTGGTGCGCGGCGGTCATGACAGCTTCTTCGCGATGTCCGCGCGCAGCACGTGCTTCTGGATCTTCCCGGTCGCGGTCATCGGCATCGCCTGCACGATCTCGAGCCGCTCGGGCAGCTTCTGCGTGGCGACCTTGTGGTCCTTCAGGTGACCGACGACGTCGTCGAGGGTGATCTCGCCGTCGGGGTCGGCCGGGACGACGTACACGCAGACCTTCTCGCCGAGTCGTTCGTCGGGCATCCCGACCACGGCCACGTTGGCGATCTGGGGGTGGGCGAGGAGGTGGTCCTCGAGCTCGCGGGCACTGATGTTCATGCCGCCACGGATCACGATGTCCTTGAGTCGGCCGGTCACCCGCACGAAGCCGTCGGCGTCCATCCTGCCGAGGTCCCCGGAGCGGGAGAAGCCGTCGGACGTGAAGAGCGCCGCCGTCTCCTCGTCGTTGCGGAAGTACTCGATCATGTGACTGGGGCCCTTGTAGGCGATGTCGCCCTCGTCGCCCCGCGGGACCTCGTTGCCGGCGACGTCGACGACGTGGATGGCAGCACCCTCGAGGGCCGAGCCGTCGGAGGTCGCCGACCTCTCGGCGGGGTCGTGGACGGTGCACATCGTGGTGAGGAAGTTCTCGGACCGGCCGTAGAGGCTCAGGGTCTGGCATCCGGCGAAGAGGGCGCCGGCCTTCTCGACCACGGAACCGGGGATCGGCGAACCCGCGCACACCCAGCGGCGCAGGCTGCTGGCGTCGTGCTTGTCGGCGTCGTAGGCGCCCATCAGCATCTGCAGGAACGGGGTGGCGGTGACCGCCGTGGTGCAGCCGTGCTGCTCAATCAGGCGCAGCGCCTCCACCGGGTCCCAGGCCTCCATGAGGCAGGACTGGGCTCCTGCCAGCAGGGGCAGGACGACGCTGGTGACCAACCCGGTGCTGTGAGTGATCGGCGACGGCCCGAACTGCACGTCGTCGGCGCTGTAGTCGAGGCTCTTCGCGATCGCCGCGGCGCTGGCCCGCAGCGTGTTGAAGGTGTGGAAGCAGCCCTTGGGGCGCGACGTCGTACCCGAGGTGTAGACGATCAGGAATCCGTCGTCGGGGTTGCTGTCGGGGCCGATCTCCGCCTCGAGGGCGTCGAGGTCACCGTCGGCGACCAGGCCGTCGAGGGGGGAGCCGAGCGCGGGGGCCAGGTCGGCGTCCGCCCGGGCGATGTACGTCGCACGCAGGTCGGGGCATTCCTTGGCCAGCTCGGCGAACATCTCGGCGTGGTTGAAGCCGCGCACCTCGCCGCAGGTGATCGCGACAGCAGCGCCCGAGTGCTGCAGCACGTAGCCGACCTCGTCGTCGCGGTAGATCGGCATGATCGGCACGACGATCGCGCCGATCCGGGAGAGTGCCGCGGCGACGACCGCGAACTCCGTCCAGTTCGGCAGCTGGACGCCGACCCGCTCGCCCTTCCGTACGCCGGCGCGGTGCAGGCCGGCGGCCAGGCGGAGGGCCCGCTCGCCGAACTCGCGGAACGTGAAGGAGCTGGTGCTGTCGAACACGAACGTGGAGTCGGGGCGCTCCTCGACCTGCTGTGCGACCAACGCGTTGAAGCTCGTCCGCTGCCAGAAGCCCGCTTCGTAGTAGGACGCGATCTCTTCATCCGTGTACCGATCGTGGACGTTCTTCAGGGCAGCCATGACGTGTTCCTCTTTCGGGCCGGGGTGAGGTGACGATCACTCATGTCGCAGATTAGAATGGTCTGACCCTTTATGCAAGGCTTTCGTCAGTTTCGAGCATCGCCGTACGGAACTCCTCGATCTCCTCCACCGTGATGCCGTGCGCGAGCAGCCAGGCAGTGGCCCCGCCCTCAGCCTCGAGCCACGCCAGGAAGCCGCGCATGTACGCAGCCCTCGGTCGCTGGGCCTCCAGCCCGCCCGGGCCGAGCATCTCGGCGTAGAAGTCGATTCCGCCCAGCCGCCTCAGGATCGACTCCAGGCCCGCGTCGGTCAGCACGTAGTCGGCCACGATCTGCTCCTCGTCGACGCCGAGCGCGGCCAGCACGAGAGCCGCGACAGCGCCCGTGCGGTCCTTGCCGGCGGCGCAGTGGAAGAGCACCGGATGCGCACCGACGTCCATCACGCGGCGTACGGCCAGCACCACGGTCTCGGGCCGGTGCGTGAGGTACGCGTGGTACTTCGCGTGCCAGGACGACGCGCCCCCTGCGGAGAGCGGAATGCGGTGATGTTCCACGCCGTGGTCGGCCCACGACACCAGCTCGAGGTCGGCCTCCGCACGACGGCGCAGGTCAACGACCGACCGCAGCCCGAGCGCACGCACTCCTTCACCGCCGGCGACGTCGGCGAAGCCCGGGTAGTCGCTGCGGAAGATACGGCCCTGCCGCACCTTCCGGCCGTCGGCGGCGACCAGCCCGCCCAGGTCCCGCACGTTGTGCGAACCCTCCACCGATCGGATGCGGTCCACGGGCAGTGACTCGGAAGCACTCATGCCCGCATGCTCGACGGCCCGGGACAGCCGCCACAACCGTCGACCTCCGGGCCGGTGTCGGTCGCCACAGCGGCACGGCTCATCAGGCCTCGAGGCGACCCCGACACAGAAGATTCCGGGAGAGTCCCAGTCAGCGGCGGGATTGCGTCATGATCGGTTCCACCTATTACGCTCACTGGAGCCGTCTAGACCTATCGGCTCACTCGACTATGGGACTGCCTACATGCCTGACGTGTTCACCACCGCCGCGCTCGCGGTCCTCTTCGTCTCCTTCGGAGTGGGCATCGTCGTCGGCCTGACCGGCATGGGCGGCGGCGCCCTGATGACACCCGCCCTGATCTTCCTGGGCATCAACCCGACCGCTGCGGTCGCCAACGACCTGGTCAGCGCGTCGGTGACCAAGTCCGTCGGTGCCGGAGTGCACTGGCGCCACGGGAGCCCGAACCTCAAGCTCGCGGCCTACCTCATCATCGGGTCGGTGCCGTTCGCCTTCGCCGGGGCATTCATCATCGACCACTTCGGCGCGGCCCACGAGCAGGAGGAGTTCGTCAAGACCGCGATCGGCTGCGCGCTGCTCTTCACCGCGGCGACG
Source organism: Nocardioides sp. Root151 (assembly GCF_001427925.1). Lineage (NCBI taxonomy): Bacteria > Bacillati > Actinomycetota > Actinomycetes > Propionibacteriales > Nocardioidaceae > Nocardioides > Nocardioides sp. Root151. The sequence goes on from NZ_LMGG01000001.1 coordinate 1,077,685, forward strand.
TACACCTTCCGGATGTACATCCAGCTGCGCCAGGTCACCAGTGGCAACGAGGCTCCGTCCGAGCAGATCGAGATCAAGCCGGTCCCGACACTGCTGGTCGGCATGTTCGGCGGCCTGCTGGTCGGCATCACCTCGGTCGGCTCCGGTTCGCTGATCATGGTGGCGCTGCTGCTGCTCTACCCGACGCTGAGCGCGGTGAAGCTGGTCGGCACCGACCTGGTACAGGCGGTCCCGCTGGTGCTGGCCGCGGCGATCGGCCACGTGCTGGTCTCCGGGGTCGACTGGGAGATCCTGATCCCGCTGCTGATCGGCGGCATCCCCGGCACCTTCCTCGGCGCCCGCATCGCCCACTGGGTCAGCCAGTCGGTGATCCGGCGCGGCATCGTGATCGTGCTGAGCCTGACCGGGCTCAAGCTGCTCGGCGTCTCTCCGGAGCTGGTCGGCATCATCGGTGCCGCCCTCCTTCTGCTCGGTCCGCTGGCCTGGGGCTTCGTGCGCCAGACCCGCGGACTGCCGGCGTTCGACAACAACTCCGGCGCCTGGCGTGTGCCGGACACCACAGCCCAAACCACCACCAAGCCCACAAACCGCGACTGAAAGAGACTCGCGCGCAGCAGACCGATACGATGACGGCTGCTGTTCCAAGAGGAGAGGTCCCAAACAAATGGCAGAGCCGGTCAAGGCCGCGACTCACGCCGACTACCAGCTGAGTCAGCTCGACCAGCTGGAGGCGGAGTCCATCCACATCTTCCGGGAGGTGGCGTCGGAGTTCGAGAAGCCGGTGCTGATGTTCTCCGGGGGCAAGGACTCGATCGTCATGCTCCGTCTGGCGGAGAAGGCGTTCTACCCCGCGAAGATCCCGTTCCCGATGCTTCAGGTCGACACGGGGTTCGACTTCCCCGAGGTGCTGGCCACCCGTGACAACTGGGTGAACCGCCTGGGTGTGCGCATGGTGGTCGCCAGCGTCGACGACGCGATCAAGAACGGCGTCATCGTCGACGACGGCAAGACCAGCCGCAACCGCATGCAGATCGGCACCCTGCTCAACGCCATCGAGGAGGAGGGCTTCACTGCCGCCTTCGGTGGGGGCCGCCGCGACGAGGAGAAGGCCCGCGCCAAGGAGCGCGTCTACTCCCACCGTGACGAGTTCGGCCAGTGGGACCCCAAGATGCAGCGCCCCGAGCTGTGGAGCCTCTACAACGGCCGGATCCACGAGGGCGAGCACATGCGGATCTTCCCGCTGTCCAACTGGACCGAGCTCGACATCTGGCACTACATCGACCGCGAGCAGATCGAGATCCCGTCGATCTACTTCTCGCACCAGCGCCAGGTCATCGAGCGCGACGGCATGCTGCTCTCCGCGAGCGACGCCGTACAGCCGAAGGGCAACGAGACGATCGTCGAGAAGACGGTCCGCTTCCGCACCGTCGGCGACATGACGCTGACCGGGTGCGTGGAGTCCCCCGCGGCGACGACCGCCGAGATCATCGACGAGATCGCCATCGCCCGGGTCACCGAGCGTGGCGCCACCCGTGGTGACGACCGCTTCTCCGAGGCAGCCATGGAAGACCGCAAGAAGGAAGGCTACTTCTGATGGCCGAGCAGACCACCAGTCACGCGATCAACCCCGACATGGACCTGCTGAGGTTCGCCACCGCCGGTTCGGTCGACGACGGCAAGTCGACCCTGATCGGTCGCCTGCTGCTCGACTCGAAGTCGATCTTCGAGGACCAGCTCGAGGCGGTGGAGTCCACCAGCCAGTCCAAGGGCTACGACTACACCGACCTGGCGCTGCTGACCGACGGCCTGCGTTCCGAGCGCGAGCAGGGCATCACCATCGATGTCGCCTACCGCTACTTCGCGACACCGAACCGCAAGTTCATCATCGCCGACACCCCCGGCCACGTGCAGTACACCCGCAACATGGTCACCGGCGCCTCCACCGCCGACCTCGGCCTGGTGCTGGTCGATGCCCGTCAGGGCCTCACCGAGCAGTCGCGCCGCCACGCGGTGATCCTCTCCCTGCTGCGGGTGCCGCACCTCGTGCTCGCGGTGAACAAGATGGACCTGGTCGACTTCGACGAGGAGATCTACGAGAAGATCCACAAGGAGTTCACCTCCTTCGCGACCAAGCTGAACATCCCCGACCTGGAGATCATCCCGATCTCGGCGTTGCAGGGCGACAACGTGGTGACCCGCTCCGAGAAGATGCCGTGGTACTCCGGTCCCACGCTCATGCACCACCTCGAGCACGTCCACGTCGCCTCCGACCGCGACCTGGTCGACGTCCGCTTCCCCGTGCAGTACGTCGTACGCCCCAAGTCCGACGACTTCCACGACTACCGCGGCTACGCCGGCATGGTCGCCGGCGGCGTGCTGAAGAAGGGCGACGAGGTCGTCGTGCTCCCCTCGGGGATGACCTCGAAGATCGCGGCCATCGACCTCTTCGACACCGAGATCGACCAGGCCTTCCCGCCGATGTCGGTCACCGTGCGCCTCGAGGACGACGTCGACGTCTCACGCGGCGACATGATCGCCCGGGTCAACAACGCACCCAAGCCCTCCCAGGACATCGACGCGATGATCTGCTGGATGACCAACGAGCCCCTGCGCCCCCGCCAGAAGCTCGCCATCAAGCACACCACCCGCACCGGCCGCGCCATGGTCAAGGACGTCCAGTACCGCCTCGACGTCAACACCCTGCACCGCGACCAGGACACCAAGGAGCTCGGACTCAACGAGATCGGCCGCGTCCAGCTGCGCACCACCGTGCCACTGCTGTGCGACCCCTACTCCAAGAACCGCGCCACCGGCTCGTTCATCCTCATCGACGAGGCCACCGGCGTCACCGTCGGCGCCGGCATGATCAACAACGCCAGCTGAAATCGCTGGTTGCGGTTCGCCGCGACACGCGCTGGTTGAGGAGGTCGCTCTGCGACCGTCTCGAAACCAAGGCACCAGAGGCCCGCTCGCCCCGTGAGGGACGAGCGGGTCTCTGCTTTCCACCGACCCGTCGCCAGTTCCGATCGACCCGTCGCCAGTTCGGGCTGCGCCGAGCGGACCGTGCAACATGCAGTTCGGCCTTCTCGTCGTACGACGCACGCTCACCGGCGTACGACGCGTCGCGAACTGCATGTTCAACGGTCCGCTTCGACGGCCTGGTTGCCTCAGCGCGTGAGCCTCGGCAGCAACGCCCGGGCCGACCGCGCCCGGAACGCTCCCGACCAGACCCCGGCGCCGTAGGCCAGGTCGTCGAGGCGCCGCGCCACCAGAAAGTTCACGGGGTCCAGGTCGGGTCGGGTACGCCGCCACTCGTGGGCCGCATCCGCGACAGCGGCCACCGCGACGACACGACGGACCCGCGACGACACCAGTGCCGCGGGAAGCACGACGGGCCACCAGTGACGCAGGGCCAGCGCGCCGACCTGCTGGAGCGAGGACGACGCCCCGTCGTACGACAGTCGGGCGGCGAGCTGCGTGGTGGCCGGCCAAGCGATGCCCTGCCCGGTCGTGGGGCGGCACCGCTGCACGAGGCGGCCGGCGGCGAGCGCCCAGACGGCTCCGGCGACGGGCAGGCTCCAGCGGCGTTGGGCGACCACGGCCGCGGCGAACGCCACCGTCCATGGGGTGAAGACCGCGGGCGCTACGGCGGGTCCGTGGCGCTCGGCCAAGGGCGCCGCGCTCGTGCCGTAGACCGCCTTGCGGACCAGCCAGGAACGGGGAGAGACCCGGTGCTCGTGCTGCACCGAGACCCCCGGCTCGTAGCGGACCCGGTGGCCCGACGAGGCGAGCCGCCAGACCAGGTCGACGTCCTCCCCGACCCGCATCTCCTCGGAGAATCCGTCACAGGCCGCCAGCGCAGTCCGTCGTACGACGACACACGCGCTGGGCAGCCATGCCACTCGGCTCATCGGTCGCACCAGCGCGGGGTCCGGGCCACGGTCGAGGGACGACATCGCCGCCTCGTAGCGATCCAGCACGTCGACCGTGCCGCGCGATCGAGCCGTCTCGGACTGCAGTCCCAGGATCCGCGGCGCGACCAACGCCAACCCGGGATCGGCGAAGTGGCGCAGCAGCACGTCGAACGTCCCGGGATCGGGCACCACATCGGAGTCGACGAACGCGACGTACGGCGTACGGCTCGCCGCGAACCCACGGTTCCGCGCGGCAGCCGGGCCCACGTTCACCGACAACGCCACGACCTCGGCGCCGTGCTTCTTCGCCGTGGCTGCCACCAGGTCGGGCCGCTTCGAGGCGTCGTCCACCACCAGGACGTGTACGTCGCGGGGCAGGGCGCCGAGCAGGCGGTCGAGCTGTCGGGGGCGATCGCGCACCGGCACCACGACCGACAGCTCGTCCAGGGAAGGAGTGGGCAGCGTCGCCGCGACCGGGTCCATCATGCCCGCGTCGAGGAGCCGCTCAGCCAGTACGGCGGTCACGGACGACACTGCGAGCTCATCCCCGTCGAGCAAGGTCACCGCCTTCGCGGACAACCGCATCAGTCGACCGGGGCTGCCACCGACCAGGACGCGTCCGCCGTCGTACTGCCGGACGTGGGGGTTCATCCGCAATCGTGCGCCCTCGGGGAGAAGCGGCGGGCGCGGCACTCGCTGCGGCGCGGCCAAGGTCGGCGGCACCGGGCTCACCCCGAGAATCCGCCGTCGGCGGCGACCACCGAGCCGTTGAGCACACCGCCGGCCGGTGAACAGCAGAACGCGATCGTCGCGGCCATCTCCGCCGGCTCGATGGTCCGCTTGATCAGCTGGGACTCGGCGAGCTCTGCCGGGTCGGTGAGCCCGTAGATGCCTGCGGTGGCGGCCAGCATCGCGGTGTCGGTGGAGCCGGGCGAGACCGCGACCGCGGTGACGCCGGTGCCGACCAGGTCGGCAGCCAACCCGCGGATGATCCCGAGTGCCGCGTGCTTCGACGCGTTGTAGGCGGCCAGGTGGAACAGCCCACGGCTCCCGGCGGCGGAGACGACGGCGACGAACCGGCAGTCCGACGGGTCGGGCTGGGCCAGCAGCACCGGCACGCAGGCGGCGGCGGTGTGCCACACGCCGAGTGCGTTGACGCTCCACTGGGTCTGAAGGTCTTCGACCGGCGTCTCCCACAGCGGCGCGCCGCCGGCGATGACACCGGCGGCCGCGACCACTGCGTCGAGGCGGCCGAAGCGATCCACCCCGGCCGCGACCGCCTGCCGCACGGAGGCCTCGTCGGCGACGTCGGCCTCGATCGCCTCGACACGCGCGGGGTCGAGTCGGGCGACGGCGGCGAGGTCCTCACGCGTCGCCAAGGGGTAGGACAGCCCGCTGTCGGCGCCGCGGCAGGAGTCGATCGCGATCACCCGGTGGCCGGTGTCGAGCAGCTCCGCCACAGTGGCCGCGCCGATCCCCCGGGCGGCGCCGGTGACCAGGACGACTCGTTCGGTGCCGGTCACGGCCGGCTCCCCGCGACCAGGCAGCCGCGTTCGTCAACCGCACCCGAGGCCAGGCGTCGGAGTGCCTTCTCGACGATCTGCTCGAGCAGCCGCTCCCCCTCCGCCGCAGTGGCAGTGGTCGGGTCACCCAGGACGCCGTTCGCACTCACCCCGATCACGCCCTGAGCCATCAGCGTGGGGAGTACGTCGGCCAACGCGCGTGTGTCACCGACCTCGGCGGCACCCATGTCGACGGCGGCGGGATCAAGGTGCAGCATGATCGAAGTCTCGACGTGGCCGGCGTGCAGATCAACCTCCTCGGTGGCACACGGCAGCCACCGCACGTTGTGCCCCTCCGTGCGCATCCGGGCGACGGCGGCAGTCAATGCGGTGAGGTTTCCCCCATGGGCGTTGACGAACGTGACCTCTCCAGCCCAGTCGCGCATCGACCGGACCAGCTCGACCAACATGAGCTCCAGGGCCTCGTTGCCGATCGACATGAGGCCGGGAAAGCCCTTGTGCTCGCCCGATGCGCCGAAAGCGATCGGTGGCGCGACGTACGCCGTACCACCGATGCGTGCGGCCAGCCGGTCGGTGACGGCGACTGCGATCGCCGTGTCCGTGCCCATGCCCAGGTGCGGCCCGTGCTGCTCGGTCGACCCGATCGGCACCAGCACATGGCAGTCGGCGGCCAGGGTCGGCCAGTGCGCCCGGGCCAGCGGAGTCATGAGCGGGACCTACTCCCCGAGCCGACGTTCGAAGCCCTCGGGGATGACGAGGTCGGCGGGGCTGAGCTGGTCGATCGAGGAGTGCCCCATGCCGAGCAGGGCGCTGTCGATGCCGCTGCGCAGGAGGTCGAGGACGTTCTCCACGCCGGCCTGGCCGTTGGCGCCCAGGCCCCACAGGTAGGCGCGACCGATCATCACCGCACGGGCGCCCAGGGCCAGCGCCTTCACGACGTCGCTGCCGCGCCGGATGCCGCCGTCCAGCACCACCTCGATGTCGTCGCCGACCGCTTCGGCGATGCCGGGAAGGACCCGGATCGGGGCGGGGGTGCCGTCGAGGTTGTTGCCGCCGTGGTTGGAGACCGAGATCGCGGTGACGCCGAGGTCGCGCGCCCGCTTGGCGTCGTCGAGGCGGCACACGCCCTTGAGCATGAACGGGCCACCCCACTCCTTCGCCATCCACTCGACGTCCTCCCAGGTGGGCGGCGGCGTGGTCATCCACTCGTAGTAGGCGGCGAAGAACGTCGGGCCCTTGCTCTCCCCGGGCGCGGCCAGGTTCGGCGCGGTCAGGTCCGGGATGTTGCGTTCCTTGGCGAACTGCCACGCCCACCGGGGACGGCGCGCCACCTCGGGAGCCAGCCGCAATGCCGACTTGAAGTCGATCTTCTCGGGGATCTCAGGGCTGCCCCAGTCACGTCCCATCGAGAAAGACCAGTCCAGGGTGGCGATCAGGCCCTTGGCGCCAGCTGCGCGGGCACGCTCCATGCGCTGGACCATCACCTCGCGGTCACCGGTCCAGTACATCTGGAAGAACGTGTTGGGGTTGGCCTCCACGACGTCCTCGACCGATCGGCTGGCGAAGTTGCTCAGCCCGATCACCGTGCCGCGCGCTGCCGCGGCCCTGGCCACCGCGACCTCACCGTCGGGGTGCACGGCTTGTACGCCGGTGGGCGACATGATCACCGGCAGGGAAATGTCGATGCCCATGACACTGGTGGCCATCGCACGTTCGGGGCGCTGGCCGGCGACGTGCGGTGCGAGTCCGAGCTCGCGGAACGCGGCCTCGTTGTCGGCAATGCTCTGGCCTCGTTCGGACCCGGCGACGAGTGCGCCGTAGACCGACTTCGGGAGCCGCTTCTTCGCGCGCTGCTGGGCGATCGCGACGGACTCGAACCAGGGATTCTGGGCCCAGGGGTTCTTGGACATGGGAGGAAACCTCTCGAAGGAGCTGGTGGATCTGGATCAGGCAATGGGCTCTGCCCGGCCAGCCGGCCAGACCGAGCGCACCGGACAGATCAAGGAGTGAAGCCGGCCAGCGGGTTCTCCGCGCACGCAGAGACCGGCGCCGACGTGGGCGGCGTGAAGTCGGTGGGTCGCTTCCCGAGCGTGAGCATCACCGGCTGGTTGCGTCCCGGAGTGGCCCGCGAGTGGTCCTGACTGGCGGCGGGAATGCTGCGATCAGCAGCCAGCGCGGACTCGCCGTACCCCTGCACGCACTCGGGGTCCGGACCGTCCATCGGCAGACCGGTGAAGAACTTCGCAGCCATGCAACCACCACGGCAGGAGTCGAAGAACTCGCACTTCGTGCAGGCCCCGGAGGTCTGCGGCGCGCGCAGGTCCTGGAACAGCTCGGAGGTCTGCCAGACTTCTGCGAAACCACCGTCGGCGAGCAGGTTGCCGGCCAGGAAGTTGTCGTGGATCGCGAACGGGCAGGCGTAGACGTCTCCGATCGGGTCGATCAGGCAGACCACGCGTCCGGCGCCGCAGAGGTTGAGGCCGGGCAGTGCCTCGCCGAATGCGGCGAGGTGGAAGAAGGAGTCTCCGGTGAGCACGTCCTCACCGTTGGCCATCAACCAGTCGTAGAGCTCGCGCTGCTGCTCGGGAAGCGGGTGCAGCTCGTCCCACACGTCGGCCCCGCGGCCGGAGGGACGCAGGCGGGTGAGGCGCAGCGTGGCGCCGTAGTGGTCGGCGATCGCCTTGAACTCGTCGAGCTGGCTGATGTTCTCCCGGGTGCAGACCACGGAGATCTTGGCGTCCTTGAAGCCGGCTTCCTGGAGGTTCTTCAGGGCCAGGATCGCGGTGTCGTAGGAGCCGGGGCCACGGACGTAGTCGTTGACCTCGGCGGTCGCGCCGTCGAGCGAGATCTGCACGTCGACGTAGTCGGTGGAGGCCAGGAAGCGGGCCCGTTCGGGGTTGAGCCGCACGCCGTTGGTGGAGAACTTCACGCCCACCTGATGGTCGACGGCGTACTGCAGGAGGTGCCAGAAGTCGGGACGGATCGTGGGCTCGCCGCCGCCGATGTTCACGTAGAACACCTGCATGCGCTGCAGCTCGTCGATCACCGCCTCGCACTGCTCGGTGGTCAGCTCGCGCGGGTCGCGGGTGCCACTGCTGGAGAGGCAGTGCGCGCACGCGAGGTTGCAGGCGTAGGTGAGCTCCCAGGTCAGGCAGATCGGCGCGTCGAGGCCGAGCTCGAACTGGTCGACCAGGGTGCCGCCCTGCGGTCGGGGTGCCTGCGGGCGTGGTGCGGTGATGGTCATCGCTGACCCTCCTTGCGGGGGTGGATCATGTCGGATTCGGCGAGCGTGGACAGTGCGCCGACGTACGCCGTGAACTGCTCTTCGGGCACGCCCGACTCACGCAGGGCTGTGCGTACGTCGGGTGCCGCGGCGAGTGCGCGTACGACGGTGACCAGCTCGGGTCGGCGCAGGAAGGACAGGCGTCGGTTGCCGAAGTGGTAGGCCAGGGCGCCGAACGGTTCGGGACGCAGCGCGACCCGGGGGTTGAGCCGCCACCCGTCCTCGAGACGGACCCCGACCCCGGCTTCGGGCAGGGCGTCGGGCGCGGTCTCGAGGACGGGCGCTGGTGCGGTGACTGACATCGGCTCAGTACACGCCGCACATGCCGTCGATCGAGACTTCCTCGACCAGCATCTCGGCAGTGAGCTCGTCAGTGTCGGCGGTGGTGTTCTCCGGGTTCTGCATGGTTCCTCCTCGGCTCGTATGACGTGGCCCACACATTAATGGCACTCAGGTGCGAAATGGAAGGGCGTCTCGGAAATCCTGTCCGAGCGGGTAGGTTCGCCCCGTGCAGAAGACAGGGCCGGGTCGTCCTCCCGCGACAAGTCACGCCCGGATCGAGGAGGTGGCCTTCCGGCTCTTCGACGAGCAGGGCTTCGAGAACACCACCGTCGACGAGATCGCGGCGGCCGCGGCCGTCAGCCGGCGCACGCTCTTCCGCTACTACCCCTCGAAGAACGACATCCCATGGGGTCGGTTCGACGAGAGCCTCGAGAGCCTCGCCGAGCACCTGCGCGAGATGCCGGCCGACCTCCCCGTCGCCGAAGCGGTCCAGGAGTCGGTCAAGGCGTTCAACTTCGTCGACCCCGATGCGGTGGTCCAACACCGACGCCGCATGCGGCTGCTGATGGAGACGCCGGCACTGCAGGCACACGCGGCACTGCGCCATGCCGCCTGGCGCGGCGTGATCGCGTCGTACGTCGCCGAGCGGCGCGGCCTGTCGCCCGACGACCTGCATCCACGCACGGTCGGCCGGGTCGCGCTGGCCCTCGCACTGTCGGCATACCAGCAGTGGCTCGAGGACGAGCGGGCCTCATTGCCCGACCTGCTCGACGAGACCTTCGAGGCCCTCCGAGTCCACGTCTCCGACGTCAGCGGATGAACCAGCGCCCGAGCAGCGTGCCGTCCTCCTCGAGGAGCAGCGCCAGCTCAAGGGGTACGTCGAGGGTGAGGCCTGCGGTGATGCGGGTGTGCGTGCCACCGACGAGGCGCGGGATCTGGGTGGCGCACAGCTCGTCGGCGACACCGGAGGCGAGCAGTCCGTCGAAGAGGTGGGGTCCGCCTTCGCAGAGCATGTCCCGGAACCCGCGCCCAGCAAGGGAATCCTTGAGTGCGGCGAGATCAACTCGTTCCTCACCCAGCACGAGCACGTTGTCCTCACCCAGCAGCGACCGGGCATCCGCGAGGCCGGGGGCCGTCGAGACGGTGGCCATCAGGACGCGACCGGGCTCGGCCTCGCGCAACAGGTCAGGCACCTGACCGCTGAGGCTGACCACGACGACCGGCTTGTCGGAAGGGCGGTAGTTCTCGGCGCGGGCGGTGCCGGCGCCGACGATGACCGCGTCGCACAGCTTGCGCAGCAGGTGGAAGACCCGGCCGTCCGCATCGTTGTTGATGGAGCCGCTGCGTCCGTCGCTTCCGGTCGCCGCGCCGTCGACGGTGCTGACGAAGTTCACGCGTAGCCACGGCGCGGACGGCGCGGCGTACAACGCGAGCAGGTCGTCGTCGGTGACAGACCCGCTCGTTGGTCGAGTAGGGCGTTCTGCGCCCGTATCGAGACCTTGGCCAGCAGACATCAGGACGCGCATTGCCACCTCGCCACCCAGTACTGGACGCCGAGCGGATCGCCGGAGTAGGTCATCTCACATGTGTGCTCGGCGCCGCCGGCCAACGCACCGAGCGCGCGGAAGGCCGGGACCCCGGCGGCCAACAGCTCCGCGCCCAGGTCGACCGACAGCGTGGCAAGTGTGTCCGCATCGCAGGCACGAAGCGCCGACTCGATCGTGGAGTCGAAAGTGAAGGCACGGTCGTCGAGGTGCCCGGGCGCCTTCTCCCCGCGGCGGGCAGAGCCGTCGCCGACGATCAGAACCCCTGTGCTGACTGGCGATTCCGACTCCGAGGTGGACACGACGATCTCGCGGTCGAAGCCCGCAGCCGACAGCAGCGACCGCGCCACTCGCTCGCCCAACGGCGTGGTGACCCCGCGCGCGACGTTCGCCGGATCAGCGGGCGAACACAGCACCTGGATGCGGTCGGGTGACGAGGCGACCAGCCAGCGCACGGAGTCCAGCGCCAGGGCGCGTACGCCGGCCAGCGGGTCGGCCGTGCCACCGGCGGCGATCATCAACGGTGTCGACGGGACGACCACCGCGTTCCAGCCGGATGAAGGAGCAGGGGTCATGCCAGGCCTCGCGTCACTCGGGCGGGCTGCCGGGAGCCCATGATCGTCGCGACCATGTCGACCACCTGGCGGGTCTCGACCACCTCGTGCACCCGATAGATGCGGGCGCCGGCCTGGGCGCAGAACGCCGTGGCGGCAAGGGTTCCGATGAGGCGCTCCCCCACGGGCAGGTCGAGGGACTCGCCGACGAAGTCCTTGTTGGACAGGGAGACCAGCACCGGCCACCCGGTGTCGACCATCTCGCCGAGGCGCCTGGTGACCTCCAACGAGTGCGCGGTGTTCTTGCCGAAGTCGTGGGCCGGGTCGATCACGATCGAGTCGCGTGAGACGCCCGCGGCCAGTGCGCGCTCCGCGTACGCCGTGGTGTCGGCGATCGCGGCGGCGACGACGTCGGCGTACTCAATGCGGTGCGGGCGGGTGCGCGGCGTGACGCCGCCGGTGTGCGTGCAGATGATGGCCGCGTCGAACTCCGCGGCAACGTCGACGAGCTCGGGGTCGGCGCCGCCCCACGCGTCGTTGAGGAGGTCGGCGCCCTCGCTGCACACCGCGCGGCCGACCTCAGCGCGCCAGGTGTCGACGGAGATCACCAGTGAGGGGTACGCCGAGCGCACGCGGCCCACGAACGACCCGACCCGGCTGATCTCCTCGGCGGCGTCGATCTCGACACCCGGCGCTGCCTTGATGCCGCCGATGTCGACGATCTCCGCACCCTCGTCGACGACCTGCGCGACCCGGTCGAAGGCACTGTCCTCCGCCCAGGTGGCGCCCTTGTCGTAGAACGAGTCGGGCGTCCGGTTGACGATGGCCATCATCAGGGAGGCGTCATCAGCGAACGCCTGCCGGCCGAGCTTGAGGGTCATCAGGCGCCTTCCGACAGGTCAGACAGGTCTGACGGGTTCGACAGCGAGGCAGCCGGCGGGCGTTCGGCGACCTCGACGGTGCGGGTGCTCGGCTGCACGCCCTCGCCGTCGGTGACCGGCACGAACTGCCGCAGGTCGACCGAGGAAATCGAGGAGCCGGAGACCCGCGCCTGGACGGCCGCGAGGATCTGCGTGGCCATCGCGCCCAGGTCGAGCAACGCCTGGTGGCTGTGCGCCCGGCGTCCGAGGTCGACCTGTGCGATCGCGTCCAGCCCCGGCCCACGCAGGGTGTCGATGAGCGCGGCCAGTTCGACGGCGTACCCGGTCGGCACCGACAGTTGCGCGAACCACGACCGGCGGACCGCCCACTCGCCGGCCAATGGCTGCACGAGACCGGCCAGCTGCGGGAAGAGCAGCGCGATCAGCGGACGGGCGACCAGCTCGGTGACGCGTCCCCCGTCGTACGAGGGCACGGCGGAGCCGTCGAGGAAGGGACGCTCGTAGAAGCCCTTCACCAGCGCCACGTCGGGCTCGGTGAGCAAGGGACCGAGCAGGCCGGGCACGAAGTGGGTGTCCCAGTCGAGCAGGTCGGCGTCCATGAAGACGATCACCTCGCCGGTCGTGACGAACTGCGACTTCCACATCGCCTCGCCCTTGCCGGGGCTCCAACCGAGATCGGGACGGATGTCGACGGCCCGGTGCACGACGGCCCCGGCGCCCTGCGCGATGGCGATCGTGTCGTCGGTCGAGTCCGAGTCGATGACCACGATCTCGTCGAGCAGCTCGACGGTCTCCATCAGCGCCTCACGCACCCGAGAGACCTGCCCGCCGACCGTGGCGGCCTCGTTGCGGGCCGGCATCACCAGACTGACCTTGGTCTCGCCCTTCGCCTTCATGAGATCGGCCAACGACCAGTCGCACCAGCGATAGGTCCGCCGCGCCGCCCAGTCGTCGATCACGCTGTCACCCTAGTTCGGCGCGTGAAGGGACCGCGCACAACCCCGCTGGTTGGGAAGGTCGCGCAGCGAGCGGCTCGGACCGGAGATGTGGCGTGGACTCACCCGCGCTCGAGCTGCAGTCGTCCCACCTGAGCGTCGGAAACCCGCACTGCCTTGAATGAACGTTTGTGCAAGACAGACTTTGAACAAACGTTCATTCAACGTGGGTCAGTCGTCGTCGAGCAGGCCCTTCTTCGCCGCTTTGGCGACCACACGTCGTACGTTCGTCAGCGAGCCGCAGCCTTCGTCGATCAGCTGGTTGCGTCGCGCGGCCCACTTCTCGCCGAGCTCGCGACGGACCCGGTCCGAGACCTCCTCGCGGGCAGGCGCGATGATGCTCAGCTCCTCCTCCGCGATGTGGTGGGCGATCAGGTTGCTGAGCTCCTCGACGGCGTCCACGAAGGCCTTCGTGTCGGTGCCCTTCAGCTCGAGGACGGCGAGCAACGCCTCGTTGCCCTCGGCGTGCTCCTCCGAGCCGTGCTCGATGTCGTGGGCGTCGACGTCCTCGGCCTTGCGACGGAGGACCGGATAGACGATCTCCTCCTCCGCCTCACCATGGGCGATCAGGACGTCGGCGAAGGCATGGCGGACGGCATCACGATCGGCCGTGCCCTGGCGCAGCTGGGCCAGCAGCCGCTCGAAACGACGGTGGTCGTCGACGATCAGGTCGAGGACGTCGCCCGAAGTGGGGCGACCCAGGTCGATTCCAGTAGTCATGGGTCGACCGTACCTGCCCGGAGAGGCCCGATGGTCGAGCAGCGACGAAAGAGCCTCCGTCCCCGGTGGTCGAGCAGCGACGAAGGAACGTCCGTCGAGGCCACTCAGAACCAACGCTCGAGCTCCACGGCCACGCCGTCCTCCACCACTGTCCCGGTCGAGGCGTCGGCGGCATCATGCACTTCCTGCACGGCCTGCCCCATGGCCACTCCGCGGCCGGCCCACTGCAGCATCTCGATGTCGTTGTGCCCGTCGCCGATCGCCAGCACGTCGTCCCGCCGTACGCCGAGCTGCCCGGCGACGTACGCGAGCGCCGCGGCCTTGTTCACTCCCACCGGCGAGATGTCGAGCCAGCTGGACAGCTGCGCCACGTAGTCGGTGCTGGACAGCCCGAGCTCGTCCGCCAACGACGCGAGCGCGTCGGAGGAGCCTTCGGGGTGCCGGATCATCACCCGGCAGGCGGGGCGTACGCCGAGCTCGGCCGGGCTGGTCACCACGGACCCGCCGGACAGCTCCCCGCGTGGGAACAGGCGATTCACCCGATAGTCGAGCCCCGGCTCCTCGACCGCGACCATCGCATCGGGGAACCTCTCGAGCACCGCAGCCACGGCAGGTCGCGCGTCGAAGGTCGTGGCCCGCACGACCTCGAGCGGCGCGAAGCGCGCCACCACGGCACCGTTCGACCCGACCAACCAGCCGGGTGACGGCAGGCCGGCCAACCTGGCGACGTCCACGAGCCCGAGCGGCGATCGCCCGCTGGCGAGTACGACGGGAATGCCGGCACGCACCACGCGGGCCACGGCGTCGACCACGGCCGGCGCAATGGCCTCCTCGGACTTGTCGGTGCCGCGGACCCACTCCAGCAGGCAGCCGTCGACGTCCAGCGCCACGAGTCCGGGTCGCCAGGTCATGCGAGCACAGTAGCGACCACCCTTCCGTGCGCCGCTATCACCCGAAATGGCGATTACCCCTCACTCCTGCCGGGTCCAGAGTGAAGCCATGAGGGCGGACAAAACGGTCAGCGCGCTCGCCGGCTTGTGCGCGGTTCTGCTCCTCTCGGCGGGCAGCTGCGTGGACGACGTGGCCAAGGGCGCCTCGAAGGGCGGCGGCGGGCTGGTCCGCTCCGAGGGAGACGACGCCATCGTGCTCGGGACCAGGCGCGCGGACGACATCCTCCTGCAGGTGCCGACAGCGATCCAGCCGACGTTGGGCGCCCGCCTCCGGTCCAGCGTCGACCAGCTGAGCAGCAACACCGAGGTGCAGGACGCCTTGGAGGGCCTCGCATGGGAGACGACGTGCGCTCTGGTGTTCGACAGGGTGCCCACGAGCCTCGACGAAGTCGCCAGCTTCCTGGTGGAACGGGCCGTCAGCTTCGGCATCTCGTTCTTCGACGAGGGCGAGCAGCAGATGGCCGAGATCGTCCTCGACGCGTTCAGCGAACAGGGAAACGAGGCCCAGGACGCATGCAACGACATGTACTCCCAGTAGCCGGCGATCCACTCGAGATCCGCGTGCACGGCATCGGCGACCACGACGACTGGTCCCAGTTGGGCAGCCCCACCTTGCTCGAGCGGCCACCGGAAGGACCCGAGGCGGCGCTCCCGCCAACTGTGCCTCAGCACGACCTCCTGCTGGTCAACTGGTCCCGCGCATCGCGTGGCGTTGCCGGCTTCCTCTGGTACGTCGCACTCCCATTCACCTTGGTCAATGCGGCGGGCTACATGACACCGCCCGACGGCCTTGGCCCGACGGCCGAACGACGCACCAGGTTCGCGGTCGTGCTCACCGGCCTGCTGCTCAGCCTGCTGACGTTCGTGTGGGCACTGGCCCTCGCGGAGACGATCGCGAGGCGGACGTTGGTCACCTGGACGTCCTCACCGGACGCCGGGCGCTGGCTCGCGGGGGCGATCGGGTTGGCGCTCATCGCGGGCATGCTGGGCCGGCAACGACGTACGGCTTCACACACCAAGCCCTTGGTGCTGTGGCTCAACGTGCTGCTGGTCGGCAGTGCCGCGGCCGTCACCGCGTTCACCCGGCCGGCCCACTGGCAGGTGACGTGGTCGAAGATGCCCGACTTCCTCACCACGTGGGGCCCGAGCGCGACCTTCGTGCAGGCGCCTGGGGACCAACCACCCGGTGAGTTCAAGGCCCTGGTCGCCAACGGCCAGCTCGTGCCGTACGTCGACCCGGTGGTCAGCGTGAGCCTCTTCTGCATCGTGGTCGTCGTGCTGACGGGTGCGGTCTTCGCGATCCGCGGGCTCATCGCGGCCGGAACCGGACGGCCGGCCACGCCGGAGTACGTCGTCGACGTGGCGCTGGTGGGCTCGGTGCTCCTGATGGTGTCTGTGGCGTCGGCGCTGCGGCTCTTCGCGGACAACCTCGTGCTCTACCTGTCGAACCATCACGTGCCGTTGTTCGCGGAACCGGGCGAGACCGCAGGATTCGGGAGCCGTGCGCTGCTGCCGCCCCGGAACAGGTTGTACGTCGGGCGGGACGACGCCCTGGTCGACATGCTTCCCCTGGTCGGACTGCTGGCCCTGCTTGCCTTCGCCCTGGCCTTCGTGGTGGCCAACTGGACTCCCCGAGGCGCAGGACGTCCGCGGTTCGGCAAGCGAGGTTCGACGCTCGCCAAGCGCCTTGCCGCCGCACGGTGGCACCGCCGTCTGGTCCTGAGTCTCGAATCGACGCTCGGTCCGACGATCCTGCTGTCGACGTTCCTCTGGGGAGTCTCCATGGCAATGGTCGTGAACTGGATACTGGACGGTTCGAATGCCACATGGGACCGCGCCATCTTCACGGTGCAAGCACTCTCGGTGCTGGCGATCTTCATGGTGGTGGCGGGGCGCAGCCTCCAGAAGGTCCGCAAGGTCGTCGGCATGGTCGCCGACGTGCTGGGCTTCTGGCCGGTCGCCAGCCACCCGTTTGCGGGCGCTTCCTACCGGAACCAGGTCGTCGACGGCATCATCGACGAAGTTCGTACAGCGGGCCGTCGCCCCACGGTGCTGATCGGACACAGTCAGGGATCCGTTCTCTGCGCATGGGCCGTGCACCGGATCCGCACGGAGGAGGAATTCCACGACACCGGCCCCGCCCTGACCCTGGTCACCTGCGGCTGCCCGCTCGAGTCGCTCTATCGCGAAGTCTTCCCTGCCTACTTCCCCGGCTCGTTCTACACCTCGATCTGGGCGACGACGCCGTGGCTCAACTTCTGGCGGGCCACGGATCCGATCGCGACTCCCCTGCCACTGCCCCAGCCTCAACCAGTGGACGCGACCACGGACAACCTCGAGATCGCCGACCCCGACGCGGCCCGCCGGCTGCAGGTCCACTCCGACTACTGGATCGCACCGGAACAGGTCGAACGGGTCGCGCTCTGCCTCCCTCAAGCCGGTCGACACCGGGACGTCGGTCGCAGGCCGGACGTCGTTCCAGCGGCCGGCAAGGCCAAGGGTTGAGGGCAAGGATCACCCGTCGGGTGCGGCGACACCACCCCGTCTCATGCCGCCTCGAGCATGCCGGCGCCGACCCACAGCGTGACGATCGACCAACCGTCGGAGTCAGGCGCAGCCACGGCGATGTGGCCCTCCCAACCGGCCGTCGGGCTCACTCGCCGCCAGCCGATGAGCAGGGCGGCCTGGCGGCCGTGCGGGCCGGCGTACCAGCAGTGCCGCAGGTCTGGTCGTTTCGAGACGGTTCCTGAGGAGGCGAGGAACGAGGCGTCTCGAAGGACGGGCGCCGGAGCGCCCTCCTCGCCCATCGAGTTGCGGCGGGTGGCGGCCACGCGCTCGGCCATCGTGCCGTGATCACCGAACCTGCGCGCGCCTCCTGCCATGCGGCAGATGCTAGGTCGACGTGGGGACAGCGGTCCCCGGAATCGACCTAGGAGGCCTCGCGCTCGGAGACCAGGTTGAGCGCGATGTCCATGATCATGTCCTCCTGGCCACCGACCAGACCACGGCGACCGCACTCGACCAGGATCGTGCGGACGTCGAGGCCGTAGCGCTCGGCGGCGGTCTCGGCGTGGCGCAGGAAGCTGGAGTAGACCCCGGCATACCCGAGCGTCAGCGTGGCGCGGTCGACCCGCACCGGGCGGTCCTGGAGCGGCCGCACGATGTCGTCCGCGGCGTCCTGGAGCGCGAACACGTCGCAGCGGTGGTCCCAGCCGTAGATGTCGGCGACCGCGATGAACGCCTCGATCGGGCAGTTGCCCGCCCCGGCGCCGTGACCGGCCAGGGAGGCGTCGACCCGGTAGATGCCGTTCTCGACAGCGACGACGGAGTTGGCCACCGACAGCGAGAGGTTCTCGTGCGCGTGGATGCCGATCTCGGTCTCCGGCTCGAGGATGTCGCGGTAGGCCTTGGCCCGCGCCTCGACGTCGGGCATGGTCAGGCGGCCGCCGGAGTCGGTGATGTAGACGCAGTGCGCGCCGTACGACTCCATCAGCTTCGCCTGGCGGGCCAGCTCCTCCGGGGGCGCCATGTGGCTCATCATCAGGAAGCCCGAGACGTCCATGCCGATCTCGCGGGCGGTCGCGATGTGCTGGGCCGAGACGTCGGCCTCGGTGCAGTGGGTGGCGACGCGCACGGAGCGGACCCCGAGGCTGTAGGCGTGCTTGAGCTCCTCGATGGTGCCGACGCCCGGGAGCAGCAGGGTGGTCAACCGGGCCTTGTCGATCGCGTCGGCCGCGGCCTCGATCCACTCCCAGTCGGTGTTCGAGCCGGGACCGTAGTTGACCGACCCACCGGCCAGCCCGTCGCCGTGGGCCACCTCGATGGCGTCCACGCCGGCGGCGTCGAGCGCCGACACGATGCGGCGTACGTCGTCGGGCTTGATGCGGTGGCGCACGGCGTGCATGCCGTCGCGCAGCGTGACGTCCTGGATGAAGAGCTCGGTGCTCATCGGCTGGTCTCCTTCTGGGCCGCGATCCGCTCGGCGACCTGGAGGCCGGCGGAGGTCATGATGTCGAGGTTGCCGGCGTACGCCGGGAGGTAGTGGGCCGCGCCCTCGACCTCGAGGAGCACGGTCACCTGGTGCGTGGGTCGGGTCGTGGAGCCCTCCGCGAGGAGCGTCTCGACCGGGGAGTCGGCGGCGATCTCGGTGATCTGCACCTGCTGCTTGAGCCGGTAGCCGGGCACGTACGCCGACACGTCGCCGACCATCTTCTCGACCGACGCGCGGATCTCGTCGTGCACGGACTCGTCAGCGGCGTCGACCAGGCAGAACACGGTGTCGCGCATGATCAACGGCGGCTCGGCCGGGTTGAGGATGATGATCGCCTTGCCCCGCTTCGCCCCGCCGACCGAGACGATCGCGTTCGACGTGGTCTCGGTGAACTCGTCGATGTTCGCGCGTGTGCCCGGGCCGGCCGACTTCGACGAGATCGAGGCGACGATCTCGGCGTACTGCACCGGCACCACCCGCGACACGGCGGCGACGATCGGAATCGTCGCCTGGCCACCGCAGGTCACCATGTTCACGTTCTGCGCGTCGATGTGCTCGTCGATGTTGACCGCGGGCACGACGAACGGGCCGATCGCCGCGGGCGTGAGGTCGATCAGCCGCTTGCCGTACGGCGCCAGGCGGGCGTTGTTGGCGATGTGCGCCTTGGCGGAGGTCGCGTCGAAGACGATCTCGATGTCGTCGAAGCCGTCCATCGCGATCAGGCCCTCGACACCCTCGGCGGTGGTGGGCACCTTGAAGCGTGCGGCGCGGGCCAGCCCGTCGGACTCGGGGTCGATGCCGACCATGGCGCCCATCTCGAGGTGCTGCGAGTGGCGCATCACCTTGATCATCAGGTCGGTGCCGATGTTTCCGGAGCCGATGATGGCGACCTTCGTGCTCATGCGTTGTCCTCCTGCGTCGTGGTGCCGAACCGGGTGGAGACCGTGCCCAGTCCGGTGATGGTGGCGGTGACGTGGTCACCGGGTGCGAGCGGGCGCATCGGGCCGAGTGCGCCTGAGAGGATCACCTGGCCGGCGCGCAGCGGCTCACCGAACGTGCGGGCCTGGTGGGCCAACCACGCCACGGCCTTGAGCGGGTCACCCAGGCAGGCGGCCCCGTTGCCGGTCGAGACCTCCTCGCCGTTGATCGACATCGTCATGGTGACGTCGACCGGCTCGACCTCGTCGAGCGTGAGGTGCTCGGTGCCGAGCACGTAGAGGCCGGACGAGGCGTTGTCGGCCACGGTGTCGGCGAAGGAGATGTCCCAGTCGCGGATCCGGCTGTCGACGATCTCGAGCGCGGCGACGGCGTAGTCGATCGCGCCGCGGATCTGCGCGTCGTCGAGCGGCCCCTCGGCCAGGTCGGCCTTCAGCACGAACGCGACCTCGGCCTCAGCCTTGGGCTGGATGAGTCGATCCGACGGGATGACCTCGCCGTCACCGAAGCCCATGTCGTCGAAGAGCACGCCGAAGTCGGGCTGGTCGACACCGAGCTGGGTCTGCACCGCCTCGGAGGTGGCGCCGATCTTGCGACCGACGACGCGCACGCCGCGCTCCACCTTGGCGGCGTTGAGCCGCTCCTGGATCTGGTAGGCGGCGGCCACGTCGTCGCGTCCGATGAGGTCGCGGACCGGCGTACAGGCCTCTCCGCCGAAGTGGGCGGCGACCAGGCGGTCGGCAGCCTCGGCGATCGCCTCCGGTGAGACGTCGGTCGTCGGCGCCGCGGCGGCGGCAGGGTGCGGGCTGGTGCTCATCAGCGACCTTAGGTGCGTGGGGGCGGGAACGTGTGACCCACACTCTCGCGTCGATTCACCACCGCGCGAGGGAAGCGTCCCGCTCAGCGATACGCTCTTCCGCGGAGGTTCCGATGGCCGAGGACGTTGACCTGGACACCGTCCTGGGCAAGGCGGTGACGATCCTGCGCGCCTTCCGCGCCGAGGACAAGGCGTTGCCGCTCGCCGAGCTCGTGCGGCGCACCGGCCTGCACAAGGCGACCGTGCACCGCCAGGTCGGTGAGCTGGTCGCGACCCGCCTGCTCGACCGGGTCGAGGGCGGCTACCGGCTCAGCGGCGGACTGTTCGAGCTGGGCATGCGGGCCTCGGTGGAGCGCAGCCTGCTCGAGGTGGCGATGCCGTTCCTCCAGGACCTCTACGAACGCACCCACGAGACCGTGCACCTGGGCATCCGTGAGGGCCACGAGGTCGTGTACGTCGCCAAGATCGGCGGCCACCGACAGGCCGCGGCGCCCTCGCGCACGGGCGGTCGGATGCCGGTGCACTGCACCGCCATCGGCAAGGCGCTGCTGGCGTGGGCCGATCCGGAGCTGCGCCGCGAGGTGCTGGCCGGCCCGCTGGAACGACGTACGCCGCGCACCGTGGTCGCACCCGGCATGCTCCGGCGACAGCTCGACGCCATCGTCGAGCGCGGGGTGTCCTACGAGCACGAGGAGTCGGCGGTCGGCATCGTGTGCGTCGCCGCGCCGGTGCTCGACGCCGACGAACGCCCGCTCGCCGCGGTCAGCGTCACCGGCCCGGTGACCCGCTTCCACCCGGAGTCACACGCCAACGCCGTACGCGCCGCGGCGGCCGGCATCGCCGCCACCATCGCCCGGCGCCGGGTGATGACCGACCGCTGATCGTCGCTTCGGGGTCGGCGCTCCGTTGCTTCGGGGGCGGCGCTGCCATCGGCGTTCACTTGAACCTGCAGTTCAGGCCGCTGGTCCGCTGATTGAGCGCGGGCACAGGACGTCGTACGGCGAACTGCATGCTCAGGTGAACGGATCCTCGAGACGCAGGACCAAATGCGGAGCGCCCGCCGCCGAGGGTTCCTCGGGCGACGGGCGCTGCACACCGGGTCAGGAGACCGGCGTCGCCTCACGTTGGTCGAGGGCGGGCTCCGTAGGGGCGTCGGCGTCCTTGCCGAACGTGCGCTTGAGCAGGGCACGCGAGGCCACCAGCGAGATGAACGTGGTGATCACGCCGAACGCGACCGGCAGCACGACGGTGCCGGAGGAGTCCAGCAGCCACTGGAGGATCAGCGGGGTCATGCCGCACAGCGCGCCGGACAGGCCGTAGGCCACCGAGATGCCGGTGTAGCGCACCTTGGTCGGGAAGGCCTGGGCGAGCATGCCGGCCATCACGGAGTAGAACATCACGTCCGGGATCGTGGCGACCACGGCGCCGAGCATGGCCAGCCAGTAGTTGCCGGTCGCCATCAGGATGAACATCAGCGCCAGCGCCGGGATCTCGATGCCGAGCAGGACCGTGACGATCTTGCGGACGTCGTACCTGGTGGTGAGCAGGGCACCGAAGGGCTGCACGAAGAACTGCAGCACGCTGGCGACCAGGATGATCGACAGGAACGAGTCGCGGGAGAAGTCGAGCTCCTTGGTGGCCCACGAGAGAGCGAACGTGTCACGGGCGTAGACCACCACGAACACGCAGAGGATCGAGAAGACACCGAGCGTGACCTCGCGGCCGTTGTGGCGGAACAGCTCGACGACCGGGACCTTGGCGGTCGCGTCGTTCTTCTTCAGCTTCTCCATCTCCGGCGACTCCTCGAGCCGGAGCCGGATCACCAGGCCCACGACCACGAGCACGGCGGAGAACAGGAACGGCACGCGCCAGGCCCAGTCGAGCAGCGCCTGCTCGGGCAGCAGGCTGGTGACCGCGAGGAAGGCGAGGGTGGCCAGGATGCGGCCGGCCGGCGAGCCCTGCTGGGCGAAGGCACCGAAGAGGTAGCCGCGGTCCTTCTTGGTGTGCTCGGTCGCGATCAGCACCGCACCGCCCCACTCGCCGCCGACGGCGAGGCCCTGCACCAGGCGGAGCACGATCAGCCCGATCGGCGCGAGCGCACCGATGGTGGCGTACGTCGGGAGGAGGCCGACGCCGAACGTCGTGACACCCATCAGCATCAGGGTGAGGATCAGGGCGCGCTTGCGGCCGATCTTGTCGCCGAGGTGGCCGAACACCACACCGCCGATCGGGCGGGTGAGGAAGCCGACTGCGAAGGTCGCGAAGGAAAGCAGGGTGGCCACGGCGGGGTCGGAGCCGCTGAAGAACAGCGGACCGAACACGAGGGCCGAGGCCGTGCCGTAGATGTAGAAGTCGTACCACTCGATGGTGGTGCCGACGAAGGCGGCGATGCCGGCCTTCCTCGCCATCCTCTCATCGGGGTTGAACCTGGTGGTGCTCGACATGGGGGGCTCCTTGGGGATGGTGCTAATTCGTGGCTGGCCGGCCTGTGACCGCATTCACGTTAGGTGGGTTTCGTGATGCACGTCCAACACCAAATCCGCACACCATTTGTGCCGTTTGAGGTATGAATACGGACGTGTGCGCCCTACTCGTCGGTCACTTCACCGGACGACGAGGGTCAGCGTCTCGGCGACGCAGACCGGCTTCGTGGCGCGGTCGCACTCGACCACCCACCGCACGGTCACCTGGTCGCCCGCGGGCACCTCACGGACGCCGACGATGGTGGGCGTGGCACGGATCCTGGACCCCACCGGGACAGGTGCCGGGAAGCGCACCTTGTTGACGCCGTAGTTGAGCCGTGAGGCCCCTGCCTCGAGCCGGTAGAGGGTCGCGGCGAAGGCCGGCAGCTTCGCCAGCGTGAGGTAGCCGTGCGCAATCGTGCCGCCGTACGCCGACGAGGCGGCGCGTTCTGGATCGACGTGGATCCACTGGTGGTCGCCGGTGAGATCGGCGAAGCGGTCGACGGACTCCTGGTCTATCTCGACCCACTCCGTGGTGCCGAGGGGCTCGTCGACGACCTGCTGCACCTCGTCCATCGAGGCCAGCACGCGGGGCGCCATCAGGCGATCCGCTCGAAGACGGCAGCCAGGCCCTGGCCGCCACCGATGCACATGGTCTCGAGGCCGTAGCGGGCCCGGCGCCGGTGCAGCTCACGGGCCAGGGTGCCGAGCATGCGGACTCCCGTGGCACCGACGGGGTGGCCGAGCGAGATGCCGGAGCCGTGCACGTTGGTGCGCTCGTGGTCCTCGTCGGTGAACTTCCACTCGCGCATGACGGCGAGCGCCTGCGCGGCGAAGGCCTCGTTGAGCTCGATGACGTCCATGTCGGCGATCGTGAGGTCGGCACGTGCCAGCGCCGCAGCGGTGGCGGGCACCGGGCCGATGCCCATGACGTCGGGTCGCACTCCGGCCACCGACCAGCTGACCAGCCGGACCAGCGGGACCAGTCCGAGGTCCTCGGCGACGTCGGCGGTGGTGACCAGGCACATGGCTGCGGCGTCGTTCTGGCCGCTGGCGTTGCCGGCGGTGACCGTGGACTCGGGGTCGTCACGCAGGATCGGCTTCAGGCGGGCCAGCGACTCGAGGGTGGTGTCGGCGCGCGGGTGTTCGTCGGTCTCGACGACCACGTCGCCCTTGCGGGAGGGAACGGTCACGGGGACGATCTCCTCGGCGAGGATGCCGGACTGCTGGGCGGCCACGGCGCGTTCGTGCGAGCTGACCGCCAGACGGTCCTGCTCCTCGCGACTGATGGCGTACTCCCGGCGCAGGTTCTCCGCCGTCTCGAGCATGCCTCCGGGAACCGGGTGGAAGCGGCCTCCGGGGGTCTGCCGCCCGCGGGTCAGGCCGTCGTGGATCTGGACACCGTTGCGGGCTCCGCCCCAGCGCATGTCGAGGGAGTAGAAGGCCACGTTGCTCATCGACTCGGCACCACCGGCGACGACGACGTCGCTGGCCCCGCTGGCCACCTGCATCGCGGCATTGATCACGGCCTGCAGGCCGGACCCGCAGCGCCGGTCGACCTGCTGGCCGCCGACGCTGACCGGCAGGCCGGCGTCGAGACCGACGACCCGGCCGATCGCGGGCGCCTCGGCGTTGGGGTAGCAGTGGCCGAGGATCACGTCGTCGATGCGGTCGGGGTCCACCCCGGTGCGGGCGAGGAGGCCCTGGAGGGCGGTCACGCCGAGGTCGACCGGGCTGAGGTCCTTGAAGACCCCGCCGTAGCGGCCGATGGGGGTGCGGACGGGTTCGCAGATGACGACGTCGCGGGAGCTGTTCATGGTGGTGCCTTTCAGGGGAGATCGGTGTCGGCGGTGAGGGTGACCAGGACCCGGTCGTCGGGGTCGCGCAGGGCGACCTCGGTCGAGCCGGAGTCAGAGTCGGTGCCCGAGCCGGTGTCGGAGTCGGTGCCGGCGGTCAGCGAGATGCGGGCGGGTTGCGCGCAGAAGAGCGGTGCCAGGTTGCGGTGCCGCAACCGGCGCGGGGCGGCCGAGTCGCCGAGGCGCAGGGCCTCGGCCAGCAACAGCGTGGACAACGGTCCGTGCACGACCAGGCCGGGGTAGCCCTCGACCCGGGTCGCGTACGGCCAGTCGTAGTGGATGCGGTGCGGGTTGGCGGTGGCCGCACTGAACCGCATCAGCAGGGTCGGGTCGGTGACCACATCCCAACCGTCATCGGTCGCTCGCAGCGGTGGGCCGGTTGGCTCCAGCTCGGATGCCGGTTGCGGGTCGGCACCGCTGT
The DNA here is from genome assembly GCF_001427925.1 of Nocardioides sp. Root151. Lineage (NCBI taxonomy): Bacteria > Bacillati > Actinomycetota > Actinomycetes > Propionibacteriales > Nocardioidaceae > Nocardioides > Nocardioides sp. Root151. The sequence goes on from NZ_LMGG01000001.1 coordinate 1,102,814, forward strand.
CGACGACCGACGGGCCGTCGCGGAACACCAGGTCCTGCCGTTCCTCGATGCGTACGTCGTCCGCCTGCCCGCGCAGCACGTGACGGACCCGGACCACGACGAAGTCGCCGCTGCGGCCGCTCTTCTCGTCGACGGACTCGACGATCGACTCGCGTCGTACCCGCTCCCCCACGCGCAGCGGGGCGTGCAGCTCCAGCGATCCGCCGGCGAACATCCGCCGGGGCTGGGGCAACGGCGGCAGCAGGCCACCACGGTGGGGATGGCCGTCGACCCCGAGCTGGGAGGACAACGGCCAGGCCGGCAGAGCGACCCAGTGCCACAGGGGCGGCAGGTCCTCACCCTCGGCCGGGGCCGGTGCGCCCGAGTCGAGGAGTGCCGCGAGTGCCGCGACCCGACCGGGGTCGACGTACTCCTCGCTGGTCACCTCGTGCGGCGACCAGCCGGTGCCTTGCTGATCGGTGGTGGACACGGTCACATGAACCGTCCGCCGGTCACCTCGGCGACCGTGCCGGTCATGTACGACGACAGGTCCGAGGCGTAGAAGACGGCGACCGACGCGACCTCGGCCGGCTCGCCGGCGCGGGCCATCGGGATCTCGGCCATCTTGCCGTCCCATGCCTTCTGCGGCATGGCCTCGGTCATCGCCGAGCGGATCAGGCCGGGCTGGATCGCGTTGATCCGCACGCCGTGGTGCGCCATCTCCTTGGCGGCCGCCTTGGTCATGCCGACAATGCCTGCCTTGGCGGCGGAGTAGTTGGTCTGCCCGATCATGCCGACCTTGCCCGAGAGCGACGAGATGTTCACGATCGCACCGGACTTCACCTCACGCATCCGGGCGGCGGCCAGGCGGGTGCCGTTCCAGCAGCCCTTGAGGTGCACGGAGATGACCTGGTCGAAGTGCTCCTCGGTCATCGTGCGCATCGTGGCGTCGCGGGTGATGCCGGCGTTGTTGACCACGATGTCGAGCGAGCCGTACGTCGACTGCGCCAGGTCGAGCGCGGCCTCGACGTCGTCGGCCTTCACCACGTCGCAGGCGATGCCGACGGCTACGTCGGGTCCACCCAGGCCCTTGGCTGCGACCTCGGCGGCGGCACCGTCGAGGTCGGCCAGCACGACCCGCGCACCCTGCGCGACGTAGGCCTCGGCGATGGCCAGGCCGATGCCCTGGGCGCCACCGGTGATGACGGCGGTCTTGTTCTCGAGCAGGTTCATCAGGAGTTCCCCTTCTGGGAGTGTGCGTCTCGGGCCACCACTTGGGCCGCGATGACGTTGCGTTGGATCTCGTTGGTGCCCTCGCCGACGATCATCAGCGGGGCGTCGCGGAAGTAGCGCTCGACGTCGTACTCACGCGAGTAGCCGTAGCCGCCGTGCACGCGGATCGCGTCGAGGGCGACCTCCATGGCCGCCTCGGAGGCGAACAGCTTGGCCATCCCGGCCTCCATGTCGGCGCGCTTGCCCTCGTCGAGGCGCTCGGCCGCGTCGACCGTCATCAGCCGGGCGGCGCGGACCTTGGTGGCCATGTCGGCGATCAGGTTGCCGACCGACTGGTGCTTCCAGATCGGCTTGCCGAACGACTCGCGCTGCTGCGCGTAGGAGACGGCGTCACCGACTGCGGCTTGGGCCACGCCGACCGCACGGGCGGCGACCTGGATCCGGCCCACCTCGAGGCCGCGCATCATGTGGCCCCACCCGAGGTCGGGCTCGCCACCGAGCACGGCGTCGGCCGGGACCCGCATCGAGTCGAAGACCAGCTCGCAGGCCTCGACGCCGCGGTAGCCGAGCTTGGGGATCTTCTCGCTGACGGTCATGCCGTCGCCGGGCTCGACCAGCAGCACGCTCATGCCGCGGTGGGCGGGCTCGGCGTCGCGGTCGGTGACGCAGAGCAGCCCGATCAGGCCGGCGTGCTGGGCGTTGGAGATCCAGGTCTTCGAGCCGCGGATGACGTAGTGGTCGCCGTCGCGGACGGCGTACGTGCGCATCGCCTGGAGGTCGCTGCCGCCGGACGGCTCGGTGAGCGCCATCGTCGCGCGGATCGAGCCGTCGGCCATCGCCGGGAGGTACGTCGCCTTCTGCGCGTCGGTGCCGAACGTGCGGATCAGGTAGGAGATCACCGAGTGGCCGCCGATCGCGCCGGCCAGGCTCATCCAGCCACGGGCCAGCTCTTCGGTGACCCGGGCGAAGCAGGCCGTGCTGACGTCGACGCCGCCGTGCTCGGCGGGGACGAGGAGCCCGAAGAAGCCGAGCTTCTTCATCTCCTCGATGAACTCCTCGGGGTAGGTGTCGGTCGACTCGTACTCGCGCACGTTCGGCCGCACCCGCTCGTCGACGAAGTCGGCGACCAGTCGGACCATGTCCTTCTCGTCGGGTGTCAGCGTGCTCATGGGGTGCCTCCGGTTTCGGTGTTGCTGCTGGTGAGGATGCGTCGGGCCCGGTCGACCACGGGCAGGTCGACCATGCGGCCGTCGACGAGGAGTACGCCGTCCCCGGCGGCCTCGGCCGCGGTGACGACCCGCTGTGCCCACGCCACTTCGGTGGCGTCGGGCGCGAAGGTGGCCGCGGTCGGGGCGACCTGGGCCGGGTGGATGCAGAGCTTGCCGGCGAAGCCCAGGGCGGCGGCCCGGCGTACGTCGGCAACGAGTCGGTCGGCGTCGCGCACGTCACCGGTCACCCCGTCGACCGGTCCGGCGAGGCCCGCGGCGGCAGACGCCAGGACCAGGGCGCCACGGGCGGACGCCATCGCGGCGACGTCCTCGGGATCGACGCCGAGCTCGGTGGCCAGGTCGTAGGTGCCGAGGGCGAGCCGGACCACGCCCGGGACGGCGGCGATCGGCTCCGCGCGGAGGACGCCGCGGGCCGTCTCGAGAAGCGCGACGACCTGCGCGCCGTCACCCAGCGAGGCGACCGTGGCGGCGACGGCTGCGGGGTCCTGGGCCTTGGGCAGCATGACGGTGCATGCCACGCCGCTCGCCAGGAGCTCGGAGAGCGCGGCCAGGTCGGCGTCGTGCCACGGGGTGCCGTGGGCGTTGACCCGCACAGCGGCGGCCGTCGTGGTGGTGCGCAGCCAACTGACGACGTCGTCGCGGGCGCGGTCCTTGGCGTCGGGTGCCACGGCGTCCTCGAGGTCGAGGACCACGAGGTCCGCACCGGCTGCGGCCGCCTTGTCGAAGCGGTCGGGCCGGTCGCCCGGGACGAAGAGCAGGGTGCGTGCGTCCATGTCAGGCCACCTCGGTCTTCGGGGCGTGGCCGGTCGTGCGGACGACTCCGCGGGCGAGCAGGTCCGCCACGGCAGCGGCATCGAGGCCGAGCACGTCGCCCAGCACGTCGCGGGTGTGTTGACCGACCGCCGGGGCAGGACGAGGTGGCGCGCTGGCGCGGTCGACGTACACGGGTGAGCCGGGGGCGAGCAGGCGGCCGACGCCGGGCTGGTCGACGGTGCCGAAGAGCGGGTGGCTGCGGAGCACGGCCGCGTCGTCGGCGACCAGGTCGCCGAAGGTGCGGTACGGCGACCAGAGGATGCGGGTCTCTCCCAGGGAGGCGGTCACCTCTGCCTCGGTGTGCCGCTCGAACCACTCGGCGACCAGGCCGGCCAGCACGCCGCGGTGGCGGTAGCGGTCGCCCTCGTCGTCGAAGTCGGCCCCGAGCGCCCCGGCCAGGGTGTCGATGACGTCGCCGAGCCCGGTCATCGACCGCAGGTCCGACCACTGGCGCGGGGTGAGCGCGACCAGCATGAAGCGGGCGCCGTCGCTGGTGACGAAGTCGCGACCGAAGGTGCCGTAGACGTAGTTGCCGTCAGCGGTGCGCTCCGAGGACGGGTTCAGCATCGCGTCGGCGAGGTAGCCGAGGTGTCCGGCAGCGGCGAGGGCGACGTCCTCGAGGGCGACCCGCACCTCGCTCCCCCGGCCGGTGGCGGCGCGGCGGCGCTCGGCTGCGAGCAGCCCGACGGCGAGGTAGAGGCCGGCGGCGAGGTCCCATGCGGGGAGCAGGTGGTTGACCGGGGCGGCCTGGTCGGCCGGGCCGGTGACCAGCGGGAAGCCGGTGCCGGCCTGCACGGTGTAGTCGACCGCGGTGCCGCCGTCGTGCTTGCCGGTGAGCAGCACGGTGACCACGTCGGTTCGGCGCTCGCTCAACGCGGTGTGGGTGAGCTCGGGCCAGCGCTCGGTGTTGGTGACCAGGATGCCGGCCTCGGCGACCAGGTCCGCGACGAGGCGGCGCCCCTCGGCCGTGCCTAGGTCGACCTCGATGGCCTGCTTGCCTGGGTTCAGCCCGTTCCAGTAGAGGCTGGTGCCGTCGTCGGTGAGTGGCCAGCGGGTGCGGTCAGGTCCGCCGCCGATCGGCTCGACCCGGATCACCTCGGCACCGAGCTGGGCGAGGGTGAGTCCGCACAGCGGCGTGGCGACGAAGCTGGAGACCTCGACGATCCGCAGGCCGGCGAGCGGGCCGGTGGCTTGGCCGGCCGAGGCACTCGCGGGTACCGGGTCCGGGCGGGGTTCAGTGGACGTCATCGAGAAGGGTCCTTTCGGGGCGGGACGGGACGCGGTCCGATCGGGCGGCGCCCGCGAGCAGCCAGGTGGCGGCGATCACCGCGACCGGTGCGCCGTACACGAGGAGGAGGCGGTCGGGCGCCCACGTGGCGGCCACCCAGGAGTAGCCGACCGCGAGACCGGCGAAGCGGAGCATGTTGGAGACGCCCAGGGCGGTGCCGTGGTCGGCTGCCGACGACGTCATCAGCACGTGTGCGGACGTGGCCTGCACGGCGCCGATGGCGCAGCCGGTGACTGCGAGGAGCACGACGGCGAGCGGCAGGGAGTCGTGGTCGAGGGCGAACGCGAGGCCGAGGGAGAACAGTGCGGCGGCCAGCACGACGAGTCCGACGCGCATGGTGCGGACCGCGGTGAAGCGCTCCGAGAGCCGCGACGTCACCGGCGCGAACAGGGTCAGCGGGACGGCCAGCGACAGCATCATCAGGCCGATGTGGCCGGGCCCCAGCCCGACGTCGCGTCCAAGGTGCAGCGGGGTGGCGGTGATCGCGACGCCGAGCGCACACATGACGGTGCCGGCCGCCGCGGTGCCGGCCAGGAAGCGCGGGTCGGCGAGGTGGTCGGGGTCGACGAACGCCCTCTCGCTGCGGCGCGCGATCAGCACGTGCAACAGGAGGGCCAGCGCGCCGACGAGCACCAACGCGACGCCGACGACGGCACTGCGGTGCTGACCGGCCCAGGCGAAGGCGCCGACGAGGGCGCCGACTCCGGCGACCAGCGTCATCATCCCGGAGACGTGCAACGGGGTCGGCACGGCCGGGACCGAGGGCACCAGGGTCACCACGAGCACGAGCAGGACCAGGCTGAGTGAGGCGTGGGTGAGGAAGACCCAGCGCCAGCCCAGGGTGTCGGCGATCAGTCCACCCAGCGGCGGGCCGATCGCCTGGCCGACTCCGATCGCGGAGGCCCACGCGGCCATCACGCGGGCCCGGTTCTCCGGCCAGTGCCGACCGAGGACCTGCTGGACCGACGACGGGATGGCCGAGCACGCGACACCTTGAAGGGCCCGCATCAGCACGAGGTACCAGAGGTCCTGGGCCGCCGCGGCGCCCGCCCCGGCGATGACCATCAGCACCAGCGAGGCGCCGAGCAGGAGCCGGGAACCGAAGCGCTGGCACATCCACCCGGCGACCGGGGAACACAGCACCATGGCCAGGGTGAAGGCGCTGACCGCGAACACGATGCCGCTGGCGCTGGCGTCGACCGCTTCCGCGATCACGTTGATCGGCGCGCTGATGATGGTGCTGGACAAGGTGCCGAGGGTCGAGCACGCCAGCAACGCCGCGTAGGCGTGGCGACGTGAGGAGTCCCGGCGGTGTGCGCTCATCGCAGGTAGAGCCGCACCGTGTCGATCTCCTCGCGGAGCAGGCGCACGTCCTCGACGGTGGGGCGCTCGGTCTCGCGCACGTCGTCCGCGACGACGATGTCCCAGCCGGTGGCGGCGCGGACCTCGTCGACGGTGACGCCCGGGTGCACCTCGCTGACCTGCAGCTCGCCGAACTTGTCGGGACGGCGCAGCACGGCCAGCGGCGTGATCACGGTCGAGACGCCGTGGCCCGGCGGCACCATGCGCGGGTCCTCCTCGCGGGCCCGCACGGGGCTCGGCGAGGTGCAGAAGTCGACCTTCGCGGGCAGGGCGCCCGGGTCGTGGCGGCGGAGCACGACGATGCACTCGCCGGCGTTGGGCACGATCTCGGCGGCGCCGCCGGCTCCGGGCAGGCGCACGGTGGGCTTCTCCCAGTCACCGATGAACGTGGTGTTGAGGCTGCCGAAGCGGTCGACCTGGGCGGCGCCGAGGAAGCCGACGTCGACGTGGCCGCCCTGGAGCACGTAGCCGAAGAGCGCGTGCATGCTGAGCACCGCCTCCGCACCGGTGACCAGCACCGAGTCGGCGATGCCCTCGGCAAGGCCGTCGGGGTGGGCGCCGCAGACGCCGGACTCGTAGACCAGCTCGACGTTCGGGTTGACCGTGCGCAGGGCCAGGTCGACAGCCAGCGTGGGCAGGCCGACACCGGCGAAGACACGGCGCAGGCCGACCAGCTGTCGGGCGGCGACGGTGGCCAGGAACTCGGTGCTGCCGGGTGCGACGTCTGAGTAGGTCATGCCCGCTCCCCCGTCTCGAGCTCGGACCAGCGTGAGGCGCCGAGTTTCGCCAAGTAGGCCTGGCGATCCGGGAGGTCGTGCACCCATTCGTCGAGCCAGGCCAGCAGCCGTGTGCGGTCGCGACTGATCGGCTCCCAGTCGCGGTAGAAGTCGTTGTCGCGCACGTAGTGGTCGTGCGTGTACGACGGGTGCGCGCCGCCGGGCACCTCGACCACCGCGTCCACGGCATGTGCGGGGAGCAGCGTGCGGTTCGGGTCGGCGCGGACCACCTCGTCCTCGACGATCTCCTCGACGGTGACGATCACCCGCGTGGCGGCGTACGCAGCTTCCTGCTGGGCGCCGGTGATGCCCCACATCTGCACGTTGCCGAGCCGGTCGGCCCGCTGGGCGTGCACGATGGTCACGTCCGGACGCAGCGGCGGGACCACGTAGATGTCGGGCCCGCCGAACGGGTCGGCGACCTTGCGGATGTTGGGGTTCAGCTTCGGGAGGTCGCTGCCGGCGTACGACCGGAGGGGGAAGAACGGCAGGTTGGCCGCGCCGGCCTCGTAGCGGCAGAGCATGCCGTAGTGGCTGTACTCCTCGACCTCGAGCGGCTCGGGGTCGGCGCGCTCGATGCGTCGGCGCACCTCGTGCAGCGAGCCCGCGGAGCCGCTGGCGAAGAACGAGGCAACCAGCTTGCTCACGCAGCCTGCGGCGACGAGCTGGTCGTACATGATGTCGGGCGTCATGCGGCAGACGGTGAGGTCACGGCGGCCCTGGCGGATGATCTCGTGCGCGGCGGCGAACGGGATCAGGTGACCGAACCCCTCGAGGGCGATGGTCATGCCGTCGCGGACGTGCGCCGCGATCGCGGCCGGCAGGTCGGTCACCTTGTCGGTCACCTCGCCGGTCACCTTGGTCGCGATCGTCGCAGTCAACGCGGGCTCCTCGAGGCTCAGTGATGGGTGTCGAGTGCCAACGATGCCGCCGGAACGGTGCAGAACTCCAATACTTCTTGGGTGGTCCATTGATACCTGATCCGACATGAAAAACGTGAGACAGATATCGCAGGCGGTTCCAAACCGCTGCATCATGGATGCCGTGGACGACACCCTCACCGACCCCGTCACCGCACCTGCCGTGACCCTGCAGGACCTTCTCGGGCTGCTCGATCTCGAGCAGCTCGGGTCGACCGCCCGCACGGTCAGCTGGCGGGGCCAGCCCCAGGCGCACCCCGAGGACCGCATGTTCGGCGGCCTGCTGCTGGCCCAGGCCCTGGTGGCTGCCGGGCGCACGGCGCCGACCACCCAGCGGGCGATCAGCCTGCAGGCCGACTTCCTCGAGGGCGCGCCCACCGACCGGCCGATGACCTGGCGGGTCGACCTCATCACCGACGCCAACTCGCTCAGCACGCGACGCAGCACGCTGGTCGCCGACGACGGCGCCGAGCTGTTCACCGCCACCACCCGCTGGGCGACCACCCGCGAGGACCTGCCGTCCTTCTCGGCGGTCGCGCCGGCCGACGTGCCCGGCCCCGAGTCCCTGGCCGAGCTGGCCGAGCGCTACCCCGACGACCCGCGCATCCCCTCGTGGTGGCGGATCCGCCGTCCGGTGCACTTCCGGCACGTCGAGCCCCCGCCGTACGTCGCACCGGAGCCGACGACCGACCGCCAGACGGTGCACGTCCGCAGCACCGACCCGCTGCCCGAGGACCCGGTGCTGCGTGCCGGCGTGGCGGCGTACGTCACCGACATGAGCCTGCTGGAGCCGGCCTTCCGTGCACTCGGCGCCGCCCGGCACGCGCCCGGGTCACGCATCCTCAGCCTGACCCACGGGCTGACCTTCCACCGCGAGCCCGACCTGTCGACCTGGCACCAGTTCGACTCCCGGGTCGGCGCGGTCGCCCACGGGCGCGCCTACGGCGTCGGGGAGCTCTTCGACGACCGGGGCCGGCACGTGCTCACCGCCACCCAGCTGGGCCTGGTCAAGACCGTTCCGACGCCGACGCAGTAGAGGCGCCAGAATCAGTCGACGACCTCGACGGTGACCTCGGCGCCTTCGAGTCGGGCCAACTGCTCGACCGAAGCGTCGAAGGTGCCCAGGGGGATGGTCTGGTCGGAGTATCCGACGCCGTCAGCGTTGTAGAAGAAGCCCAGGCTCCCCCATGGGGCAAAGCAGATGAGGTCGCCGTTCCCCGGGTCGGAGCCGGGCGAGCCCTCGGTGTCGAGCTCCGGGGACAGGCGGCCGACCTTCTCCTTCCCCCCGAACTCCTCGAGCGTCAGGGCGAGAGGGAGCCTCGAGAGAAGATCGCGGACGGTGGGGTTGTCCTCGCTGATGGTGACATCGACCGAGGTGTCTTCCGAGGTGAAGCGGATGACCGTCCCCACGACCGCGTCGTCTCGAGCGCCTCTGCTGAGGTCGGGCCTCGGGCCTGCTGTAGAGATCACGGAGACCGAGGAAGGCGTCGCACCGGACGATGCATCGCCGTCCGATGACCTGCATCCAGTGACGACACCGAGGGCCACCAACAGTGCAGCCGTGAACAGCCCTCGCCGAACGACGGCCATCTCAGAACGTTGCCGCATCGATGACGAAGCGGTAGCGGACGTCGGAGTCGAGGACTCGCTGATAGGCGTCGTTGATCTTGCTGGCGGGGATGACCTCGATCTCGGCGCCGAGGTCGTGCTCGGCGCAAAAGTCGAGCATTTCCTGGGTCTCGCGGATGCCACCGATCATGGAGCCTGCGAAGGACCGGCGGCCCATGATCAAGGAGAACGCCTGCACCGGGAGCGGCTGTGCGGGCGCTCCGACGTTGACCAAGGCACCGTCGAGGGCAAGGAGCTTCAGGTAGGCGTTGATGTCGATGGTGGCGCTGACCGTGTTGACGATCAGGTCGAAGCTGCCGGCCAGGTCGGTGAACGTGTCCTCGTCGCTGGTGGCGTGGTAATGGTCGGCTCCCAGGCGGAGGCCGTCCTCCTGCTTCTTCAGCGACTGGGACAGGACGGTGACCTCGGCGCCCATGTCGTGGGCGAGCTGGACGCCCATGTGGCCGAGCCCTCCGAGCCCCACGATCGCGACCTTCTTGCCGGGTCCGGCGCCCCAGTGGCGCAGCGGGGAGTAGGTGGTGATGCCCGCGCACAGCAGCGGGGCTGCGACGTCCAGGTCAAGGCCGTCGGGGATGCGGAGAACAAACTTCTCGGTCACCACCACGTGCGTGGAGTAGCCGCCCTGGGTGATGGTCCCGTCACGGTCGACGATGCCGTAGGTGCCGGTGTTCCCGGCCAGGCAGTACTGCTCCTCCCCGGCTCGACAGTTGGCGCATTCGCCGCAGGAGTTCACCATGCAACCCACTCCCACTCGGTCACCGACAGCATGCGCGGTGACGGCCGAGCCGACCTCGGTGACGATGCCGGCGATCTCATGGCCCGGCACCAGCGGGTAGGGCTGGGGACCCCAGTCTCCGCGGACCGTGTGGATGTCGGAGTGGCAGATGCCGGCGTACTTCACCTCGATCAGCACGTCGTACGGGCCGAGGTCTCGGCGCTCGATGGTGGTGGGCACGAGGCCGCCAGTGGCGGATCGAGCGGCATAGGCGTTGACGGTCACCATGGGTTCTCCTGTTCGGTGTTCAAAGGGTCTGTGGGGTGGAGTGGGAATCGGGCATGGCCGGTGACTCACGGCCTCATGGGGAACGCCGTACGGCGTCCGAGGAACGCCAGCGTCAGGGCAGTCAGGGCGAGCACGACCATGACGATCGGGAGGGCGATGCCGTCGAAGTTGCCGATGACGACGGCGCCGACCACGCCGGCGGCGAAGATGGCCAGGTTGAAGGCGACGCCGAGCATGGAGTTCGCGACATCGGCGTTGTCGCCACTGGCGATGCTGATGGCCGTCTGCAGTTGGGCTGCCGCGCCACCGAAGGCCAGCCCCCACAGGACGATCGCCATCAGGACTGCGACGACGGAGTGGTGGCCGACGATGAAGAGTGCGCCGGCGGCGATGAACAGAGCGATGCTGGTCAGGACCAAGGGCCGCAACGTGTGATCGATGACGGCGCCGGTGACGCCGATGCCGAGCAGGGCCGCGACGCCGAAGGTGACCAGCGCGACGTCCACGGAGAGGTCGAGTCCGCCCGAGCTGAGATAGGCCGAGATGTAGGTGTAGACGATGTTGTGCGCGAGCATCCACGCCACGATCACGGCGAGGATCACCGCGACACCGGGAAGGTGCAGCACGCGGACCAGCGCGATCTGCGTGGTTGCGGCCTGGCCGGGTGCGTCGGGGATCAGGAGTGCGGCCAGAACCGCGGTGATCAGCGTCAGGACCGCCAGGGTTCCGAAGGACCAGCGCCAGTCGGATGTCGCGCCGAGCCACGAACCGAAGGGTGTTCCGACGGCCAGGCCCAGCGGCACTCCGATCGAGGCGATCGCCAGTGCCCTGCCGGTGTACCTGGGTGCGGTGATGCGCCGTGCGTACCCGGCGGTCATCCCCCAGACCAGGCCGGCGAACGCCCCACCCACGAACCGTGCGGCGAGGGAGAGGGCGATCTCACTGGAGAGCGCAGTCACGACGTTGGCGGCAAGGATCCCGAGGATGCCCACGATGAAGACCGGCTTGCGGCGCATCCCCCGGGTCAACGCAACCGCGGGGATCGCTGCGATCACCGTGCCCAGGGCAAAGGCGCTCACGAACTGCCCCGCGACTCCCTCACTGACGCTCAACCCCACAGCGATCTGCGGCAACAGGCCCGCAGGCATGGTCTCGGTCGCGATGAGCAGGAATCCCATCAGTGCCATCACCAACAGTGCCGCCAGGGGAAGCCGGTCCCCGTCGTCGGTGGGCGCCTTCGCCACGCGGTCGGACGTAATGGTCTGGCAGGTCACGGAGCGGTTCCTCTCGGGTCAGCGGGTCTGTTGCATCCATGTCACCTGATCGGCGGACGCCGAGGAAGTCACGGTCGGAAGGTGTACCGACAGGGCACCCCACGAGGCCGGCAGCCGCCGTACCGTTGGCGGCATGGACAACCGAGCCGAGGTGCGTGAGTTCCTCACCAGCAGGCGAGCAAAACTGACACCTCGCGACGTGGGCATGCCCGACGTGGGTCAGCGGCGAGTCCCCGGCTTGCGCCGCGGCGAAGTGGCTGCCCTGGCGGGGGTCAGCATCGAGTACTACTCCAAGCTCGAACGCGGCGCCCTGGCCGGCGTCAGCGCCTCGGTGCTCGACGCGATCTCCCGGGCGCTGAAGCTTGAGGAGGCCGAGCGCGCTCACCTCTTCCACCTCGCGCAGGCTGCCGACGGCACCAGCGCGATCCTGCGCCCCCGTCGGCGTGCCAAGCGTGCCTGGACGGCACCGCCCACGCTCCAGTGGGTGTTGGACGCCTTCGCGAACGGTCCGGCGATCGTCCGCAACGGGCGGATGGATCTGCTCGCATCCAACGAACTCGGCCGCGCGATGCACGCCTCGCTCTACGAACGGGCCGGGACCGAGGTCCCCAACTTTGCCCGCTACACGTTCCTCGACGAGGACTCCCGACGGTTCTATCCCGACTGGGACACGGCCGCTGACACGTGCGTCTCGATCCTGCGCACCGAGGCAGGTCGGGACCCCCATGACAAGCAGATGCACGACCTGGTCGGCGAGCTCTCCACCTGCAGCGACGACTTCCGGCGACGCTGGAGCAGCCACGACGTACGTCTGCACGGTTCCGGAACCAAGCAGTTCCACCACACGGTCGTCGGAGATCTCGATCTGGCCTACGAGAGCGTCGACATGGTCTCCGAACCTGGCCTCACGCTCACCTTGTACGCCGCCGAACCGGCCTCGCGAACCGCAGAGGCACTCGCACTGCTCGCCTCGTGGACCGCGCCAGCAGTGCCGACACGGAACAGCTGAGGATCGGCGTCACCACCGCTCCGGGGCCACGCTGAGCGACAACCCAGCTCAGGACCGCTCCGCACCCTCGGGCGTAGGCAGCGCCTCCTCCGAGGAGCGCAGCACCGCGAGCAGGGCCGGGTTGCGGTCGCCCTTGCGCCAGACCAGCTGTTGGTACGACGCCCGGTTGCCCTCCTGGAGCGGGATCACACCGATGCCGCGCTGGACGACGTTGGCGACCGCCGTGTCGAGGGTGAAGGTGATGCCGACCCCGGCCGCCACGAGCGCGATCACGGTCCACGAGTCGGGTGCGGTCTGCACGACGTTGGGCTGGAAGCCGGCCGCCTTGGCCAGGTCGAACATGCCGTCGCGCACGCTGGATCCGGGGTCGGCGGGCAGGGCGACGAACTGCTCGTCGCGCAGGTCGGCCATGGAAAGCCGTTTGCGTGAGGCGAAGCGGTGTCCGTGCGGGACGACGATCACGTAGCGCTCGGCCGCGATCGGGCGGTAGTCCACACCTTCGGGCTCGATGCGCCAGCGCGCGATCACGAGATCGAGCTCGCCGTCGACCAGGGAGCGCAGGGCCTCGTAGTTGTAGGTGGTGCTCCGCAGCGAGAGCTCGATGCCCGGGTGCTGCTCGCGCACGACCCGGCCCAGCTGGCCGACCAGCACGTGCGACGACGGGCCCGCGAAGCCGAGGCGGACCCGGCCGGTCTCGCCACGGCCGGCCGAGCGTACGGCGCGCTTGGCCACGCGCACTCCCTCGAGCACGTCGTTGGCCGGGCGCACCAGCGCCTCGCCGGCGGTGGTCAGGCGCACGCTGCGGGTGGTGCGCTCGAACAGCGGCGACCCCAGCTCACGCTCCAGCTGCTTGATCATGCGGCTCAGCGGCGGCTGGGCCATGTGCAACCGGTCGGCGGCCCGGCCGAAGTGCAGCTCGTCCGCGACCGCGAGAAAGGCCTCGAGGTGGTGCAGTTCCATCCGCCAACTATTGCGTCAGAAGCAATGATTGTCCACCGATTGGGTATTGGACGCGCAATAGACTCCTCGGCGATGCTGAGGGCATGACCTCACCGCTCCTGCCGCTCGACGGCATCACCGTGGTGGCCCTCGAACAGGCCGTCGCCGCGCCCCTCGCCACCCGGCACCTCGCCGACCTCGGCGCCCGGGTGATCAAGCTCGAGCGCATCGGTGAGGGTGACTTCGCCCGCCAGTACGACACCGCAGTCAACGGCCTGGCGTCGCACTTCGTGTGGCTCAACCGCGGCAAGGAGTCGGTCGCGCTCGACCTCAAGGACCCCGACGGCCTCGCCCTGGCCCGCGAGCTGATCGCCGGTGCCGACGTGTTCGTGCAGAACAACGCCCCGGGCGCCGCAGCCCGCCTCGGTCTCGACCTCCAGGAGCTGGCCGACGAGAACCCGCGCCTGGTCGTGGCCTCCATCTCCGGATACGGCACCGACGGACCCCTGCGTGACCGCAAGGCCTACGACATGCTGATCCAGGCCGAGTCGGGCCTGGTCTCCGTGACCGGCACTCCCGACACCGCGACCAAGACCGGCGTGCCCAGCTCCGACATCGCCGCCGGCCTCTACACCGCGCAGGCCGTGCTCGGCGCGCTGTTCCGCCGCGAGCGCACCGGCAAGGGCGGCGTGGTCGACATCTCGATGTTCGACGCCACCGTCGAGTGGTTGGGCCACCCGCTCTACATGCACCTCTACGGCGGCGTGCAGATCCCGCGCATGGGACTCAGCCACGCCTCGATCGCGCCGTACGACGCCTACCCCAGCTCCGACGGCCAGATCCTGATCGGCGTGCAGAACGACCGCGGCTGGCGCGCGCTGGTCACCCACGTCCTCGAGCTGCCCGAGCTCGCCGAGCACCCCGACTACGCCACGAACCCGCAGCGCGTCGCGAACCGCGCCGAGGTCGACCGGATCGTCGGCAAGGCGACCCGCGGCTTCACCACCGCCGAGCTCGACCGGCGCCTGGCCGAGGCCGGCGTCGCAGCCGCCCAGGTCAACGACATGGCCGGCCTCGCCAAGCACCCGCAGCTCTCCGAGCGCGACCGCTGGCGCACGGTCGAGACGCCGTCCGGCCCGGTCGACGCGGTCCTGCCGCCCACCACGTTCCGCGACGTCGAGCTGCCGATGGGCCCGATCCCGGCGTTGGGCGAGCACACCGCCGCCGTGCTCACCGAGCTCGGCCGTGACGACGTCGACATCGCCAAGCTCGCCGCCACCGGCGTCATCGGCCTCGCCTGACCGCCACTCCCCTCACGACCTCCACCGAACGAGCCCCCAGGAGCCCCCATGGAACCCGACGAATTCGCCTTCGTCCTCGACGCCGTCCGCACCTTCATCCGCAAGGACGTGGTCGCGGCCGAGGACGAGATCGAGGAGAGCGACCGGATCCCCGACCGCCTGCGCGACAAGGCCAAGGCGATGGGGCTGTTCGGCTACATGATCCCCACCGAGTACGGCGGCCTGGGCATGTCGGAGCTGGAGGACGTGCGGCTGGCGATGGAGTTCGGTTGGACCACGCCGAGCTTCCGGTCGATGTTCGGCACCAACAACGGCATCGCCGGGCAGGTCCTGGTCAACGCCGGCAGCGAGGCCCAGAAGGAGCGCTGGCTGCCCGGGTTGGCCAGCGGCGACCTGGTGGCGTCGTTCGCGCTCACCGAGCCCGAGGCCGGCTCCGACCCCAGCGGCCTGCGCACCAAGGCGGTCCGCGAGGGCGACGACTACGTCATCTCCGGCCAGAAGCGCTTCATCACCAACGCGATGTACGCCGACCTGCTGATGGTCTTCGCGCGCACCGGTGACGTCACTGACGGCACGAAGGGCATCTCGGTGTTCGTCGTACCCACTGACACACCGGGCGTCACCGTCGGGCCGAAGGACGCCAAGATGGGCCAGCGCGGCGCGGCCACCTCCGAGGTGTTCTTCGACAACGCGCGCGTGCCGGTCGGCAACCTGGTCGGCGAGGTCGAGGGCGAGGGCTTCGGCACCGCCATGCGGTCGCTGGTCAAGGGCCGGATCCACATCGCCGCGATGTCGGTCGGACTCTCCAAGCGCCTGATCCACGAGAGCCTCAAGCACGCCACCACCAACACCCAGGGCGGCACGAAGCTGGCCGACTTCCAGCTGGTGCAGGCGATGCTCGCCGACAGCGAGGCCGAGTCGTTCGCCGGCGAGTGCATGGTGCTCGAGGCTGCCCGCCGCTACGACGACGAGTCCGACCGGCGCATCGCACCGTCGAGCGCGAAGCTGTTCTGCACCGAGATGGTCGACCGGGTCGCCGACCGGGCCGTCCAGATCCACGGCGGCATGGGCTACATGAGCGAGGTCCCGGTGTCGCGGTTCTACCGTGACGCCCGCCTGTTCCGGCTCTACGAGGGCACCAGCGAGATCCAGAAGCTGATCATCGCCAAGCAGATGATCCGGGCCTTCGAGGCATGAGCGCCCCCACCAGCCCTGGCCTCCTGGTCGAGGACCACGGCCCGGTCCGCGTCCTGACCCTCAACCGCCCCGAGCGCCGCAACGCCGTCGACCTCGACGACCGTGCCACGCTGCTCGACGCGCTCGTGCACGCGGGGCGGGAGTCACGCGCGATCGTGCTCACCGGTGCCGCCCCGATGTTCTGCTCCGGCGGTGACATCGGCTCGATGACGACGGACCCGGAGATCAGCCGCCGCCGACTCGAGCTGGTCAACGCGATCGCCCGACAGATGGTCACCTCGGCGACACCGATCGTCGCGGCCGTCGAGGGCGGTGCCTTCGGCCTCGGCCTGGCCCTGGCCTGCGCCTGCGATCTCGTGGTCGCCTCCGAGTCGGCCCGGTTCGCCGCGTCGTTCGCGAAGATCGGGCTGGCCCCCGACACCGGCCTGCTCTGGTCGCTCCCCCAGCGGGTGGGGCCGGCGCTGACCCGACGGATGGTGCTGACCGCCTGCACCCTCGATGCTCCCGCCGCCCTTGCCTGCGGCCTGGTCGACGAGCTGGTCGACGACGGCACGGTCCTCGACAGGGCGCTCGTCCTGGCCGGCGAGCTCGCCACGAAGTCCGCACCGGCGCTCGCCGGCGTACGCCGCATCCTCGCCCAGCCCGACCAGACCCTCGAGGGCATCCTGACCGCGGAGGCCGAGGTGCAGATGAGTCTCTTCGCGACACCCGAGTTCTCCGAGGGCCGCACGGCGTTCCTCGAGCGACGCCCCGCGGACTTCGCGGGCGCCGCCGCGTCCCCCGTCTCGGTCGAGGTGTTGTCATGACGGCACCGGCGCCCCGCCTGCGCACCAGGTTCACCGAGCTCTTCGGTGTCGAGCACCCGGTCATCCAGGGCGGCATGCAGTGGGTCGGCCGCGCCGGGCTCGTCGCCGCCGTGGCCGAGTCGGGAGCACTGGGCTTCCTCACCGCGCTGACCCAGCCCACGCCCGAGGACCTGGTCAAGGAGATCCTCCGCACCCGCGACCTCACCGACCGGCCGTTCGGGGTGAACCTGACCATCCTGCCGACGATCAACCCGCCGCCGTACGCCGAGTACCGGCAGGCGATCATCGAGTCCGGCGTACGCATCGTCGAGACCGCCGGCAGCATGCCCGCCGAGCACCTCGAGGTGTTCCGGCCGGCCGGCGTGAAGGTGATCCACAAGTGCACGAGCGTCCGGCACGCGCTCAAGGCCGAGGCCCTGGGCGTCGACGCGGTCAGCATCGACGGGTTCGAGTGCGCCGGCCACCCCGGCGAGGACGACATCCCCGGACTCGTGCTGATCCCCGCCGCCACGCGAGCACTGTCGATCCCGGTGGTCGCCTCGGGCGGCTTCGCCGACGCCCGCGGCCTGGTCGCCGCACTGGCGCTGGGCGCCGACGGCGTCAACATGGGCACCCGCTTCCTCTGCACCGAGGAGGCGCCGGTGCACCGCCGGATCAAGGAGCAGATCGTCGCTGCCAGCGAGCACGACACCGAGCTGATCTTCCGGCCCCTGCGCAACACCGCCCGGGTGGCCCGCAACGCGGTCAGCCAGGAGGTCGTACGCCGACTCGACGCCGGCGCGGAGTTCGCCGAGGTGCGCGAGCTGGTGGCCGGCGTACGCGGTCGGTCGGTCTACGAGAACGGCGACCCCGAGGCCGGCATCTGGAGCGTCGGCATGTGCCAGGGCCTGATCGACGACATCCCCACCGTCGACGCCCTGGTCAGCCGGATCGTCGCCGAGGCCGTCGACCTCATCGCCGGTAGGTTGGCCAGCGCGGTCAGCTGATCCGAGGCCGAGTCCGCCGCACGGCTCCGTGTCGCGAACTGCGGCAGTTGGCGCCTCTCGTGCGGTCGCTCGAGCGGAACCGCGGACGCCGCACGAGCGAACTGCCGTAGTTCGCGACAGGTTCTGCCTGCTCGGGGACGCAACGCCCCCAGCGAAAGGATCAGGCCTGCAGTGGACCGGCCCAACGCCAGTGCTTGTCAGGTCCGAAGTACTCCACACGGTTGACGCCGTCCGCGGTCTCTTCCTCGATGCGGGCCCACTCGAGAGCTGCGGCGTGGTCTGGATGGTCGCCCTCGGCCACGACCTGGCCGAGGGCGTCAAGGAAGCGGTAGCTCACCATGGCCCACACGATTCACTCTTGTGCCGGCTCCACCGGTCTCAAGTTGAGACGAAGGCCGTCAGCCCTACTCGGACCCCCCGATCCAGCTCATCGCCATTGATGGTGGGGACGGAGTGGAAGGACGACGTTCGCGGCGGCCCTCATCACGCGTGCGGGTTCACCAGCACCTTGGTGTGACTGCTCTTGCCCGAGTCGAGCTCCTCGAGGAGGTCGCCGAGTTCGGACAGGCTGACGGTGCCGGTGTGCAGCGGGGCAACGTCGATCCTCTTCTCGGCGATCAACCGGATGGTCGCGACGAAATCGTCGTGGTTGTAGGCCAGGGAGCCGATGACGGTCAGCTCGCGGACCTGCCAGTCGCCGTAGCTCACCGTCGAGGTGTCCAGCGGGAAGCCGAGCAGGGCAAGCGTGCCGCCGCGGCGTACGAGTTCGGCGGACGGCTGCAGTAGTGCGGCGACGCCCGTGCATTCGTAGAGTACGTCGGCGCCACGGCCGTCGGTCATGGCCTCCACGCGAGCCTTCAGCTCGCTCGGGTCCACCACATCGGTGAATCCGAGACCGGTGGCCATGTCGCGACGCGCGGACGAGGGCTCGGAGACGATGACGTGGCCGGCACCGGCGTTGCGTGCGTTCTGCGCGGTCAACAGTCCGATCGGGCCGGCTCCCTGGACAACGACGATGGCGCCGGGGGCCGCGGCGACCCGGCGTACGGCGTGGAAGGTGACGGTGGCGGGCTCGACCAGGGCAGCCTCGATGTCGGTGACCTCGTCCGGGACCGGGATGAGCCGGCGGGCCGAGACATGCACCTGACCGGCGAAGGCGCCGTGCTCGGGGGCATCCGGGTCGACGCCATTTGCTTCGGCGAAGGCGGTGTCGCACTGGCGCGTGTGTCCGGCGATGCACTGGGAGCAGGTGCCGCAGGCCGGTCCGACACCGCCGACGACGCGCTGGCCGACGTCGAGTCCGGTCACTCCGTCTCCGACGGCGCTCACGCGTCCGGTCCACTCGTGGCCGAACACGGCCGGGGGCAGCATGTGCCCGTCGGTGTAGCCGTGGACGTCGGTGCCACAGACGCCGGTGTAGGTGATGTCAACGATCGCGCGGCCCGGCTCAGGCAGGGTGAGCGTCTCGTTCGACTCGTGCAGTGTGCGGGGTCCGGTGACGGTCACCACCGGGTGTGCCTTGGGCGTGCCGCTCTCGTTCACTGCGCCGGCCATGGCTCCACTCCTTCGGTTCGCAGGGCTGTGCGCCCATTTGGTTGAATGTTCAACAATCATACCCGGCCGCCCCAGCGATGGACCCTGCTGGTCGATCAGGCCAGGCGCGTCGGGAAGCCGCCGGTCGCGATGGGACCCCACGTGGTGGGCGTGATGCGCAGCAGCGACTTGCCCTGGTCGAGCATCGCCTGGCGGTATTCGGCCCAGTCGGAATGCTCACCGGCAATGTTGCGGAAGTACTCGACGAAGGCGTCCAGGGCTTCGTCGCCTTCGGTGGCGTCGAGGACCTCGCACGTTCCTGAGACCTGCACCCAGGCTCCGTTCCACTCGTCGGAGACCACCACCACGGAGACGTCGGGACGTCGTCGCACGTTGCGGGTCTTGGCGCGCTCGGGGTAGCTGGCGATCACCAGCCGGCCGGAGTCGTCGACGCCGCCGGACACCGGCGAGGCCTGCACGCCCCCGTCGGCTCGTTGGGTGATCAGAAGCATGTGGTGGCGCGGGCGGACGAACTCGAGCAGTCCGTCGAGGTCGACCTTGGTGTTGGTGGCGATCGTGCGGGCCATGGTCGCTCCGTTCGGGGAGGGGAACGTGTCACCTCAACCCTAGTGCGCCCGGCCCAAGGGTTGAGGCCTGCGCGAGCGGGTGCGCGGTGAGCCCACCGCTCCCCTTCCAGCGTGTAACGCGCTGTCCATGACGGTGTGCACCCGGCTGGCGGGGTGTGAGGTGGCGACAGGGGCGCGGTGGTGCCGGCGCACGGCGGCTCCTGTTGTTTGGTGTGGGCTAGAACGTCCGCCAGGTGAGGGCGACGAGGGTGCAGACCAGGCCGGCCAACCCCAGCGGCAGGACCGTGGCGAGGGTCGTCCACTTCACCGATCGCGTCTCCCGCCAGATCGTGAGCATCGTCGTGCTGCACGGGTTGTGGAGCAGGCAGAAGAGCATCAGGTTCACCGCCGTGAGCAGGGTCCAGCCTCCGATGTCGACCAGCACGGTGCCGGCTTGGGCGTCGGAGAGGTTGACCATCACCCCGGCGGCTGCGTCGGCGGCCGCACTGGTGGTGTGGCCGAGGGTGAGGGTGAGCATGAGGATGGTCGGGATGACGATCTCGTTGGCGGGGATGGCGACCAGGTAGGCGAGCAGGATGATCCCGTTGAGGCCGAGCACCCACCCGGCGGGTTCGAGGCCGGTCACGAGGTGCGCGGCCAGGGTGGTGCCGCCGAGGTGGAGGTTGCCGAGCAGCCAGATCACCGCACCGGCCGGGGCTGCCATCACCAGTGCCCGGCGCAGCACCTTGTAGGTGCGGTCGACCATGCTGGTGTAGATGGTGCGCCAGACCTGCGGTGGCCGGTACGGCGGCAGCTCGAGGGAGTAGACCGAGGTCTCTCCCCGCAGCACGGTCCGGGACAGGGCCCATGACACGGCCAGGGTGGTGAGGATGCCGAGCACGGCGACGAGGACCACGCTCCCGGCGGCGAGGACCCCGGCGAGGGCGGGTGGTGCGAGTGAGCCGATGAAGATCGTGCCCATCAGGATCAGGGTGGGCCATCTGCCGTTGCAGACGCTGAAGTTGTTGGTGATGATCGCGATCAGTCGCTCGCGGGGGCTGTCGATGATGCGGGTGGCCGTCACGCCGGCGGCGTTGCAGCCGTAGCCCATCATCATGGTGAGGGACTGCTTGCCGTGGGCGCCGGCGCCGGCGAAGAGGCGGTCGAGGTTGAACGCCACGCGGGGCAGGTAGCCGAAGTCTTCGAGGAGGGTGAAGAGCGGGAAGAAGATCGCCATCGGGGGCAGCATCACCGCCACCACCCAGGCCGTGCCCAGGTACACCCCGTCGACCAGGAGGCCGGTGACCCACCAGGGCGAGCCGACCACCTCGAACCCGGCGCGTAGCCAGGTGTGGCCGTGGTCGACGAGCAGCACGTAGAGCAGGTCCGAGGGGACCGCGGCACCGGCGATGGTGAACCAGAAGACCCCGAAGAACAGCACCCCCATCACCACGAATCCCCACACCCGGTGGGTCAACGCCCGGTCGAGGACCTGGTCGAACGCCGGACGGTGCGCGGCACCGTCGGCCACGGGAGTGGTCACACTGGCGCGTGCGATCCGGGCCGCGTCGTCGAAGATCGAGGTCACCACACCGTCACCGAAGTCCTCCGGCAGGGTGCGCCGCAGCCGGGCCGCGGTGTCGAGGACTGAGTCCCTGCTCATGCGGGGCCCCCGGGCACACCGCAGCGCAGCGAGGATGTCTCTGGCGTGCTCATGAGGCCAGGCGTCCGGTCTGCTGGCGGGCCAGCTCGCCGAGGGTGCCGTCCTGTACGGCGCGTTCGATGCCGGGGTCGCCCTCGAGGAGCCGCAACGCCACCCAGCGCGCGTTGGCGATGCCGGGGAACTCCTCGACCAGCTGGGCGGCCAGCTCGTCGACGGCCCGCGAGACGTCCGGCTCGAAGCGCTGCGTGCGCAGTCGCCGCCCCGATCCATGACCGTGCCCGTGGGTGTGCCCGAGTCCGGGTGTGTGTCCGGGTGTGTGCCCGTGTGGGTGTGTGTGTGCGGGTGCCGATTCGGCGATCGCGGCCAGCAGCTCCGACATGCCCTCGCCGCGTCGCGCCACCATCGGCACTGCCGGTACGCCGAGTGCCCGGGTCAGGTGGCGTACGTCGATCTCGACGCCATGCCGCCTCGCCTCGTCCATCAAGTTGAGGGCCACGACAACCCGGTCGGTGACCTGCAGGATCTGCAGCACCAGGTTGAGGTTGCGTTCCAGCCGGGTCGCATCGACCACCACCACGGTCACGTCGGGGTCCCCGAAGAGCAGGAAGTCGCGTGCCACCTCCTCGTCGCTGCTGGTGGAGAGCAGCGAGTAGGCGCCGGGCAGGTCGACCACCTTGAACCCACGCTCACCGAACCCGTAGGAGCCCTCGGCCCGGGTGACCGTCGTACCGGGCCAGTTGCCCACGTGCTGCCGCAGGCCGGTCAACGCGTTGAAGACCGTGCTCTTGCCGGTGTTGGGGTTGCCGGCCAACGCCACCACCACGTCGGCGTCGTCGGCGGCCACACCGAACCTCCGAAGGTTCGCGACACCGTGGAGTGCACAGGTTCCGCAGGCCGGACCGGCGGGCCCGGGAGACTCGTTCGGCATCGGCAGATCGACGTTCATCGGTCGCCCCACAGGACGACATGGATGCCACGGGCCTGCACCCGACGCAACGCGATCACCGTGTCCCGGACCCGGTACGCCGTCGGATCCCCCAGAGGACTGGTGCCCTCCGCCGTCACCTCAACACCCGGCAACACACCGAGGTCCATCAACCGACGCCGCGCCGCACCCTTCGCGTCGAGACCGGTCACCATCGCCCGCCCGGAGCGGGGCAACTCGTCGAGGGTCATCGCCGCACCTCAGAGGGAACCAGTGCCCTGTCGCCGGCCCGGTCGGGCTCCGGGTCGCCGAGGGCCGCCCTGGCGTGCTCCATCCCGTGCGCGGTCAGGGTCACCCACCCGTTGCCCCCGGCCTCCACGAGACCGTGCTCGTGGAGGCCACGCAGGGTGACCCTGGCCGCAGCGCTCGAGGTGCCGACGCGTACGGCGATCGCCGCGACGGTGGCCCTTTCACGAACGTCGGCGAGGGCGAAGACCGCCGAGAGGAACGCGGCGAACCCCTGCTCCAGCTCGGGGTCGCAGCAGGTCCCCCGGTCGACGGCCGACCGGTCGTGGGAGGTGGACACCATCGTCATGCCGTGACCCTAGGGTGATCCACTTCACACCCCTGTCGCAATTTGAGAAAGCACGATGAGCGCGATGCCACCGAGCAGCACGGCCGTCGCCGCGACCAGGAGGACCGGCGACAGCCGGTTGCTGAGCCGGAGCCGGCCGGCCAGGCAGGTGGGCACCATGTCGGGCGTGACGTGGCCTGCTGCCGCGTTGCGCAGCAGCAGGCTCGTCACGAGCAATGCACCGACGGCCACCAGGAGCAGTCCGCTGTCCATTGCCCGATCACCTCAGTAGATGTTCGAGGGCCGGACCATGCCCTCGGCCAGGTCGCCGAAGCCGGGCGCCATGATCGCTCCCGGGTTCCCGAAGACTTCCTCGACCACTGCGGTCTCGGTGGTGATCAGCAGCGCGGCGATCGAGGCGGCACTCTCCAGCGCGGCCCTGGTCACCTTGAACGGGTCGATGACACCATCGACGAACATGTCGACGTACTCACCCGACAGCGCGTTGAAACCCTGCGCGGGCGGCAACGTGGCCACCTTCTCGACCACCTCGTCGCCGTCGTAGCCGGCGTTGATCGAGATCCAGCGCAGCGGCTCGGCCAGTGCTCGCCGTACGACCTCACGGCCGACCGCGTCGTCGCCGGTCAGCTCCACCCGCGACACCGCGTCCTGGGCGTGCACGAGTGCAGCGCCGCCGCCGGCCACCACCCCTTCCTCGAGCGCGGCCCGGGTCGCGGACAGGGCGTCGTCGACGCGCAGCATCCGCTCCCTGAGCTCGACGCTGGTGGCGCCTCCGACCTTGATCACCGCGACCGTGCCGGCCAGCCGGGCGAGCCTCAGCTGCAGGCTGTCCTGGTCGGCGTCGAGCCGGGCCCGCTCGAACTGGGTCTCCAGCTGCTTGATGCGGGCATCGAGCAGCTCCTTCTCCCCGTGCCCACCGACCATCGTGGTGTCGCTCTCGGTGATCGTGATCCGATCGCAGGAGCCGAGGTGCGCAGCGGTGACCTCGCTCAGCTCGAGCCCGGTGTCCTTGGCGATCACCTGACCGCCCAGAGCCACCGCGAGGTCCTGCAGCTCGGCGACGCGGCGGTGCCCGAAACCGGGAGCGCGGACGACGACCGACTGCATGGTGTTGTGCATGTTGCCGCCGACCAGGAGCTGCAACGCCGGCCCGTCGACGTCCTCGGCGAGGACCACCAAGGGTCGTTCAGCGCGCTTGGCGAGCTCGAGGGTCGGCATGATGTCCTGGACCTGGCTGATCTTCTTGTTCGTCAGCAGGATCACCGGGTTCTGGTAGACCGTCTCCATCTTCTCCTGGTCGGTGACCATGTAGCCGGAGATGTAGCCGTGGTCGAACTCGATGCCGTCGACCACGTCGACCGAGAGGCCCAGGGACTCCGACTCCTCGGTGGTGACGATGCCGTTGCGACCGACCCGGGCCACCGCCTCGGCGATCACGACGCCGATCGACTCGTCATCGCTGGCCGCCAGGGTGGCGATCCGCTCGAGGTCCTCCTGCCCGGTGACGTCGACGGCCATCTCGGCCAGGGTCTCGATCAGGACCGGGATGGTGCGCTCGATCCCGCGACGCACGCGCATCGGGTTGGCACCCGCAGTGACCGCGGCCATCCCCTCACGGACCATTGCCTGGGCGAGCACGGTGGCGGTCGTGGTGCCGTCACCGACCACGCCGTTGGTCTTCATCGCGACTTCCTTGACCAGCTGGGCGCCCATGTTGGCGAACGGCTCCCGCAGCTGGATCTCCTTGGCGATGGTCACCCCGTCGTTGGTGATCGTGGGTGGGCCGGTGAGCTTCTCCAGGACGGCGTTGCGTCCCTTCGGGCCCAGCGTCACCTTGACCGCGTCGGCCAGGGCGTTGACCCCGGACTCGAGCAGTCGCCGAGCGTCTTCGTTGAATCGCAGTTCCTTTGCCATGTCGAGCAACCCTTCACGTAGTGATCGATGGTCTGTTGATGGGTGGGTGGTGCGGGCCGTCAGGGCACGAGGATCGCCCGGCCCCTGACCCGGCCGGCGTCGAGATCGTCGAGCGCCCGCTGGAAGTCCTCCAGTGGGTACGTCGTCGTGTGCAGGCGTACGTCGCCCCTGGCCGCGAGGACCATGAGCTCCTGCAGGTCGTTGTAGGAGCCGACGAGGTTGCCGATGAAGTTGATCTCGGTGGAGATCACGTCGATCGTCGGGACGTCGATGTTCTCGCCGTACCCGACGACGTAGTAGTTGCCGGCCCGGCGCAGCATCGCGATGCCCTCGGCGGTCGCGCCGCCCTCACCGACGAAGTCGACGACGGCCTCGGCCCCGTTGCCACCGGTGAGCTCCAGCACCTTCTCGACGTGGTTGCCGTCGGCCAGGATCGCGTGGTCGGCGCCGATCTCGAGGGCCAGGTCGAGGGCCGCCTGGTTGCGGTCCACGACGACCAGCGTGGCCGCGGAGATCGCCTTCATCACCTGGATGCCGATGTGGCCGAGCCCCCCGGCGCCGATCATCACGCAGACGTCTCCCGGTCGCGTGGCGGCGGCCGTCTTGGCGACCGCGTGGTACGCCGTCAGACCGGCATCGGCGAGTGCGGCCACGTCGGCCGGTTCGAGCGAGTCGTCGATCCTGACGACGCTGCGTGCGTTGGTGAGCAAGTACTCGGCGTACCCGCCGTGGGTGTCAATGCCCGGGAACTGGCTGTTCTCACAGTGCACGTCGTCACCGAAGCGGCACGCGCGGCACAGGCCGCAGGTCATCAACGGGTGCAGGATCACCTTGTCCCCCACTGCGACGTTGGTGACCGCGTCGCCCACGGCGTGCACCCAGCCGGCGTTCTCGTGGCCGATCGTGTACGGGAGCTCGACGCCGGACTTGGCCTCCCACTGGCCCTCGAGGACGTGCAGGTCAGTGCGGCAGACCCCCGCGCCACCGATCCTGACGACGACGTCGAACGGTCCCTGCACCTCGGGGTCGGGAACCTCTGTCAACTGCATCTTGGTGTGGTAGCCCACGACCTGCACTGCCTTCATGACGCCCTCCTTGCTGACCCGCCACTCGAGGAGCGGGTGTTGGTGATGCGGGTGGCGAGGTCCTCCCCCTCCTCGTAGCGCGTGGCCAGCAGCCCGCGGCAGAAGTGGGAGTTGCCCTCGATGGAGATCCGGACGGCCTTGGCGAAGCGGAGTCGCAACGGCACCTCGTCCGGCGGCACGGGTTCCCCGTGCTCGTCGACGAACACCCGTGCGTGGGGGCCGATGCCCAGCCCGATCGCCGTACGCCGCCGCAGCAGCGCCTCCTTGAGTCGTCCGCCCGGCAGGTTGTTCAGCCGCAGGCGGTAGATGTCCGCCACGGTGAGGCCGGAGTGCTTGAGCCGGTCCTCGATGCAGCGCTCCATGGCCGCGGTGTGCGCCTTGCGCTGGAAGATCAGCCGTAGCTCGTCGAGGCTGTCCTCGGCCTCGACCCCGAAGGTGCCCCGGTAGCCGGCGTCCGCGGCCAACCCGGCGTTGATCTTGTCGGAGTCGTGGTGGTCGTCCAGGAACACCCGGACCTGACCGATGTCCTCCACGCGGCGCAGCGCGTCCACGGCGTCGGAGGTCATCAGGTAGGCGAAGTTCGGTGAGCAGAACGACGTCGGCAGCCGCACGTGCACGGTGACGCCGGTGTCGTCGATGTCCACCGAGCGGACGAAGCCCAGGTCCGTGATGGGCTCGTCCAGCTCGGGGTCGAGCACCGTCGACAGCTCGGCCATCACTTCGGACTCGAGGGACGTGGCCAGGAGTGTCATGACGCCACGGCCTGCTTCGCGCCCGGGGCGACCTCCGTCTCGGCGTCGCCGGCCGAGGTCGGCAACCGGAGGTGCTCGGGCACCTCGATGTCGTAGAGCGCGGCGGCATTGAGCCCCAGGATCTTCTTCTTCTGGTCGGTGGTGATCTGCGCGTAGTCGGTGAGGTCCTCGGGGATCTGGAAGTCCACGAACTTCTCGATCAGCCACTTCGGCGTCCACAGCGCGTAGTCGCTGGAGAACGTCATCTTGTCCTCGCCCACCCAGTAGAGGAGCTCGCCGATCACCTCGGCGAAGTAGCGCGGCCGGGTGTGGATGAACGGCATCACGACCGAGAGCCCGGCGTACACGTTCGACTCCTGGGTGGCGATCCAGCAGAAGTCCTCCAGGCGCGGCAGTCCGCAGTGCTCGACGATGAAGTTCAGGTCGAGGTAGTCCGAGGCCACGGCGTCGACGTCGGCGACGTCGAAGGCGTCGCGGTCCAACGGCTTGAGGGTCGGGCCCTTGTGCACGTGGATGTTGGTGATCCCCAGCTCGAGGCACTTCTCGAGGTAGGTGCGACAGCCCGGGTCGCTGAGCTTGTAGCCACGCGAGTCGCCGTTCCATTCAGCCGTGTAGAGCTTGACGCCCCGGAGGTCGAACTTCTCGGCGTCTTCCACGAGCTGCTTGAGACCCGCCTCACCGTTGCGCGGGTCGAAGGAGTGGTTGTAGGTCAGCTTGTCCGGGTGCTTCTGGGTCAGGGCCCAGCTCTCGTCGGAGCAGGAGAACCCACGCTCGTAGAACTCCATCAGCATCGTGGACTGGAAGATGGCGTGGTCGACGTACCCGTCGTCGAAGAGGTCCTTCATCAGGCGCTCGCCGCCGTAGTAGACGTACTCCTCGTAGCTCCACTTCTCGGAGTCGGGGCTCAGGTTGCTGTGGTAGTCGAAGAAGCAGTCGATGAACTCCTGTCCGTGGACGTTCTTCTGGTTCTCCTTGCGGCCGTCCCACAGGTGAACGTGACTGTCGACGATGAAGTAGTTCTCGCCATCCTTGGTGTACATGTCGTGCCTCGCTTCTCGTGCGTCTGGTGGTCTGTTGGTCTGTTGGTCTGCTGCAGGTCCCGCCCGGGGCCACAGACCCGGGCCCCGGACGGGACGCTCGTGGGTGGCTCAGCTGCTGGCCGTGAGGTCGAAGCCGATGTACTCGGCCGCGTCCTCCGGGCTGGCGAACAACATGGTCTTGTCGTCCAGGTGCACCATCCGGCCGTAGTGCGTGGAGCTGATCTCCTCGAAGACCGAGCCGTCGAACTCCGTGCCGAGTGCGTCGGTCAGCTCGTCGTACTCGAACTCGAGGAGCCGGACTCCGTCGACGCGGATCATCGAGGGGTACTCGGTCAGCTCGACGCCGTCCTTGCCGCCCATGACCTCCGCGACGACGCGCCCGATCGGGGTGTTCATCAGGGTGACGCCACACATGTTGGAGAACTCCGTGGCGGATCCGAATTGCATGTTCACTGGTCAAGCTCCTTCGGGATGTCGAGGCCGAGGTCCTCGAGGAGGGATACGAACTTCGCGGTGGCGTTGGCCTGGCTGGTCGCGAACGTGACCGGCTTCTCGGCGGCCTGGGACCAGATCGGCTGGAGGGCGTGGGCTGCCTCTTGGCAGCGGGGCACCCACTTGGCGAGCCACGAGCCGAAGAGCTCCTTGTTGGCCGCGCCGTGCTCCTCGTCCTGGGTGAGCAGGCGGAACAGCACCCGGGTGTAGCCCAGGTCGCGGTCGTAGTCGTTCTCGCCGGTGCCGACCAGGGTCGGGGTGATGTAGTCGCTGTTGCGGGCCGCGACCTGCATCACCAGCTCGGTGCGGAACAGGGACCCGATCAGCTGCTCGAAGACGATGTTGGTGGCGAACAACAGCTCGCACCAGTCGCCCACGGCGGTCAGCTGCTCGACGACCTCACGGGTGGGCTGCCACTCCGGCGCCTCCTGCCAGACCTCCTTGTGCGCCGAACCCTCGAACGCGACGTCGGCCTCCGCGAGGTCCAGGTTGAACAGCGCCAGGTCCTGGGCGAAGCGCATCTTGTGGGCGGCGTTGAAGGCCACGGCGGTGTTGATCATGTTGGTGGGGCCCGAGCGCTGGATCGAGGTGAACACGTGCAGCGCCAGACCGTTCTCGGCGTGCATCCACGCGCCCACGTTGCGCTCGATGAACTTCAGCCACGGGCCGTTCCACGAGTCGTAGACCCGGGCCCGCTTGGCGTTCTTCAGGCACAGCTCGACCTGGTGCACCACCGCGGAGTTGTTGCGGTAGATCGACTGCTCCCACTCCTCGTTGGGGTCGAGGAACGCGTGCCAGTTCGACGACTTCGCCGTCGTCCACTCCTGGGGGTAGCCGCCGGGACCGTCCCCGAAGCCGTAGATCCACCCTTGGGTGAGGTGCCGTTCGGGGTCAGGCTGTACGTCGACGGTGACGTCCTCGTACATCGTGGCCCGCAGCTTGGCCGGCTTGTAGTAGTTGTAGCTGCGGCTCTTCGAGCTCGGGAAGGTCAGCGCTCCGGCCTCCGAGTCGGTGAACTCGATCTTCGGAAAGCTCCGTTCCTTCTGATCGGTGATGTCTGCCATGTCTTTCAACTCCTTGGTTGATCTGCTTGTTGATCTGCCGGGTTGATCTGCTTGTTCGGCTCGGGTGGTGCTGCTCAGTCCCCGGTCACGGGGCTGGTGAACGAGTCGTGGAAGACCTGGTCCTTCGGCACCCCGTGCTGCTCGAGGAACTCCATCGCCGCGTCGACCATCGGCGGCGGACCGCACAGGTAGACCTCGGCCTTGTTCAGGCTCTCCTCGCGGCGGGCCATCACGTCGGTGACGTTGCCGGCCTCGGCCTCGAACGGGTACGCCGCGGGGTCCTCGGGCATCGACTCGGACAGGCAGACGACGAACTCGAAGTCCCGCAGGCCCTTGCCGATCGTGGTGATCAGGTCGACGTAGAAGAGGTCGTCGGCCGTCCTGGCGCCGTAGTAGAAGCGCACCGGCCTGGTGCTCCCGGTCTCCTCGAGGCACCGGAGCAGGGACAGGATCGGCGCCATGCCCGCGCCACCGCCGATGCAGACCACCGGCAGCACGTGACCCTCCTTGAGGGTGAACGACCCGTAGGGGCCGGTCAGCTTGATCTCGTCGCCGACCGACAGGCCGTCGTCGAGCAGGGCGGAGAACTTCCCGCCCGCGTACTTCTTGATCAGGAACTCGACCTCGCCCGGTGTCGACTGGGTCGTCGCCATCGAGAACGAGCGGGTCTCGTCGGTGCCGGGGATGGTCAGGTCGGCGTACTGCCCGGGCTTGAAGTCGTACGTCGTGGGCTCGGTCGCCGTCAGTCGCAGGGACACGATGTCGCGGGTCATCGGCTCGATCGCCGCGATCCTGGTCGTCACGTCCTGGATTGGGACGCCGCCGAGCAGCTCGTCCTCGTCGAAGTTGAGCAGCTCGATGGTGCAGTCGCTGTAGGCGTGCGCCCGGCAGAGCAGGACGTAGCCCTCGTCGACCTCGGCGTCGTTGCAGGCGAACGTGGAGTAGCGCTCCATCTGGATCTCGCCGTCCAGCACGTAGGACTTGCAGGCCGAGCACTGGCCTTCGCGACAGCCGTGCATCAGGTGGATGCCCTGGCGGAACGCGGCGTCCAGGATCTTCTCGTCCTCGCCGACGTCCATCTCGATGTCGACGGGCTCGAAGTAGATCTTGTGCGTCTCGGGCATGGGGGCTCCTCTCGTCGTGATGCTTCGATGTCCGTGGGGGCGGGTTGGCGGGAAGGTTGTCGGCCGGGTCGGCGGCGCCGCTGATTCGTGGCGGCGCCGCCGACCCGTGCTGGCCGAGAGTCCCGGCGGCGGACGTTGGTCGCTCAGGCGATCTTCGACATGTCGTTCAGCCGGTACTCGGCGATGTGCTTCTCGCGCTCGTCGTCGGACATCTGGTTCAGGAGCACGTTGGGGCTCATGAACTGGATGCCGCGCACGTCGTCGAGGGTCCACATCTTCTTCGGGTCATCGAGGTGGAGGTGCGGCTGACCGATGAGGGTCTTGCCGTCGTCGCGCACATAGCCCAGGTCCTCGACGATGTCGGCGAGGTCCTTGTCGTGGTGCAGCGTCTCCCACTCGCGGAAGCCGGTGAGGCGACCCATGTTGGGCGTCTCACGACCCTCGTACTCCGCACGGAACGCGACGGCGTCGGTCCAGTGGCAGGTCTCGGAGCAGTAGGTCTTCCACTGGCCGTCGACCTTCTCGCACACGGTGTCCTCGCGGATGAGGCACGGCACCATGCAGGTCCAGCAGCGGTGCGGGTAGTTGTAGCCCACGTCCTCGAAGGCGATCGGCTTGTTGTTGCCGGGGTAGGCGAGCCGGTTGTAGTTCTCCCACCACGCGCCGAACTTGCTGTACCAGCCTGGGTACTTCTCCTCGAACCACTCGAAGTCCGTGTCGGTCATCGTGTCGATCCGCCAGTAGTTGACCGGCCAACCGGTGGCGAAGAACTGCGCGACGCGGTGCACGTAGTCCTTGTTGACGATCCGGTTCCAGGCCTCCTCGACCAGGTCGTGCGGGATGGTCAGCCCGTACTTCTCCAGCGGGAGGAGGTAGCTGCGGTAGTAGTCGTCGTAGATCCAGCGACGCCACATCTCGGCGTAGCTCTCGCGGTCCTTGCGGCGGTCCTTCGTGCCGTACTCGATGAAGGTGCCGATCGCGGCGTCGACCACGCAGTGGTTGTTCCACCAGGCGTAGCGCATGTCGCGCTCGAGGAGGGGCCGGTTGCGCTCGTCGGCCAGTGCCATCAACAGGATGGAGTAGCCGTTGGAGATGTGCCGGGACTCGTCGGACTGGACCGAGTGGAAGACCGTCGGCAGCAGGTAGTCACCGTTGGCTGCCGCCTCGTCCGGCATCGCGACGAACAGGGTGTTGGTGAACGCCGTCTCGGCGACCACCGTGAGGTAGATGTTGGCTGCGGTGATCGCGTCACCGGTGATGAAGCCCTCGCCGAACTGGCGGCCGATGGTGCCGGCGTAGTTGTTGGCGAACGCCTTCTCCGTCATGTCGAAGCCGGCCGGGTCGATGTAGTTGTTCATGTACAGCTTCTTGAGGTTCATCTGGATCGTCGAGTGACGCACCTCGTCGATCATCTGGACCGCAAGCCCGTTGTGGATCTCCGGGTTCGGGACCGCGTCGATGGCCATCGGCATCGCACGGGCCGCCGAGATCTCCGGGAACGGGATGATCGAGAGGAACAGCTTCTGCCACTCGAGCCAGCGCTGCTGGACCTGGCGGAACATGTTGCCGCGGATGGCGCCGTCCATGGCGCCGTACACACGGTTGTCCTTCTCCTCCTCCATCGGGAAGTAGGACCGCATGATCTGCTTGAGCGGGTCCTTCTTGGGTGCCTTCTCGAACGTGTAGTCGGTGCCGAAGCGGGTTGCCGGGGTGGCGAAGGTCGGCTCCCAGGTGAGTTCGCTGATCTTGGCGTGGGCCTTGGTGAGACTCTGTCTGCTCATGTTGCCTCCTAGGTCGGGGCGGGGAGAGCACTGATGAAACCGGGGGGCGAACCCCGGTCCTGTCTCAATGTGAGACGCGGGTCACATCCGGCGGCGGTAGCCTGAGTTTTCGTGAGCACAGTCCGCCCGTTCATCCGCATCTCGTGGGAGCGCTCACTCGCCTCCCGCGTCGACACGGACCACCCAGACCCGACGTACGTGGAGAGCGCCCCCGAGTCGGTGCTCCTGCGCGCGGCCCGCCCCGTGCTGGCCTCACTCTCCGACGAGCTGGCCAACGAGCCGGCGTGCCTGATCCTCACCGACAGCAACGGCGTCGTGCTCCAGCGCGGCGGCGGCGACTCTCACCTGCTCAAGGCACTCGACGCCGTCCACCTCGCACCCGGGTTCTGCTACGCCGAGCAGGACGTCGGCACCAACGGCATCGGCACCGCCCTGGAGATCGGCGCGCCGATCCTGGTGAACGGCAACGAGCACTACACCGGCAACCTGCGACAGTTCTCGTGTGCCGGCGCCCTGATCAACCACCCGGTCACCGGAGCCCTGCTCGGCGTCATCGACATCAGCACGAAGGCCGAGAACTCCAACTCCCTGCTGCTGTCGTTCGCCAAGCTGGCTGCCCGTCGCATCCAGGAGCGGATCCTGGAGGAGGCCAACGAGCTCGACAGCGCCCTGCTCGGCGGCTACTACGCCGCATGCCGCCACTCCGGGGGCCCGGTGATCGCGGTCGGCGAGAAAGTCTTCATGATGAACGCGCTGGCCCAGCAGCACTTCGACGCCACGGACCAGGCGGCGCTGCTCGACCAGACCCGCGAGGCAGTGGGCATGCAGGACCCGTGCACCTTCCTGGCCGACCTGCCCAGCGGGGTCATCGCACGGATGGCCTACCAGCCGACCTTCGCCGGAACGGCGCTCGCGGGCGGGATCATCCAGATCAAGGAGCAGCGGACGGCCGGACATGTGCCCCGGCCGCGCGGGCCGGCCCTTCCCGGCATGGCGGGTGCCAGCGCGGTGTGGCGCCACGTCACCCAGGAGCTGCTCGAGACCGTCGCCAAGCGCGAGTGGGTGGTGCTCCAGGGAGAGTCCGGCGCGGGCACGCACACGCTGGTCACCGCCGTCCACCAGCACAGCGGGTCCAACCGCCAGCTGAGCGTGCTGGACGTCGAGACCGCGGGCGCGGACCTCGTGCTGCGGGCGCGCGCGGAGCTGGAAGCCGGGACAGACCTCGTGATCCGTCACGCCCACGCACTCGACGAGACGCAGCTCGACGAGCTCACCGAGCTGTTCCAGGAGATCCAGGACGCCTCGGTCGCCCAGGACCCCTGGGTGGCCCTGACCACGCGAGCCGGCGCGGTCGACGACAAGCTCGACCTCCACCTGCTGCACTTCTTCCCGCGCACCGTGCTGGTCCCGCCCCTGCGACACCACCTCGAGGACGTGCCGGCGCTGGTGCGCCTGCTGCTGAACCGTGCCGGCGCACCCGAGCTGATCCTGTCCAAGCCGGCGATGAACCAGCTCATGCGGCTCCCGTGGTCCGGGAACGTCACGCACCTCAAACAGGTGATGAGCGCGATCGTGCGGGTCCGCCGGTCCGGCGTCGTGGAGGTGGAGGACCTGCCGCCGGAGTGCCGTGCCACCACCCGTCGCAACCTGACGCGGATGGAGACCCTCGAGCGCGACGCCGTGATCGACGCCCTCGCCGACCACGGCAACGACAAGTCCGCCGCCGCTGAGGCACTCGGCATGTCGCGGGCCACGATCTACCGCAAGATCCGCGACTACGGCATCGTCACCTGACCCCGCCCCCTCGCGAGTAACGCGGGGTTACGGTCGCTCCACACGCGTTGTGCCGCGGGCGAAGCGTCAACAGCACCGCTGAAGTGCCGGCGTACGGTCTCAAATCGAGACTGAAGTCCTCCGGAATCGTGGTTTGCTGGGCCGATGATCTTCATCACCGCGAAGTTCCTCGTCCGCCCCGAGAGCGCAGAGACCTGGCCCGAGATCACCCGGGAGTTCACCGAGGCCACCCGGGCCGAGGAGGGTTGCCTGTGGTTCGACTGGTCACGAAGCCTCGACGACCCGACGGAGTACGTCCTGGTCGAGGCCTTCCGCGACGGTGACGCCGGCGGCGCACACGTCGGGTCGCAGCACTTCAAGGATGCCCAGAAGAACCTGCCGCCGCACCTGGTCGAGACCCCGCGCATCGTCTCGCTCGAGGCCCCCGGTGACGACTGGTCGCGACTCGGAGAGCTCGCCGTCGACTGATCCACGGTCGCCGGCGTACGGCGGCACTACCGCGCCCCTCTTGACGCTTTGCACCCGGCCAGAGGGGTGCAGAGCGTCGTGGACAGCGCGTTACTCGCGGAGGGCGACGACGCGCCACGGCGGCACGAACCCGTCGCCGATCCGCTCGTCCCAGACATGGAACGTCGCCCGGATGCTCTCGGCGGTCTCGGCAGTGGTCTGGTTCTGCGGACCGGAGGCGATCGCCAGCAGGCCGTAGTGGAACAGCGAGGCCACCTGAGCCTCAGGCGTGTCCTTGAGCCGCTCCAACTCGCCGACCGCGGCGCCGAGGAATCGGGTCACCAGCTGATGTACGCCGTGTCCCCCGCGCCCCGCGAACCGATGCGCACCGTCCACGATCGCCGTACGGGCCGCGGCCGCAGCGGCGTCCCGGTCATCGGGCTCGACGACCAGGTCCACGGCTGCCGAGTCGGCGGCGGCCCTGAGCAGCAGGCTGGCGATCGCGGCACCGTGCTCCACCGTGTACGGCGCCGCTGGCGCGTCCGGGCCGAGCAGGTGAACGGCCAGGGCATCGAGATAGATCAGCTCCATGGCAGGCATGGCCTCTACACGGAGTCGGGCCAGGCCCTCGGCACTGTGACTCTGCCAGTCCACTGGCGCGGCGTTCATCGACGGCTCCTCTGCTCGGCTCGATCCGGCGTCCGCCTCGGTCACCCTCGTCGATCGGAGGGCTCGATGCGGCCACCTGTCATTGAACCGGTGCTGAACCGGCCCGACGTCTCAATGTGAGACGCGGGCCGAGCCGGGACGTCGGCCTCAGGCCTTGGCTTCCTCGTCCTCGCGGCCGTAGTCGTCCTCGAGGCGGCAGATGTCGTCCTCGCCGGTGTAGGCGCCGTGCTGCACCTCGACGATGACGAGCTCCTCGGAGTGCTCGTTGGTGATGCGGTGCGCAGCGCCGACGGCGACGTCGATCGACTCGCCGGGGCCGGCCACGATGGTCTCGCCGTCGATCACGCAGGTGGCGATGCCGAAGATGATCACCCAGTGCTCGGAGCGGTGCTTGTGGGTCTGGTAGGACAGCCGCTGACCGGGCTTCACCTGGATCCGCTTGACCTTGTAGCCCTGGTTCTCATCCAGGACGTGCCACGATCCCCACGGACGCTCGGCAGATTCGAGAGCCATACCTATCCATTCCTTCGACGGGACTACGGCCGACAGCCTACGGGTCGCGGGTTGTCCCGACCAACCACCACCCGGCGACGTTCGACACGCCAGCATCGACAGCGCGGAACATTGCAGGCATCACGTGACCCGGATCTTCCGCGTTGTCGCGTTCCGCGCTCGTCGTGCCGGTCAGCCGCGAAGGTTGGGCCGCACGTGGAGACCGGCGTCGGGGTCGACGATGACCTCCTGGCCGGCAGGCATGCCGTCGACGGTGAGGTCGGCATCCGTCGGGACGTTGCGCTTGACCATCGCCAGCGCGATCGGGCCGAGCTCGTGGTG
Organism: Nocardioides sp. Root151; assembly: GCF_001427925.1. Taxonomy (NCBI): domain Bacteria; kingdom Bacillati; phylum Actinomycetota; class Actinomycetes; order Propionibacteriales; family Nocardioidaceae; genus Nocardioides; species Nocardioides sp. Root151. The sequence goes on from NZ_LMGG01000001.1 coordinate 1,138,836, forward strand.
GCGTGCCGACGTACCGACGAAGCCGACCGCCTTGTCACCGTGGTGGACCTCGGCGCCCTGGTCGGGCAGCCGGTTCTCCGAACCGTCGAGGTGCAGCAGGGTCAGGCGACGCGGCGGACGACCGAGCGTGTGCACGCGGGCCACCGTCTCCTGGCCGCGGTAGCAGCCCTTGTCGAGGTGGACCGCGGTGGTGATCCAGCCGGCCTCGTTCGGGATGGTGCGGTGGTCCGTGTCGAGGCCGAGTCGCGGCTCACCGCGGGCGATCCGCAGCGCCTCGAAGGCCCACAGGCCGGCTGCCGGGCCGGCCGCCTCGGCGTACGCCGTCAAGCGGTCGCGCGGGATGAACTCGTAGCCGTCGAACGGGACGCCGATGCGCTTGGAGGGGCGCCAGGCCACCGCGGTGTCGGCGGTGACGTCGTCGACCTCGACCCGCATCATGAACCGCATCTTGAGCAGGAAGTCGATCAGGGCCTGGGCCTGGCCCGGCTCGACGTGGGCGGTGAAGGTCTCGCTGTCGGCATCGTCCACGCCGTACATCGCGTGCTCGACGTGGCCCTGCGGGCTCAGGATCAACGCCATCGTCGGGCGTCCGGAGCCGAGCTCGCTCTCGTGCTGCGTGGTCAGGTTGTGCAACCAGGTCAGTCGGTCCGGCCCGGTCAGGCGGATGACCTCGCGGTGCGACAGGTCGACGAAGCCGTCGCCGGCCTCGAGCGCGCGCTGCTCGGTGTTGAAGGAGCCGTAGTGCGCGGCGACATCGGCGTCGATTCCGTTGCCGGAGACCGCACCGGGCAGGTCGAGGAGAGGGCTGGTCACGCTCCCCAGCGTACGTCGTGCGTTCAGGGCTGCATGTCGGTGGTTTCCTGACGGACCCGTCCCTCGAGCCCCTCGATGACGGTGGGCGTGGCGGCACCCCCCATTTGGGGGTCGAACGGCTTGACAGATCTCGCTAGTGTGGACGATTGCGCGGGTCGCAGCCCTCCCCCCGATTGGGCTGCGGCCCGTCTCCCTTTTCCGGGGCCGGACGCCACGGCCGCACGCTATCCGGGGAGGCAGTCGGCGCAGTGTCCGAACACCGTGAGGTGCCCGATGTCGGCGACGAAACCGAACTCGTCGTCGAGCCTCCGCGCCACCGGGGCCACCACGTCGGGATCGACCGAGACCACCTTGTGGCAGTCCCGGCAGACGATGTGGAAGTGCTCGTGCTCGCCCACCGAGTGGTACGTCGGAGCGCGGTCGCTGAGGTGCGCGTGGCGAACCAGCCCGAGCTCCTCGAGGACCTCGAGGTTGCGGTAGATCGTCGAGGCGTTGACCGCGGCGGAGTGCTTGCGGACCTCGGTCAGGATCTCGTCGGGGGTGGCGTGCTCGAGCGCCTCGACAGCCCGGAGGATCAGCTCGCGCTGCGCGGTGAGCCGCTTGCCGCTCGAGCGGATCCGGTCCGCGAAGTCGTCACTCATGTCTGGCCACTCACTGGCGCTGGAGGCGCGCCCAGATGTGCGGTTGCAGGCCCTGGCCCATCGCGGCCATGTCGAACGCGTAGAGCAGGTCGCCCTCGACGTACCCGTAGAGACGCTTGCCGGCGGTGTACTCCTTGGCGGTCTCGGTGCGGGCGATCGCGTCGGTGACGATCTCCATGCGGGCCTCGCCCGCGGTGCCGTACCAGATCTCGGTGAAGCCGGTGTTGTGCGCCATCACGACCTCGACCTTTCCCTCGGGCTTGCAGCGCACGAAGCCGGTCTCGATCGCAGCGTCGCGGACCTTGTTGCCCTCGTCGTCGACGACCCAGGCCCGCGCCATGTAGTGGAAGAACGGGCGGCCGTCGTGGGTGAAGATCAGCTCCTGGCCGAACTCGAACTTCTCGATCGTCGGGTAGTCGCCGTGGCCGTTGCCACGCCAGGTGCCCAGCATCCAGGCGATGGGGGCGCAGTCGGGGTGCAGGTTGTCAGGGAGCTCGAACGGCATGGGCGGCAGTCTAGTCCGCGACCCGGACCATCAAGAGTTCCCGGTTCGCGCATCAAGGATCCACGGTTGGCGCATCAAGAACCCACGGTTCGCGCAGATAGGGTCGGGGCATGGCTCGCAGACTCTTGATCAAGGTGACCTGTGGCGTCGAGGACCCAGAACGCTGCAACCAGGCGTTCACGGTCGCCGCGGCGGCGGCCGTGTCCGGCGTCGACGTCGGCCTCTGGCTGACCGGCGAGGCGGCATGGTTCGCCGTACCCGGCAAGGCGGAGGAGTTCTCGCTGCCGCTGGCCACTCCCCTGGCAGACCTGCTGGCCACCGTGCGCGAGGCCGGGCAGGTCACGCTGTGCACGCAGTGCGCGGACCGTCGCTCGATCACGGCCGAGAACGCGTACGACGACATCCGCATCGCCGGAGCGCCGGTCTTCGTCGAGGAAGCCCTGGGCGACGGAGTGCAGGCGCTGGTCTACTGACCCAGGCATCGCTGAAGGGAATCCGGCGGAATCCGCGCGATTTCCTGCAGCGTTGACTCAGACCGGGTCCACCAGGATCGCGGCCAGGCGGTCGATCTGGTCGGCCATCAGTGTGGCGACGCCGTCGTAGGTCTCCGGCGAGCGCCCGATCGGGTCCGCGATGTCGTACTCCTCGAGGCGAAGGGCGCCACGACCTTCGGCGCATTCCTCGACCAGCCGGCGGAGGCGCTGGTCGTCGGACACGACCGGTGCATGCGTGCGCCTGCCGGGCTGTACGTCGCCCGCGGCCCGGTGCGCTTCGGCGAGCGCGACGAACTCCAGCAACGTGAAGGTGCGTCTCAGCGCCCGCGGCGCCTCCTCGAGCAGTCGCGACCGGATGTCGCGGGTGGCGGCCAGGACCAGCCCACCGGTGTCGGCGACGGTCGCGTCGACCAGTCCTGACTGGAACTGGCGCGCGGTGAATCCGTCCGGGGACCCGCCGCGTTCGACCAGGGTGCGCGCCGACTCGGGGTGCATCGGGCGGCCGGCCATCGCCCGGACTCCGGCGCTGGAGACCTCGAACCGGTCACCGATGCCCAGCGCGTCCAGGCGCGTGCGCAGCAACCGTTCGGCGAACGGGGAGCGGCACACGTTGCCGATGCAGACGAACAGGACGGGGAAGCTCACCTCGAAAGGCTAGTTGGTCGGCGAAGTCCGTCAGTAGGCGCCGCGACCGAGCAACACAGCCCGGACCGTCTTCAGCATGATGATCACGTCACCGATCAGCGACCAGTTGTCGACGTAGTACAGGTCCATCCGCACGGCCTCGTCGAACGACAGGTCGCTGCGACCGGAGACCTGCCACAGCCCGGTCAGCCCGGGGCGCACCAGCAGCCGGCGGTGCATGTCGACCGGGTAGTCCTCGACCTCGGCGGGCAGCGGCGGGCGCGGGCCGACCACGCTCATCTCGCCGGAGAGCACGTTGACCAGCTGCGGCAGCTCGTCGAGGGAGAACTTGCGCAGGAAGTGGCCCAGGCGGGTGATCCGCGGGTCGTCCTTCACCTTGAACAGCACGCCGTCGGCCTCGTTCATCGCCGCCACCTCGGCCAGCCGGCGGTCGGCGTCGACGACCATCGAGCGGAACTTCAGCATCCGGAACGTGCCACCGTCGCGACCGCTGCGGGTCTGGCGGTAGAACACCGTCCCGCCGTCCTGCAGCTTGATGGCCAGCGCGATCAGTGCCATCAACGGGGAGAGTACGACGAGCATCGCCGAGGCCACCACGACGTCGAAGATGCGCTTGACCAACCCGCCGGCGCGACCGACCTGGGGCTTGTCGACGTGCACCAGCGGCAGCCCCCCGACCTGGCGCATGTGGATGCGGGGGCCGGCCACGTCGATCAGGCCCGGCACGACGACGAGGTCGACGTCGAGCGTCTCGAGCTGCCAGCCGATGCGCCGCAGCGCCTGGGAGGACGTGTGACCGCCACCGGCCACCAGCACCGTGTCGGCGCCGGTGAGCTCGCAGGCGGCGACGATGTCGTCACTGCCGCCGAGGATCGGCACCGACGGCTCCGAGCTGAGCTCACCGAGGTGGTGGGACGGCACGCAGGCACCGACCAACGTGTAGCCTGCCCACGAGAGTCGTTCGAGGCTGGCCTTCACCTCGTCGAGCGCGGTCGGTGAGCACACCGCGACCACCCGTGCGTGCAGGCGGCCGGTCTGGCGCAGGTGGTGCAGGACCTTGCGGACGGCGTACCGCGTGGAGAGCAGGAGGACCGTGCCGACCGCAAAGCAGAGGATCACGTAGCCGCGGGAGATGTTGCTGCGACTGAGGAACGACACGGTGCCGACCGCGCCCACCGCCATCAGGGAGGCGATCGCGACCCGGCGGAACTCCTCCGTGCCTCCGCCGAGGTTGCGGCGTGCGTAGGCGCCACCGAGGGCAAGGCAGACCAGCCAGAGCAGGAAGACGAACGGGGTCATTCCGCTCAACAACGCGAACTCGAGATAGGTGTCCTTCTCGAGGACCCCGTCGAGCCGGGCCCGGAACGAGACCGCGATGAAGGCGGTCAGGGCCAGGACGAGTACGTCGCACAGCGCCACGACCGCCACCACCCGAGAGAGGCGGCGGGCGAGCGGCACGCGCCGCGGGGGGAGGTCGAGTGCGGCGTCCTGCTGGGCCGTCGGCGCCTGGGCCCCCGGCGCCCGGGGACCGGGCTTTCGGGCCAGCGGAACCGACGCCGTACGCACGGGGTGGACGCTCGGCGTGAGGTCGGTCAGGGCGACCCCGGCTGCAGGCAGCGTGGCACCGTGACGCACCGTGCGCGGAGCGAGCTCCGTCATGCTCGACCTCATTCCCGGATGGCGGGTTCTCGGGAGGTCAACGAGCCATCCGCGGAGAGGTCACGGACGCGCCGGACGAGTAACGGATCGCCCTAGACTTCGTTGACCTGACGACAGCACCTCTATGCAAAGGTTCGGCGTGGACTTCAAAGACCTGATGCGCACTGCCCGGCGACGCTGGAAGACCATCGTCGCCCTGTTCCTGGTCGCCCTGGTGGCCGCCGGTGCGTACTCCTTCCTCGTGACTCCTCAGTACCAGTCGACTGCGCGCGTGTTCATCTCCACCGACGTCGAGGACTCGTCCGAGGCGATCGCCGCCAGCCTCGTGTCGTCGGGCCGGGTGGCGTCGTACGCCGATCTCGCCACGAGCCGCGAGATCATGTTGAAGGTCATCAAGGAGCTCGGCCTCAAGCAGTCGCCCGAGGAGCTCGCCAGCCAGATCAAGGCCGAGGTCGAGCCACTCACGGTCATCATCGACGTCACCGTGACCGACCCCGACCCCAAGGCCGCGCAACTGATCGCGGAGGCGCACTCCGAGCAGCTCACCAAGTTCATCACCCGCGTCGACGCTCCTGACCGCGCGGCGACGCCGATCCGCGCGACGGTGGCTGACCCGGCCAGCTACAGCTCCGACCCGGTCTCCCCGCGCACACTCCTGAACCTCGTCGTCGCGGGCCTGATCGGCCTGGTCATCGGCTTCGGTGTCGCAGTGCTGCGCGAGATCACCGACAACACGGTCAAGACCGCCGAAGACGTGCGCAAGATCAGCGGTGTCGGCGTGGTGGCCTCCATCGGGTACGACGCCGACGTGCCCAAGCACCCCCTGCTGACCGACCTCAACGGCTTCGCACCGCGTGCCGAAGCGTTCCGCGTGCTGCGCACCAACCTCGACTACCTCGACCTCGACGCCCAGCCGAAGTCGTTCGTGATCACCAGCGCACTGCCCGGCGAGGGCAAGACCACCACCTCGACCAACCTGGCCGTGGCGCTGGCCCAGGCCGGACGCCGGGTGCTGCTGGTCGACGGCGACCTGCGCCGTCCGCGGATCGCCGGGCTGCTCGGACTCGAGGGCCGGGTCGGGCTGACCACCGTGCTGGTCGGCAAGACCTCGCTGGTCGACAGCATCCAGCAGCACACCGAGACCGGCGTCGACTTCCTCAGCGGCGGCCCGATCCCGCCGAACCCCACCGAGGTGCTGCAGTCCAATGCCACCCGCGACCTGATCGGCAAGCTGCGCGACATGTACGACGTGGTCATCATCGACGCTCCCCCACTGCTGCCGGTGGCCGACGCGGCGATCCTGGCCCGCGCGGCAGACGGTGCCCTGCTGGTCACCCGTCACGGCAAGACGACCAAGGAGCAGCTGCACGACGCCTGCCAGCGCATCGAGCAGGTCGACGCCAAGCTGTACGGCGTGATCGTCAACATGGCCCCGCGTCGCAGCAACCAGGACTATTACTACTACTACGCCGACGAGGACGACGCGGCGAACAAGACCGGCCGCTGGGTCTCGCTGAAGCCCTGAGATGAAGCCTGTCGCCACCTACGGTTCGGGCCTGCTGGTCCTGGCCGGCCTGCTGGCGCTGGCCTCCGTCAACACGATCACGATGATCCTGGCGGTGGTCCTCGCCGTCGGGCTCACCATGCTGGTCGCCCTCGGCACCGAGCGCCTCGGCACCCTTGCCATGATCGCGGCGATGGTGTTCGCACCGCTCAACAACGTGCGTCCCGCCGAGGCCGTCAACTTCGTGACGTTCAGCGACCTGTTCTTCGCCGCCGGCTTCGGACTGCTGGTGCCGACGATGCTGATGCGCAAGTCCCGGGTGCCGACCGGTTTCGCCGTCGCGGGCAGCCTGATCCTGGTCCTCACCGTGATCGCGTCGCTGCTCAACGAGGCGCCACTGATGAGCCTCAACTACGGGTTCCGGCTCGTCGCCGCGGTCGTCGTACTGCCTTTCCTGTTCCTGTGGTGGCGACCCTCGATCAAGCTGATCGACGGGTTGGCGTGGTCGTTCGTGGCCGGGCAGGTGATCAGCCTGGTCGGCGGCATGGTGGTCGGGGCCAACCCCAACGGCCGCTACATGGGCCTGACCACGCACACGAACTTCTTCGCACTCGGCGCCCTGATGTCGTTCGCGATGTTGATCCACCTCTACTCCCGCTACGAGACCACCGGCATGCGGTTGCTGGTCTGGGCGGCGGGCGGCGCGGTGATCGCCAGCGCGATCCTCTCCGGTTCGCGGGCCTCGCTCCTCGGCATGGTGATGCTGGCGGTGCTCTACCCGCTCGTGGAGCGCTCGGTGCTGTCGGCGTACCTCGTGGTGTCGGCGGCGATCCTCGGCCTGGCATCGCTGAACTGGCTGATCTCGATCGCCGGCGAGAGCTCGGCGCTGGCCCGGCTGAAGGGCGACTCGACCGCGTCGTACTCCGACCAGGCCCGCGAGCGCGCGTTCACCACCGGCGTCCAGGAGTTTCTCGCAAAACCCTTGCAGGGCAACGGATTCGACATCACCGCACTCGACGCGCACAACGTCTACCTGCAGGTCGCGGTGGGCATCGGCATCTTCGGCGCGGTGGCCTTCGTGATGGTGCTCTGGAACCTCGTCGTGCCACTGTTCCGGCCCGGCCCGTTGCGGCGACTGGGCTACGTGCCGCTGGCGTACGCAGCGGTCGCGGTGATCACGAACTCACTGTGGGACAGGTTCGTCTGGGCCGGCCTGGCGCTGGCCGCACTGGCTGCCGTCTACTCGGACGACGACGTTCCCGCCGACCCGTCGCCAGTTCGGGGCGACCCGTCGCCAGTTTTGGGCGACCCGTCGCCAGTTTCGGGCGCCCCGTCGTCGCGGCGCTCCGCGACCAACCTGACTGCCTGGGAGCAGTCGTTCACCGCGGGCAAGCATCGCGCCCCCACCCACACCCCGGAGATCATGTGAGCCGCCGTCCCGCCCTCGCCGCACGCCGCGTGAGGCAGACCCTGCAGTACGCCAACGGCGCGTCGCTGCTGTTCAACCTCGCCTCCGCGCGGACGCCGTGGGCGCGGTCGTCGCTGACCTACCGGCTGCGCGGCGGCGGCACCGTCTCCTGCCCCAACGTGGCCGGTGCCCGGGTGCCGATCTACGAGGTGTTCTCCGAGGACACCTACCGCATGAAGGAGACGATCTCGGGCCTTCCACCGTCGCTGGTCGCCCTCGACATCGGCGGCCAGGTCGGGTGCTTCTCACTTGCCCTGGTGCGTGCCGCCAAGCGGGTGCAGGTGCACGCCTACGAGGCGTCGCCGTCGACCGCCGCGTGGCTGCGCCGCAACGTGACCGACAACGGCTTCTCCGCGTCGATCACGGTCCACGCCACCGCGGTCTCCGACCACGAGGGCACGATCTCGTTCAACGACAACGGCCAGGCCTCCGGCCTGAACGGGCTGACTGCTCCCGATGGCACCCTGGTCGAGGTGCCGTGCATCCGCTTCGCGGCAGCCGTCGCCGCTGCCGGGGGGCGGGTCGACCTGGTCAAGATCGACACCGAGGGCGCTGAGTACGACATCGTCCTGGGCTCCTCGCCCTCCGACTGGGCGTCGGTCTCGCGCGTGGTCATGGAGTACCACGACGTGCCGGGCCACTCGTGGGACGAGCTGCACGCGTTCTTCACCTCGTGCGGCTTCACCCTGCGCCGCCACGAGCCAGCCGGCCCGCGCCAGGGCACCGTCTGGTTGGCGCGCTGACGTGTCCCGACTGCCCAACTGGCTCGAGCCGGCCTTCCCGGTGGTCAAGCGCGCGCACCGCTTCGCCACCCGTCGCGTCGGCGCGCTGACCCGTCGCCAGTTCGTGCCGACCCGTCGCCAGTTCGTGGCCCGAGCCGAAACTGGCGACAGGTCGATGCGGGCAGTGCCGTGGACCGGGACCGAGTCGGTCGACGAGACGTGCCGCCTCGACCCGGCGGCCGTCGTACAACCCCTGGCGCCGGCGCGCCCGGCCCCACGCCTCGAGCCGACCGGTCACTGGTTCTGGCGCGGCCTCGGGTCGTACGACGAACCGCGCCGGTTCCTCCTCACGATCGAGAACGGGCTCGTCGTCGGCGACTACGCGGCACACGTGACACCACGGGGTGTGCTCGACTACGAGACGTCGGAGTACTACGGCGTCAACGGCTGGCAGGAGCACCCGATCTACCTGCGCCGGCGGATGCCGCCGGTCACCCCGGTCGACGGGTCGCTGCTGTCACTCGCCACCCGCGGCACGGGCGGCAACTACTACCACTTCGTGATGGACCTGCTCCCGCGTTGGGGCGTCCACCAGGAGGCCCGGCCCGGGGACCTGCCCGACCACTTTCTGCTCAGCCGCGGCTCGCGCTACCAGGAGCAGCTGCTCGGCATGCTCGGCCTCGACACGGTCTCGACCCTGCAGCCGGCCAAGCACCTGGCGCTGAGGCCCGACACGTTGCTGGTGCCCTCGATGTCGAACCCCGACACGATGGCGCCCCCGTGGACGACGCGGTGGCTCTCGACGAACCTGCCTCCGAGCGCCGCCGCCTCGACCCTGCCCGACCGCATCTACATCACGCGTGGGTCGGCGAGGAACACCCGGCGCCTGGTCAACGAGGACGAGATCTTCGCGGTCCTCGAGCGACAGGGCTTCGTGAAGATCGACTGCGGCGCGCTGTCCGTGCAGGAGCAGATCGACCACTTCGCCGCGGCGTCGGTGATCGTCGCGCCCCACGGTGCCGCGCTGACCAACCTGAACTTCTGCTCGCCCGGCGTGCGCGTGCTCGAGCTGTTCGCACCGCGCTACCTGAACAAGTGCTTCTGGGCGATCGCGTCGAACATCCCGGAGTCGACGTACGCCTTCCTGGTCGGCACGTCTGGCCGCCCGGTGCGCGAGGGCAACCCGATGGGCGGCGTACAGGATGACATCACCGTCCCCGTGGCCGACTTCACGGCCGCACTGGAGTCCCTGCTGGCAACGGCCCCGGTGTCACCGGCAACGCCGTCGCCGGGCACAAGCTTTCCGGGCGCTCTGCCCGGTCGTAGTTGAGGAGTAGATCGAAGTGGGCAACCAACAGCGCGTCGTCGTCCTGGGCGGCGCCGGATTCCTCGGGTCGCACCTGTGTGAGCGGCTGGTCGGGGAAGGACACGAGGTCGTCGCGGTCGACAACTTCATCACCGGCTCGGAGTCCAACGTCGAGCACCTGTCGGGCACCCCGTTGTTCTCGCTGGTCGAGGCCGACGTCTCCGACGGCATCCCCGTCGAGGGACCGGTCGACGTCGTGCTGCACTTCGCCTCACCGGCCTCGCCGATCGACTATCTCGAGTTCCCGATCGAGACTCTCAAGGTCGGCTCGCTCGGCACCCTGAACGGCCTCGAGCTGGCCCGCGCGAATGACGCCCGCTTCATCATGGCCTCGACGTCCGAGGTGTACGGCGACCCGCAGATCCACCCACAGCACGAGGACTACTGGGGCTACGTCAACCCGGTCGGCCCGCGCAGTGTGTACGACGAGGCGAAGCGGTTCTCCGAGGCGCTGGTGACCGGCTTCCGTACGACGTACGGCACCAACACCGGCATCGTGCGCATCTTCAACACCTTCGGCCCGCGGATGCGCCCGAACGACGGCCGCGCGATCCCCAACTTCGTGCGCCAGTCGTTGCGTGGCGAGCCGATCACGCTCGCCGGCGACGGCAGCCAGACGAGGTCGATCTGCTACGTCGACGACCTGGTCGACGGCATCCTCGCGCTGACCCGCGCGTCGATCCCGGGGCCGGTCAACATCGGCAACCCGCACGAGATCTCGATGCTCGACCTGGCCCAGTGGATCGTGAAGCTGGTCGGGTCGTCCTCCGAGACGGTGCACATCGAGCGGCCCGTCGACGACCCGACCGTCCGCCGCCCCGACATCACCCTGGCCACCCGCGAGCTGGGCTGGGAACCGCAGATCTCCGCCGAGGAGGGCCTGCGTCGCACGATCGAGTGGTTCCGCACCCACCCCGACGTCACCCGCTGACAAGGTTCGCGTCCCTCGACCGCCGAGAGTGAAGTTCATGTCGGGTCCGCGACTCAGACCCGACACACAGTTCACTCTCGGTGCGGGAACGGCCACCGCGGCATCTCCCTGGTCACCCGCTCCCCATCCCTGCCCAGCTCACGGGCCCGGATGCGTTCGTCCAGCGTGAGCGGCGGTACGCCGTCCGGAGGCTCGAGGGTCCACGTCTGCGGCAGACGCGCCTTCCCCGCCCTGGTCACGGCTGCCACCATGCGTCGTACGGCAGCTCGTCGGTCATGCAGTTCACCGGCGACGAAGCTGAAGAACTCGAGCCCGTGGGTACGCAACCGCGTCTCACGAGAAATGTCACGACTGCGCCGTGCGGTCTGCGCGTGATGCAGCCCGTCGTACTCCCCGACCACGCCGAGCCCCGGCGCCAGCAGGTCAGGTCGGGCCAGGTGCTGCCCTGCCGGGCCGTAGACGTCGCGATTGCTCAGCGGAGGGGGCAGTCCTGCGTCCTCCTGCCACACCAGACGCATTGCGGTCTCCTGGCGAGACTCCGCCCCTTCCACCGCCAAGGCGAGGGCACGTCGAGCCTGCTGGATGCCACGGCGCGGAGGTACGGCGGCCAGGTACGTGGCGAATCTCGCGCGTGAGGTGAGCTCGGCGTGGAGGACCATGTCGATGTCGGCCACGGCACGGCGTACGTCGATGGCCGCACAGATCTCGTCGGTCAGGGCCCGGTGCACGTCGGTGCACGGCACCCCGTATCGCAGGACGATCTCGGACGGGTGCACGGCCGCCCTCGTGAACGCGACGTTGCCGTGCACCCGTTGCGTCGGGGTGATCACCTGCACCGGAAGCTCGACGCCGGGCCGCACTGTGCCGTCGAAGTAGCGCGCGCCCGCCAGGTGCAGACTGGCCCAGCCGGTGACCGCGAACCCCGGCGGCAGGTGAGCGACCGCCTCGATGATGCGCTGTTCGGGTTGCTCGAAGACCGCATCGGCAGGCAGCACGCGACCGGGCCCCGTTCGTCTCCATCGGCGTCCTCGCGCCTGTCCCGGAGTGGGCCCATCCCTACCTGATGCGTCGATCTTCATCGGCACGACCAGGCGCGGCCGCCCCAGCCTGGGGGGCGGGAGGACGCGTCGAACCCCGGCGAGGGGATCGGGTGGCAGGTGCATGGCCCGAGCGTGCCTGAACCGGAGCGAACGCGCGCGCCGTCATCCACAGGCTCCGCCTGACCGCGCGCGACGCGCAACTCCGCGATGACCACCGAGAGTGAATTCTGCGTCGAGTCTCGGGCCGCAACCCGACACAGAAGTCACTCTCGATGCCCACGACCGGACCGCGTGGGCGGCTCGAAGATGACCCGTTCTGGGGAGGCCGAGGACCGACGCCACGACCTACGCTCCGGACATGAGGCAGCGACTCCTGGGCAAGGCTGTCGCCGCCGGGGTGTCGGTCGTCCTGCTCCTCTCCCCGGCCGGCGCGTCCGGGGACGTGACCTGGACGCGGGTCGGCACCGGCATCACGCAGGGGGTCAGCGGCATCGCTCCCGCGGCCTCGGGCTGGGTGATCGTGCGCGACAACAAGACCAGCGGCCAGAACCGGGTGGCGCTGCTGAGCGACGCCCATGTCGTCACCAACCTGACCTGGCCGGGCACCGCGCCGTCCGACCTGGAGGCCATCGATGCGGTGCCCGCGCAGGCCAACCGGTACGCGGTGGTCACGAGCACGGGCGCCGGGCGGATCATCACGATCTCGGGAACCACGCTGAAAGTCGTCCGCAGCTTCACCCTTCCGGCCGGCAGGGTCGAGAACGAGTCGTTCGCGCTCACCCGCTTCGGCACGACGACGGTCGCCGTGTGGGCCAACCGTGGCTCGACGACGACGCCGGGGAGGTTGTTCGCCGCCACGTTCAACCCGTCCACCAGCGCCTTCGGTGCCGTGGCGCAGGCGAGTGTCTCGGTGCCGTTCCCGACCACCAACGTGCGTCCGATCAGTGACACCAGGGTGCTCTCCGACGGGCGCATCGTGATCTCGAGCGCCTCCGACAACGGCAACAACGGCCCCTTCGACACGGCTCTGTACGCGGTCGGAACAGTCAGGCTCGGCTCCGGTCGCGCGCAGCTCGCGATCGTGGCACCCGTCTCGCTCGGGACCTATCCGGGCCACAAGGTCGAGGCAATCGCCTGCAAGGGCTCCGCGGGGATCCTCGGCACCGACGACGAGAACCTGGGCGGCTGGACCGCCGTCGGCACGTTCTGCGACTGAGCGGTCCGGAGCATCGGACCGGGGCAGACCCGTGCGCTGGCGGGCCCCCCGACGGCCCGCCAGCGCCCAGGCTGGTCTGGGTTCAGGCGAACTGGTGGCGCCCCAGGGATCGGTAGTCGAAGCCCGCGGCGATCCAGGCGGCCGGGTCGAGGCAGTGCCGGGCGTCGATGATCACCGGGCGCCGCACGATGTCGACCAGCTCGGCCGGGTCGAGCTCGACGTAGTCGGCCCAGTCGGTCAGCAGCATCACGAGGTCGGCCTCGTGACAGGCCTTCACCAGGTCCTCGGCGTACTCGAGCTTGGGACGCTCGCGCCGGGCCGGCTCGATCGCGCGCGGGTCGTGGACGACGACGTCGGCCCCGGCCAGGTGCAGCTGGCCGGCCACGTCGAGCGCAGGCGAGTCGCGGATGTCATCGGAGCCGGGCTTGAACGCGGCGCCGAGGATGGTGATCCGCTTCTCGCGCACGTCGCCGTCGAGCAGGGTCTCGGCCAGCGCCACCACGTGCTCGCGGCAGCGGCGGTTGATCATGTCGACCTCGTGCAGGAAGCCGAGCGCGTGGGGCACGCCGATCTCGGACGCGCGCGCCATGAACGCGCGGATGTCCTTGGGCAGGCACCCGCCGCCGAACCCGAGGCCCGGGTGGAGGAACCGCCCACCGATGCGTACGTCGTGGCTCAGCGCCTCACTGAGCGTGACCACGTCGCCACCGGCCGCCGTACAGACCTCGGACATCGCGTTGATGAACGAGATCTTCGTGGCCAGGAAGGCGTTCGCGCTGGCCTTCACGAGCTCGGCGGTCTGGAGGTCGGTGGTGATGACGGGTACGCCGTCCTCGGCGATCGGCGTCGCGAAGATGCGGCGTACGACGGCCTCGGAGCGGCTGTCGTCGGGGTGCAGCCCGATCACGATGCGGTCGGGGTGGAGGGTGTTGCGGATCGCGTTGCCCTCCTGGAGGAACTCGGGGTTCCAGCACAGCTCGAGCGCGTCGCCGGCCGGCGCCAGGGCCCGGGCCTCCTCACGGAACCGCGCCGCGGACCCGACGGGCGTGGTCGACTTGCCGATCACCACGACCGGCCTGGTGAGCAGCGGGAAGAGCGAGGCGCAGGCGGACTCGAACTGGCTCAGGTCGGCCTGCAGCTCGCCGTGCACCTGGGGAGTGCCGAGGCAGAGGAAGATCGCATCGGCGTGGTCGGCGACCTTCTCGAGGTCGTGGGTGAACTCGAGCCGACCCGAGGCGACGCCCTCGGCGACCAGGTCGTCGAGGCCGGGCTCGAAGAACGGGGTCTGTCCGGCAGAGAGTGCGGCGATGCGTTCGGTGCTGATGTCCTGGGCGATCACGTGGAAACCCAGGGCGGCCAGGCACGACGCCGTGGTGGCACCGAGGTAGCCACAACCGATGACGCCGATGCGCAGGTCTGATGTCACGCCGATCCCCTTCGTGGAAGCATTGCGGAGGATCAACGACGGGGTGCCCGAAATGTGACGGCCTGCGACGGGGGCGGGTTTCGAGCTGGTTCCTCGTTCCTCGACCACCGGGGCCCGTACGACGCAGATCGGCCCGCCGCGCACGAAGCGCGACGGGCCGAATGACACCCACAGGGGCGGGGTGGATCAGATGGCGATGGCCACCTCGGCCACCGAGCCCACGGCCGCGGTCACCTTCGTGTCCACGACGTCGGCCTTGGCGGCCAGCGTGCGCAGGGTCCACTCGCCGTCGTTGGCGAAGAACCGGAAGTGACCGGTCGCCGAGGTCGGCACCTCGGCGGTGAACTCGCCACTCTTGTCCAGCAGACGCACGTAGGCGTTGCCGACCGGCTCACCGTCACGGGTGACCTGGCCCTGGACCACTGCTTCCTTCGCGACGTCTACCCCGTCGAGGGAGAGGCCGCCTTCAACTGCACCGCACATGTTGTTTCCTTCGTGGTTCGGCCTGGTTTCGAGACGGTCGCGGGGCGACCTCCTCAACCAGCGGGGATGCCTGGTTTCGAGACGGTCGCGGGGCGACCTCCTCAACCAGCGGGGATGGGATCAGGCTTCGCCGCGCTCGTCACCGAGGACGATCGGGACGCCGACGAGGGAGCCGTACTCGACCCAGGAACCGTCGTAGTTGCGGGTGTTCTCGTAGCCGAGGAGCTCGTGCAGCACGACCCAGGTGTGCGACGAGCGCTCACCGATGCGGCAGTAGGCGATGGTGTCCTTGGAGAAGTCGACGCCGGCCTCTTCGTAGATCTTGGTGAGCTCGTCGTTGGACTTGAAGGTGCCGTCGTCGTTGGCCGCCTTGCTCCAGGGGATGTTGGCGGCGGTCGGCGGGTGGCCGGCGCGCTGGGCCTGCTCCTGCGGGAGGTGGGCCGGGGCGAGCAGGCGCCCGGCGTACTCGTCGGGGCTGCGGACGTCGACCAGGTTCTTGGCGCCGATGGCGGCGACGACGTCGTCACGGTTGGCGCGCTTGGTGGTGTCGAGCTCCTGCGCGGTGTACGTCGCGGCGGTGCGCTCGGGCACGTCCTGGGTGAGCTCGCGGGACTCGAGCTCCCACTTCTTGCGGCCACCGTCGATCAGCTTGACGTCGTTGTGGCCGTAGAGCTTGAAGTACCAGTACGCGTAGGCGGCGAACCAGTTGTTGTTGCCGCCGTACAGCACCACGGTGTGGTCGTTGCTGACGCCGTTCTTGGAGAGCAGGGCCTCGAAGCCCTCCTTGTTGATGATGTCGCGGCGGACCTGGTCCTGCAGGTCGACGGACCAGTCGAACTTGATGGCGCCACGGATGTGGCCCTTGTCGTAGGACGTGGTGTCCTCGTCGACCTCGATGAGGACGACCTGGTCGTTGTCGATGTTGTCCTCGGCCCACTGGGTGGAGACAAGGGTGTCTTCGCGGCTCATAGTGCTATCTCTCTTTTTCCGTTGGGTGCAGCGTGTCAGTTGGTTGCCGGCGTGGCGCTGCGGCGGGCGAGTCGCCCGTGCAGTCGCCGTCCGAGGAGGTACATCTCGCAACCGAGGCAGAACGCGAAGACCGCGTTCAGCAGTGCCGCGGCCAGCGCGAAGCCGACCGCGATGTCCCCCACGAGCGTGGCGCCGGTGAGGTATCCGAGGAGACCGACCGCCGCGAACGCCAGGCCGACGGCCTGGGCGAAGCGCGGAGGTGCGGCGTCCTCGAGTTCTTGGGGGGCAGCCAGTCGAGGGCGGATCAGGTTGCGGAACACCCATGCGTGAGGGGTCTTCCGGACTCCGAGGCCGGCACCGATCGCGAACAACACGGCCTGTACGCCGAGCAGCGCGACGCCGAGGGCGTTCGGTGCGGTCAGAAGTACGACGGCGAGCACGACCGCAGTCACCACAGCGTTGAACTGTGGTGCGCGCGGATCGATCTGCTGGCTCATTGCACTCCTGAGGAATTGTCCTGAATCTTAGTCGACTTTGTGCCATTAGGCACGGGACGCAGGAGCGAGCGACATGGCGGCACACGGCCGTGATCGGCCAGGCCTGCTCAGCTCGGGAGATTGCGTCCCGTCAGGACATTCGACACAGCGCCGAGCGCGTGCGGCAGTGATCCACTGCGCGGCGCTTGGTCAGCATGGTCGTGAACATGCGGGCAACAGTACGCGGGGCACGATCGGGGGCGAAGTCCGAATCTCGCGGAATGGACACTCCATCCACATCATGAGACTCGCTGCGGCGTCCTGCGCACGAGGCGGACCGCAACTTCCCGGAAATACAGAACGCGCCAACCGGGTCTCGGGTCCCGGTTGGCGCGTCGTTGAAAACTATAGCGCCCCGTGCCCAGCGGACAACCCGAAACGGAGAAATTCCTCGAAGAAAACTTCCGACGAAGTCCGGGTGGCCGGACGGGGCGCCCGGGCAGCTCGAAGGGTGGGCAGCTCAGCCGGTCACGTGGTGCACGAAGCACCAGCGCCACGACTCCCCGGGCTCCACGGAACGCATCACCCGGTGGCCGGTGTCCTGGAAGTGCAGCGAGGCATGACGACGGGGTGAGGAGTCGCAGCAGCCGACGTACCCGCAGTCCAGGCACATCCGCAGGTGCACCCACGACGTCCCCTCCTCCAGGCAGCCGGCGCACTCGCCCGGCGTGCCCGGGGACACGTCACCGAAGTCGCGCGTGAGGTCCTCGCAGAGGTCGCCGGTCGCCCGCGCCTCGGTGCGGGTGGCCCGCACCCGGTCTCCGTCGGCGACCGCGACGTCGATCATGGACTCCTCGATGTCGAGCATGGACAGCACCTCCTGGACGACGTTGTGCGGCACCTGCCCGCCGCTGCGCACCTCGAGCACCTTGGTGCGCTCGGCCTCGATCATCTGGAGCCTCAGTCGAGCATACGTCTGGCTCGGGGTCTCCTGGTCGCCGTCGGGGTTGCCGAGCTGCTCCCACACCGCGAAGTTGCGCTGGTCGAGGCGGGCCTTGATCAGCTCGAGCGCGCCGAGCGGGTCGTCCTCGACGTCCTCGACGACCTCGAGCCCCGCGGCGGTGGCCTGGTGGAGCAGGGTCGCCCGGGCCAGCGCCTCCTCGGCCGGGTCGGGCGAGGGCACCTTGAGGCGGCGGGCCACCCACGGCAGCGAGAGCCCCTGGAGGAAGAGCGTGCCAGCCACGACGGTGAAGGCGATCAGCAGGAGGATCTCGCGGTGCTCGGTGTGCTCGGGGATCAGGAAGGCCGCGGCCAGCGTCACGACACCGCGCATGCCGGCCCAGCCGAGCACGAACGTGCTGGTCCAGTGCGTGCCCACCTTGTCCCTGCTGGGCAACGTGAGCAGGTAGCGCAGCGGGAAGACCCAGACCATCCGGAGCGCCATCACCGCGATCAGCGACAGGCCGCAGATCAGGGCGATCCGGCCGGCGGACAGCTCGCTGTCGGCGACGTCCTCGACGATCCAGCGACCCTGCAGGCCGATCAGCAGGAAGACGGTGTTCTCCAGGACGAACGCGAGGGTGCGCCAGTTCATCCGCTCGGCGATGCGGGACTGCGCGGTCTGCAGCACCGGCGCCTTGTGGCCCAGCAGCAGGCCGGCCACCACCACCGCGATCACGCCGCTGGCGTGGATCTGCTCCGCCGCGAGGTACGCCGCGAACGGGGTCACCAGCGACACACCGGTGTCGAGCAGCGAGTCGGTGATCAGCTTGCGGACCTTGGCCACCACGACGAACGCGATCAGTCCGACGATGACGCCACCAACCGCCGCGCGCAGGAAGTCCCAGCCCACGTCGTACAACGCGACCGAGCCCGACATCGCCGCGATCGCCGTACGCAACGCGACCAGCGCGGTCGCGTCGTTGAGCAGCGACTCGCCCTCGAGGATCGTGACCACGCGTCTGGGCAGTCCGATGCGCCGGGCCACGGCAGTTGCGGCGACCGCGTCGGGCGGCGCCACCACGGCACCGATCGCGATCGCGGCCGGCCAGCCGACGCCCGGCAGCAGGAGGTGTACGACGAGCGCGACGCCGGCCGTGGTGAAGATGACCAGCCCGATCGAGAGCAACAGGATCGAGCGGCGGTTGGCGTTGAAGTCGACCAGGGAGGTCGACAGCGCGGCGCTGTAGAGCAGTGGTGGCAGCAGGCCCAGCAGCACGACGTCGTGGTCGAGGTGCACTTCGGGGACCACGGGCACGAAGCTGGCCGCGATGCCCGCCGCGATGAGCAGCATCGGGGCCGGGAAGTCCAGGCGCTGGGCCAGGCCGGTCAGGGCCAGGACGGCCACGGCCAGCACGATGAGCTGAAAGGCGATCTCCACGAGCGCCATCATCCCCGTCCCCGCCCCCACCTCGAGCAACGCGGGGGTCACGGTCGCTCCACACGCGTCATGCCGCGGGCGAACCGTCCACACCACCGCACAAGTGGGGCCTCGACGTCAGGCGGTCGGCTGGGCCACCCACAGCATCGGGTCGCCCCAGCCGAGCTCGCTGATGCCGTGGCTGTCCAGGGCCAGCACCACGAGGGTGCGGCGGTGGGCGGCGAAGGTCAGCACGTGCGCGATCATCCCGCCGTAGGTGAACACCTCCGGCTGCTCGCAGATCGCGTCCACGAACGTGTCGTCGAGACGCCCGGCGGCCACCACGTCGCGCACGTGGGCGAGGTACGTCGGCCCCTCGTCGGCGAGCCTGGACCGCATCGAGGCCAGCGACTCGTGGTCCTCGAGGGACCAGTCGTAGTCGCGGTTGGCCATCGCGGCGTTCCACATGCCCATCTGGCCGATCAGCCGGGAGAGCAGCGCGCGGATGGTCTGCTCGTCCTCGTCGACGTCCAGCCCGATCCTCCGGTCGAGCTGCTCGTCGGTGAGCCGCTCGGCCAGTCGCACCATCTCGCCGGTCAGCCAGACGTGGTGCTCCACCATCTTCGTCAACAGATCCATCGAACTCACCTTGTCTCTCGCCGGCAGGCGCAGGCTGGCCGGCGGGTGGAAGTGCACGCCGCTGGGCGCGGCGATCTGGATGTGACCGGGCTTGCGGCGCCAGGCCGACGGGGTCGTCCCGTAGGCCTTCGCGAAGGCGCGGGTGAACGCCTCGTGCGAGCCGTAGCCGGCCTCGACCGCGATGTCGATCAGCGGTGCCTTCGTCGAGATCATGCGGTACGCCGCCCGCTCGAGGAGCACTCGACGGCGCAGGGCCGAGGGTGGCTCGCCGGCCACGGACCGGATCATCCGGTCGAAGTGGAACCGGGAGAAGTGCAGCCTGGCGGCCAGCTCCTCACCCGTCGCCTCGTGGTCGTCGAGCGCCTCGGTGAGGTGGTCGACGAAGTCCACGAAGGTGTCGGTTGCGGTCATGTCACCCATCCTCTGCGGCAGGTGCGACCGGCCGCTTGATCGGCCTTGCCGCAGTTTCGGTCCGGCGTCAGGCCGGGGTCAGCGAGCCGATCCCGCTGCCGTAGTGCGTCTCATAGGTGTAGCGCACCTGCGCGTCACCGGGTGGCAGGATCAGAGACGCGGCCTGTCCGATGATGTCGCCCTCGAGGTGGACGCTGACGTGCACGTTGCGGTCGGCCGGGATCTCGAACGACACGAGTCCCCACACGACGACGTACTGCCGGCCGTCGATGCTGGCCAGCGGGCGGTACTTCGAATGCACCATGCCGTTGCCGGTGGTGAGGTTCAACGACAGCAGCCGCGTGGCGCCCGTGTGGAAGTCGACGTACGGGATCACGGAGGCCTGGCGGCTCAGCTCTGAGGGTTCACTCATGACCGCCTCCTTCCCCGATGGCGACGGTTCAACCCGCCGGCTCAACCAGCAGGTCGGATCAACGGGTCGAGGACCGAGCGCACGGCAGCGACGAGTCGGTCGGTGTCGAAGCGGTCGGGGTCCTCGAGGACGAGCCGGCCGAAGTGCTCGAGGACCGCGAGGACCGCGTGCGCCAGGACCTCACTGTCCGAACCGGGCAGGACCGAGTCGATGAGCACGGCGACGTGGTGGCGCACCAACTCACGGTCGGCGTCGATGCGGGAGCGCACGGCGTCGGGGGTGCCGTGGCCGGCGAGCAGGATCGGCTGCCAGGTCAGCGGGTCCTCGCGCAGCTGTCGCACCATGGTGGCGACCGTCACGTCGATCAGCGCGTCGAGGTCGTCGGGGTCGGCCTCGTCGGGCAGGGCAGCCAGCAGCTGGGCCATCGCACGGACCTGCTGGCGGTCGAGCAGGGCGAGCAGCAGCGGCCCGAGCCCGTCGTAGGCGCCGTACACCACGGGCCGGGTGACGCCGGCCTCCTTGGCGATCGCGTCGATCGACACCCGGTCGTAGCCGTCGCGCACGATGATGCGGATCGCGGCGTCGAGGATCTGCTCCCGGCGCTCCTCGATCGGCACGCGTGCGGCGTACGGGCGACGGCGCTGCGTCTGTGACGACATGGGAAACACCTTAGGTGGACGACCCTTCACAAATTACTACATGTGTGTAGTAATTAGGTCATGGCGCCGGCACCGAGAGCGGCGCGACACGAGAAGGAGGGCCGCAATGGCCATCGCGATGCGCAGGACCAAGCAGGTCGAACCCCACGAGGACTACGGGTTCTTCGGCCCCGACTCCGTGACCTGGAAGGTGTGGAGCTACCCCTCGTCCCTGACCGTGGGCTTCCAGCGCGCGGTCGTCGTCGAGGAGCTCGACCCCGCCCTGATCGCGGCCGTCGACAAGACCCACGACATCTACAAGCGACCGCGCACCCGCTACGACCGCACCCTGCGCTACTTCGCGATGGTCGCGTTCGGCGACTCGCGCTCGACCTCCCAGGTCGCCGACGTGCTGGTCAAGATCCACTCCAAGGCGATCGGCACCGACGAGGTCACCGGCATCCGGTACGACGCCAACGACCCCGAGTCGCAGCTGTGGATCCACCTGACCGCGTGGCACTCGATCCTCAAGGCCTACGAGATGTACGGACCCGGCAAGCTCTCCGCCGAGGACGAGGAGCAGTACTGGGCCGAGTGCAGGGTCGCCGCCGAGCTGCAGACCTGCGACCAGTCCGACATCCCGCGCAACCGCGAGGAGCTGCACGCCTACTACGAGCGGATGCGGCCCCAGCTGCTCGGCTCCGACATCGCGAAGCAGGCGATGCACCACCTGCTCAACGCCAAGGTGATGCTGCCCCCGGCGCCCTTGTTGCTCCGGCCGGGGATGCTGGCGGTCAACGCAGTGCTCCGCGCGGCCACGATCGCGACCATGCCGCGCTGGATGCGCGAGATGGGCGGCCTGCGCCAGTCGCGGGCGGTCGACGTGGCCGTGCTGCCGATCATGAAGGCCTCGCTGTGGCTGGTGCAGGTGCACCCGAGGATCGAGCTCGCCGTGCTCGGCCTGCTCTCCCCGGCAACCGTGCCCGTAGTGACGCCGATCCTGCTCGGCGTACCACCCACCAACCCGGAGGTCGTCACACCGGCGGAGGCGCGCGAGCGCTACGGCTACGACCGGCCCCGCGAGGCGCACCTCGAGTGGCGGACCAAGCAGCACCAGCGCGTGTTCGGCGAGGGTGCCGCGCCCTCCGACGCCGGTCTCGTCGAGTCCCAGGAGATGCTCGGCCGGTTGGGCTGACAGAGCCGTCCCGGAACAGGACGGGCCCGGCCAACCGGCCGGGCCCGCCTTGTTGCCATCACTCAGGCGCAGGTGTGATCGCCCTGCGTGTTGTCGGCGACCTTGTCACCCTCGAGGGTGAGGGTGCGGGCCCTGGTGCCGTCGGGGCCGACGCAGACGTCCACGGAGCCAGACTCGACGCCCACCACGGTGACCATGAACGGCCCGTCGTGGCCGGCGTGACGCTCCACGTAGGCGCTGGCCCGCTTGAAACGGTCGGCGGTCGTGGCCGCCTGCAGGTCGCCGAGGTCGGCGCCACTCGAGGCCACCGCGGCCTGACGGGCCTCGAAGAACCCGGCCGCCGCCTGCGCGCTCGGGTCGTCGGCGAACTCACCGAGGTCGACCGTGACATTTCCGGACCCGGCCGCGCCTGCGTCCGACCCGGCGTCGGTGCCGTCGCCGGCTGCCTCGTCAGCCGACTCGTCGTCCGACATCCCGGCCTTGTCCTTGGCCTTGGTCTTGGCCTCCTCGGCCTTCGCCTTCGCCTTGCCCTTGGCCTCCTCGGCCTTCTGGGAGGCCTTCTCGGACGCCTCGGCCTTGGCCGACGCTGCGGCCTCGGCCGCCTTGTCCTTGGCGTCGTTGCCTGCCTTCTCCGCCTCCGAACAGCCCGTCAGGCTGATCGTGACGAAGACCGTGGCGGCAACTGCTGTCATCACTCGTGTGTGGCGCATGTACGTCCTTTGACTACTTGGCAAGTCCCCGAGAGGGACATCTGTGCACCGGGCGCAACGGAGCTGACACGGGGGCGTTATGCGGCAATGCCACGAAGTGAGACGGCCACGCTCAGACCGGCCCCGAATTCATCGCAGCGCCCGGATCCGTTCATCCAGCGCACGACGGTTGTCGCGACGGCAGGCGACCTCGACGACCTCGATGCCGCCGTTCGGGCTGGCCAGCGCCTGCTCCAGCTCGGGCAGCGACCCGACCTTCCAGTGCGGGGTGCGAGTGGCCGCGCACAGGCTGGCCACGTCGACGCCGTGGGGGGTGCCGAAGAGCTTGTCGTAGCGGTCGGCGAACCGGTCGTCCCCCTGCTCGAGCATCGCGAAGATCGATCCGCCGTCGTCGTTGACCACCACGATCGTCAGGTCGGGCCGGGCCTCGTCGGGGCCGATCACCAGCGCGTTGGCGTCGTGCAGGAACGTCACGTCGCCCATCAGCACGAGGTTCCGCTCGCCGTGCGGCCTGGCCAGGGCGGCACCGATGGCGGTCGAGATGGTGCCGTCGATGCCGGCCAGTCCGCGGTTGGCGACGATCCTGCGCCGCTCCCCCACTGTGTAGGGCCGCGCCATCAGGTCGAGGTCGCGGATCGGGCTCGACGCACCGATCAGGAGCAGGCCACTGGGCGGTACGGCGGCACTGACCGCGCGCGCCACGTCGTACGGCGTGGGCCCGGGCTGCTCGGCGAGCAACCGGTCCAGGTCGCGTGAGACGCGGGCATCGGCGGCGCGCCACTCCTCCAGCCAGGCCGGGTCGTCCTTGCCCGGCGTGGTCAGCGCGGAGACCTCGCGGTCGACGGGGAACGGGCGCCGGGCCCACCAGCCGCGTGCCTGCACCGAGACCACCTCGACGTCCTCGCGCTCGAGGAGCCGGGTGACCGGGCGGGAGAGGGTCGGGTGACCGGCGACGACCACGCGCTCGATGCGGCCGCCGAGCTCACCGTCGAGCAACAGCCGGTAGCAACGCAACGCATGGGTGCCGTTGCGGGATCCGCTGCTCGGCTCGGCGAGCAGCGGCCAGTCGGCGTTCTCCGCCAGCACCCGGGCCGGCGGGCCGGCGTCGTCCCCGGCGACGACGACGGTGCGGGGACCCAGCGGAAGGGTCTCGGGGTCGGGGCGATCCGGCTTCGGTCGGGTCGATGCGTCGGCCGACGACGGGTCGGCAGGTGCGGTGCGGTGCCACGGGGCGTCGGGCACCAGCGGCGGGGTGAACTGCACGTTGAGGTGCACCGGCCGGCCACCGTGACGGCTGGCGCGGGGACCGGCCGCGGAGCGGAGCTCGCCGAGGGCCTCGCGGGCCGCGTCGAGGTCGTCGGGTCCGGCGAGGTCGACGAAGGACGCCGCCTCCCCGAAGATGCGCACCTGGTCGGTGGTCTGGCTGGCACCCGTGCCGCGCACGGACGCCGGCCGGTCGGCGGTCACCACGACCAGCGAGACCCCGGCATGGGCGGCCTCGAGCACGGCGGGGTGCAGGTTCGCCACGGCCGTGCCCGACGTGCACATCACCGCGGCGGGCGCCCCGACCTTCGCCATGCCCAGCGCCAGGAAGCCGGCAGTGCGCTCGTCGAGTCGGGTGTGCAACCTGATCCGGCCGTCGCGGGCGGCGTCCCAGGCCGCGAAGGCCAACGGTGCGTTGCGCGAGCCGGGCGCGAGCACGACCTCGGTGATGCCGGCGGCGACCAGGTCGTCGAGCACCGAACGCGCCAGCAGGGTCGAGGGATTGGCACGCGGCGGCGGGGTCATGGTGTGTGATCCTTCCGCAAGGCCTCGCGCAGCGCATCCACGTCGGCACGCCGGTTGGCCCAGTGCGCCACGCGAGCGGGCGGCGCGGCCAGCCGGACGAGCGCCTCGTCGAGCACCGTCGGCCGGCCCACCGGGAGCATGCCGCCCACGGGGCGCAGCGGCTCGGCCACCACGTCGTCGGTGAAGAGCTGCACGGTGGCCAGGCCGCACGCGTGCGGGAGCTCCGGGAGCGCGGCGGCCAGGGCCAGTCCGGCGGCGATGCCGACCGACGACTCCAGGGCGCTGGAGACGACCACCGGCAGCCCGATGTCCTCCGCAATGCGCAGGCAGGCGCGCACGCCGCCGAGGGGCTGCACCTTGAGCACGGCGATGTCGGCGGCCTCGAGGTCGCGCACCCGGTAGGGGTCGGCGGCCCGGCGGATCGACTCGTCGGCGGCGATCGGCACCTCGACCACCCGGCGTACGGCGGCGAGGTCCTCCACGTCGGCACAGGGCTGCTCGACGTACTCCAGCCCACCGGCTGCCCGGTCCAGCGCGCGGATCGCGGCGACTGCCTCCTCGACGTCCCAGCCGCCGTTGGCGTCGACCCGGATCTGCCCGGTGGGTCCGATCGCGTCGCGCACCGCCTCGACGCGGGCCAGGTCGTCACCCAAGCTCTGGCCGCGCTCGGCGACCTTGACCTTGGCGGTCGCACAGCCCCCGGCGACCACGATCTCGTGTGCACGCTGGGGATTCGTCGCCGGCACGGTCACGTTGACCGGCACCTCGGCGCGGACGGCGGCTGGCCAGTCACCGGCCGCGGCCTCCTCGGCGCAGCGCAGCCACGGCTCGGCCTCGGCCGCGTCGTACTCCAGGAACGGGCTCCACTCACCCCAGCCACCCTCGCCGCGGATCAGCACGCCCTCGCGCACCGTGATGCCGCGGAAGCGGGTGTGCAGCGGGATCGAGTAGACGTGGTTCATGCGGGTCCTTCCGCGAGGCGGCGCAGGGTGAGTCGGTCGACCTTGCCGTTGGGCAGGTGCGGGAGGGCGTCCAGGCGCACGAGCCCGCGCGGCGCCCAGGCCCGGGGGTGCTCGGCCGAGACCCAGTCGCGGGCCTCGTCCAACGTCAGGTCGCCCACCACGAAGGCGACCAGTCGCTGGCCCCACTCGTCGTCGGGTACGCCGAGCACCTCGACCGTCTGGACAGAGGGGTGGGCGCGGAGCCGCTTCGCGACGGCCGGTGCGGGCACGTTGATGCCACCGGTGATCACCACGTCGTCGACGCGACCGAGCACCCGGAGGCGGCCGTCGACGATGCGGCCCAGGTCGGAGGTGACGAACCAGCCGTCCACCAGGGCGCGGGCGGTGAGCTCCGGGTCGGCGTCGTAGCCGTCGAAGAGCACGGGCCCACGGATCCGGATCGGTTGCCCCTCCGGCACGTCGAGCTCCACGCCGTCGAGCGGCAGGCCGTCGTACACGCAGCCACCGGACGTCTCGCTCGAGCCGTAGGTCACGACCACCCGGACGCCCTGCTCCTCGGCGCGGGCGCGCAGCGCCGGGTCGACCGGACCGCCGCCGAGGAGCACCGCGTCGAACCCGGCCAGCACCGCGGCGTCCGTCTCGAGCAGGCGGTGCAGCTGCGTCGGCACCAACGAGACGTAGCGGCACCCGGTCGCGGCGGCCGCGAACGACCCGTGGTCCTCGAGCACGACCGGCTCGGCTCCGTGCAGCAGGGCGCGTACGACGACCTGCACTCCCGCGACGTACGACGCCGGCACGGTCAGCAGCCACGTGCCACTGCCCCCGAGGCGCTCATGAGCGGCGTGCGCGGACGCGAGCACGGCCCGGCGGGAGAGCACCACCCGCTTCGGTCGACCGGTGGACCCGGAGGTCTCCACCATCAGTGGCTCGGGCTCGGCCTCCGCGTCGAGCCACGCACGCACCGCGCCGAAGACCTCGGGGGCGGTGCCGTGCACGGGTCGGAGAACGCTCACCCGACGAACGCTAGCGGCATGCCCGCGAGGCCCGGCGAGGCCACCAAGAAATGAGAGGCGTGCCCGCGGCCTCGCTGGAACAATCGGTCCGTGGAACTCACCTGGCTCGGATCACACCACGACGACCTCACCGCCCGACAGATGCACGACCTGCTCAGGCTGCGGCACCGCGTGTTCGTGATCGAGCAGGACTGCCCCGACTACGAGGACATCGACGGACTCGACGTCGTCGAGGGCACGCACCACGTGCTGGGCTCCGACGGTGACCGGCTGCTCGCCTACGCGCGCGTGGTGGCACCCGGCGCGCAGAGCCCGCAGGCCCGCATCGGTCGGGTCGTGGTGTCCGGCGAGGCCCGCGGCACCGGCGTCGGGCACGCCCTGATGCGCGAGACGCTGGCGCTCTGCGAGCGGGTCTGGCCGGGTCAGGAGCTGATGCTCGCCGCGCAGGCGCACCTGGCCGACTACTACGGCCGTTACGGCTTCGCCCCCGTCGGCGAGGTGTACGTCGAGGACGGCATCGACCACCTCGACATGGTCAGGCCGTCATGAACGCGCTGCTGGTGCGCCTGCTGCCCGACTCCGCGCTGGCCCGACGACTGTCCTACCAGTCGGTGCTGTTCGCGATCGGCGAGGGCGTCTTCATCACCGGCAACGCCGTGTTCTTCACCCAGATCGTCGGGCTGACCGCCGCCCAGGTCGGTCTCGGACTGTCCATCGCGGGGCTGGTCACCTTCGTCCTCTCGGTGCCGGCCGGCAAGCTGGCCGACCGGGTGGGGCCGAAGCGCATCTGGTCGATCGGTGCGGTCGCGGGCGCCCTGCTCTACCTCACCTACCCGTGGATCCACGGGTTCATCGGCTTCGTGGCCATCGTGTGCGGACTCGCGCTCGTCGAGGCCGCGGGCGGTGCCGGCCGCGGCGCCTACACGATCGACGTCTTCCCGCGCGAGGAACGCGTGCGGTCGCTGGCGTTCATGCGCAGCGCCCTCAACATCGGCTTCACCCTCGGCGCCCTGATCGGCGGGCTCGCGCTCGCCATGCACGACGACGACGTGATCCGGGCGGTCCCGCTGTTCACCGCCGCGATCCTGTTCGTCAACGCCTGGCTGATCACCCGCCTGCCCGACGCGGCCCACGACCACCCGGCACCACCGGCGCCACCGGCCGAGGTGGTGTCCGCCGGCGCCGACGAGATCGCCCCGGCCGTCGAGAGGCCGGCGTCGACCAGCGCGCTGCGCAACCGGGGCTTCGTGCTGCTCGGCCTGATGAACGGGGTGCTGGGCACCAACCAGGTGCTCCTCAACGTGGTGATCCCATTGTGGCTGGTCACCGAGACCGACGCGCCGCGCACCTTGCTGGCCTGGCTGTTCGGCACCAACACCGTCCTGGCTGTCCTGCTCCAGGTGCGCGCCGCCCGCGGCTCGGAGACCGTCGACGGCGCCCTGCGGGCCACTCGCCTGTGCGCCATCTCGTTCGTGCTCTCGTGCGTGCTGATCATGGTCACCGCCGACACCCTCAGCTGGGTGACGATCCTGCTGATCTGGCTGGGCCACGTGACGATCACCGGCGCCGAGCTGTTCCAGTCGGCCGCGGCGTGGGGCTTCATGGCCGAGCTCTCCGACCCCGATCGCCGTGGCGAGTACCAAGGCGCCTGGCGGCTGGGCAACCAGTTCACCTGGATCATCGGACCCGCGGCGTACACCTGGCTGGCGATGCACTGGGGCATGTCGGGGTGGATGCTGATCGCCGGCCTGGCCGTCGCCGCCTCGGCGATCGCGCACCCGGCCGCCCGGTCCGCCGAGCGCCACCTCCAGCGCGAGGTCGTGGCCGTGCGATGAGCCTGGTGCAGCAGTTCGCGCCGCCGACCCCGCTGGCCGGTCGGCTGTCGGTGCAGTCGTTGCTCTTCGCCATCGGCGAGGGCACGTTCATGACCGGCTCGGCGGTCTTCTTCACCCAGGTCGTCGGCCTCACCGCCGCCCAGGTCGGCCTCGGCCTGACCATCGCGGGGGTCGCCGCCTTCCTGGTCGCCGTCCCCATGGGCAAGGTGGTCGACCGGTTCGGACCGCGTCGCATGTGGGCGGTCAGCGCCGCGGGCCAGGCCGCGATGTTCGCGGTGTGGCCGTTCATCGGCAGCTTCGAGGGCTACGTGTCGATGGCCGTCGGCATGGAGGTGATCGGCGCGCTCGGCGGGGCGGCGTACGGCGCCTACACGCTCGACGTGCTGCCCCACGACGAGCTGGTGAAGTCTCGGGCCTACATGTACTCCGCGCTGAACCTGGGCTTCACCGTCGGGTCGATGCTCGGCGGCATCGCGCTGGCCTTCCACTCCAACGACGTGATCCGCCTGGTGCCGTGGTTCACCACGATCGTGTTCGCGATCAACGCCGTCTGCATCATCAAGCTGCCGCGCGCCCCGCACGACCTGCGCACGAAGGAGGAGCGCGCGGTCAAGATTCCCGGCCCGAGCGCACTGCGCAACGTGGGCTGGCTGCTGGTCACGTTCTTCGTGGGCGTGCTGTGGACCAACCAGGTGCTGCTCAACCTGGTCATCCCCCTGTGGCTGGTCGAGGAGACCGACGCCCCGCGCGTGCTGCTGGCCTTCCTCTTCGGCACCAACACGGTGATGTGCATCTTCCTGCCGATGCTCGCCGCGCGTGGGGTCAAGGACATCCCCACCGCCCTGCGGGCGACCCGGTTCTCGACCTCGTTCTTCGTGCTCTCCTGCCTGATCACGCTCTTCACCCACGACACGATCGGCTGGCTGACCATCGCGCTGGTCTGGCTCGGCCACGTCACCGTGACCGGCGCCGAGCTCTATCTCTCGGCGGCCAGCTGGTCGTTCGAGGCCGAGCTCATGGACCCGAGGCGCCGCGGCGAGTACCAAGGCGCGGCCGAGCTCACCGGCACCCTCGGGCGGGTCTGGGCTCCCGCCGTCTACACGTTCCTGGCCATGGAGTGGGGTGCCACCGGCTGGTTGCTCATCGCCGGCATCGTGGTGGTCGCGACGATCGGGCTGGTGCCGGCCAGCGCCGCGGCCCAGCGACACCTGGAACGCCACGGCGAAGCCGTCCCTGCTTGAATCACTCCTCGTGACGACTCCTGCGCAGTGGATTGCCGGCTCCCGCCCCCGCACGCTCCCGGCTGCCGTCGCCCCCGTGCTCGCCGGCACGGGCGTCGCGGCGTACGCCGACGAGCCGGTCTGGTGGAAGGCCGCGCTCGCCCTGCTCGTGTCGCTGGCCCTGCAGGTGGGCGTCAACTACGCCAACGACTACTCCGACGGCATCCGCGGCACCGACGAGGACCGGGTCGGTCCGATGCGCCTGGTCGGCTCGGGTGCCGCGACCCCGCGGGCGGTGAAGCTCGCCGCGTTCTCGGCGTTCGGCGTGGCCGCCGTGGCCGGACTGGTCCTGGCGATCACGACGGCCTGGTGGCTGGTGCTCCTCGGCGCGGTCTGCATCGTCGCGGCCTGGTTCTACACCGGGGGCAGGCACCCCTACGGCTACCTCGGCCTGGGCGAGGTGATGGTCTTCGTCTTCTTCGGGCTGGTCGCGGTGATCGGGACGACGTACGTCCAGACCGGGACGTTCGAGCTGGCCGCCCTCTACGCAGGTACGGCGATCGGAGCGCTGTCGTGCTCGATCCTGGTCGCCAACAACCTGCGCGACATCCCGACCGACCGCGAGGTCGGCAAGCGCACCCTGGCCGTGGTGCTCGGCGACGCCCGCACCCGCGGCTTCTTCGCGCTGCTGGTGATCGCCGCCGCGGTGGCCTTGGTGGGCGTCGCACTGTCGACGACGTGGTGGGCCTTCCTGGGCCTGGCGTACGTCGTTCCGTCGGCGCGGGCACTCGGCATCGTGCTGGGGCAGAAGGCGCAAGGCCCGTCACTGGTCCCCGTGCTCCAGCTGGCCGGCGTCTCCGAGCTGCTGCTGGGGGCCGGTCTGTTCGTCGGACTGCTTCTGGGATGATGCCCGCCTGAGGCACGCACACCGGAGGAGCAGGGTTCATGGGGCTGGCGTTCTACCGAAATGACGGCGCGTCACTCATGCCGCTGGGGCTCTCCCGCAGCCTGTGGAGCAAGGAGCAGATGCACGGCGTCGCGATCAGCGCCGGTCTGTCCCGGGCTGCCGAGGGTGCGTTGCGCGACCTCGGCCGCGACGACCTGCAACCGGCGCGCTACACCGTCGACCTGTTCCGCCCGGCGATGATGACCGCCAGCACCTTCACCACCGAGGTGGTGCGCGAGGGACCGCGCATCTGCCTGGTCGACGTGGCCATGGTGCAGGACGGCGAGCGGGTCGCGCGGGCCAGTGCCCTGTTCCTCAAGAAGGGCGAGACCCCGGCCGGTGAGGTCTGGTCTCCCGACGAGCGCCCGGTGCCGCCGCCGCTCGACCTCGCCCCCGAGGGCACCGAGCCGCACATCCCGTTCTTCCACAGCAGCGCCGGCTGGTCGCAGGACTTCCGCGCCCACCAGAACTCCTCACGCAAGGCGACCTGGCAGACCGGCGTACCTCCCGTCGACGGCGAGGAGGCGACCCCCTTCACGGCGGTGGCCGCGATCGCCGACGCGACCACGATGGTGACCAACTGGGGCAGCAAGGGCGTGGAGTTCATCAACACCGACATCACGGTCACGCTCGCGCGGCTGCCCGACGGCATCCAGCTCGGGCTCTCCGGGCTCGACCGCGTCGTCCACGACGGGATCAGCGTCGGCACCGCCACGATCTTCGACCGTCGCGGCCCGATCGGCACCACGGTGATGACCGCGATCGCCAACGCCAAGCGCACCGTCGACTTCGACGCGATCGACTATCGCGAGGACGGCTCCCGCAGCTCCCCCGGCGTCTGACCCACGACCCCGCAACCCTCGTGTCGCGAACCGTGCATTCTTGATGCGCGAACCGTGGATTCTTGCGCTTCGAGCCGTGGGTTCTTGGTGCTCACAGCGCAATGACTGCCGGTTCGAGACGCAACATTTGCAGGGTCGTGGGAAAGTGGGCGCATGACGTTCTTCCTGATCCTGCTCGCCGTGATCGCCGCCGGCTTCGTGGTCTACAAGATGCGCGCACCGATCCTGGCCAAGATCCTCGGCCAGCCCCGGTCGCGCATCGAGCGACGCCTCAAGTAGGTCGCGCTCAGGCCGGCGGTTGCCAGGCGCCGGTGCGCCCGAACTCCTCCAGCGTGCGCTCGTACGGCGCGATGTCGATGCCCTGCGCCTCGAGCCAGGTGTCGGAGTAGTAGGTGTCGGTGTAGCGCTCGCCGCCGTCGCACAGCAGCGTCACCACCGAACCCTGTTCGCCGCGTGAGCGCATGCCCGCGATCTGGTGCAGGGCGCCCCACAGCGACGTACCGGTCGAACCGCCGACGAACCGGCCGGTGACCTCGGAGCACCAGCGCGCCGCGGCGATCGAGGCGGCGTCGGGGACGGTCATCATCGCGTCGACCACGCCGGGCAGGAACGACGGCTCCACCCGCGGCCGGCCGATGCCCTCGATGCGCGACGCGGTGCCCGTGGCGTCGGGGTCGGTCCAGCCCTCGAAGAACGCGGAGTTCTCCGGGTCGACCACGCAGACCTGTGTCTGGAGCCGGCGGTAGCGGACGTAGCGGCCGATCGTCGCCGACGTGCCTCCGGTGCCCGCACCCACGACCACCCAGGTCGGCACCGCGTGCCGTTCGCGGGCCATCTGCTCGAAGATCGACTCGGCGATGTTGTTGTTGCCCCGCCAGTCGGTGGCGCGTTCGGCGTAGGTGAACTGGTCCATGTAGTGCCCGCCGGTCTCCTCCGCGAGGCGACGCGACTCGGCGTAGATCGTGGACGGGTCGTCGACGAGGTGGCAGGTGCCGCCGTGGAACTCGATCAGCGAGATCTTCTCCGGCGACGTCGAGCGCGGCATCACCGCCACGAACGGGAGGCCCAGCAGCCGGGCGAAGTAGGCCTCCGAGACCGCCGTCGACCCGGAGGAGGCCTCGATGATCGTCGTACCCTCACCGATCCAGCCGTTGCAGAGCCCGTAGAGGAACAGCGACCGCGCCAGCCGGTGCTTCAGCGAGCCCGTCGGGTGGACGGACTCGTCCTTGAGATAGAGGTCGATGCCCCAGTCGTCGGGCAGCGGGAAGACGTGCAGGTGGGTGTCTGCCGACCGGTTCGCGTCGGCCTCGACCTTGCGGATCGCCTCGTTGAGCCAGGCCCGCTCCCCACCGTCGGAGCGGGTGCCGACCGAGCAGCAGCCTTCCCGCCGCCGGTCGATGCTCACGGGGAGTCCTTGTCGTCCTCGCGTGCGCTGATCTCCTCGAACTTCTGCGTCGCCTTCTCGGCCCGGGTCTGCACGACGCGGGCAAATCGCTCACGCTGCCGGTTGAGCAGGAACAGTGAGGCGAGGCCGGAGACCACGAACGCGATCACCACGGCCCAGATCATGGGGACCCCGTTGTTCGAGACGAGCCCCCAGACACCGACGGTGATTCCGAGGGCTCCGAGGAACAGCGCGATGCGCAACAGGGTGTAGACGATGAACTCCTTCACCCCTTCAGCCTAGATTGCTCGGGTGCAGGCCGTACTCTTGAGGGGTGGGCAAGTTCATCCTCGTCATCGTGCTCGTCACACTGGCGGTCTATCTGGTCGTCCGGCTCGTCGAGACCCGGGGCGCACTCTTCCGGCGCGGCAACGGCGGGTCCACGGCCAAGCCCGAACGCCGCCCCTCCGGCCCGCTCGGACCCGACGACGATCCCGAGTTCCTGCGCGACCTCAACCGCCGCCGTCCGCACAAGGACAAGCCGACCGACGGCTGAGCAGGGCTGCGCCCAGTTGAGCAGGCCGAGCCCGCCCGCCGCTAGATCAGGTCGTACGACGACCGCACCGGCTCCTGCACCACGGACGGGGCGGCGTACGAGTGCTGCGAGCTGCCGCCGAAGAAGTAGTTGATGCCGATGAAGTTGAACCACAGGGTGCCCACGCCGACCAGCGCCACGATCGCGGCGTTGCGGCCCTTCCACCCGGCGGTGGCGCGGGCGTGCAGGTATGCGGCGTACACGACCCAGGTGATGAACGCCCAGACCTCCTTGGCGTCCCAGCCCCAGTAGCGCGACCACGCGTAGTGCGCCCAGATCGGGCCCGCGATCAGCACGGCGAAGGTCCACACCGGGAACGCGAAGGCGTGGATGCGGTAGGAGATGCGGTCGAGCGCGTCGAGCTCGGGCACGCGGGCCAGGAAGCCGGTCGTGGTGTCGGGCTTGCGCTCCTTGACCAGGTAGAGCACCGAGAGGATCCCGCCGAGGGTGAAGGCACCGGTCGCGATCACCGCGGCGACCACATGGATCACCAGCCACGGTGAGGAGAGCGCCTCGGTCAGCGGGACGACCTCCTCGTAGAGGGTCAGCTCGGCGACCATCAGGACGGTCAGCGCGAAGCCGACCACGATCGGGGCCAGCCACTCAAGGCTGAAGCGACCGCGCAGCACCAGGTAGGCGAGCACGAGGACGAAGGTCCCGGTGATCACGAACTCGTACATGTTGCCCCACGGCACCCGGTTCGGGTCGGCGGCCATGCCACGGCCCACGAGCGCCACGAGCTGGACGGCCGCGCCGATCACGGTGAGCAGGAACCCGAAGCGGCCGAACGTGCGGGTCCGCTGGTCGAGAGGTGCGTCGGTCGGCAGCTTGCGCAGCGCCGCCCATTCCACGAGGTGGGCGAGCAGCGCCAGGAAGTAGACGACCGCGACGACCGCCAGCGCCTGGACGCTGAGGTTCTCCCACTGGGTGTTGCTCACGATTTCTCCTCACGCACGTCGCCCGCACGGAGCGACGCGACAATTTCGGCGAGCTCGGTCCCGACCTCGCCACCCCCTGAACGGTCGAGGGCCGCGATCTCGACCACGGTCTCCTCATCCTCACGACGCGCCCGCACCCACACCCGGCGGGGGCGGATGAACAGCGAGCCGAGCAACCCGACCAGGGCCAGGATGACCCCACCGAGCGCGACGCCCTTGCCGGGGGTCTTGCTGATCTGGATGCGCACCCACGGCCGCATGCCCTCGAACGTCACCGATCCGGCGCCGTCGGGGAGCTTCTTGGTCTGGCCGGGGAACAGGTCGACCCGGAACATCGAGCCGTCGTTCTTCTTCAGCTCGGTCATCCGGCTCTTGTCGAGCACGTAGACCGACTGCGAGTCGCCCGAGTCCATGCCGAGGTTGCCGACGTAGGCCAGCATCGAGATGCGCGGGTTGCGGTCGTCGCCGAACAGCGAGACCGGGTTGCCGTCGACGTTGGCGTACGTCGGGTAGAGCAGGCCCTCGAGCCCGATCTGGCGGGGCCGGGCGTCGGGCGCCTTGACCACACCGAACGACGTGAACGTCGCCTGGTCCTCGGGCAGGAAGATCACCGGCCCCGACCACGCGACGTCGCCGTTGCCGTCGCGCACGGTGATCGAGGGGGCGTAGCCGTGGCCGATCAGGAACAGGTCGGTGCCGCCGATGGAGAGCGGGTGGTTGACCTTGAGGTCGTACTCCTTCTCCTCGCCGTCGGGGGTCTCCCGGTAGTCGAGGTGGGCGACGAACTTCTGGGCCATGCCCTTGCGCGGCCCGCTCATCAGCCAGTTGACGTCGAAGTCGGTCACCTCGAAGGAGAACGGCTCCATGTCCTCGGCCTGCATCAGGCTGCCCGGCACGAAGTCGTCGTACTGGGTGAGGTTGTTGGAGAACCCGCCGTCCTTCCACACGATCACGCCGCCCTGGTAGCCGAACAGCGACCCGATCCCGAAGCCGGCCAGCACGATCAGCACCGAGATGTGGAAGAGCAGGTTGCCTGCCTCGCGCAGGTAGCCGCGCTCGGAGGAGACGGCACCTTCGGCGGCGAGGACCCGGAAGCGCCGCTTCCTGAGCAGCACCTGGGCGCGTGCCAGGACGTCGTCGACCGGCTCGGAGGTGCGGTACGTCGCACTGTCCGGCAGGCGGGTGAGATTGCGCGGGGCCTTCGGTGGCGCAGCCCGCAGGCCACGCCAGTAGACCCGGGTGCGGGGCAGGATGCAGCCGACCAGCGACAGGGCCAGCAGCAGGTAGATCGCGGCGAACCACACCGAGTCGAAAACCGAGAACAACCCGAGCTTCTCGTAGATGGGCGCCAGGTCGGGGTGGTCCTCGCGCCACTGTGACGCCTTGAACGCGTCGATGTTGTCCTGCGGGATCACCGAGCCCGGGATCGACGCGAGGGCGAGGAGCAGCAGCAGGATCAGGGCGGTGCGCATGGAGGTGAGCTGGCGCCACGACCAGCGCAGCAGTTCACGGAGGTTCAGGTCGCCCATCAGACGCTCGTCTCGAATCCGAGGATGAGGTGCACCTGCATCCAGTTGACGATCCAGTCCCACCAGCCGGTGACCAGCAGCACGCCGATCACCACGAGCATCACGCCGCCGATGCGGGTCACCCATGCCTGGTGGCGGCGGATGAACGCGAAGGCGCCCAGTGCCCGGCGGTAGGCCAGCCCGGCGATGATGAAGGGGATGCCCAGGCCGAGGGTGTACGCCGCGGAGAGCACCGCGCTACGCGGCACGGTCGCCTCGTTGATGCCCAGGGTCAGGATCGCGCCGAGCGTCGGGCCGATGCACGGCGTCCAGCCGAGGCCGAAGAGGAACCCGAGGAACGGGGCGGCGGCCAGGCCGACGGCCGGCACCTTGTGCACGCGTACGTCGCGTTGCAGCAGCGGGATCAGGCCGACGAAGGCGAGGCCGAGCACGATGACCAGGCAGCCGAGCACCACGGTGATCGTGCGGTCGTACTGCAACAGGGTGGAGCCGAAGTAGCCCGACAGGGCCCCGAGGGCGACGAAGACGCTGCCGAAGCCGAGCACGAACAGCACGGAGCCGGCCAGCATGCGGCCGCGGTGCGCGTCTTCCAGCTCGGCACCGGAGAGGCCGGTCGCGTAGGAGAGGTAGCCGGGCAGCAGCGGGATCACGCACGGCGAGAAGAACGACACGAGGCCGGCGAGCAGGGCGACGGGCAGCGCGATCAGGAGCGACCCCGACATCACGGAGTCCTGGAAGTACTCAGCCATCTTCAGCGACGACCTCGTCGATCAGCGTCTCGAGGGTGCCCTTGCTCGGCATCACGCCGAGCACGCTCGCGGCCACCCGGCCCGACCGGTCGATGATCACCGTGCTCGGCGTGGAGTACGGCGTCAGCGTGCCGTGGAAGGCCAGCAGCGTCTTCGCCGACGGGTCGAAGATCGAGCGGTAGGGCAGCTTGAACGTGCGCACGAAGCCGTTCGCGTTCTCACGGGAGGGATCGCGGTTGTTCAGCCCGAGGAAGACGACGTCGTCGGGGTCGACGCCGTTGGCCACCTCGACGATGTCCGGCGCCTCCTTGCGGCACTCGACGCACCAGGCCCCCCACACGTTGACCACGACGACCTTGCCGCGGAAGTCCTCCAGGGAGAGGTCCTTGCCGTCGAGGTCCTCACCGCTGAGCGCGATCGGCTTGGTGCGGTCGCCCGGCTTCAGCTCGGTGATCTGGCCGTTCCCGGACACGTAGCCCTTGTCGCCGGTGCCCTCGAGGGAGCCGCATCCGGTGAGCAGGAGGCAGCCGGCCGCGAGCGCGGCGATCAGGCGTCGGGTGAGGAGTGCGGGCATGCGGATCAGGGCTTCTTCTCCTCGGGGGCGTTGCCCGCCGAGAACGGGGCCGCCTTGTCCTTGGTGGGGATCAGGTGCCCGGCCGGCTCGGAGTAGGTCAGCGAGACCAGCCGGTCGCCCTCGAAGTTGAGCGAGGTCAGCGAGCACAGGGTGCACTGGCGCTTGCGCGGGTCGTGGAGGAACGAGCGCTTCTCCACGAAGAGCCGGGTGGTCCAGATCGGCAGCTGGTGGGAGACGATCACCGCCTCGTGGCCACGCGCGGAGTCGCGGGCGTCGTACACGGCGGCCATCATGCGGGCGGCGACCTCCTTGAAGGGCTCACCCCACGACGGCTTCATCGGGTTCCAGAGGTGGCGCCACGTCAGCGGGTTGCGCAGGGCGTTGTTGCCCTTGCCGAACGTCTGGCCCTCGAAGACGTTGCCGGACTCGATGACCCGCTCGTCGGTGACGATCTCGAGGCCGCGGGCGTCGGCCAGCGGACGCGCGGTCTCCTGGGCGCGCTCGAGCGGGGAGACCCGCAGGTGGGTGATGTCGCGGCCCTTGATCGCCTCGGCGACGACCTCCGCCATCTCGCGACCGCGGTCGGAGAGGTGGTAGCCGTCCATGCGGCCGTAGAGCACGCCCTTCGGGTTGTGCACCTCACCGTGGCGGAGCAGGTGCACAGACGTCTTCTCGGTCATGGGGTTCCTTCGGTGGTCGGCTGGCCATCGTTGGCGGCGGCCGCGGCACGGGCCGCGGCCGGCAGGGCGTCGAGGACGGTCTGCATGGCGCGGTCGTCGTGCGCGCCGGAGAGGAACCATGCCTCGTACGCCGAGGGCGGCAGGTAGACGCCGGCGTCGAGCATGGCGTGGAAGAACGCGGTGTACGCCGGCAGCGACTGGTCGTTCGCGTCGTCGAAGTTGCGGACCTCGCCGTCACGGAAGAAGACCGAGAACATCGTGCCGGAGGCCTGCACCCGGTGGGGCACACCAGCGACGGTGAGCGCCTCGGCGGCGGCGGCCTTGATCACGTCGCCCGCGGAGGTGATGTGCGCGTAGACCTCGTCGGTGGCCAGGCGCAACGTGGCGAGGCCGGCGGTGGTCGCGATCGGGTTCCCGCTCAGGGTGCCGGCCTGGTAGACGGGGCCCTCCGGGGAGAGCCGGCTCATCACGTCGGCCCGGCCACCGAACGCGGCCGCCGGGAAGCCGCCGCCCATGACCTTGCCGAAGGTGACCAGGTCCGGACGCCAGCCCTCGACCGCACCGTCGAGGCCCCACTGGCCCTGCTTGCTGGCCCGGAACCCGGTCATCACCTCGTCGGAGACGAACAGGGCGCCGTGCTGGGTGCACAGGTCGGACAGGAGCTTGTTGAAGCCCGGCGCCGGCGGCACGACGCCCATGTTGCCGGGGGCGGCCTCGGTGATCAGGCAGGCGATGCGGTCGCCGTGCTCGGCGAAGACGGCGCGGACCGCCTCGGGGTCGTTGTAGGGCAGCACCAGGGTCTGCTCGACGAAGATGTCCGGCACGCCCGGGGTGCTGGAGATGGAGTGGGCGTGCTGGTGCGTGGCCAGGCCCGAGCCGGCCTGGGCCAGCAGGGAGTCGACGTGCCCGTGGTAGCAGCCGGCGAACTTCACGATCAGGTCGCGGCCGGTGAACCCACGGGCCAGCCGGATCGCGGACATGGTCGCCTCGGTGCCCGACGACACGAAGCGGACCTTGTCGATCGGCGTACGGCCGACGATCTCCTCGGCCAGCTCGACCTCGGGCACCGTCGGCGTGCCGTACGACGTCCCGCGCGAGACCGCCTCGGTGACCGCGGCCAGCACCTCGGGGTGCGCGTGGCCGAGCAGCATCGGGCCCCACGAGCAGATCAGGTCGACGTACTCGTTGCCGTCGACGTCGGTGAGCCACGCTCCCGACGCGGAGCGGATGAAGCGGGGAGTGCCACCGACGGCGTTGAAGGCCCGCACCGGGGAGTTGACGCCACCCGGGGTCACCGCCTGCGCCCGGTCGAAGAGCTCCGCCGATCGCTCAGTCGATCGGCCGGTGGAGGAGGCAGGCACAGCAGAAGTCACCGGGTCATTGTCGCCGACCGACCAAATCTGGCCACATCGGGGGTGACCTGCCCTTTTCGCGAAAATCCGGCCTTCTCCGCGTCATGAACCGCCCGCCCGCCCGTTTCCTCCCCGAGGTAGGGAACAGGCTTCTCAATGAACGAGATGCAGATCACGTCGGGTACCGGTGCGTAACCCCGCGTGTCAGACTTCGTTGATTGAAGTGCCTGTGCTTGAGGGAGTGGCAGGTTACGGATGCAGACAATTGGGGAGATTCGCGCAATGAAGACCACACGCTTCGGCGGTGCACAGCGAGCCATGGCGCTCGTTCCGTTGGCCTTGCTGTCGACCGCCTGGACGGCCAGCCTGATCGGCGTCGGTGGCAGCACCATCGCCTCGGCCTCCGACAACGACGGCCGCCTGCCCGACGGCACCTCGATCCCGACGCAGGCGATCGAGGACCCGGCCAGCTACTCCCAGCCCGGCGAGATCGGCCTCGGCGTGCCCCNGTCCGCCGCCCTGGCCGCCTACCAGCGCGCCGCCACGGTCATCAACGCCGCCGACAAGACCTGCCACATCCCGTGGCAGCTGGTCGGCGCGATCGGCCGCGTCGAGTCCGACCACGGCCGCTACGGCAACAACACCCTCGGCACCGACGGCATCTCCCGCCCCGGCATCTACGGCATCGCGCTGAACGGCTCCAACAACACCCAGGCGATCCTCGACACCGACGCCGGCCAGTACGACCGCGACGCCAAGCACGACCGCGCGGTCGGCCCGATGCAGTTCATCCCGCAGACCTGGTCGGTCGTGGGCGTGGACGCCGACGGTGACGCCAAGCGCAACCCGCAAGACATC
>NZ_LMGG01000001.1:1178891-1254381 GCF_001427925.1 Nocardioides sp. Root151
GCACCCCACCAACGGCGGCAAGGTCGGCTCCCCGCACACTGCCTCCGGCGGCAACAACACCGGCAACACCGGCTCGAACAACCCGAGCACGCCCACCGCGGGGTCGCCGTCCGATGACCCGACCACCGGCACCCCCGACCCCGGCACCACCGACCCCGGCGACGACCCGACCGACCCGCTCAACGAGACACTCACGAAGACGGGCGAGGCGATCAAGGGCGCCGTCAAGGACCCGGTCGAAGCGGTGCTCACCCTCACCGACGCGATCAACCTGTGCAACGCCCAGATCCCGAGCCTGGGTCTGCTTGGCGACCGCTCAACTGCCGTCGACCGCTGCGCCCAGCGCGTCCAGGGCTCGACCGAGGAGCGTGCGCTCGCGATCATTCCGAACACCCTGCTCGGCATCCTCGACTGGCTGGGGCTCTGACCCACCCAGGCGAACGGCCCGGACTCCACACGGAGTCCGGGCCGTTCGGCATTTGCGCCACCGGGTGCAGCGAAACGGCCCACTCCGCGTGCAGACGCCGTCCGTTTCGCGACTCTCGATGTGGTCAGCGGGCCTCACCGAGCATGTGCACCCGCGCCGGCGACAACTCGGCCAGACCTCGGCGGCGGACCGTGCGACAGGTAAGTCGGGGGCTCGGCATCAGGTCCACGCGCGGATCCGGCCCGAAGTCGCCGAGTTACCTGTCCTACGGTCCGTTGCGGCCCGGAGGCAGGCGAGGAACTGGTCGCCGATGACCCCTGACGTTCATCTGGGCATACAGTTCGGCAGCCGTGGTGCCGAGCTCACGCTCAGCGGTCGCCCGTGCGGCGTGAACCGTATGTCGACATGTGCAACCATCGGCGCGGCGAGCTGGCCAAGGTCAGATCCGCAGGGGGCGAAGCGCACGGGCAGCGTCACCGGCGGTGACGGTGTGCTCGACCTTGCGCACCGGCCTTCTTGCAGCAGGTGACTGCCCGGCGGTGCACACGCCGGTGGGCCAGGCGGTGCACAGGCCCGTAGGCAAGGCGGTGCACAGGCCGGTGGGCGAGGCGGTGCACACGCCGGTGGGCAGACAGCGCGGCGGCGAACCTCAGCGGCGCAGGAGGCGGGCGGCCTCGGCGGCCCAGTAGGTCAGCACCACGTCGGCACCGGCCCGGCGGATGGAGAGCAGTGTCTCCATGATCGCGGCCTCGCGGTCGATCCAGCCGTTGGCGGCCGCGGCCTCGACCATGGCGTACTCCCCCGAGATGTTGTACGCCGCCACGGGTACGTCGACCGCGTCGCGCACCCGGCGGATGACGTCGAGGTAGGCCAGGGCCGGCTTGACCATCACGAGGTCCGCGCCCTCGGCAATGTCGAGCAGCGCCTCGCGGACGCCCTCGACGGCGTTGCCGGAGTCCTGTTGGTAGGTGCGCCGGTCGCCCTGGAGCGAGGAGTTGACCGCCTCACGGAACGGTCCGAAGAACGCGGAGGCGTATTTCGCGGAGTAGGCCAGGATCGAAACGTCGGAGGCACCGGCGTCGTCGAGGGCAGCGCGGACCACCCCCACCTGGCCGTCCATCATCCCGCTGGGTCCGACCATGTGCACCCCGGCGGCGGCGTGCGCGCGGGCCATCTCGGCGTACACCTCGAGGGTGGCGTCGTTGTCGACCCGCCCCGCGTCGTCGAGGACGCCGCAGTGGCCGTGCGAGGTGAACTCGTCGAGGCACAGGTCGCTCATCACGGTCAGCGCGTCACCGACCTCGGAGACGACGTCGGCGATCGCCACGTTGAGGATGCCGTCGGGGTCGAGGGCACCCGACCCGGTGGCGTCCTTCTCGGACGGGATGCCGAAGAGCATGACGCCGCCGAGTCCCAGAGAGGCGGCCTCGGCGGCGGCCTCCTTCAGCGACGAGCGGGTGTGCTGCACGACGCCGGGCATCGAGGAGATCGGCACCGGCTCGGTGGCGCCCTCACGGACGAAGACCGGCAGCACCAGCTGGCGCGCCTCGAGCGAGGTCTCCGCGACCATCGCGCGCAGTGCCGGCGTACGGCGCAGACGGCGGGGTCGGACTGTCGGGAACTCCATGCTGCTCCTCCGCTCGGGTGGAAAATGCCGGACGTCCTGCGTCGTGGCCGCCGGAGCGACCCCGACGCAGGACGTCACGGATGGATCAGGACGTCGTGGCCCGGCGACGGGTCGACGGCTTGCGGTCGGACGGCTTGGTGACCGGCTGGCCGCTCTCGACCAGCGACGCACGACGCGTGGCACCGAAGTCGGCGAGCGCGTCGACGAGCACCTCGACCGACGGTTCGCTGGCCATCACGTCGACCCGCAGGCCGTGCTCCTCGGCGGTCTTGGCGGTGGCCGGACCGATCACCGCGATCACGGTCGAGGCGTGCGGCTTGCCGGCGATGCCGACCAGGTTGCGCACCGTCGAGGACGAGGTGAACACGACCGCGTCGAACTTGCCCGACTTGATCGCGTCACGCGTCGGCGCCGGCGGCGGCGTGGCCCGCACCGTGCGGTAGGCGGTGACGTCGTCG
Source organism: Nocardioides sp. Root151 (assembly GCF_001427925.1). Classification (NCBI taxonomy): domain Bacteria; kingdom Bacillati; phylum Actinomycetota; class Actinomycetes; order Propionibacteriales; family Nocardioidaceae; genus Nocardioides; species Nocardioides sp. Root151. The sequence continues at coordinate 1,181,404 of NZ_LMGG01000001.1, forward strand.
CACTCCCAGCCCAGGTCGATCAGGCCGGCCACGAGGTTCTCGGTGGCGATGTCGGCGCGGGGCAGGAAGACCCGGTTGATCGGGTCGAGCACGTCGTCGTACGGCGGCCAGTCCTCGAGCAGGCCGGCAGCGGACTGCTGGCCCGAGGGCACCAGGTCGGCGCGCAGGCCCCACGCGGCGATGGCCGCGGCGGTCTTGTCGCCGACTGCGGCGATCTTGAGGCCCGAGAAGGCACGTGCGTCGAGGCCGTACTCCTCGAACTTCTCGCGCACGGCCTTGACCGCGTTGACCGAGGTGAACGCGATCCACTCGTAGCGACCCTCGACCAGGCCGCGCACGGCCTTGTCCATCTGCTGCGGGTTGCGCGGCGGCTCGACCGAGATCGTCGGGACCTCCTCGGGGACGGCGCCGTAGCCGCGCAGGCGCGAGGTCAGCGAACCGGCCTGCTCCTTGGTGCGCGGCACCAGCACCCGCCAGCCGAAGAGCGGCTTGGTCTCGAACCACGACAGGGTCTCGCGCAGGTTGACCACGTCGCCGACCACGGTGATCGCCGGCGGGGCGATCTTGGCGGCGCGGGCGTCGGCGGCGATGCGCTCGAGCGTCGAGGTGACGGTCGACTGGGTGGTGGTCGTGCCGGACTGGGTCATCGCGACCGGCGTCGTCGCCGAGCGGCCGGCGTCGATCAGTGCCTTGGCGATGTCACCGATCGAGCCGACCGCCGAGAGCAGCACCAGGGTGCGGTTGTCGGCGTACCGGCTCCAGTCGATCTTCTCGCCACAGGTGACCACGGCGACCTCGCGGTTGTTGCGCGTGGTCAGCGGCACTCCGGCGTACGCCGGCACCGCGGTGGCCGACGAGACACCGGGCACGATCTCGAAGCCGATGTCGGCCTTGGCACAGGCCTGGGCCTCCTCGGGCCCGGAGGCGTAGAGGAACGGGTCGCCGTTCATCAGGCGTACGACGCGGAGCCCGCGCCTGGCCTGCTTGACGACCACCTTGGCGCGGTTCGCGTGGGTCAGCGGCTGGCCGTCGGGGCCGAACCCACCGTCGACGATCTCGGGGCCGGCGGCCTCCTCGAGCGTCTCGTTGCCGTCCTCGTCGGCGACCACCCGCGGCTCCGGGATGCCGAGCACGGCGCGCACGAACGCGGCATGCTCGGGCAGCTCGGTGACGACGACCTCGGCGTCGCGGAGCAGCTCGGCCGCCCGCACGGTCAACAGGTCGGGGTCACCGGGGCCACTGCCCACGAATGCCACCCACCCGCGTGCCTGCGAAGGGATCGTTGACGGGCCCTGCACGGATGCGGGGGCCGGCGTGGTCTTGATCTTTCGTCCAGTCATGCCTGCTGCCTTCTACCTGGTGTGTCGATCAGTTCAGCTGCGCCCTCTTCGAGCATTCCGGCCGCCAACCGGGTGCCCACTCCTGCCGCGTCGGCGAGTGGGCCACTCGCTGATCTGCGGATGTCGATCGTGCCGTCGTGCGACAACGCCACGGCGCGGATCCAGACCTCGTGTCCGTCCTGCCCGTCGTCGACCACTTCGGCCAGTGCTCCCACCGGGGCCGAGCATCCGGCCTCCAGCGTGCTGAGCACGGCCCGCTCCGCCTCCACGGCGGCCCGGGTGAACCGGTCGTCGAGGTGTTCGCGCAGTCGTGCTGCCAGCTCCGTGTCGGTGGTGCGGCACTCGACGGCGAGGGCTCCCTGCCCCGGGGCCGGCAGCATCTGGATCGGGTCGATGGTCTCGGTGACCAGCTCGAGCCGACCGATGCGCGCCAACCCGGCACGGGCCAGGATCACGCCGTCGACCTCACCCGAGGTGACCTTGCCGACGCGGGTGTCGATGTTCCCGCGAAGTCCCACGATCTCCAAACCGAGACCGAGGGCGCCGAGCTGGGAGGCCCGGCGCGGCGACCCGGTGGCGACGACGGAGCCCTGCGGCAGCTCACCGAGGGTGAGCCCGTCGCGGGCGACCAGCACGTCGCGCGGGTCCTCGCGGGTGGGTACGGCGGCCAGGGTGATGCCCTCGGCCGGTGCGGTTGGGATGTCCTTGAGCGAGTGCACGGCCACGTCGACCCGGCCGTCGAGCAGGGCGTCGCGCAGTGCGCTGACGAAGACGCCGGTGCCGCCGAGCGTGGCCAGCGGGGCACGAGAGACGTCGCCCTCGGTGGTGATCTCGACGAGCTCGACCTCGACGCCGAGGCGCTCGCTGATCATCTCGGCCACGTGGCCGCACTGGGTGCGGGCCAGCAGGGAGGCGCGGGTACCGATCCTGATCGTCATGTCAGACGCCCCGCTCGGGTGACCGCGTCGACGGCCTCCGGGTCGAGGGCGAAGAGCTCGCGCAGGGCAGCCGCGTAGGACACGGCACCGGTCTCGTTGGCGAGCTCCTTGACCCTGGTGGTGGGCTGGTGCAGCAATTTGTCGGCCACCCGGCGTACGGCCTGCTCCACCTCGGCGCGGGACGCGTCGTCGAGGTCGGGCAGGCGGGTGAGCAGCCGCTCGATCTCGCCGTCGACGACGTCGGTGGCCATGCTGCGCAGGGCGACCACGGTCGGGGTGACGCTCGCCTTGCGGCGGGCGCTGACGAAGGCGGCGACCTCCTGGCCGACGATCTCGCGGACGCCGATCACCTCGAGGGCACCGTCAGTGCCGGAGAGGTCGGAGGCGAGTCGGCGCAGGTCGATCACGGAGACGCCGGGGAGGTCGGCCACGGCCGGGTCGACGTCGTGCGGGAGGGCCAGGTCGAGGAAGACCAGGGGGTCGTGGTTGCCGGCCCGTGCGGCGGCCACCTGGCCGGCGGTGACCACCTGACCGGTGGCGCCGGTGCAGGAGACCACCAGGTCGGCCGTGGCCAGCTCGTGAGTGATCTCGGAGAGGGGCAGCGAGCGGGCGCCGTACTCGGTGGCGAGGCGTTCGGCGTTGCCCTCGGTGCGGTTGAGCACGGCGATGTCGGCCGCGCCCAAGCGGGACACGGTGGCCACCGAGAGTGCGGCCATCGCGCCGGCCCCGACGACGGCGACGCGCTTGCCGGCGACGCTGCCGATGTCGGCGGCGGCCAGGTCGAGGGCCGCCGAGACCATGGAGGGTGCGGCGCGGTCGATGTCGGTCTCGGCGTGGGAGCGCTTGCCGACCCGCAGGGCCTGCTGGAAGAGCACGTTGAGCGCGGGACCGACGGTTCCGGACTCCTGGCCGAAGCGGAGCGCCTCGCGGGCCTGGCCGAGGATCTGGCCCTCGCCGACGACCATCGAGTCGAGCCCGGCGGCGACGTGGAAGAGGTGCGACACGGCACCGTCGTCGTAGTGCACGTAGAGGCAGGAGAGCAGGTCGTTGTCGAGCGCCAGATCGGCGCCCCGGTCGCAGAGCAGCCGCGAGATCTCCTCGACGCTGCCGTGGAAGCGCTCGACCTCGGTGTAGATCTCGAGGCGGTTGCAGGTGGCCAGCACGGTGGCCTCGGCGACGTGGTCGACGCCGATGACGTCGGTCAGCAGCTTGGCGACACCGTCCTCGTCGAGGGCGAGACGTTCGAGCAGGTCCACCGGGGCTGTGCGATGTGAGATTCCGACCACGAGGATGCTCACGCGATCACCTCCTGGTCCGTTGCGTGGCCCAGGTCCGCGTCGGGAGCCGCCTTGCGCTGCTCGTGGTAGGCGAGGATCTGGAGTTCGATGGAAAGGTCGACCTTGCGTACGTCGACTCCCTCGGGCACCGAGAGCACCGTCGGGGCGAAGTTGAGAATGCTGGTGACGCCGGCGGCGACCATGCGGTCGGCGACGTCCTGGGCGGCCACCGCGGGCGTGGCGATCACGCCGATGGAGACGGACTCGGCGGCGACAATCTCCTCGAGGTCGTCGAAGGGACGCACCTCGAGGCCGGCCACCGCCTCGTCGTGGCGTTCGGGGGCGGCGTCGAGAAGGGCCACGACGCGGAAGCCTCGCGAGCGGAATCCGGAGTAGTTGGCCAGCGCGTTGCCGAGGTTTCCGATGCCGACGATGACGACCGGCCAGTCCTGGGTGACGCCGATCTCGCGGGCGATCTGGTAGCGCAGGTAGTCGACGTCGTAGCCGACCCCGCGGGTGCCGTAGGAGCCGAGGTAGGAGAGGTCCTTGCGGAGCTTCGCACTGTTCACGCCGGTGGCGGTGGCGAGGTCCTCGCTGGAGCAGGTGCCGATGCCGCGCTCGACGAGCACGGTCAGCGCCCGGAGGTAGATCGGCAGCCGGGCCACGGTCGCCTCGGGGATCTCACGACCAGCGGTCCGGGCCACGCCGTCGACAGGTGCAGCCCCATGGGGGCTGCCGGCGGCGGGCGTCCGTGCGGTCAATTGTCTCGTCTCCAAGGCGCCGCCAGGCACGATTCATCACCTGGCTGGAATGCGAGGCGGTGTTCCTTGCGGCGTCGTTCACTTTAGGAGTTTGTGAACGGAAGAACAAAACGAGTCCGCACCGTGGCTACCACAGGCGGGGTGACCCATCTCACGGGGGTCCCGATCAGCCGGTCAGGGCCTGCCTGAGCCGGGCCTCGTCGACCCTCCAGAAGTCGTGCTGGCGCCCGTCGACGAACGTCACCGGGACCTCGTCGGTGAAGCGTGCCTGCAGCTCGGGATCGGCGTCGATGTCGACCTCGTCGTAGGACTCCCCGAGGTCGGCGCAGACCCGTTCGATGACCAGCCGCGCCTCGTCGCAGAGGTGGCAGCCGGTGCGGCCGTAGAGCCGGACCCGGGGCTCAGCCACCGGACGCCTCGTCGGTCGGCTGGTCGGCCGGCTCGTCGGTCGGCTCGTCGAAGAGGGCCACCCGCTGGCGGGCGGCGGCGCGGAGCCGGCCCTTCTGCACCTTGCCGGTGACGGTGTAGGGCAGCTCGTCGACCACGTGCACGGTGGTGGGCTGCTTGAAGCGGGCCAACCGGTCGGCGCAGCGGGCACGCACCGCCTCCTCGAGCCCGGCCTCGTCACCGTCAGGGGTGGCCACGACGTAGGCCACGACCGCCTCGCCGGTGAGCGGGTCCTCGACCCCGATCACGGCGCAGGCCTGCACCCCGGGGACGTCCGCGATGGTCTCCTCGACCTCGGAGGGGTAGACGTTGAAGCCGGACACGATGACGAGGTCCTTGCGCTTGTCGACCAGGAAGAGGTCCCCGTCGGTGTCGAGGAAGCCGACGTCGCCGGTGGCCCACCAGCCCTCGCCGTCGGGTCCCTCGCGACCGTCGGGCCAGTAGCCGCTGAACAGGTTGCCGCCACGGATCTCGATGTCGCCGGGGTCGCCGCCCTCGACGTCGTGACCGGCCTCGTCTCGCAGCCGGATCTCGATGCCGGGCAGCGCCGCACCGACCGAGCCGGTGGGCGCGTCCTTGCTGCACAGCGTCGAGGTGACCACCGGCGCCGCTTCGGTCAGCCCGTAGCCCTGGTGCACCGCGACTCCAGTGCTCTCGACGAAGGAGTCGATGACCTCGGCCGCCAGCGGCGCCGAGCCCGAGAGCACCAGCCGCACGGGGCCCAGGCGCTCGGCGAGGTCGTCGAGCGGCAGCCAGTGCGCGAACACCGGCGGCGCCACCGGCACCACGCTGATCGCCTCGTCCTCGATGAGGTCGAGGGTGCCGCCCGGTTCGAAGGAGTCGGCGAGCACCACGCGCACCCGCAGCCGCAGCGAGGCGCCGAGCACAGCGTTGAGGCCGTAGACGTGGAACAGCGGCAGCACCCCGAGGACCACGTCGTCGGCGGCCAGCATCGGGGGCTGGACCTCGGCGATCTGCTCGATGTTCGCCAGCAGTGCCCGGTGACTGAGCATGGCCGCGCGCGGGCGCCCCGACGTACCACTGGTGTAGAGGAGCGCGGCCAGGGTCTCGGGGTCCTGGAGCGCGGGGAGCGCGCGGCCGTGGCTGGCACTGAGGTGGGCGTAGGACCGCTCCCCCGGCTGCAACGTCGAGCCGACCGTCACCAGACGGGGCTTCGGGACGTCGGCCAGGTCGTCGGGGTCGATGCCCTCGAACTCGCCGTTGCGGGCCCGCTCGACGATCTGGAGGGCCTCGCGGACCACCGTCACGGTGTCGGTGTCGGCGATGATGATGCGGGTGCCGGAGTCGGCCAGCATGCGGGCCAGCTCGTTGGCGGTCGACCGCGGATTGACCGGTACGACGACCAGCTGCGCGCGCAACGCCCCGAGGTAGCTGGTCACGAACTCGATGCGGTTGCCGAGCACGAGCATCACGCGGTAGCCGGCGACGGCGCCCTCGTTGGCATAGCCGGCGGCGACCCGGTCGACCTCGTCCTCGAGCTCCGACCACGTGACCCGGCGTCCGCTGGACGCCTCGACGACCGCCATGCCGTCGGGCAGTTCGCGCGCGGCCGACGTCAGGAGGTCGGCGACCGAGTTCGTCATGCGCAGATACTTCCACACGAAGGTTGGTCGCTGGCGAGAACCCGAACGCCCCGGGGTACGCAGAGCGCGCCTCCGCAACGTGGGTTGCCCACTAGGGTGGAGGCGTGAACGACAAGCGGCCCCAGGCTCCCCGTCGGATCGACCTCAAGGCGCGGTCGACGATGGCCGGCGAGGCCGCGGCCGCGGCGACCGAGGTGGAGTCCGCCCTCGACGTCCCGCCCGACCCGGGGTCGGCGGCGTTCTTCGACGTCGACAACACGATCATGCAGGGCGCCAGCATCTTCCACCTCGCCCGTGGGCTGCACCGCCGCAAGTTCTTCACCACCCGCGACATCGTCGGCGCGGCCTACAAGCAGGCCTACTTCCGCCTCGTCGGCGTCGAGGACCCCGAGCACGTCGCCGAGGCCCGCAACTCGGCGCTCAGCTTCATCGCCGGACACACGGTCACCGAGCTCGAGGAGCTCGGCGAGGAGATCTTCGACGAGGCGATGGCGCACCGCATCTGGCCGGGCACGCGCGCCCAGGCCCAGCTGCACCTCGACCAGGGCCAGCGGGTCTGGCTGGTCACCGCGGCACCGATCGAGATCGCCAGCATCATCGCCCGCCGACTCGGACTGACCGGCGCCATGGGCACCGTGGCCGAGCACGAGGACGGCGTCTACACCGGCCGCCTGGTCGGCGACATGCTCCACGGTGAGGCCAAGGCCGAGGCGATCAAGGCCCTTGCGGCGCGTGAGCACCTCGACCTGAGCCGTTGCTCGGCGTACAGCGACTCCTCGAACGACCTGCCGATGCTCGGGCTCGTCGGCGACCCGGTGGCGATCAACCCCGACGCGAAGCTGCGGGCCCACGCCCGCGAGCAGGGCTGGCGGATCCGGGACTACCGCACCGGACGCAAGGCCGCCCGGGCCGGGCTGGTCCTGGGCGCCGTCGCCGGAGCGGCAACGGGGTCGGTCGCCGCAGCAGCAGCACTGCGCCGCAACCGCAACTGAACGTGTCGGGCACCTCACATTCTGGAGAGGTGTTCACAGATGACCGAAAATTACCTACTCTTGGGTAGCGGGCCAGGGAGAGGACCGCGGGAGGGCAGGATCGATGTCTTGGGGAGCGCAGGACCTCGCGCGCGGCATGACCGCGTTGCGGGACGCGGTTCTCGCGACCCTCGCCGCTGAGCCCGAGCTGGCCCACGGCCTCGCCGGCGGCTCCGGCGTCGTGCTCACCCAGGACGTGCTGGCCGGCACCCGTCCCTCGGGCGGCGGCAACGGGTCGTACGACGACGCCGACCAGGCCGCGTCCTCCGCGGAGAACGAAGCCGATCGCGAACGCATGATCGCACTGGTCGAGCTGGCCCGTGGAGGCGACAAGGAGGCCTTCGGGCAGCTCTTCGACCACTACCACCCGGCGGTCTACCGGTTCCTCTACTACCGCACCCGGTCCCAGACCCTGGCCGAGGACCTCGCCTCGGAGACGTTCTTCCGTGCGCTGCGGTCGATGAACAACTTCCGCTGGCAGGGCAAGGACTTCGGCGCCTGGCTGATGACCATCGCGCGCAACCTGACCACCGACCACTTCAAGGCCGGCCGCACCCGCCTCGAGATGACCACCGAGGACATGGGCGCCCACGACGACGTCACCGACGGACCCGAGTCCGCCGTCCTCGCGTCCCTCACCAACGAGTCGTTGCTGGCCGCCCTGCAGAAGCTCCCCAAGGAGCAGCAGGAGTGCCTGATCATGCGGTTCCTCCAGGGCATGAGCATCGCCGAGACTGCCCAGGTGCTGGCCCGTTCCGACGGCGCAGTCAAGCAGTTGCAGCTGCGCGGCGTGCGCAACCTGGCGAAGTTGCTGCCCGCGGGGATGAGGGACTGATGTCGCCTACGTCTCAGACCGTAACCTCGGTTCCCCGCGCCTCGTTGTTCCTGTCGACAGGGTCACTGCCGACGGCTGCGTGCGGCCGGCGTGACGTGAACGAACCGACGGGAAGAGCGCGATGATCTCGGTGCTTCCGGCACACAGGCGTGCCGAGGAGTTCAACGCCCAGCTCGAGGGCGCGGGCGGCAGCCACAACTCACGGCATGCCGACCTCCTCGAACTGGTCTCCGCCATGCGCTCGGTCGAGGCCCCCGCACCGCGGCCCGACTTCGTCGCGGACCTGCGGGCCCGACTGATGGCCGAGGCCGACGTCGCCCTGACCGAGGTCGACCGCAAGCTGGCCCTGCCGGCCCACCCGCGCAGCCACCGCGACCGGCGCATCGCCGTGCTGGCCGGCACCGCGGCTCTCCTGGGCGCCACGACCTCGGTCGCCGTTGCGGCCCAGGGCACCCTCCCGGGCGACACGCTCTACCCGGTGAAACGGGCCATCGAGGGCATCCAGTCCTCCCTCACGTTCGACGACACCGCCCGCAGCGAGACCGTCCTCGACCAGGCCACCGGCCGTCTCCTCGAGGTCGAGGCGCTGGCCCGCCAGGTCGACTCCAGCCGGGCCGACCAGCTGCCGTCCACCCTCGACGACTTCTCCAGCCAGGCCGGGGAGGGCGCCGACCTGATCTTCACCGAGTACGACGAGACCGGTGACACCGATCCCCTCGTCGAGCTCAACGGCTTCGTCGACTCCAGCATGAAGAAGCTGGTCGACCTCGACGCGCTGCTCCCCTCGACGGTCACCGACTCGCTGCGCAACGCCACCACCGTGCTGACCCGCATCGACGACGAGATCACCAAGCTCTGCCCCGAGTGCGCCGGCGGCATCCTGCAGCTGCCCGCCCGGCTGACCAGTGCACTGGGCAGCGCCGACCCGGGCCCCGTGGTCACCCCGAAGCAGAAGGCCTCCACTCCCGGCGACTCGACGCCCAACCAGGCGATCGACCCGAAGGACGTCATCCCGCTGCCCCCGGTCGGCGGCGACTCGACGCCTGACTCCCCGACGTCCGACCCGACGAAGACGATCACCGAGGAAACCCCCAAGACGGTGAAGAAGACCGTCAAGGCGGTCGAGGGGACGCTCAAGGGCGGCAACGAGCTCCTGCTCGGCACTAACGGCGTGCTCGGCCCCGTCACCACGACGCTCGACCCGCTGCTCGGGCCCATCCTCGGTGACGGCGGCCTGCTCAGCGACTGAGCCGTCGCCCCGCCCTACACACCGGTCGGCCTTCGAGGACCAGCCCGCGAAGGTCACGTTCTCGCAGGTCAGCCGAAGACCGACTTGCGCTCCATCAGCAGCTTGTAGAGCGACTGCTGGATCGTCTCGCGCACCTGGTCGGTCACGTTGAAGACCAGCATCGGGTCGTCGGCGGCGTTCTCGTCGTACTCGTCGGTGCGGATCGGCTCACCGAACTCCAGCAGCCACTTCGAGGGCAGCGGCACGAGTCCGAGCGGGCCCAGCAGCGGGAAGAACGGCGTGATCGGGATGTAGGGGATGCCGAGCAACCGGGCCAGTGAGGGCACGTTGCCGACCAACGGATAGATCTCCTCGGCACCGACCACGGACAGCGGGATGATGGGTACGCCGGTGCGCAGTGCGGCCGAGACGAATCCGCCGCGGCCGAAGCGCTGGAGCTTGTAGCGCTCGGAGAACGGCTTGCCGATGCCCTTGAAGCCCTCGGGCCAGACTCCGACCAGCTCGCCCTGGCGCAGCATGCGCTCGGCATCCTCGCTGCACGCGAGGGTGGCGCCGCCCTTGCGGGCCACACCGCCGACCACGGGCAGCTGGAAGACCAGGTCAGCACCGAGCGGGCGCAGGAACCGGCCGGCCTTGTCGTGCGTGGTGACCATGGTCATCAACCCATCGATCGGCACCGTGCCGGAGTGGTTGGAGACCACCAGCGCGCCGCCCTCCGCGGGGATGTTCTCGAGGCCGCGCACCTCGATGCGGAACCACTTCTCGGCGACCGGGCGAAGGGCGGCCATGAAGAACTTCTCGGTGATCTCCGCGTCGAAGCCGTACTCGTCGACGACGTACTCGCCGTTGACCCGGCGGCGCAGGAACGCGAGGAAGTGGGCCAGCCGCGGCTCCCAGTCGGTGCCGAAGACCTCACGGGCGGCCTGGTTGATCGCGCTCAGCCAGTCACCGATCGGGATACCGCCGCCGGGGGCGCGGTCGACCGCAGTGGTCGCCGACGTCCCGGGTGTGCGCACCGCCGGCTGCTCGATGACCGGGGTGTCGGTCGTCGGCTCGTCGGCCTTCACCCGGGTCGGCTTGGAGGCAGCCTTGCGACCGGTGGCCAGACCGCGCGCGGCCGACGACGGTCGCTTGCTGCCACTGCCGCGACCGGGGCGGCCACGGGTGCCGATCGGGATGATGTCTGCGTCACCCACGGGCGTCTCCTCGCGTCAGCTGGTGGGAGAGTCCGGCCAGCACGTTGTCCGGAGAGGCAAGGCGCCCCGGTGAGTGGATGCCCGGCGGCAGGGTGGCCGCGAAGTCCGCGAACGCGCCGGCGGTGGTGTACTGCGGCTCGAAGCCCAGCTCGGTGCGCATCCGGGTGGTGTCGACGCCGCGACCGAAGGTCAGGAACTTGACCTGCTCGGGCGAGAAGTCGGCATGGCCGAGCTTGCGGAGGGCGGTGCCGAGGCCGCCGACCGCGAAGGACGGCAGCGGCAGGGTGGCGCGGCCCATGCGGCGGGCGGCCTGGGAGAGCATGATGACGCCGTCGCCGGCGACGTTGAACGTGCCGACGGCATCGGAGAGCACGCCGTGGCGCATCACGGCCATCAGGTCGTCGACGTGCAGGAACTGCAGGCGCGGGTCGAATCCGAGGACGGTCGGCAGCACCGGCAGCTTGAAGTACTGGGTGATCGGCGACTGGACCCCGGGGCCGAGGATGTTGGCCGCGCGCAGGGTCGCCACCTCGACGTCGGGTCGGCGGCGCGCGAAACCGCGCACGTAGCCCTCGACCTCGTAGGCGTCGCGGGAGTAGCCCGAGCTCGGCGTGCGCTTCGGGTTCATCTCCTCGGTGAACATCGCCGGGTCGCGGTTGCTGGCGCCGTACACCGTGGTGGTCGACTTGACCACGAGTCGCTGCAGCCCCGGGGCGCGCTGGCAGGCCGCGAGGAGCTGCATCGTGCCGATGACGTTGAGCTCCTTCATCGTCCCCCGACCGCCGACGCCACCAGGGGTGGCGATGACGCTCATGTGGACGACCGTGTCGACGTCTTCCTTGGCGATCACCTTGGCGATCACGGGCGTGCGGATGTCCGCACGGATGAAGTCGACACCGGAGGTGTCACCACGCGGCGGGACGATGTCCACGCCGATGACGCGATCTACGGCGGGGTCGTCGGCAAGTTCGCGCGCCAGCCGTCGCCCGAGGTCCCTCGAGACCCCGGTGACCAGGACGACCCTGCCCATGACCCCGCCCCGAGTCTTACTTGCCGAGCTTGCGGCGCTGGACGCGCGTCTTCTTCAGGAGCTTGCGGTGCTTCTTCTTCGCCATACGCTTACGGCGCTTCTTGATGACTGAACCCACTGTTTTCCTTCCAGAGCTGTGGTCGCGCCCGACAGAGCGGCCGGGGCGACCGGCACAGCCTATCCGCCAATGGGCAGGCAGCAGAAACCAGCGGTCAATTGACCACTATCCGGCTCTGGAAGGAATTGGGCCCCGGCGCTTCCCCGGGAGCCCGGACTCAGTCTGAACAGGCTCAGCCTGCGTCGAAGAAACTGCGCTCGAGATAGGCGTTGACGTCCTTCTCGGTGACGCGGAAGGAACGGCCGACCCGGACGGCGGGGAGCTCCCCGTTGTGCACGAGGCGGTAGACGGTCATCTTGGACACGCGCATAGTCGCCGCGACCTCAGCGATCGTCAGGAACTTCACCTCGGAGATATCGCCCGAGTTTGCCATGGCACACCACAACTTTCCTCCGGCACGTCACTCGCTTCCCCACGAGTGATCAGCGTGCCTCACTCCCGTGAGAATAGGGCCTGATGTGACCTGTGGGGAAGGGTGGACGGAAAAATAGTTCTGGGCACTCGGCGTGTCGGATTGAACTCACTCCCCCACGAACCGTGGATTGTTGCGTCGCGAGCCGTGGATTGTTGATGCGCGAGCCGTGGGTTCTTGGTGGTTGGCCCAGTTGTGGCACCATCGAGGGGTGCTGACGAACCGCTCCACCCAGTGGTGGCCCGCCTGACCGGCGGACCCCACTTCGACGCACCCCTTCGAAAATCGGCCGCCCTCGGGCGGCCGTCGTGCATTTCGGCTGACCCGTGGGCCCTCACCCCAGGAGTCACCATGATCAAGCTCTCGCTCTTCAAGCCCACGGGTCACCTCACGCTCGGCAACCACCTCGGAGCCCTGCGCCCCATGGTGGCCGGCCAGGCGGAGGGCCGCGGCTTCTACGGCATCGCCGACCTGCACGCGCTGACCGTGCCGCACGAACCGGCCAGGTTGCGGGCGCTCAGCGCCGAGATGGCCCGTCTGATGGTCGCCGTCGGCCTCGACCGGAGCACGCTGTTCGTGCAGAGCCGGGTGCCCGCGCACTCCGAGCTCTCGTTCCTGCTCGAGTCCACGGTGCACACCGGCGAGCTGAACCGGATGATCCAGTTCAAGGAGAAGGGCCGCGACCAGCCCTCCACCCGCGCCTCGCTCTACACCTACCCGGCACTGATGGCGGCCGACATCCTGCTCTACCGACCCGAGCAGGTGCCGGTCGGCGACGACCAGCGCCAGCACGTCGAACTCACCCGTGACCTGGCGCTCCGCTTCAACCGGCTGTACGGCGAGGTGTTCACCGTGCCGGAGATCGTCACGCCACCCTCCGGTGCGCGGGTGATGGACCTCCAGGACCCGATCACCAAGATGGGCAAGTCGCACGTCGACGGTGCCGGCATCATCTACCTGCTCGACCCGCCCGACGTCGTACGCCGGAAGGTGGCACGGGCCGTCACGGACTCCGAGGTCGGTGCCGCCTCGGTGCGCGCAGACCGCGACGCCAAGCCGGGCGTGACGAACCTGCTCGACATCCTCACCGCGTGTGGCGGATCGGCCGACGGCATCACGACGTACGGCGCACTCAAGGCGGCGGTCACCGAGGCAGTGGTCAACGAGCTCGAGCCGATCCAGAAGCGGTTCGCCGACCTCGACGACGCCGCGGTCACGGAGGTCTTCGAGAGCGGTGCGGCAACCTGTCGACAGGTCACTGCCCCGGTGCTGGCCGCCGCCCGCACCGCCATGGGCCTGTGATGACGCGTTCCTGCGCACGGGGGCGGGACGGCGAGTGCCCTAGGTTGATCCGGTGATCCGCGCCGTGCTGTTCGACCTCGACGACACCCTGGTCGACCACACGTCTGCGGCCGACGAGGCTGTCACGGCATGGGCCGCCGAACAGGGGCTGCCCGGCACGCCTGACGAGCAGCGCACGCGCTGGACCGACGTGTCGAGCCGGCACTACGCGCGCTACCAGAGCCGGGAGCTGACGTTCGCCGGCCAACGCCGCGAACGGGCCCGGGACTTCCTCGACCGTGAGCTCTCCGACGACGACGCGGACGCCGTGTTCGCCGGCTACCTGGTCCACTACGAGGCGCGCTGGCGGCCGTTCCCGGACGCCCGGCCCGAGCTCGAGCGGCTCGTGGAGCGCGGCCACCTGGTCGCCGTACTCACCAACGGCGAGCGTGCGCACCAGGTGAAGAAGATCAGCACGGTCGGGCTCGACGATCTCGGACTGCCCGTGTTCGCCAGCTCCGACTACCCGCGCGGCAAGCCAGATCCGGCGCCGTTCCTCGGCACCTGCGCGGCCCTGGGCGTCGACGCCGGTGACACGCTGATGGTCGGCAACTCGCTTCGACAGGACGCGGGCGGCGCGCTCGGTGCCGGGCTGCACGCCGTACTGCTCGACCGGAACGACGAACACCCGCACCACACCGGCCGACGGATCCAGTCGCTGGACGAACTCTGACCAGAGCGGACTAGGTTGCTGGGGTGGATCTCCTTCGCGGCCGCGTGGCCGATGCCGACCCTGCCCTCGAGATGGCTGCCTCACACGCCCTGCTCCGACGGGCCAGCCGGGGCGAGATCGACGCCGCGCTGCGCGTGTTCCGGCCGACGACGATGGTGGCGTTCGGGCGCCGGGACACCAACCGTCCCGGCTTCCCGGCCGCAGCGCAGGCCTGTCGCGACGCCGGCTTCACGCCCGTCGTTCGCGCATCGGGCGGCCGCGCCGTGGCGTGTACGACGACCGCACTCGTCATCGACCACGTGCAGCGCGACCCCACGTCGTTGGGCGGGATGGATGACAGGTTCGAGGACTACGGCGCCATGCTGGCCGGCGTGCTCGCGGACTTCGGGATCGATGCCCGGGTCGGGGAGGTGCCGGGCGAGTACTGCCCCGGGGCGCACTCGATCAACGCGCGCGGCGAGGTGAAGCTGATCGGCACGGCGCAGCGCATGGTGCGCGACGCGTGGCTGTTCAGCTCCGTGGTCATCGTCGACGACGCACCCAGTCTGCAGCCCCTGCTGGCCCGGGTCTACGACGCCCTGGAGGTCCGTTTCGACCCGGCGTCGGTGGGCGCCGTCGCCACCGAGTCAGGCGTGGGGGTCGACGTGCTCGAGGAGGCGTTCATCGGTGCGTACGACGACCGCTTCGGGCTCACCGAGTCGGCGTACGGCAGCCTCGACGAGGCCCGGTCAATGGTCGACGACCACCGGGTGGACTGACCGGCAAGTCATCAAGAATCCACGGTTCGCGACGCAAGAATCCACGGTTCGCGACAGGGAAGGACGTCAGGAACCCTCGGCGAGGGCCTGGGAGCGGTTGCGGGCGGCCTCCATGGCGGAGAGGAACGCGGCACGCACCTTGTGCACCTCGAGCTCGCGGATCGCGGCGGCGGTCGTGCCGGCCGGTGAGGTGACCTGCTCGCGCAGGACGGTCGGGTGGGTGCCGGTCTCGCGGAGCATCTTCGCCGAGCCGACGACGGTCTGGATGACCAGCTCGGTGGCGGTGGCACGCGGCAGGCCGAGGTGCACTCCCGCCTCGATCATCGACTCGACGACGTAGAAGACGTAGGCCGGGCCGGACCCGGAGATCGCGGTGACCGCGTCGAGGTGCTTCTCGTCGAGGCGCATCACGTGACCGGTGGCACCCAGCAGCTGCTCGGCCTCGGCGAGGTGCTCCTCGTCGCAGTGCGAGCCGGGCGAGATCGCGGCCATCCCCTCGTCGACCAGGGCGGGCGTGTTCGGCATGACGCGGACCACTGCCACGCCGTCGGGGATGCGGGACTCGATGAACGCGGTGGTGATGCCGGCAGCCAGCGAGACGATCAGCTGGCCGGGGCGGAGGTGCGGCTCGATCTCCTCGAGCACGGCGCCCATGTCCTGCGGCTTGACCACCAGGGCGAGGGTGTCGGCCTTCTGCGCGGCCTCGACGTTGGAGACCACGGTGACGCCGTACCGGTCCTCGAGCTCACCGGCCCGGACGGCACGCTTCTCACCGACCAGGAGGGTGTCCGGGGCAGCACCGGCCCGCAGCATTCCGGACAGGAGGCTCTCGCCCATGACGCCGGCGCCGATGATGGCGGTCTGTGCCACGCGGTCCACCCCTTCTGTGACTACTTCTTGGAGACCAAGGACTTCACGAAGAATGACAGGTTCTGCGGTCGCTCGGCGAGACGTCTCATGAGGTAGCCGTACCACTCCTGGCCGTAGGGCAGGTAGACCCGCACCGTCTCTCCGGACGCCGCCAGTCGCTTCTGCTCCTCGGGACGAATGCCGTAGAGCATCTGGAACTCGTAGGTGCCCTTGTCGCGACCGGCATCGGCGGCGATCGACGACGCGATCGCGACCATGCGCGGGTCGTGCGTGGCGATCATCGGGTAGCCGCTGCCGCGCAGCAGCACCTTGAGGCAGCGCACGTAGGACTTGTCGACGTCGAGCTTGTCCTGGAAGGCGACCGACTCGGGCTCGTTGTAGGCGCCCTTGCACAGTCGCACCCGCGAGCCCTGGTGGGCCAGCGCGCGGCAGTCCTCCTCGGTGCGGTGCAGGTAGGCCTGCAGCACGGCGCCGGTCTCGGGGAAGTCCTGGCGCAGCTCGGCCAGGATCGCCAGCGTCGCGTCGGTGGTGGTGTGGTCCTCCATGTCGAGGGTGACCGTGGTGCCGGCGTTGCGCGCGGCCCGGCAGATGGTGCGGGCGTTCTCGAGCGCGGTCTTGTGGCCGATGCTCGGCAGCGCCTGGCCGATCGCGCTGAGCTTGACCGAGACCTCGGCCTTGCGGGCCAGGCCTCGGGCCGACAGCTGGCCGAGCAGGTCGAGGTAGGCCTCGACGGTGGCGTCGGCCTGGGCCGCGTCGAGGGTGTCCTCGCCGAGGAAGTCGAGCGTGACGGTCAGGCCGTCCTCGACCAAGGTGGCCGTCGCGTCGACGGCCTCTTCGTTGGACTCACCGGGGACGTAACCGTGCACGATCCCCGACGACACGGGCAGGGTGCTGACCAGCTTCTTCACGCGCTCGCTCCGGGCAAGGAGCAGCAGCGGTTCACGCAACAAGGACATGTGACCAAGGCTACGCTGAAAGTCCCCGCAGAACCCAGTCGGGTGTGCCGACCACTCCGGGTGAATGACCCTTACGTCCGCTCAGGTCGTACGTCGACGCAGCGTGGCCGCACCGAGCGCCAGGGCGGCCAGCGCGAAGCCGACGACCACGGCCAGGTCGCCCCACACGTCGCCGGTCTCGGTGGTCGTGGTCAGGGTGCTCATCGCGTCGACCGCGTAGGAGAGCGGCAGGACGTCACTGATCACGCCGAGCACGTCGGGCAGGAGCTCGCGCGCCACGAACAGGCCGCACAGCAGGATCTGCGGGATCACCAGCAGTGGCATGAACTGCACGGCCTGGAACTCGGTCTGCGCGAAGGCACTGACGAAGAGGCCGAGCGCGGTGCCGAGCACGGCGTCGGCCACCGCGACGACGGTGAGCAACCAGACCGGTCCCTCGACGTCGAGCCCGAGCAGCCCCACGCTGAGCACCACCGCGAGGATCGACTGCACGGTGGCGATCGCACCGAACGCCAGGGCGTAGCCGACCAGGAAGTCGCCCTTGCCCATCGGCATCGACAGCAGCCGCTCGAGCGTGCCGCTGGTGCGCTCGCGCAGCGTGGTGACGCTGGTGACCAGGAACATGATGATGAAGGGGAACATCGCCAGCAGCGCGGGACCGAGCCGGTCGAAGGTGTTGCCGGGCAGGTCGTCGAACATCCACCACAGCAGGGACATCAGCAGGCAGGGCAGCACCAGCAGCATGGCCAGGGTGCGGTGGTCGCGGCGGATCTGGGTGAGCACCCGGCCGGCCACGGCGAACGTGATCCGGGGGGTCATGCCGCACCCCTCACGATGGTCAGGAAGGCCTGCTCGATGTCGTCGGCACCGGCCTTCGCTCGGATCTCGTCGGGCGTTCCGTCGGCGATGAAGACGCCGTCGCGCATCAAGAGGAGTCGGTCGCAGCGCTCGGCCTCGTCCATCACGTGGCTCGAGACCAGCACCGCCGCACCGTCGTCGGCGAGGCGGTGGAACATCGCCCAGAGGTCCTCGCGCAGCACCGGGTCGAGGCCGACCGTCGGTTCGTCGAGCACCAACAGGTCGGGGGTGCCGAGCAACGCCACGGCCAGGCTGGCCCGGGAGCGCTGGCCGCCACTGAGGTTGCCGACGACCGCGTCGGCGTGCGACCCGAGGTCGACCGACTCGATGACGCGGTCCACGTGGTCGGCGCCGACGCCGAGCACCTTGGCGAAGAAGCGCAGGTTCTCGCGCACGCTGAGGTCGTCGTACACGCTCGCGGCCTGGGTGACGTAGCCGATCCGGTCGCGCAGGGCGCGGGACCCGGCCCGCGCGCCGAACACCGTGACCTCGCCCCTCACCCCCGCTTGCACGCCGACGAGCACGCGCATCAACGTGGACTTGCCGCAGCCCGACGGGCCGAGCAGTCCGGTCACCTGGCCCACGGGGATCGTGAAGTCGAGCCCGTGGAGGACCTCCTTGGCGCCGCGGACCACTGCAAGCCCGCGCACCTCCACCGCGTTATTCATCATGTGATGAATTATGCTCCCGAGTCGTCCGGATGACAACCCACCCCTCGCGAGTTCTTCACACTGTGACCCGAGACGAACGGACCGTCGAACATGCAGTTCGGCCAGTACGTCGTACGACGCACGCTCACGTTCGCGGGCCTTGGCGCGAACTGCATGTTGAACGGTCCGCCGAGGCTCTCGGACATCGGCGCTTCAGCGAGCGACCCAGCCGGCCAGCCGGTGAGGACCGCGCCTCCGACCCGTCGTGAGTTCTTCGGAGCTCAGGGAAGCTCGCCCGTGAGGTAGCGCTGGAGGGTGGGCGCGTAGATCGCCACCACTTCGTCGGGCGACATCGAGGCCAGCGGCTCGACCTTCAAGAGGTACCGCACCATGATCAGCCCGAGCACCTGGCTGGCGACCAGCGGCATTCGACGCTCCGGCTCGTCGATGCCCAGCGCCACGCCGACCGGTCCGATCACGACCTTGAGAAAGCCCTCGCGCAGCAGCACCTGGCCGTCTGGCTCGGCGATGCTGCGCACCAGTCCCAACAACGGCAGCTGCAGGGCCGGGTCGTCCCAGACGGAAAGGAAGACCCGCAGCATCCGCTCGCCCGCACCCTTGGGCCCCTCGGCGATCGCGGGGGCCAACAGCACCCGCGGGTCGACCGGAAACCGCAACGCGGCCAGGAACAGCGCGTCCTTGGTGCCGAAGTAGTGGTGCACCAGGGCCGGGTCGACGCCGGCGGACTGGGCGATCGCGCGCACCGACGTACCGGCGAAGCCCCGGGTGCCGAAGAGCTGCCGTGCGGCGTCGAGGATCGCGGCACGGGTGTCGGGAGAGCCGGGCCGTCGTCCGGCCCGACGCGCGGAGCTCATCGTGGCAGCTTCGTGACGAAATGGTCCCGGGCGAACTGCAGCGACTCGGCCAGGTCGGTGGTGCGGGCCGAGGAGGTGCCCGAGCGCCGGGTGTTGATCTCGACCACGATGTGCCCCTCGAACCCGACCTCGGCGAGGTGGCCCAGCAGCTCGGCTGCCGGCTGGTTGCCCCGGCCCGGCACGAGGTGCTCGTCCTTGGGTGTCCCGCTGCCGTCGGTCAGGTGCAGGTGCCGCAGGCGCGGGCCCAGCCTCTTGGCCATCGCCAGCGGGTCGGACTGCGCGGTCGCGGCGTGCGAGAGGTCGAGCGTGGTGTTTGCGTAGTCCTCCTCCGACGGGTCCCACCCGGGCAGGTAGACCTCGACGCCCCGCCGCGACGTGGCCCGCCACGGGTACATGTTCTCCACGGCGAACGCGATGCCGGTCGACTGCTCCAACCCCTCGATGCCCCAGATGAACTCGCGGGCGTAGTCCTTCTGCCACCGGAACGGGGGGTGTACGACGACCACGTCGGCGCCGACCTCGCTCGCCATCTCGGCCGAGCGCTCGAGCTTGCCCCAGGGGTCGGATCCCCAGACCCGCTGGGTGATCAGCAGGCACGGCGCATGCACCGCGCACACCGGGATCGCGTGGTGCTCCGAGAGCTGCTTGATCGCGGAGGTCTGCTGGCTCAGCGCGTCGATGCCGACCATCACCTCGACCGCGTCGTAGCCCAGCTTCGCCGCGTAGGTGAAGGCGTGCGCCGTCGACTCGGGATAGACCGAGGCCGTGGAGAGACCGACGAGGGAAGTCACCTCAGACTGGTTCCACCGGGCCAGACGCCCTCGAGCACGCTGATCTGGTCGAAGCGTTCGAGGATCACGCCCTCACGAAGCGCCCACGGGCAGACCTCCAGCGCGGGGAGGTCGAAGATGTCGAGCACCGCCTCCGCCACCAGCGCGCCGGGAACGATCTGGTGGCTGCGGCTCGGCGAAACACCGGGCAGCACCGCGAGCTCTTCGGGCGACATCGCGATCAGCTTGGGCAGCCACTCGGCCAGGGCCGCGGCCGGCAGCTGGCGCGGCACGAGCGGACCGTCGCCGGACGGCGCGGCGCCGCAGATGCGGGCCAGCGAACGGAACGTCTTCGAGGTGGCCGCGGCACGGTCGGGCGCGCCGGCGCGCAGCAGGTTGCCGGCGTCGCGCGCGATCTCCGCGCGGATCTGGCGGCGCAGGGCGCGGATGCCCTCCTCGTCGGGCACACCGGAGCCGAACCAGTCCTTGGCCAGCCGCGCCGCCCCCAGGGGCAACGACCAGGCCACGTCGGGCGCCTCGTCCTGGCCGCCGGCGATCTCGAGCGAGCCGCCGCCGATGTCGAAGACGGCCAGCCGCCCGGCAGACCAGCCGAACCAGCGGCGTACGGCGAGGAAGGTCAGGCGCGCCTCGTCCTCTCCGGGCAGCACCTCGAGGTCGACACCGGTGACCTCGCGGACGTGCTCGAGGACGGCGTCCGAGTTGCCCGCGTCGCGCACCGCGGACGTGGCGAAGCCGAGCATCTCCTCGCAGCCCTTGTCCTCGGCGACGACCAGCGCCTGCCGGCAGAACTCGGTCAGCGCGTCAATGCCGGCCTGCGACACCGCACCCTCGTCGTCGAGGTGCTCGGCCAGCCGCAGGGGCTCCTTGTAGGAGTAGGCCGGCAACGGCGCAGCACCACCGTGGGCATCCACGACGAGCAGATGACCCGTGTTGGAACCGATGTCGAGCACTCCCAGCCTCATGGCACCACGGTATCCCCGTCCGCCACGTATGGTTGCCGCGTGCCCGAAGTGCCCCTCGACTTTCCGCGCGCATGGGTCGAGTTCCCCGATCCCGGCGACGCCGACCAGGTCTTCCGCTGCGACCTCACGTGGCTGACCTCGAACTACACCTGCATCTTCGGATCCGGCTGTTCCGGCATCTATCGCGACTCCCCCGACGTCGGCTGCTGCACGCTCGGCGCGCACTTCTCCGACAAGGACGACGAGAACCGCGTCGCGGCGTACGTCGACCAGCTCGACGAGACCACGTGGCAGTTCCACCCGGGCCGCAAGGTGCGCAAGAAGGACTGGATCGAGAAGGACGACGAGGGCGCACGCAAGACGCTGGCCATCGAGGTCGACGGCCAGAACGCGTGCGTCTTCCACAACCGTGCCGACTTCTCGACGGAGAACTGGACGGTCGGCGCCGGCTGCGCCCTGCACGGACTGGCCCTCGCCCAGGGACGCAACCCGCTGGAGACCAAGCCCGACGTGTGCTGGCAGCTGCCGATCCGGCGCACCTACCGCGACGTCGAACGCCCGGACGGGTCGACGTACAGCGAGGTCACCGTGACCGAGTACGACCGCCGCGGCTGGGGCGCGGGAGGTCACGACCTCGACTGGTACTGCACGGGCAACACCGAGGCGCACGTCGCGATGGAGCCGTTCTACGTCACGAACGCCGCCGAGCTCGTGGAGCTGATGGGGCAACCGGCGTACGACGAGCTGGCGCGTCACTGCGAGCACCACCTGCGATCGCGTTCCCTGCTTGCGATCCACCCCGCCGATCCGCGCTGACCCACCCGCCGGATCACTTCCACGACAACAGTCTCGACGTCAAGAGACAGCACCCCCGATGTGACGTACGGATCATCGAGAGACCAGAATGCTGGGCATGCGCCTGGACCATCTCTCTTTCGCGGCCGGACCCGACGGTCTCGCCGCCACAGCTCAGCGGCTCGGGGAACTGCTCGGCAAGGAGTTCACCGATGGCGGTATCCACCCCCGCTTCGGCACCCGGAACCGCATCCTCCCGCTCGCTGAGAACACCTACCTGGAGATCGTGGAGGTCCTCGACCACCCGGCCTCCGACAAGGCTCCGTTCGGCCAGGCCGTCCGTGCCCGCTCCGCCCTCGGCGGTGGCTGGCTCGGCTGGGTCGTCGCAGTCGACGACATCGCACCTGTCGAACAGCGCCTCGGTCGCGCCGCCGTCGACGGCTCGCGGCACCGCCCCGACGGCAAGGCCCTGTCGTGGAAGCAGATCGGCATCAACGGCCTGATCTCCGACCCGCAGCTGCCGTTCTTCGTGCAGTGGCTCTCGCCTGCCGAGGACCACCCGAGCAACGGCGCGAATGCCGACTTCTCCCTTGCCTGCCTGGAGATCGCCGGCGACCCGCACCGCGTGAGCGAGTGGCTCGGCGAGACCGTCGAGGCTCCGCTCGAGGACGTCAAGGTCGAATGGGTCGCCCCGCACGGCACCCCCGGCGTGATCGCCGCCCAGTTCCAGACCCCCAACGGCCTCGTCCGCATCTGAGTCGGCCAGCCCGACGCGAGGAACGAGCGCCGGGCGTGGGGCCGACCAGGTCGAGCAAGCGACGTGACTGAGGAACGAAGTCACGCGAGCGCGTCGAGACCAGGACCCGCAGGCCGAGAGCGGTCCGAGACCAGGGCCCGCAGTCCGAGACTAGGACCCGCAGGCCGAGAGCGGTCCGAGACCAGGGCCCGCAGTCCGAGACCAGGACCTGCAGGCCGATGACCAGGCCCAGCCAGGGCGCGGTGCCCAGCCCAAACATCTGGCACCACCCGGAGACCTACGAGATCGAGAACCACGCCGCGGACCCCGACGGCGTGATCGAGTCGGCCATGCGCGCGACCACGGACTGGTCCGGGCGCACGTTCCTCGACCTGGGCTGCGGCACCGGCTTCCACCTCGCCCGGTGGGCCGAGACCGCACGCGAGGTCATCGGTGTGGAGCCGCACCCCGACCTGGTCTCGATGGCCCGGCGGCGCGTCCGCCGACTGGGCAACACGCAGGTCCGTCAGGGCACGGCCCAGGAGATCCCGCTCCCCGACGCGTCGGTCGACGTGATGCAGGCCAGGTGGGCCTACTTCTTCGGCCCCGGATGCGAGCCGGGGTTGGCGGAACTCGACCGGGTGATGCGTCGCGGTGGCACCGCGTTCGTGATCGACAACGACGCCTCGCGTTCCACGTTCGGCGGCTGGTTCCGGCGCGGCTACCCGATGATCGACCCCGATGCGGTCGAGCGGTTCTGGTCGCAGCGCGGCTGGACCCGCCAGCCCCTCGACATCCGCTGGTCGTTCGCGAACCGCACCGACTTCGAGGCCGTCGTCCGCATCGAGTTCGACGCTGCGACCGCCGCGCACGTGCTTTCGACGTACGACGGGTTCGAGGTCGACTACGCGGTGAACCTCTGGATCCGCGGCTTCTGAAGCCGCCTCACCGAGCAGCGGCCGCCCACGATGCGACCACCGCGCGGCCGTGGTTGACCACGTGTCGTAGGCTGCAGGGCATGAACACCCGTTGGTATGCGTATTTTGCGTTGGCTCTGGAGGGGCCCGCGACTTAACTGACGCGCACCAACACCCACCAGAGCCACAGGGCGGAGAGCAATCTCTGCCCTTTCGTCATTTCATCGGCGGGCTCTGACCGGGTCCGCCTCACCGGACGGGAACACCATGGAAACCATCAAGGCCAGTGCCGCCACCTCGGACCTGCGGGTCCGCCGCTTCGAGGCACTGCCCGAGCCCCGCGAGATCACCGACGAGATCCCGCTGACCTCCGCACGCGCCGACGTGGTTGCCCGCGGCCGCGACGAGATCCGCGCGATCCTCGACGGCGTCGACGACCGACTGCTGGTCATCGTCGGCCCGTGCTCGATCCACGACACCGACGCCGGCCTCGAGTACGCCGCACGCCTGGCCGAGCAGGCCACGCGGCACGCGGACCGCCTCCTGGTCGTGATGCGGACCTACTTCGAGAAGCCTCGCACCACGGTCGGCTGGAAGGGCCTGGTCAACGACCCGCACCTGGACGGCAGCCACGACATCGCCACCGGCCTGCGCTCGGCGCGCCAGTTCCTCGCCGCCGTCACGGACCTCGGGCTGCCCACGGGCACCGAGTTCCTCGAGCCGATCAGTCCGCAGTACCTCTCCGACCTGATCAGCTGGGGCGCGATCGGTGCGCGCACCACCGAGAGCCAGATCCACCGCCAGCTCGTCTCGGGCCTCTCGATGCCGGTCGGCTTCAAGAACGGGACCGACGGGGGCCTGCAGGTGGCGTTGGACGCGTGCGCCGCGTCCGGCGTACCGCAGGCGTTCCTGGGCATCGACGACCGCGGGCGGGCCGCCCTGGTCGCCACCGAGGGGAACGCCGACGCGCACCTGATCCTGCGCGGCGGGGCCGACGGACCCAACTACTCCGCCACCCACGTGGCTGCGGCGAGCGCCCGACTGGCCGAAGCGGGTCTGAACCCGCGGCTGATCGTCGACGCCAGCCACGCCAACAGCGGCAAGTCGCACGTGCGTCAGGCCGAGGTCGCCGCCGAGCTCGCCGATCAGGTCGCCGGAGGATCCCCGATCGCCGGGGTGATGCTCGAGTCGTTCCTCGTCGAAGGGGCCCAGAAGCTCGACGTCACCGTCGGGCCGGCCGCATTGACCCGCGGGCAGAGCGTGACCGACGCCTGCCTCGGCTGGGACACCACCGTCGACGTGCTCGACCGACTGGCCGGCGCTGCCGGCTGATCCGGCTGCTCGAACCGGGTGTCGGTGCCGTCGCCTAGGTTGTGAGCCATGAGCACCAAGAAGGCAGCCCGTTCGACGTACCGCTGCAGCGAGTGCGGTTGGGAGACCGGCAAGTGGGTCGGTCGTTGCGGCGAGTGCCAGGCGTGGGGCTCGGTCAACGAGGTGGGCGCCGGCCCGGTTCGCGCCACCAAGGCGTCACCGGTGACCACCGCAGCCGTCCCGATCGGCAAGGTGTCGGTCGAGGAGTCCACCACCCGCAG
Source organism: Nocardioides sp. Root151 (assembly GCF_001427925.1). Lineage (NCBI taxonomy): Bacteria > Bacillati > Actinomycetota > Actinomycetes > Propionibacteriales > Nocardioidaceae > Nocardioides > Nocardioides sp. Root151. Next base: position 1,206,416 of record NZ_LMGG01000001.1, read on the forward strand.
CAGTGGCGTGGCCGAGCTCGACCGGGTGCTCGGCGGCGGGCTGGTCCCGGGCGCCGCGATCCTGCTCGCCGGTGAACCCGGCGTCGGCAAGTCGACGCTCCTCCTCGAGGTCGCCGCCCGTACGGCGCAGGGTCGGCGCCGCACGCTCTACATCACCGGTGAGGAGTCGGCCTCCCAGGTGCGGCTGCGTGCCGACCGCACCGACGCCGTGCACGACGAGCTCTACCTCGCCGCCGAGACCGACCTCGGCGCCCTGCTCACCCACATCGAGGACGTCCGTCCCGAGCTGCTGGTGATCGACTCGGTGCAGACCATCGCCGCCTCCGACGTCGACGGCGTGCCGGGCGGGGTCAGCCAGGTCAAGGAGGTCGCCGCGGCGCTGATCCGGGTGGCCAAGACCCGCAACATCACCACAGTGCTGGTCGGTCACGTCACCAAGGACGGCACCATCGCCGGCCCGCGGGTCCTCGAGCACGTGGTCGACGTCGTGCTCCACTTCGAGGGCGACCGCAACTCCCGCTTCCGCATGCTCCGGGCGATGAAGAACCGCTTCGGCCCGGTCGACGAGGTCGGCTGCTTCGACCTCTCCGCCGGTGGCATCACCGCGGTCACCGACCCGAGCGGGCTCTTCGTCGAGCACCACAACCAGCAGGTCGCCGGCACCTGCGTCGCGGTCAGCATGGAGGGCCGCCGGCCGATGCTGGCCGAGGTGCAGTCACTGGTCACGCCCTCGCCGTCCGACAAGCCGCGGCGCACGACGTCGGGGCTCGACTCGTCGCGCGTCGCTATGGTGCTCGCCGTCCTCCAGAAGCACGGCAACCTCCGGCTCCACCAGCAGGACGTCTTCGGGTCCACGGTCGGCGGCGCCAAGCTGACCGAGCCGGCCACCGACCTGGCCATCGCGATCAGCCTCGCCTCTGCGACGTACGGCCGCCCGGCACCGCAGGGCATCGTGGCCATGGGCGAGCTGGGGCTGGCCGGCGAGCTGCGCCGCGTCCGCGACCTGCCCCAGCGGCTGGCCGAGGCCGCCCGGCTCGGCTTCAAGTACGCCATCGTCCCGAGTGACCGCACCGGCGGCGGCACCCAGCGCAAGGCACAGGCGCGCATCCTCGACGGCATGGAGGTCATCGACGTGCCCGACATCGGCGCCGTGCTCCAGCTCCTGGGCTTCCGCGGGCCGGTCGACCCCGTGAACTGAGCGCCGCGTCGATGCCGAGCGTGTGTCGGGTTCCCCTAGACTGACGGCAATTCGACCGGAACCACGAACGGGGACACCTGGCCATGATCGAACGCTCCGAGGACAGCCTGCGCCTGCGCGCCACCCTCGCGTCGATCGCACCGGGCACAGCCCTGCGCGACGGACTCGAGCGAATCCTGCGCGGCCGCACCGGCGCCCTGATCCTGATCGGCTACGACAAGACCGTCGAGTCGATCGCCACCGGCGGGTTCACCCTCGACGTTCCGTTCACCGCGACCGGTCTCCGTGAGCTGGCCAAGATGGACGGCGCGATCATCGTCGACTCCGACCTGACCCGCATCCACCGCGCCGCCGTGCACCTCATGCCCGACCACACGATCCACAGCGAGGAGACCGGCACCCGGCACCGCACCGCCGACCGGGCCGCCCGGCAGACGGGGTTCCCGGTCATCTCGGTGTCGCAGTCGATGCAGATCATCGCGGCGTACGTCGGCGAGACCCGGCACGTCCTCGAGGACTCCGCGCAGATCCTGTCCCGCGCGAACCAGGCGCTGGCCACCCTCGAGCGCTACAAGCTGCGCCTCGACGAGGTGTCCAGCACCCTGTCGGCTCTCGAGATCGAGGACCTCGTCACCGTGCGCGACGTGGCGGTCGTGGCCCAGCGGCTCGAGATGGTCACCCGCATCGCCCGCGAGATCGAGGACTACGTGCTCGAGCTGGGCACCGACGGCCGGCTGCTCTCCCTGCAGCTCGAGGAGCTGATCACCGGCGTCGACACCGAGCGCGAGCTGGTGATCCGCGACTACCTGCCGACCGGACGCCGGGCCAAGAGCCCCGAAGACGTCCTCGGCCGTCTCGAGACCCTCTCCCCGACCGAGCTGGTCGACCCGGCGTCGGTCGCCAAGGCGCTCGGCCTGAGCGCCAGCGAGCACCTCGACGGCGCGGTCGCACCGCGTGGCTTCCGGCTGCTGGCCAAGGTGCCGCGGCTCCCACCCGCCGTGGTCGACCGCCTGGTCGAGCACTTCGGCACACTGCAGAAGCTGCTCTCCGCGGGCATCGACGACCTGCAGGCCGTCGAGGGTGTCGGCGAGCTCCGGGCCCGCAGCGTGCGTGAGGGCCTCTCGCGCCTCGCCGAGTCCAGCATCCTCGAGCGATACGTGTAAGCAGGCGGCAGCGGGTCTGAGACGCGTCAGCGGATCAGACGATGGTGGTCGAGCGAGCGGCAGGCCTGAGGAACGAAGGCGTGACCCGCGTGTCGAGACCTGGTGAGGTGCAAGCAGACCTGGACCGCGGGTGCTGGCTCAGAAACGAACCCTAGTTGGGCTCAACCGCACCTGATGGCGATGACGAGGCCGACGACGAAGGCTTCTCGGACGTCTTGTCCGACGACTTCTTCTTCGGCTTCGGCTTCTCGGTCTTGTAGACCGTCTTGGGCTTCGGGTTGACCAGCTCGAACTTGTCGGAGGTCGGCTCGCCACCGAGCGCCGCGGCCTCGACGTGGTACCAGCCGGCGGTGGCCCACTTCGCCGTACGGCTGCAGTCGTCGTCGGAGCGTCGACCGTTCCAGACCAGCACGATCCTGGTGGAGGTGGCCGAGCGGACGACGACGTCCTCGCTGGGCACCTTGGCGCACTCCTGGCTGGTCCAGATCAGGTCGCTGCCCGAGGTGATCTTGATGACCATCGTGGAGTTGGAGACCTGGAAGGTGCAGGCCTCGTCGGTTCCGGAGAGCAGGAACGGGATCTCGATGCTGCCGTCGGCCGCGACCCGGTCGAGGTCGGGCTCGACGGTGATGTCGTCGGGCGAGCAGGGGCCGTCGGGCTGCGGCAGCGGTGTGCGGGTCTTCTTCGGCTTCGCGGTCGTCGTGGGGGTCGTGTCGGCGGAGGGCCGGTCCGTCGGGTCGCCCGCGGCCTGCTCGGCGACCGGCGTGCCGGACCCTTCGGACCCTCCGTCGCCGTCGTTGCCCGACCCGAGCAGACGCGCGAATCCGAAGATCAGCAGGAACGCGGTGCCGAGCACCAGGGCGCGCCGCACCCAGTAGACGCGGGCGGGCAACGGGCCGCGCGGCCGGGTGGCACCACTCATGGGCCCACGGTATCCAGCGGGATCCCCCGATCCGGGGAGCAACACTCGACGCCGCGCCCCGGAGACGTAACATGCGCCCGTGAGCGACCTCCATGACCCACTGCTGGAGTGGTACGACGAGCACGCGCGCGAGCTGCCGTGGCGTGGCAACGGCGCCAGCGCCTGGTCGGTGATGGTCTCGGAGTTCATGCTGCAGCAGACGCCGGTGGCGCGGGTGCTGCCGATGCACGAGGCGTGGATGCAGCGGTGGCCGACACCCTCCGACCTGGCCGACGACGACGCCGGCGAGGCGGTGCGCGCCTGGGGCCGGCTCGGCTATCCGCGTCGCGCCCTGCGGCTGCACGCCGCGGCCACGGCGATCCGCGACCTGCACGACGGCGAGGTCCCCACCGCGCACGACGACCTGCTGGCACTGCCCGGTGTCGGCGACTACACCGCCGCCGCTATCGCGTCGTTCGCCCACGGCCAGCGGCACGTCGTGCTCGACACGAACGTGCGTCGCGTGCTGGCCCGGGCGGCCAGCGGTGTCGAGTTCCCCGCTCCCTCGGTCACGAAGGCGGAGCGCGACCTGGCCACGTCACTGCTGCCCGACGACGCCCCCACGGCCGCCACCTGGGCGGTCGCCACGATGGAGCTCGGCGCCCTGGTCTGTACGGCGAGCAACCCGGCCTGCGGTCGTTGTCCGGTCAGCGACCGCTGCGCGTGGGTGGCCGCGGGGCGCCCGGCGTACGACGGACCGGCGCGACGGACGCAGACCTATGCGGGCACCGACCGCCAGGTGCGGGGCCGGCTGCTGGGCGTGGTGCGTGACAGCGAGGGCGCCGTACCCCGGCACCGGCTCGACGCGGTGTGGAGCGACGAGCCGCAACGCGACCGGGCGCTGGCCAGCCTGGTCGCCGACGGACTGCTGGTCAGGGTCGAGCCCGACCACTTCGCCCTCCCCTGAAATGCACGACAGTCCCCAACGTCCGGCTCCTGCCTTCCCTCGGTGAGGGCGCCAGACGTTGGGGACTGTCGGTGAGAGCTCAGTCCTCGGCGCGGGGCACGTCGACCGGGCCGTCGCTGTCGTCGGGACCCTCGGTCGTCTCACCGAGCACGTCGCCGGAGACCACGTCGACGGGCTCCAGCGGCAGGCTGTCGGGCAGCGCGCCGACCTTCTGGCCCTTGAACGTGAACGTGGCCGTGGGGCCTTCGCCCTCGACGTCGACCAGCACGATCTGGCCGGGGCCGACCTCGCCGAACAACATCTTCTCGGCGAGCACGTCCTCGATCTCGCGCTGGATCGTGCGACGCAACGGCCGCGCTCCCAGCACCGGGTCGAAGCCACGCTCGGCAAGGAGGTTCTTCGCGTTCTGGGTGAGCTCGAGAGACATGTCGCGGTCCTTCATGCGAAGCTCGACCGAGGCCACCATGTTGTCGACCATCGCGACGATCTGCTCCTGCGACAGCGGCGGGAAGACCACGATCTCGTCGACACGGTTGAGGAACTCGGGCCGGAAGTGCTGCTTGAGCTCCTCCGTGACCTTCGCCTTCATCTTGTCGTAGGTGCCCTGGGTGTCGGACGCGTTGCCGAAGCCCAGGCTCACCCCCTTCGAGATGTCGCGGGTGCCGAGGTTGGTGGTCATGATGATGACGGTGTTCTTGAAGTCGACCACCCGGCCCTGCGAATCGGTCAGGCGACCTTCCTCGAGGATCTGCAACAGCGAGTTGAAGATGTCGGGGTGGGCCTTCTCGACCTCGTCGAAGAGCACCACGGAGAACGGCTTGCGGCGCACCTTCTCGGTGAGCTGGCCACCCTCTTCGTAGCCGACGTAGCCGGGAGGCGAACCGAAGAGCCGCGAGACCGTGTGCTTCTCGGAGAACTCCGACATGTCGAGCTGGATCAGCGCGTCCTCGTCGCCGAAGAGGAACTCGGCCAGGGTCTTGGACAGCCACGTCTTGCCGACGCCCGAGGGCCCGGCGAAGATGAACGAGCCACCAGGACGCTTCGGGTCCTTCAAGCCGGCACGGGTACGACGGATCGCCCGCGAGAGCGCCTTGACGGCCTCTTCCTGGCCGATGACGCGCTTGTGCAGCTCGTCCTCCATCTTGAGCAGCCGGGTCGACTCCTCCTCGGAGAGCTTCACGATCGGGATGCCGGTGGCGACGGCGAGGACCTCGGCGATGAGCTCCTCGTCGACCTCCGCGACGACGTCCATGTCACCGGCGCGCCACTGCTTCTCGCGGTCGGCCTTCTTCAGGATGAGCTGCTTCTCCTCGTCGCGGAGGGCGGCAGCGGCCTCGAAGTCCTGGCCGTCGATGGCGCCTTCCTTGCGCTGGCGCACCTCGGCGATCTGCTCGTCGAACTTGCGCAGGTCCGGCGGGGCGGTCATCCGGCGGATGCGCAACCGGGAACCGGCCTCGTCGATCAGGTCGATGGCCTTGTCCGGCAGAAAACGGTCGGAGATGTAACGGTCGGCGAGCGTGGCCGCCGAGACCAGCGCCTCGTCGGTGATGGTCACCCGGTGGTGCGCCTCGTAGCGGTCGCGCAGGCCCTTGAGCATCTCGATCGTGTGCGCGATCGACGGCTCGTTGACCTGGATCGGCTGGAAGCGGCGCTCGAGGGCGGCGTCCTTCTCGAGGTACTTGCGGTACTCGTCGAGGGTGGTCGCACCGATCGTCTGCAGCTCGCCACGGGCCAGCATCGGCTTCAGGATCGAGGCCGCGTCGATGGCGCCCTCGGCCGCACCGGCACCGACGAGGGTGTGGATCTCGTCGATGAACAGCACGATGTCGCCGCGGGTGCGGATCTCCTTGAGCACCTTCTTGAGGCGCTCCTCGAAGTCACCGCGGTAGCGCGAACCGGCGACCAGGGCACCCAGGTCGAGGGTGTAGATGTGCTTGTCCTTGAGCGTCTCGGGCACGTTGCCCTTGACGATGTCCTGGGCGAGGCCCTCGACGATCGTGGTCTTGCCGACGCCGGGCTCACCGATCAGGACCGGGTTGTTCTTCGTGCGGCGCGACAGGATCTGCATGACGCGCTCGATCTCCTGCTCGCGGCCCACGACCGGGTCGAGCTTGCCCTCGCGGGCCTGCTGGGTCAGGTTGCGACCGAACTGGTCGAGGACCAGCGAGGACGACGGGGCCTCGGACCCGCTGCCGGACGGCGCGCCAGCGGCCGCGCTCTCCTTGCCCTGGAAGCCGGAGAGCAGCTGGATGACCTGCTGCCGGACCCGGTTGAGGTCGGCGCCGAGCTTCTGCAGCACCTGGGCGGCGACGCCCTCACCCTCACGGATCAGGCCGAGCAGGATGTGCTCGGTGCCGATGTAGGAGTGGCCGAGCTGCAGCGCCTCGCGCAACGAAAGCTCGAGCACCTTCTTGGCGCGCGGTGTGAAGGGGATGTGCCCGCTCGGGGCCTGCTGGCCCTGGCCGATGATCTCCTCGACCTGTGCGCGCACTGCCTCCAGCGAGATGTCGAGGCTCTCGAGCGCCTTTGCGGCGACGCCCTCACCCTCGTGGATGAGGCCGAGCAGGATGTGCTCGGTCCCGATGTAGTTGTGGGAGAGCATGCGTGCCTCTTCCTGGGCAAGCACGACCACCCGACGGGCTCGGTCTGTGAACCGCTCGAACATGTACGCACTCCTCAAACTCAGGTACCAGCACCCCGGGACGGGAGGGGCGCGGACATTGGTACCAACGTCTGGCTCCACCCTACGTGTTCCCGACCAACGAGTAATCCGCTCTCAGCGAACAGGATGCCGCTCGACCCGGCGTGAGCAGGTCCTCCAGGGTGAGATCACGACGGGTCGAGGGGCCACCAGGTCAGTTGGCGGCGTCGTAGGCGGCGCGGACGTCGGACGGGATGCGGCCGCGCTCGGGAACGTCGTACCCGTTGTCGCGGGCCCAGGCCCGCACCTCGGCGGCGCTCGTGCCGGACGCGGCGACGGTGCTGCCGGACTTGCGGCGACCGGAGATCCGGCGACCGTGGCCGACGTACGTCGCGAGGGCTTCGCGCAATTGCTGTGCGTGCGCTTCATTGAGGTCGATCTCGTAGTTCACGCCGTCGAGGCCGAAAGTGAGCGTTTCAGAGGCTTCACTGTCGTCGATGTCATCGACAAGGATGATGTTGACCTTCTGCGCCATGAATTCCTCTTTCTCGTGAATTGAAATTCGATCGAAGGCATCATGGCACGAAGGAATTGTCGCCGAAAATGCCAGCGCGCATTCTTCACAATTCTGCGGATCTGCATTCCGGGCGCCTCGCCCCACTGGATTCCGTGACGGTCCGGGCCCCCGGGTAGTTTGAGCGCATGTCCCAGCCCACTCCGCCGCTCCCCGAAGACGCCGTCCTGCTGCACATCGGCCCGCACAAGACCGGCACCACCGCGATCCAGGGCATCCTTGCCGCCGCGCGCGAGGACCTTCTGGAGCACGCAGTGACCTATCCGGGACGCCATGGTGCCCACCACGGCCATGCTCGCGCCCTTCGTCAGCACCCGGCGGGCTGGACCAACGACACCGAAGAAGTCCCGAGCGAGAAGCAATGGGAGAACTTCGCCCGCAAGGTCAGGAACACGCCCGGGCGGGTGGTGGTCAGCAGCGAGTTCTTCGCGCAGTCCGAGCCCGCGGAGATCTCACGCGCGGTCGCAGATCTCGACCCCGAGAGACTCCACGTCCTCATCGCCGCCCGGAATCCCGGTTCGATCGCTTTGTCGACCTGGCAACAGGTTCTGAGGGACGGCAAGGCCGGGCACCTGTCCGCGTGGCTGGACAAGGGGTTCAAGCGGCAGAGCCCTGCGGTGGTGTCGCGAGGCTTCTGGTCGTGGGCCGACACCGCGACCCTGGTCGAGCGCTGGAGCGAGGTTCTCCCCGTCGACCGAATTCGGGTCGTGGTGATCGACGAGGCGGACCGGGCACTGCTGCCCGCCACTTTCGAACAGCTCCTCGACCTTCCGCCCCAGTTCCTCTCGACCCGCACTCCCGCTTTCAGCAACCGAGGGTTGACCGCCCCGGAAGCCGAACTGTTGCGGCAGGTCATCGAGGAGAACCGCGACCGGCTGACCTGGACCCAGTTCTCGCTGATGATCCGCTACGGGATGGTGGCCCGCATCCTCAAGGAGCGCCGGCCCGACTCGGATGAACCCAAGAGCGCACTGCCTCCTTGGGCTGTCGAGCAGGCCCGGGTCGAAGCAGACTGCATCATCGAACGCCTCAGGGCATCCGGCGTCGCCGTCAGTGGCGACCTCGAGAACCTGCGTCGGCTCCCGGCCACCGGCGAGACTCCGGAGTTCGACCAGATCCCCATCTCCATCGCGGTCCAGGGAATCTCCGGCGCCATCACCTCGGCCCTCAAGGGCATGGAACAGGCCGATGCCCACGGCCGGGAGGAGGCTCTCCGGGAGACCCAGCTGGCTCGCAAGCCCCGCAAGCCCGGTCGCAAGAAGCGCCAGGTCGAAGACATGAGCACGCGTGAGCTGACGAAGGTCCTGAACGCGCGGGTCAGGGCCGGCCTCCGCCGTCGCCTCGACCCGCGCGTCCGGCGCAAGGCCTGAGGCCAGCGGTTGGGACCGGCCCCGCGTCACGCCCTAGGGTGATTTCCCAGCCGCCGTACGACGAGTTCGCCAGACGCACCACAGATCAGACCCGGAAGGAACCCTGCACCTATGAGCAATGAGGCGCGTCCCCTCTTCTCGATCGTGAGTGCCGTCTACAACGTCGCGCCCTACCTCCCCGATTTCATCGCCTCGATCGAGCGCCAGACCCACGGCCTCGACGACGTGGAGATCCTGATGATCGACGACGGGTCCACGGACGAGTCGCCGCGCCTCCTCGCCGAGTGGGCGAACAGGCATCCGAAGACCGTGCGGGTCATCACCCAGGAGAACGCCGGCCAGGGAGCCGCTCGCAACGCAGGCATCAAGGCCGCCCACGGCGAATGGATCACCTTCCCCGACCCTGACGACACCGTCAACGACAAGTACCTCCAGGTGGTGGCGGACTTCATCGAGGCGCACCCCGACGCCCACATGGCGGCCACGCACCGGCTGATCTGGAACGAGGCCGAGGACAAGGTCACCGACCGGCACCCGCTGCGCTCGATGTTCCACGCCAACCCCTACGTCGACCTGTCCCTGAACCCCGAGCGGTTCCACGGCAGCTCGCCTGCGACGTTCTTCAGGCTCGACCGGATCCGTGACCTCGGACTCGAGTTCGACGGCCGGATCCGCCCGAACTTCGAGGACGGTCACTTCAACTCCCGCTACCTGCTGAGCTTCGACCAGCCGCGGGTCGGGTTCCTCGACGCTGCCCGCTACCACTACCGCAAGCGCGCCGACGACAGCTCCACCCTGCAGACCGCGCAGGCACACCCCGGCCGCTACAACGTCGTCCCGAAGCTCGGCTACCTCGACCTGGTCGAGCGCGCGCGCGAGCTGCACGGCCGGGTTCCGCGCTGGTTGGAGTCCTTCCTCCTCTACGAGCTGCACTGGTACTTCAGGGCGACCGACTCCCACGCGGCTTCCACCGGCCGCCCACAGGGGGGCCCCGTCACGGATGAGTTCCACGCCGTGGCCGCCGAGATCCTCGGACAGATCGACGTCGACGAGGCATTGCGCTACGTCCCGCCGACGGTGCCCGGGCAGACCCGACTGATCCTCGCGCACGGCTACGAGGAGCAGCCGTGGCACGACCCGTTCGTCCACCTCAAGAAGTTCGACGTGGACCAGGTGATCGTCAAGGCGTCGTACTTCTACACCGGGGACCTGCCGACCGAGGTGTGGCGTGCCAACGGTGAGCCGATCGAGCCGCTGCACGCCAAGGTCCGCGACCTCGAGTTCTACGGTCGCACACTGATGCACGAGCGTTCGGTGTGGCTGCCCGCCAACAGGTCCCTGCAGCTCGACCTCGACGGCGCCGCTGTCGACATCGTCTACGAACGCCCGTACGGACCGACACGGGTCGCACCGCCCGGGCAGATCCGCTGGTTCGGCAGCCCGCTGTCGCAGCGCGCCCGCAGCCGGGTCCCGAAGCACCTGCAGATCAAGAAGCCCGAGTCCAGGCAGGGCAAGATCGCCCAGAGACTGATGCGGACGCCGCAGGTCCGCAAGAAGTACGCCGACGCCTGGGTGCTGATGGACCGGGTGCATGACGCGGCCGACAGCGGCGAGATCCTGTTCCGGTACCTGCGTGCCCACCATCCCGAGATCAACGCCTGGTTCGTCCTGGAGAAGGGCGGCAAGGAGTGGGAGCGATTCCGCAAGGAGGGCCACGGCGACCGGCTGGTCGCCTACGGCTCGCTGCAGTGGCGGCTCCTGCTCGCCCACGCGAAGCACCTTCTGTCGTCCCACGCGGACGCCGCAGTCGTGGCGCCGGCCGAGATCACCGAGTTCACGCCCCGCAACTGGCGCTTCCACTTCCTGCAGCACGGTGTGATCAAGGACGACATCTCCTCGTGGCTGGACTCCAAGGAGATGGACACCTTCGTGGTCAGCACTCGCCAGGAGATGGCCTCGATCGCCGGCGACCACACGCCGTACGTCTTCACCACCCGCGAGGTCGCCCTGACCGGACTGCCGCGCTTCGACCGGCTGCGCGAGGTCGGCCTGCGGTTCCCCCCGGACAAGCGCGATCTGCTGCTGGTCACCCCGACGTGGCGAAACGGACTGCTGCCGCCGGTGATCAAGGGCAGCCAGCGTCGCGAGCTGGACAGCTCGCTGCTCGAGTCCGACTTCGTGCAGCAGTGGATGTCCTACATCTGCGACGACACGCTGGCCGAGGCGTGCCGGCGACACGGGCTGAAGCTCGGGTTCCTGCCGCACCCCAACCTCCAGCCGCTGCTGCCGATGATGCACCTGCCCGACCACGTGCTCCCGCTGTCCTACGAGGGCGGTGACCCTCAGGAGCTGTTCGCCCGTGCCCGCGCCGTGGTCACCGACTTCTCCTCGATCGCGTTCAATGCCGCCTACCTGCAGCGCCCGGTCGTCTACTTCCAGTTCGACGCCGACACGGTGCTCGGCGGTGGCCACGTCGGACGGGCCGGCTACTTCGAGTACCCCCGTGACGGCTTCGGTCCCGTCGAGGAGGACAAGGACTCGGCGGTGGCCGCCACCATCCAGGCCCTCGACCACGGCCCGGACCCCCTGCCGGCGTACCAGGCCCGCATCGACGCCAGCTTCCAGGAGCGTGACGGCAAGTGTTGCGAGCGGGTCGTGGCCCACGTGAAGCTCACCGAGGGCAACCGGTCGAGGCTCCCTGCGGAGCCGACGCCACAGATGCCCGCGACGGTGGTCCGACCATGAGCGACCCCCGTGTCGTGGTGGTGATGGGCAGCTGCATCACGCGCGACAACTTCAACTCCCGGTTCAACGCTGACTACAAGCAGTGGTTCGAGGTCGGGGCGACCACCAACCAGAGCTCGATGATCGCCCTGATGTCACCGCCGGTGGACGAGCCCTGGGAACCACTCGAGCCGATGAAGCCGTACGGCCTGTGGAACGTCGCCTCAGACCTCAATCGCGAGATCCTGGGCCTCATTGCGGAGAATCCGCCGGAGATCCTGATCCTCGACTTCTTCGGTGACGTGCACTTCGGCGTGCTACGCATGGCCGATGGCCGTTTCGTGACCAACAACCGGTGGCGGATCCACAAGACAGACCTCTACCAGCGGCTCATCGACGACGAGCGCACCGAGGTGCTGAGCTGGCAGGCGGACGCCGATGCCTACTTCGAGCTGTGGACCGAAGCGATGGACCGCTTCGCTGCGTTCGTCACCGAGCACTGCCCCACCACCCGGGTCATCGTGCACTGCGGCTTCAACGCCACCGAGGTGATGCGGCCCAACCTGCCGATCCCGGGACGGCTGCACCCGGTCAACAAGGAGGTCAGGCTCACGCACGTCCGCGGCAACGACTTCTGGGCCCGCCTCAACAAGTACGCCAGCACGTCGTACGGCTGGGACAGCATCGACCTCGGCGGCGAGTCGTACACCTCCTTCAAGGAGCACCCGTGGGGGCCCTTCGAAGTGCACTACACGATGGACTACTACCACCGGTTCCTCGGTGAGCTGCACCGACTGGCTCTGCGCGATGACCTGGCCCCCGACGTGATGACGAAGGTCGACGAGATCGCCGACGCGTCCGCGGAGCGTGTCCGCACCGAGCTCGACCGGCTCAGCAAGGCGTTCGACGCAGTCGCGAACCCGCCGGCACGACCCTCGCCCACCGGATGGCGGAAACTGCTGCCGCGCAAGACGGGCGAAGGCACCGACCCCGGCCCTCCCGCGGAGGTGGCCTGCCGCGACCACGACCTGCTCGACGCACTCCGCGGCTACGTCGACGACGAGACGTTCGAACGCGTCGCCCAGCTGCCGGCCAGCGCCGACGAGCACGTCGCCGTGCTCCGCGGCATCTGGCTGGCGAGGATCGAACGCAGGCGCGACACGGACGGATCCCGATGACCACGGCACAGGAGGGCACCAAGATGACCACAGTGGCCGTCGTCGGCCAGGGGTACGTCGGACTTCCCGTGTCGATGGGCGCGGTGCGCGCGGGCTGCACCGTGATCGGGATCGACACCGACACCGCTCGTGTCGAGCGCCTGCGTGCAGGCGACTCCTTCATCGAGGACGTCAGTTCCGAAGAGCTGAGCGAGGCGCTCACCACCGGTCGCTACACCGCGACCAGCGACTGGACCGGGATCACCGCGTTCGACGTCTGCGTGATCACGGTCCCGACGCCGCTGCGCCAGGGAGCACCCGACCTGACCTACGTCGAGGAGTCCGGCCGCGCGATCGCGCCCCACATCACTCCCGGTGCCACGATCATCCTCGAGTCGACGACCTACCCCGGGACCACCGACCAGTTGCTGCTGCCGATCCTCGAAGCCGGCAGCGGCCTGACCGCCGGCAAGGACTTCTTCCTCGGCTACAGCCCCGAACGCATCGACCCCGGCAACCCGACCTTCGGCCTGACCAACACGCCCAAGGTCGTCTCCGGTGTCGACGACGAGTCCCTGTCCAGGGTGCAGCAGTTCTACGACCTGTTCGTCGAGCAGACCGTCCCGGTGTCGAGCACCCGCACGGCCGAGATGACCAAGCTCCTGGAGAACACGTTCCGGCACGTGAACATCGCACTGGTCAACGAGATCGCCACGGTCTCGAGGGACCTCGGCGTCGACGTCTGGGAGGCCATCGACGCGGCCGACAGCAAGCCCTTCGGCTTCATGAGGTTCACCCCCGGGCCGGGCGTCGGCGGGCACTGCCTGCCGATCGACCCCTCCTACCTCCTGTGGCAGGTGCGGCAGACCTCGCGGGGCGACATCCGCATGATCGCAGCGGCCAACGACATCAACGACCACATGCCGGACTACGTCGTGTCCCGGCTGCAGGCCGGCCTGAACAGACGTCGGCTCGCGGTCAACGGTGCCAAGGTGCTCGTCCTCGGGCTCGCCTACAAGAAGAACGTCGGCGACATCCGCGAGTCCCCCGCACTCACGGTGCTCGAGCAGCTGCAGGCACTGGGAGCCGACGTGCGCGTCGCAGAGCCGTTCACCGAGGACAGCCTGATGCCCCGGGGCGTCGTGCGGGCCGCCCTGGACGCCGACAGCCTGGCGTGGGCCGACGCAGCCGTGCTGCTCACCGACCACGACCAGTTCGACTACGACCTGTTGTCGGCCTCGGAGACCTACGTCCTCGACACGCGGAACCGGTGTGCCGGACCGCAGGTGGAACTGCTCTGATCCCGCCCGCTCGCGGGGGCGCCAGACGGCTACCCTTGCTGCTCCATCCCGCAGTGAGGTGTTCATGACGGTGCCCGATGTCAGTGTGATCATCCCGGCGTACAACGCATTGCCCTGGTTCCATCGTTGCCTGGACTCACTGGAAGCGCAGACCATCGGCACCGACCGGATGGAGATCATCGTCATCGACGACGGCTCCACCGACGGGACAGCGGAGGAGGCCGACCGGCGAGCACTCGCCCACGACGGGCTCTACCGGGTCGAGCACCACCCCGCCTCCGGCGGCCCCGCGGGCCCGCGCAACCGTGGGTTGGACATCGCCACCGGGCGTTACGTCTACTTCGTCGACGCTGACGACTACCTCGGCGTCGAGGCGCTGGAACGCCTGGTCACCGTCGCCGACGAGCAAGGATCCGACGTCGTCGCGGGCAGCCTGGCCAGTGACTCCGAGCGTGGCGTGGGCGCATCGGCCTTCCGCAGGACGGACCTGGACGCCGACCTCTTCACCTCACAGGCCTACTGGTCCATCTCGGTCCTGAAGCTCTACCGGCGGAGCATGGTGGAGGAGCACAAGATCAGGTTCCCCACCGAGTTCCCGGTGCTCAGCGACCAGCCGTTCGCGGTGCTCGCCTACCTGCGCGCCACGAAGATCAGCCTCCTCGCGGACTACGAGTACTACTGGGTCGTCCTTCGTGATGACGGCGGCAACATCACCTACTCCGGGAAGGCCGCCAGCCGGGTCGACGTCATCGAGTCGATGTGTGCCCTCCTGGTCCGCGAGGTTCCCGACCCCGACAAACGGGGCCGCCTGTTGGCCCGCCACTTCCAGCTCGAGTTGCAGCGCGTCCTGCTCGCCCTGCCGGAGCTCGATCCGAACGAGCAACGAGAGTTGCTGGTGCGGGTCGCAGCCCTGGTCGCGGACCACCTCACTCCTTCCGTCATGAAGTGGCTCAGCCCGGACATGCGGCTCCTCTACCACCTGGTCGGACGAGACCTTCGTGAAGAGCTCGTCACCGCCGCCTCCGAGGAGTCGGTGCGGCACAGGTCCTGGAAGGTCGGCATCAGCGACGGTCGGGCACACGCGCTTCTCCCCTACTTCCGCGACGCTGCCGTCGGTGTCCCCGACGAGGTGTACGACGTCACCGAGCGGTTGGGTTTCCGCCAGCACCTGACGTCTGTCTCCTGGAACGGGGCGACCCTGCACCTGGAGGGCGAAGCAGCCTGGGACAGGACGCCCGCCGACTCGGTGGGAACCGTCACCATGCGTCTGCACAGTCGAGACGAACCCGGCACCGACCACCTGGTGACGGCTCGACGTGGCGACGGCGACACGTTCCGGGCCGACCTCGACACGCTCGCGCTCGGCGGCGATCGGCTGCATGACGCGATCTGGGACGTCCACACGCAACTGAGCCACGAGGGCCTCACCCGGGAGCAACAGACTCGGTTGGGCGAGGACGCGGTCACCGGTGACGAGCCGTTCCTGCACTGGGAGATCACGGACGGCTGGACCGTCGCGTCGTACCTCAGTCCCGACCGGCGCCTCAAGCTCGACGTCGGGCAACGCAAGCACCGCGTCGGCAAGATGCTCCGCGACTGGCGCGTCTCCTGGCAGGCCGGGGACCTGGTGGTCGAGGGCCGCCTCGATCTCGATCTCGATGCGCCCCTGAGCCTGATCGCCCGGAAGGACAAGGAGTCGGTCGAGCGCGAGGTGTCACTCGCCGCCGGGCAGTTCAGCGGACGGATCCCGGTCGGCGACCTCGAGCCCGGAAGATGGATCGTCCGCATACGGGCCGGGCAGCCCCCGCACCACGAGAGGTTCGCGGTTCCGGCGCCCACCGGTCTCGGCACCCACACCGTGGGCAAGGGCCTCACGCAGATCGTCGCGGAGGCGGTCACCCTGAAGAGTGGCGGCCTGGCCGTCGATGTCGTCGCGTCGAGCCCACTGCGTTCGGTGACCCAGGCACTTCGCCAGCGGGCCGCCGGCCAGGACAGGACCTAGGAGTCGGGGCTCACCCAGGCATGCGGGCCGACGTCAGCCCCTGCGGGCTTTCGCCAGACGCCTGCGGACCCGGCCGGCCGACCTCCGGGCCCGACTTCCGGCCTTGCGGATCGGGTTGACCGACAACCGGGCGACGTCGTCCTCGAGGGCGGCGATCCGCTTGCGGGACTGGTCGTTCTCGGCGCGCTCGGTGCGGGCGAGTCGGTGAAGCTCGTCGATACGCCGGCCGAGCTGCGACTCGGTCTCACATGCGGCCAGATCCTTGTCGCTCCACGGCTCAGCGGCCTCCGTGCGGGAGAAGTCCCAGAGGTGGCCGAAGCGGTCGAAGTCATCTGCATACAGCTCTTCGATGCGTTCGCGGATGCCGTTCTCGAAGAGCGCCCCGATGGGTCGCAGGGGCGTCGGGTTCGCCCGTGGAACATGCACCTCGCCCTGGTATCCGACCTTCGTCAGGTGTTCGGAGAGATCACTCGTGAGCTGCTTGAACTCGCTGATCTCATAGACGCGGGTGTAGGGGATCGCGTGCTCGACCAGCATGTCGACCTGCCCACGGAAGTGGGGGTCTCGACGGAGAATGTGCTGGGGCTCGTTCTCGAAGAAGGCAACGAACTTTGCGAAGTCCTCGATGACGCTCTCGCGGGTGAGCGGATGACGGGGGTACCAGTCCCGGTTCCGGAACTGCGTGATGTGCGGGTTCTCCATCAGGACCTTGTTCTGCCACGCGGAGAACAATCGGAGCCTCGGGTCTCGCACGACAGCGAAGATGAACCAGTCGTTGTCGGGACGGATCTCGGCACGCTCTTCGGGAGTGAGTTGGCTCAGGCGTGGAGACACCTGCCACAGGTCACGGTTGTGCACGGCCTCCGAGTCCGCGATGTAGCCGCTCCAGCCGGCCTTGAAGGTGGAGAGGTCCTCGCCGGCGAGGTCCGCCATCATCCACTTCAGACTGGTGCACGCGTTCTTGTTCAGCGACTCGAACATCACCTTGGCCTCGGGTGCCAGGTAGGTGCGCAGGACCGCCCCGGGCACCTCACGCATGGCTTGGAACATCGCATCGTCCGGCGGTGACAGTTCCTCGCTCATGACCGAAAGCATAGGCGGAGGCTACCCGGCGCTACGCCGGGGTGTTGCGGTGGAAAACGATTTCGAGACCGATGAGTGTCAGGTGCGGCGCGAACGACGTCAGGGTGCCGCACTCGTCGAGCACGATCGGCGCCATGTGGCCCGTCGCCACGACGTTCACCGACCCGTTCGGCTCGCCCAGCTCGGCGATCATGCGGGTGGTCAGCCCGTCGACCATGCTGGAGTAGCCGTAGAGCATCCCGGACTGGAGCGCCTCGACGGTGTTCTTGGCGATCACTGTGCGTGGGCGCAGGATCTCGACCTTGCGCAGCTGCGCGCCACGGCGGCCCAGCGCCTCCAGGGAGATCTCGAGGCCGGGCGCGATCGCGCCACCGATGTATTCACCGTTGGCGCTGATCACGTCGAAGGTGGTCGCCGTGCCGAAGTCGACCACCACCGTCGGGCCGTTGTACAGGTGTGCCGCGGCGAGGGCGTTGATGATGCGGTCGGCGCCGACCTCGCGCGGGTTGTCCATCAGCACCGGGACCCCGGTGCGGATGCCGGGCTCGACCACGACGGCCGGCACCGTCGGGTAGTGGCCGGTGAGCATCTCGCGCCATTCGTGGAGTACGGCGGGCACCGTCGAGCACACCGCGATGCCGGTCAGGTCGGCCTCGTCGATCGCGCCGGAGACGAGACCGCGCACGAGGACGGCCCACTCGTCGGAGGTGCGGCGCTCGTCGGTGGAGACGCGCCAGTGGGCCGCGACCTGTCCGCCGTCGAGGAGGCCGAGCACGGTGTGGCTGTTGCCGATGTCGGCGGCCAGGACCGTCACGGCCGCAGGTCCATCGCGATGTCCATGACTCGCGCGGAATGGGTCAGCGCACCGACCGCCAGGAAGTCGACCCCGGTGGCGCCGTACTCGGCGGCGTCCTCGAGGGTCAGCCCGCCGGAGGACTCGAGGGTGGCCCGGCCCGCGGTCAGCGCGACCGCCTCCCGCAGGGTGGCCGGGTCCATGTTGTCGAGCAGGATCTGGTCGACACCGATCTCGAGCAGCTGGCGCAGCTGGTCGAGCGAGTCGACCTCCACCTGCACCGGCACCTTGGGGTAACGCGCCCGGATCAGGTTGTAGGCCTCGACGACCCCGCCGGCAGCCACGACGTGGTTGTCCTTGACCAGTGCCATGTCGGAGAGGGAGTGCCGGTGGTTGACCCCGCCGCCGGCGCGAACGGCGTACTTCTCGAGGTCACGCCAGCCGGGAATGGTCTTGCGGGTGTCGCGCACCCGGGCGCCGGTGCCCTCGAGCGCACGCACCCAGTCGGCGGTCGCCGACGCGACGCCGGAGAGGTGGCACGTGAAGTTCAGGGCGGTGCGCTCGGCGGTCAGCAGCAACGCGGTGGGGCCGGTGACGGTGAGCAGCACGTCGCCCTTGCTGACCCGGGTGCCGTCCTTGACCGGCCGCTCGACCGTGATGTCGTTGCCCATCACGTAGCGGAAGACGAGCTCACCGAGGGCCAGGCCGGCCACGGTGCCGTCCTCACGGGCAACGAAGTCGGCGGTCTCGACCTGGTCGGCCGGGATGGTCGCCCAGCTGGTCACGTCGTCGCCGGGGAGGTCCTCAGCAAGGGCCGCGACGACCGCGCGGTGGATCGCCCGGGCCTCGAGGCCCGCCTCACCGAGCTCGACGGCCAGGTTCGCGGGCATGTCGTCACACGGCAGGGCGACAATGCGGTCGACGGCACTCATGGGCGGGCTCCTGCCGGTTCGGCGGGGTGGGACGGGTCGGTCGAGGGCGCCGGGTGGAACGTGACGTCGAGGTCGTCACCGACGAGGTGGGCGTCGAAGTGGCCGGACCACGCCTCGTCGCGCTCGGGGAAGTCCTCGCGCCAGTGCGACCCGCGCGTCTCGCGACGGCCGAGAGCGGCCTGTGCCAGGGCGGTGGCGATGGTGAGCAGGTTGGTGGCCTCCCAGGCCTCCACCCCCTCGTCGCCGGCCGTGGCCGCCAGCGCCGGGAGCTCGGCGAGGGCCTTGCGGACGCCGTCCTCGCTGCGCAGCACGCCGACGTACTCGGTCATCAGGGTCTGCATCTCGGGGCGTACGGCAGCCGAGGCGACGTGCGCCTCCCGGTCGTCGTCGACCGGGCCTGCCCATGGCCGCAGCTCGCCGGGCAGTACGTCGGCGATGCGGCGCGAGAACACGAGGCCCTCGAGCAGCGAGTTGGAGGCCAGCCGGTTGGCGCCGTGCACGCCGGAACAGGCGACCTCGCCGGTGGCGTAGAGGCCGGCCACGTCGGAGCGACCGAACAGGTCGGTGGCCACGCCGCCCGAGGCGAAGTGGTGTGCGGGTGCGACCGGGATCAGCTCGCTGATCGGGTCGACGCCGTGGGAGCGGCAGACCCCGAGGATCGTCGGGAAGCGCTTCTCCCAGAACTCTGCGCCGAGGTGGCGGGCGTCGAGCCACATGTGGGCCTTGCCGGTCTCGTGCATGCGGCGGGTGATCGCCTTGGCCACCACGTCGCGCGGCGCCAGGTCGGCGAGCTCGTGCTGTCCCTGCATGAACCGGTTGCCCTCGAAGTCGACCAGGAACGCGCCCTCGCCCCGGACCGCCTCGGAGATCAGCGGTTGCTGGCCGCGGGAGTCGGGGCCGAGGTACATCACGGTGGGGTGGAACTGCACGAACTCGAGGTCGCGCAGCGCGGCTCCTCCGCGCAGGGCCAGCGCCATGCCGTCGCCGGTGGAGACCGACGGGTTGGTCGACTGGGCGAAGACCTGGCCGAGGCCGCCGCTGGCCAGCACCACCGCGCGGCAGCGCACGGCGCCGACGCCGTTGCGTTGCCCCTCGCCGATCACGTGCAGGGTCACCCCGGCGACGCCGCCGTCGGCCGCGCGCATCAGGTCGATGGCCAGCGCGTGCTGGATGACCTCGATCTCGGGGGCGGCCTCGACCGCGGCGATCAACGCGCGCTGGATCTCGGCACCGGTGGCGTCTCCGCCGGCGTGCGCGATGCGGTCGCGGTGGTGGCCGCCCTCACGGGTCAGGGAGAGCACGCCGTCGTGGTGGTCGAAGTTGGTGCCGAGGGCGATCAGCTCGCGCACGGCATCGGGCCCCTCGGTGACCAGGACGCGTACGGCGTCGGTGTCGCAGGCCCCGGCGCCGGCCACGAGGGTGTCGCGCTCGTGCTGCTCGGGGGTGTCGCCCGGGCCGAGCGCGGCGGCGATGCCGCCCTGGGCCCACTGCGTGGAGCCGGCGTTGAGGACGTCCTTGGTGACCACGAGGACCGTGGCACCGTCGTCGTCGGGCCTCTCCCGGAGGGCGGCATGGATGCGCAGGGCAGCGGTCAGCCCGGCGATGCCGGAGCCGATGACCACGACGTCTGAGCGCGTGGTCCAACCGGGCTCGGGGGCACTGAGGCGTCCCGTCAGTCCGGCGTTCTCGAGGAGGGCCATTCGGGCAGGTTAGCGGCTGGCCGTGACGTCGCCGCGCAGCAGGCCGGACCCCTCGGGCGCCTCGGCCGGGTCGAACCCTGTGGCCAGGACCTTGTTGTCGGCGTCGACGAAGACCACCGACGGCTTGTACTCCTTGGCCTCGGCGGTGTCCATCTGGCCGTAGCCGATCAGGATCACCACGTCACCCGGGTGCACGAGGCGGGCAGCGGCACCGTTGATGCCGATGACGCCCGAGCCACGCTCTCCCGCGATCGTGTAGGTCTCGAGGCGGGCGCCGTTGGTGACGTCGACGATGTGGACCAGCTCGCCGGAGAGCAGGTCGGCGGCGTCGAGGAGGTCCTCGTCGACCGTGACCGACCCGACGTAGTGCAGGTCCGCCTGGGTGACGGTCGCGCGGTGGATCTTGCTCTTCATCATGGTGCGCAGCATGTGCTGTCTCCCTTGTTGGTTACGGAGTTCGGAGAGCCGCGGACGGCTCCGGGTGGTCGGCGGTGCCCAGGTGGACGGGCATGTTGTCGATCAGGCGGGTGGTGCCCACGCGGGCGGCGATGATCACCCGGGCCTCGCCGTGTGCGGGGGCCGGGCCCAGGTCGGTCCCGGTGATCACGAGGTAGTCGAGGTCGACGCCGTCGGAGGCGCGCAGCTCGGCGCGGGCCGCGGCCAGGGCCGAGTCGGCGCCGTACATCGCGTTCTCGCGGGCCCGCAGCAGTGTGCGGGACAGGGCGACCGCGTGCTCGCGGTCGGCCGCCTCGAGGTAGCGGTTGCGCGAGCTCAGGGCCAGGCCGTCGGCCTCGCGGACGGTCTCGCCGCCGACCACCTCGACGCCCATGCAGAGGTCGTCGACCATGCGGCGGATCAGGGCGAGCTGCTGGTAGTCCTTCTGCCCGAAGACCGCCACGTCGGGACGGACCAGGCCGAAGAGCTTGGCGACCACGATCAGCACGCCGCGGAAGTGGCCGGGTCGGGTGGCACCTTCGAGGATCGAGCCGAGCGGCCCCGGGTCGAGGGTCACCTGCGGTTCGACGACACCGTCGACCGAGCCGGGGTAGACCTCGTCGACGGCCGGCGCGAACACGATGTCGACACCGTGCTCGCCGCACAGCGCCAGGTCGGCGTCGAGGGTGCGGGGGTAGCGGTCGAGGTCTTCTCCGGCGCCGAACTGGAGCGGGTTGACGAAGATCGAGACGACGACCGGACCGTCGCCGACCTCGGCCCGGGCGGCCTCCATGAGGGAGGCGTGCCCGACGTGGAGCGCACCCATCGTGGGCACGAAGCCGACCCGCTTGCCGGCGCCGCGGGCGTCGGCGAGCAGGCCGAGGAGCTCCTCGCGGGTGCTCGCGAGAACGGGGGTGGAGGTCATCGCCGGACGACTCCGGTGACCGGGATCGTGGGTGCGACGGCGCCGTCGAGGACGCGGGTGAGCGTGGCCGCACGGATCGGCAGCAGTCGGCCGTCGGAGACCGCGCGGGACAGCGTGGCGCGGGCCATCGCGACGTACGACGGCACGGTCTGCGGTGCCGAGACCACGAGATCGGCGAGGTGTGCACGGACGGTGTTGACGTCACCGCGCACGATCGGGCCGGTCAACGCAGCGTCGCCGTGGTTGAGCGCGTTGTCGAGGGCCGCCTCGAGGAGCGGGCGGAGGGTGCCGGCCGGGTCGTCGCCACCGGCGGCGACCAGCATCTCCATCGCCTCGGCGACGAGGGTGACGAGGTGGTTGGCACCGTGGGCGAGACCGGCGTGGTAGAGGATCCGCTTGTCCTCCGGCACCCACATCGGGCGGCCGCCGAGGTCGGCGACCAGGGACTCGGTGAAGCGGCGTTCGGCCGGACCGGCGGTCACGCCGAACACGATGTCGTGCAACCGGTCGAGGTCGAGCTCCGTGCCGGTGAAGGTCATCGCCGGGTGCAGGGCCACGGCGCGGGCGCCGAGGGCGGTGGCCGGAGCCAGCACCTCGAGGCCGTGCCGGCCGGAGGTGTGGACGACGAACTGGCCGTCGCGCAGGGAACCGCTGGCGGACAGCATCTGCACGACGTTGTCGAGCATGTCGTCGGGCACGGTGAGCAGGAGCACGTCGCAGGCCCGGGCCACGGCGCTGGGCTTGTCGACGACGACGCCGGGCAGCAACGCGTCGATGCGACTGCGGGAGGCCTCGGACTCACCGGCGACGGCCACGATCTCGTGGCCCGCGGTGCGGAGCGCGGATGCGAGTACGGCGCCGACGCGTCCTGCGCCGACCACGCCGATACGGAGCGGTTCAGACATGTGCTGCAAGCCTTTCGTTCCAGTCCCTCCGATTTCCTGCTCCTCGTGGGCGAGGGGCTGGCCGGTGTGGGTACCAGACGGTGTGCCTTCAGTTGATTGCAACAACGAGGCTACGCCGATCGTTTCCGGCTGGGAACATGCCGGTCGGTGGGATGGATCACAGCCCGCGTAACCTCCTTGACCATGAGCACCACCAGTCTCGGCATGCCCGCGTTGCCTCCCCGGACCGCCCAACCGACGTGGAAACAGGCCTGGGACTCCGCGCTCTACGGCCCCGACGGCTACCTGCGCACCCAGCCGGTGGCGCTGGAACGCGACCGCGACGAGCTCGTGGACTTCCTGCTGCCCCGGCTGCGCCAGCACTCGTCCGTCGCCCTGCTCGGAGCGGCCGGCACGCTGGCCCCCGCGCTCTCCGGGCTGCTTCCCGGCGTCTCGCTCCGACCCGACCTCCCCACCGGGTTCCACGGCATCGTGGTGGCCGTCGACTGGCTCTCCCACGTGCCGACCCACGTCGTACAGGCCGATGACGACGGCCGCCCGCGCATCGTGCACGTCGACCCGATCTCCGGCCAGGAGTCACTCGGCCTGCTGCTCTCCGAGCCTGGGGTTCCACCGACGCTGCGCGAGTGGCAGGAGTCGTACTGGCCGCTCGAGGCCGACTTCGCGCGCGCCGAGATCGGCACCACCCGTGAGGCGGCATGGCGCGACGTACTGCGGTGCCTGGAGTCCGGCGAGGCGATCGCGGTCGAGCACGGGCACCAGCTCGACGACAGGCCCGAGGCGGGCACCCTGCGCGCGCCCGGCGACCTGCCGGCGATCCCCGACGGCACCC
This sequence comes from Nocardioides sp. Root151, assembly GCF_001427925.1. NCBI lineage: Bacteria > Bacillati > Actinomycetota > Actinomycetes > Propionibacteriales > Nocardioidaceae > Nocardioides > Nocardioides sp. Root151. The sequence continues at coordinate 1,230,019 of NZ_LMGG01000001.1, forward strand.
GCGACCTGTCGGCCGACGTCGCGCTCGACGCACTCGTCGAGGCGTGCGGCGGCGCCGTCGTCACGACCGACGGCCCCCAGCGCATCGAGTGGAGCAGCCGGGGCTGACGACGCTTCGTCAGGCCGACCCGCGGCGAGCGATCACCCGGTAGAGCACCGGGTCCTCGTTGCGGTACGGCGACAGCCCGGTGCCCTCGATGTCGTAGAGCACCTCGAAGCCGTGGCGCTCCTCGAGGGAGCTGCGGAACGTCTCGGCGGACTGGAACCGGCGGTAGTGGTTGCCGTGGATCTTGGCGTTCGCCTCGTCCTTGTCGGTGCGGAACTCGGCGGCGAACAGGTCGCCCGGGCGCGCAGTGGAGGCGATCGCGTCGAGGACGACGTCCTGCACCTGCTCGTGGACGGCATGCAGGAAGAAGCGGAGGTAGAACGCGACCGGGCCCTCAGCGCCTGCAATGACCTCTTCGAGGCTGGCCTGGAGGGCGCCGGGCACGGCCACGTCGCACACCTCGAACGCCACCCGCTCCAGGCCCGCCTCCGTGGCCCCGTGGGTGGCGTGGTCGATGGCGACCGCGGACTGGTCCAGGCCCACGACCCGTCGGCCGGCGGCGCCGAACGCCCGTGAGTCACGGCCGTCGCCGCAGCCGATGTCGACGACGGTGCCGGGCAGGTCGGGTCGCGCGGAGACGAGGTCGAAGAAGGTCGAGCCGTCGGCGAAGCTGTTGCGCGCGTAGAAGGCGGCCCAGTAGACGCGGGAGCGCTGGGCGTCGCTCAGCGTGGCGTCGTCGGCCACGTCGGTGCGGCTCAGCGTCCAGTTGAAGCCAGGCTTGGGCAGCCGCCAGTCGTCGCCGTACACGTGCTCGACCATCTGCTCGGCGTTGGCCGGCACCAGCACCCGTCCGCCGGGGAAGTCGACGGACTTCGTCTCCGTCCAGTCGCTGCGCGTGAGGGTGCTCGTGCCGGCCACGCCCCACGGGCAGCGCAGTCGCTCGTCGTCGTCGAAGAAGAGGTGAAACAGGTCGATGCGCAGGCGGCGCTGGTCGGGGTCGTGGATGTGCAGCATGCGGTGGCGCAGGTCGACGTGGAGTCCGGCCTCGAGCAGTGCGAGGGCGATCTCGACCAGCTCGGCCGCCGCTTCCGGTCCGGTGGTGTGACCGGAGACGTAGGCGCAGTCGAAGTCTGCGTCGTGGCCGATGTAGCCGCCTTCACGCACGGCGCCGAGCAGCGTGCCGTACATCGCGAACACGTCGTGGCCGAACCGCTCGCCGACGACCTCGGCGGTGCGCCGGTAGAGGCCCATCATCGCCGCCTGCCACTCGGTGTCGACCTTCTTCGACAGCGTGATGTGGCCGAACTGGGTGAGCACGTGGCCGTCGGCGACCCGCTCTGCGAGGTCCTCGGGGGTCAGGTCGCCGTTGCTGCGCGGGGAGAGGTAGGTGCCGTGGCCGACGATCGGAAGCGCTTGGTCGAGGTGGCGCACGGTGAGCTGGTGTCTGCGTTGCATGAAGGCCCAGACGCCCTGGATCTGGAACGAGAACGTGCGGATCTCGTCGGGTGAGTTGCGCCGGCCCTCACGCGGTCCCGCCGCCACCCCCCGCTTCACCGGCACCTGGTCCTCGGCGCGACCCTCGTCGCTCCACGAGACCGCCATGCCGTCCATCGATCCGCCCGCGGTGGGGTATGTCGACGAGAGCTGCACGTGGCCGACGTGCAGCGTCACCGGCGTCGGCGGGGTGCCGACCGGCACCGAGATCCATCCGGCGAGCTGCTTGCGACCGACTCGTTCGACGACACCGAGGACCTGTGGAGCGCCTGCGTTCGGACGGGCCTCGCGAAGCCGGGTCCGCACCCGCCGTGCGACCGCCCCGGCCCGTCGTCGTACTTCCCCGGTCAGTCCGGCGTCCCGGTCCGGCATGCGTTCTCCAGTCTGCTCTGCGTGATGGCTCGGCCCTGCTCTTCGAATTGACCCACCTTGCCAGAGACGCCACCCGCTTCGTCGGAGGTGCCACCCCGGGTCACGTCGGCCGACCCCGGGCCCGGCTCCCGGTCGACCACCTCTGCACTCCCTGATGCGTCGTACCGCCGCTGTTAGAGTGCGGTCGCGGCGGCCGGATCACCTCCGGCGCCCCGAACTTCGCGAAAGGCTCCGATGTTGCTCCCCTCCCACGGCGAAGCCCGCTGAGCGTGGCCGCCGAAGGAGTGCGCGCGGCTCCCGGCAAGGTGCGCCGGGCCGTACGCCGACGCCTGGCCGCGAGCAACCCGGTCCTGACGGTCGTCATCCCGGTCTACAACGTGGCGGCGTACCTGCCCGAGTGCCTCGACAGCGTGCTGGGCCAGACGCTGTCCGAGCTCGAGGTCATCGCCGTCGACGACGGTTCCACGGACTCCTCCCCCGAGATCCTGCGTGACCGCGCCCGTCGTGACCCACGGCTGCGGGTGATCACGCAGGCAAACTCCGGTCAGGGCATCGCCCGCAACGTGGCGGCCGCCCAGGCCCGCGGTGAGTTCCTCACGTTCTGCGACGCCGACGACACCGTGCCGCCGCGCGCGTACGCCCACATGATCGGCGTGCTGCGAGAGACGGGGTCCGACTTCGTGGTCGGGGCCGCCCGACGGGTCGCCGCCGGGAAGAACCTGGGCGTCGCCTTCCGCGATGCGCACCTCGTCGACCGGCTCGGCACCACGATCGAGGAGACGCCGGTCGCGATGCAGGACATCATCGCCTGCAACCGGGTGGTCCGGACTGCGTTCTGGGTCGATCGGGTGCCGGCGTACCGCGGCCACATCGCCTACGAGGACCACGTGCCCGGGTTGGCGGCGTACGTCCGGGCGGAGCGCTTCGACCTGCTGACCAACGTCACCTACAACTGGCGGGTCCGCGAGGACAACACCTCCACCGGGCAGCAGAAGGCGAACCTCGAGAACCTCCTCGACCGGATCGCGGTGAAGGAGGAGGCCAGCGAGTTGCTCCTCGCCGAGGCCCCGCCGGCGGTGTACGCCGCGTGGGTGGGCCGCTGCCTGAGCGTCGACTTCCCGCCGTTCCTCGCACACGGGCTGGTGGGGAACGACATGTACCGCAACGTGCTGAGCGCGACGTACCGCACGTTCCTGGACCGCGCCTCGACGGAGACGTGGCTGGCCGTGCCCCAGGTGAACCGTCTGCGTGGGTGGCTGTGCGCGCAGGGGCGCTGGAGCGACCTGGCCGCGGTCGACGAGCGGATCGAGACCCGGGGACGCCTGCCCCGCACGGAGGTGCGTGACGGGCTCGTCCTCGCGGTCCGCGAGCCCAGCCTGGCCGACGTCCCCGACGAGCTCTGGCAGATGTCGGAGCAGGAGACCGGGTTGATCGCCGCCGTCAGGTCGGTGCACTCACCGGCCCCCGGCACCGTGCGCATCTCCGGCTTCGCGGCGATCCGTGCCCTGGACTGCTCCCACGAAGACCCGCAGACGCAGGCCTGGCTGCACGACCCGTCGACCGGCCGCACGGTCCCGCTGTCGGTGGAGCAGTACGCCGACCCGGCGGCGAACGTCTGGACCAGTCACCTCAACGCCAGCTACGACCACGCGGCGTTCCACGTCGACGTGCCCGCCTCGGAGCTGGGTTCGAACCCGGACGCGACCTGGGTGCTGCACCTGAAGGCCTCGCAGCAGGGCGTCGTCCGCGAGGGCACCGTGCATGCCGCCGTCGAGGGATCTGCCGGACACCACCTGCGTCCGGTCGAGGTGGGCTCCGGCTCCGTCACCCCCGCGCTCTCCGGTGGTCTCGGCCTCCACCTCACCGTCAGCCCCGACAACGCGGGTTCCGGTGACGAGCTCGCTGACGCGGTTCTCCGCGACGTCGAGCTGACCGACGGGACGCTCGTGCTGACCATGGAGTCACCGGACGGCCGACGCCCGGCCGCACTGCGCCACGAGACCACCGACCTGGAGCCGACGTACGTCGAGCCGGCGCACCTCGAGCCGGCATACGCCGAGCCCGTCGGCGACGTCGAGCCGGGGCACGTCGAGCCCGGCGGCGACGTCACGCGGATCGGCTTCGGACTGGCCGACCTGCCCGACGGCGACCTGCTCCTCGGCACCCCGGACTCCCTCACCGTGGCGCCTGACCTCTGGCGGCGCCTGCCCGTGGCGCTGACCTCCGGCGACCCGGCCTCCGGCGACCCGGCCTCCGACGACCTGGCCTCCGGCGACCTCAGCGTCGCCGTGCTCGTACGCCGAACCCGCCAGCTCGTCCTCCGCCTGTCGCGAACCGTGCATTCTTGATGCGCGAGCACCGGGTTCTTGATGCGCGAGCACCGGGTTCTTGGTGAACGCGGCGCCGCCTTTCGCGTTCAGCGGTAGCGGAAGGCTCGGCGAAGGGGTCAGGACAGCCCTGGGCTACCGCTGAACGCGATCTCGCTGGTTCCACCAAGAATCCGGTGTTCGACGCGCAAGAACGCACGGTTCGCGCATCAAGAATCCACGGTTCGAGGGGCGTGCTGGGTCAGCGCTTCTTGTTGAGGGACTTCTCGACCATCGGCACGAGGTCACGGCCGAGGAACGGGCCGAGCGTCTCGGAGTACGTCGCGGTGATGTGCGAGGCGTCGAAGTAGACCGCGACCCCACCGACGGCGACGTCGCAGTACTTCGGGCCGCAGATGCGGTCGGTCAGGTCGACGACGGAGACCATCGGGTCGTCGATGTCCTCGGCCGCGTTGGCGAGGGCGTCGTTCGGCACCCAGTCCTTGCGGAGGCCGGTGCAGGCACCCAGGCCGTCCTCGTGCTCGGCCGTGCACTCCGGGCCGTTCACGTCGGTGGAGCCGGGCAGCGGGGTGTCGTGGATGACCACGACGCGCTGGCCCTGGGCGATCCAGTCGGAGAGGTAGTCGCGGTAGCCCTGCTCCCACAGCTCCTGCTCGTTGCCGTCCTCGGCGTCCACGGGCTTGCGACCGTTCCGCTCGGAGGTGACCACGACGTCGAAGTCGCCCTTCGCGGTCGTGTCGAGCACCCGCTGGCCCCAGTCGAGGCAGCCCTCGGACTCCTCGTCGGTCTTGAACTCGACCTTGGTGCGGGTCGCGGTGCACTCCGAGGCGAGGATCGTGGTGATGTGCCAGCCCTGCTTCTCGGCGACCACCTGCAGCGCGGGAAGCCAGTGCCCGGCGTGCGAGTTGCCGACCAGCGCGATGTGTACGTCGGACGCCTCGTCGCCGTACTCACACGTCTTGAGGCCGTCGAACGGGATCCACTCCCAACAACCGTCGCGGTAGGCGTCGGACTTGTCGTCGATGGCCAGGTTCGGCGCGGGAACGACCGGGCCCTCGGTGATGCGCGGGCACTGTGACCCGTCGGCGAGCGAGGCCGCGCCGAAGCAGGGGTCGTCGCTGCCCTTGGCGTCGGAGAGTGCCTGGCGGGCCTGGTCCTGCTGCTTCTCGAAGTAGCGGTCGAGCGTGTGGGCGGCGCCCCAGACCAGTGCCATTGCGAGCACCATCGCCAGGAACGGCTTGAACAGTGGCTTGCGGAACCGGGCCTGCCGGAAGACGTCCTCGATGAAGTACTTCGTCAGGGTGGCGAGCACGAGGGTGACGACGATGATCGCCAGCTTGTTCTCGAGGGTGAGCGGGTGGCCGGTCGCCTGCGGCACCAGCACGACCATCGGCCAGTGCCAGAGATAGACCGAGTAGGAGATGTCCCCGAGGAACTGGATCGGCTTCCACGCCAGGATCGGTCCGGGCGAGTGCCCCTTCAACGGTGCGTCCACGGCGATGACGGCCACCGTGCCGAGCACCGGCAACAGGGCCTGCCAGCCCGGGAACGGCGTGCTGCCGGTGTAGGTGAATGCGGTCAGCGCGATTGCCCCGAAGCCGAGCCAGGCCACGGCGGAGCGGGCCGCCTCGGGGATCAGCACGTGCTCGTGGTCGACGTCGCGGCCGAACGCGCGCCGCGACAGCAGGCCGGCCAGCACGCCGCCGAGCCCGAGCTCCCAGATCCGGGTGGGGGTGACGAAGTAGGCCGCGGCCGGGTTCGAGGCGGTCTCGGTGATCGAGTAGACCAGCGAGGCGGCCACGGCGAGGGCCAGACCGGGTACGACGACCCGGGTCGCCGGGCGCCTGAGGACCCGCGCCAGCACGAAGAGCAGCAGGAGCAGGATCGGCCAGCCGAGGTAGAACTGCTCCTCGATCGAGAGCGACCAGTAGTGCTGCACCGGCGACGGGGCAGCCTCGGCCGCGAGGTAGTCGACCGAGCTGGAGGCGAGGTTCCAGTTGACGTAGTAGAGGGTCGCGGCCTTGATCTGGGCCGCGGTGCTCCCCCACTCGGTCTCGGGCGCGAACATCCGGCTGCCCACCACGGAGAGCGCCAGCACAAGCAGCGACGCCGGCAGCAGCCGCTGGATGCGACGCGCCCAGAAGCCCAGCAGGTCCTTGGCACCGGTCGGCGGGTGCGCCAGCAGGTGCGAGGTGATCAGGAAGCCCGAGATCACGAAGAAGACGTCGACGCCGACGAAGCCGCCGGTCATCCGGTTCGGCCAGAGGTGGAACAGGAAGACCAGGCTGACGGCCAGTGCTCGGAGGGCCTGGATGTCGGTGCGGACCAGCGTCGCTGTCGCCTTCGCCTTCACGGTCAACGGGCTCAGGGTGTCGGGCACGTGCAGCCTTCCGGCGGGACTAAAGAACGTCGGTCAGGATAACCGCCGACCCGGCGGGACCCTATTCACGTCTATCCTGTGACCGGCCGCAACCGGGGCCGCCACGGCGGTCCGACCTCGAGGAGCTTGGTGAAGAACATCGCAGTACTCCTGGCCGGAGGCGTGGGCACACGCGTCGGCCTCGACATCCCCAAGCAGCTCATCAAGATCGCCGGGCGGCCGATCATGGAGCACACGCTGGCCACCCTCGACGCCCACCCGATGGTCGACGAGATCATCATCCTGATGGCGCAGGGCCACCTCGACGCCGTGCACGCGATGATCCGCACCGGCGGCTACACCAAGGTCACCCAGGTGCTCGAGGGCGCCGAGACCCGCAACGACACCACGCTCCGCGCGATCCGCGCGATCCCCGACGAAGAGGCCAACCTCCTCTTCCACGACGCGGTCCGCCCGATGGTCACCGACCGCATCATCAGCGACTGCTTCGAGGCGCTCGAGAAGTACGACGCGGTCGACACCGCGATCCCGTCCGCCGACACGATCGTCGAGCTCGACGAGAACGGCATCATCAGCAACATCCCGCCGCGGGCCCGACTGCGCCGCGGCCAGACGCCCCAGTGCTTCAAGGCGTCCGTGATCCGTCGGGCGTACGACGAGGCCGGCAAGGACCCCGACTTCGAGGCCACCGACGACTGCACGGTGGTGCTCCGCTACACCCCCGACGTACCGATCGGGATCGTGGCCGGCGACGACCGCAACATGAAGGTCACCGAGCCGATCGACGTCTACCTGGCCGACAAGCTGTTCCAGCTGACCTCGACCGACCTGCCGGCACCGCGCACGGAGCAGGAGTACCGCGACGCCCTGGCCGGCAAGACGATGGTGGTCTTCGGTGCGTCGTACGGCATCGGCCTGGACCTCGTCGAGCTGGCCCGGTCCTACGGATGCACGGTCCACGGCTTCAGCCGTTCGGGCAGCCGCACGCACATCGAGCGGCGCGAGGACGTCGCCAAGGCGGCCCGCCAGGTGATGGAGTCCGACGGCCGCATCGACTTCGTGGTCAACACCGCCGGGGTGCTCCCCCGCGGCCAGCTGGCGGAGACGTCAGAGGAGACGATCTACGCGGCCACCGAGATCAACTACGTGGCCCCCGTGCTGATCGCCCAGGAGTTCTACCCGCACCTGCGGGCCTCCGGCGGGTCCTTGCTGCTGTTCACCAGCTCGTCGTACACCCGCGGTCGGAGCGGCTACTCGCTCTACTCCTCGGCCAAGGCCGCGGTCGTGAACCTCACCCAGGCCCTGGCCGACGAGTGGGCCGGCGAGGTGCGGGTCAACTGCATCAACCCGGAGCGCACCGGCACGCCGATGCGCACGAAGGCCTTCGGCGAGGAGGACCCCTCCACGCTGCTGGAGTCGACGGTCGTGGCCACCGCGGCCCTCGACGTGCTGCTGGCCCGCCAGACCGGCCACGTCATCGACGTCCGCAAGTCGGACCCGCTGGCCCTGGCCGACGACGAGATCTGACCTACCGGGGGAAGAGCAGGTCGACGGCGCGGGCGGCCGAGCGACCGTCCTGCCAGGCGTTGTACGTCGCGTTGAACTCGTCGATCGCCCACGCCCACTCGGCGGTCAGCGCCGGCACGTCGCGGACCAGGTCGATCACCTGCTCCGTGGTGTCGACCAGCGGCCCGGGTGCCGAGTTGGTGAACGGGAACAGGAAGCCCCGCTTCTCGTCGGCGTAGTCGACGAGGTCGGGCACCAGGAACACCATCGGCTTGCCGGTGAGCGCCATGTCGAAGCGCAGCGAGGAGTAGTCGAGCACGGCCACGTCGGCGGCCAGGATCAGGTCGTTGATCTCGGGGTACGCCGACACGTCGAGCACCCGCGCGCCCGACCCGGGCGGGTGGTGGAACCGGTGGCCGCGCAGCAGCACCACGTGGTCGGGGCCGAGCCGCTCGGCCATCCGCGCCACGTCGAGGTGCTGATGCATCGGCGCGGCCCGGTAGTTGGTGGCCAGGTCGTCGCGCCAGGTGGGGGCGTAGAGGATCGCGTTCTGGCCGGGCGCGATGCCCAGACGGTCACGCGCCAGCTCGCGCAGTGACTCGGCCGCCGGGCCCACGAGCACGTCGTCGCGCGGGTAGCCCTGGTTCAGGTAGGTGCCGTCGAAGCCGTACTGCTCGCGGTAGTGGAGCTCCATCTCGGGGCTCGGCACGCACGCCACCGTCCACTGCCGGGCGGTGTTGTCGAGCTGGGACTCCAGGCGCAGCGGCGAGAAGTTCTTCGCCCGCCACAGGCCGGTGCCCATCGCCTTGGAGGGGTAGCCGTGGAACGTCTGCACCAGTCGCTGGCCGGGCCTCGTGCGGAAGAAGCGGTTCATCTCGATGTTCGTCACGACGGTTCCCGCGCGGGCCAGCACGTCGTACCACCCGCGGCTGCGGATCAGCACCGGCCGGCTGCCCACGGGCGCCGGGACGCTGTGGTCGGCCACGCCCCACACCGCCCGCAGCTCCGGGCGGTGCTGGCGCATCTCGTCGAAGATCGCCCGCGGGCTGTCGGTGGTTCCGGAGCCGGCGTAGCTGTGGAACACGACCAGGTTCGGGTCGAGGGGTGCGGTCGTCGCGGCGTACGTCGCCCGGAGGCGGGCCTGCGCCCAGGGGCCGAGCTCGTCCTCGCGCAACGGCGCGGCCAGGTCGACCAGGATCTGGTCGCGAAGGCCCCGCACCAGGCGGATCCGGTGGCTGCGGGTGAGGCGCTCGCGAGGAGTCTGGTCGGCAAGGTCGCGCGGGATCGGCAGGTCGCCGTGGGCGCTGGCCGAGGCCCAGGCGAAGTGCCAGGTGCCACTGGGGAGGGGTCGCGCGGACAGCTCCCACGGCTGGTGGCGCAGCGGCACCACGGCGGTGAAGTCGCGACCGTTGGTGGTCACCCGGGCAGGCACCCGCCAGTCGCCGTTGCGGAGCTCGAGGGTGAAGTCGGCCGGGGTGGTGCCGTGCAGCACGATCGACTCCCCCAGCTCGACGGCCGAGACGACCGGCGCCGAGGTCGGTTCGGGGCGCGGCTCCGGCTTGACCCCGCGGTGGATGCGGAAGCCGTGGCGACTGTCGAAGGACGCGCGCCCGGACAGGCCGACGTCGGGCAGCCCGGCAGAGCCGCGGGCGTCGCGATCCGTGGCCCGTCCCCAGAGGGTCACACCGCCCACGGAGAGGCCGATCTCGAGCGTCCACGGGCCGTCCAGCGTGAGCCAGTTCGGGTCGACGGCGATCTCGAGGCCGGCGGCGTCGTGGTTCTGGTAGGCCTGACGGAAGTGCCGGGTGGCAGCGCGGTCGGGGCGGCTCTCGGGGGTCAGTGCCACGCGTGCACCGGTGCGGGCGTGGGCCATGCGGGCCCGGAACTGCGGCGGGTGCGCGGCGAAGTCGATCCAGCGACAGGCCGCGAAGACCGTGAGCCGCACGAGGTGGCCGTCGCGGCGCACCCGGCGCAGCGAGACCTCCAGCCGGGGGCGGATCTCGAACACGTCGTCGGGGACGTCGACCCCCGGCACCGGCAACACGGCCAGCAGCCGCTCGCCGTCCAGCCGGGTGGGGAACTGGCCCTCGTCGAACCAGCGGTCCGCGGTGAACCTGCTCATCGCGGCGGCGTGACCGTGGGCCACCAGCCACAGGCGGAGCCGGGTCTCGACAGGAACGTCGAGGTGCCGGGCGCGGGGCAGGGTGTCGAGGGCGGTCGAGACCGCCTGGGCGAAGGCGGTCGTCTCGCCCGCGGTGGCGTGCTCGAGGTCGTCGAGGAACGCGCCGGCGTCATGGCACAGCACCCGGACCAGTACGTCGGGGTTGGTCAGCCCGGCCAGCATCCACGCGAACTCGCCGATCTCCGCGCAGGCGGCCGGCACGGTGCCGAACGGTGTGGACCACGTGCTGTCCGTGTCGCGCGTCGTGCGGTCGGCCAGCTCGCGCGCCGGAGCCGCGTCGAGGGCGGCCTGCCCGAACCGGCCGTGCGCCTCGAGGAACTCCGGCGCCGACTTCGCGCGCCACAGGCGGGCGCCGAGGGTGGCCCCGCGCCCGGAGAGGGTGTCCTCGGCGGCGGCCAGGTCGCCCACGAGCGTGGCCAGCGCCCAGGGTTCCAGGGCCTCATTTGCCTCGAGGTAGAGGAGCGTGTCACTGGAGGCGGAGGTGGTGCCGGCATTGCGCGCCGCGTTCGCGGTCTCGTTGGGGAGCAGCACCCGCACGCCCTCGATGCCGCGCAGGTCGGTGGGACCGACGCCGCCCCAGGGGCAGAGCAGGATCTCGGACGGCGGCTCGTCCTGGCCGGCCAACGACTCCAGGCACACGCCGAGGTGTCGCACCTGCCGCGGCCCGACCGTCACGACGACGGCCACCGACGTACGACGGCGGCGCACCGCACGGCGTACCCGATCCAGCACGTGTCCTCCCACTCCCAGCCGACCCGTCGGCAGTTCCTGACGAGCCGTGATTTGCTGCCGAGCCTAGTGGAGGTCGGGTGCTTCAGCCGGGAGCGTCCGACCTCGAGGACCGGGGTGTGTCAGAGCAGGTCGTGGTCCTCCAGGTAGTCCTTGGCCACGTCGGAGGCCTTCTCGCGCTCCGCGGTCACCCGGCCGTTGAGCTCGACCAGGTCGTCGGTGGTCAGGATCGCCATCAACGGGTTGAGCACGTCGGCGACGTCGGGGTGGGCCTTCAGGAACTTCGTGCTCACCGCGGGCACGAGGTTCTGCACCGGCTGGACCGCCTTGTCGTCCTCGAGCAGGACCATGCCGCGGGCCTCGAGGGTGCCGTCGGTGGTGCTGGTCAGGCCGAGCTGCGACTCGTCGTCCTCGACCGACTTGAAGGTCTGCGCGCTGGCGAAGCCGAGCGGCAGGATGTTGTCGATCTTGATGCCGTAGACCTCCTCGAGGCCCTTGCCGCAGTCGAGGCGCTCCGCGCAGTCGGGGTGCGCTGCCAGGGTGACGGTCTTGCCCTCGAGGTCGGAGAGCTTGCTGACCGAGTTCTCCTCGGCGTACTCCTCGGTGACGAAGAACGCGTTGGTGTCAGCGGCCTCGGCGGGGTCGAGGAGCGTGACGCCCTTCTTCTTCAGCACCCCGGCACCGGCGGCGAGCGTCGCGTCGAGGTCACCGGTGCTCAGCGGCTTGGCGTCCGCGCCGTTCTGCGTCGTGTTGAGGAACTCGATGGTGCCGCCGACGTACTCGGGCGCCACGTCGATGTCGTCGGGGAACTGGTTCATGTAGATGTCGCGGCTGGTGACCAGCTTGGTCTCGACGTCGTAGCCGGCCTTGTCGAGCAGCAGTTCGTACATGCTCGCCATCAGCGCGGCCTCGTCGAACGACTGGCCGGACAGTCGCAGCTCGCCCTTGTCCGTGTCGGTGTCCGTGCTGGCGGTGTTGCTCGACGTCGCCTTGTCGTCGCCCTTGGTGTCGTCGTCCGAGAGGTCATCGCCCGCGCAGGCCGACGCCCCCATCAACGACGTCGCCATCAGTGCCGCCACCATCATCTGTCGTACCCGCATGGTTGCCACCTTCTGTGTCCCGTGGTCGAGTGCCACGCGTGTCCGGTCGTGCCGTCTGGAGGGAACGCTGCACCATCGCGGCGGAGACTTCAAGGAGCAGGGCCACGGCGGCGACGACAACCGCTGCGCCGATGCCCTGCGCGTAGTCGTGCTTGTAGAAACCGGCCGTGATCAGGTTGCCGAGCCCCGGGCCGTCGACCAGCGCGGCGATGGTGGCCGTGGCCCACACCTGCACCAGCGCCAGGCGGACTCCGGCGGCCACCAGGGGCATGGCCAGCGGGAGTTCGACGCGGACGAACCGTTGCCATCCGCTCATGCCCATGCCGTCGGCGGCCTCGCGTACGTCGCGGGGCACCTCGTCGACGCCCACGTAGGCGTTGGTGATGATCGGTGGCAGTGCGAAGAGGGCCAGGGCGATCAAGGTGGCCAGTCCGGCGCGGCCGTAGGGACCGAGGTGCTCGGTGCCGACCGGCTCCCACATCACCAGCAGGGCGAGCACGGCGAACGTCGGCACCGCCCGGCCCACGCCGGCCACGTTGATCGCCACGAAGCCGCCCCGGCCGAGGTGCCCGAGCCACAACGCGATCGGCAGGCCGATCGCCAGCGCCACTCCGAGGGCCGTGAAGGTCAGCAGCAGCTGCTGGAGCAGCAGGTGCCAGATGCCGTCGTCGCCAAGCCAGTTGGCGCCGTCGCCCAACCAGGCCGCGGTGTCGCGGAGGAGCCTCATGCGCGCACCCCCCTGGTCCACGGCGTGGCCAGGCGCTGCACCAGCATCAGCGCGACGTCGAGCACCAGCGCGATCGCCACGCAGATCAGGCTCGCGGCCAGGACCTGGGCACGGAAGTCGTTGGGTACGCCGACGAAGAGCAGGTTGCCGAGTCCGCCGTACGACACCAGGGCACCGACCGTGGTCAGTGCGACGGTGGAGACGGTCGCGATGCGCAGGCCGGCCATGATCACCGGCAGCGCCAGCGGCAGCTCGATGCGCCACAGAAGCCTGGCCCGCGAGTAGCCGAGCCCGGTCGCGGACTCGATCACCTCGTCGGGCACCGCCCGCAGCCCCTCGACCATGTTGCGCACCAGGATGGTCAGCGAGTAGAGCGCCAGGCCGAGGACCACGGTGGTGCGGGTCAGTCCGGTGAACGGCACGAGCAGCGGGAACAGCGCCAGCGACGGCAGCGTGTAGATGCCCGTGCAGATGCCGAGGATCGCGGCCTCGAGCTTCGGGAAGCGTCGGGCCAGCAGGGCCAGCGGCAACGCCATCGCCAGTCCGAGCAGTACGGCGAGCGCCGTGATGGTGAGGTGCTGGACGGTGGCGTCGATCAGCTCCTGCTTGCGATCGACGTAGTAGTCGCCGCAGAACCATTCGTTCACGAACAGGCTGTAGCAACTCGGCTCGTCGGACGCGCCTGTCGATAGGGTCACCCCATGGACGGTATCGAAGATCCGATGATCCGGCTGTCAGGCGTCAGCAAGACGTACGCCGACGGCACGACCGCCGTCCATGAGCTCGACCTCGAGGTGAGGCGCGGCGAGATGGTGACGCTCGTCGGCCCGTCCGGCTGCGGCAAGTCGACCACCCTGAAGATGATCAACCGGCTGATCGAGCCCACCACCGGATCGATCTTCATCGACGGCGCCGACGTGACCGACGCCGACCCGGTCAAGCTCCGCCGCGGGATCGGCTACGTGATCCAGCAGGTCGGCCTGTTCCCGCACCAGAAGATCCTGACCAACGTGATGACCGTGCCGCTGCTCTACGGCGAGTCGAAGTCCGTGGCCCGACGCCGCGCCCTCGAGCTGATGGAGCTGGTCGGCCTCGAGCCCGACCAGCACGCCGACCGCTACCCGCACCAGCTCTCGGGTGGACAGCGTCAACGCGTCGGCGTGGCCCGGGCCCTGGCCGCGAACCCGCCGGTGCTGCTGATGGACGAGCCCTTCGGCGCGGTCGACCCCGTCGTGCGTGGCCGGCTTCAGGAGGAGTTCCGGCGGCTCCAGCGCAACCTGGGCAAGACGGTCGTCCTCGTCACCCACGACATCGACGAAGCCGTGCGCATGGGAGACCGGGTCGCGGTCTTCGCCGAGGGCGGCCGCCTCGCGCAGTACGACGTACCGGCGGTGGTGCTCGGCTCGCCGGCCGACGACTTCGTGGCGTCATTCGTGGGCGCGGCCCGCGGCCTGCGGCGGCTGGCGGTCACGCCGATCGACCCGGCCCACCTCGAGCCCCTGGACGGCGTCCGCGCCGGAGAGCTGGGCGCGGCCATCGACGTCGGCGCAACCCTCGAGGACGCACTGGCCCTGATGATGCGCGAGGACAAGCCGATGGTCGGCGTACGCCGCGGTGCGCAGTTCGTCGGGGTGCTGACCCCGAACGGCATCCACAAGGCCCTGCGCGCCTCCGTCAACGACGCCTGACCCGCCCCTCCCCGTGTAACGCTCCGTCCATGTCACTTCGCACCCGACCGGCAGGGTGCGAAGTGACGACAACCCCGCACAAGTCGTGCGGGGTTGTCGTGTCGTACGGCGACCAGAGGTGCGGTCAGGCGTGCTTGCGCACCGGCATCGCGGCGGCGTCCTCCCAGGCAGCGAGCTCGACCTTGAGGTCGGTGACCTGCTGCTCGAGCTCGGCGGCCAGCACGATCGCCTCGGCGGCGCGCGTCTCGGAGTCCTCGAGGCGACCGGACTCGGCGGTGAGGCGGGCCTCGGCCTGGTCGGCGCGACGCGACTCGTTGCCGAGCTTGAGGGTGGTCTCGGCGACCTTGCGCTGGGCCAGCGAGAGCTCACCCTCGAGCTCGTGGATGAGCTTCTGGCGAGCGGCGATCCGGTCGGTCATGGTCTCGGCGAACTTCTGGCTCTCGCGGGTGCGCTCGTCGGTCAGCACCGAGTAGGCCTTGGCCTGCTCGGCACGGTCACGGGCGGCGTCCTTGCGGGACTGCATGAGCTCGGAGTGGGTGATCTTGGTGGCGGCGGCCCCGAGGAGGACGGCCAGCACAGCAGAGACGGCGACGAGAAGGGACGATCCGCCGACCAACGCGCCGAGGACGACGAGGGAGGCGATCATGATGAGGGCAACTGCGACCGTGATGCGGGTGCTCCGCTGACGGCGTCGGGCGTTGGGGGAAGCCATGCATCCAGACTAGGCGCCGTCGCCGCCGTCCCGGACCCGACACGCACGCTCGAGCAGTAGTGCTGCACCACACATGAGTCCGCCGCCCACCGCCGCGATGCCGGAGCGCAGGCTTCGCTGGTCGGCGAGCTCGGCCGGCAGGCCCAGCCAGGCCACTGCGTAGCCGGCGTAGCCGCCCGCGGCCAGGGCCCCGACCAGGGCACAGGCCTTGGCCAGCACCAGCCGGTTCACCGCCCGATGCGGCTCGAGGAACTGGCGTCGCGCGATCGTGCGGTGCGTGGCCCACGCGGTCGCGCCCAGCATCGCGGCGACCAGGAACAGCGCCAGCACCTGGATCCAGGTCACCACCGGCGAGGAGTCGGCGTACCGCTGGGTGAGTGGGCGGATCGCCCAACCGACGACGAGGCCGACCGTCAGGCACGCCGCCAGTGCACCGGCGGCCGTGGGCACGACGCGGGGCTCCTCGGGCGGACGCTCGTCCCCCGGCCCCGCGTCGGGAAGGGTCACTGCAGGTCGAGGGCCAGGTCGTCGCGGAGCTTGATGCCGCTCTGGTCGGCGGCCTCGAGGAGCTCGGCGACGGGGCCGGCGTCCGGCAGCACGGCGTCGGGCTCGAGGTCGAACCACGGCTTGAGCACGAACGCCCGGTCCTTGGCGCGCGGGTGCGGGAGGCGCAGGAAGTCGTCGTTGGCCCTGCGGTCACCCACCACGATGAGGTCGACGTCGAGGGTGCGGGGCGCGTTCTTCTCGCTGGGGCGGACCCGGTCGAAGGCGTCCTCGATGGCGAGGGCGCGGTCGAGCAGCGTCGAGGCGGGCAGCGTGGTGTCGAGGAGGACGACGGCGTTGAGGAACTGCTCGGAGCCCGGGGGCGCCCCGATCGGCTCGGTCTCGTAGACCCCGGAGACGGCCGTCACCCACACGTCGGGGGTGTCGGCGAGGGAGTCGACTGCCCCCTGGAGGCTGGCCAGGCGTTCGCCGAGGTTGGAGCCCAGTGCCAGCACCGCACGTCGGATCGGGTGCATCTCACCGGTGAGGGTGTCGGCATCGATGATGTTCGGGTTGGGTGTCTCAGTCACGGCTGCAACGTCCTCTTCCGGGTAATCGTCAGCGCAACATCCGAGAATGTTGCGTCAATGGGCGCGTCCGGCTTGTGAACCGTGACCCGGGTCCATTCAACACGATCGTCCAAGAGGCAGACGTCCGCTATCCGTTGGGCCAGGGTCTCGATCAGGTCGACCGGGTCGGTCTCCACGGCGGCTTTCACCGAATCCACGAGAATTCCGTAGTGCACGGTCTCACGCAAGTCGTCGGTGCGTGCCGCGGGGGTCGTGTCGATGCCCAGGACGAGGTCGATCACGAAGATCTGTCCCTCACGGCGCTCGAAGTCGAAGACACCGTGGTGCCCGAAGCACTCGATGCCGCTCACGGCCAGCTCGTCGGTCATTCGTCCTCCAGGTCGAGGTTGGTCAGAACCGGCCCTGCCTGATGGCACCAGAGCAGCCAGTCGGCACCGATCCGGTGGTAGACGCTGGTCACCGCCAGCTGCGACCCCGGCAGGTCGACGACGTCCTCCAGGGTGAGGACGCCGGGCAGGATGACGTTCTCCACGCAGGCCAGCCAGGCGACGCTGCCGCGTACGGCGACGTTGAGGTCCTCGAAGAGGAACTGGATGCCGGACGTGAGCTCGATGCCCTCGCTCAGCTGCGTGCGGACCTCGTCACGGCCCATGACGCCCGGCACTCCAGGGAACGTGCAGCTGATGTCGTCGGCGTCGATCCAGAACCCGAGGGCGGCGGCCGCGTCACCGCGCTCCCAGGCGGCGTAGAAGGCCCGGTGCGCGGCCTCCACGGCGGCCTCCTGGCCGGTGGTGTCGCCGACGCCGGCGATCATCAGGCCTCACCCGGGTCGTGCGCGAACCGCTCGACGACCCGGATCGCATCGGCACTGGCGCGTACGTCGTGCACCCGCACGCCCCACATGCCCTGCAGGCTGACGATCGTGGTGAGGGCCACGTTGGCGTGCTCGCGCTCTGCCACCGGCCGGGGTGCGTCTGCGGAGCCGAGCAGGGTGCCGAGGAACGACTTGCGACTCGACCCGACCAGCACCGGGCGACCGAGGCCGACGAGCTCGTCGAGGTGCTTGAGCAGCTCCCAGTTGTGGTCCGGTGACTTGGCGAACCCGAGCCCGGGGTCGACCACGAGGCGCTCGAGGTCTACACCGGCGGCCAGCGCGTCGTCGATGCGGGCCGACAGCTCGTCACGGACGGCGCCCACGACACCGCCCGGGCCGTCGTACACGGCGTGCTGCTGCATCTCGGTGCTGTGCGCCCGCCAGTGCATGGCGACGTACAGCACGTCGTGGTCGGCGGCGACCCGCAGGATGTCGGGGTCGGCCAGCCCTCCGGAGACGTCGTTGATCACCAGTGCGCCGGCCAGGGCGGCGGCCTCGGCGACCTCGGCGCGCATGGTGTCGACCGAGACTGCGGCGCCCTCGGCGGCCAGGGCGCTGATCACCGGCACCACCCGGTCGAGCTCTTCGGAGACCAGCGGACGGGTCGCTCCGGGACGGGTGGACTCGCCGCCGATGTCGAGGATGTCGGCGCCCTGGGCGATCAGCTCGCGGCCGTGGGCGATCGCGGTGTCGGTGGTCGCGAACCGTCCCCCGTCGGAGAACGAGTCGGGGGTGACATTGACGATGCCCATGATCCGCGGACGGGTCATCGGCTCGGTCAGCGCACCGGATCGCACCGGTTCACCTTCTGCTGTGGATCAGCGCCATGGCCTCGGAGCGGGTGGCGGCGTTGTGCATCTGTCCGCGAACCGCCGAGGTGATGGTGCGGGCGCCGGCCTTGCGGACCCCGCGCATGGTCATGCAGAGGTGCTCGGCCTCGATCACCACGATCACGCCGCGGGCCTCGAGGATCTCCATGAGCGCGTCGGCGATCTGGGTGGTCAGGCGCTCCTGCACCTGCGGGCGCTTGGCGTAGACGTCGACCAGGCGGGCCAGCTTCGACAGGCCGGTGATCTTGCCGGTCTCGGCCGGGATGTAGCCGACGTGGGCCACGCCGGTGAACGGCACCAGGTGGTGCTCGCACATCGACCACAGCTCGATGTCGCGCACCAGCACCATCTCGTCGTGGCCGATGTCGAAGGTGGTGGTCAGCACGTCGGCCGGCGTCTGGCGCAGACCTGCGGTCATCTCGGCGTACGCCCTGGCCACCCGGGCCGGCGTGTCACGCAGGCCCTCGCGCTCGGGGTCCTCGCCGATCGCGGCCAGCAGCTCGCGGACGGCCTTCTCCGCGCGGTCGTGGTCGAAGTCCGGAACACTGGCCGGGTCAGGGTTCACGCCGCCGAAGGGCGCGATCATGCCTGGTCTCCGCCTTCGTTCTGACTCGGGAGACCACCCGCCGGCGGGGTCGAGCTGTGGGGGGTTGCCAGGTCGGGGTCCGCGGACTCGGGTACGTCGGACTGTGCCGACGCCGGCACGCTGACCGGCGGCAGCGTCGAGGGCTGGCGGTGCGGGGAGCCCGTCCATGCCGGCCGCACCGGGCGGCGACGCAGCGGCACGAAGACCTCGGCGACCTCGGCCTTGTCGAGCGTCTCGCGCTCCATCAGGGCGAGCACCAGCGCGTCGAGGACGTCGCGGTTCTCCTCGAGGATGTCGAAGGCCTCCTGGTGGGCCTGGGCGAGGAACTTCTTGGTCTCCTCGTCGACGATCGCGGCGACGTCCTCGGAGTAGTTGCGGGTGTGGCCCATGTCGCGGCCCAGGAACGGCTCGCCCTGCGGCTCACCCAGCTGGATCGCACCGAGGCGGTCGGTCATGCCGTACTGGGTGACCATCGCGCGGGCCAGGCTGGTGGCCTTCTCGATGTCGTTGCCCGCGCCCGTGGTCGGGTCGTGGAAGACCATCTCCTCGGCGGCCCGGCCGCCGAGCATGTAGGCCAGCTTGTCGAGCATCTCGGAACGGGTCTGGGAGTACTTGTCCTCGTCGGGCAGCACCATCGTGTAGCCCAGCGCGCGTCCGCGGGGCAGGATCGTGATCTTGTGCACCGGGTCGGTGCCGGGCAGGGCCGCGGCGACCAGGGCGTGTCCGCCCTCGTGGTAGGCGGTGATGAGCTTCTCCTTCTCGCTCATCAGGCGGGTGCGGCGCTGCGGGCCCGCGACCACGCGGTCGATCGCCTCGTCGAGGGAGGAGTCGGTGATCACCTTCTCGTTGAGGCGGGCGGTCAGCAGGGCCGCCTCGTTGAGCACGTTGGCCAGGTCGGCGCCGGTGAAGCCGGGCGTACGGCGAGCCACGCTGAGCAGGTCGACGTCGGGACCCATCGGCTTGCCGCGCGAGTGGACCTTGAGGATCTGGTGGCGACCGTTGAGGTCGGGGGCGTCGACGCCGATCTGGCGGTCGAAACGGCCGGGACGCAGCAGCGCCGGGTCGAGCACGTCGGGCCGGTTGGTGGCCGCGATCAGGATGACCCCGCCGCGGACGTCGAAGCCGTCCATCTCGACGAGGAGCTGGTTGAGGGTCTGCTCGCGCTCGTCGTGACCGCCGCCCATGCCGGCGCCACGGTGGCGACCGACGGCGTCGATCTCGTCGATGAAGACGATGGCCGGGGCGTTCTCCTTGGCCTGCTCGAAGAGGTCGCGGACGCGGCTGGCGCCGACACCCACGAACATCTCGACGAAGTCGGAGCCGGAGATGGAGTAGAACGGCACGCCCGCCTCGCCGGCGACCGCACGGGCCAGCAGGGTCTTGCCGGTGCCGGGAGGGCCGTAGAGCAGCACACCCTTGGGGATCTTGGCGCCGACGGCCTGGAACTTGGCCGGCTCCTGGAGGAACTCCTTGATCTCGCCGAGCTCCTCGATCGCCTCCTCGCAGCCCGCCACGTCGGCGAACGTGGACTTCGGCATGTCCTTGGAGATCAGCTTGGCCTTGGACTTGCCGAACTGCATCACCTTGCCGCCACCGCCCTGCACGCTGTTCATCAGGAAGATGAAGAGCAGGATGATCAGCGCGAACGGCAGCAGCGTCGCGAGGAGCTGGCCGATGAAGCTGGGCTGCGGGTTCTCGGAGTTCGACTTCTCGATCGTGCCCTTGTCGACCTGCTCGCGGGCCATCTTGATGAGGTCGTTCTGCTGGCCGTTGACCCAGTGGGTGACGACCTTGCGGCCGCCGTCACGGTCGACGTCGTCGTCCAGGGTTGCGCGGATCTCCTGGTCGTTGTCGAGGAAGGTGATCTCCTTGACCTCGCCGGTGCTGATGTATTTCTCCATCTGCGACGTCTGCACCTCGTCGTACCCACCATTGGGCGCGAGGTATTGCAGGCCGAGCAGTACGGCGACGACGGCCAGGACGATCCAGAGCCAGGGACCCTTGAATATGCGCTTCACAGACTTCTCTCGGGACAGCTCAGCACGTCGTCTGAGCGGTGACCATGTGAGGTTTGACGGTACATGGTCGCAGAAAGTCGGCCGCGATCAGGAGGGTCCGTCAGGAGTACACGTGCGGTGCGAGCGTGCCGATGTCACGCAGGTTGCGGTAGCGCTCCTTGAAGTCGAGGCCGTAGCCCACGACGAACTCGTTGGGGATGTCCCAGCCGACGTACTTCGGCTCGACCGGCATGGCCAGGGCCTCCGGCTTGCGCAGCAGGGTGGCGATCTCGACGCTGGCCGGGCTGCGGCTGCTCAGGTTGGAGATCAGCCAGCTCAGCGTCAGGCCGGTGTCGATGATCTCGTCGACGACCAGCACGTGACGGCCGGAGATGTCGGTGTCGAGGTCCTTGAGGATGCGGACCACGCCGCTCGACTTCGTGCCGGATCCGTAGGAGCTCACCGCCATCCAGTCCATCTCGACGTGGATCGGCAACGAGCGGGCCAGGTCGGCCATCACCATCACCGCACCGCGCAGCACGCCCACCATGAGGACGTCCTTGCCCTCGTAGTCGGCCGCGATGACGTCTGCCATCTCCTGCACCTTGGCCTGGATCTGTTCCTCGGTGAAGAGGATGTTGACCAGATCGCTCTCGACGTGGGCGGAATCCATGGGCGTCAGACTGCCACATGCCCCTACTGCTCTGAGGGTCGACCCGGACTACGCCGGCGGGACGAACTGGCTCGCGGTGAAGACGGCGCCCTGAGGATCACGGATCACGGCGGCGCGCACCCACGGCAGGTCCACCGGTCCCTGTACCACCTCGGCCCCCAGCTCGGAGGCCCGGGCGACGACGGCGTCGGCGTCGTCGACCGCGAAGGTCACGCCCCAGTGCGTCGCGGTGTCGGCGTCGTCCTCCGGAATCGGGGAGAGCGCGGCGACCACCTCGTCGAAGCGGGCGGGCGCCCCCATCTCGGCCTGGCGCTCACGGTTGCCCGGGTTCCGCTGCTCGAGGAAGTCGCCGTACGCCGGCAGCGCCCACATCTGGCCGTCACCCACGCCGATGACGTCCCAGCCGAACACCGCGCCGTAGAACGCCCCCGCCGCTGCGGAGTCGCGGGTGTGCAGGTCGTTGAAGTTCAGCGACCCGTGGGCGTTGACCCGTTCCGCGCCGCGGTTCTCCCGGGGTTGCCACAACCCGAGGAGCGCACCTTCGGCGTCGCGGACGGTCGCCGTACGCCCGACGCCGCCGTCAGGGCCGAGATCGACCGGTGCCGCGACGACCTCTCCTCCCGCCGACTTCGCGCGGGCGACGGCCGCGTCGGCGTCGTCCACCCACACGTAGGAGTTCCAGGCCGCGGGCTCGCCCTCACCCGAGCCGATGGCGGCCACGGTCTCGCCCTCGAGTCGGGCGTAGGCGTAGCGCACCGGCGCGCTCGGTGGCGTGCGCTCCTCGAACTCCCAGCCGAAGAGCCCTCCGTAGAACGCCATCGCGGCGTCGACGTCGGGCGGGGTCAGGTCGATCCAGCAGGGGACGCCGGCAATGTATCGGTCGCTCATCGTTTGCTCCTGGTTGTCGGTGGTCGGTCCCGGACCACGCTAGGAGCGATTCAGGCCATTCTCCGGCCTCAATCCGTCAGGAACGCCAGATGCCCGTCCCGGCGTACGGCGCGCAGGTGGCCGGGGAGGTCGATCCACCTCTGGCCGCGCCAGTCGGTGATCAAGGCGTCGATGGCGCGCACGTGCTCGTGGAACAGCTCCGACCCGATCGCTCCGGCGTCGAGTGCCGCGAGCCTCAGGACACGGGTGCGCAGCGGGCCGGGCAACGCGGCCAGCTCGTCGACCGGCAGCCCCTCCGGGACCTGGTCGCGCAGGCGGTCGTACGCCGCGTCGGCGAGCCCGTCGAGGTACTCCATGTCCGGGCGGACGAGGTCGGCCGTGCGGGCCAGCGCCACCGCCACCCCCGGGCCCAGCTCGGACTCCAGCACCGGCAACACGGTGTGCCGCACCCGCACCCGGGTGAAACGAGGGTCGGTGTTGTGCGGGTCGTGCCAGACGTCGATGCCCTCGGCCTCGCAGGCGGCGGTGGTGTCGGCACGCGAGACGTCGAGCAACGGCCGGGCGAAACCGTCGAAGGATCGCCGCATCCCTGCAATGGCGCGACCTCCCGACCCGCGGGCCAGCCCGAGCAGGACGGTCTCCGCCTGGTCGTCACGGGTGTGGCCGAGCAACACGGTCGCGGCGCCGAGGTGCTCGGCCATCTGCTCCAGCACGCCGTAGCGCGCCTCCCGGGCCGCCGCCTCCGGGCCGCCCTCGGAACTGACCGTGACGCGCGCCGAGACCGTCTCGTCGGCACCCAGCTCCGCCATCTGTCGTACGACGACCGCGGCCCGACCGGCTGATCCGTCCTGCAGCCCGTGGTCGACAGTGGCGCCCACGACCCGCAGCGACATCTTGTGGCCCTCGAAGACCGCGGCGGCCAACAGGGCGAGCGAGTCGGCACCCCCGGAGCAGGCCACGACCACCGTCGTACCCGGCGCGAGAGGTTCCAGGGTCCGGCGTACGACCAACCGGACGGCGGCCACCGCCGGGTGGAGCGTCATCCGTGGACCCGGGCCACCCAAGCGGTGGGGTCTTCGATCTCGGCCTTCGACGGGAGGTTCTCCGGGGACTCCCACACGGCGTTGAAGCCGTCCATGTCGACCTTCTCGATGACGGCGCGGACGAAGGCGGCGCCGTCGCGGTACTGGGCCATCTTCGCATCGAGGCCGAGCAGGCGGCGCAGGATGCGGTCGAGCGGGCCGACGCCCTTGCGGCGCTGGTTGAAGCGGCGCCTGATCTTGCCGACGCTCGGGATCACCTCGGGACCGACGCCGTCCATCACCACGTCGGCGTGGCCCTCGAGCAGCGACATCACCCCGGTGACGCGGTCGATCACCTCGCGCTGCTCGGGCGTGCTCATCATGTCGAGCAGGCTGCCGCCCTTGCCGCGCATGGACTCCCCGAGCCGCTTGACGCCCTCCTCGAGGGTCTTGCCGACCTCGATCGAGTCGGCCAGCGTGGTCATCTGGGCGAAGAGGTGGTCACGCATCCACGGCACGGCCGTGAACTGCACGCGGTGGGTCTCCTCATGGAGGCAGACCCACAGGCGGAAGTCGGTCGGGTCGACGTCGAGCTCGCGCTCGACGTGCACGATGTTGGGGGCGACCAGCAGGAGGCGTCCGCTGGGGTCGAAGAACGGGTCGAACTGCCCGAGCACCTTGCCGCCCATGAAGCCGAGCACCAGGCCGACCTCGGCGCCGGTGATGCGCGAGCCGATCGCCTGGCCCAGCACTCCCGGTGACTTCTTCTCGGAGAGCTTCTCCACGATCGGCGACAGGATCGTGGCGAAGCTGTCGGCGTTCGCACGGATCCAGCCCGGTCGGTCGACGACCAGCACCGGGGCGGTGCGTTCGGCCGCGGCCAGGCCGGTGAAGTCACGCACCAACCCCGTGGAGCGGTTGGCGTCGGCGCGCAGCTCCTCGACCGCGTCGGCGGCGGCCCGCGTGGAGATCTCCGGCCCGTCACCGGCCAGCCGTGAGCCGATGCGTACGGCGAGGTCCCAGTCGATCATCGACGGCGCGTCAGTCATGCGGCGAGCCTAGCCGGGCACGACGAAGGAGTGCCCGGCGTGGCGAGCCGGGTCGAGCAGGCGCGCGGCTGAGGAACGAAGCCGCGACCGCCGTGTCGAGACACCAGTG